>CAIVRH010000001.1 GCA_903908285.1 uncultured candidate division Zixibacteria bacterium
ACGATTCATAGAAAACCTCCATGAAGGTTTTAGGTTTGCTTTTTTTAATAAAATAGGAGTTTTACTATACTTGGCAAGATATAAATTCGTGGATGACAAAAAAAGTCAGGGGAGAGGGTATCCCCTGACCAAGAAGCAAATTACTCTGTAATGCACAGACAACCTTCACTTGTCCTGAGTGAAGTCGAAGGACGGCATACCGGTGTAAATATCATCTCCACGATCGCCAAGGCATGAAGCCTTGGCTACGCAATAAAAAACCTCTCTCCCTCGGTCCCCCTCTCCGTTTCATGGAGAGGGGGATAAGAGGGGGTGAGGTTAGAAACCAAGGTATAAAGCCTTGTCTCTGCGCGTTAATTTGTAGGAGCAACTCTTGTGGCATATCCCGCCACGGCGGGAAGTTGCCCCTACAAACTTATAATCCGTATTTTTCGACTATATCTTTCTTCCCTTTTCCCAGGATGTCGTATTTCTTGCCGATTTTGGTGAAGGCGGTAATGGCTTTGTCTAAATGCTCCATCTCGTGATCCGCGGAGATCTGGACCCGGATTCGAGCTTCTCCTTTAGCCACCACCGGGAAGAAAAATCCGATCACGTAGATCCCTTCGTAGTACAGGTCCTTGGCGAAATCGGAAGCCAGCTTGGCATTGTAAAGCATGATCGGGACGATGGGATGAATCCCTTCCTTGATGTCGAATCCCGCTTCGGTCATCCTTTTACGGAAATAGAGGGTATTCTTCTCCAGCTTATCCCTTCTTTCCGTGGTCTTGGAGATCACATCCAGAACCTTGCTGGCGGCGGAGACGATCACCGGAGGGACGGTGTTAGAGAAAAGATAGGGCCGGGCTCTCTGGCGCAACAGATCGATCATGTCTTTCCGCCCGCTGACACAACCACCCGACGCACCCCCCAACGCTTTGCCCATGGTGGTGGTGATCAGATCGACCCTGCCCATTACACCGCAATGTTCATGCGTTCCCCGCCCGGTTTTTCCCACAAAGCCGGTGGAATGGGAGTCATCCACCAGGACTATGGCGTTGTATTTTTCCGCCAGGTCGCAGATATTATCCAGCTTGGCGATATCGCCGTCCATGGAGAAGACCCCGTCGGTGATGATCATCCGGAAACGATTTTCCTGCGATTCTTGCAGTTTCTCCTCCAGATGTTCCATGTTGGAGTGCTTGTAAACGTACTGCTGGGCTTTGCACAGTCTCATCCCGTCCACGATCGAGGCATGCACCAGTTTATCGGCGATCATGGCATCCTGCCGGTCCAAAAGGACGTCGAAAACCGCCGCATTGGCATCCATGCAGGAGGGGAAAAGGATGGTGTCTTCGGTCCCCAGAAATTTGGAAAATTTGTTTTCCAGCTCCCGGTGAATATCCTGGGTTCCGCAGATGAACCGGACCGATGACATGCCATATCCCCGGGCATCCAGCCCCTGGTGGGCGGCTTTGACCACTTCCGGATTGCTGGAAAGCCCCAGGTAGTTATTGGCACAAAAGTTGATGACCTCCTTCTCCGGCGCCCCACTGGGAAATTCCACCTTGATGTCCGCACCCTGCGGAGAGTGAATGTATCTTTCTTCCTTGTTTAAACCCGCCTCTTTGATTCCCTTCAACTCATTCTGGTAATATTCTTTGGCATTACTCGGATACGCCATAAAATCCTCCTGATTATTCTTGATTTGTGGAATTTGGAATTATGAGTAATGAATCCCGAAGATCTCCTAGAGCCTTAATATTTTTGATCCGACTAATCCCTATCGTGTGAGGGCCTCGCCTTGTCTCGATCATGTAGAAGCCTTGTTCATCTAACCCAACACAACAAGAATGTACACCCTGCTTATTAACAACAAATGTAATACTGATTAATACCTCCTCAATCTTTAACTTATCTTCAATCCGATGAAGGCAAGAAGTAGTATCTTGGATGATTTCTACTCCAAACATAGCTCTGCTTTGAACAAATACCTGCTCCGAAGAATTGTTGTGAAGCTCCTTTATTATTTTATAACCACTACAATTCCTAGTCTTCCACTCCTTCTGAAAATGTACGTCATATTTTCGTTCTGCATCCTGATCAGAAGATGCCTTAATGTCAAAGTGTTTACAATAACCTAAAAAGAAATTATAAATATTCAAGCGAGTAAAATGATAAGATGCAATAGCATAGCTGGCTAAGGTGCATGAGTTACAACATTGCACGAAAGTGGTAGGCAGAGTGTCAGCGGGAACCATAGACTCTCCTTTAGCTTTTTGTGTCGTAATAAAACTCTTTCACCTTATTGGGAAAAGCCATAAAATCCTCTTACCACTCCTCTAACGAAAGAGGAAATATTACTATTTACTTTGTTGTATTTTCCCCCTCACCCTACCCTCTCCCCATGTATAGACCAGAGAGAAGGGTAACAGGTGTTCGGGGACATGGGTAACACATTTGTATTATACATTAGGATCATTTTTCTTTCAAGTTAATATGTGTAATTCTCTGTTTACAAAAGAAGATATCCATAAT
>CAIVRH010000002.1 GCA_903908285.1 uncultured candidate division Zixibacteria bacterium
AAGGTGTTAGCACCATCATCCCCATTATAGAGCATAGCCAAATCGGTGACACCTGGTACGACTACCAGGCCAACGGCTCCATGGGCCGGATGATATCGGTCAGCAGCGACGGCTGCCGTCATACCACCTGGCATTACACCGGCGGTGTATATGGGACAGCGTTTCCCCGCTATGTAAAATCCAACGAGGCGCCTGCAAGCGCAGCGCCTTTGAGCTGGATTGGCTACATTGATGCGGACGGTGGAACCAATATTAATGCGGGATATCCCGCCCAGACGCACCTGTCCGACGGGACCTCGATCCTTATTTATCACCGCACCGCCGGCAGTCCGATGTGGTACAGCAGCATTGCCGCGGAAGACGAGGCATGCGGCAACAGTTGGAACCGTCGTTGGGATATTCCGGACTTCATCGAAGGTACCGCTTTGGTGAATCCGGGAGAATGGCCCAAGGGAGAGGCTCAGTACGATCCGATCACCGGCAGAGATTACATCCACGTGGTGGCGCAGGAAGGCATCACCACGGGCACGGATCCGGCGTTGATGATTTATGAGCGATGCTACATAAAAGACGGACCCGGAACTGCCGACACCATGATCTGCCAGAACTACCGGGGCGGAGCCACCCAGACCTTTAAGTCGGTAATGGGAGTCACTCATCCTTCAACTTTCTTCACCGTCAGCTGGTTCGATTCTTCCTGCGAAGTTAGCCCGATAGTGGCGGTTTCGCCGGTATCCAAGAAAGTGGCGGTGGCTTATTTGAAACCCACTGACCCTCTCGGAACATGCGATTACTTCCAGGACGTTCTGTATTTTGAGTCGAATAACTGCGGTAACGACTGGATCGATGGAACCCAGTGGCCTCCCATCAAGCATAACATCACCCAATATGGCTCAACCGATCTGGAGAGAGCCGACCGGGATGTGGCGGCCTGTTATGATTATCAGGACAGTCTGCACATCGTTTGGAGCGCGGGAGTATGGGGAGGCCCGTCTGATCCGACCACTTTATATTACCGGTCGTATCTGTATCACTGGAGCAAGAAGGACGGAAAGAAAATGATTGCCTTCAAGCTACAGGATTATTGCTATCCGGTGGCTCACCACTTGGATATAGCCAAAATAGGCATTTCGGCCCAGGACCCGGTTTATCATCCGGTGGGCGATTCGGTTTACCTCTATGCCACCTGGGTTCAGTTCGACAGCGCGGACGTATCGGCGGCAACCCACGGCAACGGCGATCTCTGGGGATGCGGCAGCAATAACGGCGGATTTTCCTGGTCAGAAAAATATAACCTGACCACCACCAATACCAACGGTTGTGCCGCGGGAGCATGCGTGGCCGAGGATTGGTCATCGCAGTCGGCGAATATGTATAATGGCAATCTGCAGATGTCGTATATTTGCGATAAGGATCCCGGCAGCTGCGTTCACGCCGAGGGTGCTTGGACGGACAACCCGGTGTTTTATTATGAACTCCAGGGATGGCCGGTGGGCCTCTTTTCTCAGGGTGTTTGGGTCATTAAGTCACCAGCGGCATGGACCGGACCCCCGATGAAAGTCACCCCGGGCGGAAACAAAACCTTGGTCTTTACGGTAAAAAGCATCGGTAACGCCAACTTGATTTACAGCGTAAGCACGGACGATCCCTGCATTATATGTAACGTTGGAGCTACCCCCCTGGCGCCCGGAGCATCCAATGATGTGACCGCGATCGTCAGCGGTGCCGGCGCTTGCAACGGTACCTTCATCGACGGCAACATCATCCTCGCCACCAATGAAGGTACAGGTAAAATAGAGTATATACCGGTTCAGGCGGTAGTGTCGAACGATTACTATGAATGCCCCAGAGACCCGGTTACTTACGACAGCCTGGAGAACGATTATATGCGGTTCTACGTCAACGCCAACACTCAAGAGTGGATGGAGGATATCGGAAACTTTCCCGACACCGTTCACGCGGTATTCTTCCAGGGCGGAGCTTTTGTTGCTACCACGCAAGCTAACGATACCCTGGTAGGCCGCTATTATGGAAACAACGACGAGCATGCCCTGGCCCGTGATTACCTGCATTTGCAGTCTCTCTCCGACCACTGGCTGACGTACAGCTCGAACGTTTCCATACACGATATAAATCCACCCGTGGACAGCAAGTGGTGGTGGTTTGAGATCACGCACGAGAACGTCTTTTTCAAAGATAACGCTTCCGTTGATCTGCAGAATTGCGTGATCAAGCGCATCATCGTCGAGAGACATGCTCCCCCGAGCTGGTGGCCCTCTCAGCCGCCGTTTACCGGCTATGAAAATACCTACATCGGTTCTTTCATGGACATCGATGCTCCGTGGGACACCCTCTCCGGACAAAGCGGCAGAAACCGGGCGGGATACGATGCCACCAACAAAATCGCCTGGACCCGAGGCTGGGATTATACCGGCGTCCATCCCGCGTATAACGATTACTATGCGGGTATGGCTCTGATTAACGGCGGAACGCCAGGCACTACGCCTTATGGAACCTACAACGTGCGTAATGACAGCACGGTTTACAAACGTAGCCCGTGGGGCTGGTACGACGGTAAGTTCTATCAGTTTGCTTCGCTCAATGTACCCGGCACGGTTTGGGATCCGGATTCGATCGTAGACCGCAGCCAGTTTGTAACTGCGCAAAAGATTGCAGCCGGAGCCGATGCCAATGCCAGAGCTTACTTCACTATAGTGGAAGCCGTAGGCACTTCCGGACTGGCTCTCGGACCGAATAGC
Source organism: uncultured candidate division Zixibacteria bacterium (assembly GCA_903908285.1). Classification (GTDB taxonomy): domain Bacteria; phylum Zixibacteria; class MSB-5A5; order MSB-5A5; family SM1-73; genus CAIVRH01. The sequence continues at coordinate 2,760 of CAIVRH010000002.1, forward strand.
CTGCAGGCTCGAGTGGAGGCTGCCCGCAACTGGGTGGCAACCACCGCTAATCCCTTTATTTTGTGCGGTGACGCCAACAACACCGGGGTAGTCGAGATCGGAGATATCGTTACCTTGATCAGCTACCTCTACAAGAATGGTCCGCCACCGGTCGATCCAAAGATGCGCGGAGACACCAACAACACCGGAGTGATCGAGATCGGAGATATCGTAACTTTGATCTCTTACCTCTACAAGAACGGACCTATTCCAAGGTGTTCTGGCGGCTGGTAATCGGTTAGAGATGATTTAAACAGCTCCCCGGGTTTTTAAGAGGGGCTGTAAGAGAAATGCCAAGGGGCAGCTTCTTTCTGAGGCTGCTCCTTGGTTTTTTTGTTTCTTTTTCGAGAGAGGAAATGAAAGGGGATAACCCCCGGTTTTAGCCGGGGGGAATTATATCTACTGTACTTTTAAGTGAACCTTTCACCATCCCTCTTGCTTAAACAGAGGGCAATTCGAATATATCTTCAAAAAAATTGGTTTTGTATAATTTTTCTATTGACAAGTTTAATTCAATGTCTTATATACTATTGAGAGAGAAAATATAGCTTTAAGATCTTCCTCGAGGAGGTGATCGAGAGGTTAAAAAATAATTAATGATTCAAACTTGTTATGTTAATTGGTGTTTTTCCTGCTCAAAGGAGAGCGGGATAACGTATCTTATTTGGTAAAGGAAAGGGAATAAATTTTAGGGAGAAAACTTTTTAAAATATAAGGAGTAATGAGATGAAAAGGGACTTTCTGATTTTAGCGGTTTTATTGGTTTGTGCTCTGGGCACAAGCGCCTGGGGCTACTGCCCGCAGGATACTTTGGACCGGGGTACCTGCGACAGCATATATATAGAACCATGGGCGCCTGATATTGCAGACACTGCCTGGGAACGGACCGGAGTGCATATTGTTAGAGTTCCCATCTATATCACTGCCGATATAGCTGGTGCTTTCGATTCTATCTCTGGTTTTTGTATACCTCTATGCTATACTCATAACACCAATCTATCCAAGTATTGCAGTGTGAGTACATACTGGAACGAAGTCCTGTATACCCCAACCAAAATAAACCGAAACATTTTGCGTCACATGCCGGATCTTGCTACTGCCACAGTGCATAACTGGATGATGGACCTTTACGATTTAGGAGAAGGTGCTGAATGGAGTACGGTATCTTTGGATTTGGATGGTACCTCTCATTTCTGGCTCATTATGATTGCTAGCGGTTCAGAGGATCAACGGTTTATAGCGGGGAGCAGGATTCTTATTGCAACCATGACTATGAAGCTTGAAGATACCATGAATATCTGTATAGACACCTGTTTCTGGCCACCTTCAAGTCGTTTAGCTTTTACTGTTAATGACCAGGATTCATATGCTAAAACCAAGATTCCCAGATCCGGAACCGGCACGTCAAGCTTTCAGGTATGCTTTCCTCACGGAAGCCAAGATGTGAGAGAAATTGAGGAGAACCATGAAACCCACCCCACGGAATTTTCTCTTTCTCAAAATTATCCCAATCCCTTCAACCCGGTTACAAATTTCCAATTCAGGGTCTCTCAAGCAACCCATGTGAAGATTGATCTGTACAATATCGTGGGACAGAGAGTCAAAACCCTGGTGGACGAAGATATGAAGCCGGGAGTATATTCGGCGGATTGGAATGGCACGGACGAGAGCGGTAAGTCGGTATCCAGCGGCTTATACTTCTACAAGATGCAGGCAGGAGAGTTCTCGGCCATGAAGAAGATGGTACTGCTTAAGTAACGTCCACAGTCAACGGTCCACGGTCGACTGCAAAGACGGCCAACAGATGAAAATAATAACTCGTAGGGCGAGCACCTTGCTCGCCCTATTTATTTTGACGGGAACTCACCCCCTTAAATCCCCCTCTCTTAGAAAGAGAGGGGTTCATCCTGAAGGGATTCACCCTGAAGGGGAAATAGGGGGTGAGTTCTATGGGGTAAACAGCGAATTCAGCGTATAACAGAGGCTTTACGGTTGATCCCTGACTTTGTGCTTCGACCTCCTTCGGCTTTACCTCAAGACAAGCCCTTCAGCTCTGCTTCAGGACATGTCGCTTGGTATCCTGAGTTTTATAGAAGGATCGAAGGACGTCTCCGATTGAAATCAAAATGCTTAGTATTCGCCAAAGCGTAATGCCTTGGTTGCGCGACTTGCTCGCCTTATTTTTTAACGGATTAAACGGATTTAAGGCAGTCCCGATAGTAAATCGGAACTGCCTTTTTGTTGTTTATTTTCGTAATTTAAAGGGAGTCTTTGACCGATAGAACTTCAAAGAAAGAACAGTTATCCCAACATCTTATTTACCATGTGGTATGGTATGAAAAGAGAAAAGAGTTTTCTCAAAATCGAAGGGAGTTGTTTATATGAAGAATGTTCGGCTGATTTTATTGATATTTTTGGTTTGTGCTATTAGAATAAATGCCATGGGTGCTTGCCCCTAGGACCCTTTGGATTGAGGGAATTGCGACACCATATATATCGAACCCTGGCAAGACGACTTGAAACAATTCACCCCGGGCACGGGTCCATATTATATCCGGGTTCCCATCTACGTTACCTCTGATTTAGCTGATGCCTGTGATTCGATAAATGGTTTTAGCATTCCGCTGTGCTACACCCACAGTAATCCGACCAAATACTGCAGCTTGAGTGCCTATTGGAATGTTCTATTCAGTTTCTCTAATCCCCGAAGCATGTTTCGTCATCTGGACGGGGATACGAACCGGATGATGTGGCTCTATGAACAGGAACAGGGTGGAGAATGGGACACCAGATTGGCATCGATGACAAGTGACAGCTCATGGGAGGTTTGGGAGATCTGGCCTCCGGATCAACACAACAAGGATTCTGCCTTTATTCCCCCTCATATATGGATGAGTTTTATTCCTACAGGAGGAGAAGATCAGAGATGGTGGGAGGGGAGCAGAGTTCTTTTGACTACCCTCACTTTTAAACTTGAGGATTCCATGCAGATATGCATAGATACCTGCTGGTGGCCTCCCTCCAGTAATTTGGCTTGGGGGGTGTTAGAAAACTCTTCAGGTGTGTGCGGGAAAGGGATCGCAAAGAAGCCCAGGCCGGGAACTGGAAACTCTTATTATCGGGTTTGCTTCAATTTTGCCCCGAGCGACGTTAGGGAAGTTAATAGTTCCGACCAAACCAGACCCTCGGAATTTTCTCTTTCTCAAAATTACCCCAATCCCTTCAACCCGGTTACCAATTTCCAATTCAGCCTCTCCAAATCCAGCCATGTGAAAATCGAGATCTTCAATATCCTTGGACAGAAAATCAAAGTCCTGGTGGATGAAGATATGAAGCCGGGAGTATATTCAGCGGACTGGAATGGCACGGACGAGAGCGGGAGATCGGTATCCAGCGGCATATACTTCTACCGGATGCAGGCGGGGGTGTATACCGACATAAAGAAGATGGTGTTGATGAAATAACGTCCACTGTCAACGGTCCACCGTCGATTGCAAAGACGGCCAACAGATAAAAGTAAAAAATCGTAGGGCGAGCACCTTGCTCGCCCTATTTTTTTTGGGGG
>CAIVRH010000003.1 GCA_903908285.1 uncultured candidate division Zixibacteria bacterium
AAGGTGTTAGCACCATCATCCCCATTATAGAGCATAGCCAAATCGGTGACACCTGGTACGACTACCAGGCCAACGGCTCCATGGGCCGGATGATATCGGTCAGCAGCGACGGCTGCCGTCATACCACCTGGCATTACACCGCCGGAGTATATGGCGCACCGAATTACCGCTATGTAAAATCCAACGAAGCGCCTGCAAGCGCAGCGCCTTTGAGCTGGATTGGCTACATTGATGCGGACGGTGGAATCAATAAGAATGCGGGATATCCCAACCAGACGCACCTGTCTGACGGGACCTCGATCCTTATTTATCACCGCACCGCCGGGACCCCGACCTGGTACAGCAGCATTGCCGCGGAAGACGAGGCATGCGGCAACAGCTGGAACCGTCATTGGGATATTCCGGACTACATCGAGGGTGCCACTTCCGGCAACCCGGGACAATGGCCCAAGGGAGAGGCCCAGTACGATCCGATCACCAGCAGAGATTACATCCACGTGGTGGCGCAGGAAGGTATCACCACGGGCACGGATCCGGCGTTGATGATTTATGAGCGATGCTACATAAAAGAAGGGCCCGGAACTGCCGACACCATGATCTGCCAAACCTTCAGGGGCGGAGCCACCCAGACCTTTAAGTCGGTAATGGGAATCACTCATCCTTCAACTTTCTTCACCGTCAGCTCGTTCGATTCATCCTGCGAAGTCAGCCCGATAGTGGCGGTTTCGCCGGTATCCAAGAGCGTGGCGGTGGTTTATACAAAACCCAATGACCCTGCCGGATCATGCGATTACTTCATGGACGTTTGGTATTTTGAATCGAATAACTGCGGCAACGACTGGATCGATGGAACCCAGTGGCCTCCCATCAAGCATAACATCACCCAATATGGCTCATCCGATCTGGAGAGAGCTTACCGGGATGTGGCGGCCTGTTATGATTATCAGGACAGCCTGCACATCGTTTGGAGCGCGGGAGTATGGGGGGGTCCGGCTGATCCACTCACTTTATATTACCGGTCGTATCTGTATCACTGGAGCAAGAAGGATGGAAAGAGCATGATTGCCTTCAAGCTACAGGATTATACCTATCCGGTGGCTCACCACTTGAATATAGCCAAAATAGGCATTTCGGCTCAGGACCCGGTTTATCATCCAACGGGTGATTCGGTTTACTTGTACACCACCTGGGTTCAGTTCGATAGCACGGACGTATCCGCGGGAACAATCGGCAACGGCGATCTCTGGGGATGCGGCAGCAATAACGGCGGATTTTCCTGGTCAGAAAAATATAACCTGACCGGCACCAATACCAACGGTTGTGCCGCGGGAGCATGCGTATCCGAGGATTGGTCATCGCAAGCGTCGAATATGTATAATGGCAATCTGCAATTGTCGTATATTTGCGATAAGGATGCCGGCAGCTGCGTTCACGCCCAAGGCGGTTGGACGGACAACCCGGTGTTTTATTATGAACTCCAGGGATGGCCGGTTGGCCTCTTTTCTCAGGGTGTTTGGGTCATTAAGTCACCAGCGGCATGGACCGGACCCCCGCTGAAAGTCACCCCGGGCGGAAACAGATCCTTGGTCTTTACGGTAAAAAGCATCGGTAACGCCAACTTGGTTTACAGCGTAACCACGGACGATCCCTGCATTATATGTAACGTTGGATCTACCGTCCTGGCGCCCGGAACATCCAATGATGTGACCGCGGTCATCAACGGTGCCGGCGCTTGCAACGGCACCTTCATCGACGGCAACATCATCCTCGCCACCAATGAAGGTACAGGTAAAATAGAGTATATGCCGGTTCAGGGTGTAGTGGCGAACGATTACTATGAATGCCCCAGAGACCCGGTTACTTACGACAGTCTGGAGAACTATTATTTGCGGTTCTACGTCAACGCCAACTCTCAAGAGTGGGTTCATGATATCGGAAACTTCCCCGACACCGTTCACGAGGTATTCTTCCAGGGCGGACCATTTGTGGCTACTACCATCTCCGGTGATACCTTGGTAGGCAGATATTATGGTAACAATGACCAACATGCCGGTGCTCAAGACAGACTTCATATTACTGAAGCCAACGATCATTGGGTTGTGTCTACTTCAAACGTTTATATACATGATCTGAATCCACCAATGAATCCCAAGTGGTGGTGGTGGGAGATGTCCAGAGAGATTCTTTTATTCAAATCCAACGCTTCAGCAGCTCGCCAGCATTTGGTTATTGAGTACGTAACCGTGGAAAGGCACAATGCTCCTAGCTGGTGGCCCACTAACCCGACATTTACCGGCTATGAAGATACCTACATCGGCAGTTTCATGGACATCGATGCTCCTTATGACACCTGCTGTGGACAAAGCGGCAGAAACCGGGCGGGATACGATGCTACCAACAATATTGCCTGGACCCGAGGCTGGGACTGGACCGGCGCCCATCCCGCGTATAATGATTACTATGCTGGTATGGCTCTGATTCAAGGTCCTCGGTCTGGTGAAAGCAGCGTGCCTTTCGGGACCTACAACGTACGTAATGACAGCACGGTTTACAAGCGGCCCCCTTGGGGCTGGTACGATGGTATGTTCTATCAGCTGGCTAAGGTCAATGTACCCGGCATGGTTTGGGATCCGGATTCGATCGTAGACCGCAGCCAGATTGTGACAGCCAGAAAGATTCCGGCCGGAAGTGATCCTAATGCCAATTACGCATTCACCATAGTGCAAGCTTTCGCTTCAAACGGCTTGTATGAACTACAGCGGTACGTTGACACCGCTCGTACCATCGTAGCCACGGAGACTATGCGTTTGTTGAATATGTCCCAGATTGATCCATCCGCATTTCCGGTTATTAAAGTTTATATGGATGTAGTGGATGTAAGCGGGAATCCTGTTCCGGGGCTCAACGAAAATGATTTTTGTGTATACCAGGATGGGCAGAATTTGAATTTCCAGGTTATGCCTCTGGACACAGGATACTGCCCCATGTCGGTTTGCTTGGTTATAGATAGAAGCGGAAGCATGTATGGAACTCCTCTGGATCAGGCAAAGGAAGCTGCCAGACGTTTTGTGCGTAATATGAAAGTATATGATCGTGTAGCGATAGCTTCCTATGGTGGTTATATTGATTGTGTGAAAACCGAGCAAAATTTCACAAGCGACACGACCTTGCTTATCAATGCCATCAATGCGGTTACTGCCGATGACAACACTCCTATGTTTGATGGCTTCTGGTTAGGGGTGAACTTGACCTGTACGGAATTGGGCAGTAAAGCAGTCATAGGTTTCACTGATGGTCTGGAGAATAATAGCGAATATTGTTGGCCTCCACCGGATGGCACTACAGATGGTTGGCAGGATGATTGCGATTCTGTGGCATCCTATGCCAACCTTTGTGGTTTTCCCATCTACAGTATTGCACTTGGCTCCAGCGCGTGGCCTGAACCATTAATGTGTTTGGCCAACAATACGGGAGGAAATTATTACTATGCACCGACTGCTGCTCAGATAGACAGTATTTATCACCGGATAAAAAACCGATTATGCGGTAGATATGTCATTGTTTATGCCAGCCCTGATACCGTATTAAATGGAACGAATCACCAAGTGATAGTATGCAGAAAAGATCTGTCTTGTTGGCCTTGTGATACAGGTTACTACTCTGAGCCTTGTCCCATAATACTTGCTCGGACCCCAGCTACCATTCAGCTCGGTGCCAACTGTCAACCGTATTATCAGGATTTGATCATCGAGGCTACAGCAATTGACACCTGTTCCCCTTTTGTACAGAGTGTTCTTTTATACTATAGAATAACTGGAAGCAGCGCTCCTTATACCCAGGTATCTATGACCCGGGTGGTAGACAGCTTGTATCGAGCCACGATTCCCAGCTCGGCAATCCCATTGGGTACTGCGGGTATGGATTATTACTTAACTGCTACCGATGGACAAATCACTGTTTCAGATCCACCAGAAAACCCGTATATCTATCCTCGCCAGATACCGATCTGTCCCAACAAGGCTCCCAGGTTCGTAAACGTCTGGTATCCAGCCGATACCTGTCTCAGTCCGGGGGTAGATTTCCTCATAAAATGTAAGGTTACAGATTCAACCAACTGGGTAGATGCAGTACATCTGTACTACCGAAAGAGAGGAGATATATTATACCAGGATACCACCATGAATAATTCTGGAATCGATCAATTTTTTGGGTATGTGCCTGGATCGTATGTTGTAGCGCAGGGTTTCGACTACTATTTGCGGGCAGTCGACAATTATGGATTGGCAAGTTATCATGGAGATGACATTCATCCTCATTTGGTTGATGCATGCGGTGAGAGGGTAAACTGTAACAACTCTTACTCTGATCCCTGTTTAGTAACATGCCCCTTGGGTGATGTTCCATTCAGAGTATATTTGAAAGATTCAAGAGGGCAACCGGTATCAGCTTATTCTAACGTATGGTTGGATTTCACAGGCTGCACTGGTATCGTTGCCTGTCCAGCTCAAACATCCTGGCCTATTGTTCTTCCGGATGGTCCTTCTGATGCGAATGGAGTTATCACTTTTCACCTACATGCCGGAGGTTGCAATAACACCTTCTATGTTAAAGTAATGGCAGGTTGCGGCTTGATAGGATATGTTAATATAAAGGGCTTGGATTCGGATGGTAATCAGGTTGTGACCTCAGATGATTGGCATTATACTGGTATGGATCCGTGTAATGATTATAACTGTAACGGGGCGGTGAACTACTGGGATTTTGAATTTTTCAATCATCATTTTAGACATGTTTGCAACCTTGATCCTTGCATTCTCTTCAGCACAGATTTAACAGTCCTTCCTGACACGCTGCTCCCTATCGGCGGCACCCATACAGTCAAACTATTAATCAAAAACAATAATGCCCAAGCATGCACTGCCCAGTTTGTCAAATTCTATCGAGCCGGATTCGGACAAGGACCCACTCTGGTTCAATTTGCAACCAGTTATCTATGGAAAAATCTTTTGCCTCAAGACACCACCACGGCTCAAGCAAGTTTCATTGTACCAGGACCTGGATCCGGGTACCTCTTGACCAAATTCTATTCCAACTGCTGCAGCCATTCGATGGATGCCACCTTCAGTTTCACTCAGCGGATATGTCCACCAGATTCCATGCGTTACGTATTTCCAATGAATTTAAACACAACTCCTGCTCATGTGGAGACGTTGGAATACATGCCGAGCCAGCGATGGCATTGGTCTATTTATTATAATGGCGGGATACCTGATTCGGTGGTGATTATCACTCCGGATACCAGTGTTCTTGGAACTGCCGGAGGCGTATCACTATACTTCTTCGACTCCAACTGGAACCTTCTGGGTTATCGAAAATGTGAAGTGCAAATAACCTTAAATAGCGGTGATGTTAACTCGGATTGTACAGTGAATGTTGGAGATGTAGTGTACCTGATCAACTATCTGTTTAAAGGTGATCAATCTCCCGATCCATTGAGAGCTGGAGATGTAAACTGTGATTGTTTGGTGAATATCAGTGACGTGGTATATCTGATAAACTATCTGTTCCGCTCCGGCCCTCCCCCGGTATCATCCGAGACATGCGGATGTGGCTATAAGGAGTGGTTCCCCAGGTAATTAAGCGGAGAGTATTTAACCACTTGCTTTTTACCTGCATTTTTGCTTAGCATGTTGGCTGTTGGATGAAATAATATCCAGCCTTAATATGAACTATTAGGGGATGGTTAGAGTTTTCATTTTAACAAAAGCATTTTTATGCTTTTGCTCCAATTCCCAGTTTGGAGTTTACAGAGATATACCCCGCTGGCGACTTGATTACCCTGTGAATCTTTCCCATCCCAAATTGTTCTTTTCTCACCTTTGGTTTGAAATCCATCTGCCAGTACTTTTACCTGTTCGCCTTTCAGGTTGTAGATAATCAGTGTCACTTTCGCTTCTTGAGGCAAAAAATAGCAAATATTGGTGGATGGGTTGAAGGGATTGGGATAGTTGGGAAAAAGCTGGAAGTGATTAGGGGAACATTGTCCAGATGGCTCTTCCACCTCGGTAGTTCCAACAAAGTTAACCTCGTATGTATCTGAATCCAGAGGAGCAAAACAATACTTGAATGATCCTTGTGCTCGAAAAACGCAGTAGTCTCCTACTGGTAAACCGACAAATTCATAGGAACCAGAGGAATCGGTGAAGGTGCTATTGGATTTTAGCCCGATAAGATGAACTACTGCGTTCATCAATGGTTTATCCGCTTCGTCAGTAACCTTACCTTTAATGCGGTTTAATGTCAGATTCCGGTAAAAGTGGAGGCCCCCTTCAGACTCTCCCAGTAATAGATCCCAATCACCATCCGAATCAAAGTCCCCCAGCATGGGAGTTGCCCGATCACCTACGTCAATGGAGTTATAAAAATCAGAGATATAAGTAAATGAATAAGCTTGAGGAGTACCGTCATTCTGATAGAAAAAGACTCTCCCGTCTCCATTCCCGATCAAAAGGTCATAATCCCCGTCCAAGTCTAAATCGCCAAAGGTAGGTGCGCTGTACCATCCAACGTCGATGGAATCGAAATTCTCCGATGCCAAATTCCATAAAGGAACCTGGGGGGTACCGTCGTTTCGATAAAAAACGAGCTTTCCCTGCATGTGACCTATGAAAATGTCTAAGTCGGAGTCATGGTCGATATCCACAAAAGCTGGGGCAGCATAAGAACCTACATCCATGGAGTTATATTGACTCGATGCCAAAATCCAGACAGCAGATCCGGCAGTGCCTATATTCTGGTAAAAGTCGATAGTACCGTCTTTTTTCCCAATGAATAAATCCAAGTCCCCGTCTTGATCGATATCTGCAAAAGCAGGAGCGGAATAATCGCCGGCCTGGATAGCGAAATAATTTTCGGTAATCGTACTCCATGAAGATATAGGACCGGTGGCTTCATTCCTAAAGTAATTGACGTTCCCTTCGACTTCTCCCGCGAAGAGATCCATATCACCATCGCCATCTATATCCGCCAAAACCGGTCTGGAGTTGGAGCCTACATCCATAAAAAGATAATCCTCTGTTACCTCGGTCCAGGATGGAAGATAAATACTACCGTCATTTCTATAAAACAGAGTCTTGCCTTGATCCTGTCCGATGAGGAGATCGAGATCGGAATCGGCATCGATATCATAAAGAGCAGGGGCACTGCGCTTTCCGGCATCGATGGAATTATAATGGTCGGAGACTAAATTCCAAATGGGGACAGCTTTGTTCCCGGTATTCCTATAGAAATTTATGTTCCCCTGGTCTTCCCCCACCAGCATATCCATATCCCCATCTGCATCCAGATCCACAAAGAAGGGGGTGCTGGATGATCCCACGTCGATCGAATCATATTTCTCGGTGACAAGGTTCCATAAGGGTGTGTTTTTTGTCCCGTTATTCTGGTAGTAACTTATGGCTCCATCTCCTCTTCCCACAAAGAGGTCCAAATCCTTATCGTCATCAATGTCCACAAAAGTCGGAACACTTTCCGTGCCAACATCGATAGAAGCGTAATAATCAGTGACTCGAATCCAAACCGGAGAATACTTATTCCCGTCGTTTCTGAAAAAGCATATTTTCCCTTCCTGGTTGCCTACAAACAAATCCTGATCTCCATCAGCGTCGATATCCACCAGTACAGGAGAACTTCTCTCCCCGATGGTCGAATCGCGGAAGTCTGAGAACAAATTCCATTTGGGTTCCTGCGGGGTACCTGCGTTACGAAAGAATCGAATCGTTCCATTCAGGTCACCGATGAGAAGATCCAATTTCCCGTCTCCGTCAATGTCCGCGAAAGAAGGTTTAGCATATTCCATTCCGCCCACAAATGAGCAGTCGACTGTTCGCCCATCCACCTGTGCTCCCAGTTCTTTTCTCCATTTGATTTCGGAGGAGGATGAATCAGACCAGGAAAAAAGGAGCAGGGCTATCCAAATTACCCCCATCCATATGCCAGGTCTTAATGGTAGAATTTTAGAAAATAAACAGACTATCATTCTTAAGCCCATATCCCGTTCTAACGTCCATCTTATTTTCTTCAAATTTATTCTAGCGCTTTTAGTTTGTCAAGAAAATTAACCATAATGTTCACTATTAGAAGCAAAAACAGCATGGTTCAAATTCATTTCTATCATCATCCACCTGGTGACTTATGGGATACTAAATGGGAATCAGGATATTGATTACATGAAAAGGATTAACTATAGAGGCAAACAGTTCAGGTATAAGAGGGCATATATGTTCATATTTTGAGCACAAAATCGACAAAAAAACTGAGTTAACACTTAAGCTGAACCTGATGCGATCGTTTTAATCGATTAAAATTCAACAAGTTAAAGCGCTGTCGGAATTATTTTCCAGGAAGACGTTTTTTAAGTGATCTTTAAGAGTCCCCTTAAGCTCCTATAGTTATCTTTTTCACGCGAAAAAGAAAAACCGGGATGAGACATATTCCCCTTCTTCTCATGCTGGCTCCAACAGAGTCAGTAGCCCTGCCGAGAGCGGGGCTCCTGGTGAAAGGAAAAGAGTAGATGGCAGGCAAGAAGAATGAACAAAACAGTAAGGAGGTGACTTATGAACAACAGGGGATGAGGAAAGCGAATAGGTAGATGAATGTTACTAAGGAATGGTTTTGAACCTAAAAAACAGGAGGTTTTGAAATGAAAAAGAATAGAATTTCTCACCTTGACAGTGACATAGTTAACTCAGTAGGTGATTATCCTGAATCTATTACCATTTTTGGGAAAGGAAGTAGAGCCATGAAACTCGGATTGTTTTTCCTGGCGGCTATTTTGGTTACCGCCTGCTTGTTCTCGTCGATTGCCAATGCCCAGGTACCCCAGATGATCAATTATCAGGGAAAATTGACCAAGCCCGGAACTTGTGCTCTGGATACCACTATTGCAATGGTATTCAAGATTTATACCGATTCCACCTCTTCCGGTTATCTATGGACCGAAACCCAGAGTTCGGTCAAGGTCGAAGACGGGAATTTCAATGTTCTTCTGGGAAGTGTTGTTTCCATTCCTGATTCAGCTTTTAACGGGAGCATCAGGTATCTGGGGGTGAAAGTAGGGAGTGATGCGGAGATGACTCCACGCTTGCCCATGGTAAGTGTGAGTTATTCGTTCAGATCTTTTGAGGCGGATACGGCGGACTATGCCCGGGGATTCTCCGGTGTGATAGAGAATACTGACAAAGTTGACGGGCTGCATGCCAGTTCTACCCCTACAGCCGGTTACCTTTATCCTTTGGATGGTTCAGCCAGAATACCCAATTCATGTCTGTATGCAGGTCCGGGGAACGGTCTGGATGCAGATTTTGTCGATGGGCAGCATGCTAGTGCTTTTCTAAACTTAACCAGCGATTACGGCAGATCCGGTGTAGCGGCAGATTTATATGAGGGGGCAAGCACTCTTACCAATAAATATGTGAATGAAGGGCAGGCAAGTTCCATCAACAGCTCCATGATCACAGATAATCAGATTATGGACATCGACATTTCTCCTTCAGCCAATATCGCTGCAACAAAAATCAGTGATGGCACTGGCAGCGGATTGGATGCGGATCTCCTGGATGCTCAACAAGGTTCCTACTACACAAATGCAGGCAATATCAACACCGGGACATTGTCGGACGGACGTTTGTCACCCAACGTAGATCTGGTTAATAGCTCACAGACTTTCACCGGAATCAAAACGTTCAATCCAGGCAGTGGAACTGTTCCATTTATTATAGATGTGGCCAAGAATAGCACAGTGACAAACCTGAATGCGGATTTACTGGACGGACAGGAGGCTTCCGCATTTCTCACCACCGCCAACGATTATGGCAGGTCCGGTGTGGCAGCTGATTTGTATGAAGGGGCAGTCACACTAACCAACAAGTACGTGAATGAAAACCAAAACAATTCCATCACCAGTTCCATGATACAGGACTTTCAGATTCAGGACATCGACATCTCGAATGCTGCCAACATCGCTCCCTCCAAAATCCAGGGAACAGCTTGGACTTCGACCAATGATGGCCCAGGCAGCGGTTTGGACGCTGATATGTTGGATGGAAAACAAGCTGCCCAGTTTGTGGATGGTAGCGGTAATCCAAATTATATCCCCAAACTCATGGGCCTTTCCACTATTGGCAATTCTATAATCTATGAAGCGGGTGGTAAAATCGGTGTAGGAACGATAGGGCCGAATACCACATTAGACATTAACGGTGATATGGCTTTAAGATCCGGAAACTTTGTGGCAATGGTCGGCAATAATAACAACATCAACATCGGAGCGAGAAGTTTTGTAACCATCAACGGTCCGGCCGGGGCATTTACCATCACAGGGATATCCGGGGGAGTGGATGGAAAGATGGTGATTCTGTATAACAACACCGGTTTTAACATGACCATCGCTGATGCTTCGCCCCTTTCGGCAGCGCCAAATCGGATTCTGACCATGTCGGGTGCAAACCAGACTACCGTCGGAACCGGAAATGTGACGCTCATTTATGATGCTACAGCGTTGATGTGGGTGATGACCGCCATGAATCCATAAGGTTGTTTCTTTCGGGTGGTTTTCCATCCCGATGGGATAAGCGAATTGAATCACTCAGGAATGGTTAGGAGGAAATAGTCATGAGAAAAACAAAATTAAGTTTGGCTTTGGTTCTAGTCTGCTTTTTCATCTTGGCTCTGTTTTTGGCCGAAGATTATGGGTGGGCAGGATCGCAAAGTGCCACTTTCCAGATGACCTCGGATATTTTCAGCGGAACCGGGGGAAAATCGCAATCGGCTACCTTTAAACTCAAGTCTTCTGCCGGAGCACAAAGCTCCCCGATCGGTCCCCAAACTAGCACTAATTTCGGGGGATTCGGCGGCTGGGTATATACCAGTGCCCCCGAGTTTGTCCGGGGAGATGCCAACGGGGATAGGGTCTTGGATATAGGGGATGTGGTTTACCTGATCAATTTCCTGTTCAAATACGGACTCCAACCCTGTCCCAAAGATGCCGGGGATGAGAATTGTGATGCAAATGTCGATGTGGGGGATGTGGTGTATCTGATCAACTATCTCTTTAAGAGTGGACCGCATCCTTGTCCTGGAAATGGAGGGGGAGAAATACTTACAAGATTTACTAAGCTCAGCGAAAATCAAGGAAAGGCTTTATTGTCACTTTTACTCCGAGCGGAACTTGCTGGCGAAAATTCCAATGGTTCTTCAAAGGTTTCTCCGGGGAATGGGGCAGAGATATTTGAAATAACCGTGATAGGGAAATTCGATCGGGAAGTGGCGGGGATACAACTGGAGATCGAATTCAATCCGGATGAAGTGGTTCTGCTTGAACCCACCTTGACTTCAATATCTAAAAATCTTCAACTTTTCTACGGGACCACTACTGGATCACAGAGGATTGGGATTTTGGATCTATCGGGTGAAAAGTGCATACCCACCGGAGAACAAACAGTAGTTAATATCCATGCCAAAGGAAGGGATCTAGGCAGTATCAAAATACATGAAGCAATACTGGTGGATAAGGATGCCATACCCTTTACCCTGGAGGTTTCGAGTGAGTTGAAACGGGAAGAGGTTAGAAGCTCTTCTAAGCCCAATGATTTCTCGTTGTCCCAGAATTTTCCCAATCCTTTCAATCCCCAAACTTCCATCCGTTATGCGCTGCCCGAGAATGCCGATGTTAAGCTGGCCATATACAATGTCCTGGGTCAGAGGGTCAAAACGCTGATAGAAGGACATGAAACTGCGGGATACAATACAGTGTGGTGGGATGGAAAAGATGAAAACGGAGATCAGGTTGCCAGCGGCATATATTTCTATCGGCTGCAGGCAGATGAATTCTCGGAGATTAAGAAAATGATGCTGGTGAAATAACCTGTTCTGCCGATGATTATAATAGTCAGTTAAGTTAAAATTAGAGATTAAAGTCAGAAGTAGCCTTGCACCTCCAAGCCCTCTTGGGACCCTGATCGAAAGACAGGTGAAATCTCAAGAGGGCTTAAATTTTTGGAAATCATCCAAAAAATAGGATATAACCAAACAAGGGATGTCTGGAATCGTATATAATGCTAATATGCGTATATACGCATAAAAGCATTTTGGAGGAGTAACAATTATGATAGACTCAAATCTGATCGATCTAGAAAGTAATTATCTTAAAGCAATTGCTCAACCGACACGTTTAAGGATTCTCTATTTTCTTAAGGACGGTGAAAAGTGTGCATGTGAGATCATTCCCAGAATGAAGGAAGATCAATCCAACATTTCCAGACATCTGACCCATATGAGAGACATGGGGATACTGGAATCCCGTCGAGAGGGGGTCTCGATTTATTACAGGATCAAGGATAAAAGGATTTTTAATTTGCTCTCCATAGTCGATGAGATGGTCAAAGCTGGAATAAAGGAAAAGGCACATATGATTAGGGTGCTAGCATAAAAGCCTGTTTTAAGAGTTTATCTATGACTTTAAAGGATTTGGAAACAGCCAGGATGGATATTCATAAATCGGAGAGTAATCCGGTTCGCAAACTGATTGGGTTGAAATTGTTATTAGCAGCCTTGTTGTGGTCTGTCACTTATCATTACCTGCATCCATTGGCAAGTTGGCTGGCTTATGACATAGCGGGTCTTTCTTCTTCAAGCCATACGGGATCAGCAGTTGAGTTTTTTATCTTTGAAGTACCCAAGGTACTGATGCTGCTTGCAGCAGTGGTTTTTGGGGTGGGAATCATCCGATCCTTTTTTACTCCGGAGAAGACGCGCCAAATACTGGCTAACCAAAGGGAATCAGTCGGTAACGTATTAGCCTCTTGTCTTGGAATTGTGACACCCTTCTGTTCATGTTCTGCTGTTCCACTTTTCATCGGTTTTGTGGAGACTGGAATTCCGCTGGGAGTTACTCTGTCGTTTCTGATAGCCGCGCCAATGATAAACGAGGTCGCTGTGGTACTGCTTTTTGGAATGTTTGGCTTCAAGGTTACCGCAATTTACATAGGTACCGGGCTTCTAATAGCCATATTCTCCGGATGGATTATTGGTAGATTGCACTTGGAGCGTCTGGTTGAACCGTGGGTTTATGAAGTTGGGGGTAGCCGGCTGTCTCTGGTAAACGAGAGGATGGGGTGGAGCGATAGGATTGACGCAGGTTTATTGGCAGTCAAGGAAATCGTGAGTAAAGTCTGGCCGTTTGTGGTGGGGGGCATAGCTGTCGGTGCCGGAATCCATGGCTATGTACCGGAGAATATGATGGCATCCATCATGACTAAAAGCTCTTGGTGGTCGGTTCCGCTGGCGGTTCTTCTGGGGGTTCCCATGTATTCCAATGCTGCGGGCATCATTCCAATAATGCAAGCTCTGCTGGAAAAAGGTGTCCCTCTGGGCACCGCCCTGGCATTCATGATGGCGGTTATCGGATTGTCCCTGCCGGAGACGATAATCCTTCGCCGGGTCCTTAAGTTAAAACTGATCATAACGTTCGTTTTTATAGTAGCTGTCGGAATCACGATAGTGGGATACCTGTTTAATTTCATATTATGATGCAGTACAAAAGAAAGGAATCACCTGATTTGAAGGAAAGAAGTTTTGAAAAATCACTCTTCACGGAATAGATTTATGGATCGCTCCCTGATCTACAATAATGGAATTGATCACGACATTCAAGCCGGATCATCATCACTAATACTGGGGTAATTTAGGAGGTGCAGGAATGAAGATAGAGGTTTTGGGACCAGGATGTCACAACTGCAAAAAACTGGAGCAAGACGTGCAGAAAGCGCTGAATGAACTTAATATCGAAGCGGAGGTGATCAAAGTCACCGACATAATGAAGTTTTCATCTTATGGAATATTGATGACCCCGGGATTGGTGGTCAATGGAAGGGTTTATTCCTCCGGCAAACTTCCGGTAATGGCGACTTTGAAGAAATGGATAGAAGAGGAAAGCAAAAAATAGGGTATAATACTTTACCTGAATTCCTATTTGAGGATAAAGTGATGTCTAAAAACCTTGTTTCGATACTTTGCGGTATCCTATCTATATTGTTCTTCGTTGCTTGCAACTCCTCGTTTGGGGCAAGCGATTCAGCTAAAGCAGTTCCTCAATCATCTGAAACGAAAGAGGAAAAAGAGAAAAATCTTCCAACCGGGGATACTATTTATATAATTCATTTTCATCCTACGGTCCAGTGCTCCTGCTGCATTAATGTAGGCAATTATTCCAAAAGAGGTTTGGAGAAATATTATTCCAAGTTATACAAAGATGGGCACATAGTTTTTAAGGAATGCAATATTGATGAGGACTCTTTGATGGCGAAAAGATACGGGATTTTTGGCTCTGCACTGGTTTTCAAGAAATCGATCAAAGAGAAAGAAGAATTCAAGGAGATCGAGTCGGTGTGGGAATTTTGCGAAGACGAAGGTAAATATCTGCCCGACTTTAAAATAGAACTTGACCGGTTTATGAAAGAATCTAAAGGGAATGAAGCTTCGATAAAAGAGAAAACCGGTAAGACAATTCCATAGACATTCAATCATCTATGGTTAGGAAAATAATATGATGAAAGCAAAGATGCGGAGGTGAAGAATTGAAAAAAGCTCCTGCTCTATATATTATTGGAATTGGGGTAATAGTTTTCTACTTTTTTTTATTTTTCATCGTTTCCTGTGATAGGGCGGATAAAAAATCCGGTTCCAGGACCGGAGTTTCTAAGGTAGGTGAAAATGCCCAAAATCCGGAGAAACTCCCCACACTGGTCGATTTGGGAAAGGGAACCTGTGTGCCATGCAAAAAGATGAAGCCCATATTGGAGGAATTGCAGAAAGATTACCAGGGAAAAGCTGTGGTGAGAGTGATTGACTTAAGAGATGAACCCAAAGAAGCCAGTAAATATGGAATCCGGTTGATCCCCACCCAGATATTCTTTGATGCAGAGGGGAAAGAAGTATTCCGGCATGAAGGATTCATGGATAAACAATCCATAAAAGCGAAATTTGCCGAGATGGGGGTCTACTAATATGGAATCAATCTTATCGAATATCTCGGATGTTATAAACAATTCTCCCGGGCTGGCTTATCTCTTTGTCTTTTTAGGTGGTTTGATCTCCGCATCCAGTCCTTGTGTGTTAGCCATTATCCCTTTGGTGATCGGATTTGTCGGGGGGTACTCTGAAGGGAATAAAAAGAAAGCTGTGGTTTATGCTCTGGTGTTTGCTTTAGGACTTTCCATAACTTTTACCATACTGGGAGCAATCGCTTCCCTGGTGGGCGGACTATTTGGAGATGTGGGAAAATTCTGGTATTACTTGGCCGGAGTAGTGGCGATTGTCATGGGACTTTACCTGATGGGGATAATACACTTCAGACTTCCCCAACCGGTAACCCTGAAATCTAAGCGTAAAGGTGTTCTGGGTGCTCTCTTATTGGGAATGTTATTCGGAGCGGTATCATCACCTTGTGCAACGCCGGTTCTGGCGGTGATCTTAGCTTTTGTTGCCACCAAAGCAAAAGTTGTCTATGGTACCTCTTTGCTTTTTGTTTATGCCATCGGGCATTGTGCTTTGATAGTCCTAGCCGGTATATTTACGGGTTTTGTTGAAAGCTATGCTCAATCCAAAGGAGTGAGTAATTTTTCCAATCTTACCAAAAAAATTAGCGGGGCTCTAATTTGTCTTGCAGGTTTATATATCTTGTATATTAACATCTAAGTGTGCAGATTAAACACTACGATTATCCTTAAAGAATTTATCCATAATTATAGATCCTAATCCATTTTTTTATCTTCCCTTGATTTATTAACACCCTCATGCTTGATGGGATTTTTCTTCCTGAGTGTAAGGTTGACCAATGATCGGTCGATATTACTATTAAGACTACGGAGCCTTCAAGTTAGGTGGATAGCTATATTTATATTAGACGTCCCCACAATTAAGTAAGGCAAAAATACACCTCACTTTTAAGACTAGATGGAATAAGCTTTTAAGAAATGATGAGGGCAGGGGGAAGGGAAGCGCTTATGGATAAATGATCAGGGGATATCTATCTCGATAAATGAAGAATTTATATTCAGCGAAAATAAAATATTAACAAGAACAGAAAGTAACAAAATAATGTCAGAAGCTAAGAATAATTCCACAGTCGTATCAGAGAATCACCCAGTAACTAATATGGGAAAGCTTACGCCGACTTTGAATGAAAGTAGTATTCAGGATGGGATATGGCAATTGAATACTATTCTGAAAAATATGATGTGTGGTGTGCACATAATACAATGCGATCATACCATCAAATATCAAAATCAACTTATGGTGGAACGATTTGGCGATTTAAGGGGGAGCAAATGCTATCAAGTTTACTTAAACTCCGATCGTCCTTGCGAAGGCTGTCCCGTGGGAAAAAATCCGCTTACCGATTCCTTTGAGCTGCGGGGAATAAGAGCCAAAGACGGAAAGAGCTACCGGTTGCTCCTAAGTCCATTAAGGATTTCGGATGAAGGTGTGGATGTGTTGGAAGCGTTTCAAGAAATGACGGAGGAAAAGACCAGCGAAGAGAAGATCACTTTTATGACGGGTATAGTAAACCATACTCCCGAATCGATAATCGCCACCAATCAAGAAGGAAAGATAATTTATTTGAATCCTGAAACGGAGAAGATGTTTGGTTATACCTCAGAAGAGTTAATGGGAGAAGAGCTGGAGATACTAACCACAGAGCTGTATAAGGAAAGAATTCAAAATGAAATATATAAGATAGCCGTATGCGGACGGGTATGGAATGGTGAGCTTTTGAATCGGCGCAAGGATGGGAAACTGTTTTATGTATCTACTTCGGTATCCAAGATGATGGATCGGGAAGGTAATTTCATCGCTTTGATCTGGTTCCAGAGAGACATCACCCAGACCAAAAGATATCAGGAAGAGATGATAAAAATCGAGCAGGAGAAAGCCGAGACTCTGCGGATTTTGCACGAAAACGAGGCAGCCATAAACCGCAGCTTGAACAAAGCCAAACGGGAACTGCAGGAAAAAAATCTGGAGCTGGAGAAAAGAACCTATGAACTGGAGGGAGAGAAGAGGCGCTTGAAGGAAGCTTATGAGAAGTTAAATCAGATGCAGGCGCAACTCATTCAGTCGGAGAAGCTGGCATCTTTGGGTCAGCTCTCTGCGGGAGTAGCGCATGAATTAAACAATCCCATCAGCTTTATCCATTCCAACCTGGGAACGCTAGGGGAATATGTCAGGGACATCAGGAACCTTTTAACCAAATATTCCGAACTGGAGAAAGGCTTGTCGGCTAACGAGTGCTATAACCAATGGTTGAACCAGATCGTTGAGCTAAAAGGAGAAATTGGCTTAAGTTTCATTCTGGAAGACTTTGATAAGATCATCAACGAATCCAAGGAAGGGACTCACCGGGTCAAAACCATAGTCCAAAACCTGAAGGATTTCTCATATAGGGACAAAGGAGAAGTTCAGCTGGCAGACATCAACCAAGGCATCGAGAGCACTTTGAACATAGTCTGGAATGAGCTAAAATATAAGGCAGAGGTTATAAAGGAATACGGTTCCATTCCCAAGATCGAGTGCTTCCCTCAGCAGTTGAATCAGGTTTTCATGAATATTCTGATGAATGCAGCTCAAGCTATTGAAACAAGGGGGGAGATAAGGATAAAAACCTGTCAAAAAGGAGAAGAGGTGGTGGTGGAGATAAGCGATACCGGTATGGGAATTCCCCCGGAGAACCTTAAACACATATTCGAGCCATTCTTTACCACCAAAGATGTTGGGAAGGGAACCGGTTTAGGCTTGAGCGTGGTGTATGGGATAATTCAAAACCACAAGGGGAAGATCGAAGTGGAAAGCGAAGTCAATAAAGGATCGAATTTCCGGATTACCCTTCCGGTAAGAAATTCATCCATCGATGAACCGGATGCAAAAGAAATTAAAGAGGTAAAAATCGAATAAGAGAATGGGCGGAAGACCATGCAGCTGGAGAAAATAGAAAGGTTAGAACCCTGAGCGGAATTTAAGTTTCAATTTTCTTGGAATAATCTGTTCCGCCGGTCGCAGTGATTTATGAATGGGGGAGTTTATGCTGAGTCCGAAAATACTGATAGTGGATGACGAGGAGAACATTTTAAATGCCCTTCAGCGTCTGTTCCGAAAAGAGAACTACCGAATCCTGACTGCCATAAGTGCCGAAGAAGCTTTGAAGATTATGGAAGAGCAGGAAGTAGACTTGGTAATTTCAGACTTGAAAATGCCGGTTACCAACGGGGTGGAATTTTTTACCCAGGCCAAGCAGATAAAACCGGATGCTTTACGCATAATGCTTACCGGTCATGCCGATCTTAAATCGGTTATGGAAGCCATCGAAAAAGGGGAGGTTTATCGGTTTTTGCTAAAACCCTGGGATGATGACGAACTGAAGATGACCATCAAACAGGCTTTGGAATTCTACTATCTACAAAAAGACAATAAGACCTTAACTCAGACCGTCAAAAAGCAAAACGCTATCCTCAAGGAACTGGAGAATGAATGTCCGGGTATCACCAGCGTTAAAAGGGATCGGGACGGAACCATTATATTAGATGTGGAAGAAGTGATCAACAAATATGATGAAAAATAGTAAGAACCCAGTAAAACTCGTGACATCAATTTAACTGTTAGTTTTCCTTCGCTTTACACCGTCCCAGCGCTAATTTCGTCTCTATCCGTCTAATCTTTCATCCTCCCAGATAAGTTCCTACCGGAGCATAACAATAATCCAGATTAATCCAAGATTACACCATAGGTTATCCTAACTGCGGAAAAATTTCGATGGGGGAAAATGAAAACCCAACTACCCCACTGCAACCCCGATTCTTAAATTACCGTCTAATAACCCTTTACCTTTTACTATTTGAAAAAGAAGAAAGTACCAGGAAAAAAACAAAAAGTAAGTTACTCACCGGATTCGCGGTAGTATGCACTCCGGTAGTCCTTGATATCAGCATGTTTCCTTAATTGGGAGAACCAATCTTGGTATACTTGTCCTTGCTTTTTCTGCAAAACCACATAGGCAAGCGAATCCTTTTCGGTGTTAAATAGACTGTCACTGGGGGAGGTAGTGGATATCAGCTGTATGATGAAAGCACCTAGACTGGTTAGGACCGGGGATGAGGTCTGTCCCGGATGGGTTAAAGAAAAAGCTTTTCCGATAAATTCCGGAGCACCGCTGATTTCCGGCAGGGGGGAGTTTCGGGTGAATTCAACCGGTTCTGTATAGGTAGCATTGTTTTGTCCGGCTGCATCTTTTAAGCTTTTTCCTGCATTAATCTGGGCAAAAATAGACTGGGCTTTCTCAAAAGCCAAAGCATCCGTTTTGTTTTTGGATAAGATCTGTTTTATGCTAGCTTTGGCTTCCTCCAAAGAGGCAGTACCTGCGGGTTTTTTGGATTTAACCTGAAAGATGTAATATCCCTTGGCGGTTTCAATGACATCGCTGACTTTCCCCACTTCATTCTTAAAAGCGAATTCGTCCACTTGAGTATTTCTTCCAACCCCCCGGATATTTCCACCCCGGGTGAACCACCCGGTCTCCAATACCGATAGTTTTTCTTCAGTTGCAACCTTGGAAAGATCGGAGTTACGTACTTTTTCGGAAAAATCATCCGCCGCGGTTTTGATAATAGTAGAAGTTGCCTCCGAAGGGGATATCTTCAGAAGTATATGGCTGGCCTTTACCTCTTCCTTTCCCCCTTCGTTTCTTCTGTCGGTGACTTTTATCAGATGCCAGCCGAATTGTGTCTTAACCGGTTCCGATATCTCCCCGGGTTTTAGAGCATATGCGGCTTCCTCGAATTCAGGGACCATCATACCTTTCCCAAACCAGCCCACGTCACCACCATTCACCGCTGAGCCTTTATCGTCGGAATAATCCGTAGCCATTGCAGCAAAATCCTCACCTGACGCGATGTCGTTTTTTATCTCCAGAAGCCTTTTGCGGGCTTCTTCTTCGTCTGCCGGGCTGGCTTTTTTCTCAAACCAGACATAACTTAGATCAGCACTCTCATCGCTTTCAAATTCCTTTTTATGCTCCTGATAATATACGCTGATCTCGTTATCGCTTACCGGGATGCTTGCGTTCTGGAACTGATAAGATGGCACCAGAAGATATGCCACTTTAATCTTCTGGTTCTCATCCCGGTAATATTCCTTGGTCTCGCTATCCGTAACCCGAACCAATGTGATGATGGATTGTTGCAATTTACCCATTAGGAGATTGGGGCGAATATAATCTTCCACCTGTTTCCAGGGAACCCGCGGATCGTTCAACGCTTGCAGGTATTTCTGGTAATCGAATTTTCCATCCTTGGTCTGGAAAGAAGGATTCTGCTGAAGCTCTTTGGGCGGATACCGTCTTAAATATTCGTACAATTCAGCATCGCTGACATTGATTTTCCTCTTGCTGACTTCCTGATTCAACAGAATCTGGTTCACCATATTATTCCACACATCATCCCGGATCTGATAAGAGGTCTGTTCGTCAACATCCCCTTTCTCCTTCTCGGTCTGTCTTAAGGCCTGGTCATAATATTGCTGGAAGGTGACTGCCTGGATGTCCTCACCGTTTATGGTGGCAATGATTCCGGCCTTTTTGTTCTTGGCGGAGAATTCCATTCCCCAGGCAAAGATGATAGTTCCCACAAATGCGGCGATGACTATCCAGAGAATCTGCTTGGTCAACTTTCTCATTAATTTCATCATGGTGGATATTGCTCCTTTATTTTAAAATTCAAACCCAGCTAATATACTAACAATTTACGATTTAGCAAGCTTTTTAATTTAAAGATTTTTTGCATTCGATGGTCATTATCGGTTGAGTATAACTTTTCTAAAAAGATTCAGTCTTTTGGATAAACGAAAAAATTCCATTAATCTGTTTTAAAGTAACGACAGAACAGGAAGAAGTGGTCAAATTTCTTAGAATGCTATGATTTAATAAAGGAATACCATTGCTGCCTGGTTAGCTAAGTTTAGGAAAATGTGAGGAAAGATACCAAAAAGTAAAACACCAATTACCGAAATGATCAGGGCAGTTCTTAAAGCAGGAGAAACAGTTATTGCTTGCGGGTTCTCATCGATTGAATTTTGAAAATACATCTGCCTGACTACACCCAGATAGTAATATAATGATATCACGCTGGTCAAGATGGCTACCACTACTAACCAGATATAACCCTGTTCTATGGCTGAAGAGAAGAGATAGTACTTTCCCATAAATCCAGCCAATGGCGGGATTCCCACCAACGAAAGCATGAACACCGCCATCATGGCGGCTAAAGCGGGGGATCTACGGGAGAGTCCAGCGTAGTCTTTTATTTCATCACTACCGGTGCTGTTACTGAAAGTTATGGCGGTGATAAAAGCTCCCATATTGGCGAACATATAGACAAACGTGTAAAAAGCAACAGAAGAAACACCGGTGGCGCTGGCAGATACTACACCAATCATGATATACCCGATCTGGGCGATGCTGGAGTAAGCCAACATTCTTTTTATGTTGGTTTGAAGCAAGGCGATGATATTCCCGATGATCATGGCCAGGCTAGCTAATACTGCTATCAGCAGTACCCAGTCCACCTGAAAAATTAGAAATGCCCTAAAGAAAATCCGTAAGAAAGCTGCGATACCCGCTGCCTTGGAAGCGACGGAAAGGAAAGCGGTTATAGGGGTAGGAGCACCTTCATACACATCCGGAACCCACATGTGAAATGGAACTAAAGCCAGTTTGAAGCCCAGCCCGGCGATCATGAAGATGAAGCTCAAGATGAGGGCGGGACCGATTTCCCCGGTCGCCAGATACTTAACGATCAAAACGGTCTTTATCTCTTTCAAGAAAGTCGTTCCAGTAAGCCCGAATATCAAGCTGATGCCGAAAAGCAAAAGGGCCGACGACATTCCTCCCAGGATCAAATACTTCAACCCGGCTTCGCTGGATTTGAAATCATCCTTTCGATATGCCGCCAAGACGAAGAGGGGAATAGTGGTCAATTCCAAAGACACATATAAAGTCAAAAGTTCCCCGGCGGAGGCAAGAAACATCATCCCCACCATGGAGAGCAGGATCAAACCGAAATATTCCCCGGGATAGGAGGAGAGTTTCTTGGTATATTCAACAGATGAAAGGATGGTCAAAAAGCCGGTTATCAGGAAGATCAGATTGAAGAAAGTGGCAAACGAATCCCCGTGAAACATTCCCCCGAATAAATCCCCTTTCTGAGATATCACCACCAGGATAATGGTTATAATCAATCCCAGGAGCGCCAGATAAGCCAGATTGTACTTCTTCTCTTTGCGGAAGAAATCAACCACAAATATGAGAATAGCCCACAAGAACAAAAATGTTTCGGGTAATAAGAGCTGATAGTTCATGTCAAGTTTTTAGATTTAAGATTCTCCGCCATAAGCGGATCCGCCTTCGGCGGAAAAATTCAAAATATTAGGATCTTCCTTATTCCATTTTCCCTTAAATTATCGCACCGCCAAATGAACGATATTTTCCACGGTTGCTTTGATCATGTTAGCCAAAGGAGAGGGGAAGACACCGATACCGATCATTAAGATTGCCAACGGAACTACGGTGAATATCTCCCTGGCAGAAATCTCGGATAATCCTTCCCACTTTGTGTTAAAAGTGCCTAAGAACATGGCCTGGATCATTCGCAAGAAATAAGCCGCGGTTATCACCACCCCGATGACTGCGAGGGGAACGATCACTTTGAATGCGGGATAGGAACCGATGAACACCATGAATTCGCTGATAAAACCGGACATTCCGGGAAGCCCTAATGATCCCAGGCAGAAGAGTATCATCAAACCGGAATAGACCGGGAGTTTTATCCACAACCCGCCAAAAGCGCCTATCTCCCGGGTATGCGCCCGCTCGTAAAGCACCCCTACCAAAAGAAACAGGGCACCGGTGATCAGTCCGTGTGAAACCATCTGGAACACACAGCCGGAGATACCGGTTACCGTAACAGCGGCAATCCCCAGCATGCAATAACCCATATGGCTGACCGAGGAATAAGCGATCATCTTCTTCAAATCCTTCTGCGCCATGCAGACCAAAGCTCCATACACTATATTTATCAAAGCCAAGATGGCAATGGGTATGGCAAAATACATAGCTCCCTGGGGGAACATGGGATAGCTGATTCTCAAGAAACCATATGTCCCCATTTTCAGCAGAATCCCGGCAAGAATAACGGAAACTGCGGTGGGGGCATCCACGTGAGCATCCGGCAACCACGTATGGAACGGGAAGATGGGGACTTTGACCGCAAAGGCGACAAAAAAGGCAGCAAAGGTCAGAAGTTGAAAACTCCGGGTAAGCAAGGGGGTCTTTTCGATCAGAACCATTATGTTCAGAGTGTGCGGCTCCACGTTGAAGTAGAGGGCCAGAATCCCTATCAGCATA
Source organism: uncultured candidate division Zixibacteria bacterium (assembly GCA_903908285.1). Classification (GTDB taxonomy): domain Bacteria; phylum Zixibacteria; class MSB-5A5; order MSB-5A5; family SM1-73; genus CAIVRH01. The sequence goes on from CAIVRH010000003.1 coordinate 23,507, forward strand.
AAGAGTGAACCGAATAATGTGTATAAAAAGAACTTGATGGCGGAATATTCTTTTCTCCCATGTCCCCAGATGCCGATCAAGAAATACATGGGAACCAAAACGATTTCCCAGAAGATATAGAAAAGGAAAAAGTCCAACGCAGAAAACACACCCATCATCCCGACTTCCAGCAAGAGGAGGAAGGCGAAATATTGCTTAACCTTTTCTTTTATGTCGCCAAAGGAATAAATAACCGACAGGAAACCCAAAAGCGCAGTCAAGAAGAGCATGGGGACGGATAATCCATCTGCACCCATAAAGTAGGTAATGCCCAGGGAGGGGATCCAGTCGAATTTCTCCACGAATTGTATCTGGGAGGTGGAACCCTGGTAACGGGAAAGAAGGATAAAAGATAAGACTAAGGGGATGAAAGTGAAAAAAGCCGCCAGATACCGGACTAACTTATCCTGCCCTTCTTTGGTAAACAAAATAACCACCATCCCCAACAACGGGATGAAGGTCATCAGACTCAAAATAGGAAAGTTCATGGGGTCTTTTTTCCTCCTTTAATTTACCGAATTATATTTTCTATCATATTAATAAATCCGGAGATTTTTACTCCGGAATTTCATTCTAAGGGTTAACTGAGTTTGAACAGTATTATGAGAACCAGGCCAAAGAAAATAACGAAAGCATAATTCTGCAATTGTCCCGTTTGTATCCTCCTTAGGCCGGATCCGGTTCCCCGGGCGAGGGAAGCAATTCCGTTTACCGCCCCATCCACTATGTGGCTGTCGAACCACTCCTTTACATCAGATAAAAAGACGGTGAAATTCCCAGCACCATTCACCAGCCTATCCACCACTCCCACGTCCACCCGGTTAAACAGAAAACCGGAAAGCTTCATGATCGGATTGATGATTATGATCTGGTACAACTCGTCGAAGTAATATTTATTATAAAGCACTTTATAGGGGAAGGGAAACTTGGCTTTCAGTTTTTCCGGGGAGATGGATTTTTTATAATACATGGCATAGGCCAAATAAATTCCGGAAAGCGCTACTAAAGTGGAAACGATCATCAAGATATAGTTCGGTTCCGCATGGTGCGGTTCCTGGTGAAAAACGAAAGAGCCGTAGCCGTGTTGTAGCCACGGTATGCCAACCCATCCGGCAAAGACGGAGAGAAATGCCAGGATCATCAAAGGAACAGTCATTACTTTAGGGGACTCATGCGCATGTTCGAACTTGTGCTGATCCCGGGGTTTTCCAAAGAAGGTAACAAAACAGAGACGGAACATGTAGAAGGCGGTCATCCCCGCCACTAAAATTCCCACGATGAGAAATATGGGATTGGGATAATGGCTGGCTACGGTCAGGATCTCATCTTTGCTCCAGAATCCGGATAAGGGGAAGATTCCGGCGATGGAGAGGGAGGCGATGATGAAAGTAATAGCTGTGATCTTCATTTTAGGATAAAGCCCTCCCATCTCCCAGATATCATTAGTTTGCGTGGCGTGGATCACGCTTCCTGCACCCAAAAACAAAAGAGCTTTGAAAAATGCGTGGGTATACAGATGGAACGTTCCCGCCGTATATCCGCCCAATCCCAGTACCATGATCATATAGCCGAGCTGGCTGATGGTGGAGTATGCCAATACCCGCTTGATGTCATTTTGAACCAACCCGATGGAGGCAGCCATAAAGGCGGTGATGCATCCGATCGAAGCCACCACCAGTGCGGCGTTTGGGGCTGCCAGGTAGATGGTCATGGTTCTGGCAACCAGATATACTCCGGCCGCCACCATGGTCGCGGCATGAATCAATGCAGAAACCGGGGTAGGGCCCTCCATGGCGTCTGGGAGCCATACATGTAGTGGAAACTGTGCTGATTTCCCGACTGCCCCGGCAAAAAGAAAGATGGCACCTAAGGTTAAAATACCGAAAGGTATTTGCCCGGTTTCCACCGCATGAAACATTTCCCTGAAGTTGAAAGTTCCGGCAGCGGTGGTCAAAATCAAAATCCCGACGATGAATCCCAAATCCCCGGTGCGGGTGGTGATAAATGCTTTCTTTCCCGCATCGGAGGCGGTTTTCTTTTCAAACCAGAACCCGATCAGAAGATAGGAGGTGAGACCCACTAACTCCCAGAAAACGAATATCTCCACAAAGTTGTTAGCCAATACCAATCCCAGCATGGAGAAGCTGAACAGGGAGAGAAAGGAGAAAAAGCGGGAGAAGCGGGGGTCACCTTGCATATATCCCACCGAATAGATATGCACCAGCGACGAGACGGTACAAACCACGAACAGCATGATAGCGGTCAAAGAGTCGATCAATATTCCCATTTTAACCTGGAAGCCCATGAGATTGAGCCAGGTGAACTCGAATTCCGAAGGCACCGGATTCTTCAATACACTTGCGATCACGATCACAGAGAAAATCCAGGACAAGCAGATGGCACCGATCGAAATCAGCGAGCTAAGCTTTTGATTACGACGAGTGAAGAATACAATCGTGATGAAAGCCAATAAGGGAAGTAAAGGTATGATCCAGGCAAAAGATAGCATATTACGGTTTTCCTACCATTTCATAATATTAATGTTATCCACGTTGATTCCCTTGAAATTCCTGTATATCAGCAAAACAATGGCCAGGCCGACGGTGGCTTCCGCAGCCGCGATGGTTATGATAAAAATGGCGAATATCTGCCCGACCAAAGCGGTGGGGGTTACAAATCGCGAGAATGCCACAAAATTGATATTGACCGCATTAAACATCAACTCGATGGACATCAGAATCCCGATGGCGTTTCGACGGGTCAATACCCCGAATATCCCAATACAGAATAGGATAGTGCTCAAAGTAAGAAAATGATTTAGTCCGATCAAAGCTAATCCCTCCGGGCGATGACGATTGCCCCGATTAGTGCGCTCAACAATACCACCGAAACTATCTCGAAAGGCAATACATAGGTGGTCATAAGAAGCTTGCCAATTTCCGCAACAGTTTGGGTTTCCGGTGCCTGCGAGGAGAGTTTCCAGGTGGTTTTGCTCAAGGCAAAGATGGTGATGACCAGCAAAGCACTGACAATTATAAGTCCCGGAACCACCTGCTCATTGGATTGTTTGATTTGTGCGCTGTAAAGCCGGGCCGTAAGCATGATGGCAAAAATCATCAAAATGGTTATGGCTCCCACATATATCAATACTTGAACTGCAGCGATAAATTCCGCCGAGAGCAGAATATATATTCCGGCTACGCCAAAGAAACATAGAACCAAGAACAGTGCGGAATGGAATATGTTCTTCATGCTGACCACCATCACCCCCGAGCCGATGATAATGGCGGCTAATATGTAGTAGACGGCTTCAGAAACTCCGGTTAACAATTTTGATTTCCTTTTGTTTGGTCCGCATGAGATAATTGTAGATCAGTTAACTCAAATGAGCCTTAGCCTATGTAACCTGCGCCTCACAAGAATGCGGTTTTCGCTCAAAATCGCAGAAGCCCCGCTTTGCGGGATTTACGCTTCACTTCAACAAACTTCTGCACTCCTTACAGATATTCCTTTCCTATCTCTTTTAACTTATCCTTGTTGTAGATCAGTTCCCTTTTATCATAAACCGAAAATTCGTACCGGGGAACCAGTTTTATAGCTTTTCCCTTTACCGGACAGGTTTCTTCACATAGTCCACAATAGATGCACATTCCGGTGTCGACGTCGAATATTTCGGCTACTCTCTTACCGGACTCGTCTTTGGTATCTTTAAACTTTATGGCGTTATTAGGACAGATGCGGTAGCAAAGCCCGCAAGCGATGCATTTGAGCTGGTTGGTTTCCGGGTCAGTGGTCAGCACCACGCATCCCCGGGACCTTTCCGGCATGGTCCATTTCTCTTTGGGATATTGCAGCGTGACTGCATGTTTCCCCATGTGTTTCACCGTCACGGTCAATCCCAGCAAGAGATTGTATATCCCAGAGAATATGTTTTTGACTAAAGCCATAATTTTATGCGAACGCTGCGGTTAAAATTAAATTCAAAAACGCCAGGGGCAAAAGGAATTTCCAGGCAAATCCCATCAGCTGATCCACCCGGAGCCGGGGATAAGTCCACCGGAACCACATCACCACCAGAATAACGAAAAAGGTTTTGATCAAAAACCAAATCCAGGAGGGGAGCCAGGGGCCATTCCACCCTCCCAAAAACAAAGTGGTTACCACAGCGCTTATAGCGACTAAGTTGGTATATTCGGCAAAGAAGAACATGGCGAATTTCATTCCGCTATATTCCGTATTATAGCCGGCTACCAGTTCTTGTTCCGCTTCCGGAATATCGAAGGGGGTCCGGTTAACTTCGGCAATGGCTGCGGTCAAATATACCAGGAACCCGACCGGTTGTCTGAAGATATACCATTGCCAAACGTGGGTTTGAGCAGTGACGATCTTCACCATGGAGAGGGATTGGGTAATAAGCACCACTCCTAATACGGAAAGGGTTAAAGGCACTTCATAACTTATGATCTGCGCTGCAGATCTTAAGCCCCCCAGCAAAGAATACTTGTTGTTTGAACCCCAACCCGCCATCAAAAGTCCCACCACGGTGAAAGTGGTGATAGCTAAAATATATAATATTCCGATATTGAGATCTTTAATGATCATCCCTTTACCGAAGGGAATGCATACATACACCATCAGAGCCGATACGAAAACCACGATGGGAGCGATCACGAAAACCGCTTTGTCCACCTTCGCCGGGATGATATCCTCCTTCATGATCAACTTTATGGCATCGATGATGCTTTGTCTCCAGCCATGCCAGCCGGTCCGCATGGGGCCTAGCCGGACTTGCATGTGAGCGGATACTTTTCTTTCCCACCAGACCAAAAACAGGGCAGATAAAGTTATGAATGCAAGGACCGCAGCAAACACCAGGAACATGGATAGAAGGTCGAGCCAGAATTGAGGTATACCCCATCTGGTGAATAAACTTCCCAGCCAATTATATATTGCTTCGAAAGCTTTACCTAGTTCGAACAAAAACTCTCTCCTCTTTCTAACTGACTTAATTCAGGTTCGGAACTGACACCACTTAAGTGGCTTGGAACTTAGTATTCCATAAACCGACAACTTCTATCTATCCACATCCGGCATAATCACATCCAAACTGGCGAAAATCGCCACTAAATCCGCTATCTTCCAACCCCGAACCATCTCCGGCAGAACCGCCAAATTGGAAAAAGAAGCAGTGCGGAGCTTCACCCGGTAAGGGATGGTATTCCCATCGGAAACGATATAGAATCCCATCTCCCCCCGGGTGGATTCTACTCTAACATAAACCTCACCCGCAGGCGGTTTAAACACTGCAAGCGTTTTGGCTTTAATCTCTCCTGATGGTATGGAATTTATAGCTTGCTCCACTATCCGGTTGGCTTGCCTCATCTCCTGGATTCTAACCATATATCTATCCCAGGTATCGGAATTGGTACCGGTGGGGATGTCGAATTCAAATCGATCATATATAGAATAGGGCTCTTCTTTTCTTAAGTCCCATTTAAATCCGGATGCTCTTAAATTTGGTCCGGTGACCGAATAATCTATGGCGGTATTTTGCGGCAATATCCCGACCCCTTTGGTCCTTCCCAGGAAAATGGGATTCTGGGTGAGGATATATTCATACTCATCCACTCGAGGTTTGAAATACTCCACAAACTCTTTAGCCCGGAGGATAAACTCTTCCGGTAGATCTTTAGACACTCCCCCGACCCGCATATAGTTGAAAGTCATCCTCTGCCCACAGGTCATTTCCAAGAGGTCTAAAATCTTTTCTCTTTCGCGAAAACAATACAGAAAAGGTGTGATTGCTCCCAGATCCAAAGCGAACGTGCCCAGCCAGACCAAATGGCTGGCTATGCGGTTGAGCTCATCCATAATTACCCGGATATATTCAGCCCGCTCCGGCACCTGGATCCCCGCCAATTTCTCCACCGCCATGCAAAAACCGTGGTTGCAGATCATGGCGGTAACATAATCGATCCGGTCTGTATAAGGAATGAATTGCAGGTAGGTTCGGTTCTCGGCGATTTTCTCCAGTGACCGGTGCAGGTACCCCACTATGGGAACTAAATCCACAATTACCTCGCCATCCATTTTAAGCAAAAGCCGGCACACCCCATGGGTGCTGGGATGCTGGGGACCCATATTAACGATGAACTCTTCGCTCCCCACCTGTTCGGTGGTAAGAAGCGGGCTGTCGAAGTTATTTTTTGGGTAATCGGACAAAATCTTTTCCCTCCCAATCTTTACGCATGGGAAAACCACCCTCCCAGTCTTCAGGTAAAAGGATCGGTCTGGGATCAGGATGATTCTTAAAGGTCATACCGAACAGCTCGGCAATCTCTCTTTCGTGCCAGTTAGCTGCTTTCCATATCGGAGTCGCCGAATCCAGCTCACCGTCCCGGGTAAGAGAAGTTTTTATGGCGATCTTATGCTTATGTTTAAACGAAAACAAATTATATACTACTTCCAACCTTTCCACCCGGTCAATGCAGGTCATGCAAGCCAGAAGATCGAACGAGAGCTCCGGTGTTTCCTTTGCGAAACGGCATACTTTCAGTATCAGATCCATTTCCACTTTAAAGGCAACATCCACTCCCACCATGGGGAATTCTTCGACCTTTTCCGGAAATTTGTTTTGAAAGGTTTGAAGCAGTTGTTCTTTGGTCATGAATTTATTCTCTTATAGGGTTCAAGGGGTCGAGGGTTCGAGTGGTCAAGTGGAATGCTAAAAACGCTTATAAAGAAATTGATAAGTAAACTCTGGAATTCTTGACTCCTCGAATCCTTGAATCCTTCTTTTCAACTCCAATCTGCTATCTTCTCTTTCTTTATCTTCTCCTGCAGTTTGATACACCCCTCCATCAACGATTCCGGCCGGGGAGGACAGCCGGGGATAAATACATCCACCGGGATGATCAAGTCTACCCCTTTTACCACGCTGTAAGAATCATAATAAAATGGCCCGCCGGCAATGGCGCATCCACCCATGGCAATAACATAGCGCGGTTCCGCCATCTGCTCGTACAATCTTTTCACCCGGGGAGCCATCTTTTTGGTTAGAGTTCCGGCTACAAACATCAAATCCGACTGCCGGGGGGAGGCGCGGAAGATCATCCCAAATCTGTCGAAATCGTAGCGGGAAGCCCCGGTGGCCATCATTTCCACGGCACAGCAAGCCAGTCCGAACAGCATGTACCAAAGGGAAGATGCCCGGGAATAATTCAGCACATCGTCTAAGACCGTGGTGATAAGCCCTCCTCCGGGAATAGGTTCCAGATACACCGGCAGTTTCTTGATTACACCCATTTCAAAGCTCCTTTTTTCCACACGTAAATCAAACCAAAGATTAAAATGGCTAAGAAAATGATCATCTCTAAGAAAGCAAAAAATCCTAAGCTCCGGTAAACTACCGCCCAGGGGAAAAGGAAAACTATCTCCACATCGAAGATGACAAAAATCAGGGCGTATAAATAATATCGAACATTATATTGTACCCAAGCGCTGCCGACGGGAAGCTCTCCGCATTCATAACTTTCCAGCTTGTCCGGAGTGGGGTGATGGGGACGAACCAGGCGGGAAAGAAAAAAGACAAATAGGACAAAAATAACACCGATCAAACAAAAGAAACCTACATATGCGTAATCTTGAAACATGGATTTTCACTTGGTTTAAACTTTAGCGAATTTTTATCATTCTTTGTCCTGCAAATTTATAGTATGTGAAGTTTTTCACATATAGATCAATTAAGAAAAGATTTTTTCAAAGTTTGTCAAGGAATTTTGTGATTTGGGAACGAAAAAACAGCGACATGATATAATTCCAAAATTGTCGGAATGGTTTTAAATGGGAACTTTACCGTGCACACAGAGTAAAAATCAGCGAGGATGATTTCCTGATTTTATCCGAAAGATTTTATAAACCATTCCCAGATTATCCTTGACAAAGGGAGTGCGGAATTTATTTTAGAGGGTGACTTGCAATAACTGCAGGAATTGAGTGGTTTAAGGAAACTAATTTGCTACAAGGAGGTTAAAACATGAGCAAGATGTTAACCAAAGCAGGGGGAGTGATACTTTTAGGAGCATTGCTATGGATGGGGTTGTTTTCGACCGGAATAGCTCAGCAGTTGAAGATCGGCTATGTGGATGTGGTTCGCCTGAAAAAGGAGTATAAAGAGTATGTGGCAACCGAAGCCAGGTTCGAAAAGATGATGGCGGTTTGGCAAGCGAAAGCGGATTCGATGCAGAATGCTATGAAAGATATTGCGGATAAACTGGAAAAACCCAGTCCCTTATTGACCGAGCAGGGGAAAAGTGACCTAAGAGAGAAACTATTGGTCAAGCAAAACGAATATCAGCTATTTGCCAATCAGGTGATGGGGCAGGACGGGGAAGCAGCCCAAAAAGAGGCGGAGCTTTCCAAACCCTTAATTGACAAGATAAACACGGTCATAAAGCTGATTGCATTGAAAGGGAATTACTCTTTTGTTCTGGACTCTACTGCCGGTAGTGTTATTTATGCCAGCGAGAGCTTCGATCTTACGGATAAGGTTCTGGTCGAGCTAAACAAATGATGATCATCGAGATATTTGGATTCCTAGAATTTTTCATATTCAGGCAGATGGTTTAACAGCAAAGAATCTTTAAAATATATCATTTTATTCTTGACTTAAATAGGGGAAAGTCATAATTTAAGATTCAACAAGAACATCCAATGGTGCGTAAATAAGATGTAAGGATTTTTACAGGCAGATAACGGGGTTAAAGAGTTTTTGGGAAAAGAAGTTAAACATGGAGGTTTATTCTTTTAGGAGGGGACGGAATCTAATTCCTCGCAGAAAGTGAATCTCGCATAGTTTTAAAATCTTAGTTTTGCCTCACGAATGTGCCAAGAAGGCACCAACAACAGCATTTCGCCTAAAGCAAGATTGAAGGGACAACCAAAAGACCAGAGCAAAGGGGTTTGCTCACGGTCATCATCCTCATAGGGTGAGTTTTGGGATAGAGGGAAAGCAGCCGGGTAGAGGAATGTATATTCTTTGTCCGGGGATTCTAGTTGTGAATAACTATCTTGAGTTAAGTTTATGAATTTTCCAACAAACACAATACTAATAATATGTCTGAACTATTTCTCTTTTGCCCGTCCGGGAGAAAACCATCAGACATGTTTTATTTACCTTTAAACGGGTAAAAGGAGGTGGTGCGGTAATGCTGAAGGGGAATCTGAATGTGAAGAGAGGGGGAAACAAAAACTTCTATCCTTTTTTGAAAGGAGGTTTAGTGATGTCCCGAAATATCTTAGCAGGACTCGTAGTTCTGTGTTTAGTGCTTTGGGGCTCCACTGCGATGGCTGATTGCGGGAATGCGTTGAGCTATCAGGTATCCTCGGATCTGGCCAATAACACCGCAACGGTGAAGCTATTTTTGGCGAACGATGCCGGATTAGCGGGCGGATCCATACCTATAAGCTTCAGTGTTCCTGGCTCCGACATCCAATGCACCAAGATCGAGTTTACGAATAGCCGGGTGGAGAATTTCCAGCTTTATCCCCAGATAGACAACCAGAACAAAAAAGTGCTCATCGGAATGATTCGGGCTTTGAACGAGGAAATCGATGACGTTCTTAAGCCGGGCGAAGGTCTTTTAACCACCATGTACTTTACCTCAAAAAGCGGTAGTTTACCTGAACTTAAAATCAGCCCGTGGTCATTGACCGGCGGGAAGCTCTACTACGACTTGGTGGATGAGAAGGGAAGTTCCATCTGCGGGAAAACTCTGCAGGATGCAGATATTCCTATTCCCATCAAGGCTGGTGACGCCAGTGAAACAGAACAGTCAAAGCCCACTGTTTTCAGCCTGGAGCAAAATTACCCCAATCCATTCAACCCGGAGACAGTGATCAAATACAGCTTGCCTCAGGATGCTAAAGTGACCTTGAGGATTTACAACGTTCTGGGTCAGGTGGTCTCCACTCCGGTGAATGGGAATCTTCCGGCAGGGGTACACTCGGTCACTTGGGATGGCAAGAATGAGCAGGGAAGCGACGTAGCCAGCGGAATTTATTTCTACCGGATCAAAGCCGGCAGCTACGAGTCGATCATGAAGATGACTTTGCTGAGATAAACGGGAGACTAAATACCTTATCCCCCTTAAGTTGGGGGAACATGCCATGTAACCAAAAGAGAAGATAAATCCCTGGTGTCGATTTTTGGCACCAGGGATTTTTTTCGACAATAGGGTAAAGGTGGTCCCCTTGTTTTAAATCTTATCTTATTATCTGGAGGTTGTAATGCCTCACAAGAAGACGATTCTATTGTTTTTTGTCTGTAGTATTAGTCTTATGTTTCCAGTAAGTTCTCATGCTACCACAAACTGCCATCAGACGATCACCTTTCGTGCGTTGACCCGTGGTTATTCTTCATTATCACATAGTGAAAGAAGCAAAACCTTCTGGATTACAGAAGATGTTGACGGTGAGTGTCAATGGTCTCATCTCATTCAGCTATCGATCGCAGACAAGAAAGTATATTCCAATGACAGCGATTTGCTCGAGTTCGGAGAGTGGGGTTGGTTAACTGAATGCATAAAACACCTATCATTAGAGATACCTCAAGAATTTAGTGAGAGTTCAGGTGTATGGTCTTGCTCCACAGCATCATTCCGGATAATATCTCCGCAACCTGATTCTGGATTGCTATATTCATTCCTGGCTGCAAGTCGCGAAGGATATGAGCAGAAGTGGATTGAAGATCATGATTTGGGAGGTATTTCGATACCAATATTTGAAGGCGTTAAGGGCGAACTAATATATCATTATAAACGTGGACTATATATTGGTTATCAATTCTCCAAAGTATACTATTTTCCTCCGGAGTATCTCTTAATCATTACTCATCAGCCCATGATGGCGAATGGTCTTGATACCATGCACGGATTTTTACTTTTCAAGGTAAAAAAGTAGCTTAAATATTAATATTTTTCTGATTTCGAGTTTTGAAATACTCCTTCTACTGGTATAGCTCAGTTATTCCATTTTCTGGTGTTGTGCTTTCCGTCATTCATCATCCATCATCAGTTATTTTTCATGCTTTTGTTTTCCATTTTCCTTTGTTTTTAATTATTTTATTGACATTTACTTCAAAAGAATGTAAAATAACTCCCGATGTATGAACTATCGGGGCGTGGCTCAGCCTGGTAGAGCACTTGGTTCGGGACCAAGGTGCCGCTGGTTCAAATCCAGTCGCCCCGATTTTTTAATTTGGTACGTAGTTTGTGGTTCATGGTTAGGGGTAAATGCAAAAGGCAAAACCTATATATATTGGGGTGATTGGTGGGGGGGATTGTTCGGAAGAAGTATATAAGCTGGCAGAAGAGGTGGGGGAAAGGATCGCGAATGCAGGAGCGGTCTTAGTTTGCGGGGGATTAGGCGGGGTGATGGAAGCTGCTGCACGAGGGGCTAAAAAGCAGGGAGGGATTACAGTCGGAATCCTTCCTGGTGTCGACAAATATCAAGCCAATCCATTCATAGATTTTCCCATAGTTACAGGTTTAGGTGAGGTTAGAAATATTCTGGTAGTCCGTAACTCCGATGCATTGATTGCACTCCCAGGAGAATTTGGCACGCTGACGGAGATCGCATTTGCCCTAAGATTAGGTAAGCCAGTGATCGGCATTTCCACCTGGGATGTCTCCGAAAAAATCATCAAGACAAAAGATCCGGAAGAGGCAGTTAAAACTGCCGTAAAGTTGGTAAAATCAACTTGAATGAGTTGAAGGTATGGAGCTCAAGATATCATGGCTATTAAACAAGCAAGCGCTCATCTTCTAATTACCGGGATGGTTCAGGGAGTGGGTTATCGTTGGTTTGTGATGCGGAGAGCAAAAGAATCCAAGCTGGCAGGATATGTCAGAAATCTACCTGATGGCGATGTGGAAGTGGAAGTAGAGGGGGATCAGGGATTGATCATCGATTTTGCCGGGGAATTGAGAATTGGACCGCATTCCGCCCATGTTACTGATATAAAAATAAACTGGAGTGAATTCGAAAGCAAATTCAAAGGATTCGAAATAAGATTCTAATCTTTCCCCGTGTTTCCCCCTCTCCCCCGCCTTTGGCGGGATTTTCAACTTAATTAAGGAGAGGGGTTCATCCTGAAGGGATTCACCCTGAAGGGGACCAAGGGGGTGAGGTTAAAACCAAGAGGTCTCTGATGGATAATAATTCCAACAAAATCCAAAAGCTGAGTGAACTGATAAGAGATATACCGGATTATCCCAAGAAGGGAATAGTATTCAAAGACATTACCACTTTGATAAAAAAGGGTGATGCTTTTGAAGAGGTCATGAACATATTTTTTGATCAATGCAAAGACAAGAGCATTGATTTAGTGGCGGCGGTGGAGTCGCGGGGATTTATTTTCGGCGGGGCTTTAGCGAACCGGCTGAAGGTGGGATTTATACCGGTCAGGAAATTCGGCAAGCTTCCTGCAGATACGGTGGAGCAGAAATACGACCTGGAATATGGCACGGATAGACTGGAAATTCACAAAGATGCGGTTCTTCCGGGACAAAAGGTCTTGATCGTGGATGATCTTTTAGCCACGGGGGGAACTATCAAAGCGGCTTGCAAATTGGTGGAAAAGTTAGGCGGAGAGGTGGCTGGAATTTTGGTCATGATCGAGCTGGGATTTTTGAATGGAAGAGATAAGCTGAAGGATTACGATCTTTTTACTCTAATAAGATATGAGTAGGTTGGGTTGCGAGCCATTGGAAAGCTACCAAACAGTTTAATTAATTTCGTCGGGCACCCTCAGGGAACCCGACATACAAATTTAATAACACCTTGGTTTTTGATATGAGAAGTTTGAAATAAAGTGGTTTAAATGAAAAATGCCTCATTCATAAAACTTACAGTAATCATTTCTGTGATGCTGATCGTGGTATATTTGGATACCTGCAGCAATTCGAAAAATGTAACAGATTGTAATAAAATGGCGGATGAACATTGGTCCAGGGATAAGTATACCCAATGGCTGATTGATAGCTTGGGAATCACTTCAGATACCATGCTATATTGGAACCCGTTAGAGCAGGAATGGACATATCTTTCTCATCACCTGCCTGATAGTAAGACTCAGCAGTATTATGAGATGATCGGCAAATATGAGCAATTCAGCCGAGGATGGGACGATTATAGCGATTTTACCAGTCAGCACAGGTCTGATTACTTAGAATGCCGACATAAAGCGAGTGAAGTCAGCAGATTGTTACCAACGACACCGCATTGATACAATTGTACCCAAGGTAAAACATGGTATGTTATGGATATACAGGAGGGATCGTTTGAAAAAAATAAGAAGTTGAAATCTTGGGATGAAGAGCTTTTGATATGAAGAAAATCTTACTGTTATTTTTAATCCTTTTGTTTGTTTTGCTTCTATTCCATGGTTCTTATTCAGAGAATCAAACTACACCAACTACTGAATATAAATATATTGGTAATATCAAATCCAAGAAATTCCATAAACTCAATTGCAGATCAGTTAAGAAACTAAAATCCAAAAATTACATATATTTCAAAGACAAGGAAGAAGCAGAAAAACAAGGGTATGTTCCTTGCAAGGTTTGTAAGCCTTAAGAGAGTTAATTCCCCCTAACCATACTCTTTCCCCAGAGGAGAGGGATTCGGAAAGGAGCTTAAAGATGATTGAAAAATCTGTGATCCTGCCGGAAGGCATACCGGTTAATGTTAAGATAACCGCTAATGCCGAGGGACAGGTCAGTCTGGGTATAAGGATTAACGGAGGAAACTACTGTGTTCTGGATGCTAACTTGATCCTGCCAAATCCGGGGAAGACCAAATCGTATACCAAGTATGTAGGAGATCTGGTATAACCAGGAGAACTGTTTCAGCATAAAAGAATAATCGGTTTTGATTTACATAGATTTGTCTTTTTACCACGAACTCCGAACTACGAACTAATAACCGGTTACTAAAACCTGCCCCCGTAGCTCAGTTTGGATAGAGCAGAGGTTTCCTAAACCTTTGGTCGCCCGTTCAAGTCGGGCCGGGGGTATTTAATGCGGTTCAAAGTTCATGGTTCGTAGTTCGTAGTTAAAACCTGAAGTCTTTAATACCTAAATGTCAACGAGTGTGAAAACTCATTGGCTTTTTTATTTTTGGGTACTTAGGTTGAACTTATATGTTGCACCAAAATATATTGGTTTGTACATGTAAGGTACGTTAATACAACGACTTCAGCTAATTAAGAATTCAAGAATGAGGATGAATTAGGTCATAATAAATATTGACTAATAATGATCTTTGGTTATATTGTAATAAGTGGTATTATATAATTTTCAAGAGCTGTTTAAATTTCCGAAAAGAACGAAAAATAGAAAGGTTTAAATATGACAAATCAGCTAAGGCACTTAACCAATAGATGTTATATAAGAATTCTACTTTTTTCAATACCCTTTGTTCTTATTTTATCGGGAGAGGCTTTTTCTTCCTGGCCTGAATTTCCGCTCTCCTCGGACTGCTTTTCTGCTAGTGCTTATGCTACTCAATCCTTACCTGCAATTGCCTTTGGTGGAACGAATTATCTGGTGGTGTGGGAGGATGAAAGGATCAGTACAGACAGGGATATCTTCGGTGCCAGGGTATCTATTTTGGGTGAAGTACTCGATCCGATTGGGATTAAAATCTGTACCGTCCCCAATATGCAGACCGGTATTAAGGTGGCAGGAGGGGATCAAAATTATCTGGTGGTATGGACCGATTATAGAAACGCCAGCGATGATATCTACGGGGCTCGGGTGGATTTTTCGGGCAATGTTTTGGATCCGGACGGTTTTCCCATCTCTACCGGAGAAGGCTGGGAATCTTATCCGGATGTGGCATGGGACGGAACCAATTTCCTTGTGGTTTGGTCAGATGACCGCAGTACTACCACCTATGATGACATTTACGGCACCAGGGTTACCTCTTCAGGACAGGTGTTGGATCCCCAGGGGATTCAAATTTCCAGTGATCTCGCCTGGGAGGAAACTCCCTCCATTGCTTATAATGGCTCGGTTTATTTCGTGGCTTGGGAACATGCCTTAGGCTGACCCAATCCTTCTTCTATCCGCGGTGCGCGGATAACCCCAGAGGGAGTGCTGTTGGATTCAAGCGGAATTGATATCTCCACCGATCCGAGGGGACAGGATAGCCCTTCTTGCGCTTCGAATGGAGAGAATTTCTTAGTCAGTTTCAATACCTACCGGTGCGACAGTGCTTATGGTGATATATACGCTTCTCGAATAAGGGCAGAGGATGGAGCGGTGTTGGACACTGACGGATTTGTGGTCTGCCCGGCTTTAAAAGAACAGCGCAAATCAAAAACGGCATCGATAAATAACAGTTATTTTGTGATCTGGGAGGACGAAAGGAATTTTGACAGTACCGGTTATGATATCTACGGAACCGAGGTGACCTCGGATGCAATAGTCGCAGATTTGGGCGGAAGAAGGATCACTTCTTTTATCTATTCGGAAATATCCCCAGGGATTTCGTCAGACGGAATGAACTATCTGGCCATTTGGGAATCGGGCGATTACGGACAGTTTTGGGATATAGCGGGGATACGCCTGGATACCTTGGGTCAGACCCTGGATCCGAATCCATATGTTATCTCCCGGTCTTGCGATGCTCAACTTTCCGGAGTTTCGGTTTGGAACGGCAGTTCGTATCTTGCAGTTTGGGAAGAGAATCAAGATATTTATGGCGCCAGAATAGACCGGTTCGGAAATTTGCTTGATCCGACTACTATTAAAGTCTGTTCAGCGGCAGAGGATCAATTGGCTCCGTCTCTTTCTACCGGAGACGGGAATTTTCTGGCAGTGTGGGAGGATTTTCGCCATCAGAATTTCGATATATATGGTGCCCGAATAGATTCCACAGGTATGGTTTCGGATAGTGCCGGTATACCTATACAGGTCGATCCAACCTCTGCCCAGAGACATCCGGGAATCGCTTTTGATGGAACGAATTTTCTGATAGTATGGCACAAGACACTCGATTCTTCCGGAGCTTCTTTTAAGATTGAGGGAAAAAGAGTATCGAAAAGCGGGGAAATGATCGATCCTGAGCCTATTTCCATTTCTTCAGGGGATAAGCAAAGATATGCGGATATAGCTTTTGGTGGGGGGAAATTTCTGGTGGTGTGGGTAGATGAAAATTTCTGGGATATATATGGTGCTTTAGTGGATACCAACGGAATGGTTTATCCTCCCTTTGGCATTCGGATTACCAATGGCATGCAGCAAAATCCAAAAGTCGCTTCGGATGGGGAAAATTTTCTGGTAGTCTGGGAGGATTTCGGCACCCACTGGCCCGATGCCCATATCTACGGAACCCGGGTTACCTCTTCCGGACAGGTTTTGGATCCGGGGGGTATAGAAATCGCCCTGACCTATGATACGGAAGAACACCCCTCGGTTACTTTCGACGGGAGAAATTACGTGGTAAGCTGGAATAAGATCGTATGGGAAACGGGTTACCTATATACCAGCCGTGTAACATTAAATGGAACGGTATTGGATATGGACGGAATCCTGATTACGGAAATTTCTCCATATTCTTACACTTCCATATCTTCCGGTCCCAAGTCTATAGGGGTTGGCTCCTTGACCAGACAATCGCTTTTGCTTTATTCCCGGTACCAGGGTGATTCTTACAACTCCCTTCGTACTACCGGAGCATTTTTCTGGGGAGAGCCGGAACCGAACCTTCCACCGTCTTCTTTTTCTTTGCTTTTGCCGATGAATCAAGATACCGTGCTGATAAAACCGGTCCCTTTAGATTGGGAAGATGCCATCGACCCCAATCCATCTGATGGGGTGATTTATACCCTCTACATAAGTTCCTCCCCGCAATTTAATTCCGAGTCGACTTCGATCATTGACGGATTGAATACAAGCCAATACTACGCCTCTTTGGCAAATAGCCAAATTTATTGGTGGAAAGTGAAAGCTGATGACAAATGGGGGGAGAGCAGTTGGTCCAATGAGGTTTTCAGCTTTGATCTGGAAAACTACGGAGATGTCAATGGAAACGGAAATATAGATATCGGGGATGTGGTATTTCTGGTGAATTATCTTTACAGAAAAGGACCCTCCCCTTCACCTATATCCCGGGGTGACATCAATGGAGATTGTCGGGTGGAGATAGGGGATGTGGTGCATTTGATCAATTATCTCTTCAAGGGAGGACCACAACCGTTGAAGGGTTGTGCCTGAAAATTGTCAACGGATCAAACGGATTTAACGGATTAGAAGACGACCGCCGTTAGCAGTCCGCTATCCGCTGTTTAGAAAGGACAAAAGAATATGAGCAATCAAACCTATACCTTGGTACCGTAGCGGATGGATTGATCCTAACGAGAATAACCTACTTAACCGAGAGTCTAAACTCCCGATGTACTTTTTCTGCTACGAAGAAAGGAAAAAGAAGGGTTAGAAAGGTACAGATTATATGGATTTTTAAAAGAGGAGTGAAAAATGAAGAAACTGTTATGGGTTTTGATAATATTAAGTTTGATCGTTCTGACTTTGGGCAGTGTTTGGGGTAAACCAAACTTCGATTATAAAAAGATAAAACCTCTTCGCTGGATGGATCCTTTTAGGAATCCCATTACCTTTCAGGAGTATAATAATAGCCGGGAATTTGCGCGGGGTTTGGAAGCCCGTTTAATCTATGCGGGGAACAAAGGGAATATGCCCATATGCATCATAATTAACACGAATCTTCAACCGCAGATCCAGACCAAATTCTCCGTCTATCTGGCTGATTTGGAGGCGGAGGGATACAATGTCAACATCTATACTGCCAACAACGATGGGGATGAGGTGGCACTTAAGAATCTTTTGATTTCGGAATGGAATGCCCGGCAGATAGTGGGTGCCATACTCATAGGGGATCTGGCGGTCCCCTGGTACGAGATGACCGAACCAGAGTCGTGGGGCGGAGCAAATGTGCAATTCCCCATCGATCTGTTTTATATGGATTTGAATGGACTTTGGTCGGATGCAGATGCCGACGGTTTGTATGATAATCACCAAGACGGGAGCGGGAGCATGCAGGCGGATATATGGGTAGGGAGGCTTCTGGCGAAAAACTTAACCTACCATAGCGCCTCCGAACGGGTGATGATGGATAATTATTTCGACAAAAATCATCGTTACCGGACCGGGGAACTTAGGCTGGAGGATAAAGCTTTGGCTTATCTGGATAACGACTGGTGTTGTTATGGGTGGGAAAGCGAAGTGGCTATGGCATACCCCGCCACGACTGCGGTAACCGACATCTATCAGACCAATCGAGCAGATTATATGCAAAGGGTAAGGCAAAGCACGAACAATCGCTACGAAAATCTGCTGATCACTTCACATTCTTCCCCTTGGGCTCATTATCTGGTATCGGGAGATGGAAATTATCAATTGTTTTACAATTATGAGATTGAGGATATTGATGTACAGGTGCTGTTCTATAATCTTTTTGCTTGTTCCAACTGCCGCTATGTGGAAGACGACGACATGGGGGATTGGTATATCTTTCAGAGCACCTATGGTCTGATTTCTCTCGGTTCCACCAAAACCGGAAGCATGCTCTGTTTTTATGACTATTATACCCCTTTGGGAGACGGAGCTACTTTTGGCGATGCATTTTTATCCTGGTGTAAAAACGACATCGAGACCTGCGCCGGTGAGGAATCCCGTGCCTGGTTTTATGGTATGACCCTTTTGGGAGATCCGACTCTCACCCTGTCAAGATTTATGGCTGATCACACCGGAGATGCAAACCAGGATGGAATCATAGATATAAATGATGTGCTGTTTCTGATTAATTATCTATATAAGGGAGGACCAGTACCGGATCCGCTAAGGCTGGGTGATCCGACAGCAAACTGCGTGGTGGATGTCAGCGATGTGCTCTACCTGATAAATTATCTTTTCAAGTCCGGGCTTAAGCCCGGTATAGGATGCGCCTAGGCGGATAACCAATGGAATGCCCCGGGATTGGTTGGCTGAAACGGAATTCTGCAGGTAAAATTTATGGTAATAATTTTCAGATGAAAACTTCATTTAGTATAGCTGGGTGACGTTATATATAAAGGACTGTTCTTTTAGAAAATACGAGGTAAAATGCGGGCCAGATCGATTATCTTCATTTGGATGGGGATCTTCTTTTTTACCTCATCTCTTTACCCGGCAACGTTCAACGGGAAAAGGACGTTGAAGGGAAAGTGGAAGGGGAAAGAGATCGAATATGTGGAGGGAGACATCCTTTTCAAAATGAAACCGAATACCAAGCTTGGCGCTTTAGATCGATTTTTCAAAGGCAGCGGGGCAAAGCTGGCGGAAGGACCTGATAAATTGAATACGGGGAGGCTGGAACTTTCCTCATCCGCTGACATTTTTACAGCGCTGGATAACTTGAATTCCAGCGGTTTGGTCGAATTTGCCGAGCCGAATATGGTGGATCGGGCCATGTATCCGCCTAACGATTATTATTTTAACAACGGTTACCAGTGGTGGCTTTATAATTATGGACAGGAACCTCCGGGGGGAATTCCGGGGGCGGATATAAACGTTACGGCAGCTTGGGACATCTCTCCGGGGAGTTCGAATGTCTTGATCGGTATTTTGGATTCGGGAATTCCTCTGTTTATGGGATCGTACCTGTATCACCCGGATTTGTGCGATGCCAACAGATATAAATTGGGTGCGGATCTGGCGAATGACGGAGACTCGGTGGCGGACCATTTCGGGCACGGTACCCATGTTTTGGGAATAATCGCCGCCATGACCAACAACGATGCCGGTGTAGCGGGAGTGGATTGGAACTGCCGGATTTTGATAGATCAGGTATTCGATAGTATGGGGATAGGGACGCATAACACTTTCAAAAACGGGGTTCTGCATGCAGTCGATTATGGCGTAAGGGTGATAAACTACAGCGGCGGCGGAATGGCATCATCCATCAAGGAAGCAGCGGTGGCTTATGCCGACAGCCATAATGTGTTACTGGTAACCTCCGCCGGCAACGGATTCCAGGATTCGGTGCAATATCCCGCTCATTATGCGGATAGGTATCTTAACGTCATGGCGATATCATCCACCAACTACAATGACCGGCTGGCGGACTTCTCGAACTATGGTGCTTCCATCAGCGTGGCAGCTCCCGGCGGCCAGGGGACTCCCTGGGGAACCAACGATATCTTCTCCACCACCCCGAATTATCCGGTGGTTTTGAATAACCCGCCTTATAACATTACCCCAAATTATGGTTATATCGCCGGCACCTCCATGTCATGCGGCATGGTTACCGGTTTAGCATCACTTTTGCTTTCTATCGAACCCAATTTCACTGCGCACGAATTAAGAGATATCATCGAGCAAAGTGCGGACCAGGTGGGTGAATACACTTATTACATCGAGACCGGAAAAAGCTACGAGCTGGGACATGGACGGATCAACTGCTATAAGGCTTTGATCTATGCATCCGGCTATACCTATATCTATGGAGATGCCAATAAAGATGGTTTTGTCACGATAGCGGATTTGGTTTATATGATCAATTATCTATACAGGTCCGGACCCGCTCCCGATCCCCTTTCGGCCGGTGATCCCAATGCCGATTGTGCGATTACCGTGGGAGACATAGTTTACCTGACCAACTATCTTTTCCGCATGGGTGATCCGCTGAAGAGAGGATGCGTGGAGGGTAAGAGTCATTGAAGATTGCAGATTGCAAAATGCAGAGTGAAGAATAAAAGCGTCCGACCGCCGCAAAAACAAAAGGAAGAAGGAAGAAGGAAGAAGGAAAAAGGAAAATTTAATTCATGATTAATGACGAATGACGGACTTGTGGTGAGTTCATCGAACCATAACGGATAAATGCCAAAGAGAAAATCCCCTTTCCTCAAGTAGGAGAGGGGATTTTTTCTGTTCGTACAGGAATCTTGAGCTGCTCCCCTTTGGGGAGAGGGAAAGAATGTTCTTTGGGCTAAAGCCCAAGTGGATGCGTGTGTTCATCATTTCATTCCACGACCTTCAGGTCGTGGCAATAAATAGTGGAGAATAGCAGGAGTGCATTAGCTTGTTGGAGCGAAGCGGAAATCCCGCTTAGCGGGGCTAATGCCTGCGGAAGCCCCGCCTTTGGTGGTTCGGCTTCGCTCACCATCCTGAGCTATGCGAAGGACGGGATCTTTTGGATGAGCTTCCGCACTCCTAAAAGATCCCGACTTCCGGACTTACTGGACTTGCTGGACTTACTGGACTTACTGGACTTACTGAACTTCCGGATTGCATTTTTTTCATCTTTTCAATGTCCGGCGAATTGGATTTGGGGGGGGCAGGGGGGGATTGGGGGGCTTGGGGGTGGTGGTTGTTAATTTTTTGTTCACTTTCAACGCCGGAAAAAGTTCAAAGGTTCAAGAGTTCAAAGGTTCAATAAAGGCAAAGCAACACATACCGTAAATTCGGAAAGGGTGTATGCATAATACACTCCGTCTCTCATATATTGGGGAGCTGTGCTTTTCACCACCGAAGTTGTATCGAATTTGTTTAGGGTGGGAAGAGAGACTGCAGGTTAGGTATGAAAATGTGGTTTTATCTTGAAGTTAGGTGCTTCCAATTTCAACTGGTGACAATTTGTCACCAGTTCACTTCTTTTTTCTCTGTTTAATTTTATCCAATACACTCCGGAATCAACGTATTCGCGCAATCGGTTTCCCTCATTTTGCCGTCCGGCGCTTTCATTTTCAACTGTCGACAAATTGTCGACAGTTCAAGCCCATCCTCGGTTTTAACCCTGATTTTCATCTTAAACCAATAATCCCGGGGATTTACGCTATCTGTTAAAGCTTCACACACATCTATCACCGAAAACCACCATTCATCTTGATAGATGATTCTTCTAATTGTTTTGCCTTTGAACAAAGCTATTTTTGTATTTTCCATAAAGACTGCTCCCAGTAATAAAAGAATTTAATGAATTCATTGCCAGGTGTCAAGCTTGATGGCAGGAGCTTGGGGCTCCTGCCCTACTACTACAGACCATTTGCATTAAGTTGTAGGGACAACTCATGAGTTGTCCCTACTAAATTCTCCCCCCTGCCGTCAGGTCCTGAAGTCATATGACAGAAGGAATAAGGGGGGAAATTCGAAAGGGGGGTGGGTCTGTGTGTTTAGAACCCCCTGAATCCCCCTTGTCAGGGGGACTTGGATGCTGGGTTTTTGCCCCCCTGATAAGGGGGGTAGGGGGGTTTTATAATCTGCATCAAATCCTGATAAACACCTTCAATATTATTACACACATCACGATTAGTATATCGCAGAACTCGTAATCCAAGCTGACTCAATGCCTCTGTTCTGGTTTTATCATACTCCATATTCTCTGCATGAGAATCACCATCTATTTCAATGACCAATTGTAGTTTCGAACAATAGAAATCAACAATATAGCCACCGAGCGGCTTTTGGCGGGTGAACTTGTATCCGTCAAATTGCTTTCGACATAGAACCTCGTACCAGATTTTCTTTTCTGCCGGACTGGGATTATTTCTATTCCTCCGAGCCAACTCGGTTAGTTTTCTTTTGTAGGGGAGATAGTTGAACTTGTCGGGTGGTTTGGTTTTCATGGTATTATTTAAAACCCCCTGAATCCCCCTTGTCAGGGGGACAACTGCACTTGGTTTTTGCCCCCCGGAAAAGGGGGGAAATTCGAAAGGGGGGTTATACAAGCATTCTAGAACCCCCTAAATCCCCCTTGTCAGGGGGACAACTTCTAGAACCCCCTGGATCCCCCTTGTCAGGGGGACTTGGATGCTGGGTTTTTGCCCCCCTGCCGTCAGGTCCTGAACCCGCCAAAGGCGGGAGAAGGAATAAGGGGGGTTGGTTATTCCCCCTCCACAATCTTTATCTCCTCTTCGGTTAAGCCATAGAGCTTATACACCAATTGGTCAATTTCCCGCTCCAGTGCTTTTACCTTTGCCTGCTTTTCGGGGTTTTGAAAATAGTCTTCGTCTTTGGTGATGGCAAGAATGTGGTCAACGAGGGTAATGGAAAGCACATGGTCTTCAGTTGGTAGCTTTTTGATTGGTAATAAGCGCAACAATTCAATTTTAATCTGAGCAAAAACCTTTCCTTCTTCTGCTGTAGTGCTTCGGTAATACCATGTCATTAACTTGCTATTCAAAAGAGCGAGCACGTAGATTGGCTGGTAATTTTGATTTACAATAGTTGTTCCATGTAAAGTATTGGAGTAATAGTACTTATCTGTATCATAAGCGGCAATAATTTCATCCGCTGTTTGCCGAGTTAGAATTTTATTTCTTTCGAATATTTCTGGGATTCTCATCCATAGTCCATGTCTAATACCTGGACCTCTACGCTTCACTTCTAATCTCATCATTTCATGAGGTTCATAATTTACCCAATTATTATTAAATCTAATTGTGTATTTTTTAACATCTCCCCCAAACAAAAGTCGTTTGGACATTTCGTCTAAGGGTTGTTTTAGAAAGAGTTTATCTGCAATTTATCCTTGAATAATTCCATCTTTTGTTTCGCTAATTTCGCCTAAAGGCACAGAACAGGATTTTATTTTCTCTAAAAGCTTTGAAATTAAGGGCTGGTAAGATAAATCAAACTGGCTACTTGACGATTTTGAAAAGTGATAAACGGGAATTTCTATAACTGAGCCCTGTTCTAAAAGATCTAATGTTACTCGGGGTTTTGCTTTTATATTTTCTTCATTACTCCTAACATTTCGATATATAATGATAATGGAGTCAACTACGGCATCAAAAACTCCTTCAGCAAAAGAATCAATTTCCACAATAGTCTGATCTTCTAACAACCATTTTCTAAGTTGATGGCATTGGGTATTAAGAAGTAATCTATCTGGAACGATAAATGTGGAAAATCCCAGTGATTTTGCAGTTTTACTGGATGCTTCCAAAAAGAAATAAAAGATATTGAAGCGTCCAACTGCAGATTTGAATTTATTTTCATAAATTTTTCTGTCATCCCAAGGTATTTGTTTTATCTGCACATATGGCGGATTTGCAATCACCACATCAAATCCACCTTTCTTATGAAACACTTCCGAAAAATGCACCTCGAAATCAAACTCCTTATGTCCGTTGGTTATCTTACTAATCAGGTCGTCAATTTGTCGTTTGTATTCCTGCTTTTTTGTCGGGTTGGTTTCATTGAAAAGCAGAGGTTTTAAACGTTCCAATTCGATAAATAATTCGTTGTTAAAAATATTCTTTTCCACACCTAAAAGGGAATTCCCACACACAATTTTGTAATCCAAATTCGGCAGGGGCTTTATTTGCTTGATGTCTTCCTCATCCACCACAAGCGATAACCACAAACGTAGCTTGGCAATCTCCACAGCGCCGGGGTCAATGTCTACACCGTAGAGGGATTTTTCTATACAGTGACGCTTGAAGTTGTAAACCGCGCTGTTTGGATCTTTGATATAAAAGGAGAGCGCATTCCTCGCTTTCACTATCTCACTCATCATCCCGACAAGAAATGCCCCAGAGCCAACTGCTGGATCGCAGACTTCAATATTTGTAAGCTTATTATCAATCAGTTGAGCATTTTGTCTAATGCTCTCAGGAATTCTATGGTAATATGTGTCAGTTTCCCTTCCTTTTGCTATAACTGTTGCTTCGTTTTCGCTTACCTGCTCTCCATACTTGATGAAAGTCTCAATGTCTTCTTTGGGTATCTCCTGACCAATTGTATGCTTTACACTCAAATCCAGTTGTCCTATTTTCCCTTGATCCCCTATTAGATATGTTTGCTGTTCACCGATTTTCTCGTAGGAAGTTACTTCCTGGTTCAACTCTGTGTGCAAGTAGCAGATTAAACTCTGTTGGCACATATAATGGACTATCTCCCGAGGTGTATAGTAAACCCCAAACTGTTTGTTGAATTTATTCTCTTCTCCCTTTATTCCGCTCTTTAACGCTTTAATATATTCTTCGTAATTATCCAGTCGGATCGCATTGAATTTTTCGTACGCTTTTCCAAGCAATTCCGGGTCAATAGCTACTTCCTTCTCTAATGGCTCGTCTTCTTTGACGGTAAAATTGTAGCGATCAAAGATGTCGAGTATGCCGTTTCCGACATCGCCCTCTTTGGTTTTGATTGTGTTGGAGAATAAATCATTGGGTAGAAGAATATCGGTATGCACCCAATCGTAATTGTTGATTGGGTCAAAGAGACCACCGTTCAAGAAAGGAATTTTGCAGTTGAAATGGCTATAATAATCATCATCATGGCTTCTGTCTATGCGCAGAGCTTCGTAAAACAGTGGTTCAAGTATGTCATTGAAGAAATTAGCATACTTTCCGTGCTTACCTTCAAATAATTCTCGCAAAAAATGTTTTGAACCAGTGCCCCAATTGTCGTCTCTTCGAATTCCGAACCAACCCTTCTTTTGTAGAAAATATAGAAAGACAATTTGTCCTAAAAGCTTCTTGGCAAAGTCAACCGTATTGACGGTTTTATTGTCAAAATCAGCTTTGATTTTGCTATGTTGTGATACCACGTTGTCCAGCTCTTCTTTAGTCCACAAAAATAGGTCACGATATTTCCCGAAGAATTCCTTAGTAGCTTTTTCAATGTTAAAGGCTTCTTCGAGTTTTTCAAGTGTGGGATTGCGGTCATCATCTGCAATGATCGGGACTAAACGACTTTTGGCTGTGTAGCTGTTTTCGTTTGCACCAACTAAAAACGACCATCTCCGAGCCGGAGTAAACTCTTCTTTAACCTTAACCTTTCCGTCTTTGCCTTCTTCAAAGCGGTAGTCCATCTTAACCAGAGAAAACCGCCAGTCCTCATTGCTAGGAGAAACAAATGCTACCAAGGCTGCGTCTTTTAATTCTCCACCCCGGCTTCCATTCAGATATCGCGCAATAAAATTCCTCTGCATGGTGCGAGCTCTCTCAATGGAGGTCTCCTTTTTAAGCTTCACGATCAAAATGTCAATCTTATGCTCGCCATCTGTATATTTGCCAATTCTCTCCAGCAAGCTGATATGTTGCTCATATGCATCAGGAATTAAATTGCCCTTGTAGGAAAAAGGTGCTTCTTCAACAAAATTGAGGAGATGTTTGATGAATTCAGTAAACCTGCTTTTGTCAAAAGAATTCTCAAAAGTATTTCTGACGATAGCTTGTGCTTGAATTTTGTCCATAATCACTCACCGGTTAAATACAACGACAAAATAACTTCACGCTTTCCCAGTCCAGTCGGAACCTGCTCGGCATAATGACCTTCCAATAGACGCAAAGGTATATGGGTCTGTAACGTCGCTAATACTTTCAATGGACTCTTTAGGTCTTGCTTCATTTTGGTTAACGCTTTGAGAGTCTCTTTGGTCGTTTGTTTGGGTAAGCCACCTTCCTCAAGCTGGGTGATTACTTTTTTAAGATATAATTCCTGTTCGTCAGTCAATTGCTGGGTGTTTTTCATTGTGATTTTGAGAATCTTAAGAACATTGAAAGCGCTGTCCCTGCCCCGCCTATACTGTGGTTCTATCATCTCTTCTGTGGTGGCAAAAATGAACGCCTCTTTATTCTTGTCCAAAAGCTCATAATACTCACCCGGCAATTTCTGTTTCTTTTCTTGGGGGGTGCTTTCAAGCAGTTTTGCAGCAGTGAGAAAGTCAAGCTCTTGTGAATCTTTGGTGCTTTTGGCCATGAAAAACTTCTGGAGTTTCCCGCGCCGGAAGTAGGTAAGAAGCGATTTCTTGCTATCGTCTCTTTGCTTTGCAGATCGGGCTTTCCTGGGCAGACGCTTGATTTTTTCAAAAAGGTCCGGCTCTTTGTGGCGGATATTCTTTATCACCTGAAGATATTTCAGTTCGCTTTCTTCGGTCTCATCTTCCCCGGTAACTGTTTTTTTGGATATTAAGCGGTCAAAAAGCTCATGTGAACCGATAGGCTCGGCTTCGGTTAGAAGTGCGGCGTCGCCTCCGAGCAAAGTCAGGAAAGCATTTATCTTTGCTACAGCCGCTTCTTTAAGTTTGATCTGATTGTTTGATTGTATGGTCGGGAAGAAATTGAAAGTGTAGATTTTATCGAATTTTGTATCCACGCGGTTGATACGACCCACCCTTTGCATCATACGAGTCGGGTTCCAGGGAATATCATAGTTTATAACCACATTAGAGCGGTGCAGATTTACGCCCTCGGACAAGATTTCGGTGGAGACTAAAATTCGAAAGTCATCTTTGGGATGGCGCGCTTTGGCGTCAAAATTCTCAATCACCTTATCCCGGGTGGCTTCGCTCGATCCCCCGGTATAACATAGCGTTGTATTGGGAAACTTTTTATCTATATTTTTTGCCAGATATTCGGCAGTTTCCTTTGATTCAGTAAAGATGATAAGTTTGCTCTCTTTCAGAATTGTTTTTGTCGAAAGTTCATTTATGAATTTGAGTAGTTTTGGGTCCCGTTCAACTTTTTGCCACAACGCTTGCACTTGTTTTAGAATTTCAAAATCGCTTTGGAGAACTGTTAAGAAATCATCCCTAAAATCCTTTTTCCCATATTTCTGGGCTTTACCTTCATCAAGCAAGCGTTGAATTGCTTCGTCATCATCATTTTCTATTAGTTCAAATATCTTATTCGAGTATTCTTTGCTAACATAGACATTCCCTTTTTCAAATTCCTTAATGAACATATCGTAGGAGTGGATGAATCTATGAATAGAGTTCTTAAAAGCAAAGAAACTGCTCTCCAGCCTTTTTACTAAAAGGATTTTCATGAACTTGCCCATGTTACGCTGAGACTGTTTTTCAAGCTGATCTACAACTCCCCTATAATAAAGCAGGGGCGTATAGCGAGCATATTTGAATTTAAGCGCGATAAGTTCAATGGTTTTGTTGAATATTTCATCCTCTGCATCATTAAGTTCATAAAAGAACGGCTCAGGCTTTTCCACGTCTGGGAATTTAAATCCTTGTTTTTTCAAATCTTCAGCAAAATATTTTGCGATTTCAGTTCTGGTGCGACGAACCATTAAATACTTTAAGACCTTTTCCCTGATTGATTTAGCATTTTCTTTTACAATCTCAATGTATTCTGTATAATCGCGCTGGCGATCTAAGTTTTTTAGTTTCTTTTCGAGTCCGCTAAAGAACCCTTCCAGGTCAGGGACATTGGGGATAGTGCTTTTCTTTGTTTTTTGAAAGAGTTTAATCTGGCTTAAAATATCTTTGGGTGAATTGTTGTAGGGTGTTGCAGTTACAAGAATTACCCGTTTGCCACGACAGATTTCCGCCAGCTTTTCATAGGTGATATTGGTTTCTGTCCTGAAACGGTGTGCTTCGTCAATGATAATATTTTTGTATTTCTCAGTTCCTCTGTCAATAATGTCATCCAGCTTTCCCAGCGATTCATAATCTGCCGACACTTTGAAGTCAGAAAAAACATTGGGCCAAGAGCCAGGATTTTCTTTGTTAAGCAGAAGCGGGGGTGCAATCACCAGAGTCCTACCATCAATTTGACCGGCAAGCATAGCTGAAATATAGGTCTTCCCGGTACCCACCACGTCCGAGACAAAAACTCCCCCATATTCCTCGAGGATTTTTTTGGCGTTTAAGACTGCTTGGTCCTGATACACAAGTTCCATAAAATCCTGGGGCACATACTTACGATGGACTTCTTCAGTCTCGCTTAATTCATCTTTGAAATATTCATACAAGAGCTTGAGATAAAGCTGGTAGGGAGTTATGTTTTGATTGAGCCAGGTTTTCTCTTCTATGGTTTGAATATATTTTTCACTGACATCTGCAGATACTTTCCAAAGCTCCTCAAATTTCTTTTTTGCAAAATCATAATCAGCGGAATTTTTCAGTTCGACATTGAATTCCAGATTATCCACTAAACCCGCCTGGGTAAAATTGCTTGACCCGGTGATCACCCTGCCAACATCCCTGTCACCTTCGACAAAAGTCATAATATAAAGCTTGGCGTGGATATTTTGTGAAGGATAAGCTCTGATTTCTAACTTCTTGTTTCTGATCCATTCGATAAATTTTACAACACCTTCTTCTACTTTCCGATTGTCTTCTGAATCCTCCAATTCTTTTTCAACAAGATTTTCAACCTCTTGCTTGGCTTCAGCGTGAGAAAACTGAATAGCTTGCTGACTGTCTTTGCGGGCGGTGCTTAGTAGATCATAAACCTCCCTATTTGTGCTTATGCCAATAAGGATTCTAATTTTTTCTGTTTTCTCTAATGATTGGTAAAGCGCATGAAATCCGCTCGAAAAGAAATATCCTACCAGAACATCAAAAAACCTTGTGTCTTTAATAAGTATCCGAAATCTTTCTAAAAGATTTCTATTTCCTTCATTGGTAATAAATGTTAGATCTGAATTGGTTGTTTCTTTATCGCTTTTCATATAGGCTTTGAAAATTATTTTAGGGTAAATGTGTGCAGACTGAATATAGACTTTCTTCCTGCTTCTGGATACATTGGCTCACGCCCGATTTCTTGTAAATCCTCTTTGTTTACAATAATCATTATAATCATTTATCCAAGCATGTCAAGTATTTCTGTCGTAGCAGTAAAATCCTACTGTAATAAAGGAGGAGGGCTTTCACTACAATATTGCTACTATTTTGGTGGTGAAAAAGATGGGAGCGGAATATGTGAGAGGAGTAATGAAAGAAAAGTGAATCGGAACCAATGCAGAGGAATTCGTTTTTCCTTTTCCCCCCTGATATCGAAGACCCGTAGGGACGTAGACCCGCAGGGTCGAAGATCCGTAGGAAAGGGGGAAAATTCAAAAGGGGAGTTGAGGTTCTTACGCAACAAAAAGCAACAAGCATGAAAAAAAATAAAAAACTATCGTCAGAAACACCAGAAACGTCAGAAACACCAGAAACGCAGGTAGCTATGTCTCCAAGTATGAACGTCTTATCTTATTTTGTATATCGATTATTAAAACTCAAAAACCACTATCCTCATCACCAGAAACACCAGAAACATCAGAAACACCAGTACCACTTCCAACCATGCAATAATATTCCCCTCTCCACTTGTGGGAGTATGTAGCTTCTAAACATTCAAATAACTAACAAATAACTAAGAAATATCGTACGCAAGTCCCCTCAAGTCTAACCGGTAGTTTCTACTTTCTCCTCTAATCAAGCCGATTATCGGGCAGCTGGTGCAGCCCGACCTACGATTTTCAAGAAAGAAATTGACAAAAGCTATTCATGTTGTATATTCCGAGCATGTTACAAATTTCACAAGCTTTAACATGCAAAAAGGCGTATAAACTTAATGGTTTTTTAGAATAGCAATTACGTAATTTCGAACCCCGGAGGAAAAATGCCCATCACTGATTCAAAAACCGGTAAAGTGAAGAAAAATTACAGTGTAGAAGAGCTGGTAGAAGCCGCCAATTTGATGCGCGGTTATAACCTGGTCTCCCTGTGTGCTGCGGGTTCCGGGCACTCGGGCGGGACCTTGTCCATCATGGATATCACTGCGGCTTTATACCTGCAAGTAGCCAATCACGATCCGCAAAATCCCGATTGGGACGGCCGCGACCGGATCATCTGGTCCACCGGACATAAGGCGCCCTGCCTTTATTTAGGGTTGGGAATGGCGGGATATTATGACGTGGAAGAGGTGGTCAAATTAAGGAAATTGTACAGCCCGTTTCAAGGGCATCCCCATTGGCTGAAACTAGTGGGAGTCGAAGCATCAACCGGGTCATTGGGGCAGGGATTGAGCATCGCCACCGGGATAGCATTGGCGGCAAAACTGCAAAACAAAAACTATCACGTTTTTTGCATTACCGGAGACGGGGAACAGCAGGAGGGACAAATGTGGGAGGCGGCGATGGAGGCGGGGGATTTCCATTTAGACAACTTGATCAATATAATCGACAAGAACCTTCTCCAGATCGACGGCTGGGTCAAAGACGTGATGGACATCGATCCGATCGTGGACAAATACAAGGCTTTCAAATGGAACGTGATCGAGATCGACGGACACAACATGAAAGAAATCCTGGCCGGATTCGAAAAAGCCATAGCGCATAAGGGGCAGCCCACGGTGATCGTCGCCCATACCATCAAGGGAAAAGGGGTAAGTTTCATGGAGAACATTGCCGGGTGGCACGGCAAAACCCCGATCTGCGATCAGGTGGAAGATGCCTTGAAAGAGTTGAAGCTCGACAAGAAATTAGACCGGGACAGATTGTACAAAAAGGCGGATGATTATCAGGCTGAGGCGACCAAGAAATTGGAAGCCAAAATGCCCAGGTTCAAAAGGGATTATTGGTGGAATAAGCAGAGCAATATGAAAGTAGATATGGACCCTACCCGGATGGGATTCGGACGGGCTTTAGATAAGAAAGGGGACGATCCGAGAATCGTCTGTTTGGGAGCGGATATATCCGGCTCCATCACCATCAGTAATTTCTATGATAAACACCCGGAAAGGAAAAACCGGTTCTTGAGCATGGGAATTGCCGAACAAAGCGCCACCTGTGTAGCCGCCGGTCTGGCCAAAGAGGGGATGATCCCGGTGTTTGGCACATACGGGGTTTTCGCTGCCGGCAGAAACTTGGACCAGATCCGCACCACGGTTTGTTACGGGGATCTTAACGTTTTGATCGTGGGAGCACACGGAGGCGTTTCCGTGGGTCCGGATGGGGCCACGCACCAGGCGCTGGAAGACCTGTTCCAGATCTGCGGTTTACCCAATATGCACGTATCGGTTCCCTGCGATGCCATGGAAACGGAAAAAGCTACGAATTACTTCCTGTTCGACATGAAGGGACCCAAATATATCCGGTTTGCCCGCGAGGCGACTCCCGTCATCACCGATGCCAATACTCCCTTCAAATTCGGGGAAGCCAACATCTACCGCTATCGGGGGGAGAAAGATAAATTCAAAGATGCATTCGAGGTGAAGCTGGCATCGGAATATAAATCGGAGAACGAGGATTTGACCATCATCGCCTGCGGCCCGGAAGTTCCGGAAGCCATGCGGGCGGCCTGGATATTGAAAGAGGACTTCGGGATCGAGACCCGGATTGTCAACATTCATACGGTGAAGCCATTGGATAAGAAAGTAATCATCCGCGCAGCTTTGGAGACCGGAGCGATCGTAACCGCAGAAGAGCACCAGGTAGGAGGATTCGGCAACTGGATCAGCTCGGTGGTTTCACAGGAAGCCAGTCTATACAAGAAACCAATACTGTTAGGAATGGTTGGGGTGAAAGATAGATTCGGCGAGTCGGGCCAGTCGTGGGAGCTGATCAAGGAGTTTGAGGTCTCGGCGGAGCATATTGCCAATAAGGCCAAAGAAATATATGATATAAAGAAAAAATGACGGAAAAAAGCCGTCCGCTGTCCGCCGTCGGCCGACCGCCGCTAAAACTAAGAAGAATAAAGGCAATGACGGATGACGGATAAACAATAAATGACGAATGAAGTATGACGGATGACGAATTAAAAACAAAATAACGAATGACGAATGGCGGATGATTAATAAAAGCGAAAGCATATTTATCCTTAATTATTCATCCGTCATCATTCATGAATTTTTTGGAGGTTTATCATGAAATTAGCAGATAGGATGTCGAGATTGGGGACGGAGACGGCTTTTGAAGTGTTAGCCAAAGCCAAAGCACTGGAAGCACAGGGAAAAGAGATCGTACACTTGGAGATCGGCGAGCCGGATTTCGATACCCCCAAGAATATCACCGAAGCCGCCATAAAGGCGCTTAGAGATGGATGGACCCATTATAATCCGTCTGCCGGGCTTCCGGATGTACGGGAAGCCATTGCCCAGGATATAGCCAGGAGCAGAGGGATCAAAGTCAATCGGGACATGGTAGTGGTGACGCCGGGGGCAAAACCGATCATGTTCTTCGTCATTCTAGCTTTGGTCAATGAGGGAGATGAAGTCATTTATCCCAATCCCGGATTTCCCATTTATGAATCGGTGATTGAGTTCGTCGGAGCCAAGGCAGTTCCAATCCAGCTAAGAGAGGAAAATGATTTCCGATTGGATACGGGCGAATTGAAGAAACTGGTAACCGATAAAACCAAGTTGATCATCATCAACTCTCCCCAGAATCCCACCGGAGGGATTTTGACTCAAGATGATCTGCGAGAGATTGCCAATATCGCTTTAGCCAGGGATATTATGGTCTTATCAGACGAGGTGTACAACCGGATACTTTACGAAGGCACCCATCACAGCATCTCTGTTTTCCCGGGTATGCAGGAGAAAACCATAATTCTGGACGGGTATTCCAAAACCTATGCCATGACCGGATGGAGATTGGGTTACGGGGTGATGCGGGAGGATCTGGCGGTATTGATCGCCAAACTGCAAACCAACTCGAATTCCTGCACCGCCAGCTTCACCCAGAGGGCCGGGATCGAGGCCATCACCGGGCCCCAGGACGACGTGGCCAGGATGGTGTCTGAATTCCAGAGAAGAAGGGATGTGATAGTCGAAGGTTTGAATGCGATTCCGCGAATAAGCTGCAGGACTCCAAAGGGAGCGTTCTATGTGTTTCCCAATATAAAGAAGACCGGTTGGGAATCCAAGAAATTGGCGGACTACATACTGAACGAAGCGGGAGTGGCAGTGCTGGCCGGCACCTCCTTCGGGAAGTTCGGAGAAGGTTATATTCGCCTGTCTTATGCCAACAGTGTGGAAAATATCAAAAAAGCATTGTCCCGCATAGAAAAAGCTTTACAAAACGTGAAGTGAGTTTTATTTAAAGTGATAATCAAGGATTCATACGGAAAAAAAGGTCGAAGGTAAAAAAACTTAAAAAAGTACTTTACAATAGAATAGAATAGTTTTATTATTATTATATCTCACATTGAAGAGCCATCGGAATGGACTCCTTTTGAGTGACTCTCAGATTCAGTTGTTCAAAAATGGAGGGAGTTTTTGACAATCTGGATAAAGAGTAATTTCATGCCCGGTCACATCTATTACCAAATTTACACACTAAACTTTTCGGGCAACCTGTCGATCATATAAAAGGTGAATCGGCAAGAACTTAGTTGCCCGGCCGAGACGTTTTTTTGGGGGATGGAAAAATGACGGGGAACAAGCACATATCCTCAAAGTGTGCGTTCGTTGAGCAGCTACTTCTCCCACTGGCTTATGGATAAGCACAATCATTACTCGATGGTTTCCGTTAGGTAAAACATGAAATTTCACCGGAACATTCCGAGCCTGTTTTCTTTAGTTAATTCAACCAATTTGATCATTTCCCCAAAACGGATTTAAATTTTACTCATTTCACAAAGGAGGTGAATGATTAAAGTAAAAATAAAATTTTGGTTCACTGTTCTTTTTAGTAACTTTTCAACCGGAGGGAAGTAAATTGAAAAAAAGAAACATACTAAAGGTGGTGCTCGCCTGGAGCATTTCGCTTTTCATCCTTACCTCCATAGGTTTTGCCGGAACCACCGGTAAGATTGCCGGAGTGATCAGGGATAAAGATACGGGTGAGCAGCTCCCCGGAGTGGCAATAACTATCGAAGGAACCACCATGGGAGCAGCAGCTAACGAAAAGGGGGAGTATTTTATCTTGAATATTCCTCCAGGGGTATACAAATTGAAAGCAGCTTTGATTGGTTATACCCCGGTGGAAATGGACAAAGTTCAGGTTCTTTTGGATTTGACCACCACCATCAATTTTGAATTATCTGCTCAAGCGGTGGAGGTGAAAGGCATGACCGTCACTGCCGAGAGGCTCATCTTCGAGCCGGACTTGACTTCCACTGCCCATATCACCACAGCGGTGGATTTGATTCACCGCCCGGTGATCAATACCGACGGAATCATCCAGCGGGCTCCGGGAGTAGTTTTTGACCAGATCGCAGGACCGATCAATCAGGGAACCCAAGGCACGGTCATCGGAAACGAGGGAGACCGGGTTAACGATACCGCCAATCCCGGAATAACCTTGAGGGGGGGGCGTCCACAAGAAGTTGTATACATGGTGGATGGATTATCCATCACCGATCCGATACTGGCCGGTCAAGCCACCAACCTAAATCAGTTCACCATCTCCGAGTCGCAATTGATCGCCAGCGGGTTCAACGCCGAATACGGCAACGCCTTGTCCGGCATTGTCAACTACGTCACTCAGGAGGGAGGAACCAAGCTTTCGGGAAGATACCAGTTCTCCACGGATCACATTAATGTCAAAGGACATGAACTTCTTGGAGAGAAATATGATCTTGGGACCGCGGAGCATTTTCTTAACTTGG
Organism: uncultured candidate division Zixibacteria bacterium; assembly: GCA_903908285.1. Taxonomy (GTDB): domain Bacteria; phylum Zixibacteria; class MSB-5A5; order MSB-5A5; family SM1-73; genus CAIVRH01. Next base: position 58,889 of record CAIVRH010000003.1, read on the forward strand.
GCGGACCGGTGCCAGGTACCATGAATAAACTCTCTTATTATCTGGCAGGAAACCTGTATCTAACCGACGATTGGAGTCCCCGACTACACGAGCTTCCCCATCACCAACAGCAGACCTATCGTTTACAAGGGAAGCTTAACTACAAGCCCACTCCCTCGATCACTGTGCGTGCAGGTGGTTTTATCAACCGAAGGCAATACCAGAGGTATGACCATAGTTGGCTTTTTAATCTAAATGGGTTTGACTGCACTTTGGAGAAAGCCCAACAGGTTTATTTGGCTTTAACCCATAACCTCTCCAAGAGGACTTTCTATGAAGCCAAGATCGGTTTCTTCACTAACGACTTTACCATTGGCCGACTCAAGGATAGGAGCTTGTTAGAACGTGAGGCTTGGAGTAAAGCTATGGCGATGTATCCAGACACTACGGTGGCAGCGAGAGATAGTGCAGCAACCTTCGCTAATGGCTTCATTGCAGAGCACAAGGGTGAGATCTGGGACGGTCAGTGGTGGAAGGATTACGGATTCGCCTCCCCCACTCCCGACTCCAGTGTGTGGGACCGATATCAACAGTATCAGCAATTACAGGATTATCCTCTGGCGGTAAAAAGTATGTTCGTGTCAAGTTATGACACCAGGAATTACCAAAAGAGGGGAAGCGACATCATAACTGCAAAATTCGATATCACCAGCCAGGTGGATTTCCACAATCAGGTTAAATCGGGATTCGAGGTCAACTCTTACAAGATCACCCGGCATTACAACAGTCTCCCCTGGGATGCTCAACCTTTTGTTGATATCTATACATATAAGCCTTTGGGTGCGGACTTTTATGTTCAGGATAAAATCGAATTCCAAGGTTTGATTGTCAACGCGGGCGGTAGAGTGGATTATCTCCGCAAAGAGGCTAAAGTTTGGGATAGCGATACAGCAGCTCCTTATCGTCCCGATTTAGAGCCAGATGGAGGACGAACCAAGACGGTAGATCCCAACATCACCTTTAGTCCCCGGCTGGGCATTTCCCATCCAGTATCCGATAATATGACCATTTTCTTCAATTATGGTCATTTCACTCAGCAGCCACGCTTTCTAGAGCTTTACGCCACTTTGGCTCCCAATCTCCAAAGAGCAAACAATCAAGTGGGTAACCCGGACTTGAAAGCAGCCCGAAACATACAATACGAATTGGGTATGACCCGAGCCATCTCTCGGGACATGAAGTTCAACATTACGGCCTACTACAAAGATGTCTATAACATGACCCAATTTGAAAGAATCTTCATCCCTCAAAGGACTTATGATGTTTACAAGAACTTAGACTATGCCAACGTGAAGGGGATGGAGATAACCCTGTCCCAGCGCCCGAGGAAATATGTCGCCTTTGACTTGAGCTATGTTTTGCAATATGCGGTAGGGACCAACTCTGACGCGGCGGACCAGTATGAGCTTCATTCGCGTGACGCCACCGATCCGGTTACCGGTCTACCCAGAGCTTTCCCGCAAAGTGTCAATCCTCTGGATTTCGATCAAAGACACAGCTTTGTGTTGCAGGGTGATTTAAGATTCCCCGGGGATTTCAAGCTGAAACCATTACAGAGTTTCGGAATCAACATCACCTCCGAAGCGGGGAGTGGACTTCCCTATACCAAAAGAGATTACAAGGGCAACCGAATCGGAAAAACCAATGAATACCGCAAACCCTGGACCTATAATACCGATCTGACAGTGGATAAAAGCTTTGAGATAATGGGAAAGGAACTCAATGTATTTGTTCAGGTGATGAATCTGTTTGGTAGAATCAACATCTTGAACATCTATCCGATGACCGGCCGTCCGGATGAGGATGGTTATAGTGTACCGATATTAGATCCCGGAGAAAATTCGACTAATGCTTACTGGGATTGGATAAAAGTGAAGGACACGGACAAGAACGGAGTGATCAGCGCAGAAGAAGAGTATGCGGCATACACCAATGCTTACAAGCTATATGCCAAAGACCCGATGAACTATGGGCCTCCTCGACAGATAAAAATCGGCTTTTACGTAGCCTTCTAAGAGTCGATGCCATGTCGAGCAAGCTTTGATGAAAAAACGAATCCTTAAAAAGGAGTTCTTAAAATGGAGAAATTCATTAAGAAACGCTCAATCCTGGGTGGGTTTATCTTTCTTGGTCTTTTATTACTGATTTTCCTACCCATCCAAAGCCAGGCGAAAAAGGGGAGCCTGGGAGTTTCCCCACCTCTGGCAAAGCCAGCTCAGACTGCCCATTTCGGGGCCGCTTATTTCCGGCATGGTTTGGATATAAACGACTTCAGAGTCCCCATGACCAACTATGCGGTTTTCGGGCAATTTGTAGATCTGGGATCGGCCGGAGGAGAGTGGCCCAAAGGTTCAAACGAGTTTTATATATACGGCGCGGGCATCTGGGTGGGTGGAACTGTTGACAACCATTCTTTGCAAACTCTGGCTTTCAAAAACACGGGGAGCAATCGGGATGTTACTCTCTACAGAACCATTACTGACCCCCGGGTGGTGATCGGATACAACCCCAGCGGAGGTGCAGAAGAGTTCTCTGGATTGACTGACATATTTATCAGCGATCATCCGGAAGATTATGCCAATGCCGATTTCTGGCCCCTTCGGGATAGTCTGGAAAATCCGATCATCGTTGGCATTGAAGACAGCTATACCGAATATGACGATCAAGATGCAACCAGATGGGATACCGGCAGCAACTCCAATGCGGGGAATGGTATAGACATTGCAAAATTTGGCTTGGGAGTGAAGGTCATTCAACACACATACTCCTGGAACTATGAGAACAACAAGACCATCCACTTCTTCATCTTTGATGTCATAAACATCAGAGCAGACAAAGCACCGATTAGAAACTGCTTTTTGACCGTGATGTGTGATGCCGATGTGGGGCCAACCGCCAATGATGATCTGGTTGGTTTTGACTACGGAAGAAATTTGGGGTATGTTTACGATAGTGACTTCGCGGAGCAAGGCTTTGCCAGATTACCTGGCTTTTTAGCTTACAAATTTCTGGAAAGCCCGGTTGCCACCTATGATGTGGACTTAAACGGAGATGACCAGATCAATGATGATTCCATCTTAATTAATGACGTCTGGGTAAAGGACGTAAAAAAAGGTCAGAAATTGGGGTTGACCTCATTTAAGACCGCTAATCTGCAAACGGGTGACCCGGATACAGAGCCAGAGAAATTTCTAATTATGGCGGGCCACAACTACCCAGAGGGAGGAAATCAAGAATATGCTCCATTTGATTTAGGAACCGGAACCAGTGCGGTAGATCAAAGAATTTTCCAGAACACGGGACCATTTCTCTTGGCTCCCGTGGGAGAGACAGTGACGGACTACATCTGGGCTTGGGATCCAGACGGTGATAGTTTGAGAGTCGTTGACACTGTTACAGTAGTGGGCGATACAGTACGAGTGGTGGTGGCAGTGATGATGTCTCCGGATATCGTTCAACTACCCAAAATTGCGGATATAGCCCAATCAATCTACGACATTGGTTTCATTCTTCCCCGACCTCCGGAACATCCCGATGTCACCTTAGTTCCTGATGATAAGAAGGTTTTCATCAGCTGGGACAACGTAGCCGAAAACTCCATGGATCCATATTTCGACTTCACCAGCAAGCCTTCGAATCCCCTATATGATCCCAATTACATTCAAAAGGATTTCGAGGGCTACCGGCTTTACCGCAGCAGCACCGGTCTTCCCGGCACATATCAGCTTTTAGCTTCATGGGACAAATCCAGTGTCACCCCACGACATGTGGATGTAAAGCAACTATCCGGTTCCACTTTCCAGGGAACGTTCAGTTACGATAAGGATAACACCGAGGATTACATTCTGGCTTATGGCGGAACATCGCTTTTCACCGGGCACAAGTATTTAGTACAGGTGAAATCCGATACTTCATTTGTGGTCACCGATTTAACTTTAGGGGTAAGCATTCCCCCATCCGAGGAAGCAGATCACTGGTATAACACCGGGGAACCGCCTTATGTGTTTGAGGTATTCTACATGGGCGTAGATGGCCTTTACAGTCGAAGTGACTCTGCCAACATAGCAAATGGAACCTACGACAATTATTTTGATGAGTGCTATCTTTTAGTGGGTGGAATGGTGATCCATTTTGTCGGAGATGATCCCTCTTACATTCCCTCGCAAGATTTAATATTTGAGATAACCGGACACTTGGAAGAGCCGGAGGGGAATAACGGACAACTGGCATACGCATATACGGATACCGGTCTGATTAATGGGATGAATTACTACTACGACGTCATCGCTTACGATTTTCAACCTTTCGCATCTCCCCGTAGTTTGGAGAACGGAATAAAGGGGACAGCGGTAACTCCGCGTTCTAATGCTACAGGTATTTCTCCGGCCAAAGCTTTCGATGTCCAGCATACTTTGGGAATAAGCGATGGTTCTGTGACGGTAGAGGTGGCTGATCCATTATCGGTAACCGGACATGACTACCAGGTAGTGTTCGACGATACCTCGCACAGCTATACGGTCTGGAATCTCATCGATGTCACCGATGGAAAAACGGTTTTGAAGGATCAGACCAACCAGTCGGGGAATGATGATTATCAGGTGGCGGGCGGCCTTTTAGTTAAGGTCATGGGACCTGCTTTTAACATCAAATCCATCGTCGAGGTTCATAATGCTTCCGGTCTGGTAGACCCACCGGATAATGTAGCTTATTCCTGGAATTCGACCCATGAATTCTATGTGAGCTCTGACCAAACCAACAATTTCACCCGAATGAACTACAGAGGATTGATTGGAATTGATGACTGGGAAATCCGCTTCACCGCAACGGGAAGTGAATACTATGACTGGAATTACGATATTGGTGCAACCCCCAAATGGCCCAATCGGTGTCCCTTTGAAGCTTGGAATATAGGTCCCGGAACTGTAGATAATACAACTGATGACAGAAGGATTCAGATAACTACGCTGGACGATGACGGATCCGGAGATTGGAGTGCGGGCGACAGGATATATCTCTTTGAAACAGATTACGGTACTGAGCCCTTACCCGATATTGCCGTTTATACGTACCCCGATGATTTCCACATCGGTCGGATAATATTCAACAGCAGCGCTCCAGCCACCGGAACCATTGTCAGGTTCATTACCAATAAACCCAATGCTTTAGCGGATGTCTTTACCTTTAAGACCGATTCCGCGATGATTTCGACCGATCTGGTAAATCTTAAAGACATCAAAGTGGTACCCAATCCGTACATCGTTCGAAACAACTGGGAACCCAGCGGAGATTATTCCCGTATCGCTTTCACTCACCTACCGGATAAATGCACCATCCGGATATACACCCTTTCCGGCGATCTCCTTCGAACCCTGGAACACGACAGTCCGGTTCTGGACGGAAACGAGAACTGGGATCTTTTGACCAAGAACAACCAGAAAATCGCTTCCGGAGTTTACATCTATCACGTGGAATCAACATACGGGGAGAAGATCGGGAAGTTCGCGGTGGTGCGATAACCGGCTAAACCGAATAGGAGGTTAATTATTATGAAAAAAATTCTTATATTCCTGCTGCTGGCCCAGTTTGTCTGGTTTGCGGGTGAAGGGAATTGCAGGGAATTCGACAATCTGGGAACATCAGGCGCTCAGTTCTTGAAAATGGATGTGGATGCCCGGGTGGTGGGAATGGGGGGAGCCAACGTGGCTTTTTCCCAGGGTGCGATGGCGCTATACTATAATCCCGCGGGAATCGCCAATATGGACAAACACAGTTTGGCGCTAAGTTATACCGATTGGGTTTCGGATATCAAGTACAACTATATAGCATACGAAACTCCTCTTTCGGGTTTTGGGAATATCGGCATTCACGTTGCTGTCCTAAGCATGGGGAACATGGAGGAAACAACTACACTCCAGCCTGAAGGCACCGGAGAGACATTCGGAGCAAACAGCTGGGTGGTGGGTATTTCCAATGCCTACCAGCTGACCAACCGGTTCTCCTTCGGAATCACCGCCAAATACATTCGGCAGCAAATCTCCGAGCTCACCGCTGGAGCGGTGGCTTTTGATATCGGCACCTTGTATTACACCGGCTTTAGATCTTTGAGGATTGCCATGGCTACCCGCAATTTCGGAACCGACACCAAATTTGACGGAAAAGAGCTGGAGACGACGTTTGATGAAGATAACAATCCCAATACCGCGCCGATACTCATAAAGAAGGAGACTACCGCTGATCCCTTGCCGTTGAGCTTCCGGCTGGGAGTGGCTTATGACTTCGTGTTCAACGAACAGAGCAAGCTCATGGCGGCACTGGATGGTTACAACACCAGGGATCGGGGCCAGCAAGCAAGCCTGGGATTGGAGTATTCCTGGAGGAATCGGCTGGCGGTCAGAGCCGGATACAAGATGAGGACGGATGAAGAAGGGGTGGCTTTGGGTGCCGGCTATGATTTCGAAATCCCCAGGTTTGGCACTATCGGCATAAATTATGCCTGGGCAGATTTGGGGAGATTACAAAGTGCTCACCGGTTCAGTCTGAACATGACCTTCTAATAGCTCATCTGTAGTAAACATAACGCCAGTCTTGTATAACCAAACAGGACTGGCGTTTCTTTTATTGTGATATTCCCCTCTATTTGTCACGGACGCCTTAGCCTGTGACGTAGAATGTTAACAGATAGGGTGTCCGTTCACGGTGAATCCGTTCAGGATGAATCCGTTGCCAACAGAGGGTGAATGAGAGTTCAAAATTTAAAATGAAAAGTTTCCTTCGACACTGAGTCTCACTTCGTGCTGAGCGCACTCAGTGCGAAGCAGGACGAAGTGAAAAATTGCAATTCAAAATTTAAAATTTCCCAGTTCGTTACGGACGTCCTCGTCAGTGACGAAGAACGGTAACGGACAAGGTGTCCATTACCAACGAGTGAACAAATCTGAAAACACTCATTTCCAGTCTTCCGGAATCTCCCTTTTTGCAGGTCCATCATATTCAAAATTCCAATCTCCCAACTTTCGCATAGGCTTTTCCCGGGTCATCTCCTCATACACATGAGCTACCAGTCCGGGCACCCGGGAGATGATAAAGAAAGCCTTACCCAGTCTCCAGTCAAATCCCATGTCGGATATGACCGCAGCGATGGCCCCATCCACATTGATAGGGAGTTTTTTGCCCAACGAGCTGGTCAGCTCCGTCTCCACGGCCTGGGCTAATTCCAGATGTCTTCCGTTGAAATTCAATCTTTGAGCCATCTGGAAGAGCTTGACGGTTCTCGGATCGGTTTCATGCAAACGATGACCGAAACCGGGGATGCGCCTTTTGGTATAAATAAAGTCGGAAACCAATTCCCGGGCCAGGGAGGGAATTTCACCCGGTTTTTTGGACCATTCCTGAAGGATTTTGGCACATTTCTCGATGGCTCCCCCATGTACATCGCCGATGCTTAACACCCCTCCTGCCACGGAAGCATTTAAGGAGTTGCCGGAGGAGAACACGTTCCTGGCCGAAAGAACGGACGGAGGGGTGACCCCATGATCTATGCTGGAGACTAAAATAACTCTCATCATTTCCGATTCATGCCTTTGGGGAAGCTCGCCTTTTAAGGTGAGAAAGATCGCGTCGGAAAAGGAAAGTTTTTCCATCATATCCCCGATGTCGTATCCCCTTACTTTTATTTCTCCCTTCTTTATCTCAGTGATTGCGGTTTTCCATTTATCCTCACTCATATTTCCTCCTTAAGAATTATTTTCACCATCACCTCGAAACTTATCAAAAAATCAGACAAAGTCAATGGATTTTGGGAACTTGATTTGCGTATAATGAACGAAAAGGCAAACAAACATGCTTGCACTCCGATTTCGTTCCGACATTTCACCTTTCCCGGCAACCGGTTCTATTTTACTTGACAAGAAACTTTTTACGGATTAATTAACACAAAATCAATCGAGTTGGGTAATCTTTTTATGGAAACAAATATTTTGGAGGACAGATGATAAGGAAATCAGTTTTTTTGACCTTAATGGTAATTGCTGCTCTTTTTCCGGTCGATTCCCGCGAAGGCATTAAATATAGTCTGGACCAGCCTTCATCCGGATTTGCCAGCAACAGCGTGGGAGACATAGTCTATATGGTATCACCCTTGGGCGATACCATCATCTGGGTGGGAACGGGTAACGGGCTTTCCCAAAGCACGGATGGTGGAGAACACTGGGTAACCTATAGCAAGCAGACCGGCTTGAATGAGGATGATATTTCGGCACTGGCGGTGACCGGTACCACCCTTTGGGTGGCTGCTGCTTATACCAAGCTGGTGGATGGGGCGGTGGTACCATACGGGAAAGGTTTTAACAAAACTAGTGATGTGGGAGAAAGCTGGGATTCGTTTATTCCCTCACAGGTCAATTTTGCCGGGAAGATCGCCTATGATATAGCCATCGATGATACCACATTTTGGGCGGCATGCTGGTACGGCGGCTTGATTCATTGTCGGCTGGACCACGACAGCCTGATATGCGAGAATGTTTTTGTGGATACTTTTGCCCAAAACGATTACGAGGGGGGATACTTTACTTATCTGAATAACCGGTTTTTTTCAGTCGTGGTGGACACCAATTGTCCGGTGGAGAAGAAACTAAAGAATTCGATCACCGATATGGTTTATGATGGCAGCGTGGTCTGGGTGGCTACTCAGTATGGCTTGTATAAAAGTACAGATTATGGGAGGACCTACATTCCTTTCGATACAGCCAGCGGACTTAATTCCAATGGAGTTTACTGCCTGGGGGGAGACAGCACTTTTTTCATTGCCGGTTTTTACCAAGAAGAGAATACCACGCCCCTCCCGTTTTTCACTTCATTAACCGGTGCGGATTTCAGTTTTACCACGAATTACGGCTTAACCTGGAGTACTTCTCAACCCAGTCAGGGACAGGCAAGCTCACCCGGACAGTTTCCCATAGACATTGCCAAAATGGATACGGTGGTTTGGGCAGCTTGCGGTAAGGGAGGTTTAATTCGCAGCTTCAATTTAGGACAAAACTGGGAGAACGTTTTTGTGGATACCTCAGCCCAAAGAAGATTCGATGAAGGACAACTGTTAGAACAGGATATTTTTACCGCGCTGGCGATAGATACGATTATGGACACAACCTTTGTCTGGGCGGGTACTAAGGATGGAGTATATAAATTGATCTTCACTACCAGCAATAAACCAGACACGGTCTTTCGTTTTCTCTATTATTCACCCGACAGTGGATCAGGTACCAGTCTTAATGATATACCGTTTGGGGTGATTCGGATAGGTATTCAAAAATGGGGCCGCCAAAGAAATGTCTGGTTAAGCGGCTACACCTTCTATACTTATAATCCGACTCCGGATGAAATCTACCCTGCGGTTCTAAAAAGCCCGGATGGAGGATCAACCTGGAGCTCTTATCTGGGTGGAATTCAATCGCGGGATCTTGCTATATGGGATACTACCATTTGGGCAGCAACCGAAGAAGGATTGAAAAGATCAAAGAATGGCGGTGAAAGTTGGGATACCTATGAGGTCATCGATTCGGCATCGGGGAATTTGCTGATCCCTTCCTATTTCACATCGGTTTTGACCGGATTGGATACCGGTGGTGTTACGGTTTTGGTGGGATCAAGCGATGGCTTCGCCATATCCAGAAATGAAGGCACAACTTGGGAGGTAACCAAATTTGCTCAACCCTTCAAGAAAGCCGTATGGGCGGGCAGTGCCGCCGGAATATACAAATTTCTATATAATAATGAGAATGATTGGGTTGACACCGTGTTGAGTTACAGCGTGGACTTGCTGAGTATAACCGGCAATTTTGTGGTGAGCTTGGCGTTACAACAATATGGCGGCAAAAAGGTGTTATGGGCGGGTACGCAGCCGACATATTCGGGCGAAAACGGCCTTAGTTATACCACGGATGACGGAGATACCTGGCATACCACCCTTTTAGGTGATATGGTGTGGAATTTCGCTTTTGACGACTCGGTTATATGGGTAGCCACTAGTGCCGGACTGAAAAGATCCGATGACTGGGGATCAAGCTGGAAGGTTTTTAACTCCATACCCGGTATTTATACCACCGAATTCTCATCGGTTGCTATAATCGATGGAGAAATCTGGGCGGGAAGTGCTGATGGTTTAGTTTGGTCTACAGACAACGGGAATTCTTGGGATACGGTCCGCACCGCCGTTCCCATCGGAACTAAGGGTTCGGAAACCGCTTATGCTTACCCTTCGCCTTTTTCCCCGGTTGTAACCGAAGGACAGGTGACCAGAATTCATTATCGCCCGCGGAAAGACGGTGCGGTTACCATTAAGGTATATGACTTTGCCATGAATTTGGTCAAGACCCTCGAAGATAGACAACAGAGATCGGGTGGAATGGAATACGATGCGGTTTGGGACGGGAGAAATGAAAAAGGGGATATCGTCGCCAATGGAATCTATTTCTTCAAAGTCGAAGCCCCCGACGGGCAAACGGAGCGGGGTAAAGTGGTGGTTTTGAAATAAACAGAAGGTTTATAATAATAGGATTAAATATCTTAAATCCATTCTGACCGGTGAGTGATACCGTTTCCTCAGAGAGAATCGGATAAGGAGAGACAATATGTATAAAACAGTCATCTGGATAATATCCCTGGTTTGGTTAGGGTTCTGTTTGCCGGTTCTGGCAGAAACCGGAGACGGGGGATACGCCGACGCATTCCTTCAACCGGGTTTTGGCGCCAGAGCTTTGGGTATGGGGGGGGCATTCGTGGCAGTGGCGAATGATGCCACCGGCGGGTTCTTCAATCCGGCCGGTTTGGTTCAGTTAAAAAAACGAACTTTCGGGGCATTCTATCGGAAGATGGCTTGGGACCGGAGATCAAGCTATGTGGTTTATAACCAACCTATCCGGGGTGAAGCCGCGATAAGTATAGCCTGGATTAATGCCGGAGTGGGGGATGTGATAGGCCGGAACAGGGACGGGGAGATAACCGGTGAGATATCGAATTACCAGAATTCTGTCCAGGTTTTCTACGCGCGCCAAATCATCGAAGAATTATCCGTGGGACTGGGCATGGAGTATATCCAGTATAACCTGGCTAATATAAACGCCTACGGGTTGGGGGGAGGTTTGTCGGTCATGGGGAAACCTTGGCCCAAGCTCCGGCTGGGACTATCGGCAGAAAATCTGGGAATGAAGCTCTCGTGGACCTCCGGAGATTACTGGGAGCAATACGATCTTTTGGGCTCGTCGGTAAAAGAGGAGTTCCCCATTAGTTTCAGATTGGGCGCTTCGTACCTGCTTTTAAAAGACCGGATACTGCTATCCTCCGAGTTTGACAAAAACGACAAGCAAACGGGGAAAATCCATTTGGGAGTAGAAGTCTGGGCTTTGGAGAACGTAGCGGGAAGGTTGGGGTACGATAAGGGATCACTCACCTTTGGGGTGGGATTAAGACAGAAGATACGATCGGTGGTTTTAGGTTTTGATTACGCTTTCGTGGGCAGCCGGGTGGGGGATGATGCAGACCATTTGATATCCCTGCAATTCGAATTTTAGAGAAGCAATTTACAAGAGGGTACAGGGTACAGGGTCCAGAAACCAGGGTCCAGGGGCAAGAATCAATAAGCAAAGGGTACAGGGTCCAGAAACCAGGGTCCAGGAACCAGGGTCAAGGGTCAAGGGACCAGGGTACGGTACCCAGGTGCCAGGGTCAAGAAAGATTAAAACAGACAATAATTGGATCAGGATCATTGGATTTTATTACTTTCGTCTGGGGATAGAGGAAATAATCGAATAATCAAGATTAAACGAATTTGTTTCGGGGAGATAAATTGAAGAACAAAATTTTCCTATCAGGAATGGTCTGGTTGCTCCTTTGCACTTTCATGGTTTCTCCAGCCTCTTCCCATAACGATAAGAGCGGTACATCGGTACTCAGCTTTTTAAAATTCGGTCCCGGAGCGAAAGCGATGGGGATGGGCGAGGCTTTCACGGCCCAGTGGAGCGGGGTGGGTTCGTCCTACTGGAATCCGGCAGCCATTTCGGGCACAAAAGAAACTCAAGTAAGCCTAACCCACCTGCAGTGGTTTCAAGATATTACAGCCGAACATTTTTCCGCTGCTACCAAGAGTGGAGGAAACGCATGGGGATTGCTTCTTTCGTGGGGTAAGACCCCCGGTATTCAAAAGCGGGACGAAATTCCCACCACCGAACCACTGGCACAAATTGATGCCCATGACGTGGTTTTGTCATTAAGTTACGCCCGAAATCTGGAAAGAAGATGCAACCTGGGGTTTTCAGTAAAATGGCTTTATGAGAAGATCGACATCTCCTCGGCCAGCGGATTTGGATTCGATTTTGGAGGGATCTGTTCCCCCTTTATGGGGTCGGGAAAACCTTTAGTGGAGAACTTAAGATTCGGGGTGGCCATTCTGAATTTGGGATCTAAGATGAAATTCGAGCAGCAAAGTTACTCCCTTCCGGCTCTGTACAAAGTGGGCATAAGCGAGTATTTTAAAAAAGATGCATGGTCAAGCGATTTCACCTTGAATTTGGACCTGATCAAACCCCGGGATAATGATATGAAATTCCACCTGGGAACCGAGTATGGATTATATAAGACCTTCAGCCTGCGGTTGGGTTATCAGCTCGGTTATGACGAGAAAAATATCTCATTCGGGATGGGAATTAAATTCAAGAAGTTCGCCATCGATTACGCCTTCGTGCCGTATAAATCGGATTTGGGCGACGTGCACAGCGTCTCCCTGATCGCCGAATTTTAGAACCATCCGGGTATGAATCCGTCATTTTGGATTATAACCGGAAACTGGAACATTTATTTTCAGTTGAACTGTTTGAAAGTTCTTAACGCTTAAACCAATCAAGATCAAGCTGACACTGGATAATCCAGCAAGTATTTCCCGATTAGATATTGCTTCGTACTTTTCAGTTTTATAATTATCACCAAATAGAAATAAAGAGGAGAATCTTATGGCAAAATATAGGATTGCCTGGCTTCCCGGGGATGGAATCGGAAAGGAAGTTCTGGAAGCCGCCCGGATTGTGCTGGAGAGAATAAAACTAGATGCAGAATATATTCACGGGGATATCGGCTGGGAATTTTGGTGCCAGGAGGGAAATCCCCTTCCGGACAGAACGATTCAGCTTTTAAAAAATACGGATTGCGCTCTCTTTGGCGCCATCACCTCCAAACCCAAGGAGGAAGCGGATGCGGAACTGACCCCTCCCCTTAGAGGTAAGGGTTTCGTTTATTTCAGCCCCATTGTGAAGCTGCGCCAAATGTTCAATCTCCGCACCAATCTCCGTCCGTGCAAAGCTTATCCGGGGAATCCCTTGAATTACCGGGATAAGGTGGATTTAGTGGTCTTCCGGGAAAACACCGAGGATTTGTATTCCGGAGTGGAATTTTATCCTCTTCCTTCCGAAGTGATGTCGGTAATATGCAAACACAATGAGCGGATGAAGAAATTCGAAAAGACGCCACTGGAAGACATAGCGGTTAGTTTGCGGATAATTACCCGGAAAGCCTGCCAGAACATCGTTCGCGACGCTTTTGAATATGCCAGAAAATACAATAGGAAATCGGTCACCGTAGTGGAGAAGCCCAATGTAATCCGGGAGACCTCCGGCTTGATGATCCGGGAAGCGCGCAAGATCGCCAAAGAATATCCCGAGATTCCTCTCTGGGAGACCAATATCGATGCCATGTGCATGTGGCTGCTCAAGAATCCGTTTGATTACGACGTTTTGGTCACATCCAACATGTTCGGTGACATAATCTCGGATTTAGCTGCCCAACTGGTCGGAGGTTTAGGTTTTGCCAGCTCCGGTAATATCGGCGATGACTATGCGGTCTTCGAGCCGACTCACGGCTCAGCTCCCAAATACTCGGGAATGAATAAAGTCAATCCCATGGCAACACTTTTGAGTGTGAAACTTATGTTGGATTGGCTGGGAGAGACGGAGAAAGCTTCGCATCTTGAATCTGCTATTGCCGAAGTAATCAAAGAGGGAAAAGTCCGGACTTACGATATGGGAGGTAAATCCACCACTACTGAAGTAGCGGAGGAGGTGGCTAGAAAACTTTAGTAAATTCACCTTTTTATAAGCTGGAGTTAGAATTGGTAGGGACAAGCCATGTGCTTGTCCTTTTTTTCCTATTTTGTTTTTTGGGTATTCTTGTTTATATTGATTTTGGTAGATATTAAAGAATGTGTAATCAAGAGTTTATGTTTTGAAGCCAGGCCGGAAAGGCTTGGCTACACGTTCACAGCAACCATCGGTGAAAAAAGGAATCGGGATGCATCCTCTCTCCGAAAAGATAAAGAAGAATTTGCTCCCCTTCGTAACGAAACCGGGTAGATATGTGGGTAATGAACTCGGCGCGACAAAGAAGGAGCACCAGGGAAAGCTTAAAGTAGCTTTGGCTTTTCCGGATGTGTATGAGATCGGCATGTCTTATCTGGGACAGGCGATTCTTTATCACCTGATCAACCAGAAACCGGATCAGGTGGCAGAAAGAGTTTTCTCTCCCTGGCCGGATGCAGAGGAGGTTATGAGAAAAGAAGGCATTCCTCTTTTCTCGCTGGAAACTCATACTCCGCTGCAAGAATTTGATGTGGTGGGATTCTCCTTAACCTACGAGCTCAACTATGCCACGGTACTCAACCTGTTGGACTTGGCCGGAATTCCGGTCTTTTCTTCCCAAAGAAATGAGAATTATCCTCTGGTCATGGCGGGCGGACCATCCGCCATGAACCCGGAGCCGATGGCGGATTTCTTTGATCTGTTCGCATTAGGGGATGCGGAGGAGATGGTCGGGGAGATATTGGATGTAAGCCACCAGGCGAAAAAAGATAAATCAAGTAAGAATGATATACTTCTAAAACTCTCCCGAATATCCGGAGTATATGTTCCACAATTTTATGAAGTCACCTATAATGCGGAGAATAAATTCGAGAGCATGAAACCAAAATCACCGGAAATTCCCGATAAAATAAAGGTGAGGGCCATTCCGGAACTGAAAAGCGAATACTATCCTCCCCTTCCGATAGTCCCCTTTCTGGAGACGACCCATGACCGATTGACCTTAGAGATCATGCGGGGATGCCCCATGCGATGCCGGTTCTGTGCCGCCACAGCAGCCTATCAGCCCAAGCGGGAGAGAAAAGTCGAAGAGATAGTCCGGCAGGCGGAGGTTGGCATAGCCAACTCGGGTTGGGATGAGATATCTCTTCTATCTTTATCCACCACCGATTACTCGAGGCTGCCGGAGCTGGTCCGGGTACTTAATTTTAAATTTTCATCAAAAAAAGTTTCCATCTCCCTGCCATCATTAAGACCAGATTCTTTGTCGTTGGAAGTGGCTCGACTTGTTTCCCGGGTAAAAAAGTCGGGTTTGACCTTTGCCCCGGAAGCGGGAACGATCAGGATGAGAAACGTAGTGGGGAAGCATTTGAATGAGGAGGATCTACTGGAAACCGCAAGGATTGCGTTCTCCTCGGGATGGAATCTTTTGAAACTCTATTTCATGATCGGCTTACCAACCGAAAGGGAAGAGGATTTGAGCGGGATTGTAGAGTGGCTGAAAAAGATACTGCAGGTAGCTAAAAACGCCGGGGGGGGCAAGAATCTGAATATCACCATTTCCCCCTTTACCCCCAAACCACATACTCCTTTCCAATGGGAAAAACAGGAGGATGTCGACCATTTACAAAGTAAAATCTATTTTCTTAAGGATAATTTACATAAAGGGAATCTTCATCTGAAATTCAGGGATCCACATGTATCTCATCTGGAGGGGCTGATGAGCCGGGGGGATCGGCGGCTTTCCACGGTAATATTTTCAGCATGGAAAAGGGGAGCGAAGCTGGATAGCTGGTCGGAGCATTTCAACTACTCACTTTGGAAGGAAGCCTTCGCCGAAGCGGGAATCGATCCATCTTTCTATTCCCGGGAAAGAGATATAGATGAGCCTCTTCCCTGGGATCATATCGATAAAGGCATCAACAAAGAGCATCTGATGAAAGAAAGAAACCGGGCATATGCTTTGAGTGAAGAAATCGCTCCTCCGGAAGGTCAAGTCCCCCCAACCCATCCACCGGAACGGGTTTCTTTCGACAAAGTGAAAATGACTGATCTGGTTTCGAGCGAAGAGATGCAGAAGAGGTTAACCCCTTCCTCGGATTTATCCCCGGCGACTTCTGCCTCTTATGGCCGCAAGCGAAAGAAACTGCCCGTATCCCTTCCCGTTACAGTTGCGCGCGGAAGAGTAAGGCTTAAATGGAGCAAAGCGGAAGAGGTGAGATTTACCTCGCATTTGGATGTGGGGCGAACGTTCGAGCGCACCATCCGGAGATCGGGAATTCCCATCGCCTACAGCGAAGGATTCCATCCCCATCAAAAGGTGGCATTCGGTCCCCCCCTTCCTTTGGGATATGTCTCCGACTCGGAATACTTAGATATCCAGCTCACCGAGCCGTATACGCCGATCTTCCTCGACCGGTTGAACCATACCCTGCCTTTGGGATTTAGGTTTCTTGAAGCTCGATCCATCCTGGGTAAATCAGATTCGTTAAGCTCCGTGGTAAATTTAGCTTCATACGAGCTGAAGCTGAATTTACCAGTAAACCAGGTAGAAGCGGTAAGTAAATCCATCCTGGAAAAAGAGAATTTGTGGATCACCAGAACTTCAAAGGAACAAGTCAAAGAAGTGGATATAAAAAGGCATATGGTCAAATTAGAGAGTAAGCCATCGGAAGACGGAACCGTTCTGATACTTTATCTGGGGCTGGGAAGTGAAGGTTATGCCCGTCCGGATGAAATCCTGATTTATGGATTTGGTATGGAAGAGAAGGAAGTTTTGGGTTTACTTCTCAAAAGAACCGGACTTTTCGTGGTCAAAGATAAACAGTTATTGACCCCGATGGAAGTGGTTTAAAGGTGAATACGCAGCCGGCTTGTGACTCGGCAGCAGAACCATTTAAAACCTCACCCCCGGTCACATCCTTTCCGCAATAGGGGAAGGGGAGATCATGGAGGAGAGGTGAAATCGATATTCGAGTAATTTCATAAAGTGGAAAATACGACCGGTATAAATCCCAGAGAAATTGCTTTAAAAATCCTGCACGGTATCGAGACGGAAAACACCTGGGCGAATGAGACCATTCAGTCGGTCTGCCGCGATTTGAATCTTTCTTCCCTGGATCGGAAATTTGCAAGCGAGATAGTTCACGGAACCACCAAAATGAGAAGAAGACTGGATTTTATTTTGGGCTTATTCCTGGTGGAAAAACTGGAAAACTTGACTCCGTGGATCAAGAATATATTAAGAATGGGAATCTACCAGATCGATTTCATGGAGAAAGTTCCGGAGAGCGCGGCGGTGGACGAGTCGGTCAAATTGGCCAAGAAGTTTGGCCATAGAGGAACCGCAGCTTTGGTCAACGCAGTCTTGAGAAGCTATTTACGGGATAAAAGCAAAGTAAAATTTCCGTCCTGGGAGGAGAATAAGATCGAGAACATCGCTTTGTTCTATTCATTCCCCGGTTGGATGGTAAAGAGGTGGCTGGAGATTTTCGGAGAGGAAGAGACCATCAAACTGTGTGAAGCTTTTAACCAGCGACCGCGTTTATCCCTTCGAGCTAATTCGTTGAAAATCGAATCGAAGGATTTAGAGGAGATATTTTGCCGGGAAAAGATAAAATTCAAAACCGGAAAATTCTTAAACAATTTCTATACCATCGAATCCAAGATGGATTTGAGTCAATTTAAGCCACTGCCGGAGGGTTGGGTCTACTTTCAGGACGAAAGCGCCGGGTTTCCGGTGATGCTTTTGGATCCCCAGCCGGGTGAATGCATCCTGGATTTATGCGCTGCTCCGGGCGGTAAAGCCACTTTCATAGCGGAGATAATGAAAGACCAAGGGATGGTGATAGCGGTAGATATAAGTGTAAAGAGACTTAAAACCATAAAGGAGAACTGCCACAGGCTGGGAATTGAGTCGGTAGCTTTATGCTGCGCGGACGCCACGAATTTTTCATCTCATCCGGTGGAC
This sequence comes from uncultured candidate division Zixibacteria bacterium, assembly GCA_903908285.1. Lineage (GTDB taxonomy): Bacteria > Zixibacteria > MSB-5A5 > MSB-5A5 > SM1-73 > CAIVRH01. Next base: position 77,015 of record CAIVRH010000003.1, read on the forward strand.
AGAATTTTGATTGATGCCCCTTGCTCGGCTTTGGGAACTTTGGGAAAAAACTCGGATGCCCGCTGGAGGAAGCAGGAGGAGGATCTGCCGAGGCTGCAGAAACTTCAGCTGGAGATTTTGTCGAATGCGGCAAAGCTTCTCAAAAAGGGAGGCGTTTTGGTTTACAGCACCTGCAGTATCATGCCCGAAGAGAACGAACGGGTGATCGAAAAATTCCTTGAAAAAAGGAATGATTTCCAACGGACGGACAGCCACCTTTTTGCGGATGAGGGGGTGGTTGACCCGAAGGGTTTTGTGCGAACATTACCCCAGGTCCACAAAATGAATGGGAGTTTTGCTTGCAGATTGGAAAAAATGTAGCGAATGGTTTGTATATTTAAATTGAATTTCTGTAAATACTTTCTTATTTTAGTCTGCACCGAAGGGTCAGAAAAGGCAGGGAGAGAATATATCGGGAGTATTCATGAAAGATCGGTTGAGGCGTGCATTCATATGGATCTGGTATAATAAATCCAGAAGGGATACTATTATATTACTGTTTTTATCCCTGGTAATCCTCTGCCTGGTTATCCTTTTTGTGGATCGAGCGGTCATGCCTTTGATTGTTCATCGGGGTGGAACCTGCACCGTCCCCAATCTGGTAAATTTGAGTTTACCCAAAGCGGACTCGATTCTGGAAAAGGATGATCTTGAGCTACAGGTTATGGCGGAGGAGACGGATCCTTCAATGCAACCGGGAACAATAATTTTCCAGATTCCTGCGCCAGGCACCATAATGAAAGCCGGTAGATTGGTAAAGGTAAAGGTCAGCAAGGCAGAGGAGGCGGTGATTATTCCCAAACTCACCGGAATTTCGGTAAGACAGGCAGAACTGTTTTTGATTCAGGTGGGATTGCAGCTGGGAGAGATCAGCTGGGTTCCTTCCGATTCCTTTCCCAAGGATGTAGTGATTGAAAGCACCCCCTCGTCGGGAATATCCACCCCGCCCGGATTATCGGTGAATATCACCGCAAGTCTGGGGGCGGTGTCCGATACGGTGATGATGCCGGATTTGGTCGGCAAGAACATAGATGAGAGCAGAAAGATCTTACAGGAAACCGGGCTTTTGGTGGGGGAGATAAAATCAAAGAAAAACGAGGATTTTCTGCCGGGAACCGTTTTGAATCAATCGATACAGCCGGGTGACAGAGTAGCCAGAGGGACGGAGATTGATTTGGAGGTGAGTAAAACAGAATAATCTTTCCCCTCACCTTTATCCTCTCCCCAAAGGGGAGAGGAATGATTGGTAGATTTAAAGTTCGATTCATTCAATAACAGGGTTGGATATGAAATAGGATAAGTAACAAAGTAAAACTTTCAGAGGTATACGATGATAAAAATCGCACCTTCTCTTTTGTCGGCTGATTTCAAAAATATAGAAAAGGAAATAAAAGCAGTAGAAAAATGCGGGGTGGAGCTTCTCCATTTAGACATCATGGACGGGCATTTTGTCCCCAACCTTACCTTTGGTCCGATGATAGTCGGAGCCATAAACCGTTGTACCGATCTA
>CAIVRH010000004.1 GCA_903908285.1 uncultured candidate division Zixibacteria bacterium
GCAATATATGTCGCCTGAGCAAGCTCAGGGGATAGAAGTCGATCAGCGATCAGACATTTTTTCTTTTGGTGTAGTTCTGTATGAAATGATCACCGGGCAACTTCCGTTTAAGGGTGAACATGAAGCAGCGGTAATCTATTCGATTTTAAACGAGACCCCTGAGCCTCTGGCGCGGTACAAAGCCAGTGTTCCCGATGAGCTGCAGCGTATGGTTGGCAAGATGCTGGCTAAGGATAGAAGCGCTCGATACCAGCATACGGATGATCTTCTCGCCGACCTAAGTACATACTCCAAGCAAGGATTGTCGTCCATAGTTGAGAAACCTCGCCGGGACTTGTGGAACCGGTATGTGGTCACTTCGGCTGTAGCAGTGCTGGTGATTATTGCCGGATACTGGATGGTAAAAACTTATGTCCCTGATGGAACCAGGAAGCCGGAATCCGACAGAAAGATGCTGGCGGTTTTACCCTTTGAAAATTTAGGAGCACCGGAGCAGGAATATTTTGCTGCCGGCATTACCGACGAGATAACGACTCAATTAGCTAAAGTCAGCGGTTTGGCGGTTATCTCCCGCACCAGTGTTCTCCAATACAAAAACACAGAGAAAACCATTCAACAAATAGGCAAGGAATTGGGGGTGCAGTATCTTTTGGAAGGGACAATTCTCTGGGACAAGTCTGGTACTACCAACCGGGTGAGAATAAATCCCCAATTAATCAAGGTCAAAGACGGGACTCATGTTTGGGCCGAGACCTATGACCGGGTGCTGGACCAGATATTTGCCCTTCAGTCAGATATAGCGGAGAAGGTAACTTCAGCGTTGAACGTTACACTGCTCCAAGCCGAACAGCGGTATATTGCTACTAAACCCACCGAGAACCTTGAGGCTTACGAATACTACCTGCGCGGTAAGGAATATGCCAATCGGGGTGAAGGGGTGAAAGATAAACGTATAGCCATAGATATGTATGAGAAAGCGGTGGAAGTAGACCCAACTTTTTCCCTGGCTTATGCCAGTCTTTCAGTTGAACATTCGTTCATGTATTGGGCATATTATGACCGGACAAACGAGCGCCTGAGTAAAGCCAAAGAGGCTGTGGACAGGGCTTTAGAGCTGAATCCAGATCTACCTGAGGCTCATTGGGCTCTGGGTATTTATTACTACTATGGGAGTCGGGACTATGAGCGCGCCCTGGAACAGTTCGCCATTGGGCAAAAAGGCCAGCCCAACAACAGCGACCTCCTTGCGGCTACCGGCTATGTTCAGAGGCGTCAGGGGAAATTTGAGGAGGCGGTGACTAACCTCAAAAAGGCGTTTGAGCTTGACCCGCGTTCCTACGGCAAGGCAGAGGAGGTTGAGACTACCTACCGAATAATGCGCAAATACTCCGAAGCGGGGTACTACATAGACCGAACCATTTCTCTGGCTCCTGATTGGCCAGAGGCTTATAGTGACAAGGCCTGGCTATATATACTCTCGGAAGGTGACACAAAAAAAGCGCGGAAAGTTCTCCAGGAGGCAACCGGAAAGGCCGATGTGTCCCAAATTGTATCCGATTTGGTCCGATTGGATGTTTTTGATGGAGACAATCAGACGGCATTAGACCGATTACCTGAGCTAACCGCATTCACAGATCCGAGTGGTTTTAATGATACGATATCTTACTTTTTGACTAAAGCTAAAATATATGGTTTGCTGAAACAACCACAGCTAAAACTAGTCTATTACGATTCTGCCAGAATCATCCTGGAAAATAAGGTACGATCGAGGTTGAGCGAGGCGGCCTTCCACAGTTATCTCGGTATTGCTTATGCCGGGCTTGGGCGCAAAGAAGAGGCCATCCGGGAAGGAAAAAAGGGGGTAGAATTGCTCCCTGTATCTAAGGATGCAGTCGACGCTCCTGTTTTTGTTCAGATTTTGGCGCAGATATATGTTATGACCGGAGATTACGACTCTGCCATAGACCAGCTTGAGTATCTCTTGTCGATTCCCTCGAACATCTCGATTCCATATCTTCGTATCGACCCGACCTGGGCTCCTTTACGCAACCAACCCAGTTTTCAGAGACTTTTAGCAGGGAATAAATAGGTTCAGATATGATAGGTAAAACTATTTCACATTATGAACTCACCCTAAATCCCTCTCTTAGAAAGAGAGGGACTTTTCCCCCTTCTCTTTTTAAGAGAAGGGGTAAGGGGATGAGTTCAATCACCGCATAAGTTGAAAATTATGATAGGCAAGACCATATCTCATTACAAGATTCTGGAGAAGTTAGGTGAGGGCGGGATGGGGGTGGTCTACAAAGCCCAGGATATCAAGCTGGATCGTTTGGTGGCAATGAAATTTCCCCCCACAGATCTTTGCTGTGACCCGAAAGCCAAGACCAGGTTCATCCAGGAAGCCAAGTCTGCTTCGGCCATGAACCATCCTAACATCACCACCATTTATGATATAGACGAGGTGGAGGGGGAGTTTTTCATCGTGATGGAATATATCGACGGGAAATCGATTAAGGATATTTTGAAGGAGAAAGAATTCTCCCTGAAGGAGATATTTGATGTTGCTATACAGGCAGCAGAAGGATTAAATGCTGCGCACTCAAAAGGGATCGTGCATGGGGATATCAAATCGGACAACCTGATGCTCACCCAAGAGGGACGGGTGAAGATAACCGATTTCGGATTAGCCCGGCTTAAAGGAACAACTCAGAGCACCGAGGGTGAGGGAATTTCGGGAACTACACCATACATGTCACCCGAACAGGCAAGCGGAGAAGATATTGACCAGCGTTCGGATATCTTTTCTTTTGGAGTGGCTTTGTACGAGATGATCACCGGCCAACTCCCCTTTAGCGGAGAACACTATACTGCTGTCATCTACTCAATCCTGCATGAAACGCCGGAACCGCTGACGAACTTTAGAGCGGATGTCCCGGAAGGATTACAGAGAATTGTTGATAAGGCTTTAGCAAAAGATCGAGAAGAAAGGTATCAGCATATTGATGATCTTTTAGCAGATTTGAGGAGAGAGAAGAAAAATATGGAGCAAATGAAAGATGCTCCTGTGGCAAAGCCGGTGAAATCTCCCAAACCAGCCATAGCTGTGTTATACTTGCAGAATCTCTCCCCGGAAAAAGAGGATGAATATTTTGCCGCTGGTATGACCGAAGATATCATCACCCAGTTATCCAAAATCGGGGACTTGCTGGTAACTTCTCGAAGTGATGTGGAACAGTTCAAAAACAAAGTCGTAAATATCAAAGATGTGGCAAGTCGCTTGAGAGTAAGTTATGTTATGGAGGGTTCAGTCCGCAAATACGGTAACAAAATCAGGATTACCTGCCAGTTGATTAATGCCCATGATGGTTTTCATACATGGGCAGAGAGTTACGATAGGCAGATGGAGGACTTATTTGCCATTCAGTCAGATGTTGCCAAAGAAGTTGCTCATGCATTGAAAATTACCCTAGCTCCACCGGAGATAGCGATGATTGAAAAGAAACCCACCCTGAACATTCAGGCCTACAATTATTACCTTAAGGGAAGGGAATATTATCTGGGCGGAGGAGCCTTCATAAGAGAACTTTTAGAACTGGCAATCAAGTTGTTTGAGAAAGCATTGGAGGAGGACGCCAATTTTGCTTTGGCCTATGCCGGTCTATCAGGCGGCTATTTATCCTATGTGATGTTCCAGATTGACCTAAAGAAATCCTGGCTGGAGAAAGCAGAAATAGCTGGTTTGAAAGCACTGGCCATTGATCCGAATTTGGCTGAAGCTTATCGCTCGCTCGCCAGGCTATACTGGGTCGAGGGGTATGCCGAAAAAACCATCCGGGAATCAGAGGAAGCGGTGAAAGCCAATCCTAATAATGGAGAGGCTTGGCAACATCTGGGCTTCTGGTATGCTGTGGTAGGTCGATATCCGGAATCGGAGAGAGCTTTGATGAAAGCATTTGAGCTGAAACCTATGCAAACCCAACTATTTGGGTCTCTTATTCTGCTATACTCACGTCTGGGGAAAAAAGAAAAAGTGGAGGAGTATTATAACAAAGGATTGGAGATTCTGCTGGACAATTGGTGGACCTACTATCGCATGAGCGATTACTATTTGTGCCGGGGTGAGCTGGAGCAAGTAAAACGAATGATACAGAACTGTCTGAATATTCAACCACAGAATGTTGTACCCAAATTGGATCTTATGGATGTTTTTATTATGTCGGGAGAGGCCGATAGCGCCCTTAATTGCTTGAATGATTATTGCCGGCAAAATCCCAATCGGGATCTATTTGTGGAATTAGGCTATGTAGAACTGATGAGAGGGAATCAGAAGCAGGCGGAAGCATATTGGGATTCCTGCATCCAGTTCAATCAAACTCTGATCAAAGAATTTGCGGGTCTACGGGATGAATATTACGGTCGTTCAAGAATGGCTTTGACTTATGCACTAAAAGGAGAATTCGGAAAAGCTTTGGAGCAAGTAGAAAAGGTGCGCAAGAAGTTAGGGGAATCTCTCCTAAGTGTAGAATGGGCTACGGATAGGCAAGTTGTTCAACTTTTCAGTTTCACGTATTCTCTTACAGGACAGAAAGAAGAGGCCATGCACTTGCTGGATTTCCTGGTGAAAAACAACATTATAACTCCTGCCTACATAAAATTGCACCCCTGGTATAAGGACTTAACTGGTAATCCGGCGTATGAGGAATTGATAAACCCAAAAACTAAATAATCTATGATTGGCAAAATAATCTCGCATTACAAGATTTTAGAAAAGCTCGGAGAAGGTGGAATGGGAGTGGTGTATAAAGCCCAGGACATTCAACTGCAGCGGTTGGTGGCATTGAAGTTTCTACCTCCGTATATAGCTGATAGTCCCGAAGAGAAAGTCCGTTTTATCCACGAGGCACAGTCTGCATCTGCCTTGAATCATCCTAATGTAACCACTATTTATGGAATTGAAGAAAGTCCCGAAGGATTGTTCATAGCAATGGAGTATGTCGAGGGAAACACTTTAAAGCAGGTAATCGAGAAAGAGACTCTCTCCATAAAAAAAGTTATGGATATTGGCATTCAAGTATGTGAAGGATTATCCATAGCTCACGAGAAGGGGATAGTCCATCGGGACATAAAGTCAGAAAACATCATGCTTACTCCCCGAGGGCAGGTAAAGATAATGGATTTTGGGTTAGCTAAACTGAAAGGAGCCACCAAGCTGACTTCGACTGGTTCGACCTTAGGGACTGCTGCTTATATGTCACCCGAACAGGCACAAGGTGAGGAGGTAGATCAGAGGAGCGATATCTTCTCCTTTGGGGTGGTTATGTATGAGCTTTTGACCGGTCAATTGCCTTTCAAAGGAGAACATCACGCTGCCATAGTCTATTCCATCATAAACGAGGAGCCTCAGCTAGTAGCTCGCTTTAACAACCAGGTTTCAGCTAAGTTAGAGGAAATAGTTTTCAAGGCACTGGCAAAGGATAAGGATGAAAGATATCAACATATAGATGATCTCTTAGCAGACTTGAGAAGAGAGAGAAAGAGTTTGGAATATGTGAAGACCGCTCAAATCCCGATAGCTGAACCTCTAAAGCCCAAAAGAAAACTCCTTCATTTCATAATTCCAGGTTCGATAGTTTTTATTCTTGCATTGATTTTCTTAATTCTCAAACCATTCAAATTCGAGATAGGAACGGAGAAAAAAGCCTCAGCCGAGGAAAACACCTTAGCCATAATGTATTTCGACAATTTGGTGGATAAAGAGGATAAAGAAAGGTTGGGCGAGATAGTAACTAATCTTCTTATAACCAGTCTCTCGGAATCCGAATATGTGAGAGTGGTGTCGAGTCAGAGGTTATATGACATTCTGAAGTTAATGGGAAAGGAAGGAACTAAAGTCATAGATAAGAATGTTGCTTCCGAAGTTGCCAATAAAGCCAATGCCAAATGGATGCTCTTGGGTAGTATCCTTGAAGCAGAACCACGGTTGGTCATAACCACCCAGCTGGTGGATGTAAAAAGTGGGCAGGTTAAGTCATCTCAGAGAATAATCGGACAAGAGAATGAGGATGTATTTTCATTAGTTGATACTTTGGCATTAGGAATTAAGAATGAACTTTCCCTTCCTATCCAGGCAAAAGAAGAAAAAAGTCGCCCAGTAGCAGATGTGACCACCCGTTCACCGGAAGCTTACCGGTATTACCTAGAAGGAATTGATTTTCAGAATAAACTCTATTTCGCAGAGGCTGAGAAAAGCTACAGGAAAGCACTGGAGTATGATTCCACCTTTGCTATGGCATATTACAAGTTGGCTGAAATGAAGGGGTGGCAACGGGAAGGTTTTGAAAAGAACAAAATGATAGACAAGGCAGTCGAATACTCGGATAAAGTTAGTCAGAAGGAAAGATACTATATAGAAAGCATGAAGGCAGGCATATCAGGAGATTATGCTCAAGAGATCAAAAAGCTGAAAATGATAGTACAGCGCTACCCTGATGAAAAAGAGGCATTTAGTGTTTTAGGTGACCGTTATAATTATAATCTGCAGCAGTTTGAGGAAGCTGTCCGTTCGTATCTTAGAGCTATTGAGATAGATCCTCTTTACAAGATGGCATTTAACGATCTTGCTTATGCCTACAACAACCTTGGCGATTTTGAGAAATCAATCTGGGCTATAAACAAATATATCACCTTAGCCCCGGAAGAAGCCAATCCCTATGACACCAGAGGTGATATTTATGCCTTGAACAGCAAAATAGGCCAGGCAATCGAATCTTACAAAAAAGCTCTGGAAATAAAACCAGACTTCTATTTATCACTGCCAAAACTAGGACTGATGTATCTTTTCAAAAAAGAGTATACTCAAGCCGAAAGCTGTTTTAAGGATCTTTCCGCCAGCAGTGATAAAGCAAGTCGGTCCATCGGGAGGACTACTTTAGCTTTGATTCCCTTATATCAGGGCAAGCTCAAACAAGCCCTTGAGGTTTTGGACAATGGCATTACCGCAGATAAGATGGAGCAGTTTGAAGGAGCACCGAATGCAGCTAAACATGTATTAAAGGCATTTATCTATGAGGAAAGGAAAAATCTGGATTCAGCTTCAACGGAAGCAGAAATCTGCACAGAAATTATTAAAAAGGAATATCCCTCTGACCCGATATATTTACGGGATTTGTATATCTATATTCTGGCTAAGAAAGGGCGGACTAGAGAAGCTGAAGAAATGGCGAAATTATTGAAAAAAGATATTGAAGACAAGGGTCAAACTGCTATGTCTGCTTACTGGCTATCATTGGGTGCTGTTGAACAAGCCAAGGGGAATAACCAGAAATCAATTTCCAATTTAGAAAAAGCAGTTAATAACCCCTCAGATTCTCCTATTTTATCTATTTTTATAGGTTCGTCAAGATCGTGGTCACTTCCACCTTTTCAGGCGCGTTTTCTTTTTGCCAAAGCCTGCCTTGAATCAAATAGATTGGATGAGGCAGTAAGTGAGTTAGAAAAAGCGCTTTCAATATATAATAGTGGTAGGGCCGCGGTGTCGATTTCAGCAGTAAAAGCTTATTATCTTCTGGGCTTGGCTTATGAGAAATCGGGCTGGAACAAAAAGGCGATTGAGAAATATGAGGAGTTCCTCGATATTTGGAAGAATGCGGATCCGGGAATGCCGGAAGTGGAAGATGCGAAGGAGAGAGTGAAAAAGTTGAGAGCGGAGAGCTTGTAGGGACGACTCAAGAGTCGCCCCCGTAAAGGATAGATTGCGGTTTGTGGAAGCAAGTTGAAATCAGAGTTTGAATATAAACAAGGAAAAGGAATCAAATATGATCGGCAAAATAATCTCGCACTACAAAATCCTCGAAAAGCTCGGTGAAGGTGGAATGGGGGTGGTGTATAAAGCCCAGGATGTTCAACTGCAGAGGTTGGTGGCTTTGAAATTCCTACCGCCCCACGTTGCCCATGACCCCGAGGAAAAAGCCCGATTTATCCACGAGGCACAGGCGGCCTCGGCTCTGAATCACCCGAATATCTGCACCATTTATGGTATCGAGGATCCGCCGGAAGGTTTATTTATAGCCATGGAATATATCGAAGGTAAAACCATAGAGAAATTGATGGGAATGGAACCTCCCTCTATCAAGAAGATATTAGACATCGCTATCCAGGGATGCGAAGGATTAGCCGCAGCGCATAAGAAGGAAATAATTCATCGGGACATCAAGTCCGAGAACATTATGATAACCAATGAGGGCTTGGTCAAGATCATGGACTTCGGGATAGCCAAGCTGAAAGGAGCAACCAAGCTCACCAGCTCGGATTCCACCCTGGGAACTGCAGCGTTTATGTCCCCCGAACAGGCTGCAGGTGAGGAGGTAGATCAAAGGAGTGATATTTTCTCCTTCGGAGTGGTTTTGTACCAGCTTTTGACCGGCCATTTGCCTTTCAAGGGAGAGCATCAAGCAGCAATTGTGTATTCTATACTAAACGAGACCCCAGAACCCTTAGCCCGGTATAAATCTAATATTCCGGAGGGATTGCAGAGGATCGTGGAAAAAGCGCTGGAGAAGGACAAAGATGAGAGATACCAGCACATCGATGACATGATGGCGGATCTGAGGAAGGAAAGGAAAAGCTTGGATTATACCAAAACCACTCAAATTCCCAGGACGGAAATTTTACCCAAATCGAAAAAGAAACTTCTCCGATTCTATGTGCCGGCTTCGGTATTGTTCGTCCTGATTTTACTTGTATTGATTTTGAAACCTTTCAAACTTGAAGTGGTTTCGGAGAAAAAAGCATCGGCCGAAGAAAACACCCTGGCCATCATGTACTTCGAGAATATGGCGGACAGAGAGGACCATGACAGCTTGGGCGAGATCGTAACCAATCTTTTAATCACCGATTTTTCGGAATCCCAATATCTGAATGTGGTTTCCAGCCAGAGATTGTATGACATCTTGAAGTTATTGGGCAAGGAGGGTACCAAAACCATAGATAAGAACGTGGCTTCGGAAGTAGCGAACAAAGCCGGAGCCAAATGGATGCTTTTAGGCAGCATCCTACAGGTTGAACCCCAGATTATCGTAACCTCACAGTTGGTTGAGGTAAAGACCGGCGGAATACTTTCGTCTCAGCGTATTAACGGAGAACCAAACGAGAAGATATTCTCCATTGTAGACAAGCTCACCGTCGAGCTTAAGAAAGGGCTTTCCCTTCCGGTTCAAGCCAAATCGGAACAGGCTCGATCGGTTGCCGATGTCACCACCCATTCGCAGGAAGCCTATCGGTATTACCTGGAGGGCTTAGATCTTTATAACAAATTATATGGGGCAGATGCAGAGAAAAGCTTCCAAAAAGCACTGGAGATTGATTCCACTTTCGCCATGGCTTATTACTGGCTGGCTATCGTCTCAACCGGAGAGAAGCGTAATTTGCTTGTGGCTAAAGCGGTTCGCTATTCGGATAAGGTCAGCCAGAAGGAAAAGGACTACATCCAATGCTTAGAAGCGTTAGTCTCCGGAAATCAAACTCAGGAAATCAAGATTCTGGAAAGGATAATCCAGCATTACCCGGATGAAAAACAGGCGTATTTTATGCTGGCTTCCATATATCAACTTGAACTCAAAGAATTCGAGCCAGCAGTCACATACCTGAATAAGGCCATTGCCATAGACCCTTTGTACAAATTGGCTTATAACATGCTGGCATATTCTTATAATGAGATAGGAGATTTTGAAAAATCCATCTGGGCTATAAACCAATACATATCCTTAGCGCCGGGGGAAGCCAATCCCTATGACAGTCGTGGCGATTTATATGCCTACAATGGCAAACTGGATCAAGCCATCGATTCTTACCAGAAGGCTTTGGAAATAAAACCCGATTTTTATGCATCCCTGATAAAATTGGGCTGTGCTTATATTTTTAAAGGGGAGATTGCTAAAGCCGACAGCTGTTTCAAGGTGCTTTCCTCCTGTGACAGCAAAGACATACGTTCGAACGGAAGGACTCTTCTGTCTTTGGTTCCTTTATACCAGGGCAAGTTCACCGATGCCCTGCAGGTTTTGGATGACGGCATTGCTGCTGACAGAATGGAACAGGCCGGAGGGGAAACCATCATCAGCAAGCACGAATTAAAGGCTTTAATCTATGATGATAGGAACCAATCGGATTTGGCTTTGCAGGAAATCGAGACCACCCGAAGTATTTATGAAAAAATAATGCCCGGGGATCCGGTGGGTATGCGCGACGTATATGCAGTCTTTCTGGCCAGAAATGGAAAGTTCAAGGAAGCGGGCGCGGTCCTCCAAGCTCTGAAAGAAAATGCGGAGGGAAAAAGTAAAACCGGCATGGATAATTATTGGCTAGCACTGGGAATTATCGATTTGATCAAAGGCGATGCAGCAGAAGCGGTGAAAAATCTGGAAAAGGGGGTCAAAGATGCTCCAACGGTTCAATTTGATGCCAGGTATTTTCTGGCTCAAGCTTATTTAGCATCAGGCAAAATCGGAGAAGCGGTAACTGAACTGGAAAAAGCTCTCTTACGATACGATGATAACCGAGCAGTACACGCTATCTGGTCGGTTAAAGCATATTACCTGGTGGCTATGGCCTATGAAAAATCCGGCTGGAACAACAAGGCAATCGAGAGCTACGAGAGATTTTTGGACATCTGGAAGAATGCTGACCCGGGGATAAAAGAAGTTGCGGATGCCAAGGAAAGACTAAACAAATTAAGAGCGAATTTGTAGGTGCAAGTTTTAGCTTGTGAGATAGCGTAGACTGAAGTTCTGGAGTTACAAGGGGAAATAATAAACTCACCCTAAATCCCTCTCTTAGAAAGAGAGGGACTTTCTCCCCCTTCTCTTTTTAAGTCGAAGATCCCCGCAAAGCGGGGGAGAAGGGGTAAGGGGATGAGTTTTAGAGCCACATAAGGTGAAAATGATAATCGGCAAAACTATTTCTCATTACAAGATTCTGGAGAAGATTGGTGAAGGTGGCATGGGGGTGGTCTACAAAGCCCAGGACGTCCAGCTTCAACGTCTGGTGGCATTGAAGTTTTTGCCTCCGCATATTTCTGACAGTCCTCAAGAAAAAGCTCGCTTCATCCACGAGGCACAGTCCGCATCTGCCTTGAATCATACTAATGTCACCACCATTTATGGAATCGAAGAATGTCCGGAAGGATTATTCATAGCCATGGAGTATGTTGAGGGAAATACTTTAAAGCAGGAAATTGAAAAAGAGACTCTCTCCATAAAAAAAGTATTGGATGTTAGTATTCAAATATGTGAAGGATTAGCCATAGCTCATGAGAAGGGGATTGTTCACAGGGATATCAAGTCAGAAAACATTATGCTTACTCCCCGGGGTCAGGTTAAGATCATGGATTTTGGTTTAGCAAAGTTAAGAGGAGCCAACAAGCTGACCCAAACCGGCTCAACCTTGGGGACTGCTGCATACATGTCACCTGAACAAGCTTCTGGTGAGGAGGTAGATCAGAGGAGCGACATCTTCTCCTTTGGGGTGGTAATGTATGAGCTTCTGACTGGTCAATTACCCTTCAAAGGAGAACACCACGCTGCCATAGTCTATTCCATCATAAACGAAGAGCCTCAACCAGTAGCCAGATACAACAACCAGGTTTCGACTAAGTTAGAAGACATTGTTTCCAAGGCACTGGCAAAGGATAAAGAAGAAAGGTATCAGCATATTGATGATTTATTGGCGGATTTGAGAAGAGAGAGGAAGAGTTTGGAATATGTTAAAGCCGCCACGTTAACAAAACCTGCTGAATCTTCAAAGCCAGCCATAGCAGTATTGTATTTACAAAACCTCTCTCCGGAAAAGGAGGATGAGTATTTCGCCGCCGGGATGACAGAAGACATCATCACTCAGTTATCCAAAATTGGGGGGGTGCTGGTTACTTCTCGAAGCGATGTAGAGCAGTTCAGAAATAAAACCGCCAATATAAAGGATGTGGCTAATAGATTGAGAGTAAACTATGTGATGGAGGGCTCTGTCCGAAAATATGGAAATAAAATCAGAATCACTTGCCAGTTGATTAAAGCCAGTGATGGTTTTCACGCCTGGGCGGAGAGCTACGATAGGCAGATGGAAGATTTATTTGAGATTCAGGCAGATGTGGCTAAAGAGGTCGCTCAGGCATTGAAAATTACTCTTGCTCCACCAGAGATAGCGATGATTGAAAAAAAGCCCACCCTGAATGTGAAGGCTTATAACTATTACTTGCAGGGACGGGAATACTATTCGAGTGCCTGGGGAACCAGAAAAGGTCTGGAACTGGCAACCAGGATGTTTGAGAAAGCTCTTGAAGCTGATTCAAATTTTGCTCTAGCTTATGCCGGGTTATCGGATTGTTATTCCAGCTATGTGATATCTTTTGTTGATCCCAAGAAATCCTGGCTGGAGAAAGCTGAAAATGCTGGTTTGAAGGCTTTAGCTCTTGATCCGAATTTAGCTGAGGCTCATCGCGCTCAAGCTCGTCTCTACTACGCAGAAGGAAAATTTGGAAAAGAAATAAAGGAAATAGAGGAAACAGTCAAAATCAATCCCAATTATGGAGAAGCCTGGAGGCTGTTGGGACAGTATTATTTCATGATTGGTCAATACCCCATAGCAGAGAGTGCATTGATGAAAGCGTTGGCTGTGAAACCTACCGAATCCACGTTATTCGAAGCTTTTATATATCTGTACACAGCCGAGGGGAAAAAGGAAAAGGTGGAAGAGTATTTTAACAAAGGATTAGAGATTCAACCTCATAATGAATTCACTTATTCGGCTATGAGTTATTTCTTCCTCCTCCAGGGCGAACTGGAGCAAGCAAAAAGAATGGCTCATAAATCTCTGAATATTAAACCGCAAAATAATGCTATTCTATTGAGTCTCGGAGAAATTCTTATGATGTCAGGAGAGGCTGAAAGCGCTTTTCATTATGTAAGTGAATTCCACCAGCAAAATCCCAATCGGGACTTGTTTGTGGAATTGGGCTACTTAGAACTTATGAAAGGTAATGAAAAGCAGGCAGAAATATATTTTGATGCCTGCATCCAGTTAAATCAACCTTTAATTAAAGAATTTGAGGGTCTGCCCTATGAATATAGTATCCGATTAAGAATAGGGTTGGCATATGCATTAAAAGGAGAATACGGGAATGCTCTGGAACAAGCACAAAGTGTCAAGAGCAGTTTAAGGGGTTCCCTTTTAAGTATACTATGGGCTAATAGTGATTGGGCGATTATACAACCGCTCAGCTTTGTTTATTCACTCGCCAGGGAGAAAGAGGAGGCAGTGCGAGTGCTGGATTTCTTAGTTAAAAATAATAATATTACCCCAGCTTATATAAAATTGCACCCATGGTATAAAAATTTGGCTGGTTATCCGGCGTTTGAGGAATTGATAAACCCAAAAACGAAATAAACTATGCTTGGCAAAATAATATCACATTACAAAATCTTAGAAAAACTTGGTGAGGGCGGCATGGGGGTGGTCTACAAAGCCCAGGACACCAAGCTGGACCGGATTGTGGCTTTGAAGTTTCTGCCTCACGACCTGACCTCCGATCCAGCAGAGAAGGAGAGATTCATACATGAAGCTAGGGCCGCTTCGGCTTTGGATCATCCCAACATTGCAACCATTTACGAAATCGATGAAGCGGAAGGAGAATCCTTTATCTCCATGGCTTGCATCGAAGGCAAGTCCTTAAAAGATCTGATCAAAGAGAAAACGCTCTCGATCGAAGAGATCTTGAGCTTCTCCATTCAAACGGCAGAGGGAATTAATGCCGCTCATAAAAAGGGGATTATACACCGGGACATCAAGTCCGACAACATCATGATCACACCCGCTGGAATGGTCAAGATAACCGATTTCGGAATAGCTAAACTGAAGGATAAAGATCCCTTGGCGGGCGACGGAGTAGTTGTGGGAACTCTGGAATACATGTCTCCCGAACAGGTTCAGGGTCTAACTGTGGATGCCCGCTCCGATATCTTCTCCTTAGGCGTGGTGATATACGAGATGCTGACCGGGGAGATGCCCTTTAAAGGAGATCACCAACCGGCTTTGATATACTCGATTTTAATGGAAATGCCTGAACCTTTGAATACTTTCAGAGTTGAAATTTCTGAGGAGTTCCAGAGGATTCTGGATAAAACTTTGCAAAAAGATGTCCAAGATCGCTACCAGAATTTGGATGAGCTTTTAACGGACTTAAGAAAACTTCAAAAAGATCCGGACCTTTGGTATAAGGGGACAAAAAAGGAAAGATCAGAGCCCAGACCATCCGTAGCGGTTATGTATCTGGAGAATTTGGGAGGGGGGAAAGAGGATGATTATTTTGCCGCGGGTATGACCGAGGACATCATCACCGACTTATGTAATATCGAGGGATTGAGAGTTCTGTCCCGCTCGGATGTGCTTCCTTTTAGGGGACAACCGGTCAACGTTAAAGAAATGGGAAAAAAACTATCTGTGGATTATGTGCTGGAAGGTTCTATCAGAAAGGTGGAAAACAAGCTGAGAATTAATGCCCAGCTGATAAAAGTCTCCGACGGTTTTAATCTCTGGGCAGAGAGATTCGACCAGGAGTTAAGGAACGTATTTGATCTGCAGGCAGAGGTGGCTAACAAGATCGCCTTAGCACTTAAAGTTAAGCTCCAGCCCAGCGAGATCGTCCAGATGGGAAAGAAACCCACCTTTTCGGTCGAGGCCTACGACTACTACTTGCGGGGGAGAGATTATTACTGGAAGCTGAATAAAAAGGACATTGAGTTTGCCATCAAGATGTACGAGAAGGCCTTAGAAATTGACCGCGATTATGCTTTGGCTTATGCAGGATTGGCGGATGCTTACGTTTATAAATATGAAGCCTATTACGACCGTTCGTTGTCGGTATTAGATGAGGCAGAAAGAGTAAGCCTGAAAGCACTGAAGATAGACTCAGAGTTACCCGAAGCGCACCGTTCCATAGGGCGGGTTTACATGTTCAAAAAGATGCCGGAGAAAGCCATCGGAGAGCTTAAAAAAGCCACTCAACTTCGTCCCAACTTTTATGAAGCTTGTCGCGCATTGGGCTGGATATATGATGATCTGAAAAACTTCGATGAAGCCATCCGGTGGGCGCGAAAAGCCCTGGAGATAAGACCAACGGACAGGGAAACGCTTCTTTTGCTGGGTATTACCTATTACGATCAACAACATTATGATCAAGCATTGAATTCTTTCCTGAAGGCCACCGATGTAGCACCCGATTACAGCACCGCTTTCTATTATATCGGAAGCACCTATTTAAGAATGGGCGAGTTTGATCTGGCGTTGGAAAGATTTCAAGAATGCATAGATTCCGGAGGTGATCCTAACGTTTATTTGGACTTGGGTTGGATTTATCTTCTTAAAGAAGATTATGAAAATTCTACCCGGTTCTTTCAAAAATCGATTGATGCGGGAAATTTTAATTTCCTGGCTTTCTATTTTTTTGGTTTGGCGTATCAAGAGTCAAACCAGCCAAGGAAGGCTGAAGAGTGCTACAAAAAATCTATCCAGCTTTGTTCGGAACAACTAATAAATGATCCGGAGAATTCTTATCTTCACTCCACATTAGGTTTAGCTTATTTAAAATCCGGTGTGATAGAAAAAGCGGTGGAAGAGATGGAGACCGCGCTCAAACTTGCACCGGAGAATGGCGCAATTTTATACGATGCGGCGCGTTTTTATGCGTTACGTCAAGATGAGAAGAAATCCGTCGGATTGTTAAAACAAGCTTTAAAACTCCCCTTGGGTCCTTCCAGGTTTGAAGTAAAATTAGACCCCCACTTCAAAAATCTTCAAGGATGTTCTTCGTTTGTGGAATTAACGGAAACATGAGATTTCTTAAGTCCTGAGGTCAAGTGCCCTGTGCTTCTTACCTTCCTGGCTGACCTACATGTCTGGCAGAGGATGTAGTTGTACGATTCCCAGACGGGAATTTTTAGTATCCTCCTTTTCTAAAGGGGGACTAAGGGGGATTTCTCTGTTACCAAGATACTCCTGAAAATCCCTAAAACACTGGTATAGCGACCCTTAATTAGGCTTGACAAAACGTAAAAATGGGTTATTTTTATCTTAGATAACCAACTGGTTACACTAAACGTTTTGTTAAAACTATCTAAAAGGTATATCCTTATGTTGTAACTTCTATTAGGAGGCTTCGAATGAGAACAAAGCTATTTGCTTTTGTGGTTTTCTTCTTGTGGGTGGTGCCAGCTTTCGCTCAGTATGCAGATACCGCCTGGGTGAGAAGATACAACGGACCGGGCGACTCCACGGATTACGCTAATGCTATAGCGGTAGATAATTCAGGTAATGTCTATGTAACCGGAACAAGCGCAGGCAGCGGGACCTACCACGATTTAGCGACCATTAAATACTCTCCGAATGGAGATACCTCCTGGGTGAGAAGATACGATGGTTCGGGAAACGGCGGGGATGGAGCTACTGCCATAGCAATAGATGGTTCTAACAATGTATATGTAACCGGATATGTTTGGGCTGGAGACTTGGAGGCATACGAAGACTATTGCACCATAAAGTATTATCCTAATGGAGATACTGCTTGGATTAAAACATACAACGGACCGGTTGACTCTACCGACCAAGCTTGCGCCATAGCTGTAGATAACTCTGGCAATGTCTATGTTACCGGGTTAAGTTACGGCAGTGGGACATATATTGACTACGCCACTATAAAGTATTATCCCAATGGAGATACGGCTTGGGTGAGAAGATACGATGGACCTGGAGACTCCATTGATGTGGCTAATGCCATAGCTGTCGATGGTTCTGGCAATGTCTATGTTACCGGATGGAGTTTTGGTAGCGGCACAACCTATGAATATGCCACGATAAAGTACTATTCATATGGAGACACTGCCTGGGTAAGAAGATACCACGGACCAGGGATTTACCATAATTTAGCTTTAGCCTTAGCCGTGGATGGCTCTGGTAATATCTATGTGACCGGCTACAGTTCGGGCAGCGGAACGGCTGACGATTATGCCACCATCAAGTATTATCCCAATGGAGATACCGCCTGGGTAAGAAGATACAACGGACCGGGAAATAGCAATGATCATGCCAAGGACATAGCAATAGATGGTTCTGGAGATGTCTACGTAACTGGATATAGTTGGGGGGATGAAACACAAAACGACTTTGCCACCGTAAAGTATGACTCAACGGGAAATGAAGTTTGGGTAAAAAGATACAATGGAATAAGGGATTGGTATGATGCGGCTTATGCCATAGCTGTAGATGGATCTGGTAATATCTATGTGACCGGAGATGATAGTTACGAAGGGGGGACATATGATGACTATGCAACCATTAAGTATAAGCCCAATGGAGATACTGTCTGGGTAAGAAAATACAATGGACCAGGAAGTTCCACTGACATACCATCCGACATAGTCGTAGATGCTTCTGGCAATGTCTATGTGACCGGATCTAGTGTCGGCAGTGGGACGGGTGACGATTACGCCACCATAAAATACATCCAATACGATTCCATTCCCTTCGCCCCAGCGGTCAATTATGGGGCTGAAAGTTATTCTTTTTCTGTTTTCTGTGCGGACCTGGATGGGGATGGTGATCTGGACTTAGCCACTACAAATTGGGGGACTAACGATGTCTCTATCTTAAAGAACAACGGGGATGGGACTTTTCAGAGTGCGGTTAACTATGGCACCGGTGATGGTCCTTATTGTGTTTTCTGTGCGGACTTGGATGGGGATGGTGATCTGGACTTAACTGTGGCAAATGCAGGTAGTAACAATATTTCCATCTTAAAAAACAATGGCGATGGGAGCTTTCAGAGTGCGGTAAACTATGGAGTGGAAGATGAACCTCATTCTGCTTTTTGTGCGGACTTGGATGGTGATGGAGATCTGGACTTAGCTGTGGCAAATTTTTATGGCAACAATGTCTCCATCTTAAAAAACAATGGAGATGGGACTTTTCAGAGTGCAGTAAACTATGGGTCAGGGGAAACTGTTGAGGATGTTTTCTGTGCAGATTTAGATGGAGATGGTGATCTGGATTTAGCTGTGGCAAATGCTGGTAGTAGCAATGTTTCCATCTTAAAGAACAATGGCGATGGGAGCTTTCAGAGTGCGGTAAACTATGGGGTAGGAGATCTTCCTCGGTCTATTTTCTGTTCAGATTTAGATGGAGACGGTGATCTGGACTTAGCCACTGCAAATTGGGGGACTAACGATGTCTCTATCTTAAAGAACAACGGGGATGGGACTTTTCAGAGTGCGGTCAACTATGAGGTAGTAGATAGGACTTTTTCTTTATTCTGTGCAGATTTGGATGGAGATTCCGATTTGGAATTAGCGGTAGCTTGTGTGGATGGCTTTGTTTCCGTCCTAAAGAACAACGGGGATGGCATCTTTCAGAGTGCGGTCAACTATGGGGCAGGATCTTTTTCTTTTTCTGTTTTTTGTGCGGACTTGGATGGGGATACTGATCTGGACTTAGCCGTAGCAAATAATGGTAACGACAACATCTCCGTTTTGGAAAATCTAACCCAGGTTTCCGCTAACCAAGCTCCCTGGGCTTTTTCGCTTATTTCTCCCCCAGAGGGCGATTCCACCTTGGCTTTCGACTCTCTGATATTTCGTTGGCAAACTCCTTATGATCCCAATTTCGGAGATCACATTAGGTATGATCTGTACGTGAGCACTGTGCCATCTTTCCACCCCGATTCAACGGTAATCCTCGATAGTCTGCCTCTCAGCCGATTTACCGACACCTTGGGTGAGGGCACATACTATTGGAAAGTAAAAGCTTATGACAACTGGGGTGCTGAAACATGGTCGTCTGAGATGTGGAGTTTCACGAGTTACGCTGATTCCATCCCTTTCGCTCCAGCAGTGAATTATGGGGCAGGAGATGGTCCTGCTTCTGTTTTCTGTGCGGATTTAGATGGAGATGGAGATTTGGACTTAGCTGTGGCAAATAATAATAGCAACGATGTCTCCGTCTTAAAGAACAACGGAGATGGGACTTTTTGGAGCGCGGTCAACTATGGTGCCGGTGATAGTCCCTGGTCTGTTTTTTGTGCGGATTTAGATGGAGATGGAGATTTGGACTTAGCTATTATTGGTAGTAGCGTAGTTTCCATTTTAAAGAATAATGGAGATGGGACATTTCAACTAAAAGTTGATTATTTTGGGTATTGGTGTTGCTCAATTTTCTGTGCAGATATCGATGGTGATGGTGACTTAGACATAGGCATTCTAGGGGATGAAACCGTTTCTATCTTGAAAAACAATGGAGATGGTGTTTTTCAACCTAATGTTTACCGTGGTGGACAGAATTTCTTTCCCTGGCCCTGGCCAGGCGCTCTTTTCTGTGCTGATTTGGATGGGGATTTAGATTTAGACTTCGCTGTAGCAAACAGCTCGGTTGATTCTGTTTACATATTGAAGAATAATGGTGATGGGACTTTTCAAACTAAGGTGGACTATCCCACAGGAGATAGTCCTTATTCTGTTTTTTGTGCGGATTTAGATGGAGATTCAGATATAGACTTAGTCGTGCCAAATTGCACGAGTCGCAATGTTTCCATACTAAAGAACAATGGGAATGGTACTTTTTCTCCCAGAGATGATTATCCTACATATGGGGTTTGTCCTGAAGGAGTTTTTTGTGCGGATTTAGACGGTGATGGTTATTTGGACTTAGCAGTGATAAATGTTGGCAGTGATTCTATTTTGATATTAAAGAATAATGGGGATGGGACTTTTCAACCTGAAACCCTCTTACTAACAGGAAATGGTCCTAAGTCTGTTTTTTCTGCAGATTTAGATGGAGACGGAGATTTTGATTTAGCAGTAGCCAATATGTATAGCGGTAATGTCTCCATAATGAAAAACCTAACCCAACTCCCCGCCAACCAACCTCCCTGGGATTTTTCGCTTATCTCACCCACAGATCAAGACACCACTTTTGGCTCTACAACTTTTAAGTGGCATATTCCTTATGATCCCAATTTTGGAGACCAGATGAGATATGATCTTTATATCAGCACTTCTCTTGGCTTTGAGCCTTTATATACTACTGTCTACAGCAATCTTTATATCAGCAAGTCCACAGAGGTCTTAGATACTGGAACATATTACTGGAAAGTGAAAGCGAAGGACAACTGGGGAGCAGAGGCATGGTCAAGCCAAACCTGGAGCTTTGAATCCAAATTTCTTAGTGATACTATGATTATAATAGCTTACAGTACCACGGCTAATTCTCCGGTAGATATGATTGTTACCGATCCGATGGGAGATTCGATCAGTCCCTGGTTTAATACCATTATCAATGCCACTTACGACACCTTGCATGATGGGAATAACGATTCCTACATAGATGATATTGTAACCATACCCGACCGTTTGGTGGGTAATTATCAAATCCGTGTAGTGGCTGATTCGGGATTAAGCGGTCCTTATGATTTGGGGATAAGGATAGATGGCTCAAATATGCTGTTGCTGTTAACGAACCAACCTTCACCCCCGCCAGGAGAAGTTGACACCGTCACCCAATATGTTCCCTGGTATACGCCGGGAGATGCTAACGGGGACTGGGTTGTAGATGTAGGGGATGTGGTTTATACCATAAACTATCTGTATCGAAGTGGTCCTGATCCATATATGCTTCAAGCTGGGGATGTTAATTGTGACGGGATAGTTGCGGTGGGGGATGTGGTGTTTCTGATCAACTATCTATTCAGAAACGGACCACCTCCGTGTAGTTATAAACTATAATTACATACTATGTTGGGGCTGGATTTATAGTTCGACAGTTCGATAAGCTCATTGTTCGCACTGAATGTTTTGCTGAAACTGTCCAAGGGGCAGATGTTCATTCCAAACCTTCAAAGATGAGGTATTAGATGAGAACAAAGCTATTTGCTTTTGTGGTTTTCTTCTTGTGGGTGGTGCCAACTTTTGCCATTGATGTGGTGGATACTACCTGGGTTAGAAGATACAATGGACCCGCGAACGGAGTTGACGAAGCTAACGCTGTAGCCATAGATGATTCTGGCAATGTCTATGTGACTGGACAAAGTTACAATGGTACGAATTTAGACTATGTCACTATAAAGTATTATCCCAATGGAGATACTGCATGGGTAAGAAGATACAACGGGGCATGGAACTATGAGGATGAAGCAACTGCCATAGCAGTAGACAGCATAGGTAGTTCTTACGTCACCGGATGGAGTTGGCAAAGTGTGGCCGGCTCTAGTCCCACGACAATTAAGTATTCTCCGAGTGGAGACACAGCCTGGGTAAGGGCATGGGGCATAGGTGGGGCTGATGCTATTGCCTTGGATGATTCGGGAAATATCTATGTTGCGGGTTATGACCAGAACTTAGATTATTTCACGATCAGGTATAAACAGAATGGCGATACTGTTTGGTTAAGAATATATAACGGTACGGGAGACGATTCAGATTTCGTCTCAGATATAATCGCAGATAGTTTGTGCAATGTGTATGTAACGGGAAGGAGCATTGGAAGTGGCACAAAATATGACTATGCCACCATAAAATATTATTCCAATGGAGACACGGCTTGGGTGAGAAGATACAATGGAGCGGGGGATGACCGTGATTTAGCTGCAGCCATAGCGGTGGATGGTTCTGGCAATGTTTATGTGACTGGATCCAGTTACAGCAGTGGAACGAATGATGACTATGCCACCATAAAGTACTATCCGAATGGAGACACCGCCTGGGTCAGGACATACAACGGACCTGGGAATGATGGTGATGAGGCTTCTGCCATAGCCGTGGATGGTTCCGGCAATGTATATGTGACGGGAAGAAGTCACTTTGATGGAACATACCTTGACTACGCCACCATAAAGTACTTTCCCAATGGAGACACTGCCTGGGTGAGGAGATTCACCGGACCGGGAAATAACGATGATTATGCTTTTGCCATGTCAGTGGATGGTTATAGCAATGTCTACATAACGGGAGCAAGTAAGGGTAGTGGAACGAACATGGACTATGCTACCATAAAATACTATTCGAATGGAAACACTGCCTGGGTGAAAAGATACGATGGACCGGCGGGAAATGGCGCTGATTATGCTCGTGCTATTGCTGTAGATGATTCTGACAATGTCTATGTGACGGGATACAGTCCTGGCAGTGGGACTGGTGACGACTATGCCACCATAAAATACATCCAATACGATTCCATTCCCTTCGCTCCAGCAGTGAATTATGGGGCAGGAGATGGTCCAAATGGTGTTTTTTGTGCGGATTTAGATGGGGATGGTGATTTGGACTTGGCGGTGGCAAGTTACGATAGCGACA
This sequence comes from uncultured candidate division Zixibacteria bacterium, assembly GCA_903908285.1. GTDB lineage: Bacteria > Zixibacteria > MSB-5A5 > MSB-5A5 > SM1-73 > CAIVRH01. The sequence goes on from CAIVRH010000004.1 coordinate 22,377, forward strand.
ATGTCTCCATCTTAAAGAACAACGGGGATGGGACTTATCAGACTGCGGTCAACTATGGCGCCGGTGATGGTCCTCTTTCTGTTTTCTGTGCGGACTTAGATGGGGATACTGATCTGGACTTAGCCGTGGCAAATGATGATAGCGACAATGTCTCCATCTTAAAGAACAACGGGGACGGGACTTATCAGACTGCGGTCAACTATGGCGCCGGTAATGGTCCTCATTCTGTTTTCTGTGCGGACTTAGATGGGGATGGTGATCTGGACTTAGCCGTGGCAAATTATTATAGCGACAATGTCTCTATCTTGAAGAACAATGGGGACGGGACTTATCAGACTGCAGTCAACTATGGCGCCGGTGATGGTCCTTCTTCTGTTTTCTGTGCGGACTTAGATGGGGATGGTGATTTGGACTTGGCGGTAGCAAGTTACGATAGCGACAATGTCTCCATCTTAAAGAACAACGGGGATGGGACTTATCAGACCGCGGTCAACTATGGCGCCGGTAATGGTCCTCATTCTGTTTTCTGTGCGGACTTGGACGGGGATACGGATTTAGACTTAACCGTGGCAAATGATGGTAGCGACAATGTCTCCATCTTAAAGAACAACGGGGACGGGACATATCAGAGTGCAGACAACTATGGCGCTGGTGATGGTCCTCTTTCTGTTTTCTGTGCGGACTTAGATGGGGATACTGATCTGGACTTAGCCGTGGCAAATGATCGTAGCGACAATGTCTCCATCTTGAAGAACAATGGGGACGGGACTTATCAGACTGCGGTCAACTATGGCGCCGGCAATGGTACTCGTTCTGTTTTCTGTGCGGATATGGATGGAGACACTGATGTGGACTTGGCGGTGGCAAATGTTTATAGCGACAATGTTTCCATCTTGAAGAATTTGACCCAGGTTCCCGCCAACCAACCACCCTGGGCTTTTTCGCTTGTCTCACCCACTGATCAAGATACGATTTTTGGCTCTACAACTTTCCAGTGGCATATTCCATATGATCCCAATTTTGGAGATCAGATGAAATATGATCTTTATGTCAGTACATCTCCGGGCTTTGAACCTCTGTATACCACTGTGGACAGCAATCTGCATATTAGCAAATTCACTGCGGTTTTAGATACCGGAACATATTACTGGAAAGTGAAAGCACAAGACAACTGGGGTGCAGAAACCTGGTCAAGCCAAACCTGGAGCTTTGAATCCAAATTTCTTAGTGATACTATGATTATAATAGCTTACAGTACTACGGCTAATTCTCCGGTAGACATGATTGTTACCGATCCGATGGGAGATTCGATCAGTCCCTGGTTTAATACCATTATCAATGCCACTTACGACACATTGCATGATGGGAATAACGATCCATACATAGATGATATTGTAACCATACCTGACCGTTTGGTGGGTGATTATCAAATCCGTGTAGTGGCTGATTCGGGAATGAGCGGTCCTTATGATTTGGGGATAAGGATAGATGGCTCAAATATGCTGTTGCTGTTAACGAACCAACCTTCACCCCCGCCGGGAGAAGCTGACACCGTCACCCAATATGTTCCCTGGTATACGCCGGGAGATGCTAACGGGGACTGGGTTGTAGATGTAGGGGATGTGGTTTATACCATAAACTACCTGTATCGAAGTGGTTCTGATCCATATATGCTTCAAGCTGGGGATGTTAATTGTGATGGGATAGTTGCGGTGGGGGATGTGGTGTTTCTGATCAACTATCTATTCAGAAACGGACCACCTCCGTGTAGTTACAAACTATAATTACACCACTTTATTGGGGCTGGATTTATGGTTCGACAGTACGACAGTTCGACAAGCTCACTAACTTGAACGAAATCGAAGTATCGAGCGGTTTTAAAATTGCCCAATGAATAGGGCAACTACATTTTTTTCAATCACTTACATCAACACCTATTTTAACTTGTAGATATTAACGGGATGATTATTCCGAAGAGGTTATTCACTTCAAATGTAGTGAATTTCAACACTTTTACTACTTATTGCTAATTTCCCACCTATCATTCTGCTTGACAAACAGTTAAAAATATTTATATTAATCATAGTTAGTCACAAGTAGCCAGACAATCATAAATATTCTATCCATAACAAAGGAGAAGTGTATCCGTTTTGCTTCGAATTTGTGATATTTGTTGACTTTGAGAATAGCTCGTTTTGTGAGTGAACCGATACTTATTCTTAGATGAGGTATAATATAATTCTTTTTAACTCTTTACTCTAAACTCTTAACTTTTAAGGAGGTTACCATGTTGTGCTACTTTAATCGATTTCTGGTTTGTCTGTTAATCGCTGGTATCCTCATTATTACTCCATTGACGTCTGCTCATTCTGTCTGTGGAGATTCTAATGGAAACGGGGTTATCAATATAGCTGATATCACTTATCTGATGAATTACTGCTTCAAGAATGGTCCCCCCTCACCATATCCCGACACTGCTGAAGTAGATGGCTACGAATACTTGAATATTCGAGATGCGGTCTGTCTGGTTAATTATATTTTTTATGATATATTTATTCCCACCTGTCCTGCCACCAACCCGGAATACCAGTCCAGGTTAGTGCAGGCTGATACACTTAGGATCCCACCGGCTACCCTTTCAGCCGGAGACAGCCTGATCTCGGTGCCCTTCTGGTATAAGAACTCAAAACCAATCAGAGGGATCGGTCTTCAATTCAAAATCAACGTGGGTGATCAAATTCCTTACATCGATTCTTTGGTTTTGGGTGTACAACTGTCCGGCGTGAACAAATGTATAACTTTGGACAATGTCGCTGGCACCGTGAACAGCGGGTTTCTCTGGATATCAGATCCCGATTCTCTTATTCCGGGTTCAGGAACGTTGTTCACTTTGTATCTTTCCATCGATCCGGAGCCTTCCGATCGGAGAGTTTTGATTGACACACTTCGACTTTCTCCTTCAAATTCCCCAATGTTTATCGAGCCAAACACCGAAGGGGATATGCCGTTTTTTATTGGACTTCGTCCCGATTCTCTCCCCTTTGCCCCGGCGATAAACTATGGGGCAGGAAACTATCCTCGTTCTGTTTTCTGTGCGGATTTGGATGGGGATGGTGATCTGGATTTAGCTGTAGCAAATTATGTCAGCGACAATGTCTCCATCTTAAAGAACAACGGAGAGGGGACTTTTGAGAGTGCGGTAAACTATGGGGCAGGATATAATCCTACCTCTGTTTTCTGTGCGGATTTAGATGGCGATGGTGATTTAGACTTAGCTGTAGCAAATGGTTTTAGCGACGATGTCTCCATCTTAAAGAACAACGGGGATGGGACTTTTCAAACCGCAGTCAACTATGGGGTAGGATTAAATCCTCGTTCAGTTTTCTGTGCGGATTTGGATGGGGATGGTGATCTGGACTTAGCTTTGACATTTGGGACATATAGTGACAATGTTTCCATACTATTGAATAATGGGGATGGGACTTTTCAGAGTGTAGTCCATTATGGGGCAGGAGATTATCCTAATTCTGTTTTCTGTGCGGATTTAGATGGGGATTACGATTTAGATTTAGCGGTGGCAAATCGCAATAGCAACAATGTTTCCATTTTAAAGAATAATGGGGATGGGACTTTTCAGAGTGCAGGCACCTATGATACAGGAAACACTCCCTATTCCGTCTTTTGTGCGGATTTGGATAGGGATGGTGATTTGGATTTGGCTGTAGCGAATGCTAATAGCGACAATGTCTCCATCTTAAAGAATAACGGGGATGGGACTTTTCAGACCGCAGTCAACTATGGGGTAGATGGGGTAGGATCAGATCCTCGTTCAGTTTTTTGTGCTGATTTAGATGGGGATAACGATCTGGAGTTAGTTGTAGCAAATAATTATAGCAACAACATTTCCATCTTGAGGAACAATGGGAATGGGATTTTTCAGAGTGCTGTTAACTATGGAGCAGGAATTGCCCCGCTGTATGTTTTTTGTGAAGATTTAGATGGGGATGGTGATCGGGACATAGCGGTGGTAAATGGTTCTCCTATTAACTCCGTTACCATATTGAAAAATCTAACCCAGGTTTCTGCCAATCAGCCTCCTTGGGCTTTTCACCTCATTTACCCCGGTCCGACAGACACCACTCAACATCTCGCCAATTTCGTTTGGAGAATCCCCTACGATCCTAATCTCGGCGATCAGATCAAATATGATTTATACATCAGCACCACACCAGGTTTTGAGCCTCAAAACACCATCATTGACAGCAATCTGACAGTTAGTCACCATACCGACGAACTTGAAATCGGGACTTACTACTGGAAGGTGAGAGCCAAGGATAACTGGGGAGCTTATAGCTGGTCACAAGTAACCTTTAGTTTCTTCCATAGTGATTATATTTCAGACACCGTGACCATAGTTGCATTTTCTCCGGTAGATTTGATCGTAACCGACCCGGTGGGTGATTCAATTGGGATAACTTTCAACTCCATCCCGGTTGCCACATACGATACCATGACTGACTGGGACCATGACGGGGAATTGGATGACATAATCACCATACCGAACCGTTTAGTGGGTGATTATCAGATTGGGGTGGTGACGGAACCGGGCGGCAGCGGACCTTATGATTTGGGGATAAGGATTGATGGGGGCTCGATGGTGATGCTGGCAACCGGACATTCCTCTCCGCCTCCGGGGCAAACCGACTCCTATATTTACAGTGCACCCTGGTACCGGAGCGGCGACGCCAATGGTGATTGGGGCGTGGACGTGGGGGATGTGGTGTATTTGATA
>CAIVRH010000005.1 GCA_903908285.1 uncultured candidate division Zixibacteria bacterium
ACTTGGATCACCTGGACATCGCTTTTTTTGCCATAATCTGACTCCAATCTGAAAACGTTTCCAGTTTTTCCTCCATTATGCCATATTACTCAACCGATTACCACATTTTTACCAACACGAAACTTCCATTAACCCAGTTTTTTTGTATTTATATTCCTTATAATCTGTTCCAATGCCAAGGTAGAATCATAAATGTCCCCTTGGATTCGTCAACGAACCAAAAAGGTATTAATGGGTCTGGTAATGGAGACATGGTTTTAGTCAGCAATGGCACCTATGTAGAGATTATCAACATTAAGGGAAAATGAAAAGAGTCATAGACCAATTAAGAAACCTTAAACCAAAGGAGGAAGCTGTGAAAGGTTTGTCATTAATCAGTTTTGTCAGGGTGATTGTTGCTTATCTTCTCTTGTGTATCTTCATTCCGTTGGTCGCTTTGTCTGGGGTTGATGGGGATGCAAAGGAAGCCTATCAAAAAGGAGACTTCGACACATCTGTCAAAATTCTGATCGAAAAACTAAGGATGAAACCTGACCATCAGGACAACATCGCACTGCTGGAGACTGTATTACCCATGGCATTTCAAAAACATATTTCTCAAGCTGAGGAAGCTGTGTCCAAAAGCGAGTGGGATAGAGCATACGATGAGTACTTCGGAGCAAAAAAGCTGGCGGATGAGATCGTACTTTTGCCTGCTGTTCCGAAGGAAAAGAAAGTAGACGGCAAAAAAGTTAAGGAGGAGCTGAAATTCGATGCACCAGACGTAAAAAGCCAGTTAGAAAACGCTCGAACAAACGCAATCAATTCGCACTATCAAAAAGGACTTGAATTAGAACAAAAGAGCCAGTTTAAGCAGGCGGCAATCGAGTTTAGAGGTAGCACTAAATATGATCCAAATTATCAGGATGCTCCCACTCGATATGCTGATTGTCGCAAGAAAGCCACTCTTCGAATTGCCATAATTCCTTTTGAGAATCTAAGTGGCAAGTCTCAATTTGGAGCGATTGGAGACATACTTGCCAGCCAAATAATTAGCAGTGCCATGAACAGTAGTCCGGAGTTCATTGAGTTTGTTACTCGGGACTATGTGGAGCAGATTTTGAGAGAACAACAAGCGGGAACTACGGAGATCATCGACCCAAATAGCGCTCCAAAGCTGGGGAAGGTTTTAGGTATTCACGCCTTCGTCTTTGGGAAAATCCTGAGCGTCGTGGCAATTGAACCACCATTATCCAAGCAGACTCAAAGAACATGTGTGGAACGTTATGATTACAAAAGTAAGACAAACTACACCCTATGCGCTAACTGGACAAAGAGCGCCAAAGAGGTCTCTGCTGAGGTTTCTGCCAGTTTCCAGGTCATTGATGTAGAAAAGGGAACCATTATTATAGCCGAGACCGCTAAAGACGGAAGTCGAGACTTTAAGTGTTGGGTAGAATATACAGGGGATGAAGCTGCTATTCCACAAGAAGTGCGCCTTTGTACAGCAGCTAAGGATGCACCCGTGGATCCTCCCGAAATATTGGTCAACAGGACGCTTGAGTCATTGAGTAAGACGCTCTCGGATAAACTCATTGCGGCATTTCAATAATGAAAAGCTGTCAACAAATCCTTCCAGAATGCGATCTGATAAGGAAGAAACTGATGTGTATCATAAATACTCAACAATTCTTCAAAGTATGCAGAATAAGAGTGGGATGTCTTCTGTGCATCCCACTTCTGTTAGTAATCGCAAGTCAAAGCCTGCAGGCTCAACTGTTCTCTGCACGAATTGTTGATTCAGTGCGGGGAAGCCTCACTGTGGAACAACTATATATGGAATATGAATGGGGATACTTTGAGAAGAATCAATCAGGTGTAGACCAATATCGCACCAACCGGCTTCGCTCATACATTCTCTTGCTTCAAGAAAAGGATATAGATAAGATCATTAGTATTCCTTTTGAGGATATTGATTCGATTCAGATAATGTCTAACAACATACAAGAGAATAGCACAAAAGGTGAGATTGAGATATTTGCTAATGACGGGCAGACAATACTGTGCAAGCTAAACTATCAACCCATGGATATCTTATCTGGTTACTTGAATGAAGACACGACAACTGCCAAGGGGGTTTTTTCTTTGAAAAGATGGATAAAGGGATGGGTGTGTACAAAGGGGAAAAAACAAAGAGAAAGATACGAAGTTGATCTAACTGGAATACGATCTTTGAAAGTCCTGCATACATTTGGTGCTGTGTCCAAGCCTTCGCAAGGACACGAATCCGAGGATTATATTAGGAAGCTTGAAAAGGAGAAATCGGTCTTGGAAGCGAGAATTAAAGAAATTCAGGAGGAGTTAGAACAAATGAGAGGAGAATAGTCAGCACTTGCTGTTCTTGCGATGTTCCGGCTAATATCTTATTGATACCAAGTTTCTGTTAAGAAATCAGGAGTCTATAAAGAGCACCTTATGATAATTGACGAAAATACAGCACTGGTAGATGATTAGCGACCAAGAACAAGAGGAGGTAATTTTGGAAATTTGAAAAGTTTTCCTGTATTCGGGCACAAATAACCAAGGCACAAGAAGATTTTCTACAAACTCTTGAACCACAGAAACCTTATATCAATATTATCCGAGTGCTTTGAAAACATGAGAGTTGATAAATAATAAAAGTATACTTTTTTCTTAGTAGAGTAAGCAATGAAGAAAATAATGGCATTTAGAAGAAACATGATAAGAGGACTGATTATCATTTTTATTGGAGTTTTTAGTACGCCCACAAATGGCTTAACCGGCTTAAAGGATGGCTTAGTGGGTTACTGGAGCTTTGATGAAGGGAGTGGCGATACCGCCCATGATTATTCTGGCAATGGTAACAATGCGAAAATCAATGGAGCGGTCTGGACAACTGGTGTTTCTGGACATGCTTTGAGTTTTGATGGTTTGGATGACTATGTTAATATTGGAAACGATGAAAGCATTAAACCCAATTTACCAATTACCATATCATGTTGGATTGTTGCTCTAAACTATACTGATTATGGAAACATCTTTCTTAATGATAAAATGCACTGGCCAGAAGCTTATTATGGTGTGAGTCTTTGTTTTAATACCTCCAACCCAACAAAAACAATAGCAATTACCTATGGAGATGGAGGCGCAGGCCCTAGTCATAGGAGGACAAAGACCGGAACAACTCAATTGTCTTTGGGTGTATGGTACCACGTTGTTGGAGTAATCAGAGGGGCTACTGATATGGACATTTACATTAATGGACGGAATGATGGCGGGACATACTTCGGTTCAGGCGGCTCTATAAAATATTCAGATTCTCCGGGCTATATCGGCCAGTGCGGATACGGATATAGTGGATATTTTTTCCCTGGTTATATTGATGAAGTCCGAATATACAACAGAGCTCTGAGTGCAGCTGAGATAGAAAGCCTGTATGATTATCCTAGTTACGTAACTGATGAAACTGAAAACAGAGAAAGACCTTCTAAATTTGCCCTTTCACAAAATTATCCTAATCCGTTTAACCAAAGCACTAAGATAGAATTTACTCTTGCCAAATCAGGATTTATCAGCTTAAATATCTATGACCTCATAGGAAGAAAAATCAGAACCTTAGTTTCGGAAAATCTCCCCTCAGGCTACAAATCCGTGTTCTGGGATGGCAAGAATGATGAAGAAAAGGAAGTTGCCAGCGGGATATATTTATATCGGTTAAGAGCAGGCGAATTAGTTGAATTCAAAAAGATGGTCCTTTTAAAGTAATAACAGCGAATTGCAATTCCCCATTACTGGTTTCCAAAAAATTCTTTGATGATCTGCCTGTGGGCTAAGAAGGCGATGTTTGGCGGGATTTTGTCTTGGGCAAAAAACCTTATTTCTTCAGCATCATCCCCGGGTTTCAGTTCTCCACCGATTATCGTTGCCCAATACATTATTAATATTGCATGAGTTCGGGGATCGTCTTTCCCGGAGTAAACGCTATATAATCCGTCCAGCTTCACATCTACATTCAATTCCTCTTTGGTCTCTCTTATGGCACAGTGTGTCGGTGATTCGTCATATTCCGTGAACCCGGCAGGGAGACACCAATCCCCTTTATATGGCTCGTATTTTCTTTTGACCAAGAGTATCTTTCCATCCTGCTTTATCACCACCCCGGCAGCGGGGACCGGGTTGTGATAGAAAACATATTTACACAACGGACAGATTTTTCTCCGGTGATGATCCACCCTTTTTTCCACCATCTCCGTGCCACAGCGAAGGCAATACCGATAAGTTTTTTCCACACCTTTGGTCAAATCGAGCTCATCTGCCTTATCTATTTCATCCGTTGACCAGATTCCCGACTTTCCCCTCTTATATACTTTCTCGCTCTCCTTGATCTTGGTCACCGGGTTGCGTGTCCAGGTACGGCGGGGCTTGGACCTTGGTATCTTTATTAATTTATTGTCTTTCTTCATTTGGTAAACCTTTCTCGCGTCATTGGGCTAAATTCAAAATTAAGCTTCTTCATTTTGCATTTAAAACTTTAAATTCTGCTTTTTTGATTACTCATTATTGTTGTTCACCCTCTCCTTTTTTTCCTCTCCCATCGAGGGAGAGGAAGCCCATTTTCCCCCTCCCTCGACGGGAGGGGGAATAATTCTAACCCTTGAACCCTCGAATCCTCGAACCCTCAAACCCTGGATTTTTGGGTTAGAATATCTTCAGCACCACCATGGTGAAATCGTCAAACGGAGGGGCGCCTTCCGAAAAATCCGTCATCTCTTTTACCATCATCTCCTTTAAACCGTCAGCAGTCAGCGAGCGGTTTTGAATCAGCAAATCCAAAAGCCGGGATTCTCCAAACTCTTCGTCGTTTAAGTTCCGGTTGTCGGTCAAGCCGTCGGAATAAAAGAACAAAGTATCGTGCTTTCGCAAAGTGATCTCCCCTCCCTCATAGATGGTCTCCTGGAAAGCCCCCAGGATCATCCCGCCGGTTTCCAGATACTCCACCTGCCCGTCTTCGTGCACCAAAATCGGGTAGTTATGACCGGCATTGCAGTAGGACAGGCGGTTCTCTTTGGGGAAAAGCTCGGCATAAAACATGGTGGCAAACTTTTCCGAGCTGGTGGAGGAGAAGATCAATTGATTGATGTTGGACAAAATCAAAGGCGGAGAGAGTTTGTTCTTCACCTCAGCCCGGAGCGATGCCTGAACCAACGAGATAAGTAGTGCTGCAGGTATCCCCTTGCCCGAGGCATCCGCAATGGCAATCCCGATGGAGTTTGTGTCCGGGTACAGAAAATCGTAGTAATCTCCACCCACCTGGGTGGCGGGATGAATGTGGGCAGAAAGCTCGTAAGAATCGGTCTGGGGACAGAATTGGGGAAGAAGTCCCAGCTGGATCTGCCGGGCCAAGTTTAGCTCCTCCTCCATCCTCTGTTTTTCCAGCGATTCCTGATACAACCGGGCGTTGCTCATGGCGATCACCATCTGATTGGCTAAAATGTCCAGAAGGGTGATATCTTCATAGCTGTACCGGAAATGGGTGGTTTTCTTGGATAAGGCAATGAACCCTAACAGCTCTTTCTGGCTGATCAAGGGAACCAGCAAAAAGATACCCAGCTCGGATAACCTTTTGAAAAGAGCGCTGGTCTCCTCTACTATTCTGAAATCTGCCATTTGAGTGGGCCTGATCTTTTCGGTTAATGTCTTGAATAAAGGATCGTTTTTGTCGCAGGTTTGATTTTGTTCGGACGAGGGATCATCCGAATAAAGTACATACTCACCCTCGTTTGCTTTTACACCGGTTTGGGGACGAGGTACGCATACGTACACTTTTTCCACCAGCATCTCTTTTTTTAAAGTGTCTGTCACAGTTTCCTTGAGGGTGCCAAAATCGAAGATGGTAACCAGCTTCCGGCTGAACGTCTCCATCATCCCCCGGTAATCGGACTTCTCCCGGATGAAGAACCTTTTTATCAGATCATCTAACTGCCCCATGATGGGCTGGAAGAAGATTATCGCCAAAATCACCACCCCCACGTCGAGGGCGGGAATCTCCTTGCCGATCAGGTTCTGTACCAGCCTTCCGAATTGTTTTAAAATCAGAAAATATATACCAACTATAATGGCGGTGGTGAGAAAGTAAACCAAACTCTGCCGGACGATCAGTTTGACGTCCAAGAAGTGGTGTTTGATGATAGCCCAGGCAATGGAGCCGCTCCCGATCACCAGCGCAAAGATGGTGATAAAATACCGCACATCCTCGCTAAACTTCAACGGGGTAAGGGCGGGAACGATAAAAGCTACGGTGTAAAGCCCTACGGACGAGCGGATCCCCCACATCAAAAGCTCCATCTGTCTCTTGAGAGAGTAAACTTTGATCTTTTTGTAGCCCCGCTGTAGAAACCAAAAGGCCAGAATCAGGAAAATGAGATTGATTAAGGAGAAGGATTCCACGTGAATCTTATATAAAATGCCGAATATGACCGCCACATATTTCAAAATCAGAGAGATGGGATCCAAAAAGAAGCGAGCCAAAGAACCCATCTTTTCCACGTTCAATGACCGGATGATCTTCTCCGGTTGGTAGAAGATCAAAACCAGAATGATGTGAAAAATGTGGGGGAGGAAAATTAAGTATTTCAACCGGGGATATCTTTTCAGATAGCTGTTTTGCTCCGGGAAGACCAAGGAAAAGAGCAAAAGGGAGGGGAAAAAGAATTCCCATATATAGAATATATTATGGGTAAAAGGGGAGGAGGCGACTAAGGGCTGGGCTCCGCTTCCCGAGGTCAAGAAGATTCCCAGCGAAGCTAAAAGCGGACCCAAACCGGCGAAGAACAGCATCAGGCTGGTGGCCCGATTGACCCGGTTTTTAGTGTCTTCTTTAAAGATTACCCCGCCCAAAAACAGCAGTATGGCTCCACAGGCTAAGTATACCGAAATTACCAGAATCTGCAAATTCAACTTAACATCTCCCCAAAAGCGAAAAACTAACCGCTAATAATTAGAAAAGCGAATCGGTCAAAAGTTACACTGGTTGCATAAAATAAGTCAAATTTTAGAGAGTTCACCTTCAGGTGAACCTCACTAAAGCTTCGAAGGGTTTCAAACCAGCTGAAGCTTGACACTCCATTTCCCTTATTTAATATACTTAACCATCTTCACTTTGGTTCCCTGATCCGGTTCGCAAAAGTATTCCACTTTATCCATCAGGGATTTCAATATCAAGATCCCCCTTCCCGCGTGCTTTAAAAGATTTTCATTCTCCAAACAGGATGCCACGCCGGAAGGATCAAAACCACCCCCCTCATCCTCCACCGTTATCTCCACCTCGGATGGGCTAACTTTTATGCTGATCTTCACCTTTTTGTTGATATCGTTTTTGTTTCCATGCACCACCGCATTGGTCACCGCTTCGGAGACGGAAATGGCAATGTCGGCGATCTGGTCCTTCTTCACTTTTAGTTTTTTCAGTTTCTTCTCGATGAATTCGTCCACCCCGGGTAAGAAATCCAAAGTGCTGGGGATCTCGATCCGGTTGTTTTTTTTCACCATTTTGAAGGAAGGACTAAAGCGGGTTAAACCATCAGTGGATTGATTCATTGGCGGATTCTCCTAAAATATTATTTCACCTTTAGTTTTCTACCAGAGACCATATATAATAAAAAAGGTAGGTTGACCAACCTACCTTTTCGGTAAATTCTATCCGCAGTTCTAAGAAAGCTGCTTTCTTTAAATAAATACAGCGCTTCTCCCTAATTCTGCCTTTACTTAAAACTTGCCACAGCTTCATCCACGGAGTTGAAACATTCGAAAACGGTGATGAGCTTGGTGATGGTCAGAAGGCTTTGAATTTTATCGGTTACGTTTGCCAGTTTAAGCTCGCCTCCGTTGTTTCTGAGGGTGGTCAAACCTGAAATCAAAATTCCCAGTCCGGTACTGTTCATCCAATCTACTTTGCCTAAATCGATCACCACCTTTTTTTTGTTCTGGTCGATGAAATCGTGGAGTTGGTCATGCAATAGGGTAGCGTCCGGTCCTCCCATGATTTTACCCTTGGGTTCCAGCACCACCACGTCTTTTATCTCTCGGCTGGTCAATTTCATTCTCTCTCCTTTTGATGTAGGCAATTGAAGTTTACGTACAACCTATCTTTAAGGTTCCCAAATATCTATTAATACGAAAACTGAAGCGAAGTGTGAAACCCCCTGTTATTTGAAGAGCGCTTTTATTTTACCCCAGGTGGTGAGCTTGACATCCAACGAGGGGAGATAAAGATCGATTACTTTTTGTCCGGAAAAAGCTGCAAAGCGGGGAACGGTAGCAAAACCGCCTACCATAATGGTTATGGTGTCTCCGTCTGCCCACCCTTCTTTTTTAGTGGTGTTGGGATCGTCCTGAGGGATGGTTAAATCATAGGTGCCCTCTGCCGTAGTCAAACCAGAGCCGAACTCCGCCTCGCCAATTATGGCCGATACCGATAAACCCTCTTGGGCTGGCGCACCCCGGTAGCTGATCGATCCTGAAGGATGGCAATACCAGGCGAATTCCTGCGCCGCTGTCCAACCGCAGAATAGGAGAACTATAACCCAACCGGTCGATATCAGCTTAATTTTTCTCTCCGACAAGTTTCTCCCTGCCGTCTTTTGTTTTGAGTTACCATGCATTTAGTCTAATAGTATACGGTTCTCTACATATTTGTCAAGAAAAAAATCTTACTTTATTGCAACATTTAGGGTTAGGTCTGTTTTAACCCAGCCAATTACGTAGCCACAGAAAAATCCTGGTTGGAAAGGCAGAAGGAGAGGTGTTCCAGTTCCATCGCCATGTTGACGAAGCGGACCACCACATCCTGGGGGACTTTTATCCGGGTGGGGGCGAAGTTGAGGATTGTTTTTACACCGGCGGAAACCACCAGATCTGCCACCTCTTGCGCTGCCTGGGTGGGCACGGCGATGATCACAATCTCAATTTTATTATTCTTTAGTTTTTCAACCAAATCCTTTACATCCGAAACTAAAATACCCTTATGTTTTTTATTGATCTTCCGCTGGTCATTGTCGAAAAGCAGTTTTATTAAAAAACCCTGTTTTTGGAATTCTTTGTAAGATACCAAAGCCGACCCGACATTTCCCAATCCGATTAAAGCCACATTCCAGATATGATCCAATCCCAGTATCTTGCCGATTCGCTCTTTCAGCTCCCTGGTTTTATAACCCAATCCCCTGGTCCCGAAGCTCCCAAAGAAGGAAAGATCCTTTCTTACCTGTGCCGGAGTCAATTTTTCGGTTTTGGCCAAATGCTCGGATGAGATGGTCTTATATCCTTTGGTCTCAAATTCCGAAAGCGATCGGTAATACATGGACAGTCGTCTAATAGTTGAATCGGATATTTTGGGCATAAATTTACTCCCTTTTGCCACTATAGTATTTTACCAAATACTCCGGGAGTTTATTTGTGAATAATTTCACAATCAATCATAAAAAATAATTAGTGGGTTTGTCTTTAGAAAAATCCTCTATATTAAGAATACGACCGGGGCATTTTCTCTTCTTATAAAATGGGATCGGGTGAAACTTCCCCGCAAAACGGCAAAAAACAAACACCCCCGGGGCGACTCGGACGCCCGACCCTCTGCTTAGAAGGCAGATGCTCTATCCACCTGAGCTACGGGGGCAGGTTAAGGCAATTGATGGTTCGTGGTTCGTGGCAAAATCTCTAAAAAGGCTTTTGCTGTGAACTATGAACCGAATTTGGTCGGGGTGAGAGGATTTGAACCTCCGACGGCATGGTCCCAAACCATGTGCGCTACCGGGCTGCGCTACACCCCGGCTTTTATTTTATTTCGGTACCGAAACCGGTGTTCTACACCGCTGGCTTGATCCCGGATAGTTAAAATCGCTGCCGGGAGCAAAAACGTATTTACCGCCATTATTACGCAGGGAATATAAATTATTTGGAAGTAGTGTCAAGAAAATTGTAAAATTCAATAATAATGACGGATACGGATGACGGATAAAACCGTCCGCTGTCTGCAGTCTGGCGCTAAAACCAAAGGAAAAGTAAGCGGGAAAAAGGAATATAAAATAATCTGACGGATGATGGATTATGATGAGTGACAAAATTTATTAGAATTGGATTTTCTGAGGTTGTGCCAAATTTGAACTTTACATTTGGATTTTCCTTCCTTAGATTTGGAACATGGCGGATCAAAGGGTTATTATAATCATCCTGGACTCCTGCGGTATTGGGGAACTGCCGGATGCAGAGCTTTATGGGGATATCGGGTCAAATACTTTGGTCAATACCGCTAAATCGGTTGGCGGACTTAAACTACCCCATCTCCAAAGGCTGGGATTGGGTAATATCGTTTCCATCCCGGGTGTGGAGGTTAACGAATCCGCGAAAGCTGACTTTGGAAAAATGAATGAGATTTCCCCGGGAAAAGACTCTACCACCGGACACTGGGAGATGATGGGCTTGATCCTCCCCCAACCTTTTCCGGTCTATCCCCAAGGTTTCCCGGTAGATGTGATGGAGCAGTTTGAAAAAAACATCGGCAGAAAGTGTCTGGGAAACAAACCGGCTTCCGGAACGGAGATCATCAAAGAGCTGGGAGAAGAGCATGTCCAAACCGGAAAACCCATTGTCTATACATCCGCCGATAGCGTTTTTCAGATCGCCGCCCATGAAGAGATCCTTCCGGTGGAGGAGCTGTATCGGATATGCAAAATTGCCCGGGGAATCATGGTGGGAGAACACGGGGTGGCGAGGGTGATCGCCCGCCCATTTTTGGGAAAACCGGGATCGTTCAAAAGAACCGAGAGAAGAAGGGATTTTTCCCTTCCCCCACCTTCCGAAACGGTCCTGGATATCTTAAAAGCGAATCATATACCGGTAATCGGGATAGGAAAGATCGAGGACCTTTTTGTAAACCGGGGATTGAGCGCCAGCATTCACACCGGAAACAATTCTGATGGCATGGATAAACTGGTGGAAGCATTAAAAGGATATAAGCAGGGTCTGATTTTCATAAACTTGGTCGATTTCGACATGCTGTGGGGGCATCGTAATGATGCTGCCGGATTTGCCGCGGGTTTGGAGGATTTTGACCGGAGATTACCCGATGTTTTGGATCTTTTGACGGCGGGGGATATTCTGATCATTACCGCCGATCACGGATGCGACCCCACCACCCCCAGCACGGACCATTCCAGGGAATATGTGCCTTTGTTAGTGTATGGCTCATCCATTAAAAACAACGTGAACCTGGGAGTACGGGAGAGCTTCTCGGATGTGGGGGCAACCATTGTGGAGATATTCGGTGTGAAGGGAACCGGAAAAGGGAAGAGTTTTCTCGGAGAAATCCGGGTTTAACGATCCCCCTCACCTTAGTCCTCTCCCTGTGTATAGACCAGAGAGAAGGGTAACAGGTGTTCGGGGACATGGGTAACACATTTGTATTATACATTAGGATCATTTTTCTTTCAAGTTAATAT
>CAIVRH010000006.1 GCA_903908285.1 uncultured candidate division Zixibacteria bacterium
CTTGCGCCTCATCCACCATCTTAGAACCGATGGAGGCTAACACCGGAGGTCGATTGGTATTATTTACCGTAATCTGCACTACCTCCGAATCCGCCAAACCACCGTCAGAAGCTATAAAAGTCACATTGAATATACCGGCTTGATCATAGTCCGGATTGAAGGTAAACGATCCGGCTCCATTACCTGAATCCACAAAAATCGCATTAGTCGGAACATTCAGCGTACTGAAATGCACCGAATCCCCGTCCGGGTCCATCCCTGAAATCCTAAATTCAAGTGTTTGCGCTTCATCCACCATCCGGGAACCGATAGCAGCTAACACCGGAGGTCTATCCGTGTTATTCACCGTAATCTCGACTATCTCACTGTCCACTCCACCCAGAGTATCTGAAGCCCGAAAGGTGACATTGTAAATCCCGGATTGGGAAAAATCCGGAGTGAAAATAAAAGAGCCCGATCCGTTGCCTGAATCTACGAAAGTCGCATTGGTCGGGATATTCGATGCCGCTAGAATGATAGAATCGGCATCCAGGTCTGTGGCATGTATTACGAACCTTAAGGTGTCCCCCTCGGATACCCCCTTGGCTCCGATCGAAGCCAGCTCCGGTGCATGATTGCCAAACTCTATCACTGTGATCTGCACCACCTCGCTATCCACTCCGCCTAAGGGATCACTTGATTTGAAGGTAACATTGTATATTCCGGATTGAGTGAAGCTGGGAGTGAAAACAAACGAACCTGACCCGTTGCCCGAATCCACAAAACCTGCGTTCGTCGGAACGTTCGTTGCAGTTAAAACCAGAGGTTCTTCATCCAGATCCGAAGCATGAATCCTAAATCTTAAGGTATCTCCTTCGACTATGCTCTGGGGACCTATCTCTTCCAATACCGGCGCGTGGTTGCCGAACTCGGCTACCGTGATCCGCACCACCTCACTGTCCACACCTCCCAAAGTGTCACTTGATCTGAAGGTGACATCATAAATTCCGGATTGGGCAAAGCCCGGGGTGAAAATAAACGACCCCGATCCGTTGCCGGAATCCACGAAAACAGCATTCAATGGAATATTCACCGCACTTAAAATCAAAGAATCCAAATCCGGATCGGCGGCATGAATCCCAAACCTTAGGGTATCCCCCTCGGTCAGACTCTGGGGGCCGATCGGATCCAATACCGGATCCCGGTTGACATTATTCACCGTGATCTGGACCACCTCGCTGTCCGCGGCTAAAAAAGTATCCGAAGCGGTGAAGGTAGCCGAATAAATTCCAGCCTGGACATAATCCGGATCGAATACCAAAGAGCCGGCTCCGTTCCCCGAATCCACAAATGTGGCATTCAGAGGAACATTTATCGCATTCAAAATAACCGGATCGCCGTCCGGATCAGAAGCATTTATCCGTAAACTCAAGTTGCTCCCCTCGTTTACGCTCTGGGAGCCTATCGCTTCCAGAACCGGCGGCCGGTTGACGTTGTTGACCGTGATCTGCACCATTTCGCTATCCACCCCTCCCGAAGTATCCGCCGCCTTAAAGGTAATATTGTATATCCCCGCCTGGCTAAAGTCCGGGGTGAAGACCAGTGAACCTGAGCCGTTGCCCGAATCCATAAAAACTGCATTGGCCGGAGTGCCCGCTATAGTCAGTGTCAAAGGATCGATATCCAGATCCGTGGCATGAATCTTTAATCTTAAAGTATCCCCCTCCGCCAGGGCCTGGGGACCTATCGAATCCAACACCGGCGCGTGGTTGCCGAACTCGGCTACCGTGATCTGCACCACCTCGCTGTCCGCTTTGGCGGAGTTATCGCTGGCAATAAAAGTAAGGTTATACACTCCGGCTTGATTGAAAGCCGGGGTAAATGCAAGCGATCCTGTGCCGTTGCCTGAATCCACAAAAACAGCATTTATGGGAACGTTCACCGCGCTTAAGGTGATCGGATCGGCATCCGGATCTTTGGCATGTATCCTGAAATTCAGGGTAGCCCCTTCCACCAGTCCATGGGGACCGATGGAATCCAAAACCGGGTAACCACTCCATATCTGTTCCGAGATAGCCATCACCCGGGCATCCCTGATATGTACCCATTCACTGCCGGAGCTGTATTTACCGTAATCCACTTTAAGGGTTTCCGGAGCACTATTCCAATCGAGGACCTTAAAACCATTCAAGGGGAGAAAATCGGTGCTGTCTTTCATTATCCCGAGGAATTTGTTCTCCTCTTGCCCCCCCACAGTCCATCTCTGTTCGAGAATTACCGAGGTATCCGGGAGGGATTTTACGAGGGAGCTGCCCAACACCAGATATCTACCGGGTTGGAAGGGCTGGTGGACCTGGTTTAACCGGTTCACCCAGTTATCCGCTCCGTTGGTGGTGGAATCTTCGGCTAACTGCTCTCCCTGGCTGAAATCGTTGAAATTATTGGATAGTCTGATCACCGAAATTCTGGGGGAATATATATCGGTAGCGGTTCCCTCGTCCGAACGGGCTTGAAGCCGCAGGGTATGAGCCGAGGCGGATAGATGCACCACCCGGGCGGAGAAATATGGCACCCGGTCGGAAACGCTCTTCCCTTCCATGGTCAGCAGATCCCAGGTAGAGGAGCCATCCAGATCCACCCGGCATTCACCGCTGGCCACGCTGGTGTTGGGCCTGATATCCACGGAGGCTACCACCAGATAATCCCCTGCCGTCGCGGGAGTAATGCTGGTCGAAGACGCATTGGCCCAGCTGGTACCCAGGTTCAACACGTTCAAACTCGTGCCGGTGGCGTATTCCATTCCCGAGAGGGGAATTAAAAGGAGCCGGGCTCTTTTTATCCGGGCAGCATAAAGAGCGTTGTTGGTGGCATAAGAGATCTTGATGGAATCTCCAGCCGCCAGATTCAGGATCGAATGAAAAGCAAAAGTCCGGTAGCGGGTGGTACCATCGAAAGTCTGGAGGGATAAGTCAGAAATGGTGGTGGTGTTATGCACCACCCGGGCCAAAGCGAAAGCGGCGGTATCGTTGATTCCCAATTCCCAGGAAGCTAAAATCAGATGATACCCGCTCGAATTCGCCGTCTGTTGAATTACATTTACATACGAAGTGCCGGAGGTGGTGGTCTCCGTCTCGTTCTCCGCATACTGCCAGCTTCCCCAGACCGGAGAGGTGGCACCTGCCCAAATACCAATAAAGATAAACGCCAGTATTAAAATGCCTCTTTTCATCTCTTTCTTCCCATTTCCTATTTAGTTAGAGTTCTATTAAAAGAGGTGTTTTATGAAAAAAACACTCTTAGATTATTGAATCGACATAATTTTCCCTCAGTTTAAAAAAACCAAGCATAAAACCGCTCTAATTCCGCTATTTCATCATAACCATCTTTTTCGTATCCGTAAAATTGCCCGAGTGCAGTTTATAGAAATATATGCCCGATGCCACCGGATTGCCCTGATCGTCATTCCCGTCCCAAACCTTCTGGTAAGCTCCCGGAGACATCGGCTCATCCACCAAAGTCTTTACCGCCTCACCCAGAATGTTGTAGATCTTGAGGGTGGTGGGCAGAGCTGCGCCTCCGTCTGTGGATGCCGGCAGCACAAACCTGATGGTGGTGGAGGGATTGAACGGATTGGGATAATTCTGGTTCAACTCGAAAACGCTGGGCAGCGAGGGGGTCTCCTCCTCCGTCGGCAACAGCACCGCCTTCTGGTCGGACAACACCACCTTCTTTAAATCGAATTTCAATGCCTTCGGGGCATCCGGTTTTACCACAGCGGGAATAGTGAGTATATTTCCCACACCCGCCGGGATAGGATCGTTGGAGAAATTATACAGGACCACACTCAACTTTCCCTTCCCGTCGTCGTGCGATTCGACTAAGAACTGACCCGACCTGTCGGAAAGCCGGGGCGCCGATAAGGTGACCGAAGCCGGATCGTAGCCGATCTCCAATTGCGCTCCCGCCACCGGAACTTTCAAATCCGCAAAAACTTTTACCTCGCCGGAGCTTCCCGGCTGTAAATCCTTATAATCCAAGCTGACTTTGGCCATGATCCCGGGATACGACGAGGGGGAGGGACCCATCCATCTTCCCAGGATGATATCGATCATCGCCACCAAATCCCCCACATTGACATAGGTGTCCGTATTTATGTCCGAAGCGGCAAATTGCCGCGGAGTGAAGCCGATTTCGCCGAGGATATAAGCCACCAACGAGACCACGTCTGCCACGTCCACCAATCGATCCAGGTTCACGTCTCCGAATTTATCTATGGTGAATTTCCCGTTATCCGTCCCCAGGGTTTTCGAAGGATCGCCCGGATTAACCGCCTCCCGGGCATTCTCCAGAGTTATCGGCACCTCTACCGATGGCGCATCCGCATGAACCGAGAAGGCGGCATATAACACCGTATCCAATCCTGCCGGGATGGTTTCGCCGGCCAACCCAAAGACCAATACCGTGGCTTTTCCCGCGCTGTCTCCCAAGTTGGTGTACATGGAGAATCCCTCGATCGCCCCGGTCCGCACGATGGAATCCACGTCCAGCCTGGCGGCATCCCAGCGGAAGGTGAATTGGAATCCATATATATTCAAGGTGCTGGTGAGCATAAAAGGAACCAGAATGCCGGTGCTTGCCGGCACTCCTCCCTCTTCATCCCCGGCAACTATCATGTCCTGGATCGTATTTAACACCCTTATCGCCACGGTTTTGGTGGTCACGCAATCATGTTCATCCACGGCCCGGAAGGTGGCATACCTCACTGCGGGAGCTTCATCATAATCCGGGGTGTAATCGAAAGCCTGGGTTACCGAGCCCGCACCCGCTTTAGTGGTAAAATTGTAATTCAAACCCGAAGGGCTGAGCGGATCCAAAGATAGGGTGATATTGTCTACATCCTGGTCCGTGGAGGTAACGGTGAACTGCAGGGTTTGCCCCTCGCTCACCGAATAGGAATCCGCAGGTGCGGAGGTGGTAAAAACCGGACAATGATTGATGGTACCATGTCCGGCTACGGTAAAGATACCGTCCTTGGTTCTCGGAAGGTAGTTTTCCAGTGCAAAGGTATCGACGAGAGTGTTGGCATAGTTTCCTGTTGCTTCATCCCAGAGCACGAATTGTATCGTGTCTTTATCCCCTTCTACCGCATTGGGCTTGACCCGAAACTTGAACCGCACCACCGGACCGGAACCTCCGGTTGGCAAACAAGGTATGGGACTCTCCCAAGTGTCGGTGTTGGCATAAAACCTCAAGGTATCTAGATGCAAATTTTCAGCTCTCGCATTCCAAAGCATCCATGGAAGAATATCAGATCGTTCGGTTTTATAAGAGAGTATGTCATAACGCGGACATGGCGAAGAATCCCCGGCACACGGGTCGGCAACGGTGTCAAGCGGGACAATTAGCGAAGTATCATAATTCAATATCATAGTAATTCCAACCACCGGGATGGTTTTGTTGGACAGGCGGACGGTAACATAAAAGGTATCACCCGGCTCTGCCGTAGTATCCACCACTATGAGAGAGTCATAAAATAGAGTTTCGTCCTTGGCTTCGTGGAAATCTCTTTCCGACGCTAACACGTTTTGGCAATCGGGTTTCAGCTTAAATGTCGCCTGGCTGAAATTACCGATCAATCCGGTAAACGAGTTAAGCCACAGCAGGAATAACAATCCCGCCAGACTAAAGAACAGAACCCTGTGAATTCTAATTCCGGAATTATTTTTCATATCAGTAAAGCCTCCTTCCTTCAAGCATTCTTTCGTTTTCTGCCATAAGCATTATCTTTGTCGTAATCATAAAGCAAAACACAGACCTATATTCAACTTAAAGCTCTTTTTCCATTCTAAATCAATTTAGCTTATCTTCATGCAAAACAACTGCTTTCATATATATAGATCAAAACATCCCGTTTCATTTTCGTCATAATAAATCATGCTTGCAAACCCATTCACATCCTTTGCAACCTCATGCGTTTGTGCCTGGCGGGTTGCATATTATATGAAATACCTTTCAATCCTGTTAGTTTGGAACAATGATAACTCATCATCCCGCATATCCTATCTTTATAACTTATCTTAAAAGCACCATCTTTTTGGTTTCGGTATAACCCGAAACTTTCAGTTTATAGAAATACATTCCACTGGCGACATCCTCATTTTTCTCATCCTTCCCATTCCAGGGCTGGCTGTATTCCCCCGGTACCTGCTCCTCGTCTACTAAAGTTTTCACCAGCTGGCCTACCACGTTGTAGACTTTGAGACTGACCCGGGTGGAACCATTTCCGCTCACCGCATATTTTATGACCGTCTCCGGGTTGAACGGATTGGGATAATTCTGGTATAACGCAAACTTGGCCGGCAGGGAAGCGGGATCGCTCTCCTGCTTCACCTTCAAAAGCTTCCCGGTCTGATCCGCCAAGGATATCAAAACGGTATCATAACCCTCCCCTTTGAAAGTAAATAATGACCCATCCCCCAGGGGGAGTGTTTTTGCCTCGGGACTTATCACCATCACCCTGAATTCGTCCCCCACCCGGGAAGTATATAAATCCAAGCCCTGAGCCAAAGATGTCAGCTCTAAATTCTCGATTTTTAGATTTTCTCCTTTGAATACCACCAGCGCTCCGCCCACCGGTGTGTCCGAATCGATCCCCACCGAGGTCTTTTGCGGCTCGGAGGTAATCCGCACCACCGCCTCATCCCCATCTTCTGCGGGCAACCCGCCCGGAGCGGTTCCCCCTTCTATGATATGCCGGATCAAAAACACTAAGTCGGAAAGCGTAGCCATTCTCCCGTCCTGATTCACATCCGAATTGATCAATTGTTGATGATTGAGGGTTCGACTTCCCGCCAGATACCCGGCAAGGGAAACCGCATCCCCCACCTCGAAAGGATAGCCGTTTTGATTGATATCTCCCACCCGGGTACCGGCGGAGCTAAGCAAGACGCCGCCATTGGTGACGTTGATATCCGAGCGGGGGATGAATTTTCCCCGGTTGGTGGAAAGGGTGTTATCGGTAAAATTGACCGAGGTAAATTCGAGCGACAGAAAAAACCCGTTCAAATACGGATCGGAGGTCAATTTAAACTGAAGATAGGCTATGATTCCCGAATCCGGAGCCAACGGAAGAACGTTATACTGGTTGGGAAAATCGGCTATTCCCACTATTTTGACTACATTGAACTGATCCAAAATCTTCTCTTTATAGGTAAAATATTCCCAATTCCTGGTTTTGCAGCCGGCGCGGGAGACTCCCAGGAAGGTAAACTCGTCCGGATTAAATTTTACACAAAGCTCCAGCCCGGCAACGGGATAAGTGTTCAGCAGATTGACTGGAACTTCGACTACTTCACCCAAAAGCGATTCCTGCGTCCCCAGACTCAAGTTGAAGGTCAAGGGAGGGACTACATTTATATGAGTCTGTGCCGAGCTTGTTCCTCCCGACTGGTCGGTGGCCACAAAATCGACGGTCCAAAGACCGGTATCTGCCATCTGGGGTGTCCAGGTGAAGAGATTGGTTCCTCTGTTGAAAATCATTCCGGGCGGGATATTCGATATCTGTAAGTCCACATACTCGGAATCCAAATCCTTGGTTCTTACCTGAAATACCAGAGGACTCCCCGCTGCCACTTCCGAAGAATCGGGCACAAATATTTCGGGTTTTCTATTTACGTTAGCCACTTTTATCTTTGCTCTCATCTGGGCACTTGAGCTCTCATCACTGGCTACGAAGAAAATCACGAACGGGCTGGAAGCCGAAGAAGAAGGACCCAGATATTCCGGGGTCCAGGTGAAGATTCCCTCACCCTTCCCCAAATCACTAAACTGCGCACCCGCAGGCGCTCCTATCACCGAGAGATGAATCAAATCCCCATCCGGATCAGTGGCATGAACGCGTACCTCCAGGGTTGCTCCTTCCGCTACATGACAGGTGTTGAAAGTTCCCTGCTCGAAGCTTCCGCCCGAAAATTCTCCGGAGGGCCCACCTCCGGAAAGCATGATCTCCTCCGAATCCGGGACGGTAATGTTGCAGCTGGGTATCAAGCTGAATACCGGAGGCTGGTTTTGACACAAAACCTCCCTCGCACCTGAAGTCCAGATCCACCCGAGGCAAAAAATCACAGTTAAGTATTTTATAAACAGTCCCTTCGTCATTTAAGCCCCTGCTTCTCTAATGCATTAATATAATCAACTATTCATTTTTTCAAACCTAAAAATGGCAAAATCTGTGCCCGTCTCCTGCTTTTGTTCAAAAAGTGACCAAATCAAATATGATATATAGAGTTATGCTTTCGGTTCATTCATCTTTCCGTTGATTTTAAGTGTCATACCGGTTAATTCCATCCCTCCCCCTGCTCCCCTCTTTATTCCGGAAATGTCCGGATAGAGGGGGGAGGGGAGAGGTTTTTCCTTCTTCTGTGAGTAATTTTAAATTCATCCGGGTAAAATGTTTACATTTTTAAAAAAGCTGCTTCCGAAGGCGGAACCAATTCCCGCCTCTTTAGATTAATATTGTCTCACTCTCCCAAGGGCGGGGTTCGTACTAAAGGGGATTTAAGCCCGGTCAAGCATGTTTCTCGACGCTCCCAGGAAGTGAACTTTCTATCGCATGATATCTATATTTTCAAAGAACATTTGCTCTCTATATTCCGATCTCCAATAAAAGTATCTCTTATCTATCTTGACTATCCACGTTCGACTAACACTGTTCTCTTTTCTCCAATCGAGTTTACAAGCCCCGGTCTCTGCCGATTCCCACAAAAAAAATAGCCGTCACATCCTAAAGTTAGGCGGAGCGGCTTATCCAAAACATCGAACTCCTTTTTGGCTTAAGAAAGCCAGCATTTCTTTTCGTTTTTGAGTGGTTTTTCATTGCCAAACGCAACTCCAATTATCTCTCCGCACAAGCTCAGGCGGGCGACCGGTTACGTTAGCAATCTCTCCTCTTTTCCTCCTCCTTCAAAAAAGTTAAAGAAGATAATTTCCGTTGTTTCTTTTAAAAGCGAAGTCCCCCCCGCATATGGCGGGGGGGAGTTTCGCTTGAAAGAAGCTTAAGATGAAGCCAAATTACTTCATCATAACCATCTTTTCGGTGGCATTGTACTTGCCGGCAATCAACTTGTAGAAGTAAACACCGCTGGAAACATCGTTACCAGCATTGTCTTTACCATTCCAAGTAATCACGTTCAAGCCAGATACTCCAACTC
>CAIVRH010000007.1 GCA_903908285.1 uncultured candidate division Zixibacteria bacterium
ACTTGGATCACCTGGACATCGCTTTTTTTGCCATAATCTGACTCCAATCTGAAAACGTTTCCAGTTTTTCCTCCATTATGCCATATTACTCAACCGATTACCACATTTTTACCAACACGAAACTTCCATTAACCCAGTTTTGAATTATAATAGCCTAATTCAGAATAGCTTCTCGATTGTATGGTTATGAATCTGGGTCTGTTAATTCTCTGCAGCGAACTTACCGGATCGCATATCTCCTAAAGACAAATCCACGAGAGGTGGTAATGAAACCCGTAAAAAACTTACCCCTCCACGAAACGTGGAGGGGTAAGAAGAGGGGGGAGGGTTATTGACAGTTGGGAACTATTCCGGCCCTATATAAATAATTTACCAGAAAGATCACATCGGCGATATCCACCTGTCCACTACAGGTGACGTCACCTGCAATCAAGGGATCGGGTGCCAGATTGCTTTGGTAGAGATAGTTTATCAAAAAGATCACGTCTCCCACATTCACGATTCGGTCATCATTGCAATCGCCCAGGATATACCTTTGAACTGCCAAAGAATCGGACCAGATGCACTCTCGATCATGGATATCTTTGGCTTTCACTTTGACATGGTAAGTCCCCGAATTATCCCATACATGGGATGTGGTGCAGGTATTTCCCGACGGATAGGGTCCGACCCAACCACTATTGGTTCCGTCTCCCCAGTTAAACTGGTAGAATATACTGTCTAAATCCGGATCGGTGGTGAGGCTGGAGAAATCGTATCCTATACCGGGCTGTCCCACGGTGGGGCCGGTGGGTTGTCCGGGAATCTCGGGTGGATAATTGGTAAGAACCGGAGCCATGGTCAAATCCGGGTTACCCCAGAACGCTCCCCATTCGAACATTTCGTATCTGGCATTTGCAGTCCAGAGGTTTTTGGTGTACATAATTCTTAAAGCCCGCTGTTGCGCTTCACCCTGGGTAAAATTTCCGGAGGTAACGGATGTGGTGAAGAAGTAATCCATCGATTGGCTGGAACCGCCTAAAGAATCATGCCAAGCTGGTTGCCCGTAAGCCACCTTGGTGGCACCGAGAAAACCGACAGCACCCTGTTGGAGCATCATCTGGCCGATATTGGGAGCATCCGTATCCGAATTACTGCAGGCGTCTGCAAACATTATGGCGGGATAGTTGTCATTAAGATAGGGACAGGTGGAGGTGGAGATAAATGCCTCACCGGTCGAGTACAGGATATAGCTGGCGTATTCCGAGCCGTGTCCGGCATAGTTCACAAAAGAGTAGTGATTAGTCGACCAAACCGACCTCACATTATTGAATGTAAGGTTATAGTCCATGGTATACAAGGAATGACCCTGTTCATACATCCGGGTCTTAGTCCAGTCCGCCATCCAAGGCCGGCTTACTTTCTTTTCCATCAGAACGGCATTGTCGGTATCATCCCAGAAATAGCCGCCCAGAAGAAGAATGTTTTTCTTGAAAGCAGGATTATCGTTCTGCTCGAACGCAATCGACTTTTCACAAATGTGAAGTACAGTCGCAGGGGCGCTCCACGGAATTCTTCCCACGTTGATCTCATTATAAAAATCAATGAGATCACCACTAGTCTCACCCCACCTGTGGTTTTTGTTTTTGTCCCAGGAGAGACTATCCGGCAGGGTAAGCTCGGCATAGTAGAAATCCGTTTCCGGTTTTCCGTATCCCTCATCCTGCCAGCAGCGGCGCATGGGCACGTCATCATAGCTGCCTACCAAAAGGACATCTTCGATACCCCATTTTAAAGAGGGATACTTATCCCTTAAGAAATTTCTAACTTTTTCAGCCAAGTCGTAACCCGTATAATTGGAACTGATCCAGGAGGTGGTAACCACGTTAACAGTTCTCCCTTTGCCGATTTCCCAGTCCACCAACGG
Source organism: uncultured candidate division Zixibacteria bacterium (assembly GCA_903908285.1). Taxonomy (GTDB): domain Bacteria; phylum Zixibacteria; class MSB-5A5; order MSB-5A5; family SM1-73; genus CAIVRH01. The sequence continues at coordinate 1,907 of CAIVRH010000007.1, forward strand.
GGTTACGGAGGAGGTCAAAGCATCCAGGGTAATGATGACGAAATCATAGGTCCCTTTCCCTTTGGAGCCTTCAGGATACCAGCCCTGAGCCTGATAGTAATTCAAGACGATCTCATTGGCGGTCCGCTCCGAACGGGTGAGATTATCCACCATTATCTTTTCAGTAGAAAAATCCGGGGGAAAGCTATAACTGACATGTACCGTAACCTGAGGATAGTAAGTCAGTTGGCCGGATAGAGCCCGGTAGGTTACCGGGGTTATCCGGACATCCACCAGATTGTACTTTCGGTAGCCTGACGCTTGAACCATCTCTCCGACTGAAGACGGATACGGATCATCGTTTTGATAGATGGATTTGAAGTTCTCCTCATACATCCTCTGGTCTTGTTCATAAAGCAGGGGATTCTCCTGACCGATTACCCGGGGAAGAGTTGAAGGGGCTATTTGATAAGTTCCCGGAAGCACCACACCTTCGCCAGTTTCAAACCTAACTTGGGTTACTTCCGCTCCCGGTGGGATGGCTATGGAGAAGATACTGGAGGGGAGATTCGGTTTTCCCGGAACCATGAGCCGACCGAAATCATTTATATAGATTTCGTCTCCCGTCGCGGTAGCTCTGATCTCATAGGTGCCTATGGGAATGGTGGTGCTGATTTCACCGGGGGAGATGACCGGCTGATATCCCCAGGCAGAAAAAGTTATCACCATACTTCCCGCTACCAGCAGCAGTAAAAACAGCAAAGCTGCCTTAAACTCCTTAACACTTAAGAATAACATAAATTTATCCTTTTGGGTTAGAGGGTGAAGTTTTTCCCTTAACTCTTATTTACCTATCTATTTAATTATAATAATAAAATTGAAAAAGTCAAGAGAAACAAAGGACAAAATGAAGAATTGTTAAAAAAGTCGAGCGGGGTTATGGTCCAGCCGGACAAAACCTTAACAGGAGGGGAGTAATCCGCTTTTGAAAAGATAGTTGATTAAGGATATCGCGTCTCCGATATCAACCACTCCATCACAATTGGCATCGGCGGAGGATAGGGGGGAAGGAGGGGGACCTTTTTTATACAGATAATTCAACAGGTAAACCATGTCCCCGATATTTATTATCCCGTCGTCGTTGGCATCACCCCGAATGAAACTCAACAGAACCGAGAGGTTGCCCGAGTTTCGATTTGCAGTTGCCAGGTCTATAGAGCCATTTCCATCCAGATCCGCTTCAAAAAGGGCTATGGGGAAATCCCCCACCGGATAGTCGGAATCGTAACTGAATGTGCCATTTCCATGGTTGGAAAGGAACGAGATGGTGTTGTCTCCGGCATTGGCCACGATGAGGTCAAGATCACCGTCAGCATCCAGGTCGGCAGCAAAAACGGAAAGGGGGGCGTTCCCCACCGAATAAGCCGAAGGCAAAGAAAAAGCGCCACTACCATTGTTTAACAAAACTGAAACTAAGTTGGAAGCTGCCGAATTTCCATGCCCCACTGCCATATCCAGATTACCATTGCCATCCAGGTCGGCCAACCAAATAGAATAAGGACCCACACCTGCCGGATAGAAAGAGGGTGGAGCAAAAGTCCCGTTCCCGTTGTTCATCAAAACAGCGATTTGGTCGGAATGATTGTTGGCGGTCACCAGATCGATGTCGCCGTCTTGATCCAGATCACCGGCACAGATGCAGGTTGGGTAATCCCCCGCCGGGTATCTTACTTGAGGTGCAAATGTAGCGTTCCCTTGGTTCAGCAGAATCGAGATGTCATTGGTCCCGGCATTAGCGGCAGCCAGATCGATATCACCGTCGCCATCCAGATCAGCCGCGATCACTGAAAAAGGCTGTGATCCCGCCGGATATTCCACTTGAGGATCGAAATTGCCGGCACCCTGATTCAATAAAACAGATATATCGTCGGAGGACAAATTCGAAGTGGCCAGATCCAGGTCACCGTCTCCATCCAAATCAGCCGCTACGACGCTATAAGGGGTACTTCCTACAGGATAAACGGAATCGGGTGCAAAGATACCATCCCCCTGGTTCAATAGGACCGATACGTTGTCCGAGCCGCTATTGGCAACAGCTAGGTCCAGATCCCCATTATTATCCAGGTCGGCGATAAAAACGGATTGAGGATTTTCACGGACAGGATTGGTGGAACCGGGACCCAATGAGTTCCCTCCCCGACTAACCGCTACAGTAAAGGACCAGATATAGCTTTGCCGCATGGGGGTTCCGTCCGTTGCGAGCATATCGGCGGTTAAAACCGCGGTTACGACTTCTCCCACTTTAAAGTCTTGTAAAGGATTGAAAGTGGCAGTTCGGGTAAGTTCATCGTAGCTGACCGTTCCCGGGTGTCTCCCGGAAGATTGGGCATTCACTATGAAAGTGGAAGGATTGATGGTGGTTGGATCCATGGTAGTATCGAAGGTTGCCGATATCTGCACAGTCTCCGGCACATTCAGCTGATCCTTTTCCGGGGAGGTAAGCTGTATTCTCGGTCCGTTCCACGGTTGTATGGAAAAACAATATGGCAGGTGGTGCCGGGGGATATATGCGAACACATCCGATCGGATGAACTTCAGACGGCTGGAGGGCGGCCAGAAACACGAATCTATGCAGATGGTCATGGTATCTTCGACTTTGAAGGTCATGGTTGCCAGAAGGACTTTCTTTTCCGGTCCGAACTTCTGATCCTCTACACTGAATGGCGTCATGGCGAGCCAAAAATTCGAAGTTCCATCCAAATTCAAATCGATGAGGTTCCACTCCCCCCCGTTTCCTTTTTCGTACAGGTCCATCATCCAGTTGTGGATGGTGTCCCCGTTCGCTATAAAATGACGGAAGATGTTTCTCGGATTGCTCCAGTTGACGGGTTTATTCCAATAGGAACTCAGGCTGCAATATTTTGTCGGGTTGGTATGAGTAAAACTCAGAGGAATGACCATGCCGGCAATGGAATCAAAGGGATTTGGATTATCGTGGGTTACCTTTATCAAAACCCGGACCAAATTTCCCGGATTGGTAAAGAAAGCATCATGCGGATAAACCTCCACATACAGGGTATCGCATACCCCGTTGTCATTGGGCTGTTCCGGGCACTGTCCCCAGCTTGATGCCAGACCGATCAACAAAGACAATCCGATTAATCCGATAAAAGATAAAATTGCTATAATTTTCATGGTTGTTATTTCCGGTAAAGAGTGATTAAAACCATTAGGGGAGGGGAATGCCCTGCCCCGTATCGGAATAATCATCTTTCTGTTATATCGGCGGGATTTCATCCCACCTTCAAGCGCCCTTTCCCCACTGCTATTAGACTTACGATTAAATCTTCAAGTTTTATTGCTTTTGGCAGGATGGCGGTGAGTAGTCTTGAAACGTCGGTTTGAGATTAAGACCGCTTCTTTAAAGTCATTCATATCTTTTGCAGGATACCCGGGAACAGATCCGACAATTAACGTTTATGCTCAGCCGCATAAAACCGCACCACCGTTAACATTGATTATCTCTCCGGTGATGAACGTGGATAACTCGGACGCTAAAAAAAGCACGCTGCCGGCAATCTCATCGGCTGTGCCGGCCCTTCCCATCGGTATCGCCTGAAGTATCTTTTCCCTTTCCTCTCCCATCAGAGAAGCATGGCTCATATCGGTATCCACCCAGCCGGGGGCGACACAATTGACTCTAATATGGTGTGGTGCCAATTCCACTGCTAAGGATTTGGTAAGGCTGATAATGGCTCCCTTAGAAGCGGCGTAATGCGAATGATATGGTTCTCCTCTTTGTCCGGCGGTGGATGAGATATTGATAATATTCCCCGATCTTTGCTTTATCATATATGGTACGGATGCGGTTATGGGATAGAAAGTGCCATAAAGATTCACCGCGATAGTTTCCTTCAATTGTTCTTCCGTCATCCGGTCGATGGCAGCATATTTCCAGACACCGGCATTATTTACCAGGATGTCGATTCGGCCAAATTCCTTAACGGCATAAGCTACCATATCTTCCACCTGTCTTTTGTTGGAGATATCAGCTTTGTATATTTTTGCAGTTACTCCCAAATTCTCTGCATGTGTTGCCACTTCTTTAGCGTCTTTTTCGCTATTATAATAATTTATCACCAGATCACAGCCGGTTTGAGCAAACATAAGCGCGGCAGCTTTGCCGATTCCCCGGGATGCTCCGGTGATAAGAGCAACTTTATTTCTCAAGCTTATCATGGTTTCTCCTTTTAGCTTAATTAACCTACTATAGTTAATGGATAATCTATCATAAAGGGAAAATATTGTAAATACAAAAAAAATTTGTAGGTCGGGTTGCGATCCGTACGGAGAGCTACCCGACAATCAGCATGTTTAGATTCAACCAATAAAAAAAGCGGGAAACGGGATAGGATGAAGAACAGATTTTTAATGTTGACAGACACAGGGTGTCTATTTATTTTACACTTGCTAACGAAAGGAGTAAGATGGGGAACGGAGGAATCTTAAATGGTTCCAGGGAATGGCCAAAGGAGGCTTTTATGGCGGATGAAATATTATCAAAAAACTCGATCTATGAACAATATTGGGGACAAGCAAAACACCTTGAGTCAGAAAGAATGTGGATAATGGGTATCTGGTTAGGGGTGACCGGTTTCATGCTTAATGAAATCTGGGGGGCATCTGACACCACTTCTCTGGATGTGCAAAGCGTAGGATCAATGTCATCTGCACATTTAATTCTTACATTAGCAGTTCTAGCGTTTATTTCAAAGCTTAACTTGGAATACAGCAGGTATGTAGAACTCATTCGCAAAAAAGCGAAAGACCATACGGAGGAGAACGATCTGAAGGGTTTGTGGGCGATAATAGTGAGAGAAAAAATTGGTGAAAACTGGATTCGTAAAACATTCAGAAGAATTTTGAATACTATTTTGACAATAGGTGGAGTCAGCTCAGGTATTCTGATATTCGGAATTGTTTTAGACGTAGTCTTGATGACACGTCGCACAATAGGAGATCGTTTTATTTGTGGTTTCCCACATTGGACGATCTTTCTCCTTAGTTGGGGGATTGCTTTTGCAGTCTATCAGGGGCTGTTTTATATCCCTATTTATAACAAACTTATAGATAACCTTAAGAGTAAGCCAGGAACTAAAGGAGATCATTCTTCGTCGGGTTTCTGAGAGGATTAGATTTGGCATAGGAAGTAAAAAGGGGTTATATATAGTAAAAACCGGGATACCGAGACAACCCGGGGGACCATTGTAAACGGAGGATATTGAAATGAGTTCTGCGAAATTGCTCAAGTTTCTTGGTTGGATTGTAATAATATCTGGGATAATAGGGGGGCTAATCGTAATTAACATGTTCGGCGTCAAAATAACCTTTGGAAAAATAATTTCCTATTCTGGAGAGCCTAGTGGGTGGTCCCAAGAAACTAATCCGGTGGGTGTAGCTATAGGTGTTGGTATAATATTCGAGCATATCATTCTTGGGGCTTTTCTCATAGTCATTGCACACATAGGTGAGACTGTTTACGAGATCAAGAAAAAGCTGGTCGATGGGGAGAAGGAGCAAAAAGAATAAAGGGGCTACGTTACTCAACAGGGAAAACCGACCGACTTGCAAGCATTTTGGGAAAAGGGAGAAGTAAACAGGGTTAAAAAGTAAACCGGGAGGGCAAAGATGAAGAAGCTTTTTGTAGTTTCGGTGATATTTTTACTGGTGGGAGTTGGGGCTTTGGTTGTGGCTCTGTATATGTTCAAAACGCATGGACAAGAAAAACCAGCCGTAGAGACTGCCACTCCTAAGGGAGTTAAAGAAGTGGGAGCTGGTAGCCGGGTTGTTTATGAAAAGCCAAAGACGATAAGCCGGTCCACGCCGGATAAGGCTATACAGAGCTATTGGGAGTACATCGATTACGTGAGAAGTATAGAAAAGGAGCCAGAAACCAAAAGATACATGAAATTTACGAAAGCGTATGACGAATACTTGGTTGGAATAAAGTCTATAGAAAAGCCATTTTTAGATACTTTCTTTGAAAGAGAAGAGTTGATGAAAGGATTGGAACGTATCCAAAAGCCTGATCCGTTTTTTGCTTATGTTACTGATCCAAGGGAAGCTGTCCAAATCGAATATAGAAGAGAGATAAGAGAGGTTAAGCTTGAGTCGGATACCAGGGCGAAAGTGGAATGCATAATATATAATGTGACACCGCTGGAAGACCTAAAAGAGTCTCTCACACCAGAGGAAAAAAGCAAGAGGATTAAAGGTGAAGGTGTTGTTTACATTATGGAGAAGTTTCAAGACGGATGGAAAATAGTTGATAGAGTGCGGCGGCCCCTGGAACTCAGAGACTATTGGGGCGAGGATATATGGGTTACTATGTGGCACAACAAAGGACATCACGAAACTTACTATTCCGTTTACTATTGGGAAAATTAGTGGGAGGAAAGGAAATTGAGCCCTTGAGAGGCTTACTAATGGAGGATATCGGGGTGGGTAAGTAAAACCAAGCAAGTGTTTTGAAGGATTGAAAAGATGAGATGGGAGATGATGAGATGAAAAAGGTGAAGAGCAAGAAATCGAAAGACATTAAAGACAATTCAGAGATTGGAGAAAGAGAGAGATTCCAGGAACTATTGAAAAAGAGTAAGCGTTATGGAACCGTTTTTGTGGATAAAAGTGAAGTGGAAAAGTTATTAACAGAAACCAAGGGTCTGGACAGTATAAACCACTTGAATGCTAAATTTAACAGCTATTTCCAACCTTGGATCAAAATGCCACCAGAATACGAGGGAGATGTTTACTCGGAAGTAATATATGGTAAAAAAGCCAACGAAAATCAAAATATCGAGATTACTCCTTATGATGTGAGCCATAGATTACCAATGGTCAAAGAATGTCGAGAAAAACTTGGATATGATACAAAAAGAATAAGAGAGATAGTGGAATATGATAATGCTATGATCAAAATATTGCTTAAGACTCCTTTAGGTGGCATAAACGGAATGACGGTCTTCTGGTTGGATGATTTCTCAGACCCACTCATAACTGCTTTCAGGAAATGTTGTGAGTGGTCTTTTTGCGCAGCTGAACTGGTTGCAAAAGAACCTGCTGGAAGTTACCTCCGGTGGCGAGTCTATCCGTATTGGTTGAGATTAGAAAAGTTCCGATATAACTCGAATGAGCTGGATTTAATAAAGTACTTGTCCACCTTTGACCAGAAAAAAGCTTCGAAAGATGAGAAGGATTTTGTTTGTGTTGCATGCTTTATTGCATGGTGGCACCTGGGTTACGATAAGATAAGTAGCATTTTGGAGAGCAGAACATTGGTTCACCATGGTTACAGTCCGCAGGTTGTTATTAGACTATCCTATCAAAAGGCATTATCCTTTGAAGAGGTCGATTGGGAAGCTTCACTCAAAAATGTGAAAGCTGGAAAGTTGTTGTCATTTTTTAGAACACCTGATTTCGAATTGGAACGCGTAAAAAATAGAATCGACCTTCATATATATCATCCAAAAAATATCGATTCAGAACTATGGAGAAAAATTGGCTTGGTATATACTGCTTTCAGAAACAGACTCGGAGTTAAAAAGCGTGGGTGGGGTGAAGTATCTGGTATAAAAGAAAGAATCGATGAGAGAGACACGAAACTAAGAAAAAAATACAAAAGGCTGCGGCATTCATCACCTTCAGCTGAAATTGCTTTTGATAGGCTCCTAGAATTGATGCCATCAATATGGGGTAAACCTCTGTCACTTGAGCGCACGAAAAGGGTAGTTTACAGAAAAACATAAACATGTCGAAAACTGGTGCAGGAATTCTTGTGATAAGCGAATTTAGTTGCAAGAGTTCGTGACATTTACAACATAAAAGGCAGGATGTATAATGAGCCGGGATGAAAAATCCTGGCTTTTTTGTTGCCTGAATTGATCGGACAAAACAAGCAGGAATTGGCAAATAAAGAGAAAGATTGACGGATTAAGTGGTTGCAAAATTTTATCTTCAAAATAGGTGTTGATTCAATCCGGGAGTGGCTTAAGATGAATTCCTAGAATTTAATCCCCCTTTTCTCTTGACAAGCAATTTTTCGGAGGGCATTATACCATTTGGAGACACAAAGCGAAGATGAAGATAAAGAATAAATCTCGCTTGGTGTCTTTTTTTATTGATAATCCAGGACACCAGAGAGGATGCCTGGGTTTTTTGTTACCAGGATTGACCAGTCAATATAAACAGGTGTGCTAACACAGTGAAGAGAAAGAAAGACAGTTTGACATTCGAAGTAGTGGAAGCCTCGGAGGAAGAGAATCCTGAATGTAATCTGGATGAATTTCTGGCTGATTTCTTAGTGCGATACTGGATCGAAGTACAAAACAAAAAAACAAAGATGGTGACTGAGAAAGGAGGTGAATATGACAGCAAAGTTGAATTTAATAATCGAAGCGGGGAAAGTGGAGATGATAATCATGTCGAACACGGATAGCGAAGAGAAAGAAGCAAGATTACTGAAGAACAAGATCTCCAGAGAAGTGAAGCGGATCAGAAAAAAGATTGAGAAATAGTTTACTTAAATTTGAGATGAGATGAATATGCCTCTGGAAAAGATTTTTTCTACAGCCGACATAGCGTTAAGTGCGGTTCTGAAGATTGAAGATTTCAAGCTGACCAGAATAAACCGGGATGGCGGAAAGACAATTTTTGTGTTTGAAATGGAGAAGTATGAAAAACAATGAGAGTAACGATTACTATGAAACAAGCGACATTAGATTGGCAGCTTTTTTATTTACTACCCTGTATGCAATCCTTGTGGACATAGGAAGAAACGATCACAATAAAAAGACTTACATTTTTAATCCTGGTCCTCCAAGGTATGCCATATTGGGCTTTTATGATGGGTCAGAGAAGGTTTCAGCTAAAAGGCTGATTGAGGCATATGAGAAGCTGAAAGTGGCTACCGGTGTGTTCAAATCAAATGGAGGTTAGTAACTAAGAAACGAGGTATAATAACACTCTTATTTGAGAAAGGCTCAAATTGGTGGAATGATTCTACCTACTAATAAAAATAAGTTCGTAGGTCAAGCATAGCAGATCTTCCTTGACGAAAAAGATTATAGATTTATCAAACCATTAATGGAGACTGAGGGGTTGTTCCCCTGATAAGGGGGATACAGGGGGTTCTAAACCGATCCTCTAATCCGTAGTCTCTCTTCCCCCAAAGCCAAATTCGCTATTTATACTGAGCTTCGAAGTATTTATAGTGAGCTTCAAACTATTTATGCTGATCTTCGAAGCATTTATGGTGAGCTTCGAACCACAACTTTACCAATCCGTTTCATCCGTTGACCGCCTTATGTGCAGTCCGTTGGTCAGGAGCCCCTCTGCTCTTGACATTCAATGTCTTTACTCATCACCTTCAAATGCGTAGCACCCGACTATAACGTCGGGCGTTTTTCTTTGTTAATCCGTTCCATCCGTCGAAGATGGTGAGCGCAAGTCGAACCATTAATCCGTTGACCGCCTTATGCGCAGTCCGTTTGTCAGGAGCCCCTCGGCTCTTGACGTTCAATTTCTTTCCTCGTCACCTTCAAATGCGTAGCGCCCGACTATAACGTCGGGCGTTTTTCTTTGCTAATCCGTTCTATCCGTCGACCTTATTATCCTCCTCTCCTTTCTATGTTAGGAAGGGAGATTTAAGAAGTTGTCCCCCTGACAAGGGGGATTCAGGGGGTTCAAAACCGATGTTCCTAACCCGTAATCTCTCTTTCCCCCCAAAGTAAATTCACTGAATTTATATTAAGCTTCGAATTGCAAATTTTCTAATCCGTTCCATCCGTCGAAGATGGTGACAGTTCGACTTAGCTCACTGTCCCTGAGCGTAGTCGAAGGGAGCGCAGTCGAACCATTAATCCGTTGACCGTATTATCCCCCTCTCTGTTTTACGGAGAGGGGGACAAAGGGGGAGAGGTCGTAGCTACAAATTCAGTCTTCATACTGAGCTTCGAAGTACAACTTCGGTGGTGAAAAGGATACCTTCCTAATATATGAGAGACGGAGTGTATTATGCATACTCCCTTTCCGAATGTACAGAACACGTAACTTTGAATTTTGAATTGTAATTTTGCACTTTTCACTTTGAATTTTGAACTTTGAAATCATCCGATCCAATATCTAAAATACTAAACCTGAATTATTGTGATGAAAATGAACAAAAAATTAAAAAACCACCACCCCCAAGCCCCCCATCACCCCCAAGCCCCCCCGTTCGGCGAGTCACGCTTCCCCTCTCTTCTTTAAGAGAGGGGACACAGGGGTGAGTTCCAGGACATTGAAAAATGAAAAAAATGCAATCCGCAAGTCCAGTAAGTCCAGTAAGTCCGGAGTGCGGAAGCTCGTAGAGGATTTTGCAAGAATAGTGGGGGTATCTATTTTTGAATCAAATACGTTCCCTCATCTTCTCAGTTGACAATTGTGTAACTTTTGAGTTTATGAATAGTGTAATTGCATATCTATTAGGGAGAGGTATGGTAAGCAAGACCATTTCTTATTACAAGATTTTGGAGAAGCTTGGTGAAGGTGGGATGGGTGTGGTCTATAAAGCCCAGGACACCAAACTTGATCGGATTGTGGCTTTGAATTTCTGCCTTCTCATTTTACTGTCCGCTCTACGATCCTGCCGAATCCGTAGAACCAAAGTCTCAAGTTCCGGAGTGACATTTCACCCGATGAAGCTACATGGCCGATGGTTTTCACCTGCCAATCTGTCAATTCCCGTTCGACGATAATGGCACTGCCACTTCTTCAGCGTCGGTCTCGAAATGCCGCACTCCAAACAAACTACCCCAGCCTTCACATACTTTCAAAGAGCAGCACCCTTGGTCCAATCGGTAAGATCTCCGCTGCGCTACCGATAATCATAGGACCCTCTCAAGAAAATAGCTGATGGGATATTCTATTCGCATGAGATTATTTAGAAGTCATCTTGAATCCTGCATTTGGAGGGGGAAGAATGACCTGGTGAGGTGAGAAAAAGAATCGTCCTTAAGTATTAACCATGATCGACAGAATGCAAGGAGGGAATATTTTTATTCTTAAGAATGTTTCTAAATCACCCTCCCCGGTTGTCTGATATTAAATTCTCAAATTTTACTAAATTTCTAAAGATATCTCATCACTTACCGATAAAATAATCTGTCACACGTCCCCATAGAGAAATAGAGCATGGTTTAGAGAATAATGATCCTCCGGAAGAAAGAGGAGAGTTTTTCTGAACCAAATGCTCTGGGAAAGCTGGGGACGGTTATATGCTGCAAGAGAAATTTCTCCTATCAAGTTCGAACGATCTTCAGGAAAATGGTTGGCTTTTATGCGGGATGCTGATTTTAAGAAACCACCCCGGGAATTCCTTCACTATTTCTCAACCCAGTATAAAGATAAAAAGAGAATCAACACCAACTCGGATAATCTTTGCTTCAGAATTTTCATCCACCCGTTTAATTCGTACCCTCCGGAAAACAACCGGGCATAAACCTGAGTTACTTACATTCTTCCGCTCTAATTCGCTTACTGAACCATTTCGACTTTATTCTGCAAGGAAGGGGAATCTTTGTTTGCCTCAAAGGCAGATGTCGAAAGGGTATCAGATCAGAAGAAATAGTGGTGGTTTTGCCAGCGGAACAGAACGCCCGCTGACTCTTTTAAATCAAAAATAAGGATAAGCCAAGAGAGGAGGTGATACAAAATGGCAGTAGAAAAGAACATTGGTTCTTCCAGCTTAGTGGAAGTGGTCGACAGAATCCTGGATAAGGGTATCGTTATCGATGCCTGGGCCAGGCTCTCCCTGGTGGGAATCGAGCTTCTGGCGGTGGAGGCCAGAGTGGTATGCGCCGGAGTAGAGACCTTTCTGAAGTATGCGGAGGCAATCGGTCTTACTCCAACCGCAGCTACAGCCTAAGGTCTGTCGCCGAAACGAGAGGGGGGAATTTTTGCCGAGCTATCCTTGAGGTCAACTTGACCGCCAAGCATATCTCGCCAAAGGTTCTTCCTCAAATTATCCAAGAAGGGAGAGGGGCAAAAGGAGATGAGAACAGTTGAGGAAATGAAAAATCTGACCCAGAACTTGATTTCCTCCTACGATTCCCAGGTGGATGCGATTGGAGCGATAATTGACAATACCTATCAAGTCCTGGATGATTTTAAAGATAAAAGAGTCATATTGAATCATACCTTAAAAGAAACATTGGCCAGCGGGCAATCTTTGCGGAAAAAGGATTTCGACGGGATGATGAAGGGAATACTGTTAAACCAACAGGAGAAAGAAAAAGAGGTGAAGCAAAGTTTAAAGAAGTTTATGGAAGAACAAAAAAGAAGAGCAGGTGAATTAAAGGATGCATTAACCAAAGGCGAGGTGGAGGGGATGAGGAAAGCCCAAACGGGGATAGAGAAGGGTGTGGCTGAAGTAAAAGGATTATTAAAAGAATATGAAAAACAGCAGAAGGAACTGGCTGAAGAGTTAAAAAAACTTTTGACCAAAGGGAAAGATTTGAAAATAAGGGACTTGAAGGATGCGCTAAGAAACCTACAAAACTTAACTAAAGAAAAGGAGGTGAAAAGGATGGGGTTATCAAATGTTACGGCTGGTATCAAGAACTTGACCCAGGATATGGTTACCTCTCAGACGAATAGGGCTGTGGCTCAGGCAGAGAGGATAGCCTCGGTGGAAACGCTCTCGAAGGAGACCGAAGGAATGTTGGAGAACTTCCAGGAGGAACACGCAGATAGAAAGGAGGAGATCAATGGAATGTTGGAAAACTTCAAAGGAGATCTTCATAAAGAGGTCCATCAGTTCATGAAAGGTGTTCATCATTTCATGAAGGGCATTCACTCCGATAATGTCCAGCAGAACAATGAGGTCAGCGATTTGCTGGGAGGATTTCAGGAAGACATGGAAGCCGTCCGTACGGAGAATATGCAAAGACGGAGAGAAGTCAACCGGCTCCTGCACGATATCCGGAAAGAAATGGAGAGCTTCCGGAAGGATAGTAAGGAGAGACACGACGACGTGAGAGAGGTGGCTGCCGCAGTGAAATCTATGTGGGCGACCATGGCACGGGCAAGAGGTAGTGCCAAAAGGGCAAGCTCTCGTAACCTGGCAGAAACAAAGCCGACCAGAAGGAAGAAATCGCGAAGGACCGGAAACGTCCGGATAAAATGATTAAAGAAGAAGGTTACCACCGGTTAGTTGTCCAAATAGTTACCTGTTAACAAACTTTTCAGAGAGCCATAGGATGGCAGTAAAAACTTCGCCCCGCAGGGGGGATTTTTAACTAATCGGTGGTAATCTCAAGCTTCTGTAAAAATGGAAAAATCATAAGATAAAGCTGGAGACATGAAAGAGATAAAATGTGCTTTTTGCAAGGGGAAGGGGATAGATCCTTTTGAGTTATTGTCCCCCCTCTCCACCTGCACCGTCTGCGGAGGAACAGGAAAAGTCACTATAGAGGAGCCATATGTACGATGTGCCTTTTGCCATCGAACCGGAGTGTATCCGAACAGCAGACTCAGTTGTACCGTGTGCGCAGGCAAAGGGGTGATTGGTTTTAAAGACCCTAAAACCACCTGTCCGGATTGCAAAGGTTCCGGTCGGGAACATACCACCACTCTTCCCTGCATCAGATGCGGAGGAATAGGAGTGGTAAGAAAGGAAGAAGGGGACTCACCGAAGCCGACGAACAAAAGGAACTTCCCGGAGAGCTCTAACCACGGAAAGGAAAAAGTGACAGAAAAGTCCGAAGTAGCTTAAACCAAGCATCTATTAATATTGGCAATATAAAACCCGAGAGTTTAAAACTTTGTAAAGGAGTCTACTGAGATGGCATTGATTGAAGAATCTACCGCTGTATTGGAGCCTTCTCCGCTTTTGGATTTTGTGGAGACAGAAACCGTAAAAGAGATAACCAAACGCGCCTTGGCTTATATCCGGGCAGGATTCCCGGTTCATTTCCGGGGACCTACCGGAACCGGGAAGACCAGCCTGGCTATGCACGTTGCCAGCAAGTTGGGTCGACCGGTGGTGATGGTTCACGGAGATGAGGAGTTAACTACCTCGGATCTGGTGGGTGCAGAAAGCGGTTTCAGGCGCAGAAAATTCGTGGACCAGTATGTATCGCGGGTTTATAAACTGGAAGAGAACACACAAAAAACCTGGATGGACAACCGCCTGACCGTTGCTTGTAAATACGGATTAACCTTGATCTATGATGAGTTTACCCGCTCCCGACCGGAAACCAATAATGTACTGCTCTCCATTTTACAGGAGAAGATGATGGATCTTCCAGCAGACCGAGGCGAAGAGAGTTATCTCAAAGTTCATCCCGATTTTTGTGCGATTTTCACCAGCAACCCGGAGGAGTATGCCGGGGTACACAAAGGTGCGGACGCTTTGAGGGACAGGATGATCACCATTGATTTAGACCATTTTGATAAAGATACTGAAATAGCCATAACCAAAGCCAAATCCAACGGTTTGGGTCCCGCAGGGGTGGAAAAGATAGTCAATGTGGTCAGAGATTTGAGGAAACAGGGGAGATGTGAATTTGCACCTACGGTGCGGGCAAGTATTATGATTGCCCGGACTCTGGGTATTAGAAAACTTCCGGTCAATGCAGCCAACAAGGAATTTGTTAAAATATGCGAGGATATCTTGTCCTCTGAAACCAGCCGGATTGGCCGGAAAAGCGGACGGGAGAGAGTCAAAGTCATAGTCAGACGATTGATCTTAAAGCACTGTTAAACACGACATTGGAGTGTAAATCCTCAGCTTTACCTGTTTGGAAATGCGAATATGAGTGTTGGCACTCCAAAATTCTCCAAACAGCGGATATTCGCTAACGCTGAACCAAAACTAAATGGAGATTAGTTAACCTAAGATGATTGGCACCATCTCAAAAAGAAAGCCCAAGAAGATAATATTCCAATGAGATTTTTAAGTGATGCAACGTGTTTCCCGATTGAAGGGAGGAGAAAAGCAAAATGTCCAATATTCATGGAATAGAGAAAATAAAAGGTACTCGCATTATCGGCTCACGCCACTCTGTGCCGCCGCACATGACCCAGGCTTATGTTTCCTTGTTCATGCTGAGGAAGCAAAAAGAACGATTGGAGAAAGAAGGAATAAGATTGGACACCAAGAGAGAGCTGATAGTCGAGCGGTTGAAGGAGATCGAAAAGGAATCGAACAGATTGGAAAAGCACGATAAGAGAGTTCACCGGAGAAAAGATTTCGACCCGGATTCAATTTGGGTGAAAGCAAAGAAAGAAACCAAACCGGAAGTGTTGAAGAGGTCTAGTGGTGGAATGGGTTGGAAAATAACCACATTAAGAAAAAAAGGATAGAATCTTCAAACTTATCCCTCCAGTATGTATGGGAAACTCAGTGCTTGGGGCAGTATGCCATCGGAAAGAAATCGAGTGGGTCAATAAACTCATAACAAAATAAGATTATGAACGAACAAAGCCTGAAAGAAAAAATCAGAGCCGGTGAGCTCAAAATAAGCGATATGGAACAGCAGGTTATAATATTACGATTGAAAATCGAGAGAGAGAAGCAAATACTAATGAAATATCAGGAAAGTCTAAAAAATGGAAACCAGCAAGCGATGAAGGGGAGGTTTTAACATGGATAAAAAAGGAAATCAAACGGAAGAGAAAACGGGACTTGATTTCGATTTGGGAACCGGCAAACTTGGCCTGGGTGGGATATTTAAAGGCATCGGTAATTTGATTGACTTAGCCACCAAGTTGCAGCAGGAGGGCAAATCGGAATTTTCTCGTACCGGGGAAATAAAGGGCTTGGGTTCTAAGGGGGCGAAAGCTGTGTATGGTTTCTCCGTAAAGCTGGGGGGACTGGCCGGTGAATCGCCTGAAGTCCAGACATTCGGCAATATCAAAAAGGATGAAAAGGGAGCTCCAGTGGTGGAGGAGGACCGGGAGCCTCTGGTTGATGTTTTCGACGAAGCGGACCGGATAACGATTATTGCGGAGATACCGGGAGTGGAGGAGAAGAAGATCCAGATAGAGATAAAGGACGATATCCTGGAGATTAAAGCCGAAGACACGGACCGGAAATACCACAAAGAGATTCTTTTACCGTCCAAAATCAAAAAGCAGACTATCAGCAGATCATATAAAAATGGAGTTTTAGAGATAACGCTGACCAAATGAGGTAAACGATCATTGAAATCGGCAAGACGCCTATCGAAGACTGGGGTGTTTGAAGTTTCAGTTGCTATCGCGTAAAGGCGGATCTGAAACGCTATGAGATTTTGATCAAGCTAAAACTTGATATCCCACTAAGATCATCCCGGCTTTGATTTTATAAGAGAGTGCTTGTTTGTATGGGGATAGGTGATTGAGTTCGCTTAACCGTGGAGGAAATGTGACGGCTATTAAAACTGTTTCTCTAAGCCTGAAAGTGCAGGAAGCTCTTCCCAAGGATGTGGGAAGAGTCATAGCCAGAATAGATCCGGAGGATATGAAGAAGCTGGGGGTGGAGGTGGGCGACATTATCCAGATCTTTGGCAAACGGAAAACTGTGGCTAAGGTCATGCCGGCTTATATGGAGGAAAGAGGCAAGAAGATCATCCAGATGGATGGGATAACCCGAGAGAATGCCAAGGTGGGTTTAGACGAGAGGGTGAACATTCAAAAAAATTCCTCCAAACCTGCTTTGAAAATAGTTTTAGCTCCCCTCTCTTTAGTTGGACCACTCGGGAAAGACAAGGATACCAGATACATCGGAAGACTTCTCGAAGGAATTCCTTTGGTCGAAGGTGACCGGGTGAGAGCCACTCTTTTTGGAACCCGATCCCAGGATTTTATGGTGTTGGAAACTCATCCACCCAAAGAGGTGGTACAAATTCAACCCACCACCTCCATCAAGATAAAGCAGGAGGGGGGAGTAGAAGAAAAGGGACTTAAGGTATCCTATGAGGATATCGGAGGTCTGCACAAGGAGATTCAGAGGGTCAGAGAGATGATCGAGCTTCCCTTAAAGTATCCCCAGATATTTCAAAGACTGGGCATAGATGCTCCCAAAGGAGTGTTGCTTCACGGTCCCCCGGGATGTGGAAAGACCCTGATAGCCAGAGCCGTGGTTAATGAAACGGATGCTTATTTCGTGCACATATCGGGTCCCGAAGTCGTGGGGAAATTTTACGGCGAGAGCGAAGCAAGATTAAGAGCAGTATTTGAGGAGGCTTCAGCCAATGTTCCCTCCATAGTCTTCATAGATGAGATAGATTCCATCGCTCCCAAACGGGAGGAGATGGGGGGCGAAAGACAGGTGGAGAGGAGGATAGTAGCTCAGCTATTGGCTTTGATGGACGGGTTGGAATCCCGGGGCCAGGTCATAGTGATAGGGGCGACTAACATCCCCAACACTTTGGACCCAGCCTTACGCAGGCCGGGCAGATTTGACCGGGAGATCTGTATCGGGATTCCGGACAAGAAAGGTAGGCTGCAAATATTGCACATTCATACCCGGGGTATGCCGTTAGCCCAGGATGTGGATCTGGAGAAATTAGCGGAGATCACCCATGGTTTTGTGGGGGCGGATCTGGAGGCTTTATGCCGGGAAGCGGCAATGTCGGCTTTGAGGAAGATTTTCCCCAAGATAGATTTTCAATTAGATGAGATCCCGTACGAGCTGATCCTGGAATTGGAAGTCAATATGGAAAGCTTCTATGAGGCTTTAAAAGAGGTGGAACCTTCGGCCATAAGAGAGGTTTTTGTCGAGGTACCCGAGGTGAAATGGGAGGAGGTGGGAGGATTGGATGATATCAAGCAAAAGCTTAAAGAATCGGTGGAATGGCCGCTGAAATACCCGCAGTTATTTGAGAAAGCCAATACCAAGCCCCCCAAAGGCATTATTGTCTACGGCCATCCCGGGACGGGAAAAACACTCTTGGCCAAGGCGGTGGCTTTTGAGAGCAAGGTTAACTTTATCCCGATCAAGGGTCCCTCTCTTATGTCAAAATATATCGGAGAAAGTGAAAAAGGGGTGAGAGAAGCCTTTAAGAAAGCAAAACAAGCTTCTCCCTGCATCCTCTTCTTCGACGAGATCGATGCTTTAACTCCGATGAGGGGAGGGGGAGCCGGTGATGCCCATGTATCGGAACGGGTGATCAGCCAATTTTTGACTGAGTTGGATGGGATTGAGGAGTTGAAAGGGGTGTTAGTGCTTGCTGCCACTAATCGGATAGATATCCTGGATCCGGCATTGCTTCGGGCCGGTAGATTCGACCTCCTGCTGGAACTTCCCCTGCCGGATGAAAAAGCAAGATGGGAGATCTTCAAGATTCACACCCGGGGGAAACCTTTGGCCAAGGATGTGGATTTAAAAGCCTTAGCCGGCACTACTGCAGATTGTGTCGGATCGGATATCGAGTTTATCTGCCGTAGAGCCTCCCTCTCGGCTATCCGGGATTATGTGGGAAAAGAGAAATCCGAAGGTTCCTCTGCGAAGGTTGGGACAAAAGACTATTCCAATTTTGTGATTAAAACTACCCATTTCTATCATGCCATCAAGGAGATGTCGGAAAGAAAGGCAAGCACGAAATGACCATTAGTGATAACCGGTCCCGGATAGTTGAATCTCCGGTTTTGGGTGCAGTTTTCCTTTTGGTCAATTATGCGGTTAGACTGGTAATAATAAGCAAGTTCTGGTGCGAAGTTCTGTTGGGAATCGGTATCAAACTGTTTTCGCCGAAAAGAGGCAGGTCAGCGGTGCTTAACCGGCTGATCTGAACTACTCTTTTCACCCCCGGGGAAGGATGTTCGGGAAAGCATCCTTCCCCCCCCCCTTAGAGAATCATATTTCTTATAGCAAAAGGTGATGAGATGACTGAAATGGGAAAATACGTTTACGGAATAATCCGGGCGAACGGAAAAAGAGACTTTGGCGTAATCGGATTAGGTGACTCTCCCAGTCAGGTATACACGGTTCCGCTTCAGGATTTAAGTGCGGTGGTCAGTGATTCACCAATCAGGGCTTACCAATCCATGACCAAAGACAAAGTGGCCCAGGATCTTTATTGTCATCAGTCCGTTATCGAGAAGGTGATGAAAGATCAGGCCATCCTCCCCATGAAATTCGGAACACTGGTTGAAGGAGAAAATGAAGTTGCCCAGATCTTAAAAACGGGGTATGAACAATTCATCCCGGCGCTTGGCTGGATATGCGATAAGATAGAGTTAGATGTGGTAGCATTATGGGATAAGGAAGCAATTTTCCAAGAGCTGGCAGAAGAGAAGGAAATCAAAGAATTTAAGGAGAGGATAAGTTCTAACCCCGCCGGTCCCTCACTCGATGACCGGATAAGTTTGGGCCAGCTGGTGGAGAAATCCATAAAGAAGAAAAATCTTGAGCGGGCGGAGGATATCTGTCACATTCTAAAGAGGAAAGCCCAGGATTTCTGCACGCACGATACTCTGGATAATATGATGATACTAAACTGCTCTTTCCTTTTGGAAGAAAAAAGGGAAGAGGATTTCGATGCCCAGTTACATGAGCTGGATGCCAGATACCAGAAGAGGATAAACTTCAGATGTGTAGGACCCTTGGCTCCATACAGCTTCAGCACCATCGAAGTGAAAAAGATAGGCTTCGATGCCATCGAGGAAGCCAGGAAATTATTGGGATTGGGCGAAGAAATTACCCGGTCGGAGATTAAAAGCGCGCACCGTAGGCTGGTATTTAAGTATCACCCGGATAAAAATCCCCAAGGGGAGCCATGGGTTAAAGAGTTTGATGAGGTGAATCAGGCTTATAAGCTTTTGCTGGAGTATTGTCGAACGGACCGATGCTCTTTGCGGAAAGAGGATGTCAAGGATTCCGTTCTGGTTAAAATCGTTAAAATCTCAGATGACCCGGAAAGGAAGAGATATTGAAAAGACTGATCTATGTTCCGGTGATTCATACTGAGGCAGATATGGGCTCGGTAGCAGAGCCGCTGAAAAAGGAATACATCCAGAGATATGGTCTCAAAAGGTGGAGCGAACACATCGATACGATTCGGAGTATGTGGCTGGGAATCAGACAAAAAATATTCGCACTGGGATTGGATTATAAAAAGACCAAGGTTTATCAGGATGGACTGCCGGTTTGCGACAAAGAGTTAGCCATTGCTTCGGATCTGGCTAAAGCGGGCAACCAGAACTACCAGATAGTATGGGAATTGATGCAACGGGGAGCCAAGCTCATGGGAACGGAGAATCCCCAGCTTCTTTTAGAAGAGTATAAATACATCAAAAATATCGCTCAAATTGACGCTTTAGAAAAGAAAGAAAAGGCGATAAATGAATATGAAAAAAAAGCCGCGGATATACTCGAAAGAAGAGACCAATACATTGCGGATAGAATCACCCTGACCTTGAAGGACGGAGAAATCGGAATTCTTTTTATCGGGATGAGACACCGGGTGGACGAAAAGTTACCCGAAGACATGGGAGTCAGCTATCTGATCTATAGACTGCCGTTTAAAGAAAACTACAACCTTTCAGGAAAGCTTCCGGGATGACAAAAAGCACGCGGGTTAAGGGGCTCCACGATATCACCACCATGCAGCACCGGCCGGGCAAGGAAAGGAAGGCGGGTACCATCGGCTGGGGTGGGGTCAGGTCAGGGGATGAAGCCTTCAAGAGAGATTCTGTTGCCAGCCCACGCACTTGGGTGTTCTCCACCAGGCCCAAATTTGTACGCCAGGCACCGGTGGAAAAGTCCCTGTTGGTTGAAAAAGTGGAGGAACCGAAGGTAAATGTTTTCGAGGAAACCGAAGAGGTGGTGATATTGGCAGAGATGCCGGGTGCAGACGAGGAAAGCATTAAATGCAGAACCCAGGATGATATTCTGACGGTATTTGCAGAAGCCAAGGATACCTGGGGTACAAAAAGATATGAAAAGGAAATCTTATTGCCCTTTACCGTCAGCCCGGAAAATTTGAAAACCTCATATGAGAACCAGATATTGGAGATCAAGCTTACCCGGAGTCGAAAGGACGGGAGCCGGAAGACTAAAAACAAGAAAGGGATTTAACATGAAACGAGCCATTATGGTAGTGGACGATGAGGAAGAGATCTGTGATCTATTACAGGATTTATTAACCCGGGAGGGGTATCAGGTATACACCGCCACCACTGGCATGGAGGCAATCTCTTTAGGAGAGCAAAATGAACTTGATCTTGCCCTTCTGGATTTAAAGATGCCGGGGATGGATGGTTTGGAGGTATTTCGAAAACTGAAGGAGGTAAGAGAGGATCTGGGAGTGATCATCCTAACCGGTTACGGAACCTTGGGCACGGCTAAAGAGGCAATGAGATTAGGCGCCCGGGATTATCTTACCAAGCCGTTTGATTTGGGATTGGTGAAGAATATAATCAAGAAAGCATTAGAAAGCAAAAAGGTGAAATAAGAATGAATGAAGATAACAGTCACAGGGAAGGTATATACATCTATTGCTTAATAGATTTCAAAGAGGGAGAGCCGGAGAAGAACTTCGGTCCCCTGGGCTTGGGTCAAAGAGGGGATGAACTCCGTTCCCTAAGCTACCGGGATGTGGCAGCGGTGATCAGCAATTCCCCCATTAAAAAATATCCGGTCTCCAGAGAAAACTGTTTGGGCCATCAGCAGGCAGTGGAGGCGGTGATGAAGGAAGGTTTTACCGCTTTGCCGGTCAGATATTGCACCATTGCGGAGGATGAAGAACAGGTGAGGAAAATATTGAAAAGAGATCATGAGAGATTTAAGGACCTGCTTAGAAAAATGCAAAACAAGGTGGAGCTGGGGTTGAAGGCCATATTTGATGAAAAGCTGATTTATCAAGACATTCTGGCTAAAAACCAAGAGATCAGGCTATGGAAAGAAAAGTTAACGAACAAACCTCCGGAGAAGACTTATCATCAGCGAATCGAGGTGGGGAGGATGGTCGAAGCGGCACTCAATGCAGAAAAGGAAAAAGCGAAAACAGTAGCGCTTAGAACGTTAAAAGGACTGGCCGAGGATTATGTCGTCGCGGACAACTACGGGGAGAGGATGCTTTTAAATGCCTCCTTTTTAGTAGATAGGAACAGAGAGCCGGAAATTGACAAGAAGGTGGATGAGTTAAATGAGAGTTTCGAGCAGAGGGTGAAACTAAAATATGTGGGAGGGATGCCCCCATTTAATTTCGTGTGTATGGAGATAGACTTGGACGTAAAGGGGGTGGAATTAGATGCTGCTGGTCGATGATGTACTGCTTTTTCCCTTAAAAGGGCTTATCGGGATTTTCGAAAAGATTCACCAGATGGCAAATACAGAGACCAGCGACGAAAAGTATGCGCTGGAAAAGCTGATGGAACTCCAGCTCCGCTTTGAGATGGATGAGATAGGCGAGGAGGAATTCAGGAAAGAGGAGACAAAATTGCAGGCAAAATTGAACGTCCTCCGAGAGTCTGATGAATAATGGACATCGGACCAGGAGAAGTTAACTCAAGGATATAATCTTACTTTCAAAAGGAGAAGGTAAAATGGAAATGACGGTGCCGAAATTGATCGAACAAGCGCGGCAGCAATTAGCTGAGGCCACCGGGTTAAAGCTCTCCACCACTTTGGGTGCGGCAAAAGATGAAAAGGGGTGGCGAATATCCGTGGAGATGGTCGAAAAGAAATCGATCCCGGATGGAATGGACATATTGGGAACATACGAAGCCTGGCTAAACGATCGGGGTGAGCTGTTGGAGTTTAGCCGCAAGAGGCTCCGTAAACGCATAGACACAGTCGAACAGGAATAGGAATTCAACCGGAAAACGGTAAAGCCATGTCAGAAAACCTTTCTGTTCACTTAAACAACACCAAGCTGAAACTGATAATGTTTGGCGGTAAAGGCGGAAGCGGCAAGACCACAGCTGCCTGTGCTTCAGCCATACATATCAGCCTGAACCGTCCGGAGGTGAAGGTGCTTTTAATTTCCACGGACCCGGCGCACTCCTTAGGAGACAGTTTTGACATCCGGATAGGCAACCAGATCACTTCCATTGAAGCTGTGCCTGGTCTTTCTGCTTTAGAGATAGACGCATCCCAGCTTCTGAATAACTTCAAGCAGAGATATGGAGCTGCGATTTTAATACTGGCTGAACGGGGCACCTACTTTGACCAGCAGGATATAGCAGAATTCTTCTGTCTTTCCCTGCCGGGTTTAGATGAACTTATGGCAATTATGAAGGTGGCGGATATCTTAAGATCGAAGGAATACGATCTGATCATCCTGGATACAGCGCCTACCGGACACACCATGAGTTTATTGGACCTGCCAGGACATATGCTCAAATGGATAAGTGTCTTCGATTTAATGCAGAACAAACATCGCTACCTGTCGAAACAATTTGGGGGTGAGTATATAAAAGATGATGCAGATAAATTCTTGGATTTAATATCAGAGGATGTAAAAACAGTAAGGGCTCTCCTTTTGAATTCCGAGACAACGGAATTCGTTCCGGTTACCATTCCAGAAACTTTGAGCATAAATGAGACGGAGAGGCTGGCAGTCTTTCTGAAGAGTCATGGAATTCCGTTAAAAAACATCATCGTTAATCGAGTCATCCAAGCGGAGGGATGTGATTTCTGTTCATCCAAAAGAAGAGAACAACAGCGGTACATGAGAGAAATCGAAGAGAAATTCAAAGAATATGATCTTCATGAAATCTCCTTATTCCCCAGGCAGATAAGGGGTATAAAAGATTTAAAAGAGTTCGGTTCGGCTTTATTTGATAAAACCTTTCGACCCCAACCGCCCGCCAAGGTTCAATTCTCACCTAAGATATCCGTTCAGGATAAATCCATTGGTTCAAATTCCAAGCTTTCGGATATTTGTAGCAGGAATTTGCAGTTTATCCTGTTTGGGGGAAAGGGAGGGGTGGGTAAAACCTCAATGGCTTCAGCTACAGCACTTTATTGGGCTAAACAAAATCCCCAAAAGAAGGTATTGGTCTTCTCCACTGATCCGGCGCATTCATTATCCGATTCATTCAGCTGTCCGGTGGGCAACCGGATTACCCCCATAAACACAGTGGGCAATCTTTATGCGCTGGAGATAGATGCCGTTCAATTAGTTGAAGATTTCAAGGATGAATACCGGGAGGGGATAGATGAGATCTTTGATAATTTTCTGGGTATTAATGCACAGATTAAGTTTGACCGGGAAGTGATGCGGGAGCTTATCTCCCTTACTCCCCCGGGATTAGATGAACTCATGGCCCTGATGAAAATCATGGAACTTAGCGAAGAGGGGAAATATGATCTTTGCGTTTTGGACACATCTCCCACCGGACATCTGGTTCGATTTCTGGAGCTTCCTTCACTGGTCTTAGAGTGGTTAAGAACCATCATCAAATTATTATTGAAATACAAGGAAGTAGCCAGATTAAACCGAACCGCCCAACAACTTTATTCTCTGTCAAAAAACATTAGGAGGATACAGAAAACACTGTCTGATCCCCAAAAGAGCGAGTTAGTGACCATAACCATTCCCGAAGCCATGGGCATAGCCGAGACCGAGAGACTGCTTTCCGCTCTTAAGAGACTTGGAATTCCCTGTCAACATGTGGTCCTCAACATGCTTATCCCACCCACTGAGTGTGGATTCTGCACTCGCAAGACGGAGGAACAACAAAAGTATGTCAAGGAGGCTAAGAGGAAATTCTTTAATTGTCTGATTAGTGAAATTCCATTATTTCCCCATGAAATCAAGGGAATCGACAGTTTAACTGAACTCTCTGGGATTATGTATGGGAAAAACCCAGCCAAAGGTGTCGGAGTTTTAAAATCTGTGTGGCAAAGTATAAAACTGTCTTAAATATAATAATTAGATTAGGTAGGATGCGTCCGCCTAGAGGACAAGAAAAGAGAGAAATCAAGCTAAAAGGCAAGCGGATAGGAAATCCGAAGTTGAAAAAGCCCAAGGAGATTCAGATGTGGTATGAAGAAGCCGGTAGTTAAAAATAAGTTTTCAAAAAGGGAGAATTCGAAATGGCTTTAGAAGCAACCAAAGGGACCAGCAGCGGCTTAGCGGATGTGATAGACAGAATTCTGGATAAGGGACTGGTCATCAATGCAGATATTATGGTGTCAGCGGCTGGGGTTGAGCTGTTAGGCATTAAGATAAGAGCGGCTTTGGCTTCGTTTGAAACCGCAGCCAAGTACGGTTTGGAATTTCCTTCGGGAACCAATTTCCAGACTGAGGCGTGGAAGGAAGCACGGATGATTAAAGAAAATTGTCCGCATTGTGCGAAGAAGGTTGGCAAAGAACAGCTCATTACTACAGGCTGTCCTTGGTGTGGTTGGATAAGTGCCGAGGCAAAAGCGCAAACAGTCACAGCCTAATATATGCATCTGTGGTAACTCAAGAGAAGATTTATCCTGGAGATCGAAAAGGGATAAAGTGGTTTTCTAAACCATATCATATTCACTCTCAGGCAAGATGGATCAATAAAACCAATACCGGATAAAGCAAAGCTTTAAATTGCGCTGTAATCGATAAGGTTGCTTTGAAAAAATGTTATCGGATGGTCATAAATTAAAAAATGGGGATCAAGCCATGAAAAAGACTGGTAAAAACAAGAAAGTCAGCCATGGGGAAAGAACCGTGGAGTTTGACGAAACGATCAGGGAAACAGCAAAGGTAGAAAGAGAAGGGGAAGCCGAGGGAGTGGCTGAAGGTGTGCTCAAAAGTGCAGGCCAGATCATTCCGGGACTGGGTGGTTTGTTGAAAGGACTGGAAAAATCACCGGCATTCCGGGAACGGCTGTCGAAGATCAACCAGGAAGTCGAGCGCCGGCTGAAAGAAACACCGCTAAAAAGAACTTCGGACAGAAACCTCCATATGGATAGCGGTTATACCTCTAAAACCATGGTTTCCGAAGAGACCCCTTCTTTTGGAACCAGGGGGAGAAAACCAGAATCTTCCTTTAAGCCCGCTCCCAAAGAACCGATGGCGGATGTTTTTGATGAAAAGGATCATTGGAGAATAATTGTGGAACTTCCGGGAGTGGAGGAAAAGGATATAAAGACGAGCCTGGATAAGGATTTCCTGACCCTAAAGATTGATTCTCCGGGTTGGAAACCGGAAAAAAGGATAAATTTGCCTGGTGCTCCACAGGGTAAGATAAACCGAGTCTTCAGAAACGGCATTCTGGAAATTAAAGTGGGGAAGGATTGAGTCATGATAGATATAGATGCGGACAATCTTAAACATGGTGTCTTGGGATTAGTCATGGCTTTGGTGGAAGTCATACGGGATACCTTGAAGATTCAGGCTTTCAAAAGGATGGAAGGGGGAAGTCTGAAGGAGGATGAGATTGAGAGACTGGGTGAGGCGCTTATGGATTTGGAAACCGCAATTGAACAGATAAAAGAAGAGCAGGGACTCAGTCAGACAGTTCAAAGCGTAAGAGACGGCTTGGATAACATAGTGGACGACGTATTGGACAAGATGATAAATCCGGAAAGATGGAGAGAAGAAGCCGGGGAGAAACAAATAGAAAGGGTGTAAAGGAGGCTTTAAGTATGTCGGATGACAATAAACCAGGAGTTGTGTCAACCAATGACGTTAAAGTGGAAGGCGAGGATGAAGCCAGGTACCTCTACTGTGTGGCAGATAGCAGCGCCAAAGCAAATCTGGGCAGGATTGGTTTGGATGGACAAGAAGTCTTTACCATACCCTTCGGTGATCTGTGCGCAGTAGTTCACGTTTGTCCATCTGCGCCATATAAATCTGATGATAACGAGGTAGTGAAAAGATGGGTGATGACCCACGAGAAGGTGGTGGAGGCGGCATGGGAGAGATTCGATACGATTCTCCCGGTTGGTTTCGATACCATCATCAAAGGTGAAGAGGATATCACCCCGGAGGAGAATATAAGAAAATGGTTAGAACAAGATTATGCCGGTCTTAAAGAGAAGATGAACAAAACCAGAGGCAAAGCCGAATATGGGATTCAAGTTTTCTGGGATCCTGAGTTCATCGCAGGCGAAATAGCAAAAACCAATCAGGAGATCAGGGATATAAATCAGGACATAAATTCAAAGCCTAAGGGAATAGCTTATATGTTCAAGCATAAATTGGGAAATATATTAAAGAAGGAAATGGAGAAAAGAGCGGATCTTTGTTTTAAGGATTTTTATGCCAGAATCAAAGAGTGCACGGACGAGATCAAGGTGGAGAAAACAAAAAAGGCAGACGAAGAAAAGCAAATGCTTATGAACCTGTCCTGCTTGATAGATCGAAAGAAATCCGGGGAATTGGGAGAGGAATTAGAGAAGATTAACAAGGAAGAAGGGTTCACCGTCCGCTTTACCGGACCCTGGCCCCCCTATAGTTTTGTGGCTTTGGGTTGAATCGAAAGGAGAATAAAGTGGAGCCGGTTCGAAACACGAATGCAACTTTGGTTGATCTGTTAGATCGAATTCTGGACAAAGGTCTGGTGATTTACGCGGATGTGATCGTCTCGATGGCGGGAATTCCTTTAATTGGAATTAATTTGAGAGCGGCTGTAGCCGGCATGGAGACCATGTTGAAATACGGAGTGATGGTGGATTGGGATGAGAAAGCCAGAGCCTGGGAGAAGGATAATAGAAGGGAAAAGAAAAGTGAGGTTTCTTCAATCGGAAGTAGAAAGGTGGTATTAAACAGAAGGAGTCAAGTTGCGAGGGAGAAAAACCGCTCTGAGATGAGGATAGATTGTCCGGAATCTTGATGTAAACTCAAGTTGGTTATGAACCTACCCTTTCCTAAAGGGCGGACAGAAACCTTAACGTAGAATAGAAACCGAGGGTACGAAAGGTGCCTACTCCTAATGAAATAGAGATTTTAAGCATAACCAAAGAAAATAAGGTGGTGGATAAGGTTTTAATCAGTCACCGAATGGAGATCAGCCTCGATTATGCAGCGCATTTGTTAAACTATTTAGTCGGGAAAAGTTTTTTGGAAGAAGTCCCGGCTAAGGGAGGTTTATGTAGGACTCTTCCAAGACATAAGCTCACCCGGATGGGGGCAATGGCTCTTCTTCAAAGACTTTATCATGTTGCAGGTCAATACGAGTCCGCAGCAAAAAGGACTCTTTATCTAAAGGATGTGGTGGATGAAAAGATCAAGGAAATGAGAGATTATATAAAAGAAGTGTTTCCGGAAAATCCGAAGTTCTCCACCGGATTCAAATTCGAAGATCCAAGCATACGAACGAGTCGACGATGAAACCAATAAACAGTCGAATGTCGATCTCCACACCCGTCCGATTTGAGGTAATAACCGGGAGCACTAGGTGGAAACAAAAGATGAAAAAAATATTTCCGACTGGATATGCTTTAAGGTTATTCCCTAAATTATATTAAAAAAAGATAAGGGGGAAACGATGGAAGTGCATGAACAAGTCTCAAATCCATTCTTAGACGAAACCAAAGACAGAGAAGAGTGGGAAGTGAAAATCTACGCGGATTCTAAGCGGATGAAGAATTATCTATCCCAGACCTGCCCGGGAAAAAAGGAAGAAAAACCATTCCCGGAGGTACTGAACAAAAAGCTATATGAATATATAGAAAAAAGCTTTGGCTGGATAAGCAAGCAGGCTTTGGAGACTAAATTAAACAAAGTCCCACCTTTGAAGACACAAAGTATGAAGAAAGCTCTAATTCTAAAATCCACTTTCTTTGTTTCGAAAGACAGCAGAGATAATTTCACCAGAGTGGCCAAGTGTTTGGGTGAAGAATACAAAAGTAAGGGATTGGATTTTGAATGCATCGGACCTGAGCAGCCTAGTGATTTCTCAGAGAGTTGAAAAGGTATTCAAAAGAAGGGGGAAAGTTCTTATGAAAATCAAAAACAAAAAAGTCCCCGGGACGATAGCGATAATTATGTTAACCATCTGCTTCCTGGTTGCCCAGGATGTTCAAGAACCTCTGCCGGAAGTCAATTGCGTGCCCTCTCAGCTTCAAGAAACGGTAGACAGTCTTCAAAATGAATTATCCGCATACCAGGAGAGAGAGTCTATATTGTTAAAGCATGTAAATCACCAGGTGTATACTATTACAGCTTATCTGCCGGTAGATTCTCAAGAGGGAAGATATTCCGGTGTAACTGCAACTGGCACCATAGCCAAACCCAATATCACCGTGGCAGTAGACCCGAAGGTGGTTCCATTTAATACCT
Source organism: uncultured candidate division Zixibacteria bacterium (assembly GCA_903908285.1). Lineage (GTDB taxonomy): Bacteria > Zixibacteria > MSB-5A5 > MSB-5A5 > SM1-73 > CAIVRH01. The sequence goes on from CAIVRH010000007.1 coordinate 31,126, forward strand.
GGGTTTGGATTGATGGTTTGGGATGGTGGAAGGCGGAAGATACCGGAAATTTGGTGAAAGGAAAAAAGATAGACTTGTGTGTTTCCACCAGAGAAGTGGCTAACGAATTTGGAATACGAAAGATGAGAATAAAGATATTGAAATAGCCCAAATTCTGGGTCCACAGGAAGATCACTGAGTGAGGGATGTATAAGGGATTATCATCATTAAAATTGAGCTTCCTCGAAGATTATTACCGAACTACACATTATCCCATCTATTACTACAAGGAACTTAGGAAAATGTACAGAAAAGCAGGCATAGAAGGAGTCAATCTTCATACCCTTCGTCATACCTTCGCAAACAACCTAATAATGCAGGGAGTTGATCCGAGAACAGTCCGGGAATACCTCGGTCACTCCACCATCCAAGTCACCGAAAAATATTCCCACCTGTCGAAAAGCCACAAAAGGGAAGCCATAAAAGTGCTGAGTTTCATCTCAGAAGATGAAACAGAATTGAAACAAATTGCCAAAGCAGGATTGTAAGTTATTGGTAATCAACCAATAAAAAAAGCGGGAAACGGGATTCGAACCCGCGACATTCACCTTGGCAAGGTGACGCTCTAGCCAACTGAGCTATTCCCGCGTTTTCAACCTAAGAAAATATATTCCCTGGTACAGCTTTGTCAATAAAAATTTATTCTTAAAACAAGGATTCAAGGGTTCAAGGATTCGAGGGTTCGAGTGATGATCCTCCATCAAAGGATGTTTGCTTTTTGTTTCACTAGACCCCTTGACCCCTGGAACCCTTAGAATTAAACTAGCGGCGCAGGGATTCGAACCCCGGACACGAGGATTATGATTCCTCTGCTCTGACCAGCTGAGCTACGCCGCCATCCAACTTTTCTATCTATACGAAAAAGATAGGGTTTTGTCAAGTTTAAGATCGGCATATTTAGATAAAACCAAAATTACGGATGACGAATGACGAATGAATGATAACAAACGAAAACCAAACATCATATTTGTACTTCATCCCCCAAGGCGGGGATGATAACATTTTGTATTCCCAATCCTTTTATCCCTTCAGCCAATGCCCGGGATTGCTCTTCTTCCCCGTGTACTATAAAAACACCCTGCAGGGTATCCTTGGTATTTTCCACATATTCCAAAAGCTCTTTTCTGTCCGCATGGGCAGAGAAGGCGTCGAAAACTTCGACGCGAGCTTTAAGAGGATATTCCTCGCCGAATATCCTTACCTTCTTTTGCCGCTCGACTATCCTTCGTCCCAGGGTATCTTGCGCCATGAATCCGACTACCATTATGGTGTTATTGGGGTCCCCGATATTGTTTTTCAAATGGTGAAGAATTCTTCCGGACTCGCACATGCCCGAAGCTGAGATGATAATACACGGCCGATCGACTTGGCTCAGTTTTTTCGACTCATCCACATCTTTTATATAGGTGATATCTTTCCAGCCAAACGGATTTTCGTTTTGAGCTATCATCCGGCTGATCTCCTGGTCGAAACATTCCGGATGGAGTTTAAATATTTCAGTCACGTCCGTGGAAAGAGGGCTGTCCACAAATATCGGTATATGCGGAATAATTCCCTGGTCTTGCAGCCGGTGCAGGTTATACACCACTTCCTGAGTGCGTCCCAAAGAGAAAGCGGGGATGATGATCTTGCCTTTTCGGGTAATGGTTTCGTTCACTACCCGAGCCAATTTGCTTTCCGTAGTTCGAGGATCCTCATGCAAACGGTTACCATAGGTGCTTTCGATGATCAGATAATGGATGCCTTTGACCAATTCCGGGTCTTTCAATATGGGAAGGTTTTTTCTTCCCAAATCCACTATGTAACCCAACCTCAGATTCCTTCCGTTTTCCTTTATATCAAAAACAGGAAGCGCAGAACCGAGGATGTGCCCGGCATCATAAAAGGTGAGCTTGATGTCGGCGGCGACATAAAATCCCTTCAGGTACCCGATCCCGCGGAACAAAGAAAGCGTTTCGTCCACATCTTCAGCGCTGTAAAGCGGCTCAATTGGCGGGAGCCCTCTTTGTTCTTCCTTTCTATTCAAATATTCCGCATCCTTTTTTTGTATGTGGGCGGTGTCCTTGAGCATGACCAAGCATAGGTCCCGGGTGGCGAAGGTGGAGTAAATGCTGTTTTCATAACCCTGCTTTACCAAATTGGGGAGATTACCGGAATGATCGATATGGGCGTGGGACAGTACTACCCGTTCGATAATTTTCGGATCGAACGGGAAAGTCTTATTCCTTTGGTTGGATTCTTCCCTCTTCCCCTGGAAAAGCCCGCAGTCTATCAAAATCCTATGCCCGTTAGATTCGATTAAGTGCATGGAGCCGGTTACCGATCTGGCGGCGCCCAAAAACTTTATTTTCAAAATTCCTCCTTTTTGACACTTCCACAAACCCATGTACCTTATGGGCCAGGGGTCCAGGGACCGGAGTCCGGTAATTTTAAGAAATTTCGTTGTTTCTCTGGGAAGGAGATCATTCCTTCCTCAGTTTTTCGATCAATTGTCTTACTTCATTAGCTTTGGGGTCGTTAGGCTGTATCTCCAAGTACCTTTGGTAGGCATTAGCGGCCTCTGGCTTTCTTCCCATTTTTTCATAGACTAATCCCAGTAGATTATATCCCATAGCAAAATCGGGCTTTATCTGCAAAAGCAAATTGGTTTCTCTCAACGATTCTTCCATCTTTCCCTGCAGGTAATAGACATATGCCAGTCCATAATACGATTGAGCGAAATCCTTGTCTTTGGCTATAGCCTTTTGATGATATGAAATTGCTTTTGCTAAATCGCCGGATTGAGTAGATAAAATTCCCAGATTGTTCCACACGTTTGGATTTTTCACTCCTATCCGCACCGATTTGGAGTAGAATTTCTCCGCCTTTTCGAAATCCCCCCTTTGCATCCAGATGTCTCCTAAATCTGCATAAGCACTGCTGTAGTCCGGTTTAACCTCGAGGGTCTTGTTCAACTCCATCTCCGATTTTTGCAGATTACCGGTTCTATAATAATATAGGGCCAGCCCGGCGTGCGCTTCGGCAAAATCGGGGGAAAGCTGGAGGGCTTGGCTGAATCTCTTTTGAGCCTGGTTCAAATCGCCCTTTTGCATAAGGTTAAATCCCTGATTGGTCAACTCGATTTCCGGGAACTTTTCCATTATCTTACGGTTCTCCCGGTCCCTCTCTTCAGGTTTTCCCAAACGATCAAAGTAGCCGGCCAGAATAAAATGTCCGTTGCGGCTCTTTTTGGGATCTGAGTCCAATAGATTTCTAAAACGGGCTACGGATTTGTCCGGGCTGGCATTGATGAGTATCCAGGGAAGAGTGCAAAGGAAGGCGACCAGGACCAAGTTAAGCTTAAGATAACCGGTCCGGGGATTTGAAGGGATATGACTAAAAAGATACAAAGCCAGAACCGTATATCCCAATCCCATGCTGGCAAAAAGGTCCCAATCCCGAGGAGCCCCCAAACCGGGATTGATAACAAAATTGAAAAGGAGCTGGCACAAAGCAACCATTAACAGGAACCGGAATATTTGCTTTTTTGCATCCGGAGTTTTGGGTTTGAAAATTAAAAAGATCAGGCACAAGGCAAATCCAACCGGTGAGATCAAAAACTGTTGATTGAGAAAATCAATAATATGATCAGAGGAAAACAGGGTATAATTGGGTCCGGTATATATTCCATGCAAAACCGGCATCAGGTAACTGAAGACAAACCAGTTGTATTTTCGCACATAGAAAACCACACAGAGGAGCAAGATCAGCACCGACAAAAGCACAATCCCCGCCTTTTTTGCTTTGAAAAGACGAAAGCTCCCTTCCTCTTTCGGCTGGAACAGGGAAAGATACAAAAGAGAAGGCAGAAGATTCAAGGAGGAAAAATGCAGGGGTAAAAGGATCAAGAAAATCAGAACCGGAACAAAAATCTTAGTCTGGCCGCGCAGAAATTTAAGTGAATAAAACAGATATATCAGAATACCACTGCAAAGAAGGGGGTAGTGTTCCGCATAGCCGAAGAAAAGCTCGGCGCTTCCCAACAGAATCAGAATGAGGAAAATAAACAAGCGAGTAGAGGGGCTTTTCCCCAGAAAGTTTGCCAATCTAATTGCGAAAACCACAAAGATTATTCCGGCTATATAGCTGATCAACGCATAGACGGCTGCTCCATCCCAGTTAAAGACAGGATTAAGCAGATGATAAGAGTTAAGATAAATCCAGATGGCCAAAGGCTGGCTCCAGTTGGGGGTAAGTGAGCCTGCCTGAAGGCTGTCCAGTATTTGAAATCCGTCACCTAAAAGGTGAGTTTTGGTTCTAAATAGATAAAATATCAAAAGAGAAAGCATAGATATAAATAGGTAGCCTAAAAATCTATGATTTTCGGTAAGATAGTTAAAAATCCTCACTAGGGGTGGTTTGATGAGAACAGTGAGTTCGCGTTGTACTTTAGGAAATAAGAGGATTAATGCAGAAGCGATAACTATGGTTCTTAACCCCAGCGGGAAGTAACCCCACTGATTGATCCCCCAAAGTCTTTTTTCCGGAAAGAAGGAAGCGAACCATAGGGAAAACAACATCAGCGGGCAGAAAACATTGGCTAGGCTATCCCAAGACAAGAATTTACTTGGGGATTCAGCTACCGGGTATGCAGTTTTGGTTTTTTTCTTAGATTTCATGCTTTAGATTCAGACTCATCCGTTAAATAAGTTTTCACGCAACCACTCGAGTGAAGTAATATAAAAGGAATATCCCGATCTGTAAAGTTGCTTCTGGAAAAACCCGCATTCTATTAACTCTTATATTCCCATAGAATTCGACTAAGTGAACAGAATCAACCGCCGATCTTGCAGCATCTATAGATTAAATTTTCCATATAGATGTGTTCCTTGGTCTTGGATCTTTGTGGGTAAAAGTTTAATCGGTATAAAAAAACTCGGTTTATTCCTCCTCAAGTTTTTTAATCGATTGTTTTACTTCAAAAGTTTTAGGATTGCCGGGCTCCATCTTTAGGTACGTTTGGTATGCATTAACCGCTTCTTTCTTCCGCCCCAGGCATTCATATATCGATCCAAGCTGGTAATATGCCATAGCGAAATTTGGATCTGTTTGTAAGAGCAGATCAATTTCGGCCAGAGCCTCCCGAAACTTCCCCTGCTGTGAATAAATATATGCCAATCCGGAGTGGGGTTCTGAGGAATTCCTCTGCATGCTAATAGCCTTTTGGTAAAACGAAGCAGCTTTGTCCAATTGGTTGAGCTGGACATACAATATGCCTAAATTGTTATATATACGAGGGTCATCCACCCTGTGTTTTAAGGCGAGGTTATACATCCCTTCCGCATTTTTGAAATCCAGTTTCTTCATATAAACGTCGCCTAAATCGGAATATGCCGTCTGAAAATCGGGTTTAAGCTCCAAGGCTTTTTTATATTCGGTCTCGGATTTTTCAAAATTGCCCTTTAAGCTGTAGTACCAACCCAAACCAGCGTGAGCTTCGGCACAATCCGGAGAGATTTGAAGGGATTGAGTGAATTTCTGATAAGCCTGAGTTAAATCCCCCAGTTCTAAAAACGTTTTACCCAGATCGCACAATTTCAGTTCCGGGAACTTCTCCGCTATCTTCCGGTTCTCATTGTCCCTCTCTTCGGATTTACCCAATCGGTTAAAATAATCCGCCAGGATGAAGTGCCCGTTGCGGCTCCTCTTGGGATCTAAGTCCAGCAGATTTCTAAAACGGGCTATGGATTTATCCGGGGTGGCATTTATGAGTATCCAGGGAAGGGTGAAAAGAAGAGCGGCGATGGTTAAGTTGAATTGCAGACGGCTCAACCTAGCTGCCGGCTCTACCCGGCTGAAGATATATAGTGCCAGAACAGTATATCCTATTCCCACGCCGGCAAAAAGATCCCAGTCCCGGGGAGCCCCCAGTCCGGGGTTGATGATGAAATTAAAAAGAAGTTGAGCCAAAGCAACAGACAGCAAAAACCGAAAAGTACGGCTCTGCACATCAAGTGACCCAGGTTTAAGAATCAGAAAGATAAGAAACAAAGTAAAACCTATGGGTGAAATCAGAAACTGCTGATTAAAAAAATCGATTATGTGATCGGGGGAAAACAGGGTATAATGGGGTCCGGTGTATTTCCCGTGCAAAATCGGCATCAAAAGATTGAGGACGTACCGGTCTTGACTTCGTATATATATCACTACCCCAACGCACCAGATCATCACGAACCAGAGTAAAATCCAAGTTTTTTTGCTTTTGAAAACCGGGACAGATGTTTTTATGTCCCGGTTATACAGAAAAAGATACAAAAGAGAGGGAAAAAGGTACAGGGAGGAGAAATGAATCGGCAGAAGGATCAGGAAGATCATCGCCGGCACAAAAACCTTAGTTTCGCCAAACAGATATTTCAGAGAATAATAAAGATATATCATTATACCACTGCTGAGAAGAGGATAATGTTCGGCATAACCGAAGAAGAGCTGGCTGGTCCCCATCAGTATCAGGATAAGAAAAATAAACCAACGGGTGGAAGGATTTCTTCCGAGAAGGATGGCCAATCGGGCTGCGAAGATGACAAAGATTATTCCGGCTGCAAAACTTGTCAGGGCATAGACCGATGCACCGTCTAAGTTTAATACCGGAAAAAGCAAGCGATACAGTCTAAGAGAAATCCAGATTGACAGAGGTTGGCTCCAGTTGGGGGTCAGAGTACCTGTCCGGATACTGTCCAGGATCTGATATCCATCCCCCAAAAAGTGAGTATTAGTTCGGAAAAAATAAAAGATCAAAAGAGAAATTATGGCTATTGACAGATAACCCAAAACCTTTCGGCTTTCCGTAAAAATGTCAAAAAACCGAATCAGCGGAGGTTTAAGGAAAGTTGCAAGTTTTTGCTGTACCCGGGGGATAAAGATCACCAAGGCAGAAGCTATCACTGCGGTTCTTAACCAGAAAGGGTAATAAGCCCAATGGTTGATCCCCCAAAACCTGCTTTTAGGAAAGAATGAAGCCAACCATAAGAAGAACGGCAAAATCAAACTGATAGCAGCCGCTATCTTATCCCAGGTCACATGATCTGCATGTGGTTCAGACATTTGGTGGGCTGTTTTGAATCTTCTTTTGGAATACATGCTTGAGGTCTGTATCTGCCAGCTAACTCAGCTTACCGTTTGTACCATGGCAGGTGAAGTATAGCTGAAACTAGGCATTCTGCAAAGCATCTTTTTTCTGGGGGTAATCTGGAGCCGAAAAAAACATCTTCACATGCTGTATCCTATGCCGGGAACACTGGAATGAATGAACATAAAGAAGATGTAACCCAATGCGCCAAATGCTAAACCGATTATGGCTAAGATCTTAACCAGCCCGGCATCGGATTTTCCCTGAGCCTTTTCCAGCGAGACCCCGGCCAAGCCAATAGTAGCCAGAAATAAAATTATACTGCTTATATAAAGGGATGGAAAGAAGGTAAAGGCACACGCCAAAATTCCCAAAAATATACTGAACATAGAGAGGAAAAGATAAAGTCTCCGGTGGGACAAGAATGGGCGAGGAAGAGTCAAGATAAAGGAATATCCGCATATTTGACAGAAGGTGGTTTGTTCATCGGCGATGGTGTCACAAAACGGACAAACCTGCATAGCTGATATCCCCAGTTTTACTATTTTTCCAAGTCAACGCTAGTTAATCCATGGTTTATTTGTTTGCTTTTCCCGGCTTGGCTTATATATTATAAAGATTCGAGCTGGTATGTCAACATATTTTTAATTCTTTAATATCATGGCGGAGACAGTCAAGATGATGAAAACCTTGGACGACATTCTGACTCTGGCAAAGAAGATAGGCCCCAAGAAAGTAGCCGTAGCTCAAGCAGAGGATGAGGAAGTTTTGTTGGCTTTAGAACAAGCGCGCCAAGAAGGGATTGTGCAGGTGATTCTGGTGGGAAGGCGGGATAGAATCGAACCGATCGCCAAAAGAAAAGGGATAGAGATCGATCAGTTTGAGATCCTCCAGGATGTCGATGGATTCTCCGCTTCTGTGAAGTGCTGCGAGCTGGTAAATAGGGGAGAAGCTGATTTCATGATGAAGGGTTTGGTGGGGACTGCGCCTTTTTTGAAGGCGATTTTGGATAAGGAGAGAGGTTTAGGAACAGGTAAACTCTTAAGTCATGTGGCTGTTTTCCAGATTCCGACTTATCCTAAGCTGTTGATGATCACCGATGCTGCCATCAACATTACCCCTTCTCTTTTGGAGAAAGCTCAAATAATCCGGAATGCGGTGGATGTTGCACACTCGATAGGTATGGCTTTGCCTAACGTGGCGTGCATTGCAGCCGTGGAAAAGGTATATCCCGACAAGATGCCCGCCACTTTGGACTGCGCCTGCCTTTCCATGATGGCAAAACGGGGCCAGATAACCGGTGCTTTGGTGGATGGTCCTTTTGGCTTGGATAATGCCATCTCGGAGGAAGCTGCCCGGATCAAGGGAGTCCAAAGTGAGATGGCCGGAAAGGTGGATGTGCTTTTATGCCCCGGCATCGAAACCGGTAACGCCATATATAAAACCCTAACGTCGTTTGCCCAAGCCAGGTGCGCGGCTCTGGTGGTGGGCACCAAGGTCCCGGTGGTCTTGACTTCCCGGTCGGATACGCATGAAACCAAATTTATGTCCATCGCCTTGGGCGTGGCCAGTTGCAGGAGATAACCCGAGATATAATTAAAGCGAGTGCGGAGCTGTTTATATAGAATAGTGCAAGGAAAAAAACGAGGTCAACTTTGAGGAGGATTTATGCCATTTGAAAAAGTGGATAAGATCTGGATGAACGGTAAGCTGGTAAACTGGGATGACGCTAAAATTCACGTCCTCTCCCATGTGATTCACTATGGTTCCAGTCTTTTCGAGGGAGCCCGCTGCTACCTTACCAAAAATGGACCGGCCATTTTCCGACTGGAAGCACATACCGACCGTTTGTTCAACTCGTGCAAGATCTACCGTATGGAAATACCCTACACCAAGGAAGAGATCAACCGGGCAATCATCGATCTGATAAAAGTAAACAAGCTGGACGCATGTTACATCCGACCGGTGGCGTACCGGGGTTATGAGCAGTTGGGGGTCGATCCTACTGCATGTCCGGTAGACGTGTCTATCGCAGTGTGGAGATGGGGAAAATATCTGGGGCCAGAGGCTTTGGAGAACGGTGTTCCGGTGTGTGTCTCCTCCTGGAACCGGATGGCACCCAACACCCTTCCCGCCATGGCCAAAAGCGGCGCTAATTATATGAATGCCCAGCTGATAAAAATGGAAGCGAAAGAACACGGTTATGTGGAAGGGATCGCCCTAGACGTGTTTGGATTTGTCAGCGAAGGAAGCGGTGAAAACGTGTTCATCGTAAGAGAGGGAGCGTTGATTACCCCGTCTTTTGGCTGTTCCATTTTACCCGGTATCACCCGAAATACGGTGATTACCTTGGCACATGAGATGGAAATAAAGGTGATCGAACAATCCATCCCCCGAGAGGCATTGTATGTTGCGGATGAGGTCTTCTTCACCGGCAGTGCCGCCGAGATCACTCCGATAAAATCCATAGACAAAGTTACCATCGGAAATGGCAAGCGCGGTCCGATAACCAAGTTGCTGCAGGAGAGATTTTTTCAGATAGTGATGGGAGAAACGGAAGATAAATATGGGTGGTTAAACTACGTGAAGTAATTACTAAAAGATAAATTCAAATAAGATTCCATTCAGAGGTAGAGATGCCAGAGAAGCCAATTACTGATTTTGACCAGTTGATTTCGATGGTTAAAAGCGGGAAAAAGAAAAGATTAGCCATCGCTTCGGCTGAAGGAGGGGAGATAATCGAAGCGGTGAAAGAGGCAATGAAAGAAGGGATCATCTCGGCTGTGCTAATCGGCAATCAAGGAAAGATTGAAGAGCTGTGCCACAAGCAAGAACTTGAATTTAAAGAAGTCGAGATCATCAATGAACCTGATCCCAAGCTCACCGCCAAAACTGCCGTGCAGATGGTCAAGCAGGGGAGAGCGGATATGCTGATGAAGGGTAAGGTGGATACCTCCACTTTGCTTAAAGCGGTTTTGGATAAAGAGAGCGGATTGCGAACCGTGGCTTTCTTAAGCCATGTGGCTGCAGTGGAAGTGAAGGCATATCCCAAACTGATGTTAGTAACCGATGGGGGAATGAACATCAAACCGGATATCAAACAGAAAGCCGACATCATAAAAAATGCGGTGGAAGTAGCCAAGAAGCTGGGTATTTCTAAACCCAAGGTTTCCTGTCTGGCCGCAATTGAATTGGTCAACCCGGACATGCCGGAAACGATAGATGCAGCCGGTCTGGTAAAAATGGCGGAAAGAGGGGATATCCAGGATGCAATCATCGATGGACCGGTTGCCTTCGATGTGGCCATCGACGCCGAATCAGCAAGGATGAAGGGAATTAATACCGTCGTAGCCGGAGATACCGACATTTTCCTTATGCCGGATATGGCCTCGGGAAATATCTTAGTCAAATCCTTAATCTACTTGGCGGATGCAAAGGTGGGCGGGGTGGTGGTAGGGGGTGGTGTCCCGATTGTGCTCCTTTCCCGCTCCGACTCGGCAGCAATTAAGCTTTGTTCGATGGCACTGGGAGCAGCGATCTGTTGACGGGGTCCAGCGTATAGGGTCCAGGGTACAGGTTCAAGAGTCAAGGGTCAAGAAAACCCGAATCAAATAATGGCGTATAACGATAACCATTATTATGAATTGAGGAGAGTACAAGTGAAGATTGCAATTGGAGCGGACCATAGAGGTTTTGAGTTGAAGGAGAAAATAAAGCAACATCTTTTAACTTTGGGACACCAAGTAAACGACTTGGGAACTTATTCTACCGAATCGGTTGATTATCCGGATTATGGTTTCAAAGTAGCTGAGTCGGTGGCAAGAAATGAAGTTGATTTTGGAATTGCCATCTGCTGGACCGGAAACGGGATCAATATCGCAGCCAATAAGGTCAAGGGAGTCAGATCCGCCTTATGCTTGAACGAAGAGATGGCCAGCTTTGCCCGATCACATAACGATGCCAATGTACTGGCTTTATCATCCAAATATGTTTCTGAAGATTTAGCAAATAAAATTGTAGATGTGTGGTTATCCACAAAGTTTGAGGGAGGAAGACACGCAAAAAGATTGGAAAAGATCATAAATTACGAGACAAAGAGATAAATTCTGGGTTTATCTGTATTACGACAACCGGAGTTTTCTTTATACCGAATAAGACAATCTTCATCGTGCAGTTTTGAGAATCAGCCCCTGACCCAAGTTAGGGGCTGGTCTTCAAAGAAGATTGATCTATAGATTCCAAAAGTGTTTTGAACTGTCATGAAAGAACTGATGTTGTCGAAAATAATAAGTGATGGTTTTGCGAGTGGGAAATCTCAATAAAGGGAGATTCTTCGGCTACACCTCAGAATGACATTTGAGGATGGAATTTCGTTGGATTATCTGTTAGAACATATTTCTTATCTATGGAGATTTAAAACATAGAAGGAGCAAAAGATGAGCAAGCTAAAAGAAGTCGATCGGGAGATATTCGACATCATTTATGGCGAAACCCAAAGACAAGCTTTCGGTCTGGAGCTTATCGCTTCGGAGAATTTTGTCTCTGAGGCGGTGATGGAAGCCATGGGCTCGGTGATGACCAATAAATACGCGGAAGGCTATCCGGGAAAGAGATATTACGGTGGGTGTGAATTCATGGATATGGCTGAAAATTTAGCCCGGGAACGAGCTAAAATATTGTTCGGCTGTGAGCACGTAAACGTTCAGCCGCATTCCGGTTCCCAGGCAAATATGGCAGTGTATTTCTCCGTGCTACAACCCGGTGACACTATTCTGGGACTGAACCTATCGCACGGCGGTCACCTCACCCACGGACACCCGATTAATTTTTCGGGAAAATTTTTCCACGTGGTTCCCTACGGGGTGAATAAAGAGACCGAGGTGATAGATTACGCCGAACTGCGCAAGATCGCTATCGAAGCCAAACCCAAGATGATCATCGCCGGCGCATCCGCCTATCCCCGGGAACTGGATTTCAAAAAGTTCCGCGAAGTAGCAGATGAGGTGGGGGCATACCTGATGGTGGACATTGCCCACATAGCCGGTCTGATTGTAGCGGGATTACACCAGTCGCCCGTTCCTTATGCTGATTTTGTTACCACCACCACCCACAAGACACTAAGGGGACCCCGGGGTGGGATGATCATGTGCATGGAAAAGTTCGCCAAGGATCTGGACAGAGAAGTGATGCCCGGGATTCAGGGTGGTCCTTTGATGCATGTGATCTCGGCCAAAGCAGTGGCATTCAAGGAAGCCCTGGAACCGTCCTTCAAAGAATATCAAGTTCAGATCGTGAAGAATGCCAAGACGCTGGCAGGTGAAATGATGCGCCTGGGCTATCATGTCATATCCGGCGGAACCGATACTCATCTGATGTTAATCAGCCTGGTGGAGAAAAATCTCACCGGAAAGGTGGTGGAGGATGAATTGGGGAAAGCCGGAATTACAGTCAACAAGAACACCGTCCCCTTCGATCCGCAGAAGCCATTTATTACTTCAGGCATTCGCATAGGTACACCGGCTTTGACCACCAGAGGTATGAAAGAACCGGAAATGAAACAGGTGGCGCAGCTGATCGACCAGGTCATCTCCAATTTGAATGACCACGGAGTTTATGCCAAGATAAATGAAGAGGTCAAAGCGCTATGCCAGAGGTTTCCTCTATACAAGGAAAGGTTGGAAAGTGCGTAGAAGCGTTTAATGTTCAAAGTTTAAAGTTTAAGATTAATAATTTGGTTTTGAGATTTTAACTCACAACTCGAAACTCTATACTCAATCCTCCATACTAAAATGACCAATCCGTTTTTAGAGAGGCTGCAAAAAGGGGTTGTGCTCTGTGACGGGGCAATGGGGACTCTTCTGTATATGCGGGGTATCTCCTATCAACGCTCCTTCGATGAGCAGAATATCTCCAATCCCAATGTGGTATTGGATGCTCATCGGGATTATATCAAAGCCGGCGCAGAGATCATAGAGACCAACACCTTTGGAGCTAATGCAGCCCGGTTGAAGAATTTCGGGTTGGAAGACAAGGTCAGAGAGATAAATCTCAAAGGTGCCAAAATTGCCAGAGAGGCAAGAGAGATAGAGGGAAAAGAAGTGTTTGTGGCTGGATCGATGGGACCTTTGGGGAAACTTCTTACCCCTTTGGGGTATCTTTCAGAAATAGAAGCCGTGGATATATTCCAGAAACAGGCTGAGGCTTTGCTTGAAGGTGGAGTGGACCTGTTCATGGTGGAAACATTCTCCGACATAGCAGAAATCAAGCTGGCGGTTTTGGCCATCAGAAACGTCTGCAAACTTCCCATTATAGCATCCATGACTTTCGGTGAAGACGGCAAAACTTTTCTGGGATACTCGGCAGAAGAGGCGGCCAAAGAATTGGATCAGCTGGAGGTGGAGATCATCGGTGCCAACTGCAGCGTGGGGCCTCAGAACATGCTGGATGTAGCCAGACGCCTGCGTCGGGCAACCGGCAAGATGATAGCAATACAACCCAACGCCGGACTCCCCCGATTTGTGGACGGGAGATTCGTCTATCTTTCCTCACCGGAGTATTTTGCGGAATATGCCATGGAATATCTTAAAGTCGGAACCAACATCATCGGAGGGTGCTGCGGCACGACTCCGGAATATACCCTGGTTTTGTCCCGTATGCTGAAAAATTACAGGTCGGATCCGACGGTTACGGGGAATTCCCAAATATCCATCGATGAGCAGATAAAAGAAGAAAAACCGACTCCCCTAGAGAGTGATAAAGCTTCCGATTTCACCAAAAAACTGGGAAAGAAATTTTTAGTTTCGGTGGAGGTCGATCCGCCCCGCGGAATCAATCCGGAAAAAATCCTTCAAAATGTGCAGAGGTTGAAAGATCTGGGAGTGGATGCCATAAATATAGCGGACAGCCCCATGGCCAAGGTGAGAATGAGCTGCATAGCTTTGGCTTATCTGATAAAGGAGAAGGTGGGGCTTGAAACCATCCTGCATTGTACCTGCAGGGATAGAAACCTCATGGGTTTGCAGTCGGATCTGTTGGGGGTGCATGCCCTGGGTATTTACAACATACTTGCCGTCACCGGTGATCCTCCGGTATTGGGGGATTATCCCCAAGCCACCGCCGTGTATGATGTCGATTCCATCGGGCTGGTGAAAATCATAAACAAGCTGAACCATGGTACAGATTGGGCAGGTAATTCAATCGGCTCACCCACCCGTCTATGCGTGGGGGTAGCGGTCAATCCAAACGCTCAAGATTTGGAAAGGGAGATAATCCGGTTTGGAAAAAAAGTGGATGCGGGTGCGGTTTTTGCCTTCACCCAACCCATCTATGATCTTGAGATTCTGGAGACTTTCTTGCAAAAGGTTTCTCCCATCAAAATACCTGTTTTCTTGGGCATCCTGCCGCTTTTAAACTACAAACATGCCGAGTTCATGCACAACGAAGTGCCGGGGATGAACATTCCCCAAAGAATAAGGGAGAGATTAAAGGAGGCAAAAGATCGGAGCGCGGAGATGGGAATTACCATAGCAAGGGAAATCTTGGATGAAGCCAAGCATATGGTAGACGGAGTATATATCATGCCCTCATTTGGAAGATTCGAGATGGTATCAGAACTGTTGGAGGGATTTGTTATGAAGGAAAAACATCTATGAATTGAAGCAGATGCAGATAGATACCCGTGTTTTTATTCTCCCCACAAAATATCTCTTCCATAGGATTCCAAGTCATTGGGTGTCATATTCTTGGAATTTCAAGTTCAAGTAACAGTTTAGACTGCGTAAAGCATTAATTGCTTGATTTATATCATCTCCTCCACGTAAGTCTACATCTTGCTATTAAGGGGCTGTTGAAAAAACCAATTCGCTCGTATGGGTTCTATGGTAATAAACGATTTTCGCTTATAGGGGCGGGAATTTATCCCGCTCTGAAATTTGACTTTTTCAATACTTCTATAAACATCGGATGAGCGATGTGAACACAAACTCATGGAACCAGGATCTTTTGTCCTGCCATCATCTCAGTGCTCAGTTGGAGAAATGAACGCTCCCTGATCTGTATGGCTTTCATAGTATCAGGATAGGTTCTAGACAGGTTATATTTTTGTTGTGGATCCTTGGATGTGTCGTAAAGAGAACAACTTACGCCTATTCTTTCAACCAGATAATCATATCCTTCCATCCAACCGACTGTGGGACCATCCATCATCATGGCAAATCCCTTATCATCTTTGGGAAGAGATAGTATATCCCGCCCCCAGGATTGATGAAGAGCCGGTTTACCCAATATGCCGAAGATGGTAGGAATCAGGTCGGTCTGGCTGGCTACAGTCGATATCCTTTTGGGCGAGGTACCTAGAACATCCGGGGCATAGATCAGACTTGCGATATGAAATCTATCTGCCGGAAGCTCAGTTTGGGTTTCCATGAATTTCCCGTGATCCGCTACTAAAACGAATATGGTGTTTTTGAAATAGGGCTGTTTTTCCGCCTGCCGGAAAAACTGGCCCAGAGCCCAATCCGAGTAATAAAAAGAGTTTAAATAGTTAGATTGAGAAACGTCATCGCCGAAAACCTTGAAACTGTCGTTGGGGATTGAGAAGGGTTCGTGATTGCTGACGGTAACGATGACCCCCAGAAAAGGGTTGTCGCCAAATTTAGCAAACTCTTCATTCGCCTTTTCATATGTCAAATGATCCGGAACTCCCCATCTGCCCAGTTTTGTTCCTAATGGGAAATCCTCTTGTCGGATAAATTTTTCGAATCCCTGACTCCTTAAGAAACCCTCCATATTATCGAACTGCAAATCACCGCCATAAACTAAGATATTTTGATAACCCCTTTTCTTTAAAATCTCCACGATAGAGGAGGAAGGCCGATTGGCAGAATAACGCCTCATCATAGAACGTCCGGCTTGGGAGGGGAACGAGCATAACACGGAAACTATACCGCGATTGGTGCGAGTGCCAGTGGCATAGAAACGTTCAAACAAAACCCCCCTTTGAGCCAGGCTATCAAAATTGGGGGTGGCGTCGGGTTTACCACCTAAAGCTCCAACATAGCGAGCTAACCAACTCTCCAGCAGAATGATTACCACATTGTAATCCTTAGACTTTAGGGAGTCGGATACAGGATAATACCAGCGGTCCAGAGAACGGCGGGGGTTAGTCAATTTTTCCCTGGGGTTGTATAAAAGCTTTTGAACTGTGGAGAGCGCTTCCGAAGAAGGATAGAAATGATATCTTTTAAGGATTTCACCTCTTTCCTCGCGGTTATCCTCCCACCAGGATTTCCCGAGAGTGTAGACTCCATTCAGCGCCAGCTGGTTGGCAAAGCCATAGGGACTAAAATATGCCACTCCCCAGTCAATGGGTGCAAGCTGCGTGCGTCCGCGTGCTCCCAAGAACAACAGAGCAGCACCTAAGACAAAGTAAACTAATGGACGGATAAATCCTTCCCTTTGTTTCCAATGGAATATCCTCCGGCTGATTCTGATGACGAAGGTCGAAAAAACAAAAGTGATCGCTCCCAATAAGAGGAAATAGAGAGCAACCGGATAAGCCGACCACATGGAGTACCAGACCATATCGGGATGATCCATATATTCCCAGACCCAGCGGCTCAGCCGGGTGCCGAATTCCCCGAAATATTCGATATCCACCAGACTCGAGAAAAAGAACAAACCCATACCTGACAAAAAAAGGATTAAGACTACCATCCGGGACGCTTTCCAACGGTCTATACTGACGAAAGGGATATGGCTTAGGAGAAATAACGGGATGAGCAAATAGCTCAACACCACCATATCGAAGCGGGCTCCGATAAAAAACGATTTCGCCAGCGTGGTGGGCGGAATGCCTTTTGCCAACAGGTGGTGCTTCATAAGAAATCCAAAACGGAAGATAGTCAAAAATACCAATGACAGAAGAAAAATGGAGGCGAAGAACAAAATAGTCCTGGAGGGAGATACGGAAGATAGAAAATTTCGGAGTCGCTGTTTCATGGCGGATCAATGAGTTAAGGCAAGATTAGCTGCAGATAAAATAAGCATTAAGAACGGATTCATGATATATTCCTGATCATCGACCGGGTGCTCCGCATGACATATTTTGAACGTGCCGGAACCAGGCAAAATACGATCTACCATCAACCGTTTCATTTCTTTTTCAACTTCTCGACTTTCAAGTCCAACTGCAGCAGATAAAAGAACAAAGCAATCCAAATTACCAGGGTGACGAACATGGTGATATAATTCGACGACATGTTATCCCTCCTTAGATTCATCCATCAGACGGTTTACCCTTGTCTCCAGCTTGAAGATCCAAACGAATAGCCCGGTGAATCCAATCATCGAAGCCAAGAATGTGATCAGAATGGCAGGGGACATTTGTAACCTTAAACTGCTGCTAATCACCGAATCGTTAGGATGAAGCGATTGGTAAACCCGGGGAATCACAAATACCAGAAACGGGACGGTCAAAAAAGCCAGGATAGCATAAACACTGGATAAGCTAGCTTCCTTTTCCTCCGAATCCACTGCGGATCTCAAAGCAAAATACGCTCCATAAATTAAAAGCAAAATGAAGATCGATGTCTCCCGAGGATCCCAATTCCAAAAGGAACCCCAACCGGCTTTGGCGAATATGGATCCGGATATGGTGGCCAAGACGGTAAATAACAACCCCAAACGCGCGGCGGTCTTGGCCCGGTTATCATAAATCAAATCCTTTTCCCGGAGATAAAGAATGCTATAAATAAAGGATAATAAGAACGCCAAAACCGCCACCCAGGCCATGGGGACATGGAAAAAGAAAATTCTGGATACTTCCCCTAACTGAAGCTGGGGTGGGGGTAGAAGGAATATGGCTACAATCACCACCGACATCCAGATCAACAATACAATTTTCCAAAACATATTTTTAACCAGATTAGGATGATACGTTTGATTCTACTACTTTGACCAACCACGTCTGTTCCTAGCGGTGCTCCGGTCACTCATTCCATACGAAATCAAACAGTAGAATCGAAGCGGTAAACATCACTACCACATATGACCCGAGCAGACCCAGATCGCCAAATCCGGCAGAAAAATCATGGCTTTCCAGCGAGAGCCGGGTTCCATCGATACCCGCGATCAATAACGGCAGGAGAATGGGAAAAGAGAGCACGGCAAGAAGGGCTCCCTTGATATGTGATTTGGATATGATGGCAGCGATGATGGTGGTAGAACAAACCAGTCCCAGACTCCCCAGAAGAAGAACTGCAAAAAACAGAGGAAGATTCAGGATAGATAAGTTCATCCAGATAATAAAGAGAGGGACGATCACCACTTCCAAAACCAGGAGCAATACCAAGTTGAATAGCAATTTTCCCACCAGTACGGTGCCGGGTGAAGCGGTCAACTTCAACAGATTAACGGTTTTGCTTTCCTCTTCCTTTACGAAAACCTGAGCTAAACCCGACATGCTCGAAAAAAATATCACCAGCCAGAATAACGAGGAGGTAATTCGGCTGTTTAGTGAAAAACCGCCAATCGAAAAGCTCACCACGGTCAGGGTGGTGAGGGCAAACATCACAATGGTATTTAAGGCATAGCGGTTTCGCATCTCCGACTTGAGATCCTTGAACAGAATCCAAACCGGCTTAACTACCCAATTGGAGGATTTTATCTCCATATTCAAAATCTTCCTTACGGTTGGTGGCTATTATAAGAACACCTTTTTCCTTTTGGAGAGAAATTATTTCCTCCGCCAATTCTATTCCCTCATCATCTAAGTTGGCGGTGGGTTCGTCCAAGAGGAGAATGTCGGGTTCATGAAACAGAGCAAACGCATATTTGAGTCTCTGTTTCATCCCGGAGGAATAAGAAAATACAAAATCGTTTTCTCTTCCCTCCAAACCAACCCGGGTGATTATTTTCTTCAAGTCCTCCGGGGCCGGGATTACACCCCGTATGCGGCTTAAAAAAGAAAGATTCTCCAAGGCGGTCAATTCCGCATAAAGCTCCAAATCCGGCATCACCAATCCGAAAAGATTTCTGCTCTCGTCTGTGGTCAGGTTCTTTCCGTCGTGCCGGATCAGAACCTGGCCTTGGGTGGGTCGGATAAGCCCGCAGAGGATTTTGAGCAGGGTGGTTTTGCCCGAACCGTTCTTGCCGGTGATAACCAACGAACCTTTATCCGGCAGGGAAAAATCAATCTCCTCAAAGATTTTCCTGGGGCCAAACCATTTTCCCAAATTTTTAGATTCTAAAGATATCATTCGATTTTCTAAAATGACAGTACTCTACAGCTCAATATTGAAAGTGAAAATATGACAAATGATATTTGTAGTCAAGAGAAATGAGAGTATTCACATCAGAGGTGTTTCTTCAAGGGGAATCCACTTTTTGTTCCAACAATGATTTTGTGGATAATCACAACAGGTAATCGAATCCAATAAAAAGGGATTTTGAAGCTTTAAGTGGTTCTCCAAAATCCCTGGAACTTGGAAATGGGATATGTGGTTAGTCTATCTAAGCACATTTAGTATTCTATTCCACCTAACCCGTTGAGGGAAGTGCAGGAGGTTGTATCCGATATTTTTGGGGATGGACAGCGGGTCGGCGCTGCTGATTATCGGAGCATTTGAATCGGGCGCCCAGGACCAGTGGATGATCATGGCTTCCCCCAGTACCAATTCCCGGGGGAGCGGTCCCCAATAGCGGGAATCGGCGCTGTTGTCCCGATTATCCCCCATCATAAACAGATGTCCTGAGGGAACTCTGTAAGGTCCAAAGTTATCCCGCGGGTCTTTCCCTGAAACGTGACCGCCCAGATCGGTATATTTAGCATAGATCGGATCGGGGAACTTTTTCCCATCCACATATAACACCTTGTTTCTGATCTCGACTGTCTGTCCCTCCGTAGCCACGCATCTTTTTATATAGTTAACCTTGGGATTTTGAGGATACTTAAAGATCACGATATCGCCGGGCTTTGGTTCGCGTAAAGCCGGAAGATGAACCGGCAAAAGCGGAACCTTGGCTCCATAGATGAATTTGTTAGCCAAGAGGAAATCACCCACCAGCAGGGTATCCTCCATGGAGCCGGATGGAATTTTATACGCCTCCACCACGGAACACTTGATGATCAACGCCATTATCAAAGCCACACCAAAAGACTCAACATATTCTCTTATTATCTCCAGGGCAGTCTTTTTTTCCTTCCTCACCTCTGGTTTTTTCTTTCCAAACATGTGCCATCCTCCGCCTTTTGATTGTTAGCATTTCTTCTTTGGTATACGAAAGGGCATTAAACTTGTTTTGAAAATCTTCAAAAACTGTCGGTTCCGGGGCAAATCAAGAGAAGAATAACCCCTAACACAGCTTGAATGGAGATCATAAAAATTTTTTGAATTTGATGATTCCACCATATCATCCTCGATAAAATAGTGGGTTATGTCCCGGCTTTAACCGTCGCTGATCACTCCCTTTCAGATACCGGATTCCTCGACGTTTCAAACCGACAAATAGCAAATCTGGTGTTGACTTTATTAGGGGAATGTTGTATAAATATTGGAAGGCCAGAATCCAAAGGCGACTATGGAGAAACTAATCTACTTAGACAGCGGCGCAACCACCTTTCCCAAACCCGAGGAAGTCTATGTGGCGATGGATAAGTTCTTTCGCTGCTGCGGAGTCAACCCGGGCCGGTCGGGATACGATCTCTGCATGGTGGCGGGGTCTAAAGTCGAGGAAACGCGCAAGCTCCTAACCGCGTTTTTCAATGGAACCGATCCCAATCGTCTGATCTTCGGCTACAACGCCACGGATGCTTTAAATCTGGCGATCTTCGGTCTGCTCAAGGAAGGGGATCATGCCATCACCTCCAAGGCAGAGCATAACTCGGTCCTTCGACCGCTGTACCACCTTTGCAAGTTCGGCGGCGTGGAAGTCGATCATGTTCCGTTTGACAGCCGGGGATTCGTCGATCCAAATGAGTTTGCCCGCCGTTTCAAGAAGAATACCAAATTAGTTGCAATCAATCACGCCTCGAATGTCATCGGCACTGTCCAGCCGGTCGGAGAAATCGGAAAGCTCTGCCGGGAACGCGGGATCACCCTGCTGGTGGATACCGCCCAGTCAGCGGGCAAGATTCAGGTAGATATGCAGAAGATGAATATCGATGTGCTGGCTTTTACCGGTCACAAATCTCTAATGGGACCGATGGGCATCGGCGGGCTTTACGTTCGCGAGGGGGTGGAGATCCGGCATACCCGTGCCGGAGGCACGGGCGTCCGCTCGGCTGTTCGCACTCACCTGGATGAATACCCCTACCGGCTGGAATACGGCACCCCCAACCTGCCGGGAATAGCAGGCCTTAATGCTGGTATCAAGTGGCTGCTCAAGGAGGGGATGTCGAAAATCCATGGACGCGAATCGGGGCTGCTCCGAATGCTACGGGATGGACTCAGGGAAATCGACGGTGTGACGTTATACTGTCAGGACAATCTGGACAATCATATTGGTATCATCTCA
Source organism: uncultured candidate division Zixibacteria bacterium (assembly GCA_903908285.1). Taxonomy (GTDB): domain Bacteria; phylum Zixibacteria; class MSB-5A5; order MSB-5A5; family SM1-73; genus CAIVRH01. The sequence continues at coordinate 52,784 of CAIVRH010000007.1, forward strand.
TTCAATGTGGAAGGGCTGGAGGCGATGGATACCGGCACCATGCTGGACGTCGACTACAGTATCACCTGCCGCACCGGCTTGCACTGCGCCCCCCTGGTGCACGAACAGCTGGGCACCGATAAGATTCACGGATCGGTCAGATTCGGGATAGGTCCCTTCAATACCGCCGAGGATATCCAAGCTGCCATCAAAGCCGTGGGGGAAATAGCTCGCATACGTTTGAAGCAGAAGTCCTGTTGACAGGTGAAGTTTATCTTCCGGCTTGTCCTTTCTTCGATTATTTCTCCTTCTTTTCAATCACTAAAGCATCAGCGACGACCTCGGATACGGTCTTGATCTCTACTTTAAGATCATACTCGCGGTTAAGCTCACTTAATTGGTCGATACAATTGTGACAGGGGGCAACGACGACTTGGGCGCCCGTCTTACGGATTTGATCTGCCTTTATCTTCCCTGCCTCCAGTCGCCTTTTTGCATAGCGGGTCATTGCCAGTTGTCCGCCGCCGCCGCAGCAGCAGTAGTTCTTCTCGCGATTAGGATGCATCTCCACGAAATTGGTAACCGCATTATTAAGAATGAACCGTTGTTCTTCGATTATACCTCCCAAGCGTACCAGGTTACAGGGATCGTGCAGCGTCACCAATTTCTGGTTGCGAGACCGATCCAATTTGATGCGTCCCTGGCGGATGTAATCGGCGATGATCTGAATGATGCTTTTGACCTCGAATCTATCTTCGGCAGCCAGCCATTCGGGCGCTTCCCAGCGATTGGAATTATAACCGTGACCACATTCACCCAAGACCAACGCTTTTGCTCCCAACTTGACCATTGACTCACGCAGACGCGATGAAAGCAAACCCGCCTCATCGTCATTTCCGCTGTAAAGACCATAGTTGGTGACGTCATAGTAATCGCTGGCCACAGTCCATCTCTCCTTTGCGGCATAGAATATCTTAGCGGTGGCTAAAAGAGACAATGGGAAGAACTTTGGTTCGCGCGGATTAACCGTATAAAGGAGCTTTGCACCCGGCTTATCCACCGGCAATAGCGCCTTTTGATCGCCGACCTCCATCTGCAGCTCTTCGCTCAACCACTGGAGCGTGTCGATCCACTCCTCCCGGGGAATGCCCATGTTATTGCCCTTCTCCACGGCCGTGGTCACGGTCGATTGCAGCTCAGGCGGAACCAGATCAATGGAAGCCAAGGTGGTTCTGGCCATGCGGATCAGACGGGTTATGTTGATGCCCATAGTGCAGTTGAGCGCGCAGCGCCCGCACAATGTGCAGCGTCCGTAAAGCGAATCGACCCATCTCTCGATAATCTGGCTATCCAGAATCCCGGTAACGTCGGGTTTTTCTTTTAATCCACCCAGCATGGTGGAGAGTTTTTTAAATAATGATTTTACCAGTCTAAGCTTGTAAGCGGGGATAGCCTCAAGCTCCCCGGTGGCTTGATAGTAATGACAGGTTTCGGCGCAAAGACCGCAATTAACGCACGACTGCAGGTTAGCAACCGTCTTACGGTCAAGTAGCTGCTTGAATGGTATCAAAGCAGAATCCAACTGGTCCGGTTTCAGATTCCGGATTCGGTCTAGATAGGGATCTTTTTGTACTTTTTCGGACACCATATTTAAGTCTTCCTTGAAGGATGAGGAAGCACGCCTCTTTTGCCAAAGTAGGCACCGAAGATGATCCGGGAATAAAAGAAGAAAGCGCAGTGACGGAGTTTTCCGAACGGAATATAGACAAAGGTGATGATGGCGATGATCAAGAACGGTATCAGCGCTTTTTCGGCGTAAGTCGAGATCAGAGCCAAAAGAATGAAAAGATCGACCAGAAAGTTAGCCCAATAGTCATCACCGCTGCTCAAGGATCTCAGGTGCGGTTTGAGTATTCTCTTGATTAGCAGCGCCACGCCGCAGAATAGACCAATAGCCAGGAGTATCCGTGCCAGGTACAACCATATCATCGGAAATGAAATGCGCAGCAGTATCGTTGCCAGAAACAGCATGGTCACCAATATGCCGATATGATATAGGATGCCCCCCATATAAGTCCAGATATGTTTGGCTGCACTCTCTTTCTCCCAGGGGAGCATGCCCCATCCGAATGCATACATAACGCCGGCAAAGCTGCTGCCACTGGGGCGAGCGTATACAGGTTTTTGGCCGAAAGCGAAAGTTCGAATGAGCACCACCATAAGAACGCCGGCACAAAATAAACCCGAAGCCGCTACACCTAGTTTCAATATGGTAAACATAGATTAATTAGCGATCCTACACGCACCCATCCGGTTTTGGCAGACCGGCAATTTTGCAAGCACCCTTGGCAGGACCCGAGGGGAACAGTTCGTAAATGCGGCGTAAAGGCAAGCCGGTGGTCTTGCAGATAGACCTGACCATCGGTGCCATATTGGTTTCCAGATAGTGGTTACGAATGAATTCGATAATCATCCAGTGTTCCGGGGTCAAATTGTCGATGCCTTCAGCCGCTTGGGCTAATGCTTCCGCCACCTGCTTATCCCACTGCTTGGAATCTGTTAGAAATCCCTCTTCATTAAGCTCGATCTTCTTACCTCTGACGTCGAGATGTGACATAGGCGCAATTCCTCCGGTTAATAACTCTGACTACCAATGTAACTGTAATCCACTAGTTTGGCAATAGATTTCGGATTACTCCAAATTGGTTAAATAAGTTCGAAAATCGTCCACGAAACGTTCCATCCTTTTACTTGACAAAAGGCTGTTTATTTTGTATACTCGATCGACGCAAGGATTTCTTTGCGGCCAATGTAGAGGTAAGATAGGCGAGAGAAACGAGGTATGGTCGGTTGCTATATCTGAACCTATGCAACAAGCTTTTGGGCATCTTCAAACTGATCTAAGGATTGATATTCGGAAGAATAAATTCCCAATAATTTTCTGGTAATAACCGAAAATAAATAGTTTAACTTAAAAGTCGGATTAACCTATTTTCATTAACAGATTTCAGAAAGATAGTGATTCTGGAAGGAGACGAAAATATGTCAACCCTTGGGTTAACGCTGGTAATCGCTCTGATTTCCCTTTTGGTCATTTGGAGGATTTATCGGGATGTGAAACTGGAAAGATCCAAAAGTATCATTCTTCTTGAGGTGATACTATTGGTTTGCTTAATCACCTGGGGTGTGGTATCTCGGATTAAATCAGGTAAGGAAAGCGGACCGGAAGAGATAAGCGGGGAAACCGCTAAAGTAGAAAAGACCACGAAAACAGAATCGACCCGGGTAACAAACCTTTTGTCCGGGCTTCAAGATTACATGGGCGATATGAGCCAGACCGATAAACCGGAAATACAGCTTCTATTTAAGCAGGGTTTGGAATATAAAATGAAGGGGGAGCATGATCAGGCTCTGCTGGCCTTCAAGCAGGCTTTGGACTTGGATCTTTCCGATGGGGAGAGGTTGGTTATTTTTCTTTTAATGGGCAATTCGGAAGCCTTTCTAAAAGAGTATGACTCGGCGGTAAATCACTATTATCAAGCCGAGAGGTTGAGTAAGAACGTCCATAATGATACCGCTTTAGCGGTATCCTATTCAAATCTGGCTTTGGTTTATCAGCTGGCGGACAATCTGAAGGGCGCTTTAGAGAATTATTTCTATCTTTTGACCATGGATAGGAAGATGGGAAATAAACCGGGAGAGAAAAATACTTTAGCGAATATCGGTTTTATCTATCAGGTGATGGGAAATGCGGACAGCGCTGAGGTTTATCATAAAAAATCTTTAGAGGTTACCGGAGCAGCAGATGATACTCTAACTCAAGCCGCGCAGCTGAATAATTTGGCTTTGGCTTATCGGTCGAAGGGTAAGCCGGATAGCGCCCTAGTCCTGTATTCTCAAGCGCTTTCGCTTTTCCAGCGGGCAGGCGACTTTCGAGATGCTGCCAGTGTCTTAACCAACATCGGCTTGATATATCAAGAAACGGGAGAAATGGAGCAGGCATTAGATTATCATCACCAAGCTTTTACAGTCGACAGCACCCTGGGTGATTTTGCGGGGCAAGCCGGTGATTTGACCAATATCGGCTCGGTTATGGAACAAAAAGGGGAGTTTACCGCTGCTTTGGAATTCTACCGGCGGGCTGAAGCTCTTTTTGAAAAAGCCAATGCCAAAAGGGAAGCCGAGTTTGTTGGTGAGAACATCCGCAGAGTGGAGAAGAAAATAAAAGGTTAAGGTTAAAGAGAATGATAGCGGTATCCGGTAAATTGTTGTAGCGATGTGAAAATCCACTTTCAGCATATCGCCCTCATGGCCGGATTCAACTGAATTATCCCGATTTTACTTAAATATAGATTCCAGCGCACAAGTATTTCACTTGCCCGAAACTCTAAAAGGACAAAACCATAATATACTGAATCTTCCTACCTGGAAAATCATGGTCTTAAGATTCTCAAAGTGTTGATCTGCTGTATATTTAAAATAGGAGAGGATCGAAGAGAGGGGGATGGTTGAAAAGACTGAACATCCTGCAGTTGATTAACGTCAGGTGGTATAACGCCTGCGCCTACTATGCGATCAGTTTATCTGCTGCCCTGAAGAAAAGAGGACACCAGGTGATAGTCGCAGGAGATCCCCAAAGCCCGCCGGTGCTGAAAGCCAAAGAACTTGGTCTTTCGGTCTTTGAAGACTTATATCCAAGCTACTCCACCCCCTGGATGATGGTTTACAATATCAAACGGCTGGTGGACCTGGTAGCAGAGGAAAAAATCGACATCATCAATGCTCACCGGGGAGAAGGTCATCTGATAGCTGCATTGGCCAGAAAATTTGGAAAAAGAAATGTTCCTTTGGTCAGGACCCGGGGCGATGCAAGAATCCCGAAAGCCAATCTTTTCAACCGCCATTTGAATAATCGGTATACGGAGAAAATCATTACTACCTGTCAGGTTTTGAGGGGGAATTGTATCCAAGTTTTGAAGATACCTGAAAATAAAGTGGTCAATATTCCTGGGGGAATTGATCACGACTTTTTTTCACCGCAGGAGTGGGATAGAAATTGGGAGGAAAAACTTAATTTACCTGAAGGGAGTTTAGTGGTGGGGATATTGGGGCGGCTTTCTCCGGTTAAGGGACATAAATATTTCATTCAAGCAGCAGAAATCGTTTTGAAAAAGTTTCCCCGGACCATATTCTTAATCTGTGGAACGGATGCCCAGATAAGCTTACTGGAATTGAAGGAGATGGTGAGAACCGTGGGAAGGGAAGAGAACTTCCGCTTCTTAGGGAAAGTGAAGGATCCCCGGGAGATCATCTCGCTATTTGATGTGGGGGTGGTAGCTTCGACCGGATCGGAAACCATCTGCCGGGTTCCATTGGAATATATGGCTATGGGAAAGCCGGTGGTGGGGACGAGAGTGAATGCCATCCCGGAAGTGGTAGAAGACGATGTTAACGGTTTGTTAGTCGAACCGAAGGATGCTCCCCAAATGGCTGAAGCGATGATGAGGTTATTGGGGGATGAACAATTAAGGCAACGCTTCGGCGAGATAGGTCGGCAGAAGGTGGTGGAGAAATTCACTTTGGATTGCTTTGCCCGAAGAACGGAGGAGGTCTATTTCAGTCTATTGGATTGAAGTTTGAGAGATGAAAAGCAGAGCAGTTATTTTATATTGATGCTGTATCCGATTTTAGTTTTCCCAGCTGCATGGACTCGGAGAAAGACCTTTTGAAGACGCTATTTTAATTCTGTTTGCTTAAGGTAAACACTCCAGACCGAACTTTTTGAAATTTATCATGACCAAAGAAAATCTAGTAGGTACAATAGATAAGATTATCTGGTTCTCTTTGTGTGGTTTTGCCTTCTTTTCCCCCTGGTCCATTGCCGGAGCACAGTCTTTCCTGATATTGGGACTTCTGGGATGGTTGGTGAAGATGCCGGTTTCGGGGAGGATCGATTTCGTCCATACACCTCTGAATCTACCGATTCTGCTTTACTTGATAACACAAGTAATCTCTGTGATTTTCTCTCCCCTCAAAGTTCATAGTCTATTAGCTCTAAAAGAAGAATGGCTGTTTCTTTTGTTCTTCCTGATAGTTAATAATGTCAAGCCGGAGGATAAGATAGTAAAATTGGTTACGATTCTTTTGGCAGTTTCCGGTCTGGTGGGGCTCTATGCCATCTGGCAACACTATTCCGGAATGGATTTGTACCGGCACCGGATGCTTGTTTCTAGAGGAGGGGTCTTCATCAGTACCGGGCTATTCGATCATCACCTTACTTTCGGCGGATACTATATGTTGGCTTTTCTCTTGGCTCTGGTGATGGTTTTAAGTTCAAAAAGAAAGGGGGGACTGAGAGTTCTCGATTTGGCTGCTCCGGTCATCATCGGGTTGTCCTTAATCTTCTGTTATGCCCGAAGCGCCTGGCTGGGAGCAGTGGCGGGAATTTTAATTTTCGGATTTTCGAAGGGAAGAAAGTTCGCGCTTATTTTGTGCTTAGGTATGATCGTACTGGTGCTGGCAGTCTTTGTGATCGAGCCCACCAGCTGGGACCGGATAAAGGAAATTAGCCTTTCCCGGGACAAGGATAAGGCGGAGTCGACCCGGATCAGATTGTGGCAGACCTCCATAAACATGATAAAGGACAAGCCCATCTGGGGGATCGGTCTAGGCAATTTTACTCAGTTATTCGAGCAATATAAGGTGGAGGGATACTATGATACCAACTGTCATCCTCATAACGATTATCTAAACATGGCGGTCAATTCAGGATTCTTGGGACTTTTGGCTTATCTGGGCATCTGGATAGTGTTTCTGTATAGCAGTATCCGAGCGATGATCAATAACAAAAGGAAGGGATTCCCTTATTGGATCCAAATTGGCGGGGTGGTAGCCATCATCTCTTTTATGGTTGCCGGTCTGTTGCAATGCTATTATAGCGATGCGGAGGTGAACATGCTGGTCATGTTCATTTTGGGCATAACCGTGGCTTCAAATCTTAGATCAAACGAGGTCCAGTCTTGAACCGGATATCCGGCATCATCATAACTTACAATGAGTCCAAGAACATCCGCCGGTGTTTGGAAAGCGTGAGCTGGTTGGATGAACTGGTGGTGGTGGATTCCTACAGCACGGATGATACCAAGCAGGTAGTCTCCGAATTCACCGACAAGATATACGATATAAAATGGGAAGGTTTCGGTCCAGCCAAAGAGTATGCGAAAAGTCAAGCCTCAGGTGTTTGGATTCTCTCGGTGGATGCGGATGAAGTGGTTACCGAGGAATTGAGAGCAGAGATCAAAAGGATCGTGAGTTTGGCTGATCCTCTGGATGGTTACTTCCTTCCCCGAAGTTCATATTTCCTGGGAAGGTGGATGAAGCGGGGGGGGTGGTATCCGGATTATGTTTTACGACTATTCAAGAAAGATAAAGGGAGTTTCACCTCCCGGGTGGTGCATGAGGAGGTGGTAATCCGAGGAAAAACCGGACATTTGAAGAATGATCTGCTTCATTATACCGATCCGAACTTTGAGCATTATCTGGAGAAATTAAACCGTTATACCTCACTGGATGCGCTCCGATTATTCCAGGAAGGGAAAAGAGCTTCACTCTCTGATATTATATTCAGACCGGGGTTGGCCTTTTTCAGGATGTATCTTTTTAAATTCGGATTCTTAGACGGTTTACCGGGTCTGATTCTGGCAGTCTCGTCGGCATTCCACGTTTTTTCCAAATACACCAAGCTATGGCACTTAAACCAATCCAAGGCCAATTAAATCAGTGAAGAATCTACAGGATAAAAAAGAGGTGAAGTTCTTTACGGGGTGACATCGTATAATTTATGCAGACACTGGCACCACAGATATAAGCAATGGTCTTGTAAAAGTTTCCCGAAGTGTAAAAGCAGTTTTAAACGGGATATTCGACTTCAGCCTGATCTGAGTCTTCTGCGATATCTTATAATTGGATACACCTGAAGGTGAACACTCCGTTTTTCCATATCCGATTATTGTGTCATTAGCTCCGTTCCCGGGGTAAATTATATGAGAAAGCTTAAACTCACCGGTAAAGAGAAATTTCTGGTGATAAGGACCGACCGCATCGGCGATCTGGTTTTATCCACGCCGGTTTTGACAGCTATAAAATTCCACTTTCCGGGATCGCACATAACCATGATGGTGTCACCGTACGCAGCGGACGCACTCGAAAACAATCCTAACATAAACCAGGTGATACTAGACGATAGGATAAATAAATACCCGGGAGTCAAAGGCTTCATTCGGTTGGTTAGAAAGATAAGAAAAGGGAAATTCGAGGTGGGGATTCTGCTTAAGCCGACTTTTAGATTGGCATTTTTGCTTTTTCTTGCCGGAGTAAAATACCGAATCGGAACCGGCTTCAGGCTTTACCAGATATTCTTCAATCGAAAAGTCTATGTGCATCGAAAGGTAAATCTAAAACACGAGGTGGAATACAATCTGGATCTGTTGAGTTCCCTGGGAATTACCCCCGGGGAAATTTTTCCTAAAGTATATGTTTCTCCCCCAGAGGAGGAGTTTGCCCGCCGGACCTTCGAGGAGTCCAGACTTATGCCTGAGGACATCGTGGCGGTGATCCATCCCGGAAGCGGGGATTCTTCACTGAATCTCCCCGCCAAGAGATTTGCAGAAGCGGCGGACGAACTGGCGGAAAAACTCAACGCCAGGATAGTCTTTACCGGTTCGGAAAGAGAGAAGAATCTGATCGGATTCATCAGAAGCCACATGCGGCATGAATCCATAAATCTGGCAGGGAAGACTACACTTCGCCAGCTGATGGGCATCCTGAAATCTTGTGATGTGCTGATCTCTAACAGCACCGGGCCTATGCATCTGGCTTGCGCCTTGGGCACACCTACTCTAGCCATCTTCTGCCCGATTTTTGCCGCAGGTCCGATCCGATGGGGACCTTATGGAGAGGGACACCAGGTCATCCTACCTCCGGTTCCGGTCTGTTTCAAATGCAAGCCTGAGGGATGTCCACACTTTAATTGTATGGAAAAGATAGGAGCGGATCAGATAGTTTCCCAGGTAAGTCTGGTCTTACAGGAAAAAATAAGAATCAAGCGGAGTTTGAGAAATATCGACAAGTGATAAAGTTGAGTGTTCACCTTTAATTGAACCAGCATGAGGGTTATCGGTCTCTAATTCTTTTTGGTAAAACTGAAACCTTACGCTTCAGGATAATTTTTTGGGAATGTAAACTTTTATATTTACCTTGTATTATAGGTATTTTACAACAGGCAAAACTGAAGCTTTGTACTCCAGATGAAGATTAATTGATTTAAGAGGTGAGAGAAGTGAATTTAGCCGAGTTTATCATCCGGGTGGAAGCATTTAACGCCAACATAGACATTCCCCTCATCCGAAAAGCATTCGAATTTTCGGAAAAGGCTCACAGCGGACAATACCGGGAATCCAAAACGCCATATCTGGAACACTGTCTGGAAGTGGCTTTCATCTTAGCCGAACAGCATTTGGATTCAGCCACTATCGCTGCCGGGCTTCTGCATGATGTGGTGGAAGACACCGACACAACCATAAACAGAGTGAAAGAGGATTTCGGAGAGGAAATCGCCCAGCTGGTGGATGGGGTTACCAAGATCGGAGAGCTTAAGTTCAAAAGCTTAGAAGAGGAGCAGGCGGAATATTTTCGCAAAATGCTTCTCTCCATGACTAAAGATATTCGGGTGATCATCATCAAGCTGGCGGATCGTTTGCATAACATGAGAACTTTAGATTCTTTAGACAAAGAAAAGCAGAAGCGGATCGCCTTAGAAACTCGGGAAGTTTATGCCCCATTGGCTCACCGTTTTGGAATGGCGAAAATAAAATGGGAACTAGAGGATCTCTCCTTAAAATATCTCGATCCGGAAGCTTACAATGAATTAGTTCGTAAGGTGGATGAGCGGATCGAGGACCGGGAAGCATATATCCGGGAGATCACCGGACCTTTAAAAAGGGAGCTGGAGAAAGCAGGAATCAACGCGGATCTTACCGGAAGGCCGAAGCATTTCGATTCCATCTATCGCAAAATGAAAAAGAGACAAAAACCATTCGAAGAAATCTTTGATTTGTTTGCCATTCGCATCATCGTTAACTCGGAAGGTGATTGCTACCATGTTCTGGGCATCGTTCACACTCTATGGATGCCGGTGGCGGACAGGTTCAGGGATTATGTGGCTCTCCCCAAATCCAACATGTATCAATCCCTTCATACCACGGTGATCGGTCCCCGGGGAAAGATGGTGGAGATCCAGATCAGAACCCATCAGATGCACCGCACCGCGGAATATGGTATAGCCGCCCACTGGTTATATAAGGAGGGGAGAAGGGAAGCGGATGAATCGGATAAGCAGATGACCTGGTTGAGAGAGGTCTTGGAGTGGCAAAAAGATCTGACCAACCCTTCCGAGTTCTTGGAGTATCTTAAAATCGATCTTTTCCGGGATGATATCTTCGTCTTCACTCCCAAAGGCGAGCTCAAACAGCTGCCCAAGGGATCGACTCCGCTGGATTTTGCCTATGCCGTTCACAGTGAGGTGGGAAACCATTGCATTGGCGCCAAGGTGGATGGGAGGATGGTTCCACTGAATACGATCCTGGCAAGCGGGCAGGAGGTGGAGGTGGTTACCTCTCCGCATCAGAATCCCTCCCAGGACTGGCTTAAGATCGTAAAAACTCCCCGGGCGCGCAGCAAGATAAAACACTGGTTAAGGCAAAAAAGATATGAGGAACACGTCAATTTAGGCAAAGAGATATTAGAAAAAGAATTGAAAAAACATAGCGTGAAGATACCCACCGAAAATGAGTTTACCGATTTGGCGATGGGGCTGAATTTCCGCGATTCCGGGGCGATGTTCTTTGGAATAGGAAACGGCAGTTACTCATTCCAGCACATTTTAAGCAAACTGGTGCCCCCGGAAAAACTGAAGGAGATCAGACCTTCCATTATCCAGAGGTTCGTGGACAAAGCCCGGGGGGGGGTAAAAGGGATCAGAGTGGGGGGAATGGGAAACATGATGTTTCGTTTTGCCCAGTGTTGCCAGCCCATACCAGGGGAGGCGATCGTGGGATTTGTCACCCGGGGAAGAGGAGTCTCCATTCACCGAGCCGATTGTTCCAATGCGCTGCAGATGCTGATGCAGGAGGAAAGAAAGGTGGAAGTGGAATGGGACGTGGGGAAAGATCAATCTTTCATGGTCAAACTGGATATTTTAGTCCAGGACCGGAAGAATATCTTAAGGGACATTACCCAGGCCATAGCGGATACCGATACCAACGTTCGGGGCGCTGAAATCAAAGGAGGAGAGACCACCAGCATAGGAAATTTCATCATCGAGGTAAAAAACATCAGCCATCTGAACAAAACTCTAAAGAAGATCAAAAATGTGAAAGGGGTCATCCAGGCTGAAAGAGCCAAGGGGAGCGAGTGGATGGAGGAAACGTCAAAAGATGAGATCAAATGATTTAGTACAAAGATCTGTCAACCATTTTCGATGGCTTACTTTTCCGGTACTGGAGGAATACAATTTCGTTGTTAGTGGATTTATGGTAAAAAATCGGGTTCCCTTTGATGGAAAAGCACTGAAGCCGGGCATCTTTTTTAAAAATATCACCCGCCCAGCCAGACCGGTTATTTCCCTCAAACAAGTGCACCAGGATGAATGCGTGATTATCACCTCAAGGGGAAAGTTGAAAAAAAGATACCGGGGGGATGCCATTCTGACTAACCGGAAAGATATTTTGATTTCTATCCAGGTGGCGGATTGCGTGCCCATATTTTTGGTGGAGGAGAAGAGAAAGGTGATAGGTTTGATTCACGCCGGATGGAAGGGAACACTGTTAGGGATTGCCCGAAGAACCATGGAGGAAGCCAGGGATCGGTTGGATTGTAAACCGGCGAATTTTACGGTGGTATTTGGACCGTGCATCCGGAGCTGTTGTTATCGGGTTTCGGATGACATCTCGGTGCTGTTTGATGAAAAATGCACCCGTCGACCGGTAAGAAGTGAAGTAAGGCTGGACTTGATTCGTGCAAATATGCAACAATTTTTGAATTGTGGAGTAAAAGAAGATAGGATATTTGCCACCGCCAATTGTACTGGCTGCAATGCCGAGTTATTTCATTCATACCGGCGGGAAAAAGAGAATGCCGGGAGAATGACTGGATTTTTAGGATTGAAATAATAACCATCGGACGGAGGAGACAAAAATGAAGAAATGGATGCTGGTTTTGATTCTGCTTTCCTTAAGCTCAAGTGCCTGGGGAATTACCGGTCTGGGCATAGGCATAAAAGGAGGAATGATTCAGAATTACTCATACGATAAGCTGGATTTGATCCCCACCCTAAATCATGATTGGTTAAAACAGATGCCCACCATCGGAGTTTTTCTTAAAATCGGAACATTGAGGATAATCCATCTGGAGGCGTCGGTAGAATACGCCTGGAAGAAAAAAGAGATTGTTTTGAAGGTGCCTGGTGAGGAACGTTCGATCAAAGCGGATTTCAGCATAAACGACCTATCCCTGAATGGCACCGCTAAGTATATATTCTCTTTTCCAGTATTGAAACCATATCTGGGTCTAGGCGCGGGAATACACAGATTGGTTTACGGACTTTCCTCTGGAGCTAACACCGGATTTATGCCGGACGATCAGAACAGAATAGGAATTCATGGAGTAGCAGGAATTGTCCTTTCCTTCCCCGTCCTTCCACTAGAGTTTTTGGCTGAAGCCAGATACACCAACATCCAGACCACAGGTAAATCCACACATTACACCACAATCCTGGGGGGGGTGACATATAACCTTCCCTAGAACACAAAGAACCAGCCGAATGAATTCTTTTCTGTCCCTGGAATTTTGGGCTTCACTTTTCTATCCGGTGGTTCAGGTAATAAACAAAGAGTTGACAAACAGCTAAGGGTATGTTATAGTTCTTGCCGGGGAAGTGGTTATCCGGAGGATGAAGATGAAGAGAATATTTCTGCTTGTAACCCTACTGGTTTTGTTTTCAATTACTTCTGTATCTGCCCAGTTCTTGGGTCAACTTTCTGCGGCTCCAACTGTGGAAAAGGGAAGCGGTCTGTTAGGGGCATATTTAGGGGTTTACGATAATGCTTTTTCCGTATTCGGACAGTTTCGTTACGGTGTTATGACCTATGTTGACCTGGGGTTGAAGATGGGCATGATCAATTTCGATCCGGGATACGGGGAAAGCAACAGCGGTTTGACTATCGGTGGAGATATCAAATACTGGTTCATGGAAAAAAATTCCGGGGACCCGCTGGATATCTCTTTTGGAATAGGGACAGAATATCTCGGTATTTCCGATTTTAGCATTTTCTCCTTAGGGGGAAATATTATTGCATCTTATCCCATCGATTATAACGAAGCCAAAAGGGTCTCCCCGTACGGTCGTTTGAACGTGCGCTGGGAAAGAGCGAATTTCGACAAGCCCAGGAGTGAATTCGGAGGACAGGCAAGTGGTGGCTCAAGCGATAGCGATATGGATGTGGCTTTAGCCATTGGAGCGGACTTAAAACTCAATCCAACTCTGAATCTGATCGGTGAGTTGGAAATTGATGACAACGTGGGCTTTGTGGCGGGGGTTAATTGGTTCGTTTTTTGACATCAAGCGAATTTAAGAAACTTAAACAAGCTCTGGATCGCCAGAGCTTTTTTTTGAGAATAGACCATCTATGAGCCTGCTTCAAGCCATTATTTTGGGGGTGGTTCAGGGTCTGACCGAATTTCTCCCGGTATCCAGTTCCGGGCATTTAGTCCTGGGTGAATTCCTACTCAAGATCAAGTTAAACGACATCAGCTTTGAGGTTTTTCTTCATTTCGGGACTTTACTTGCTGTCATAGTTTATTTTAGACAAACCATCCGGGCTATGTTCAAAGCCGTCTGGTCAAAAATAAAAATCCCGGGGATAAAAAACAATTCGGTATCCGGTGAAAAAGATTGGCTCCTATTTTGGATGATCATAATCGGTTCCATCCCTGCCGGTATATTGGGGGTGTTATTCAAAGATCTCATAGAAGAGAGTTTCTCTTCAGTGATCTTTGTGTCGTTTATGCTTCTGTTTACCGGCCTGGTCTTGTTCTTGACAAGATTCTTCCATGCCGCTAAAGAAAAGTTGAGCTTTTTGGATGCTCTAATAGTAGGATTTGCTCAAGCCATTGCCATACTTCCCGGTGTATCACGTTCCGGACTCACCATCAGCACCGGAATTTTCAGAAGAGTGGAACCGGGAAAAGCAGCGGAGTTTTCTTTTCTGCTGTCTCTCCCCGCCGTGTTGGGGGCATCGATTTTGAAATTGAAAGACGTTTTAAACCATAGTGATGCCGGTCTGGATCTGAAGATTTACCTGTTTGGTGCGTTTACCGCCTTTGTGGTGGGTTATTTAGCCATCAAATTTCTTTTGAAGATAATCAAAAAGGGTAAGTTCCAATATTTCGGTTATTATTGTTTTGCGGTAGGATTTCTCTTTTTGATTTTCAACCTTTAATTCCTTTCATCGGAAACAAACCCGTAAGCTATGTGGTTAAGACACACTTCTACGGGATTTTTGAAAAATACATTATTCGGTGCGGGATAAATTCTTTCCCCTATGGGAGACCATAGTTTTATCTCATAGAGCAGGGCATTTAGCCCCGTTCTAAGAGTCTTTATACATGTTCTGTTTTTGTATCCCTCTTCTCCTCTAATATGCAAAGAAAATTAGATAAGATTCTGATCATCCGGTTAAGCTCATTGGGAGATATTGTTCTAACCACACCAGTGGTGGAGACACTGAAGAAAAATTTCCCTCAGTCCCGAATTTATTTTCTGACCAAAACCCAATATGGTGATCTGCTGGTTAATGATCCTGGTATTGCCGGTTTGATAGAATTCGATCCGAAAGGAAAGCATAAGGGTATTGGGGGCTTCAAAAGACTAATGCTTGAATTAAGATCATACCAATTTGATCTGTTGATTGATCTGCATTCCAATCTGCGAAGTTACTTCATACGTCATCTTACCGAATCCAAAATCAAAATAAAATACAACAAGCGATGGTTTTCCCGCTGGTGCATGATTTATTTGAAGTTCCTGAAAACCAAACCTATTCAAACGGTAGATTCTTATCTGGATGTTTTAAAAAAGATACAGATAGATGCGGGTAATAGATCTCCGGTACTCTTCCTAAGTCAAGTTGATATCGAATTTGCAGATAAATTTCTACTTGATGCAAAGCTCAAAAAAGATGATATTGTAATAGGAGTGCATCCGGGAGCAAAATGGGAGACCAAAAGATGGGATGAAGGGAAATTTGAGCAGGTTTGTAAGGCTCTGATTCGGAAGCTTGATTGTAAAATCATGTTGTGTGGAGATTCAAAAGATGAAGGGTTAATTCAAAAGATAAGTCAAAATTTACCAGATTCAAGGGTGATCAAAGCCATAGGATTGCCTTTAGGCAAGTTAATGGGTCTGAGCAATCGATGTGATGGTCTGATCACCAATGATTCCGGTCCCATGCACATGGCGCAAGCTTTGTCGGTGCCGGTGGTGGCAATATTCGGTCCTACCCATCCCCGGTTGGGTTTTGCCCCCATTGGTCATCGGAATGTGGTTTTTTGTGCCAATGTTGAGTGCAGTCCCTGCAGTTTGCATGGTGAAAGAAAGTGCCACAAGAAGACTAAGTTATGCATGGATTTGATTGGGCCGGATATGGTGGTTGAGGCGGTGGAAGGTTTGCTTAAAGAGAGGAATTCGATTCGGAAGGAAACTTAATTGTTAAAAGCAATCATATTTACTATAATCTTTTCTTGTCTATCTGCGAATGCGTTTTCTCAAACCCAAGACTCCTCTTATGTAGCGACTCCGGATTCGATAAAAAAAGATACCACATCAAAAGAGGAAATCGAGATCATCTCCAGAGAAGAACTGCTAAACGATCATTTTAAACAGAAAGTGTTTTGCAGCTTTCCCTTGACAGACAAGATCACTTCTGATGATATTGACAATTCGCTGGCAGAAAATGTAGGAGACTTACTAAGGATGAGAAGTTTTTTTGAAGTGATAAGTGTAGGGTCTTGGGGACAACCGGAAAACCTCTATATGAGCGGTAACGGAAGAGGGGTTAACATTTTCATAGACGGGAATAAATATTCACAACAAGACCTTAATTTCCCCCAGAAGGGAGATATGGATTTGAATACCATTCCCCTGTCTAGCATATCCGGAGTCGAATTCCTGCCTGGAGGATTAACCAACCTTGGGGGAGGGGGAGCCGGAGCAGTGGGAGTTAATATCACCACCAAGGATTTCTATAGTCCTAAGCCTTATTCCAGATTAACCGACGACCGGGGACCCTATGGATTCAGGAGAACCCAGGTAGAATTGGGAAGAAGAATCACCTCCCGGGGAAAGTTCTATCTCACCGGGGATTTTAATAAATCGGATGGATATCTGGTGAATAGTGATTGTGATGGTTTGTCCCTATCCGGGAAAACCACTTTTGCCATTGCCCAGAGAATGGACTATATATTTTCTGCTTATCAATATAAAACTAAGATGGGTCTCCCTCTGTTTGAGGATGCAAACTTCCACGATACTCGAAAAGCGGTAAATAACTGGGGAATAAGTAATACGGTTTCTTTTCTGCAAGACATCCATACTTTTATGAACATAAACTTGCAATATGAGAAACAGAACCAGGAGATTAAAAGTAAAGCCTACAACCTAGAAACTAAGAAGATAGAAGAGACAATAAGCCTGAAAGCTACTCAGACATTTATGAGAGGGAGGAGTGACATCAGATTCGAAGAGTGTCTTGAGAGAAGGAAGTTTGAAGAATTGAAATCCAATCAAGCCATCCTTGGTGGCTATCTTTCGGCAGCGTATCTATACATGTTAAACCCAACCACATTATTGCTCTTGTCTTCCAAACTAAACCAAGAGGAAGGAGTGGACGCAGGGATTTCAACAGGGGTAGGGTTATCCTACTCAATATCCAAGAACTTAAGCTTGTTTGGAGCTGTGGAAAGATCGGTTGGTTTTCCTACGCTTATGGATCGATTCTGGCTTCCCTTTTCCGCCAGCTTCAAAGATTCTATCACCGATTATATAGAACAAGGGGATAGGAACCTAAAATCGCAAAAGTCTTACTCCGGAGATTTTGGAGCGAAGATGCAAAGAGGAAATTATATAGTGAGTGCTTATATATTTGGGTCAAAATTTGACGATTTCATCTTCTGGTCAAATGTCGATACCACTATCTATTATGGTCATTATAAACCAATAAACTCCCAAGGCAGAATTTGGGGCGCTAATTTGGATTTGAGCGGTAAGTTCTTCGAGTATTTAACCTCCTACATCTCATACAGCTTTAAGCGGGGAGAGAATAGTAATAGAAAAACCCGGTTGCCCTATTCACCGGATCATAACCTTTTTGGTTATATCCAGTTCGAAAACGAGTATCTGAAAAGGGAAATAGGTCTAAAATTGAGGTTGGAGACGAATGTAATATCCGAGCGGTTTTTGGATGAGTATGAAAAGGATAAAGAGCCGACTGCAGCAATATTGAACGGCAAAGCATACATAAAATTTTTGGATTTTCATTTCTATTGTGCGGTTCGAAATATCACCAATCAAGTTTATCGACTAGCGGGTGATTATAACATGCCCCAAAGAACTTATTGGTGGGGATTTTATTGGGAATTCTTCGATTAGGGTGAAAGGTGTAAGGTGGAAGGTTACAGTTCTTGGATCACCAGTATAATACTTTCTAAGTTGTCAACACATAGTCAAGTTTATATGGGATTATTGAAAATGCCATTTTCTAAAAGAGGTTAGACGTAGGGACAGGGTTTATCCCTGTCCTAACTTTGTGACGGACAGCCACAGGGGCTGTCCCTACGGAATTCCTTAATTTCTCAAACATGGCATAAATATATAGAAGTGAGGAGATAAACATGACCAGAGACGAAGCATTGGTTTTGGTTCAATCGAAGGTAAAAGGCAAAAATCTCATCAAGCACATGCTGGCGGTAGAAGCGATCATGAAAAGAGTAGCACAGCATTTCGACGAGGACGTTGAAATGTGGGGATTGACCGGGATTTTGCATGATTTGGATTATGACGAAACCGTTAATAATTTCGACCAGCATTCCCTTTTAACCTGCGAATGGCTGAAGGAGTATAATCTGGACGAGCAGATACTCTATGCCATAAAATCCCATCCCAAAAAGGTGGAACCGAAATCCCGGATGGACTGGACCCTGTTCGCAGCAGATCCGCTGAGTGGTTTGATCGTAGCTGCCACCTTGATGCATCCCACCAAAAAGCTGAAAGACGTTACGGTGGAATTCGTTTTAAACAGGTTCAAGGAAAAAAGGTTCGCTGCCGGAGCCAACCGGGAGGATATAAAAAGCTGCGAGAACATCGGGCTTTCTTTGGAGCAATTTATCGGTCTGGCTTTGGAGGGGATGCAGAGCATCGATGAAGAATTAGGGTTATAACATAAGCTTTGAATCCTTAGTTTATTTAAGTACGATTTACCCGGAAGCCAAAATCATGTCAAGAGTTGCATTTTTGTTTTTGGGTTTTATTCTACCCTTAATATGCTTTTCCCTTTTAACGGAGCTATGTTGGAGCCAAGATTGCGGTGTGTCTGTCGCTTTTCATCCATCACAACCGGATACCACAAAAATCCAGGACAAATGGTTGGCCTGGGACAAAGCAGAGCATCTGGGAGTCAGCGCTCTATTCTCCGGAACGCTGTACAGTGTTTTTCATGATTTCTATAATAATGACCGGAAATCTTCCATATATCTTTCGTCTTCGCTCACATTCAGCCTGGGATTAGGCAAGGAATTTTACGACCGCAGGACCCCCCGGAATAAATTCAGTTACAAAGACCTGGTAGCGGATATTTTAGGCATCGGGATTGGATTATTGATAGCCACAAGATAAAACATAAGAGTATAGACTTCTGGAGAACTGTGAATTAAGCCCACATCGGGCGGGCATGGGTGCCCCCAGACGGGAGCGTCCGCTCGCCCTACGAATTACAAGAGACGATATCGTAACTCTACCTTCTGATTAGGGGATATTTTGTTGCATGAACAATTCAACTTCTACGGATAAGCGTGCGGTTGCTGGTTGGGCGATTTACGATTTCGCCGACACCATCTTCTCCATGAACATTGTCACCATGTATTTCGCTCAATGGGTGGTGGTAGATAACAAAATGGAGGATATATATTACAGCATCAGCTATGCGGTTTCCATGCTTTTAGTGGCCTTCACCATACCGGCTTTGGGGGCGATTTCCGATGTGAAGGGGAAAAGACTCCCCTTTCTTTTTGTCCTAACCTCTGGTTGTATACTTTCGACTTTCTTTTTGGGGATTACCGGTAATGCCATTGATAATATCGCTACGAAAGTCCTGGTGGGTTTGATTCTTTTTGCCATTGCCAATTACTGTTATGAGGGAGGTTTGACATTTTATAATGCATTACTTCCGGAGATTAGCACACCGGAAACCATCGGAAAGGTTTCCGGCTGGGGAGTAGCTTTGGGATATGTGGGGGCGATTTTCGGCTTACTTTTGGTCAAGCCTTTTGTAGACGGGCACCTGTTTGGTTTTAAACTGCCTTTAACCCAGGGTGGAAGACAGGATGCGTTTATACCCACTGCAATATTCTTTCTGCTGTTCAGTCTGCCGATATTTATTTGGGTCAAGGAGAGAGTTCAGACCAATCCGGTAAAAATCAAGATAAAGGAGGCATTCCGACGGGTGTGGGAAGGGATTTCCGACACCCAAAAGTACCCCGGAGTCTTAAGGTTTCTTATCGCCAATTATTTTATTTCCGATGCCATCGCCACGGTGATCATTTTCATGGCAGTTTATGCCCAGAGGGTAGTGGGATTCCCGGATTCGGTAAAATTGTGGTTTTTCATCGTCGCCACCACCTTTGCGGTTATTGGCTCATTCCTCTGCGGTTACGTTACAGATTGGATCGGACCCAAAAAGACTTTGATATATGTGGTGTGGGGATGGATACTTAGTTTGTGTGCAGTCATGTTCAGTGCCAATTCAACTGTTTTTTGGATTGCTGGTCCATTTATCGGGATCTGCCTTGGCTCCACCTGGACCGCATCCCGTCCGCTTTTAACCGGCTTGGTACCAAAAGAGACCTTGGGTCAATTTTTCGGCTTGTACTCTCTCTCGGGGAAAGTGGCAGCAGTAATAGGACCACTGCTTTGGGGTTTGGCGGTTTTGTACTTTAAGGCAGATAATCCTATAGTCCAAAAATTGATTTTGCTTTTCAGTAATTTTGGATTAACTTTCTCCAACCGGGTGATGGCAACTATTCAATATCGTTTCGCCATTGCCATCCTGGTTTTAATGATGATTTTAGGTCTGGTCATTTTATTGAAAGTACCGGATCGGTTTAAAGAAAAGGTTTTATCATAAAACATTGATAAAATAACGATAAAAAAGAAACTGGAGTGCAATCCTTTAGGTTCATGAAAAGATGACGCTTGGGCTTTAAACTCTAGAAGATTTGCTTCCCTTAAAGGAGGAATGTTGTCAGACTGGTATGAATATATAGGTGTCGCTCATATTCATTCCACAGACTCGGATGGGGGTAAGCCGGTATCGGATATCATTAAGATCGGACAGGAATTGGGTCTGGACTTTCTTCTGTTCTACGATCATATGACCTTGAATTCTCTTCATCTGGGACTGGAGGGATGGTATGGCAATACTTTCGTTCTGATCGGATATGAGATTAACGATCAGAAGAATGAAAATCACTATTTGGCATTAGGGGTGAATGAGGTTCTCCCGGGGGAGTATTCCGCACCGGAGTATGTCAGAGGGATAAAACAGAAGGGCGGGTTGGGAATCATCGCTCACCCGGATGAAACCAGAGAAACACCCAAATTTCCACCATATCCCTGGAATGCGTGGGACATCGAAGAATTCGACGGGATCGAAATCTGGAATCAGATGTCGGAGTGGATGGAGGGGATAGCTCATGCCAATCGTTACAGGCTTTTTACTGCCCCCCGGCGTTTTTTGACCGGGCCTACTTCTAAGACTTTGAAAATTTGGGATGAACGGAATAAGCAAAGAAAGGTTTGTGGAATCAGCGGGGTGGATGCACATGCTCATCCTTTTAGATTTGGTCCGTTTAAGCTGGTGATCTTCCCCTATAAAGTTCAATTCCAATCCTTAAGAGTTCATCTGATTCT
Source organism: uncultured candidate division Zixibacteria bacterium (assembly GCA_903908285.1). Lineage (GTDB taxonomy): Bacteria > Zixibacteria > MSB-5A5 > MSB-5A5 > SM1-73 > CAIVRH01. Next base: position 74,058 of record CAIVRH010000007.1, read on the forward strand.
GGACCAACCTTTATCCCAGGATAAATCCACCGCTAAAATTCAGATAATCGATGCCATCAGAGGGTGTCATCTTTTCATCTCCAATTATCGCCAAGGGGAGGCGAAGGGATTTTCTTTTCTCGCAAAAAGCGGAGAGCAACGTTATAGAGTGGGAGATTCGATATCTTTATCAGCCGATGTTTCTTTTTCCGTTCACGCGCCCCAAAAATGCAAAATCAGACTGCTGTGTGATGGGAAGGTGGTTGAGGAAGAAAAGGGAAAGACCTTAGAATATTCCGTTTCCGAACCTGGAAATTACCGGGTTGAAGCATACCAGGGGAAAAAGGGATGGATTTTCTCGAATCATATAAGAGTGGTGAACTCTCTTTAGATTCCAGTTTTAGTCTTCTGGTCGGGGATCCCCATATCCCTGACATATCTGCATCGGTGTAAAGTACCCCGATGCAACCTGCCTGATCTCAAGATTGGGTTTGCAGCTGGCCGCAGGCAGCGAAAATGTCTTCGCCCTTGCTTCGTCTCAAAGTAACGGAAGGACAGCGGGGATATAGATAATCTCTGAAAGCTGCAATTTTTTCTTCCGCAGGTCTATCGTAAGGTAAATCGGGAACCGGATTGTAGGGGATGAGATTGATCTTGCAGGGAATGCCGGTTACCAGTTTGGACAACGCCAGCGCGTCTTTTTCGGAATCGTTGACGTCCTTCATCAACACATATTCGAAAGTCACCCGCTTTTTCTTTTTCTTGGCAAAGTTCTTGGCCGATTTGAGCAATCCCTCCAGAGGATATTTCTTGTTGACCGGCATAAGCTGGTTTCTTTTTTCGTTGGTGGGGGCATTTAAGGAAACGGCCAGACTCACTTTTAAGTTTTCTTCCGCCAGCTGGTCGATCATCTTGGGAATACCGGCGGTGGATACCGTTATCTTTCCGGCAGTAAGAGAAAGCCCCACCTCGTTGTTGATGATTCTCAGCGCTTGCAGGGTGTTTTCATAATTCATCAGAGGTTCGCCCATACCCATCACCACCAGGTTGGAGATGGGGAGAGTAGACAGAGCAAAAGCCTGGTCGGTAATCTCGCCGGTGGTTAAGTTTCTTTTAAAACCCATTTTCCCGGTAGCACAGAAGGTGCATCCCAAAGGACACCCCACCTGGGTAGAGATACAAGCGGTAACCCGTTTTCCCTCCCACATTAACACCGATTCGATCTTTTCCTTGTCCGACAGCTCGAACAGAAATTTCTCGGAATAATCTTTCTGGGATATTTGACTTTTCACCGGCTTGATGGTTTCTATATAAGCTATCTGGTTCAATCTATCCCGCAGATCCCGGGAGAGATCGCTCATCTGGGAAATATCCGTTGCCTTTTTGGAATAAATCCACGATGCCAGCTGCCTTGCCCGGAACCTTTTCTCTCCCAAATCTTCCATTATTTTTTCATAATCTTCCAGCCAAAGCCCCTTGAGGTTAATCTTTTGTGTTTCTTTTTTCATAAGTCCTGCTTTCCGGTTTTATTAGATCTGAAATAATTATTTGGAATAATCTAAAAATTATATATCAAATCAACTCAAAAGTACAGAGAACATTTTTCAGTTAAGACTCCAATGGGCATTCGATCAAGATATTTCCCCTTTCAACATTTCTTTTGTTTTACGAGAGAAATGATTTAAATTATGGTTTATACTCGTTACCCTGACAAGTATTGTCAGCGTAATGGCAGAATAGGGAACATATTTTCTCTAATCGGAAGCCTTTGGCGGGAGGGTTCTTCCGAGGGGACCGATGTCTTTCCTAATGAATAATATTTGAAGATTCCTTTGCAGAACCAAAAATAATTTTGTATAATCTTTGCATAATATCATGAAGATGAAGCCGGGATCTCTGGTATGATATTTTGATATTGATCAAACCATTAATACTTGAAATCAAAGAAGGAGGATCAATTAAGATGTTGAAAAGAACCAGTATCTTTGTGTTTGCTTTAATGATCATGGCTTTTTCACTGTTTAATTGTGCCACCACCGGTCCCGGAGGGAAGAAGAGCTTGATCTTGGTCTCGACTGCGGATGAAGTCTCCATCGGGCAAAACATGTCCAAGGAGGTGGAATCACAAAATAAAGTAATCGAAAATCCGGTGGTGGAAAACTACGTCGACGGGATAGGGCAGAAATTGGCTAAACTTTCCGACCGATCCGATCTTCAATACCATTTCAAGGTTTTGGATTCCAAGGAGATCAATGCTTTTGCGTGCCCCGGCGGATTCATTTATGTATACAGCGGACTTTTGAAGACCATGGACAATGAGGCACAGTTAGCCGGGGTGATGGCGCATGAGATCGGGCATGTGGTAGCCCGGCACAGCGTTAAAAGACTTCAGCAGGTTTTGGGGCTGCAGGTGCTTTTGTCCATTGCCTTAGGTGAGTCCAGCCAGCTTACCCAGCAAGCAGTAGGCACGGGATTGACGGTGATCCTGCAAGGTTACAGCCGGGACAATGAATATGAAGCGGACTACGACGGGGCATTGTATATGACCAAAGCGGGGTACAATCCCCAGGGGATGATCCAGCTTTTCCAAAAGTTTGTAGCGATGGAACAGGACAGAAAAACCACAGCGCTGGATAAGTTATTCGAATCTCATCCCCCCTCTGCCGACCGGATTGCCAGGGTGCAGGAGGAAATCAAGTCGTTCAACTTAGGAGACAAACCACTCAATTATGGGCAGGAGGAATACCGGAAGATCAAATCACTGTTAAAGTGAAATCTGTCTATTATTGATCAACTTATTAACGCTATCGCATGAGAAGTTCAATATGAAAAAGAAAGAATCATCATTACCTAAACCAGCATCGAAATTGGAGTTTCATCCGGTTACTCCTAAGGAATGGAAAGATCTGGTAGGTTTGTTCGGGGAGCGGGGTGCCTGCGGCGGGTGCTGGTGTATGTGGTGGAGGATGACCCGGTCCGAGTTCAACCAAAAAAAGGGGGAAGGCAATAGAAAAGCGTTCAAGAAAATCGTGGATAGGGGCGAAATCCCGGGCATCTTGGCTTATGCCGGGAAAGAACCCATCGGCTGGTGTTCGGTGGCTAAAAGAGATGCTTTCTCCTCTTTGGAGCGTTCCCGGATTTTGAAAAAGGTAGATGAGCAACCGGTGTGGTCGGTAGTTTGTTTCTTTATAGCAAAGCCTTTCCGGTATAAAGGCGTCACAATAGCTTTGCTGAAGGCTGCCATCGAATATGTCAAGAAGCAGGGGGGAAAGATCGTAGAAGGGTATCCGATCAAACCGAAAACCAAGAAATTTCCGGATGTCTTTGCCAATACCGGATTGGCATCAGCGTTTCTTAAGGCAGGATTTAAAGAAGTTGCCTGTAGGTCGAAAACCCGGCCGATAATGAGATATTATATTTATAAATAGTGAATGGAAATTTACGTACTAAATTTAATAGCTAAGGGTTAGGATCGATAAATTAATCAATAATGGAGGTACGATATGGCAGAGGAGAAAAGATATTTAATAGATGTCGGAATGAAAGACTTGCCCTTTCCCATGCGGGTGACATCTAAAGTCAATCCGGAAGGCCAGTATACCATTGCCAACATTTCCATCAATGCCCGGATTATACAAGAGTTCGAAGCCTTGTGGATTGACAAGTTCATTCAGATACTGCATCAACACCGGGACAGAATTGGGACGAAAACGCTTAAGGTCAATATCTTGGATTACATGAAGGAGCTCCAAGCTAAAGCGGTAAAGATAGATTTTTCCTATCCCTTTTTCGTGGAGAAGCTGACTCCGGTAGCTAAGGAAAAGTGTCTGGTCCGGTATCTATGCACTTTCTCCGCAAAAGCGTCTTATGTTATTGAACAACCGAAGATCCTGTTCAAGATGGAAATTCCGATCATCACCACGTTCCCCGGTTCGGCTCCGGATAAACCGGGAGGACTCTTCGGCCAGCTGAGCATCATCTCGCTGGAGATCGATTCCCAGAAGGAGATTTTCCCGGAGGAGCTGGTGGGGATGGTGGATAAACACGCCTTAGCTCCCATCTATTCATTTTTAACAGAGGAAGATCAAGCCTTTATTATTAAGAAAATTCACTCGGAGAACAAGACCAGTGTAATGGTAACAAGCGGAATAAAGGATGAGCTTTCCCGGGACCGGGAGATAACCTGGTGTTCGGTTCGCTGCTTCAATTACGGAATGCTGCATTCTTACAGCACGGTAGTAGGAACGGAGAAGAGCATGTGGGTTCCCTTCAGCGGATATGATACAGAAGAGGTTTAGAGCAGTCATTTAATACAGCTGCATGATTTTAAAGCCCCCTCAATCTACCTTCTTTCACAAAGGGGAGAGGTTAGAGTGAGGGGGTATTCTATTTCCATGAGAAGCAATCTTCTTATCTGCGAAATAAAACTTTCCAGTGACTCGCCGGTTAGCTACGGGCACTTAGAGTGACCATGTGAATAATCACATATAGAACAATTAAAACAAACGGGATGGCAGCAATAACTGTGGCAATGTACAGACCTGTACGACTTTGCCCGATATGTTTGTCTACTCTTAGCATACGAATGCCAAGAACGAAAAGGAGCAAGCTGAAAACGGATGCGATCAACAGAACAAAGATGAGGAAATAACCGAGGGTCTGCTCCATTACATTGGGAAGCAATATGGGAAGGAGCGCAATACCGAGCGGTATCCAGGATGATGCGATGAATATTCTGCGTGAGCGCAGATGCTTATCTTCCGGGAGCATGAAAGTACCTCTTCAGGCGATTGCTGCAATAATGACAATGGCAAGCAGAATCATTCTACGATGTACTCCTACAACTAACTGTTTACGTTGTATCGGGGTTTCCCCGACGAGCGGATGGTGCCCCCGTCCGGGCTCCCGTATGGGGGGTCTCAGAAGTCTTGACAAATTTTGAGCGGCTCCCTCAATTCCGTCTCTGGTGGTTCGCCATCCTTCGGCTACGCCTCAGGACATGTCGCTCACCATCCTGAGTAAATCGAAGGACGGGATTTTCAACCTGAAGCCGAAGGATGATAACATCCGCGTTTTAGCCGCGGCGGGGGAAGGGCTCTCGGGGCGGCCCGCCAATGCCTAACCCGCTGTCGGCTGTAAACGCTAGTTAAGCTTCAGACCCAAGACTTAGCTACCTCCTGAGCGCCGATCCTTGCCAATCATCTCGTTGATCTTCCGCTCCTCCCACGCCTTTCCCCATAGGCCACCGAACGCCGAAAGCGCATGGAGGGCAACGCCGATCCCCCATGCTAGCAGTGACCACACGAACCAGAGATACTGGGGAGAGGACAGGAGGTTGATCACAGCAAGCGCGGCGTTGATAATCAGGTATGCAAGCAAGTGTAGGTAGAAACCCCTGATCTCAGAGACGCGCTTCTTCGCCTCCTCATATCTGACGTTCTCATCCATCTGCGTCCTCCTCGAAACACCATTCAACTGCTTCAAACTGACTCTGAAGCCTAACTATTGTTTATATAGTTTCTTGATAAGACCTATTGGTCGCAAAACTGCGGTATAACACACCGTAATGCACCGGGGTTTAAGTTTTGCTCTTCCAATAAGATAAACCGGTTAACTTGACTATAGGTGGTATTATATGGTTTCTATATAACATTCCGATGCGTTCCTCCTATAGAGAGTCGATTGGGCTGCACACACCATATCCGCCACTGATCCATTAATTTTGGCGGCTGTACGGCACTAAGTATAGAAACGCTCGCTTGATCCTTGCTTCTCATTGTGTATTTCATAGACATGTCTCTTTTCTCACTACACTCCTAATCGTATGCATCATTTACTTGCTAACCAGTGATACCCCTGGATATATTGATCGAAACCCGATTTCTCGCGAAATCGATTCTGTGTATGTGACACATTATAATCGTTTAGGCAATCTTGTCAAGAATTTTTACGAGGCTGTCACTGTCTTTACGTTGTGTCAGGAGACCTCCCAGACTGATCTCCGAAGTCCTGACATATACTATAGTAACCCCCTCACCTCATCCTCTCCCACAAGGTATGAACCGTATGGTACATACCAGGGGGAGAGGGTATAATTACTTGTGAACTGCGATACTGGTGTTTCTGACCTTACTGGTCTTACCCGTGTTTGTTTTTTATTTTTTTCTGCCATCTTGCGTTACAAGCTAACCCGTTCATACCAGAAGACATAAAGATTTGAGATACCGGTGTTTCTGACGTTTCTGACCTTACTGGGCTTTGTTTTTTATTTTTTTCATCCTTAGTGTTTTGAGAACTGTGTTTTCAAAATATACATCTCTCATATATTAGGGAACTATCCTTTTCACCACCGAAGTTGTATCGAATTTGCTTTTTGGGGGAAAGAAAGACTGGGAGTTAGAACTTGAAGATATAAATTGTCAGGAGCTAAAGGGCTCCTGAACTGCGGTCTATGACTCAGCGGTTATCAAAAATCGATCTTTTTTTTCCATACATTGACAGAAATCAAATTAATAATCTCTTTTGCTACTTCGAGATATCTATTTGTTTCAGAATGGCTTATAGTTATTTCATTGTCTCTTCGTGGATGAGCAATTTTGTTTCTTTTGTCTTTAAATTCTTCGAATTCTTGCCATAATGTTTCACCTCGTAAATTACTTGTTCGACTGAATTTCGCTATCAAAAAGAAAATCTTTTCCTCCAATCGACGATATTCATTCTGACCGTTATCTATAATGAATTTACCTAAGTCTGAACCGCGATCTTCGAATCGAAATTTCTTTTCGAGGAGAAATGCTCTTTCATGCATTGGAAACATGTCTGGTGGTATTTGAATGAAATCATCAAGCATGTTATTCACAAATGATTCTATCGCAAACCATGAAAAAATTACAGAGGCCTTAAGCAATGCCTCAAGTTCTTCGTCGGAAGTAGCACATTCAGCTACAGTTAAGAACTTATAAGAAGAGTCAAGATATTGTCTAAAATCAGACATCTTGAGTATACCCATCTTTAAAGGCGCTCAGCGCTATAGCTTGACTGACCGCTTTTCTCATTATAGTCTTGTCTAAAGATGTATTTGGATCTAAGCTTCGTGCCAGGAATAATTGAGCTATACGTTGGCGATCTCTCAAGGAAGACCTGGTGCCTAATCCACGATATGTTGCTTTATCTTGCTCATGCTTAAACCTTGACATCTCTTCAGCATTCAAAGGATCGAGTATCTTTGTTGATGTCTTCGGTACTTTATAATGATTCTCCAATCTGGTGGTATCATTCTGTAAAATGCCCGCGACATAACTCCATCCAGTTAGAATTGATTCAATTAAAGCTTTGTTTCGATAAGATTTTCTATTCTTTATCTTTCCTTTGCTTGTTTTAACGGCATTCTGTTGAGCTTTATGCAGAATGGCAAATGCTTTTCCTGCATCTAAAAGGTTTTTGTTCTTCAACAGGTCATTCTTGTGCTCGATCATTATCTCCTGATACTTACTATCTAATAATGCAGTCTTCTCTGCTAGATATCTGTCTTTTCCTGTTTCGGCTAAGTATGGTTCATGTACAATTTTATCTATTTTACCACCACCATATTTTTCTACTACGTCCTTTCCCAAATAGAAATTTACAATAAAACTTCGTGCTAGTTTAACTGTTATCTTGTCTGATTTTGAGCCAACATCAGGAAAATCTTCATTTATATCTAATAATTCTACCTTTTGGCACCAGTCTCTTAAAATATCACCAAACATTGTTTCTTCAAGCATACGATCAAATGTATCATTCGATACGGAGATGTTTGTATTGGATATCAAAGCGATCTCGGTTCTCTGCTCTGTAGACAATGCAAAGTAGATTCTAAAACCATGATATCTATCTGGGTGTGTATTGGCTTCTGATAATGCTTTTGATCTATGTTGTCCGCCCCATATCTTTAGTGGTTTATTTGGGTTGTAAGTCAAGTTAAACTCTACGATAACATCATTGAACTCACGTCCGTTTGATGCATCAATTAACATTTTCTTAAAGGTATTATGTTGCAACAGCAATTCACGATTGGCTCGAAAGGTATCTCCTGTATCCAGTTTAGCGTTGAAATCAAATAATTGTGATGCATCTTTTGCTTTCATTGAGCACTTGACATAATATGCGCCTTTTACGCCATCTTGGAAAATGATAATCGGAATATTCTCTTTTGACTCTAAAGTCGGTGTGTCTTTGAAAAAAGGCTCAACTAATTTCAACACTTCTTCATTTTTGATAGCATTCTCATCAAATTTTATTATCATATATGATTCTCAAAGCAAATAGATCTAACAATCAGTACAATATAAATTCAAACAACATAATACTAGCAGTCTTCTGTTATCAATTCCTCTATCTTTTATACTGTATGGTGCAGAACAGCTAATATGACTATTTTTATTTCGTTATGTAAGTAACCAGGATTCCCTGTACAGGGAAGAGTAAACATTTTACACAACCTTTAACGTATTAATCAGTGGCAAATCTTGCGAGCCCGCTGAACGAAATAGTTACGTAATATTTTTTCTCATTACCCTCTCTGACGATCTTGAGGAAAACTAAGACTTTTTCCTGCCGAGACTCCTTTCGCTATAGCAAACCCGGAAATACCTGATAATATGGGGAGTCCTGCTTCGGCTGAAATTGTCTTTGTCATTAGCAAAATGCTTAGCACAATAACAATTAGAACCGCTATTAGGATTTGACCATACGCTGTCCAGAATTCATTTCGCCTTTGAAGATATTCAGTGTAGCTGTCATGAATATATCGAGGTATGTCATCGTAAGAATGAGGTGTCTTTTCTAGATAACGATGTATGAACTCGTACCAAATAGGGTCACCTGGAAAACGTTTATCAAATCGATATCTGGATAAGACGAATCCAAACCAAATAATTCCAGCGATTACAACGAGACCAACCAAGCTGACAAGAATGCATGCCCAAAAAACAAAATTATCAATCATTTTGAACCCTCGTTATTGCGGTTTGTTTCTCATACATTGTTTATATTGATCTACATAATACCCTAAACTGCATTTATATTGCGTCAGAACTTAATCCTGACATATTTTGATTTCAATATGTCAGTCATCAGGATTCCTCATGTTGGCAAGAGTAAGTTCCGGAAGCAACCTTTGGTATTATCAGTGACTCACTAGACCCTATCTGGTTGCAGGGCACTTGATCTACCAACTAGGTAACTTCATTATTTTTTATCGGATTTTCCTGAATCCTTAGCTTTTCTGAGTATCTCCTCTACTTTTTGTTCTATTTTCTGTCGCTGACGTATCTGGAATATCGGCTTCATGGTATTTTCATAATGGGATAGTGTATCTTCCTGTCGTTTGCGTACCTCCTCAACAAGTGAGGTAAGAGCCTCTTTTTGGGCTTTAGGTATTGAGGTAGAGGCAAGTTTCTCTTCTAGCTTGCTGATTGTTTTTTTCTGGTCGCGAATCTGATTCTCATGCAAAGTTTCCTTTCGAGCGAGTTCATCCCTCAGGAATTGGATAAACGTGCCCATCTCGTCAGCACTTCCTGCAAGTCTGTTGAAAATTACAAGGAATTGCTCAAAGACAGGATTCCCAAGCTCATAGGGATAACGAATCTTGTGATCTATTTCACTCCAGCCTTCTTCAAAAATGGTTCTGACTTGTATCTCGGCACGTATTTCCTTTTTTGAAGGATGAAGGTGGATGATATAATGTACAGATCTATAGCCAAAAGGATGCGGTGTGACCTCACAACCTTGATCTGCAAATTGCTTGGTCACCTCCTCGGGGTCCCCATTTCGAATGTATGCAGTCGGTTTATCTTGGAGATCCCACGTATCGTTAATAAAATCATGGATTGATCTCCAATCCTCTTTGAAAAGGTGAATTGCCCGAAGGCCGATCAAATCTGTGATACCAGTTTCATAATCAGCGAGTGTTAATATCTTTGGAGCTTTTTCTGTTGTTTTTCTGATAATCTTTTCCACCAGATGCTCTGGATTCTTTACGCGCCACCTAACAGAATGCACTTTGGATGCCAGCTGTAACTGTGTCGCTATTGACGATGCGTGTATGCTCAACGTATGCGATTTTCTGGTATGGTCATCATAAATTCTTTGAAGTTCATCCCACTGAAGTCTGGATTGCTTAAATCTCTCATTTGTAATATGGTATTTCTCAAGAAATTCTTCTTGTGTGATCATATTCATTCCTAACACTAATTTTGTTTATTTTGAACCACATAATAACACAAATTTTGTTTCGAATACTGAACAACATGCTTACAGAAAACAGAAAGCTGTATATTTTATCACAACCAAGTTTTGACTTATTTTAATCTCAATGCTTTACTCACCAGGATTACCCGTACGACTAGGAGTAAACTCCTGACGCAACCTTTAAAGCCCACAATCATGTAAATCCATTATGTATACATATTTATTATAGCTATTTGTGTAATTATGTCAACCTTAAATTTGAATTATTTAATCGATAATGCTGAATTGGGGAAAGTCTTGACTTAATTTGGACCTCCCCTTATCCTAGCCCTCTCCCCCAAGGGATAGTAAAAGAACATTCTGTGGGCTAAAGCCCAAGTGAGGGTGGGAGTTCTTCACTTAATCCCACGACCTGAAGGTCGTGGCAATAAATTACAGCATTGATGTCAGGAACCAAAGGGCTCCTGACATATGGACTAATTATTGCCACAGGAGTTTAATAATGATGGCATATATCATAGCTAATAGAACAGAGATAAAATTGCCCAATAGGTAATAATCATTCGAAATGTGACTGTTTTGATCTTCCCTCAGTCGGGTGCCTATCTTAAGAGCACCAAACGCAATCAGAATGTGGGGGAACTCATGCAGTAGCCCAGTCAAGAGCATTAATCGCTCAAGGATTCCTTTCGTTACCGCCCACTTTCTAACAGTACCATCTTGAGGTGGTATCATTAATTTCTTCAATGCCCAGAAAATGATTAGAGCCAGAATCTCCCCGCAAAGAAACACGAGTAGAACCCACACATATTTCATCCTATCTTCTCCCGCTCCGATAGCTGAATGGTGATTGTTTTCAATGCCTTGTAGTCATCGATATGCATATTCCTTCGTCTTTTCCATATCTGACTACGATTCTTCCCATACTTAGCCCCGATCACCGCATTGTCATCGCTACCCAACATCTCAAAGATAAGATCAATATCCTTCTGTTTCCAGTCTCGCGTTAGTGATGCCATCACCCCAAACAACCCGCTTAACTGCATTGCCAGATGCTGGTCAGGAAGTTCGAAGAGGAATCTCGGTAAACCCTTGTGCTTAGTCGTGAGTAGTTCTCTGGTGTGCGTTAAACCATAACCAACCATTCCGTGTGCAATTCTACGGTTCAAGGAGGTGTCGATTTGTCCGTAATTAACGACATATCGTAGCATAAAGGGAAATCCTTTTCGCAGGACAGATTCCTCCAAGTAGAGGAGACTTTGGACACTCCAGTAAAGTGATTTGGAAATCCCCTGGAACTCATCGCCGAGGGTGATGGTATATGGAGACACTATGCCTTTAGCCAGTTTTTTATTACAGGAAGACACCAAACCCTTGAAATCCCTCATTAATTCTTTACCCTCGTACTTGCTACTCTTGAGGATGTCTCCCATTACAATGAAGTGGTACGCCATTACCGTCTCCTGATTCAGTCAGTGTGAAATATCTGGTTATGTATCACAAATAATGATACAACCTGTATGGTGTCATAAATACTGATACAAACATCTTTACATACCAAGTAGGTATCTATAAATTGTCCTCTCCTCGATGTTGTTTATGTAGATATATGTTGCATTCAAGAAACATTTTCACGTGTGGTACACCACACCTGCAGAAAGGGCTTCATTTAATTCTTTAAGCTCAATCAAAACCTATCCCCGAAGTATTCTAATTTCAATATACAAGAATAAGTTGTTGAAGAAACCATTGATTAGCTCAAGCCCAGTTTCTGGTAAATCCACTCTTTTTACAGATTCATAATAACCGTTTATATTTTCATGTCAACCATTTTTCGTTAGTAATACAACAAAAAAGGCGTCCCAGTTTTAGCTGAGATGCCCTTGTCATTCCCTTCTTCGTTATTAATATCAGGAGCCAAAGAGCTCCTGACATACGAACTTGTCGCCACCTACCAGAACTTCCACCAAGGGCTGGGGGGCTTAGCTGGCTTAGGGGGTTCCGGTTTTCCTATATGATTCAAGGCGTCTTCCGAACCTCTGCGGACACCTTCTTCACTATCTTGCCTGGCTTTTTCAAGGGCTGGGCGTGCCTTAAGTGCTTTGTCGCCCATTCGTTTCAGAACGTAGCAAGTGCGCCACCGCAAATACACTTCGGGATCGCCAAGCGCTTCGATCAGGTAGGGAACTGCTGCCTCACCTCTCGAAGCAAGTTCCTGCTCGATTTGGGGCGCACTAGTGCCCTTGCTTTCACGAAGGCGTCCTATCAAGTCCGGAACTGACATCGCAAGGAGCGCTCGATACTTTGCGCCCTGCTCAGCCACTGCATGCTCGTAGCCCTTAATGTCCAGTGTGCTGTCTCCGTGGGGTACGAGATACTTCATGTATGCATTCACGAATATGATCCCATGTCCACCCTCGCCTTCCGCTGTGGGTACTTTGTCAGGTAATCCAGGTCGTGCCCCGTTAGCCCAACCGAATCCCTCCTTATGGCGGTCCGCCACCAATGCCCCACATTTGGGGCAGAATGCCCGGTGATGTTCGACTTTTTCCCAATCCCAGAAGCTGTACAATGGCGGGAAAGGGGTGTTGGGTGTATGGTTTTGATAGTAGCGGTCGCCCCATAGCGAGGTCGCACCACACTGTCCACAAATAAACTCATCTTGAGCCGACATCGTCTGTAACATGGTTGTATCTCCCGGTTAGTCTCTGAGTACTTGTGGCTTATTTTCGTTGTGCCAGGACTTAGTCCTGACACATTTTGATTTCAATGAATCTGTTATAAGTATTTATCATACGATTTAAAGTAAACTCCTGATGCAACCCTTGTAATCCACTATGATAAATCCGTTTTGTTTTCAATAAAGCATTATAGTTATGTCTCTAATCTTGTCAACCCTAAATTCGAATTATTTATTCGAAAGGAAAGGGATAGAGGTTATAGCAACAAACTCGATATTTATACTGAGCAGCGAAGTATTTATAGTGAGCCTCGAACTATTTATACTGAGCAGCGAAGTACAACTTCGGTGGTGAAAAGGACAGCGCCGGTATTTATGAAGGAGGTACTATTAAGGAAAGTTAAATTTTGATCTTTAACCTGAAACTTTAAACTTTGAATTCCCAACTCGAATTGTCTTGAACTTTATTGAACTCTTGAACTTTTGAACCTTTGAACATTTAATCTGCCTTACCAATGGACTTTCTGATGATGAAAAAAATGAAAATCCACCACCCCCAAGTCCCCCAAGCCCCCCATGTCCCCCCAAATCCGGTTCACAGGACATTGAAAAGATGAAAAAATGCAATCCGTAAGTCCAGTAAGTCCAGTAAGTTCAGTAAGTCAGGGTTTGACTTGGTAGCCGCAATCTTCAGATTGCGTTAAGTCTGGCAGAGGAATAAACTCCTGAAGCAATCTTTTAAATATTCTCACAATGTCTATGAGAAATTCTTTGACGAAAAGCAAGAGCTTCCGGAAGTTTGTCAGTACATATCTTGGGTATTCTCATCTCCCAAATGGCGTTCAATTTCTGTTCGTCATTTATATCCCAAGAATGGACTTCGATGCCTTGATTTCTGATATTACTTACCACGGTAGGGGAAAGCTGGGTGGGGTGAAGGTGCACTGCTCGGGCTTGCGCTAACTTAGCCCGGTGAACAGCCAGATAGGTGACCACATCCGGTTTCATCCACTCCTCAGAAAGAGGGAATAGCAGATCTGTGGCTAAACCTGGGCAACGCCGGCGAATATCGGAAAGCAACATCGGCTCATAGGAGGTTACTTCGATGGTCTCCCACCAGTTTTTAAATTGGAGCAACACAGATGCCACCTTTTCCGAGGATTCCGGTTCAGGTCCTTTAATCTCGATTTCCAATCCTATCTTTCCGCCAAGGGTTTCCAAAACCTGATGCAGGGTAGGGATGCTAAAGTGACCGCCGGTGAATTGCTGTTTACCTTGTAGGTGCTCCCAGGTGTAGTCAAAAATGGGTCCGGATAAATCAGTGATTTCGTCTAAGTAAAAATAGTGATATACGACCGGCACTCCATCCGCTGTTAAACGGACGTCAAGCTCAACGGCATCCGCGCCCAATTCAATCGCCCGTTGAAAGGCGGGTATGGTGTTTTCAGGTGACTCACCGGTAACACCCCGATGAGCGACGATTTCAAAGGATGTCATTTTTTCTGTTTATGATGGGTGGTACGGTTTTAGATTTTCGTTGACATAACAATGACTACGCGGTAAGTCTCAATTTCAATGTGTTAGTAACTGGGATTTCACACGGGGAAGAGTAAGTTCCTGGCGCAACCATTAAAGCCCGAAATGATAAATCCCCTCTGTTTACATGATTTATTATAACCGTTTGTATTTTCAAGTCAATCATTCTTCGTCGGAAATACAACAAAAAGGCGTCCCTGTTTTCTGCTGAGACACCTTTGCGATTCCAAACCTTTGGCACTGGATCTAATGTTGGGGTAAACTTTTGGGATTAGTGCTTAAGATCAGTTGGGGGAACCTCCCGCCGCATTTTAGATAGATAATCCATTCCATTCCGGGCATCGGTATTGCCGGGCCAGATTTCGAGTGATTTTTGATAGTGCTGGGCAGTGGATGAGTAGTCTTTCCTCTGGACTTGAATATAAGCCAGGTGATTGTGGGTCTTGGCTATCTCCGGATCAATCTGCTGTAGATGACGGATGATTTTCAGATCATAGGACGCCGAATCCCCGGTGCTGATGCCGCATGAAAACTGAGCCTCGATAATCTTTAACGTGACCGGATCATCTTCATAATCATCCAGAGAGCGGTTAAGCATATCCTTATATGACAGGTTGACATCGGTCTGGCTGGCCAGAGTGTTCTCGAAAGCCTCCAGCGCCTCGTCGTATCGCTTTGCATCAAGGTAGAGTAGACCCAGCTTGCGGTATACCAGACCCTGGTCGACTTTGGACCCTATGGCTTCTTTGTAATAGCGAATAGCTTCCTCTGTTTTCCCCTGTCGCTCCAGAAGCTCACCCAGATTGAAACCGATCAAGTCCTTGCGATTGCTCTCCAGCCGGGAAGCGGCTTTAAGCACTCGATCCGCTTCCTGGAGGAAGCCTGAGTACGTGTACGCCACAGCCAAATTTATCATGATGCTAACCCGCTGGGGAGTTATCTGCAGTGCCTTCTGATAATAAGTAATCGCCCGGCGGTAATCCCCCTGATGGAGAAATCCATCTCCATATTGCTTGTAAGATTGGGATTCGGCCTGGACACCTTGGTGTCCCCACTCCTGTAACCAATTCGGATTTGTAAGCGAAATGGCGCCGAATGATATCAAAGCCAGCCACACCAGCACCAAAAACCAGGTGAGAACCGTCTGCCGGCGCGAGGGTGACGAGTGTCGGCGCTTTTGGCTTTGGGGTGAACCATCAACCGGTATGGTGAAGAATAAACAGCACATTCTTCCCCTCTCTTTTTAGTCGATTGAACAGCTCGCATGCCTGCGAATTCTCCAGGATGATCACCTGCATACCTCGCTGTGTGTAGTAGTTGTATATGAACTGGACCGGAGCTTTGACCGGAAATCCCTGCCCCCCCTCTCCCCGGGAGCCGCTGGATATAACCAGGATATCTGCCCGCTGCTTCATGAAGAATTTCTGGTCGCGAAAGTTAAAGAAATGCTTCTTATCCACCAGACGGAAAGTTCCGTCCGGGAAGACCATAGCATCGAAGAAAAGTATGGGAATACCCTGGTAAACAGTCAGACCGTGCCGGTGATAGACGATATTACCGGAGCGATACTTGACAAAGAAGTAAGTTTGCAGCAATACTGCGTACACAAAAATCGAAATCAGTGCAAATTTGATAATCCGGTTCTGAGAGAGATGCAGCAGGAAGAGGACTGCCGCGAAGCTCAGCCCAGTCAGCAGGACGACGTAACCTAGGTATTCGTATTCTGATAAAAGCGAGCCGTAACAAAGCAAGAGGAACGCAAAAATGAACATCAATACCAACAGACTGGGTGGGTGTTTCAAATAGTCAGGCACTCGCCGATGGCGGACTTTCTTCCACTGCCTTGCTAAAGTGCCCGAGTCGGTCACGATCAAGTACAGGAAGATGATACCCATCAGGCTTCCCCAAAGGTCCTTGGCGATGTCGCTAACATCGAAGACCCGGCTGCTCATATGCATCTGAAACGCCTCGTCAAAAGCGGATAAGCATAGAGCCAGCAGGTAAGTGATCAACATGATTTTTGCCGGGGTAACCCTTCGGGGCGCTAAATCCCGGTACACCATATATGCAAAGATGGCATAGGCGAAGTAATGCCAGTTTTGCTGAAGATCATAGAAGTGGTGATCGAAGTAATAATCGGTGATCTGCTGGGACAAAGCGTTCATCAGCACAACAATCACGGCAGCCAACCCCCGGATCCAGGTGAGGTAGGAGCGAAACGTAACCAGTAGCGCAATCACCAGAACTATGGCCAGGAGGGGTAATATGGGAATTTCCGTATGGCCTAATGCGAAGGAGGAACCTGAAATCTGGGAGATCTTTTCGACCAAGAAATTCTGCAACAGCACGAAAGGCGTTGCAACCAAAAGCATGCTGTACATAATTACATGCAGGCGCGTCGAGTGTATTCCATGCAATTGGGTTTTAGGCATACTTTAAAGTTGTGTATCAGTACCTTCCAGACGGGTCTCCGAAGTCCTGACACAATTTGATTTCAATACTTCTGTCACCATGATTCCCTGCTTGGTTAAGAGTATTCTCCTGACGCAACCTTTAAAGCCCACTATGATAAATCCACTCTGTTTACAAGATTTATTATAACCGTTTGTATTTTCATGTCAACCATTTTCGTTAGTAATACAATAAAAAAGGCGTCCCAGTTTTAGCTGAGACGCCTTTGTCATTCCCTTCTTTGTTCCAAGATGTAAAGGGTGAATCTAAAGATTCACCCCTACAAATTCTATTCTTCTTACCAGGGATCGCCGGAGTGGGGGATAGGTCCATGCCGGTAAAGATAATTTATCAGATAAACCACATCCTGAATGTCGATTATCCTGTCGGGACCGTTGACGTCCGCTGATATAGGATGGGGCGGCAAAGGACCTTCCCGATATATATAATTGATCAGGTAGACTATGTCTGATACATCCACCAACTCTCCATCAAAGGAAACATCTCCGGGTAGAAATTTCAAAACAGGGAATTCCCCGGGCACATACTGGGGGTAATACCCTTGCGGCTCGGTGGTGGTGAATAATACGTGGTTTAAAGGCGCTATAAAAGTCGAGTCTATCTGAACCAAACCGGTTATGTCGTTCAAGGTGAAGCAGAGGGTGATAAAAAGCCCCTGGTTGGGGGGAACGGGGGAATCGTATACCGGTATCAATCCAAGTAAAATCCTCTGGTTTAAGGTATCGATATTCACGATCCATACCGAATCCCCATATACGGCCTCCCGGAAGGTAATAGAGTCAAAATGCACCGGTCCCATCCAGGAAAGGGGGATGAGCATGAGTCCAGCCGAATCGCTGTTTTCCACCCGCAGATGTGCATAAACTATCCCCGGACCACTGGGGAGGGGATAATAGGCATAAGGACCGGTAGGTATGGGATAATAGGTAAGAGCTTGAGAGAATGAGACCGAGTCGGGCACTCCCGGATCATTGGGATCCTGCTGACAGACCAAATGGAATTCACCCCGGTGATATTGCGGGGTATAGGTGATGGAGTCCTCCCGCGTGAATAAAAGATGTTCCTGGGGGAGGGGAGAGTTGGCGGTGGTGTCGATGATTAAGTCTCCGGTATCGGTGGTAGAGAAATAGAACTTCACCAGCATGCCCCGACCGTCCGGTATGGATTGCTGAAATCCCACCTGGGCGGTTACCAGAACCTTCTTGTTCATATTGTCTATGCTGACATGTTTATTAACCACATAAGTGATCCGGCTTCCGTAGAAGGTAAAGGAATCCATAACCGCAGGTCCGGTCCAGCTTAAAGGAATCTGCATTCCGATTACAGGTGCGTCGTTCCGGAAATAAAGCGGGAGAATGGCTTGTCCCCCTTCGGGCGGGCAGGGGACCAAAATCTGTTTGGACCGGAAAAGAACCGAGTCCGGACCGTAGGGATCATTGGGATCTTGCGCAGCTAACCCTATATCGGAAAAGAAAATCGCTCCAATTAGAATTGCCCCGATTATTGTCAAAACAAATAGTTTCATCTTTTCCTCCTCCTCAAGAAAGCGATAGACGGTCAAGGTTATTGATAATGCCTTATCTTTTGAGTTGTAGTTTGGAAAACAAAATTTCTTTCCCAAGAAATCTAATTACAATATAAATCACCACTCCATATAGTCAAGAGGATTTTTCTTAATTTTGTTTGAAGGTTATGGTTTAATGAGTTAAGGCTCATCCGGGATTGAATTTAAATATTTTTGATAATTTAAATCGGATCGGCCCGGGTGATAAAAATTTTCATTTTTTCCATTGCTTATCGTTTTGAATTCGTTATATTTTTCACAAGCTTTGAGTGATTAAAATGATAATTGGAGAACAGTGTGATTAAAACCATGCACGCAAATCGGAGGTGAGATATGACGTTTGACGACAGACTAAAGAATGTCTCCATAGTCGGCGCCGCAGGCAAGATGGGAAGTGGAATAGCATTGCTTTTGGCACAGGAGATGGTAACACAGAAGTTGAAACCGGAGAATAAAAATCAAATCTACCGTCTGCATTTGATCGACGTAAACGAATCGGCTTTGGACGGACTGCAAAGTTACCTGAAAAGCCAGCTGGTCAAAGCCGGCGAGAAAGTTACGGGTATGCTGCGGGAGCTTTACAAAGAGCATGCGGACTTAATCGAAAACTACGACGTGATCGATGCCTTTGTCAACGATGCCATGTCGGTTTTAAGGCTGGGTACGGATCTGGGAGCGGTGAAGGATTCCAAGATCATCTTTGAAGCGGTTCTGGAGGACAAAGACCTGAAGGTATCTTTGCTAAAGAATATGGAAAAAATGGTCTCGCCGGATACGGTTTACTTCACCAATACCTCATCCATTCCCATCAGCGTTTTGAACAAAGATGCTAATCTCGGCGGCCGGATCATCGGTTTCCATTTCTATAATCCCCCGGCGGTGCAAAGATTAGTGGAGCTGATTTCCCCAGAGTCGACCAAACCGGAGCTTAAGGATATGGCTTTGGAGATGGCCAAGAGACTGCGCAAAAAGATCGTTCCGTCCAACGATATTGCCGGCTTTATCGGCAATGGCCATTTTCTACGGGATGGATTATATGCCATCCGGGAAGCGAAGAAACTGGCAGGTGAATATACCCTTCCGGGTGCGCTTTATGCCATGAACAAGGTCAGCCAGGACCTGCTGGTGCGGCCCATGGGTATACTTCAGCTGATCGATTATGTCGGGGTGGATGTGTATCAATGCATCTCGGTAACGATATCCGGTTATCTTCAGGGAGAAGATCTGAAGGATGATCTTTTGGCCAAGATGACCCAAAAGAAGGTGCTGGGTGGTCAATTCGCCGACGGAAGTCAAAAGAACGGATTTTTGAAATACGAAAAGAACCGGCCGGTGGGGATTTATGATGCGGACAAGGGGGAATACAAGATGTTCGATCCCAACGGTTGGAGCGGAGAGATAGACAAAAAGCTGGGAGCATACCCGCAGGGATTCTACCCGTGGAGGAGCCTATTGATGGATCCGAAGAAAGGCGAGAAACTATCGGCGTTCTTTAAGAATCTCAATGCTTCGGACACCCCAGGCGCTAAACTGGCAAAAGGTTATCTTAAGAATTCAAAATCGATCGGTGAATTTCTGGTGAAGACCGGAGTAGCCAAATCCGCACAGGATGTGAACGACATTCTCCTGAACGGTTTCTATCACCTGTATGGACCGATTAATGATTATGTTTGATTAAATCATATCGAAAAGCACGGTTATCGTTAGCGATGCTCGAATCGTAAGTCGAAGTTCGTTTTGCGAAGCTCGGATTTACATAATAATGCAGCCTTTAATTCTCTTTTCTCGAATATCGAGCTTCAATTAACGAGTTCCGTTTCGAGTTCCGTCACCGATAAACGTTATACATAAACGAGTTAATTAAGGAGGTAGGAAATGAGGAAACTAAGAAAACCGGTGTATGCCACCGCAGGGTACAATACCATCTCGTTCGGATCGGGGAGAAAGGAATTCAATCCCAAGAAAGCCCGGCCGGGACTGGAAGAGTATATAACCGAAGCGGGTAAAGGGGTGATCGCCCAGATCAACGACCCTAACAACATCGACGAGGGGATCATCAGCAACTTCATGGCAGCGAGATTCAATCACCAGGGGAATTTAGCAGCCATGATACCGATGGTTCACCCGAGCTTGGAATACAAACCATGTACCCGGGTGGAGGGAGCATGCGGTTCGGGCGGATTAGGATTATATACTGCGGTAAAATCGGTATTGTCGGATGTCTCGGATGTGGCACTGGCAATCGGGGTGGAAGTGCAGAACTCGGTCAAGGCGGTATACGGAGCGGATATCTTGGCCGGAGCAGGGCATTTCCGGGGTGAAAGAAAAGAAGGGCACGTCTATTTCTTCCCTGCGAAGTTTTCGGACCGGGCCGGAGCATGCTACCAGAAATTCGGTTACGATTACGTGAGGAAGGGGATGGCGCACTGGTATGCTCAAGCCATTATCCATGCCCGGAAGAATCCCAAGGCACAGGAATATCACAACAGCATCGAGGATCTGATAGCCACAGGAATGACTCCTCCCAATTCCAAAGCTTTTTGTGAGCACATCAACGTGTATGATTGTTCCAAGGTTTCGGACGGGGCGTCTGCTTTGATCTTTGCCTCGGAAGAAGGACTGAAAAAGATCGGTCTGACCAAAAAGGATGCGGTGGAGGTGGTGGGCTGGGGGCAATCGCAGGCGGATATCTCCAAGAAGCCGGATGAGCTGACCAAACTGACCACCACCAGAAGATCGGTGGAGAAGGCATACGAGATGAGCGGAATCGGTCCCAAAGAACTGGGATTTTTGGAGGTGCATGACTGCTTTACCATCGGCGGATTGCTCCACCTGGAAGCTACGGGGGTGGTGGGTTACGGCGAGGCGGCAGCTTTCGTGGCTGAGGGAAAGACTGCTATAAATGGTGAGATGCCAACCAATGCAACCGGCGGTCTGGTGGGATTCGGCCATTATACCGGCGGAACCGGAACCAGGCAGGCGGTCGATATTTTACATCAGCTTATTGGTAAAGCGGGAGATTGTCAGGTCGAGATCAAGTCCGACCGGCCTTATGGCATGCTGATCAGCATGGGTGGCAACGACCGGACCGTCACCTGCATGATTTTCAAACCTGCGGTGTGATAAGGCATTTGTTGTATGCTCGTTTGAACATAATGTTGAAAAGAAAGCAGCAGTATATCGAATAGGTCTTCGATCCTATGGATCCAAAGACAGACCATATTCGACCTACAAGAATTCCTTCGCTTGAGAACAAAAGTGAAGGTTCAGTTATGCGGTGATAATGAAATTTATCGAATCTCCGCAGAGCCGTGAAGGCTCTGCTACGCGATTAAATAGAGCAAGATGTCGAATAGGTCTTCGACCCATGGCTGGCAGGCATATTCGACCTACATTTTTATGTTTGGTAAACAAAATAAGGAGTGGATATGGATTTTGAGTTGTCTGAAGAACAGAAAATGGTGAAAGAGGCAGCTGCTGATTTTGCCAAAAATACTCTTTTGCCTAAAGCGCAGGAATTCGACGAAAAAGAGGAAATCCCGACCGAGATTTACCAGCAGTTGGCTGATCTGGGTTACCTGGGGATGCTTCTGCCGGAAGAGTACGGCGGTTCCAATCTCGATTTCGTAAGTTACATTTGTGCCATGGAGGAATTCGCCAAAGCCAGCGCGGCTTTGATGATCTCCATTTCGGTGCATAATTCCCTGATATGTGATGCCATACTGAATTTTGGCACTCCGGAACAGAAGAAAAAATATCTTCCTCTTCTGGCAAGCGGGAAAATTATCGGGGCATATTCCTTGACTGAGCCGGGTGCGGGAACGGATGCCGGGAGTTTGAGAACCACAGCCATACTTCAGGGGGATCATTATTTGATGAACGGCACCAAGGCTTTTGTAACCAACGGGGGGATAGCCGGGCTTTTTATGGTTTTCGTGCTTACCAAACCGGAACTTAAATCCAAGGGCATATCCTGTCTTCTGGTGGAAAAGGGGACTCTTGGAATGTCCATCGGTGTTAAAGAGAAAAAAATGGGACTTAAAGGCTCGGATACCCGGGAACTCTCCTTTGCCGACTGTAAGGTACCTCGAGCGAATCTTCTGGGGCAGGAGAATAACGGGTTCAAGGTAGCTCTTTCCCTTTTGAACTCGGGCAGGGTCGGAGTCGGAGCACAGTGCGTGGGAATCGCCCAGGCAGCCTATGAAGAGGCTTTAAAATACTCCAAAGAGAGGGTGCAATTCGGACAGCCGATCTGTAATTTCCAAGCCATAGCTTTCAAATTGGCAGATATGGTTACCCAGATAGATGCCGCCAGGCTTTTGGTCTACCGGGCAGCACACCTAAAAAGCACCGGGAAAAAATGCAACATAGAAGCCTCTATGGCCAAGCTTTTTTCTTCGGAAGTGGCAAACCGGGTGGTGAACGAGGCGGTGCAGATTCACGGCGGTTACGGTTATATGAAAGAGTATGCAGTGGAGAGGTATTTCCGGGATGCGCGGGTGACGGAGATCTACGAAGGGACGTCGGAAGCGCAGAGAATAGTCATCTCCCGAGAGCTGCTGAAGGATTAAAGGTTACCAATGATATTACCCCCTCACCTTGATCCTCTCCCCGGAGGGGAGAGGAGACTAATCATTTCCTTATGGGGGAGAAAAGAAGAGAAGAGGCTGTTTAAAACAGAATAAAACTTAGAATTAACCATAGGAAAATCACATGAGAATTTCCAAAGAGCATGAGGAATTCAGGAAAAGAATCCGAGAGTTCTCGGAAAAGGAAATCGAGCCCAAAGCGAGAGAACTGGATGAAACCGGGATATTTCCTTTCGATACCATGAGGAAATTGGGGGAGATGGGGATTTTGGGAATGGTGGTGCCCAAGGAATACGGAGGATCGGGTTACGATACTTTAAGCTACACCATAGCGGTAGAAGAAACTTCCAGAGTATGCGGTTCCACGGGCATTACCGTGGCGGCGCACAACTCACTGGGAGTTTATCCTATTTACCTTTTTGGGAATGAAGAACAGAAAAGAAAATACATTCCGGATTTGGCTTCGGGCAGGAAACTTGGATCTTTTGGCTTGACCGAGCCGGGAGCGGGATCGGATTCCGCCGGGACCAAAACCACGGCAGTGCGGGATGGCGATTCCTACGTAATCAACGGAGGCAAATGCTTCATCACCAATGCGAGCGTGGGAGAAACGTTCGTAATCACCGCAGTAACGGACAAGACCAAAGGTTACAAAGGAATAAGCTCTTTCATTTTGGAAAAGGGGATGAAGGGTTTCTCCGTCGGGAAAAAAGAGAACAAGATGGGTCTGCGCGGCTCGGATACAGCTACGCTGATATTTGAGGACTTGAGGATTCCGAAAGAGAATCTGTTGGGCAAGGAGGAGGAGGGGTTCAAACAGTTCATGATCACTTTGGACGGGGGAAGGATCAGCATCGGCTCCATGGCGTTGGGGATTGCCCAGGGAGCGTTTGACAAAGCGTTGAACTATGCCAAGGGAAGGGTGCAGTTCGACAAACCCATCTCCAGTTATCAGGCGATTCAATGGAAGCTCTCGGACATGGCCACCCAGCTGGAAGCGGCCAGACACCTGCTCTACCACGCTTCCGAGCTTAAAGATAAGGGGGAGTATTTCGTCAAGGAATCGGCCATGGCAAAACTATATGCTTCCGAGGTGGGCCGGTTTGTCTGTTATCAGGCTATCCAGATTTTCGGGGGAAACGGATATCTTTCCAAATATCCGGTGGAAAGATATTTCCGGGATATCAAACTGTGTGAGATCGGCGAGGGAACCTCGGAGATTCAGAGATTAATCATAGCCCGAGAGTTTTTAAAATAGATTTCTTTTCTGTCAGCGGATTTGACTTTTATGTGGAATTAATTACATGGGAACCATCATACATAATTTGTGAGGAGGATGGATGGAATTCAAGAATATATCATTAGAGATCAGGGAGAGGGTCGGAATCATCAAGATGAACCGACCGGACGCTTTGAATGCGCTGAACACCGAGACTTTGCTCGAGCTCAGCCAGGCCATGCACAATTTGAGCTTCGAAAACGAAAACGTCCGGGTGATCATCCTGACGGGTGAAGGCAAAGCTTTTGTAGCGGGAGCGGATATTGCAGTGATGAAGGACATGCCCCCGCTTAAAGCGCGGGAATTTTCCCATTTAGGGCAGAGGGTGTTCCATTTCATTGCGACTCAGGAAAAGCCAGTCATCGCCGCAGTCAACGGTTTTGCCTTGGGAGGAGGATGCGAGCTGGCGCTGGCCTGTGACATCCGCATCGCTTCGGACAAAGCCAAGATAGGCCAACCGGAAGTAAACTTGGGGATCATTCCCGGTTTTGCCGGGACCCAAAGGCTTTCCAGATTGGTAGGTATTGCCAAAGCCAAGGAAATGATCTTCACCGGGGATATGATCGATGCAACCACCGCACTCTCCATCGGTTTAGTAAATCAGGTGGTCCCGGCAGATCAACTTATGAATTTCTGTTTGGAACTGGCAAATAAGATCGCCTCCAAAGGACCTACCGCAGTCAAACTGGCAAAAACGGTGATCAATCAAGGAATTCAAGCCAATCTCGCTACCGGTACTTCCTATGAAAAAGAGGCTTTCAGTCTTTGTTTCGCCACGGGCGAACAAAAAGAGGGTATGTACGCATTTTTAGAAAAAAGAAAACCGAACTGGTAGTTTCTGGTGACCTCACCCCCTTAATCCCCCTCTCCATAGAAGAGGGTGTGTCATAACTCGGTTTTTTGTAGCCGCCCGTATGGGCGAAAATTCCTTGTTGAATTCCAACAACTTACGCAATCTAAAGATTGCGGCTACAAACTCAAAACACAATTGTGACACAGTCTCAGAAATGGAGAGGGGGAAATCGGGGCGGAGAATCTAATCCAAAACTCATTTAATCTGTTGGGAGATCACACTTGGAAATATTCAAATCCCTGGCTCATGATGAGCATGAACAGGTGGCTTTCTGGTCCGACAAGGTGGCAGGTTTACGGTCCATCATCGCCATCCATGACACCACCTTGGGTCCGGCCATCGGCGGGGTGAGAATGCATCCCTACAAATCCGAAGAGGATGCTTTGAGGGACGTCCTTCTGCTCTCCAAAAACATGACCTACAAATCGGCTGCGGCGGGGATCAATTTGGGAGGGGGACAGGGGGTGATCATCGGAGACCCGGTCAAAGATAAGAACGAGCTAGTTCTCAGGTCTTTTGGACGGTTTGTGGAGAGCTTAAACGGGAGGTATATTACGGCGGAGGATGTCGGGACTACCGCGGAAGACATGGAGATCGTCCGTTACGAAACCCAATACGTTACCGGGCTCTCCCGGGCGGTGGGGGGGGGAGGCGATCCCGGTCCGGTTACCGCCATAGGATTGGTGCATGGTCTTTTGGCTTGCGTGGAGAAAGTTTTTGGCAAAAAATCACTGGAGGGATTTTCGGTTGCCATACAGGGTTTAGGGAGCGTGGGGTACAACCTGGCCCAGGAGCTTTTTGAAAGAAAATGCAGGCTGTTGGTAGCGGATGTGGATCAAGCAAAAGTAAAATTGGCAGAAGAGAAGTTTGGAGCGGAGAGGGTATCTCCGGACTTAATCTACGACGTTGAAGCAGACATTTTCTCACCCAACGCTTTGGGCGGAGTGATAAACGATCAAACCATCGACCGGTTGAAAGTCAGAATAGTAGCGGGAGCAGCTAACAATCAGCTGGAGGATGACCGGCATGGCGAGGTACTCCACCAAAAGAAGATCCTTTATGCCCCCGATTTTGTAATCGGAGCGGGGGGGTTGATCAACGTGGTGAACGAGCTGGAGGGCTACCAGCAGGAAAGAGCGATAAAACAAGCCAGCGGAATTTACGAGATATTATCCCGGGTGTTGGAAAGATCCGAAAAGGAGAACATTCCTCCTCACCAAGCAGCAACTTTGTTGGCTGAAGAAAGAATAAGCCAGGTAAAAAAGTTCAAACAGAGAGTTAAAGAAGGAGATGGCTGTAACTATAATTGAATGTTAGGTCTAACCGAGCTTCGATATACTTGCTTCGGTCAACCATACGAGCATCGAGACCGCAGACAAGATTTTTAATCATAAGAAACTCTTATCACCATTAAATCATGATGAACCAATTTAAAATCCTCAGTATCAATCCAGGCGGCACTTCCACCAAGGTGGCATTGTATTTGAACGAGAATCCCCTGAAAGAGGAAACGATCAGACATTCCGCCGAGGAATTATCTTCATTCAAAGGGACGTTAGATCAGCTGGAATATCGTAAGGAACTGGTTTTGAAGTTTCTGGAAGCAAACAGAGTGCAGGTGAGGGAACTGGCTGCGGTGGTGGGGAGGGGGGGTACTTTTAAGGCATTGGAAAGCGGGACCTATGGGGTGAGTGAAAAAATGATTGATGATATCCGGGCGGGCAACGTTCAAGCCGATCATCCTTCCAATCTGGGGGCATTGATTGCCCATGAGATAGTAAGCGGCACGGGTGTTCCGGCTTATATAGTGGATCCGGTATCGGTAGACGAATTCATTCCGGAGGCGCGCATATCCGGACTGCCGGAGATAAAACGCGTCAGCCTGGCGCATGCGTTAAACATGAAGATGGTGGCACGAAAAGCCGCAAAACAGCTGGGTCGGCGATATGAAGAGATCAATTTAGTCATCGTTCATCTCGGTTCGGGAATAAGCGTCGGTTCCAGCCTCAAAGGCAAGACGATCGACGTCAATAATGCCAATGACATGGGTCCGTTCTCCCCGCAAAGGACCGGTGCGCTCCCGGTTACCGGTCTGGCTAAACTATGTTTTTCAGGAAAATACAACAAAAAGGAAATGATGGATCTGCTCACCAAAAAAGGCGGGCTTTTGGCTCATTTGGGAACCGATGATGTCGAGGAAGTTCAAAAAAGAATAGACGGGGGGGACGTGAATGCAAATTTGATCTACAATGCCATGGTTTACCAGATCGCCAAAGAGATCGGAGCAATGGCAACCACGTTGGATGGGAAGGTTGATGCCATAGTTTTAACAGGCGGGATTGCCAACTCCAAGAGATTGACCGATTCGATCACCCGGAAAGTCGGATTTATCGCGCCAGTGATGGTTTTTCCCGGGGAGGATGAGCTGGAAGCCCTCACCCGGGGAGCACTTAGGGTGCTTTCGGGAGAAGAAAAGGTGAAAGAATATTGAACTTCTGAGTGGTTAGTCCTGAGTAAAAATAATATTTATTATCAGCATTTGGTTTCATCTGATATATCCGCATAATCAGTTTATAAAGCCCACTCCACTTGTTCCCCATTCATAAGGGTTAAATGATATAATGATCTTATGGCAAGTGAAGTTTGCCTGCTTAGGTTTTAAAACTCCGGGAATAAAATAATCCATTTAAAATGGATTGATTTTCTGTTGTATCTCACCTGATTAATACTATCTTAATAACACGAAGCTAACAAAATTGAGAATCTCACTTATTTTAGGTGGAGACTTAAAAATTGAGCCAAAGCTTACATCTCCCGGGTAAAAACGAACAGATTAAACCAACCGTTTTAGCTTTTGGAATATTGGTGGTTTATACTATTTCCAGCATGTACCTGGAGAGAGTGGTGGGGATAAGCGATACCCTTTTAAAAACAGTATTCGCTTTTCTGTATTTTCTTTTATGGACCATGCCATTACTTTATTTTTGGTGGAAAGGCAAAATCAGAGAAGGTTTGGCTGTTCCGATTCTGGTTTTATGTGTGGCAGTACTTTATATCTCACCATTAACTACCATACCAATTACGGTGGGGAGAAATCTTCCGGACATTGATTTTCATGCAGCAAAAGTTTTATACAGCTCTACCGGTCATTTCTTTAATGATCCGATCAC
The DNA here is from genome assembly GCA_903908285.1 of uncultured candidate division Zixibacteria bacterium. Classification (GTDB taxonomy): domain Bacteria; phylum Zixibacteria; class MSB-5A5; order MSB-5A5; family SM1-73; genus CAIVRH01. The sequence continues at coordinate 102,410 of CAIVRH010000007.1, forward strand.
CTCATATCCGAGCATTTATCCCCCAGTTTATCATATCATATTGGGATGGATAGTGCGATTATCAGGAGCAAGCGACAGTTGGTCAGTACTAGGCATATTTCATGTTTTGATGCTTATCACCCTTTTCGTATCGGTTTACCTTCTGGCAAATTCCTTATTCAACCCCCGGATCGGTCTTTTGTCCGTTTTGTTTTTTTGCGCGGTCTTTGATATGCCGGACCAAGGTTTAATGTTTTTCCCTGCACCCTTCCTATTGGGATTGACGGTGATGGTAAATTCGGTCACTTCGGTCTATGGGGGACTTAAAGGAAAACGCTGGTGTTTTTATCTAACCGGACTGGGAACCGGATTGGCGGTTACTATCTGGCCGGCTTTTTTGCTTTTAGCCATAGTACTGCTGGCGGTCATCCTTTTTACACCGGATAAAACTTTACGGCGCCCGGGGGATCTTTTGAAATTCATTCCGGCGTTTCTGATATTCCCTATTATGGTATGGGTACCTCAGTATATCTTGTTGTCCAAATCCCATCTAATGGGACACTCGACCATAGGCCAATTCAAAGGGATTCCGGGGCTTTTCTGGCTTTTCGACTTTGTGAGTCGATTTATTCTTTTAGGGGGGGTGGGTTGGCATTGGCATGGGGTGACAGTTTTATTTGGAATAACTTATGTCATTTTAATCGGTATGGCTATTCTGGGATTTCGTTCTTTGAGCAAAGAAGAGCTTATGAAAAAAAGATTTTTAAGATTATCTTTTATCCTAATGTTCATAGTCTTGTTGATAGTGCATTACGTTTTTTCCGACTCTTATTCACGGCGTGTCCAGATTCTGTTTAGTATACCGGTTATCATTCTGGCAGCTTATCATTCGGTAACACAACTGGGCAGAAAATATAAATTGGGAGTAACGTTTTTAATAATTTGGGTCGGGGTATTCACCACCGGGTGGAATACTTATTTGGCTCACGATGCCGTGCTGAGAACTAAAAACGAGTATGAAGCCTGGAAGAAAGATGCGACAGGAGCGCTGAAATTCATACAGTCCAATACGGACTTCGGTGATTATATTTTCGCAACCAAACATACGTATCGTTATGTTATTTCGGGATACCTGGTGCGTTTCAATCTTCTGGCACATCGATCCGGAGCATATTTTTCTTTAAATCCCGATCTTTCTGAAAAGATGCTAAAGCAGTATAATACGGTTTTGGGCTCGAATGATTTCGATGTAATAATGAGAATACTCAATTATTATGGAATAAGATATATTTTAATCAATAGAGGTGAACAAGACCAATTCCCCGGTATTGGGCTGCTGACAGAACGCTGCACCACTGTATATGTAAGCGAGTTTTATAAAGTATTGAGATGCGATGTTTTGTCCAAGTAATGCCGATGTTTGAAAAAATAACGTTTTAATAAATCAATTTAGAGTGATAATACAAGAAATGAGCCCGATACACGAACTTCGTTAATTCTCCCATATAATTAATACAAAATAGATCAAAAAGACTGGTTTCTCCGATATTCCCGCCAGAGATAACAGTAAAATATTTCACATTCGATCTATTTTTAACTTGACTTTTCTTGAAGTTTGTTTATATTATTATCAAAGACATCTTAGGAAGTATTAGATAATTCGTTCCCTTAGTTAAGGTTTAATTATCTTCTCTTTCGGTATTCATCGAGCCATTCATGGTATGTAGTGAAGACTATCTACTGGTTTTTTATATTTCCCCCACCAACTTAAAAAGACTAAAAGAGAATTTTATTTTCTCACCGTTGTTTACAAAGATTGGTTTGAGTGAAAGCTCTTTATTATAAATCCCTTTGAAAGGAGTAAAAAATGATAAAGAGACTGATAATAGTTTTCTTGCTGGCTGCTTTTGTTACCGGGGGTGCTATGGCGGC
>CAIVRH010000008.1 GCA_903908285.1 uncultured candidate division Zixibacteria bacterium
CTCCGAACAGAGTCGATCTTGAAATACCCCAAACTTCCTCTCAATCCTCCCCTTGGCTTGAGGTGAATTGGCGTAGATCATCTTTACTCCCATTTCCTCTAAGGCTCGGGCAAATTGGGTCACGGGATATTCTCCCTTAAGCTGGTACTCCATGCTTTGGTAGCGGGTAGTCTTGAAATTAGAGCCCCGATCCACCCAGACGGGTGGGAGTCCGCCCACATATACACTCAAAGGAATCCCCCTTCTCTGGACCATATCCCAGAATACCTCCATATTCTGCTTCACTTCATCCGTTAACACAAATTTAGCCCCCGCCACCTTGCTGGTAGCGTCATCCACTCCTTTAATCAGATAAAGCCTGGGACCTCTCCCTTCCAGCCAATCATGATCCGAAGTGTCAAATTGAACCATCTGACCCTCTCTGGAACTAGGCTCCCTCCACTGCCGGTGCTGAGGGTGTCTTCTTTGCTTGGTATATGAATCCCTTTCCAATAAAATCTGCCTTACCGACTCCCTCGAAACCCTAATCCTCTCCTCCCCATTCAGAAACTCCGTCATATGGGTAAGGTTAAAACCTCTATATTTGCCCTTATATAAATGGTCTATCCTGTCTCTTATCTTCTCCGTAAGCCAAAGTGGAGATCTCTTACCTTTGCTCCTATGGATTACTTCTCCCGCTCCTTCTTTCTCAACTCGCGCCTTAATCCGATATACCTGACGCTCACTTATACCTAAAATACCCCCGGCCTCTTCAACCTTTAAATATCCACCCTCTACCTCTGATATCACTTTATACCTCTCCGCTTCTTCCATGGTCAGGTTCAACACTCTTCTCATCCATATGGACGATTATAACCTGACATCCTCTATTTGCATACTACTGACATTATTATATTGCGAAGACAGAACTATTTTCAACTATTTCTAAGTATGTTTTATCCTATATTTGTTATTCGTTGATATAACGATACAGGAATAGGAGTATTGATATACACTTATAGAGAAACAACAATTCACGGAAATAACTAAAATTCGTTTGCATAATAAAAAAATAGAACTAAATTAGCCTCTAAGAAATCAGATTTAATCAGGAGTGACGTGATGATAGATTTACACACCCATACCACCTTGAGCGATGGAGAGTTACTTCCCGCTGAATTAGTGAGGAGAGCGGAAATGTCCGGATATCAAGCCATTGCTCTTACCGATCATGTCGATTCCGGCACCATAGGAATTGGTTTTAAAGCAGCTAATCAAATCAGCCGCAGATTTGAATTCTGCAAAAAGAGAGACATCCATAAAGATACTACCGGGGGTGGAAATAACCCACGTACCGCCTTCTTTGATTCCGGAATTAGCCCGGGAAGCAAGAAAGCTGGGAGCAAAGATCGTGGTGGTGCATGGAGAATCACCGGTTGAACCGGTTCAACCCGGAACCAACCTGGCTGGCTTGCAGAGTGATATCGATATTCTGGCCCACCCGGGATTGATCCAGGATGAAGAGGTGAAACTGGCCAAAGAGAAAGATATTTGTCTGGAAATTTCTGCTCGCAAGGGACATTGTTTGGCAAATGGTCGGGTGGTGGTACTGGCAAGAAAGTATCAAGCCAAAATGGTGATTGACACCGATGCTCACAGTCCCGCGGAATTGTTGAGCGAGGACCGTAGAAGAAAAGTAGGTCTGGGTGCGGGGTTGACGGAGGAGGAGCTCAAAACAGTGATTCAGAATTCGGCGGATTTGGTAAACAGAAGGTTCTAGTCAACAACAAACAATCCAAAATTCACATAGCCAAGCTGAAGGTTTAGCACTCCAACAATATACGAGAACCATACATGAAAATAAAATTTACAAAGATGCATGCTCTGGGTAATGATTATATCTATGTGGACTGCTTCAAACAAAAACTAAATAAGGCAGATTTGCCGGAACTGGCAAAGAAGATATGTGATAGGCATTTTGGGGTGGGATCAGACGGATTAATTCTGGTGGTTCCGGGGAAATCACATAAATTCAGAATGGTCTTTTATAACCCGGACGGGAGCGAGGCGGAGATGTGCGGGAACGGCATTCGATGTTTTGCCCGGTTTCTTTACGATCAGGGTTTATCCAAAAGCAGAGTTCAGGATATCGAAACCAAAGCCGGGATAATCCATACGGAGATAATCAAACCGGGCCAGACTTTTATGATTCGGACGGATATCGGGAAGCCGATTCTGGAACGGGAAAAAATACCGGTAAAAGGGAAAGGGAAATTCTGTATCAATGAAAGCTTGAAGATGAATGGTCGAAAAGTGCAATTCACCAGCATGTCTCTGGGTAATCCACACACGCTGGTATTTGTGAAGGAATTCGAACCTAACTGGAAGGAAATCGGGAAGGCGGTGGAGAACCATCCCATCTTTCCCCGAAGGACCAATGTGGAATTTGCAAAGATCTTAAGCCGGAGCAGAATTCAAATGAAGATATGGGAAAGAGGAGTGGGGGAGACTTTGGCTTCGGGAACTGGCGCTTCTGCGGCTACGGTGGCGGGGGTGTTGAAACGGAAGCTGGAACGCAAGGTGACCGCTTTTTTTGACAATGGCAAGCTCGGCATAGAATGGAGGGAGCAGGACGACCACCTCTATATCACTGGACCGGCTATCAGGGTTTTCGATGGCATGTATGATTACACCTAAACGGTATCTCAATTAAAGTGGAAAGCTACCAGCAACTAACATAAGTTAGCTGCTGATGTCATTTTGTCTTATCAGAGTAATTTATCCACAATCCGCATTTTATTTTACCCTTGACCCTGCGAAACCTTTTTGATATAATCGTATAATCTTGATGGGTGATCGATAAAACCGGAATTTCTTCACTTCATACCCGCAGGAACCAAGTATGAGGGGATTCCCGGTTATTCAACTAATAGAAGTCTATCTGTTCGTACCGGAAGTCAGGATTCCAAATGAAGAAGAGATATAAAATACCGCTGTATCTTTTATCTTTTCTGCTTCTAGCATGTTTGGTGTTCTGGGGACTTTTGTCGCAGACCAAACTGCTGGAAAATCAGGTCAACCGGCTATTGCGGGTTTTCGTGCAGAGCCGGTATTCGATCCGGGTCAAAGTAGGAGATATCAGCGGTCCATTTTGGAAAGAGCTGACCATTAAGAACCTGACCGTAGATTTCGTTAAAGATACGACTGAATACAGGATAGCGGACATTCCTTTCCTGAAAGTGAATTATAAACTTATCAATCTCTGGAGAAAAAGATGGGCTGTGGATTCTTTGATCGTGGATCATCCCGTTCTGATTATCAAGAAATCCCAGGAGGGTAAACTGCTTTTGGTGTCTGCACCCAAAAGAAAAATTCTCCCTACCGGTTTGTTTGATTTCAAAGTCGGATTGCTGAGAATCAACTCCGGAATTTTCAATTATGTAAATGAGGATAAACAATCAACCGTTGACAGCTTGAATCTTGAACTCTCGTTAAGCAAGGAAGAAGAAGGAATCAAAGCCAATATTAACAATGGCGAATTTACCTATACCCAGAAAGATTTTAAAGTCAAGCAATTGCAGGGTTTTCTCTGGTTCAAAAATGACAGCCTGTCGGTCAAATCATTGAAAGTTAAAACTACAGATTCGGACCTGGAGATTTCGGGACTTTTGACCGATCCCGAAAATCCCCAGCTTTCCTTCTCGGTCAACGCTCAGCCGGTGGATCTGAAAGATATAAAGAAATTAACCGGAGTGGGACTGGAGGGTCGGATGAGAGTCGAGGGGACACTAAAAGGGAATTTCAAAGCATTCGGCGGTGAAGCGGTTTTAGACGGGCTCTTTTTTGACAGGAAGTTTGAACAGGTAAGGGTAGCTTATTCATATAAGAACAGGAAATTCACTTTTCCATCCATAGCAGGCAAAGTCTTTGAATCCCCCCTGGAGGGGAGCGGGGAGCTCAACTTGGGCACGAAACCGGAGGAGTACGAATTCAAAGGGACGGTGAACAATCTGAATTTGAACAATATAGTCTTCGGCAGCCTGCATACCGATTTTTCGGGATACGTCAGTTTACTGGGGCGATCCTTTTCCGCCAAAGATATGGTGATGGAAGCAGATGTGAATTTGCAGAACGGAAGAATTGAGCAGTACCGTTTCAATTCCGCCTCGGGAATTATGGATATTACGACCAACGCCATCGTTTTTCATCCTCAATTTCTATTGGGCTATAAGAGTACCCAGGTCGACTTCGGGGGTGAATTACAGTATGCCGGGGATTTGGATATTGACGCCTCAGTGAATTTCCTCGACTTGAAAGATTTCTGGTATCAGATATTCATAAAACAAATGATGGGAAGGGGAAAAGCCACACTAAAGCTTTCAGGAAAGACGGAGGATTTTGACGTCAAAGGAAAATTCGTTTCCGACTCCTGTTATGTTTACCAGCTTTATGGTACCGAGGTTCAGGTGGATCTCTCGTTAGCCAATTTTGTCACCAAACCCAAAGGGGTCGTAAATGCTCTATTCCTGCGGGGTAACGCCTGGGGGGTGGACTACGATAGTTTGAGTTCCCACCTGAAAGTGGACGGTCAGTGGATCGAAATCGACACCACCCGGCTTTCGGGCAAAAATTATGATGTAAATGTGTGGGGGGAATTGGATGCCTCCAAGAATCCCCAGACTCTTTTGCTTCACCAGATGGTTTTAGATTACCGGGGGAACCGTCTGCAGACATTCTCACCCACGGTGGTGGATATCGATACCGAAAAAGCGGTGATTAAAAAGTTTGTCCTTTCCGGAGAGACTGGAGAGATGGGGTTATCCGGAGTGGTGGACTATGAAGAGAGAATGACTCTTCAAGTCAACCTTACGGGTCTGGATATCACCCCTTGGGCAGTGCTTCTGACACCGGAACCAATCGAGGGAAAGCTTTCGGCACAAGCCGAGTTCAAAGGGGATTTTCAAAATCCCCAAATAGAAATGACCGGACAGATTCAACAACTAAAATTTAAAGACATGGATTTGGGGGATTTAGACGCGGAATTATCCTATGCCGAAAAGAAGCTGGAGGTGAAGAAACTCGACGTGGCCGAAACGGACTGGGAATATCATCTGACCGGATTCTTACCTGTGGATCTGTCCTTCTATGCTGTGGACAAAAGGGTTCTGGATCTGCCCCAGAATTTTCGATTGCAGGTCAAGGGGAAAAGACTGGAACTGATCCGTTGGTTCATCCCTGATATCGAATATCTGAAAGGGGACTTCGAGGGTGATTTGAACATAACGGGAAGCTTGTTTCACCCGCAGTTGGACGGAAAGATGACCGTGAAGGACGGGAGTTTGAAGTTCGTTCAGTTGCTCGATCCGATAGAGCAGCTCACAGTGGAGATGAGAATGCAGAATGAGAACCTTATCTTAGACAGAATAAGCGGTTTCATAGAGCGTGGAGGATCGGAAAGTAGTTCATTTTGGAAAATCTGGAAAATCTTCTCCAAGAAACGTAAGCTTAAAGGAGAGGTCAACGGATTTGGAACCATTAACCTGAAAGATATTAATAATATTGATTATGACCTTTATTTCTCTGGAGACAGAGTCCCGGCCAATTATGAATACGCGGATCTGTCGGGGGTAGCGGATTTTAGCGTTCAGATAACCGGAAGAACTCTTCCCCTGGTATCCGCCCAGATAGTGCTCTCCGAGCTTTTCTACCGGGAGCCTTTTTCCAGTTCGGGCTCGGAATCCTCTCTTTCCCCCACTTATACGGAGGAGGATTTATGGGACTGGGATTTTGACATATCCATCCCCAATAATTGCTGGATAATAAACAACGACGTAAATCTGGAACTGAAAGGTGATGTAAAAGTGTTACGGGAAGGGGGCGAATTGAAAATCCTGGGTGACATGGAGACCATCCGGGGAAAATACTTCCTATATGGAACCACGTTCAACATAGAGAGCGGAACTTTCACTTTTGACAATATAAAAGAGATAAATCCCAAGATCGATTTCTTGGTGTCCAGCAGATTGGGAGAAGGAGCAGCGAGCTCCTCCGGAACCGGAAGTCTGGTGAACACCGGATCGATCAATGAAGTGGAGTTGGAGATAAAGGGAACCATTCTGGAACCAGAGGTGGTGCCGGCTTCTGGTTCGCCGTATTCCCAGGAAGATGTAATAGAGCTTTTAGCTTTTCAGCGTGGACTCTCTTCGTTGGATTCTGCCGGAGTGGGAAGCTTGTTTCAGGAGAGAGTGATCAAAAGCCTGGGAGGAGCGTATAGCAGCCGTTTTTTGGAAAATATTGCGGGTCAGAGTTTAGGGGTGGAAACTTTCGAGATAGTGCCCACCTGGAACGAAAAGTTTCATCTTTCGGATGCACAGATCACCGTGGGTAAATACGTCTCCAATAAAATTTATTTTCGATATTCTCGCAGTCTTTCGCAATCCAGCGGGCAAGAAACCGGCGTGGAATACAGATTAAGCAAAAACCTTCTACTGGAGGGCAGCCGAGATAAACAGGGTCTTTTTCATTTTGGATTGAATCTGAACTGGGAATATTAAAAAGAGAAACTTAAATACCGGCTTTTTAAAAACTCAAGTGTATTTTATGAACATTACCTTTCAGAACCGTCTCCTCCTTTTTATTCTACTCTACCCGGGATTGATTCTCCTTAGTTCGCCTGCTACAGCCGCTAATCAAGAGAAGCTGATTATCGAGAAAATAGACATCGAGGGAAACAGTTACTTTTCCGATGGCAAAATCAAAGATCAGGTGGTCATAAAACAGAATAAGTGGTATAACTTTTTCCAAAAAAGAAGATTCAACCCCAAAAAGTCAGAGCTGGACCAATTCTCCATCGATTCCCTCTACCACGTAAATGGTTTTCTTGACGTGGAATGCAAAATCAGTGCAGAAAAAAAGGAAGAACACGGATGCGTGGTAAAGGTAGTCATAAATGAAGGGCAGCAAACCAAGTTTGGCAATATCACTTTACAGCAGGGGCTAGCGGAATTTGAGGAAAAAACAAAAAGGGAGATGAAGCTTCTTGATAAAGGCGGTCCTTTTAACTGGACTAAATTGTATGAGGTAATTTTCGATATCAAAACCATCTATGCTAACAACGGGTATCCTTACGCCGACGTTAAGATGCAGGTAGGGGGGGGAGAAAATAATTTTGTACAGGATGTGACATTCCAGGTCAGTGCGGATAAGAAGGTTTTCTTTGGTGCGGTCACCTATGAAGGATTGAAACTGACTAAAGAAGTTGTGGTTCGACGGGAGCTGACCATAAAAGAAGGGGAGCTTTATTCCCGAGATAAGATCATGGATAGCCAACAAAGGCTATACTCCACCAGCCTTTTTAGTTACATCACCCTAAAAGCCAAGGACATAGAACAAAAACCGGATAAACCGGATTTTGTCCTTAAAATAATAGAAAAGAAACCGAATTACGTCAGCGCCAAAGGAGAGCTGGCACAGAATTTACCCCAATCCGTAAGCCAACAAGAATACCTTACTGCGGATTTTACCGGCGAATGGGGAAATAGAAATCTGGCCGGCACATCCCGGAAGATAGGAGCCTCAGCTTTCTACAGTTTTATAATTTTCCCGAAGATAGAAAGACTTTCCAATCGTTTTACCCTGACCTATATACAGCCATGGTTTTTGGGAAGCAGAACACTTTTGGATGTGGATTTTTATTATGAACCGGGAGTGAAAAGCGCCATTCAGACATATCGCATCGAATCGTACGGAGGTAATATCAACTTCAGCCGGGAGTATTCCAAGCACACCAAAGTATGGCTTACCCACAATTATGAACAAGTGAAAATATATAGCATTCCCTTGGATGAGTTGGATACATATAAGAGAGAAAAGGGGATAAATGTGCGACGGAAGATCATTCTATCCGGGGAACACGACAAGCGAAACAATATATTTATTCCTCTGGTTGGCTCTTTTACCCAGATTTCCACCGAGTACGTGGGGGGAATTTTAGGAGGGGACAACAATTTTTTCGAAACAACCTTTTCCTGGGCCAGATACAATCTTATGGGTAAAAAAAAGATTTTAAATGTACTTGCCACCCGGATAAAGCTGGGTTATGCCGAGGAATTAACCCGCAAGGATTACGTCCCTACCTACGACCGGTTCTATATGGGAGGAGCTTCGACTATGCGGGGATTCAAGGAGAACAGTCTGGGTCCGGTGGACGAAACCGGGACTCCCATCGGCGGCAAAGTGATGATTCTGGGCAATGCAGAGTACCGCAGAGGATTGTTCTGGAAATTTGGTTATACTATTTTCGTGGATTCAGGTAATATATGGGATAGAGTGAAAGATGTAAATTTAGGGAATCTTAAGCTTTCCTCCGGCCTGGGACTACAATTTTTTACACCAGTAGGACCTTTGAGATTGGATTATGGCAGGCAACTTCCCATAAAGAAAAGTCCACAATCCGGCAGGTTTCATTTGAGCATATTATATGCGTTCTAAAGACAGGTGAAAGGTTAAAGGTCAAAGGTGAAAGGTTATAATATTACCGGTTAATTCTAATATCATGAGAAAAAAGAATACAGCACCGATTATAGGGATCACCTGTTCCATGGAATATGACGACGAAAAGAGGAAAATTCCCACGGCTTATGCTTTTGACTATCTGAAAAGGAACTACCATGAAGCCATTGAGAGAGCGGGAGGCATCCCCATTCTCATGCCAAACACCAAAAGAACGGAAAATGTCGAAAACATATTGGAACTGGTGGATGGACTGTTGATCAGCGGCGGGAACGACGTCGATCCGGTTTTCTATGGAGAGAAAAGAGTAGCCAGGAATTTAAGCCTAACTCCGGAGAGGGATCATTTTGAAATGGCTTTGGTGGAAAAAGCTATAGGGCAAGATATACCCATGCTTGGTATCTGCCGCGGAATGCAGCTGGTGAATGTGTTTTTTGGAGGAAATCTATATCAGGATCTAACATTTGAGAAAAAATCGCTCGACCATACGTTAGAAGGTTCAAACATATACGATAAAAAACATCCGGTGATTATCCGAGAGGAAAGCAGGCTTTTCGAAATAATCCGGAAGAAAAAGATTACGGTTAACACCAGCCATCATCAAATAGTAAAAACTGTGGGCCGGGGATTAGTTGCGACCGCCTGGTCGGAGGAAGATGGGGTGGTCGAAGCCTTGGAGTCGGAAGACGATCATTCCCTCTTAGGTGTGCAGTGGCATCCGGAACTCATGCCGGATAAAAGCTCCAAGGCTTTATTTGACTGGTTGGTTCAATCTGCTAAAGATTATGGATTAAGAAGATTCGATTGACTTGAGTTGTAGCAAAGACTGATACCTCAACTCCTGTATCCCCGTCTCCTTCCTTGTTAAGGAGAGGGGAACAAAAGGGGAGAGATGTTAAAACTATACTTGTGAAACCCTCCAGTTAACACAATTTGAAATTGTTAAGGTGTTTTTGTCATGAGCAAGAAAGATTTACTCTCCAAAATTCATTTATATGTCATAGCGGACAAGAAAACTTGTGGGAATAGAGATATTGAGGATGTTGTGTCCCGGTCGATAGAGGGAGGGGCGGAGATGATTCAATACCGGGATAAGGAGTCGGACGATGATAGTTTTCTTGAGACGGCATTAAAGTTACAGGCAGTCTGCAAGTCAGAAAATATCCCTTTTATCGTCAATGATCGGATTGAGATTGCACTCAGGATAGATGCGGATGGAGTGCACGTGGGACAGGAGGACATGTTCCTATCTGAGGTGAGAAGAAAATTGAGTCCGGAAAAGATAATAGGAGTATCAGCTACTTCCATTCAACAGGCAAAAGAAGCAGAGGGAAACGGAGCGGATTATATCGGTATTGGTCCGATATTCGCTACTCTTTCCAAGGAGATTAAAGAGCCCGTCGGTTTGGGCATGGTTCGGGAAGCCAGAGTTCGCCTAAAGATTCCATTTTATACCATCGGCGGAATAAGTCTTAGCAATATCGATAGTTTGATTCAAGCAGGTGCAAGAAGAATTGCGGTGATCTCTGCTATAATTTTATCGGATGATATCAAATCCGCAACTGCAAAATTGCTGGAGAAACTAAAATCCAGCACTTAGCTTAAGTCGGGTGCTCGACGGAACCTAAGCATAGCCGGAAGAAAATTACCCTGGGCATTCCGGTCAAAGGATTAATTCGGGCGACAGGAATTATCGATCTTTCAGGCTTTCTATGGTTATTTTTACCTCTTCGGATTTCTGAGAATCGGAGGAGAATTTCAAAAATTGTTCCAGACTCTCTATGGCTTTTTCCTTTGAACCTTTCTTAAGATAGAGCTCGGACAATATTAGGTATACGTTATCGGAATCCGGTTTAAGCCGGATTGCTTTTTGATATTCTGCAATGGCTTGATCCACCTGGTTGAGTTCATAGAAACAGGCTCCCCGCCCCAAATGGGCTCTCACAAAATCATCTTGCATTTCCGCTGCTTTTTCGAAATAATCCAAGGCTTTGTCGAGCTGATTTTGATACAAGCATATTTCCCCCATATCGCAATATATATCCGGATCTTTTAATCCCAATTTCAAAACCCTTTGATACTGTTCCAGTGCCTTTTTCCAGCTTTTCTGAAGGATAAATATTTTCGCCAGGTTAATATGCGCTTGTACATACTCAGGTTTCAGTTCCACCGTCTTTCTATATTCTTCTTCCGCCAAATCCAAAGCTCCCTGGCTGTAATATGCTTTGCCCAGGAAGAAATGGACATCCGGAGAGTACGGATTTACTTGCCGGGCTTGTTTAAAAAGACCTGTGGCCTGATCGATTTTTCCCTCATTAAAATATTTTATGCCCTCCTCCAAAAGAACAAGTTCGGGAAATATCTCCCTTTGCTTTTGATGCTCTCTTTCCATCTCCCCGGTTAATCCCCTTTCGCCAAAATATTGAGACAAAAAGAAGTGGCCCGACCGGCTTCTTTTCGGATCCAAATCCAATATGTTTCGAAATCTTTGAACGGATTTGGTTTCAGAGGTATTTACAGCTACCCAGGGGAGGGTGGAAGCAAACGAGGTGAAGATTAAAATCGTGGCGATGTATCTAAAGGCAGAAAACTTGGCAATCCTTTTCAAAAAAAGCCAAAGACCTAAAACAGTGTACCCCAGGGATAATGCTGAGAAGAGATCCCAGTCGCGTGCCGCTCCCAGGCCTGGGTCCAAAAAGAAATGGAAGAACAGTTGAGGAACAGTTACCATCAAGAGAAAAACTGCCGGTGACTCTCGAAAGTCGGATTTGTTTTTAGATAGAAGAAGCGGGATTAATAGCAATAATATCCCCACCGGAGAAACCAGAAGACTCTCATTCAGTATATCAATCAAGTGAGCAGAAGAGAATAAAGTGTAACCGGGAGCGTGTTTTTGCTCAATCGGCAAAACGAAGATTCGAATAAGCCCGGGTTTGGTTTCCAATACATACCATAAAAAAACTGCCCCCAAAACAAGCATTCCCGCTGCCAAACCCCAGATTCTTTTTCTTTTAATCCTTCCTTCCTTATCCAATAGTAATAAATAGGCTAAAGAGGGCAAGAGATAAAAACTGACAAAGTGAAAAGCCAAGCTCAAAACAAAAACTACGATGACCCATAGTAACTTTCCCTTTCGGTTAATAAATCTTAAAGCCAGGAAGAGGTAAACTAAAACGAAAAGATACGCAAAAGAGTAATGCTCCACATAGCCCAAGAAAAGCTGGATGCTGCCCATAGAAGCCAAGATCAAGAATGCAAAGAGTTTCTCAAACCGATTGCTCCCCAAATGATCTGAAAACAAGAATAGCAAAAAGATAAAGAGCATGCCTGCGATTATGCTGGCAGTTTGATACGAGAATTGACCATCCACCGAAAAAAACAAACGGAGCAGCTTATACCACCATACGTGCAGCCGGGATTCCAGAAGCTCACTCCAGATAAAGTTTCTGGTGCCGTTGTTCAAATTTGCAACAAAATTAAAACCATCCCCCAAGAAATAGGTTTTGGTTCTTAACATCCAAAACAGGGGCAAAGTCACAAGGCTGAATACTGCAAACCAAAGATGCTTTTTAGGTATTACCGATCGCTCCCCAAGGTAAGTGACGGGCTTTTCTATTAGGGTTCTTATTCCCCGATTTATCTTGGGAAAAAACACCAGCGAAATCAATAGATAGAAGAATATTCTTGTGAAGAGGGGAAAGTAAGCTAAGTGATTGATTCCCCAAACCCGCTGGAGGGGATAGAAACCGGCGATAAAGTGAGCCAAAAGAATGCCAGCACAAAGCGCAGGACCTGCCGAAATCGCAGCAGGTGAGGAAGGAACAAAGGTTTCTGGGGTTTTACTTCTTTTCTTCATTTATCCGGCTTGGATGCGTTAAGACAAACACTTCATTTGTGTTTTCTCCCTTGGTCAAGATAAAAAACAGATAAACCGTGTCAAGAAAATACTGATGAGAGGTTAGGGATGGATTTGTTATTTGGGTCCTTTTTAGAGATTAATCTTGACAAAATTAGTAAACATTATTATAATCACCTGCGTAAAAGAAAAGAAGGTGAATTATGAATATATCCACCAGAGGACGATACGGTTTGAGAGCGCTTTTGGAGATCGCTCTCCAGCCCGATTGTGAACCGGTGACCATAAAAGACATCTCGGAAAAACAGCAGATGTCGGTTACTTATTTAGAACAGATACTACACCGGTTAAAAAAAGCCGGGTTGGTCAAAAGCATCCGGGGGGCGAAGGGTGGATATATTCTGGCTCACCCGGTTGATAAAATAACGGTGAATCAGATCATCCAGGCATTGGACGGACCTATTTCCATTTCTCAATGTGATTTTCCAAAAATGAGAGAAAAAAGCTGTATCGGTCCATCGGCCTGCAGCTCGCGGATACTTTGGAAACGGCTGGAGGAGCTCATCAAGGGCGCTCTTTCCAGCGTGACCCTGGCTGATCTGTTGAATCAAACCTGTGAACTCAAGGTTACAAAGTTTTCCATACAGCGGAGGAAAGGATGAAAAAAGTTTATTTGGATCATAACGCCACCACCCCGGTTCATCCGGAGGTTTTGGAGGTAATGTTACCGTATTTCAAAGAGAAATTCGGAAATCCCTCCAGTATTCATGGATTCGGCAGGGAAGCAAAGGTGGCTTTGGAAGAAGCCAGAGAGAGGGTGGCATCTCTTTTGGGCGCTTCCTCCAATGAAATCTTTTTTACCTGCGGCGGCACGGAGTCGGACAATTTGGCAGTCAAGGGAACCGCTTATGCCAACCGAAAAAAAGGCTTGCATATCATTACCTCCAAAATCGAACACCATGCAATTTTAGAATCGTGCAAATTCCTGGAGAAAGAAGGATTCGTTATCACTTATCTGCCGGTGGACTCTTTGGGGGTGGTCGATCCAAAAGAGTTGGGGAAAGCCATCCGGGAAGATACCACGTTAGTTTCAATCATGTATGTCAACAACGAAGTAGGAAGCATACAGCTGATAGAGGAGCTTTCAAAAATCACCAAGGAAAAAGAGATTTATTTCCACACGGATGCGGTACAAGCCATGGGAAAGATACCAATAAATGTAAAAAAGCTTAATAATATAGATATGCTTTCCATGTCCGGTCACAAGATCAATGGACCGAAAGGAGTTGGGGCAATTTTTATCCGCAAAGGTGTCAGGATTACCCCTTGGTCGCATGGCGGTCATCATGAACGCTCCCGAAGAGCCGGAACGGAAAATGTGCCGGGCATCGTGGGATTTGCCAAAGCTTTGGAGCTAGCAGTCAGAGATGTGGAGGATCAAAATAAGCATCTAAAAGAATTGACTGAGATATTTTACAGAAAACTGACCGAGGCTATTCCTGACGTGATTTTGAACGGAGATCTAAACCAGCGGGTGTTCAACACCTTGAACTTGTCCTTTAAGGGAGTGGAGGGGGAGTCCATGATCTTGAGCCTTGATCTTAAGGGTGTGGCAGTGGCGTCAGGTTCTGCCTGTACATCCGGAACCCTGGAACCCTCGCATGTTCTTTCCGCCATGTGGATTGCACCGGAAATTGCCCAAGGGGCAATCCGATTCAGCTTTGGCAGAGACAACACCATGGAGGATGTGGAGTATGTGGCGAGTATCCTGCCCGAGATGGTGAGCAGGTTAAGGTCCATGTCGCCGCTTTATGCTAAAGAAAAGTAAGTATAAAATCATGTATCTATCTGTTAATTCTTCATTAAAAGGAAGAGGAGTGCAAGGAGAGACAGGCAATATTAGGAGAGACAATGTATAGCGCAAAAGTGATGGAACATTTTCAAAATCCCCGCAATGTGGGAGAAATCAAAGATGCAGACGGTGTGGGGGAGATCGGTAATGCTGTCTGCGGGGATATAATGAAGCTTTACATTAAAGTTAAAGAAAACAGAATTTTGGATGCAAAGTTTAAAACTTTCGGGTGCGGCGCTGCCATAGCGACCTCCAGCATGGTAACGGAGCTGGTAATAGGGAAGACTTTGGAGGAGGCGGAGAAAATCTCCCGGGATACGGTGGCAGAGGCATTGGACGGTTTACCTCCCATCAAAATGCACTGTTCCAATCTGGCAGCGGATGCCTTGCATAAAGCGATAGAGGACTACAGAAGCAAGAAAAGGATAAAAGAACAAAAATAGTAAATCTGTAAGAAATCATTTGGGGAGTAGCGGAAGGCTTTAGCCTTCCATTCGGATACATAGAAACCTGAAGGTTTCCGCTACATTTCTAAATATCATCACAATATTTTATCATGAGTAATAATCCGGAAGGGAAAAAACCGCTGGTGGTGGTGGCTATGAGCGGGGGGGTGGACAGTTCGCTGGCGGCTTTTTTGTTGCATCAAAAAGGTTATCCGGTGGTGGGGCTGTCCATGAAACTATGGGATTTCAAGGAAGTGGGAGGTCAGCTTCATCCCGACGGGCACTGCTGTTCTCTGGAATCATTGAATGATGCCCGGGCAGTTTGCTTGGGAATAGGGATTCCCCATTATGTGGTGGACTTAAAGGGTGATTTCAAAAAAGAGGTTATTTCGAATTTCGTGGAGGAGTATCTTGCCGGAAGGACCCCCAATCCCTGCATAATCTGTAATACCAGGATCAAGTGGGAGAGTTTATGGAAGAAAGCGCAAGCGGTGGGTGCGGATTACATCGCTACCGGTCATTATGCTCGGATAGAATTCGACCGGAAGCCAAATAGATTTCTTTTAATTAAAGGTGTCGATTTAACCCGGGACCAGTCCTATGCTCTTTGGGGTCTTACCCAGGAGGATTTGAGCAGAACCATATTCCCTCTGGGCGATCTTACCAAAAAGCAGGTAAGAGTCTGGTCCAAGGAATATGGCTTGAAAGTTGCGGAAAAAGAGGAGAGTGAGGAGATCTGTTTTGTAACGGATAATGATTACCCCAGATTCATAAAAGAATGGCTGGAGAGACAGGGTCCAGGGTCCAGGATCCAGGGTCAAGAGAAGATTGAGCCGGGTCCGATCCTCAACCTGAAAGGGGAACAAATAGGCAAACATAAAAGTATATCATTTTATACCATTGGGCAGAGGAAGGGCTTGAAAATTGCCGTGGGTCGACCTTTATACGTAGTGCGGATAGATGCGGAGAAAAATGCCATTTATATCGGAGAGAATGATGACCTTCTTAAATCATCATTTGAAGTCAATAATCTTAATTGGATTGCTTTTGATGAACTGGATAAAGAGATGGAATGTGAAATTAAAATAAGATACCAGCACGTTCCTCAAAAGGGAAGGATTTATCCGTTGACAGGAAAAAATGTAATGGTTAAATTCAATCATCCAGAACGGGCAATTACTCCGGGACAGTCTGCGGTGTTCTATCGAGGGGAAGTGGTGTTGGGGGGTGGGGTGATAGGTAGATTGATTGAAGAATGACGGTCAACTGATACAGCAGATTGAACGGATAAACCAAAAATCAGTGAAGGGTGGAATAAATCTAAGAATCATATGAAAAAGAGAAATACTCGGTTCGAATGTTTGGGGAAAGTCATTTTACTCTTGGTTTTCATGTCATTGTTTGGTATTACCCGCTCGGTGCAAGCCGAGTTCAGGTTTCAGGGCGGAGCAAACTTCATGCTCGGTTATCCACAGGGTGAGTTCAAGGAGAACATGAGTAATACCGGTATCGGAGGGGCTTTTGAATTTTCCTATTCCCCCAAACCGTTCCCTCTGGCTATCGGTGTTTCCCTGGGATACTTGCAATACGGCAAGGAAACCCGCCATGAGCCGTTCAGCCCGACCATTCCCGACGTTACGGTAGAGGTGGTGACCACCAACAATATCATGCTGGGTCATCTTTTCTTGAGGATCCAGAACAAAAGGGGATATTTTCAACCCTACTTAGATGGTTTGATCGGATTCAATTATCTATTCACCGATACAAAAATCCAAAACATCAACCATCCCGAATATAGCGAGATCGCTAGCTCCACCAACATAGAAGACAATGTTTTCAGTTACGGCGGCGGAGGTGGGCTTATGATAAGGATTCACACCGGCAATGCTTATAAGGATTCTACTAGAACCGATTCCGAGGGTCAAAGGAAGAAATATTCGCTTCTGCTCGATTTCCGGGTGCGTTACATCAAAGGCGGGGAAACGGAATATCTAAAGAAAGGATCGATCCGGAGAGAGGATGGGAAAGTCTATTACGATATCACTGAATCGAGGACAGATCTATTAACCACTCATATTGGTTTGGTGGTTGAATTTTGAACCTGTAGTCAAAAACAATCTTGATAGGAGGTTGTCATGGTGGAGATCAAACTGGCCAGCCGGGGGAATATTCGCGATTTGTATACGGGTTGTCTAAAGGAGGACATAAAATATCAACAAGCTTTTAATAAGTCAGCCGATCTGTTTTTCAAAAAAGAGAAAAAAGGGTGGACTGGATTGGTGGCTTACGATGAGGGAAAGCCGGTGGGAAGGGCGGAGTTCTATCCTTTGGAGGAGAGCTTTTCCGGAATCTCCGGAGAAAGTCTGTATTACATGCCATGTATTTTCGTTCAAAAGCCTCTACAGAAGAAAGGGTATGGCAAGAAACTCATGGAGGAGTTGCTCAAAGCCACATCCGACCGGAAAGGGGTGGTCACCTGGACGGCGGAAGGATGGATGCCCAAGGAGTTTTTTGAAAACTTGGGATTTGTGGTAGCATCCCGTATGGGACCGGTCAATCTGCTTTTATATAAGCATCAAGAAGACGCCAAGGCGAAATGGCTGAAACCCAAGTTTACTCACAATAATAAACCCGATAAGGTAAATTTGGATGTGGTCTGGTCACATACCTGTCCCTTTATGACCGTGAATTATGAAAATCTTATTGCACAGGTCAAGAAACTTTCCCCGGCCGTGGAGGTTACGGAGTATTTTCTGCGAGAAAGGAAGGATTTGGAAAAGTACGGGGAAATGAATGTATATGTGGATGGCGAAACCCCATTCATGGGACCAGCTTCTGAAGAGGGAGTGGAAAAAGTAATCACCGAGCATTTAACCAAGAAGGGTCTGGCAAAGTAGCGGTCATAGAGCTATTGTTGACTTAAAATAAGTTTAGTGATCCCTCTTCCTAAAGAGTGTGTGTCATAATCGGTTTTTGACTTTGTAGCCGCAAGCTTTAGATTGCGTGAGTTGTTGTAATCCAAAGAGCTGTTTTCGAAAACTAAAGTCTTCGATTATAAATAACTGAATTGTGACACAGTTTCAAAAGAAGAGTGACAACGTGAGGGATTGCTTTGTATAACAAATGAGGTTTTCTTCACAATTATTTATTTACACTTTGGCTTAAGTAGAGAGAGGGGAGATTCATGAAATCGAAAAAGGGATTGAAAATTCTTGCAGGGATTATTGCGATAATAGTCATCCTGCTTATTGTCGCCACCGTTGCGGTGAAAATCATCTTCACCAAAGAGAAGCTTATGGCTATGCTGCTTCCCAAAGTCGAAACCGCGCTCAAAAGAAAGGTGGAGATTCAGGATATCAACGTCTCCATCTGGGGAGGTTTAGGGGTGGATGTGAAAGGGATGAAGGCTTTCAATCCTCCGGGATACACTCAGAATGCACTATTCCAATTCGATCAGCTGCAGGTCCGGGTTAAATTCCTGCCCCTTCTGCATAAGAGAATTGAGGTTAAGAAAGTCATTTTGGAGAATCCGGTGTTCAACCTGGAAAAGGCGCCATCTGGGGTCTCAAATTATTCGGATTTGACCCAAAGCCGGGGGGGTAGAATCGTTCTACCGGTGGCTTTCGATCAGATGGAGATAAAGAACGGGGAAATCAGTTATCGGGATATTCAAGGTAACAAAGAGATTTTCCTGCATAAGCTGGAACAGAGTGCGATATTGTCTTTGGACGAAAAGATGGAGAATGCCCATGCCATCGGCAAGATAATCGTATCACAGATTGAGCTGAATCTCCCGGATTACAAAGGGAAACTTCCGCCGCTTACGCTATCCATAGAACACGATATTACCCTGAACATGCCAGGAGACCAGCTGGATATCGGATCTTTGAAAATCGGAATTGCCAAGATAGCCATGGAGGTGAAAGGGAAGATAGACAGCATAAGCACCAAACCGGTTATGAACCTGACAGTCCAGTCTAATGATGTTCCCATGGCAGATCTGATTGCTTCTTTACCCAAGACAGAAGCATCTCCCTTAAATAAGCTTAACGTATTGGGAAGTCTCAAGATAGCAGCTTCACTTAAAGGTGCATCTAAAGCAGGATCGCCTCTTCAAGTACAAGGTAAAATAAGCCTGCAGAATGTAAAAGTCGATTTTGCCGGAGTCCCCGAGCCGTTCAACATGCCTTACGGAGAAATTAATTTTACCAACCAGAGTCTGAACTTTTACACCTCACAAGCAAAATTAGGTCAAGCTCCACTGGAGCTAAAGTTAGTTGTTGATAACTTCTCCGATCCGAGCCTTACCGCGGAATTGAAGGCTAAAATCAATCTCGCCATACTGGGTGAAGTGGTCAAAATGCCCGAAAAGACAACAATAGCAGGGGGAGCAGACATAAACCTTAAAGCTTATGGCAAGATAAAGAAATCCAAGGGTTCAACCATTCCGGAAGGACTAAATATCTCCGGGCAGGTGCAGTTGAGCGGGGTGGAAGCAAATACACCCGCCCTGGGAGTCCCGGTTAAGAATCTGAATGCCAGCCTCTCCTTTCAAAAAGGAGATGTGGATATTCCCAATCTGAGTTTATCTTTAGGCAAGTCATCTTTGAGTTTACAGGGAAAAATCTACGGAGCTATTTCCTACTTTGTATTTAAACAGGAGAAAAGACCGCTTTTCAATTTCAGTTTGAATTCTCCACTGCTGGATTTAGACGAGATTCTTCCTACAACAAAAGAAACAAAACCAGGAGAGAAGACTACGAGCGCCGATTCCATCCCTCTCCCCGGAATCGATGTTGACGGGCAAGTATCGGTTCAAAAGGCCATCTTCCGCCAAGTCGAGCTGACCGATCTTTCCGCCAAAATTAATGTTAAAGATGGTGTGTTACAACTGGATAATATCGCTTCCAAAGTTTACTCCGGATCAGTCGGGGGAAAAGCAACTTGTGATTTAAACGATCCAAAGCACATTCCTTATAATATGGATTTCACTGCCAATCAAATAGAGGCAAATGATTTTCTTTCCAGATTTACCAAGTTCGACAATAATCTTTATGGGAAGATGAATATGACTGCAAACTTCTCCGGTAAGGGTAACGAGCTGGTGGATATTCAAAAAACTCTTTTGGCTAATGGAACGGTTAATTTTGCGGATGGCAAATTAGTCAACTTGGACATCTTGGATAAAATCGCTTCTTTTTTGAAACTCGATAGTTTTAAAGAGCAGCAGATTAGAACCTTGAAGAATACGTTCAGGGTCGAAAATTCGCGGGTGTGGTTTGACGATTTTTCGGCTATTGCCAAAGATGGGGATTTTCAACTGACCGGATCGGTGGGTCTAGACGGTTCTTTGGATTACAAACTGAATGCGGTTCTCTCGCCCGAGCTTTCCATCAAATTTGATGCACTGGGTTCATTCTCCAATTATCTGAAAAACGATCAGGGAAGGGTGGTTTTGGACATCAAAATCAAGGGTCCGGTGACCAATCCTGAGTTTGCACTGGATACTTCCCAACCGCAACAGAAGTTTGAACAGCAGGTGAAAGAGAAAGCCCAGGAGCAATTGAAAGAGAAGGGACAGAATCTGCTGGATGAACTGTTGAAGAAGAAAAAAAAATAAACCGTCCGCCTTCGACTGAAGATTTTTCGGAGTGCAAAAGTTTGTTGGAGCAAAGCGTAAATCCCGCTAAAGCGGGGCTTTCGCGATTTTACTGTCAAGACTGCCCAACAGAAGGGAGTTTTTTGTGAAAAACATAGACTGGAAACTGAAGCAACCGAAAAGTCTGATCGAAAAGATTCTAATTATTGTTATAATCCTTGGCGGAATCTCGGCAATAGTTTATTTTGTTTCGCTTCTTTTTCCTACAAAACAAGAAAAAGGTGTTCAAAAAATCGAATCGTCAGATAAAAAAGTTAGAGAGATGGCAGATTATCTCGGTGGTTTGCCTCTAACCAAAAACCAAGAGTTAAAAATACTTTTTGAAAAAGGGTATTCATTATATGAAGATGAAAAATATTCTGAAGCTATAGATACTTTTCAGGCGTGTTTAAACCTAAAAACAGAGGATACCGAAAAAGAGGCTCTTTTGATTCTAATCGGTAAAGCCTTTTACACCATTGGTAAGCTTAAGGAAGCTGAAGATCATTATCAAGAGGCGCTCTTGATAGGAAAAAAAGTGAATGACGATGAGGGAATAGCTTCCGCTTTGGGCAACATCGGTCTTATCTATCGAACGAAAGGTGATTTGGATAAGGCTTTGATGTATCATCAGGAGGCTCTGAAGATTGATCAGGAGAGAAGTTACAAGAAGGATGAGGTAAGTCAATTAGGCAACATCGGTGTGATCTATCGATACAGAGGTGATCTGGATAAGGCTTATAAGTATCATCAGGAGGCTTTGAAGATTGATCAGAAGATAGGTTATAAGGAGGGTGAGTCAAATCAGTTATGCAGCATCGGTAATGTCTATTATGTGAAAGGTGATCGGGATACGGCTCTGAACTATTATCGGGAGGCGTTGAAGATTGATGAGGAGATAGGTTACAGGCAAGGTAAGGCTATTGATTTAGGCAACATAGGTAATGTCTATTCTGCGGAAGGTTATCTGGATCAGGCTTTAAAGTATTGTCAAGAGGTTTTGGAGATTGATCGGGAGATAGGTATCAGACAGGGTGAGGCAATGGATTTGGGCAGCATTGGTATGATTTATGAATCTATGGGTGATCTGGATAAGGCTTTGAAGTATTATCAGGATGCTTTGGATATTGAACGGGAGATGAGTATCAGGCAGGGTGAGGCGAAAGGTTTGGCCAGCATCGGTAATGTCTACTATCTCAAAGGTGATCTGGATCAGGGTTTAAAGTATTATCAGGAGGCTTTGAAGATTGATCGGGAGATAGGTATCAGGCTGGGTGAGGCAACTGCTTTGGGTAACATAGGCTTGATTTATCAAGCTAAAGGTGATCTTGATCAGACTTTGAAGTACCTAAATAAGGCTTTGAATATGTTTGAAGAGATAGGGATGCTGGAGCAGATTGAGAGAACGAAAAGGAATATTGAAAGAATCACCCAACAGATGAAAAATAAAAAGAAATGAAGAATGACGGATGACAGATGACGAATAAAACAAAAGGATTCACAAATAATTAAACATATAACAAGAGATGAATGAGATATTTAAACTTCATAATTTGTATCATAATTCTTGCTATTCTATTATTTCCCCAATTTTCTTTATCACAACCCAATATTCCATTAAGATCAGAGCTGCTTCCAGCGGAAACCACATCCCATTTTAATATTTACACTCACAATGATCATCTGGCTTCTGAGATTAAAGGCATACTGCAGACTTCTTACGACAAAATTTCCGCTTTTTTGGATGATTCATTAACCAATCCAATAAGTGTCTATGCGGTGGATAGCGAAGATGAGTTTCGTTCGCTGGTAGGGGACGGCTTTCCCGATTGGGGGGTGGGATGCGCTATTCCGGAGCAGAATGTAATCATTTTGAAATCACCCTACCGTTTTAAATATTACCGTTCATTCTCACAGGTGGTGACTCACGAGCTGGCTCACATATTTTTGGGAAAATACGCCAATGGAAAAAAGATTCCCCGCTGGCTGGATGAGGGATTTGCCATGCACCAGTCCCAGGAATGGACTATTGGTCAGGATGTTGCAGTGGCGCGGGCGGTTTTAACCGGTTCCACTCTCTCCCTGTCCGACATAGAATCGGTCAATGCCTTCAGTCAGAGCAAGGCAGAGTTGGCATATACCGAAAGCTTTCTGGCAATTTCATTTCTTTACGATCAATATGGCAAAGGGACGGAAAAGGAGCTTTTGGCTCAACTGGCTAATGGCTCCAGCCTGGATATAGCGTTTATGAGAACCATCGGTTCCAATTATCTCTCTTTTCAGTTGGACTTTGAGAAATACCTTAAAACCAAATACAATTGGGTGAGCTTTTTGGGAGACACTTACTTCGTATGGCTGGGGCTTGCTTTTCTGATCGTGATCTTGTATTTTCTTAAGAAGCGATATACCGGAAAGAAGGTAAAAGAATGGGAGTTGGAGGATCAAGGGATTAAAACAGAGGATGAGATTTCGGATGATCAAATACAGAATTGAATATTGGCTGACTTTTCTGGCCGGATCACTGGTCCGAATCATGCCTTACAGCTGGGCTCTGGCTGTGGGATCATTTTTGGGATGGTTGGCCTTTGATGTGGTGCGCATAAGAAGGAAAGTGACCCTGCTTAATCTGAAGAACTCTCTGGGAACGGAACGAGAGGAGTCGATCAAAATCGGACGGAGGGCTTACAAGAATATCGCGAAATCGATGGTGGAATACTCGTTGTTTCCTTCTTTGAATAAGGATAAAATCCTCAAGATGACGGAATTTGAAGGAACTGAGAATTTTGACGAGACGCTAAAGCAGGGAAAAGGAGCTATTATAGTGGCAGGGCATTTTGGAAGCTGGGAATTGATGGGAGCAGCAACCAGTCAAAAAGGGTATCCTGTAGATTTTCTGGTGGGAGAACAGCACAATCTTTTGGTGGATAACCTGATGAACGATTACCGGAGGTCCATGGGGATCGGTATAATCAAGATGGGAGTTGCCGCCAAGGGTATAATCAAAGCTTTGAAGGAAAATCGTTTTATTGCAATGCTATCAGATCAGGATGCGGGAAACGATGGGACAGTGGTGGAGTTTTTCGGTCGACCTGCATCCACACCCAAAGGTCCGGCGGCTTTTGCTTTAAAGATGGACGTTCCAATCATCCTGGCATTTATAATCAGGGGAAGTAATAAAAAGCAAAGAATAGTCATAGAAAAACCAATGTATGGTAAGAAGACGCCTGATAAGGAAGAGGATATTCGAAAACTGACACAAACTTATACCTGGAAGCTGGAAGAGTATATCATTAAATACCCGGATCACTGGTTTTGGCCGCATCGCAGGTGGAAAAGTACGACCAAAGAATATGAGAAGACCGTCACCGGATGAAGCGCCCAGACGAGCGGACGCTCCCGTCTGGGGGCGTCAGTCCGGACGGATTGAACGGATGGCCTCACCCTTTTCCAAAGAGAGACTGTGTAATAATCCATAAAACACACAGTTGTCATTCTGAGCCCCGATGAAATCGGGGAGAAGAATCTAATAGTAACAATGAGTTGTTAAATCGAGATTCTTCGGTTAAAACCTCAGAATGACACTGCGACACAGCTCCATAAGGGAGAGGTTATAAGATGAATGGAACATAAGCGCATATTAATCATACAGACCGCCTTTTTGGGAGACGTGATTCTCTCCACTCCCCTGGTCAAAACTCTGCGAGAGCTTTTCCCCGATTCATGTATTTCCTTTTTGCTTATTCCGGAAACTAAGAACGTGCTGGTAAATAACCCCTATCTCGATGAGATTTTAATCTACGATAAAAGGAGGGAGAAAGGAATGAGAGGTTTTCTTCGGATGGTCCGGGAAATCAAGTCCAGAGGGTTTGATCTGGCAATTATCCCTCATCGCTCATTGAGAAGCGCTCTATTGGCATATTTCTCACGGATACCAAAAAGAATCGGATTTGACCGCAGTACCGGTTCCTTTCTGTTTACCCAAAGAATAACTTATCTTTCGGATATTCATGAAAGTGATCGAAATTTCTCCCTGGTGCTCGGTTTCAGTTATCCTTCAATCAGCGTATTTCCTGAGATTTTTCCTTCTCCGGATGATTATACATATGCCCGAAAACTTTTGCAGGATTCGGGTATTAGAGAAGAGGACAAAATAGTTGGAATTGCTCCGGGATCGGTATGGGCAACCAAAAGGTGGCTGCTGGAAAGATTCGCTGAAGTATCTGATCTTCTCCAAATAAAAGCCGGAGTGAAAGTGATCTTCTTAGGTTCTGAGGATGATCGAAAACTTTGTCAGGAGATAGCCCATCAAATGGAGACAACTCCGTTGATTCTAGCAGGAAAGACAGATATTCTCCAATCTGCTGCTATAATCTCACTTTGTAAGGTAATACTCTCGAATGATAGTGCACCGGTTCATATCGCGTCTGCCATGAAAAAACCGGTGGTGGAGATTTTCGGCTCCACCATTCCCGAATTCGGTTTTGCTCCCTTAGGGGATAATTACACGATAATCCAGAAAAAGATGGAGTGCCGTCCCTGCGGGATACACGGAAGAAGGAAATGCCCGAAAAAGCATTTTAGATGTATGAAAGAGATTACGACCGAAGAGGTTTTCAAAGCAGTTCTTTCATATCTGGAATGAAAGCTATGCCTGATTAACCTTACTCCATATATCCCCCTCTCCACTTCGTGGAGAGGGGGACTGAGGGGGAGAGGTTTGTAAATGCTAAAATTCAAAATCACAGTCATCGGAACCATTACCAGAGACACCATAACTTTCCCCAGCGGAACAACAACGGAAAGCTTCGGGGGGATTTTGTATAATATATCTGCTCTGTCAGGACTGGGAGGAAACCGCGTCGAGATCTATCCGGTGTGCAACCTGGGATATGATGTATACGAGGATGCTATCAAGATTCTAAAAGACTACCGGAATGTCAAATTAGATGGAGTCACCCGGGTTGAAAGTAAAAACAATCATGTTTTTCTTTCCCTCGACAAAAAGCATAATAAGAAGGAGATCCTAAAAAATCGTGTGCCGGTATTGAAATTTGATCAAATCAAGCCATTTTTGGATGGTCATGTTTTTTTAGTAAACTTTATCTCCGGATTTGATATCGGACTTGAGGATTTGAAGCGAATTCGAAACAATGCCAATGCTCAAGTCTTTATAGATATTCACAGTCTCACATTAGGAAGAGATAGGAGCGGTAAAAGGTACTTTAAAACTCCGAAAAGGTGGAGAGAATATATAAAACTGGCCGATATCGTCCAAACTAACTTGATTGAATTAGAAGTCATCTGTGGCAGAAAGTTGAGACTAATAAAGGATATTAGTGAATACGGAAATTATCTATTGAGTCTGGGACCGGATGTATTATTAATCACCTTGGGAGAAAAAGGGGCTTTAATGATTTTCAAGAAGGGGGATAAGATGAAGCTTGAAAAGTGTTCTGGCATGAGTGTTCGGGGGTTCAAAGATACCACCGGATGCGGGGACATATTTTCTGCCGGCTTTTTGATTAGCTATCACATTTCAAATGACTTGACCCAATCTCTTTATTTTGCTAATCGAGTTGCGACGGAAAAATGTAAAATATCCGGAGTTGAGGGTGTAGCTAACCTGATGAGAGATATTGCAATAACCGAGAAGTTTAAAGAAAAACCCTAAGCCGGATATTGCTTCGAATGCCGAAGTTAACCAGATTATAAAAGGAGTTTGCCTGAATGCAAACGTTCCTTATAAATTCTCAAAGTAATTGACAACATGAGGGAAATGATTTAAACTAAAATTATGAAACGCAAGTTATATTTAGTAGACATAGAAGGGACCATTGTAAAGGATAAGTCCTATACCCCTATCGATGGAGCGGTAAGCTGGATCAACTCTTTTAGCACCTCTCATCACTCCCTTGTTTTAGTCTCAAATAATACCACCCATAAACCCGGGGAGCTATTAACTTTACTTAATGATATTGGATTTAAAGTCCGACCGGAGAATCTGATTACCTGCATGAGTCTCGCTTTGGATTGGTTGAACCGGAAAAAAGTAAAAAGATGCTTTGTCATCGGAGCCTCTCACCTGAAAGAATATCTGAATGAAAACGGAATCGAAACTCCATCCGATTATAAGGTTGAAGCCGTGCTGGTGGGATTGGATACTTCTTTGGATTACCCCAAGTTAAAAATAGCAGTAAATGCCTTGGTTAACAATGATGCCGCTTTAATGGCGCTTCATACCAACCGATTATATAAAGATGAGAAAGGCGAGTTATCCCCATCCGTCGGGGCAGCAGTGAAAGCCTTGGAATACAGCTGTCGGAAAAAGGCGAAAGTTTTCGGTAAACCCGATCGGGGAATATACCGGGAAGCACTGCGAAGATTCAAAACCAAACCCCAAGATGGCATAATGGTAAGCGATGATCCTTTATCCGATCTGGAAGGGGCGAAAAAGCTGGGGATGAAGACGGTCTTTGTTACCTCGGGCAAATACAAAGACAGAGAGGTTTTGAAAAGTCTGGATAGAAAGCTTCAACCGGATTGGATACATTCAAGCGTCAAAGAGATCAGAATATAATTGACAGCTGGTTATTAGATACAGACAGTAAATCAAAGCTGTCATTTCCCTCTTCCTGTAGGGGAGAGGGATGAAGGGTGAGGGGCAAAGGAAATATCCTATTAAACAAATGCACCCCTCACCTTAATTCTCTCCTCAGAGGGGAGAGGAGAGCTAATTTTCTCATCCCCGGAGAAAAAGAAGAAGGAATGAGGGGAAATCCACCAGAAGACCATAAGGGGTATTCAGAAATCTGTTATCAGAGGATCAAATAATGAAAATTGGAATAGTGGGACTTCCGTTTGTAGGCAAAACCACCATATTCAACGCCCTGACCAGCGCTCATGCCAAAGTGGGGGAATTCACCCTGGGTGTGAAAGAAGCAAATAAGGGGATGGTTAAAGTACCGGATGATCGGGTATACCGGATCGCTTCGTTGTATCATCCCAAGAAGACCACTCCGGCTGAAGTCGAATATATCGATGTGGCGGGGCTGGTGAAAGAGACGAAGGATAAGGGTTCGGAGGGGGAATTTTATCACTCCCTGCGGGAAGTGGATGAGCTGGCTCATGTGGTCCGGGTATTTAAAGATGAGAATATCACCCATGTTTCCGGTTCGGTGGATCCGAAAAGGGATATCAAGAGCTTAGATCTGGATCTGATTCTGATCGATCTGGATATTATTGAGAAGAGACTAAAACGCTTGGAAAAGTCGGTAACCAGCTCGAAGGTGGAGGAGGAGAAAAGGGAGTTAGCGGTTCTCCATAGATTTAAAGAGTCTCTGGACCAGGGAATTCCCTTAAGGGAAGTTCCGCTGCCACCGGAAGAGGAGAAATTAATCCGGGGTTACGCTTTCCTTTCCTTAAAACCTCTGCTATTAATACTCAACATGGATGAGGAACAATATGGTCAGCGGGAGAAACTGGAATCGGGTTTCTCCGAGTTTACCCCTAACAAAAAAACTGAGGTTTGTTCCATCTGCGGGAAATTGGAGATGGAGCTTTCCCTGCTGGAGGAGAAGGACAAAAGTGCTTTCATGGAAGATTTGGGGATGGAAAAACTGGCGGTGGAACGGGTGATAGATATCTCGCATAAGCTTTTGAATCTGATCTCGTTTTTTACCGCGAACGAGAATGAGGTGCGATCCTGGTCAGTACCCTGTGGGACCAAAGCCATTAAAGCCGCGGGGACGGTGCATACCGACATGGAGAGAGGTTTCATCAAGGCAGAGGTGATCTCGTTTGAAAAGCTTATAGAGCTTGGCTCCATTCATAAAGCCAAGGAAAAAGGTGAATTGAGGTTGGAAGGTAAGGATTATCCGGTGCAGGACGGGGACGTGATCTTTTTCAGATTTAACCTATGAATAGAACCATTAAGTTAACCGGCGCAGGCTGTTTTATTCTTATTCTGATCCATCTGGCAGCTTCGTATTTCCCTAAAGAAAGATTATGGGGGGTGAATCTGCTGTACTATTTTCCCTCGGTCTGGCGATGGATCCTGTGCCTTTTCGGTTTGGCGCTATTGATCCCTTTGATAAATAAAGCTTTCCTCGGTTGGTGGGAAAGTTTCTTTCATCCGATCATCCGTCAGCTGGACAGGGTAAACCGGTACTTTAAGTACATTTTATTCAGTCTAGGCGGGGGAGTACTTTTTTGGGTTTTCAAAGTAAAGACTTTTCTTTTGGGGGACAGTTTCTTGAGAGCCAGAGAAATCAATTTGGGTGGGCACTATTCGTATTTCACCGAACCGGTGGATTTTCTCTTACATGTCAAGATATCGAAACTCCTCAGCTGGGACGCTTTTCAAACCTACGCGGTAGTAAGCGTTCTCTCCGGTGTGGCTTTCCTGTTTTTGAGTTTACTTTTAAGCGATCTTTTATGCAAAGAGCATAAGGAGAAAGGATTAGTTCTTTCCGTACTCGTCGCCCTGGGCGCTAACCAGCTTTTCTTCGGTTATGTGGAAAGCTATACTTTAGTTTATGTGTGCATGATTTTTTTTATTCTTTCCGGTATTAGTTATCTGAAAAACCAGTGCAGAATCTTTCTGCCCATTTTAGTTTTCTTTCTGGCTTCAAGTATTCATCTGCTTGCCTTAATCCTGCTTCCCTCTCTTTTGTATTTGATATATAAATCAGGATCAAAGGAGGCTGCTCCGAAGAAGAAAGAAAGGAAAATGCAATGGATTCTTGGGATAACCGCGGTGGTGTTGATAGTGGGAGCGGGATTATTCCTCCTGCAGCACTATAATCCGGAAAGAAAGGGACCGAGTTATTACCTGATCTCCCCTTTGGGAAACGATCAGAGCTATTATTCCATCTTCTCTTTTTCCCATCTTCTGGATCTGATCAATCATCAACTTCTGGCAGTGCCGGTCGGAATTTTAATCCTGTTTTTGTCGATGGTGTGTTTCCGCCGAAAATTCGACTTTAAAGATAACATCACCGGATTTCTGCTGATATTGAGCATCTGCACTCTGGGTTATGCATTTTTCATGGATCCCAAGTTAGGATACCCGCGGGATTGGGACTTGTTTGCCTTCACCGGTTTGGGTTATACCTTTCTGGGAATCTATCTGTTCCTGAAGGGAAGCCGGGAGACAAAATCGAAGGATTTAAGATATGTTACCTTGGCTTTGCTGGCGGTTTCTTTAATCTCCACATTTCCCTGGATATATGTTAATGCTTCGGAAAAAAAGTCGGTGGAGAGATTCGGATATCTTCTGGATCAGGATAAAAAAAGAAGCCCTTCCGGACGCGAAAATCTGGCTATCTATTACAACCAAAAAGGAGAATGGAACAAAGAGATAGAACAGTGGGAGAAAGCCATTGCGGTAACCAATAGTCCCCGATATATC
Source organism: uncultured candidate division Zixibacteria bacterium (assembly GCA_903908285.1). Classification (GTDB taxonomy): domain Bacteria; phylum Zixibacteria; class MSB-5A5; order MSB-5A5; family SM1-73; genus CAIVRH01. Next base: position 29,692 of record CAIVRH010000008.1, read on the forward strand.
GATAATCTGGCAACAGTTTACTTCAATAACCAAAAGTTTGATTTGGCTATTGCAGAGCTGAAAAGGTCGCTGGCTGTGGATTCAACTTTCGATTTTACCCATTTCGGATTGGCGGAGGTATATGTTCAAACGGGAAGATATGAAGAGGCTATCCGCGAGTACCGCCAAGCCATAAAAGCACGGCCCAGCCTCTCCCAGTACTATGACAACCTGGGAGTCCTCCTGACCAATCTGAAGCGCTATCCCGAAGCCATCCAGGTATTCGATGAAGGGATAAAGTCCAATCCCGGATATGTTGCCTTTTACCGTAATTTAGGCTATTCTTATTATAATCTGGGAGAATATTCTTCGGCGGAGAAATATCTGAAGCTTTATCTGGAGCGCTCACCCCAAGCTGAGGATGCAACTGAGGTAAGGCAAGTTCTGATGAGCCTACCTCAAAAGTGAATTTAAAAGACCACAACAACGGAATATGTTGAAAGGAAGGGTGAAGAGTAAAGAGTAAAGGGTAAAGAGTAAAGGGTAAAGAGTAAAGGGTAAAGGGTAACACCTTAATAGTACAGTATTTGGAGCGAGTCTACAAAATGAGTAAGGGTGATGTGAAAAAGGATAAGACCAGATGACTACCAAGAACCCGGCAGTTACAGAATCTCCGGCACAGATATCATTTAATACAAAAATGGAGAGGGGGATTATTTTCTCATGCGCCGGTTTGATCCTTCTGCACTTCATGGCATCTTTCTTTCCTCATTTGAGACTTTGGGGGATAAATCAACTAGCCTATTTTCCGGTTCAGTTTCGTATCGGGGTTACTGCAGTTGGACTCTTGTTTCTAATTCCGGTTATAAATGGCATTCTGTTCAAGGTTCTAAAGAGAGCCTTCACTTGGTTAATAAACCAAGCCCGAAAGGTTAACCGGTATCTTATATTCGCTTTCATTAGCCTATTCAGTTTCCTCTTGTTCTGGATACTGAGCGTCAAAACCCCGCTTTTGGGTGACGGGTATTGGCGTGCGGCACAGATCAAACCGGGAATATTATTTTCCTTAACTGAGCCTCTTGATTTTTATCTGCATTTATTAGTATCAAGACTATTTCACCTGGATGGTTACACCGCATATAGAGTTTTGAGCTGTTCGGTCGGTGTAATTTACATATTCATAGTCTTTTTAATCTGCGATCAATGGGGGAAGGATGCGGGGAAAAAGATTTTTATATTTTTGATCTTGATCACTATGGGAGCCAACCAGTTGTTCTTTGGCTATATAGAGAGCTACTCCATCATGTATGTATTGCTGGCAGTCTACCTCTACTTCGGAATCAGATATCAAATGCAGGGGAGGGGATTCGTCTGGCTCTGTTTTTTCCTGATTATAGCGTCCGGTTTTCATCTGGCAGCTTTATCATTCCTCCCTTCCTTAGTTTATCTGGCTTTTATCAAATCCATAAATAGCACGGGGATAATATCGAAAAAAACAAGGATCCAACATATTTTCGGTTTGGGTTTTGTGATCCTTATGCTCGCCATCGGAATGTACTGGCTGAGAATCACATTTTCCAGACTACCGGTTAATCCTTTCCTGATTTATCCGTTTGGAGCCGAAGAGAGTTTTTATTCTTTTTTTTCGGTAGCTCATCTTTTGGATTTTCTTAACCAGCAGCTCTTAATCTCCCCCTTAATCATAATTATGGGGGTAATACTTTTAGTCTTAGGCCGAGGAGCCGTCGATTTCAAAGCGAAAGTAACCGGAATTTTTGTCTGGACCATGGTAGGGTCCTTCATTTTTGCCTGGTTTGTGGATCCTAAACTGGGTTATGCCCGGGATTGGGATCTTTTTGCATTTACCGGACTGGGGGCAACCTTCTTGGCGATGGCACTTTTCTTAAGCATTCTCGAAAAGGGTAAGCCTTTGGAACCTGGGAGAATGACACTGGCTCTTTTCGTCACTGCTTTTGTATTCATACTCCCCTGGATCTGGATCAATGCTTCCCCAGAAAAATCGATAGCAAGATTTGAGGATCTTTTGACGATAGATAAAGATAGGGCAGACTATGGATACGAAACCTTGGCTTGCTATTTTCGGGATAAGGGGGAAGACGAAAAAACCGCCATATATTGGAAGAAAGCGATTGCCCTAAATCCCAATCCGCGTTATTTTGGAGCATTGGGAAATGCGTATTTAAGATTGAAAAGACCCGATTTGGCGAGAGAGGTATTGGAACAAGGCGTACGGAGGGAACCTGATGGCTTGACGCTTCAGCTGCTACACAGCAGCTTGGGACGCTGTTTAGCCGAGATGGGAAAATACGATGAAGCAGCTTTGGAGATAAGGAAAGCCATAAGCTTGAATCCAAAGAATCCGGAATATTATTATACCCTGGGCAACATTCTGGGTATGGCAGGAAAATACCAGGAAGCAGCACCATGTTTTGAGACGGCCATAAGATTGGATCCGAAAAACATCAAGGCTTACAAATATCTGGGAATGACCTATGCCCGGATGGGGAAGAAGGACCAGGCCAAAAGACTTCTGGAGACATATTTAAAATCGGTATCACAAGATACTTCGAATACCAAAGGAATCATAGACAGCATCCAAATTGAACTGGAGCCGAAATAGCGGATACCGGATGCCGTTTAAACCAAACGGAAATCTGAGAGGTGGTTGGATGAATGACATCAAGAAAGATATTTTAAAGGATGTGCGGAGAATCCAGGAGGAGATGGATCTTTTATTCGATCATTTCTACAAGCTGAAACATTCTCCGGTTTTGACCTCCCGCCGGGTATGGCGGCCTCCCACCGATGTTTATGAAACCGATGAGAAGATCGTCATCCGCATGGAAATCGCCGGAATGAAACATCCGGATTTGAAGGTAACCGTGTCCGGCAGTGTTTTGGTTATCCGGGGAGAGAGAGCAGAGCAAACTTCGGCTAATCGAACCATATATCAAAACATGGAGATCAACTATGGACCCTTCGAGAGAAATATTCGATTGCCCGGGCCTATAGATGGAGACAATATTAAGGCAGAGTATAAGGACGGATTCCTGGAAATAAATATCCCCAAGATACAGGGTGAAGGTGGTGAGTCCAAGGAGATTGAAATCGGGGTGGAGTGAAATATCCGGATGAGAAGAAAAATATTAACGTCTTATCATGTGGTTTAAATAAGCCAACCATTTAAGGAGAACAACCTTGTTAAAAGAAAATGAGAAAATAGTCGAGGATACCAAAAAGATCGGAGACGAGATTTCCATCATCCCCATCAAGGGAACCGTGGTTTTTCCATATCTGATCGTGCCTCTGATCGTCACGGATCAAAAACATGCGCGGCTGATAGACGAAACCTTGATGAGCGGCAAGATAATCGGGCTTTTTGCCCAGAAGAACGCCTCCATCGAACATGCGAAAGAGGATGATATATACCAGGTGGGCACGGCTGCCTCTATTCTGAAGATGCTGCGATTCCCGGACGGGAGCATCCGATTTTTGGTCCAGGGTTTATCCCGGGTGAAAATAAAGAACTTCGTGCAGACCGAGCCGCACCTGGTGGCGGGGATAGAGATGATCGAGGAAATCACGGAAAGGAGCGTGGAGGTGGAAGCTCTCAACCGAAATGTGCTGGATCTATTGAAGAAAGTTGTGGAGCTGGCTCCTTATTTGTCCGAGGAACTGCAGATTACCGCCATCAACACCGACGATCCCAACCGCCTGGCGGATCTGATCGCTTCCAACCTCAACATCAACGTGGCGCAGAAACAGGAGCTTTTGGAAACCATCGATACCAAGGAAAGGTTGAGAAAAGTTCTTTCCCATATAAATCGGGAAGTGGAGGTTTTAGAGCTTTCCCGCCGGATTCAATCCCAAACCGCCAACGAATTGGGAAAAACCCAGAAGGAGTATATCCTGCGGGAGCAGCTTAAAGCCATCCAGAAGGAACTGGGCGAAGCGGATGAGAGAACGGCAGAATTAGACGAGTTCAAAAAGAAAATCAAAGAAGCCAAGATGCCGGCAGAGGCTTTGGATGCGGCACAGAAAGAGCTGGATCGACTTTCCAAAATGAATCCCGCGGCAGCGGAATATACCGTCTCCCGCACCTATCTGGACTGGTTGGTGAACCTGCCCTGGAGCATATCCACCGAGGACGTTCTGGACATCAAGAAAGCCAAAAGTATTTTAGACGAAGATCATTTTGATCTGGAAAAAGTCAAGGAAAGGATATTGGAGCATCTGGCGGTTAGAAAGCTGAAACATGACATGAAAGGTCCCATCCTCTGTTTCGTCGGTCCGCCGGGAGTAGGGAAAACATCTCTGGGCATCTCCATCGCCAGAGCCATGGGGAGGAAATTCAACCGCATCTCCTTGGGCGGGATGCACGATGAGGCGGAGATCCGGGGACACCGACGGACATACATCGGCGCTCTCCCCGGAAGAATAATCCAGGGGATCAGGCGAGCCGGCTCCAACAATCCCATCTTCATGCTGGATGAAGTGGATAAAATCGGACAGGATTTCAGAGGCGATCCCGCTTCCGCCCTTTTGGAAGTTCTGGATCCGGAGCAAAACAATACTTTCTCCGATCACTATTTAGACGTTCCCTTTGATTTATCCAAGGTGATGTTCATCACTACCGCCAACGTCTTGGACCCGATACCCAGGGTTTTAAGGGACCGCATGGAGGTGATCGAGCTTCCGGGTTACACGGATTTGGAGAAACTCCAGATTGCCAAACGGCATCTGGTTCCCAAGGAGCTTTCCAATCACGGTCTTAAGCCGGAGATTCTCACCTATAGGGATGATGCGGTCAAGAAAATCATCAATGACTATACCAGAGAGTCGGGATTGAGAAACTTGGACCGGGAACTGGCAACCATTTGTCGAAAGGTGGCTAAAATGCTGGCTTCCGACGAGACGAAAAAAGTGGAGATCGTTCCAAAAAACTTGGAGCAGTTTCTGGGACCGGCGAAATTCTATCAGGAGATTGTGGAGAGAACCGCGCAAATAGGAGTGGTTCCCGGAGTCGCCTGGACTCAGGTCGGTGGAGATCTGATGTTCGTGGAAGCCACCAGGATGAAAGGGCGAAAAGCCCTGACATTGACCGGATATATGGGAGAAGTGATGAAGGAGTCGGTTCAAGCCGCATTGTCCTACATCCGCTCTGCCAGCAAAAAGCTGCATATCCCGGAAGGCGCTTTTGAGAAATACGAAATCCATGTCCACGTGCCCGCAGGAGCCATTCCCAAGGACGGACCCTCAGCCGGAATCACCATGGGCACTGCCATCGCTTCCATCATGACCGAAAGGCCGGTCAAACCCAAGCTGGCCATGACCGGAGAGCTGACCTTGAGAGGGCAGATTTTGCCTATCGGAGGCTTAAAAGAAAAGGCCTTAGCCGCTTATCGGGCCGGAGTGGAAACTTTGATACTCCCCAAGGAGAATCAGAAGGACTTGGTGGAGATCCCGGATGAGATAAAAAAGAAGATTAAATTCATTTTTGTCGAAACCATGGATCAGGTACTGGAATTGGCTTTAGATAAACCCAAAAGAAAGAGTACCAGGAAAAAAAGAAAATAGAACTATGCAGTTCTTTTGAATCATTTTGAGAAAACAACCAACTTCCAAGATATAGGAATGAGAGCAATTAAGATCGGCGTCGTTTCGATTTTAGAAGGGGAGGCTTATGCCGAGATAAAAAGGATGTGGCAGCTTTTCGAAAATGAGTACGATTCCATGGCGATCCAGAATTTTCCACATCCTCATCTGAGCTTTCAGGGAGGGACAAGTCGAGACCTTAAGACTATAGATTTGAAACTCCAGAATCTGACCTCCCGGATGAACCCCTTTCCCGTTGTCCTCGGAGGAATTGATACCTTTGAGAAACCGGAGCGGGTCATTTTCCTTTCGGTGGCAAAAACCAAAGAACTACAGAAAATTCATAAGAAGATCGACAACCTGCTACAGGAATATTGCTCCCAGACATTCAGATTTTATACTCCGCCAGACTAGCATCCCCACATTACCCTGGCCCAGGGTGACATCTTCCCAAATCATTTTCGGAAAGCTAAAAAGGATTTGGAAAATTACCATCCCTATCATAAATTAATCCTACACAATATCTGTCTGGTGAGATGGTATGACCAGAACAGAAAAATAAGAATTCACAAAAAGTATGTTTTAGGATAGGGAAAAAACCCGAAGCCATTGAAAGAATCAGTCTAATTCCGTAATTTGTAGTATAACTATTATAGAAATCGAGGTTGAATAAAATGCAAAGAAAATTGTATTTTCTTTTTGTCTTTTTATTTATCTTTCTTTATCTTTCTAACTGTGACAAGCAATCGGATTCCAAGGCACAGGAACGTGCTGCGAAGGAGGGAAGGTTCAATATGGGACAAACCAGAAAACCCGCCGTGGCGGGACAGTTCTATCCCGGCGATTCCGTGACACTGACCAAAGAAATAGCCGGATACTTCAAAAACGCAAAGAAGGCACCGATCTCCGGGCATATCATGGCTTTGATTTCACCGCATGCAGGCTATATGTATTCGGGTCAGGTAGCGGCCTATGCCTATAAGCTTTTGGAAGGGCTATCCTTCGAGACGGTGGTGGTGATATCCCCCTCCCATGTGGCTTACTTTCCGGGTGCTTCGGTGTATAACGGCGGAGCCTACGAAACCCCCCTGGGCACAATTCCTATTGATACCGCATTGGCCGGAGAGATCTCCGGTGTGAGTTCTAAGGTGTTTCTTTCGAGCCAGGGGCACGGTTTTTCGGGACAGAGGGGTGAGCATGCCATAGAGGTTCAGCTTCCTTTTCTGCAATTGGTTTTGGGAAAATTCAAACTGGTTCCGATCGTGATCGGAGATCAGGACTGGGCCACCTGTCAGGCTTTAGCTGACGCCTTGCAAAAATCGCTTTCGGGAAAGAATGTGCTGATGGTTGCCAGCTCAGACCTCTCACATTACCACCCGTACGATGAAGCCGTCCGTTTAGACAGCGTGGTGATCGACCATGTTAACTCATTTGACCCGGAAGGCTTGTTTGACGACCTGGGGGCAGGATCATGTGAAGCTTGCGGAGGCAGTCCTATCACCACCGTCATGCTGGCCGCCAAGGGATTGGGTGCAGATAAAGCCAAAGTGGTGGAATACGCCAATTCAGGGGATGTCACCGGCGATAAATCTGCAGTGGTAGGATACTTAGCTGCTGTGATCTATAATTCGAAAACCAGCCCGGAAATCGGAGGTAAGAAAGAAACCAAAACCGAGAAACCGGATTTGGTACTGTCTGCAGAAGATAAGAAGACTCTGATACATATTGCCCGGACTACCATAGAGAAAAGCGTCAAGGGAGAAAAAGTACCGGAGTTTGAGGTCGACTCACCCATCCTCAAGGAAAAAAGGGGAGCTTTCGTCACCATTCACAAACACGGCCAATTGCGGGGATGCATCGGCTATATCGAGGGGATTAAACCACTTTACCTAACGGTAAGAATGATGGCGGAAGCTGCAGCTTTAAACGATACCCGGTTCAATCCCGTCTCACCGGAGGAACTGTCTTCACTGCATTTGGAAATCTCAGTTCTTACTCCCCTGAAAAGGATCAATGATGTAAATGAGATCCAGATCGGAAAACATGGAGTTTTATTGAAAAAAGGATACTACCAGGGAGTTTTCCTTCCCCAAGTGGCTACGGAGCAGGGTTGGGATCGGACCACCTTTCTAAATGAGCTTTGCCATAAAGCGGGTATATATGATTCCAATTGCTGGAAAGCACAGGACGCAGAATTGTACATTTTTTCCGCAGACGTATTTGAGGAGGAGAAGTGAAGCTTAATTTTCTCGCCGGAAACAGGATCATCCGTATAATTTTGCTGGTAGGTTTGATCTTGGTTCTGATCCAGTTAAGAGGATGGTTAGATCTATCTGAGAAAAGAACCGATGATAGCTTCAAGCAGGCGGGCATAGATCCTCTGCCCTTGGCATGCATATTCCGCGGTGAGCTGGAGAAGAACGAGCCTTTGTATCTTTCCCTTTTGAAAAAAGGCATTCCCTCCCAGTTAATATATGAGCTGACTTCGACCATTCGGGGTAAATTGGACTTACGAAAATCATTGCCCGGTGATTCTTACACATTGGTATCAACTCCCGACTCGATATTGTTTTTTGAATATCAGAAAGGGATGGACGAAAAATATAGGGTGACCAGAGAACTGGGTGAGCTGAAAGCTTCAGTTGAGCCGCTCAAATTCAATCGCATCATCAAATCCATCCAGGGAGAAATAGAAAGCTCATTATGGGAATCCATGATCGACCTGTGCAAAAACCCGGAGCTGATCCTCAAGTTCGCTGAGGTATTCGAATGGGAGATAGACTTTTTGACGGAACCCCAAAGGGGGGATAGCTTCCGGTTGATCTTCGAAGAGTATGACATGAACGGCGATTTCGTGAAATATGGCGATATCCTGGCAGCGGAATATCGTTCCGGCAGTCACAGCAACCAGGCGGTGATTTATCAGATTCCCAATGGACGCAAAGATTGGTTTGATTCTTCTGGAAAGTCGGTGAGGAAAGCTTTTTTGAAATCTCCTTTAAACTACCGGAGAATCAGTTCCCGATTTTCTTACAGCCGGTTTCATCCCATCTTTAAAGTGTTTCGACCACATCTGGGAGTAGATTATTCCGCTCCAGCCGGCACTCCTATTGTTTCCTCCGCAGACGGTGTGGTAATATCTGCCGGGTGGAAGGGGGGATTGGGAAAGGCGGTGGAGATTCGTCATACCAACGGATTCGTTACTTCCTACGGTCATCTTTCCGGTATCGCCAAGGGCATCCGAAGCGGAGCCAGGGTAAATCAAAAGGACTTGATAGGATATGTGGGAAGCACAGGTAATTCCACCGGTCCCCATCTGGATTATCGGGTTAAAGTAAACGGCAGATTCGTCAATCCTCTCAAAATGATCGCTCCTCCGGTCGAACCGATAAAACCTGAATATATGGCTGATTTTCAAACTCACCGCAACAACCTTATTTATGCCCTCGATCTCCTTACCCGAAATGACCTTTTAGCGTGGGAGCGCAAAAAGTAAATCATCAAATCCACAAATTAGGTTCCCTGGCGGTTAACAGAAAAAAAATATCGAGGTCCGTTTTGGATCATAGAAAATATGTCATTGCCTTAAGAGAGAAAGCAAAAGTCGGCCCAAAGGGGTTTCAACAGCTGCTTTTGACTTTTGGATCACTTGAAAACATATATAAAGCTTCCATCGACGAGCTGGCTTCACTTCCCCGCATGACCCCGGAAAAAGCGGAGCAGCTTCTTCAATCTCAAGAGGATTTGATCGAGATCGAAAGGCATGTTTCCTATTTAGAAGAGCAGGGGATAGGTATTTCCACCTTGTTGGATGATGATTACCCCCGGATGCTTAAGCAGATCGATAATCCACCCCCTTTGCTTTACTACCGGGGAGAGTTTCCCCTGCTCAATGAATCCTTCGTAGCGGTGGTGGGGACACACCGGGGGTACAGCAGTTGGGGGATTGGTTTGGCCGTCCAGATTGCCAAGAATCTGGCTCAAAGGGATGTGGTGGTGATCAGCGGTTTAGCGGAGGGGATTGACACAGCCGCACATGTGGGGGCTATACAGCAGGAGGGAAAAACCTATGCAGTTTTGGGCGCTGGATTGAATAAAATTTATCCGGCAGAAAACACTGCCTTAGCTCAGGAGATAACGTACCATGGGGCTTTAATTACGGAATATGATTTGAATGTTCCGGTAAAAGTCGGCCAGCTGATGGCGCGGAACCGAATCGCGGTGGGACTGTCCCAGGCGGTAATACTGGTGGAAATGAACGAGGATAGGAGTGAAGGAACAGTGAGCGCAGCCGATATCGCCATCGAACAAGGGAAGCCTTTGTATGTGATGAAAAAACAGAATTCGCAGAAAGTGAAGGATTTGATTGCCGAAGGGGCGGTGGCGCTGGAAGGGGTGGATGATCTGGATCTGGTGGTTCAATGCCTTTTTTGATCAAAGTCAGGCTGTAAAGCTCTATGAATCGGATCATCCTATAAGTAGCGTTTCAAATTGTCACAGGGATACTCCCAAGCATGGTAAAGGATATTGACGAATACTTGGATGACAGTAAAAGGTTGAAAAAACTGCAGCAGATGGTGGATGAGGTCTGCGAAAAGATAAAGCGCGGCGAGCTTACCTTGGGGGAAGCAAGAAAAGAGGCAGCTTTGGTCAGGTTGAAAGCGGAAAAGCTGATACCATACGATATGGAAAAGTTCGATTTGATCTATACCTCCCGGCTCAACCGGATGATCGAGCAATACCTGTTACCCCAGTCAAAAGATAACCTGCACACATGAGCCCAATTCCTGCGGATGAATATTTAACCATCGAATTTCAAGCCAGAGATAAAATAAAAGTCGAAGGCTCTATTTTTATTGCCACCGCTGTTCCCGTTAATTCGGAAGAAACGGTCAAGGACAAACTCCAAAGCATCTCCAAAGAATTTCATGATGCTACGCATAATTGCTATGCCTGGAGGATCAAAAATCCTCAGCCGGAACGTTTTAAGTACAGCGATGCGGGAGAGCCGAGAGGGACAGCCGGAAAGCCGATATTTTCAGCCATCGAATCGGAGGGACTTCACAATATTTTGGTCGTGGTAACTCGTTATTTCGGCGGAGTCAAGCTGGGAACCGGAGGTCTCTCTAGGGCGTATCGATCATCCGCTCAAAGCGTACTCCATAAAGCAAAGAAAGTGACCGGATGGATAACCTCAGAGATAAGCATGGGGTATCCTCTAAACCTGACCGGAAAGGTGAATCAAGTCCTGGGGAAGTTTGATGCGCGGATTTTAGAAAGCAATTACGAGAGTTCTGCCAGAGTTAGGATTCTGATTAGAAACGGACGGTTGGAAAATTTGAAGAAAATGCTGGTAGAAGCTACCAATGGTCAGGTCAAATTTGAATAAAAAAATCAAATATGATTGTGTGGGTCTGGAGGTGAATGCCTTAGATTACCTATCGATCCTCGATCCATATCCCCGACTGGACGATAAGGTAGATGTGGTGAAATCGTCGATTCAGGGAGGAGGTCCGGTTCCTACAGCTTTGGTTACATTGGCCAAACTGGGGGCAAAAGTTTGTTATATTGGCAAGGTGGGAGATGATGCGGAGGGGGAGTTGGTCAGATCACAGTTGGAAAAAGAGGGGGTGGACACACGTTTCGTGATTGTAGATAAAAAGATAAAAACCAGCAAAGCTTACATTTGGGTAGACAAGAAATCGGGCAAGCGGACGGTGGCTCTGGATCGGGACAGAAAGAATATTCTGTCGAAAAAGGATCTGGGTTTTTTAGATTCTATCTCCACCAAATATCTGCATCTGGATGCACGAGAGCCGCAGATCAATATTACGATAGCAGTATGGGCGAAGAAGCAACGTGCTCACGTTTGTCTGGATGTCGGTAGTATGAGGAAAGGAGTGGAGCAGGTCTTTCCCTACGTGGATCATCTGATCGTGTCAAAACGATTCGCTTGCGGCTTTACCAAAGATACTGATCCCCATATGGCATGCCGCAAGTTGATGAAGACCGGGTGCGAAACTGCTGTTGTGACCATCGGAGAAAAGGGCTGCATCTGCGATGCGAATGACCGGATATTTCTTTCACCCGGGTTTGGGGTAAAAGTGGTCGATACCACCGGGGCGGGTGACGTTTTTCACGGCGCATTCATTTATGGGCTTTTAGAAAGTTGGCCACTGCGGAAGACTGCAAAATTTGCCAATGCTTGTGCCGCCATGAAGTGCAGAAGATTAGGAGGAAGAGCCGGAATACCCACTTTAAATGAGGCTCGGAACTTTATCGAAACATTCAAGAATAAAACAAAAATCAAGTAACCATAGGATTTATATTACTATCAAAGCATCGCTTAATTATGTTTAATCTGATTATAGAAAAGATCATCCAGCTCGATACCAATCTATTTTTCGTCCTGAACGTCAGAACCCAAAATTCCGTTTTAGACTTCCTGATGCCTATCCTGACCAATCTGGATTACTGGCGAATACCTTTGACCATTTTGGTGATTTTACTTCTGATATTCGGAGGAAAAAGGGGACGAATCGCTGTGGCGTTATTGTTGGTGGGGATAACTTTAAGCGATCAACTGTGCAATAGCTTAATCAAACCGCTAATAGGCAGGATCAGACCCTGCCATGTGCTGGAGAATGTTCATCTGCTGATAAACTGTACCGGATCATTCTCCTTTCCCTCCTCCCACGCAACCAATATATTCACCGGAATGATAATTTTATCCTTCATATATCGGAAATTGAGAATGGTACTTTTGTCCATCGCTGCTATGGTGGCATACTCACGCATCTATGTCGGGGTGCACTATCCGTTGGATGTGTTGGGAGGAATAATGTTGGGGATTATCTGTGCAGGGATCGTGATATATTTATATAAATTGTTTTCTAGAAGGTATCCGAGAATCAGTTTCAAGACAGATGTGGTCTAATGCAATAAAAATCATTAAGAAAAGTCATTAGGAGTAAAAACGTTCAACTTGATTATTTGAGTTAACCTGATGGTTTGCACTCCAAAACAAAAAACCCCTGAGTTTTGAACTCAAGGGTTTTTTGTTGTTTATCGGCAATTTCGTTACATCTTGAAATTGAAAGAGAATGCCGCATAGATAAAATACCGGTTGATGGATACCTTAACCTTGGAATCCCCTTCGCCAATACTGGTTGAGATAAATGCCATCTGAACCCCTACTTCTCCTCCGATTCCGAAGGCATCGCTGAAATAATACTCAGACCCGAAACCGCCAACTATGCCGTAAGGGCTGAGGATATCCTTGACCCTGTCTTCGATATATTTGATATCCACGTTGCCTATATCACCCAGATCTTTCAAATCGACGCTGCCGAAGCATTTAAAGACTTCCCCTAAAATGTAAGGGCTGACCTTACCTTCTTCTCTGGGTTTGAAATACATCTTCAATCCGGCATGTGGCTGCAGGTAACTTACCGAAACGCTTGACTTGTTTGGGATCTGCTGAATGGCGGAAAGCTCCAACGTCAATCCCATTCGTCCGTAATCAAGTCCTCCCAATAAAACCATGTTCTGACCCAGGCTGGCACCGAAGTAGCTTCCCATCGAATTATCCATGGGAATTATACTGTTATGAAGCGTGGACGATTTCACCCCGAAGTTTATTTCCGCTCTTAATTGAGCGTTTACGCCGACCAGAACAAAAACACAAACTATCAAGGCTATTAATACTTTTTCATTTCTCTCTCCTCGATGGAAGATGTTTACAGGTTTAATAGTTGTCTATGATTTATCTTTATTCCTCTTTGATCATCACCTCCTTCTAATATTTGACCATACCATGATAATATTAAGTTTGTTTTATCGGTTTTCAAGAAAAAAATTACTTGTCCGGTATTTTTTCTGCCTTGGTATTTACCTATTTCAACAGAACCATTCTCTTGGTCTGGGGAACGCCGTTCACCTCCAAACGGTAAAAATAGATTCCACTGGATGAGGTTTTTCCTTGTTCGTTTTTACCGTCCCAGGTTATTTTGTAGGAACCAACCGGCTGACGTTCACTAAGCAAGGTTTTAACCTTTTGTCCCAGCAGATTGTAAATGGTTAAGTTCACCTGGGTTGATTTATGGAGGGTGTATTCGATTTCGGTCCCAGGATTAAAGGGGTTGGGATAGTTTTGTTTAAGTTCAAATGATGTAGGTTGCAGACCGGTTTGATCCTCCTCCTCCTCCACCGCTGAAGCAATATTGAAGTTAATGCCGGTAACATTACTGGGCATGGTGACACCGACCGGGTCAGCATCCCAAATGGAATCTTTGTGGTTGTAAAACTGATTGTCGCATGCCGTGGAAGCTTCCACAGTATAACTGCCGGTACGCAACCCCCCTATCTTATAATACCCGGAGCTATTGGTGTTGGTTCCTCGCATTCCTTGTCCGATCTCAAAGAAGGAGCTATCAAACGCTATCACTTGGCAGTCATTAATCGGGTTGGCTCCTGCATCATACACGTGCCCGCTAATGGAACCCCCGATTTCCAATGAGAAATTCTTCCCGGTTACGCTATCCGGGGCAGTTACGGTAACGCTGGCAGCACTGTTCCAGCTGCTGGCATTGTTGTACCATTCCCAGGCATAGGTGGTATCTGCATAACAAAACACCTTCCAAGCCCCGCTTCGAAGTCCGGTCAGCCGATAGACACCGCTGGAGTTCGTGATACCGGTCATGTTTAACCATTCAAACTTATTGGGAACATAATAAGCAAATACCTGTATATGGTTCAAAGCTCCGGAACCGGTAATGGTTCCCTTGATGATACCGCCTAGGTCCAAAGTGATGTTTTTGGAGGAATAGGTGCTGCCTTCGGTTACAGAAATTACGGTCGCAGATGCCGCATCAGATTTATCGTCGTAATACTCGTCGATATAACCGCTCATACTGTAGGTTTTAATTCTGAATTTGCCGGTCGGCAATCTTTTGACGACGTAAGTGGCAGTATCGACACCGATTAAAGATGCTTGGGAAATGTAATATTGGTTAGTGAGGGTATCAATTGCCTCAACGAATACTATGCCATATGTGGTTAAACCGGTTAACGTGAGTTTCCCGGTGATCTGTGCACCGACATTCAAACTGAAATTGATGCCGCTGATTGTGCCCGAACCAACCGTTATCGTGTCAGCATTCTGCCAGGTTTTATGGTTGTAGTAGACATCCGTGAATATGGAGTCGTTATCGGTCCAAACCGTATATCGACCTGCTGTTAAACCGGTAATGGTATAGTTACCGCTGGCATCGGTTAAGGCGAATCCGCTCGAAGAGGGACATTCACAAAGATGAGCTCGCACATACACTCCGGTTATTCCACCACCACCGGCAGCTTTAGTTACCGTCCCACTAATAGCTCCGGTTCCGGTCATGGATTTACTGGATTCGCATGGTTTTTCGGATGTCCAAACTTCAGGCGGAAGGCAACTTCTTGCTTCCGGGGGGAGCATCCTGGCTATCTTCTGTAAGTGAAGTTTTTGTTGAGGTGTAAACATATTTTTATTTTGCGCCCACAGATTGCAAATAAGACCCATTAGCAATATCAGAAATAAGCAAAAAGCGAACTTGTTTTTTTGCATCTAAACCTCCAGGGAAAAATTGTTATTGATCAGAATGATAGAATCAATTCGATTATTTCAGTATAATCATTTTCTTAGTTTGAGAAACCCCGTTGCCTTCTAATTTGTAAAAATATATGCCGGTGGCAACGGTTTGTTCCTGTTCGTTTCTCCCATCCCAGAAAATACGATAAGAACCGGGGGATTGATATTCATCCACCAGGGTTTTTACTTTTTGTCCCAGTAGATTATAAATCTCAAGATTAACCTGGGCTTTTTTCTGGAGGGTGTATTCGATAATCGTGGTGGGGTTGAAAGGATTGGGATAGTTCTGGCTAAGTTCGAATTCATTCGGCTTTATGCCGGGTTGATTTCCATCTCCTCCCACTGCAGAAGGGAAATTAAAATTGATGCCGGGAGTGTTGCTCCCCATAGTGACCAGGACTGAATCGGGCGGAGACCACAATGGTTTGTTGTCATACCACATTTGGTCACATTCAATCAACGCTGTAACCGCATACTTTCCCGTGTGCAACCCTCCTATCTTGTAGCTTCCGTCAGCTGAAGTTTCAGTAATTTTATAGACAGACCACAGATCGAAGGTGCCATATACAATCACATTAGCACCGGAAAGAGGCAAAGCTCCTTCACCATAGACATATCCGCTTAGGGAACCTCCGGTTTGCAAGTTAAAATTCCTATCCATAACTGAATCTGGTGCCGTAACCAACACAGAATCGGCAGCACTCCAGGTATCTTTGTTGTTATAAAACCTGGAAGCATAGGTCGTGTCGTAAAAGGCATAGATCTTATAGTATCCGCTCCGGAGCGCGGTTAGCCGGTAATTCCCGGAAGCGTCGGTGAATACAGCTCTTTCATACGACAGTTGATTGGTAGTAGAATATGCACATACCCGGATGCTTCTCAGCTGTCCCTTGGCCGAACTCGAAATGGTGCCTTTGATTATTCCGCCTAAATCTAATGTAAAGTCTATGTTTGGTCTCGTGCTCCCCGCCGTAACCGAAACTGGATCCGCACTGGCTATGTCTGGTTTGTTATTATAGTATTCATAAACATACTTCCCATACAAGTCGTATGCGCTCACCCGGTAAGTTCCCGCGGGTAGCCCGATGATCTCGTAAGCAACAGAGTTTCCCGAACCGGAGGCATAGACGTAATAGTAATCTCCCGTAGTGGTGTCAGTCGCATATACCAATGCCGAAACCGAGGAAGCTCCGGGCATCGTAACCGTGCCGGTAATCTTTCCGGCCAAAGACAAGGTAAAATCAATGCCAGAGGTAGTTAATCCTAAAGTCACTGGAACAACATCCGCACTTGACTCATCCGGTTTGTTATCGTAATACGTGTCGAGATAACCTTGATTGTTGGAAGTACAGAGCTTGTAACTTCCGGTAGGTAATCCGTTGATAACATATGTGGCGGAACTTCCCGAAGGATTATAGGCCCAACCGCTGCTGTACTCATTTTCGGAGGCAATATTCCAAGGTAATACCGATACCGAAACAGAAGTGGCGCCGGGCAGTGTGATTGTTCCCGTGATCTTTCCACCGACCTCGAGGGTAAAGTTGATGTTATCAGTGGTGTCATCTGAAGCTACGGTAACGGTGTCTGCGCTGTTCTTATCCGGCTTATTGTCCCAGTAAACATCAACGAAGACAGACTCATTTTCGGTATAAACCATATATTCTCCGGCAGGGAGAAGATCAATGACATAGTAACCATCGGCATCGCTATAGGAACCCGCACCACTATATGGACAGAATAACTGTTCAGATCCAATCCACATGCCTTCGATGGGATCGCCGCCCGAAGCCTGGGTGACATGGCCACTAATTGCTCCGGTTCCAGTAATCACTCGATGAACTTTCGGGGCATTTTGAGAAATCCAGAGATCGGGCGCTAATGGAGCTATTCCCTCTGGCTGGAGTAAAAGGTGGTTCTCCATCTGCTTGGGTTTATGCCCGAATTTGGATCCTGCGGACTGGAAAGGCAAGTTTTTCTCATGTGCCCAAAGATTGGTACAAAGCCCTAACACCACTGCAATAATCAAGCAAAAAGCGAACTTATTTCTGTGCATTTTTATCTCATAGGTTGGGACAGGGATTTTTGATCCCTGTCCCAAAGTTGCAAGAATCCATTCGATTACTTCAGCATAATCATTTTCTTGGTTTGAGAAACTCCATTGCCTTCTAATTTGTAAAAGTACATGCCGGTGGCAACGGTTTGATCCTGCTCGTTTCTCCCATCCCATAAAATACGATAAGAGCCGGGGGATTGATATTCATCCACCAGGGTCTTGACCTTTTGTCCCAGAAGATTATAAATCTCCAAGTTTACCTGGGTTTTCTTCTGCAGCGTATATTCGATGATCGTGGTGGGGTTGAAAGGATTGGGATAGTTCTGGCTGAGATCGAATTCATTCGGTTTTATACTGGGTTGGTTTCCATCGTCTCCCACTGAAGACGGAAAATTGAAATTAACCCCGGTTACTTCAAATGGCATAGTAACCAGAACCGAATCCGGAATATCGTAAATAGTTTTGTTATCAAACCACATGTTATCACACTCAATCGAAGCCAAAACCTCATAATATCCGCTACGCAGGCCGCTTATTTTATAACTTCCATCGGCATAAGTAGCAGTTGATCTGTATATTGTCACCTCATCGAAGATGCCAAATGCCACGACATCGCTGCCGGAAAGAGGCACGCCTCCATCCCCATACACATACCCGCTGATCAAACCTCCCACATCCAGGCTGAAATTCTTTCCGGTAACTGAATCAGCTGCGGTAACCAACACAGAATCTGCATTATTCCACAGGGTTTTATTGTTGAAATACTCATCGGCATAAACGGAATCACCGTAAGCCAAAATTTTATAATATCCGGTTGCTAGCCCGTCTATCCGGTAATCGCCGGATGCGTCGGTGATACCGATCCCTTCGTTAATGTAAGTTGTGGTGGAATAAGCGTATACCGGGATATTGTCCAGCAGCCCCTTGGCTGAGCTGGCAACGTTCCCTTTTATGATTCCACCTAAGGTCAGGGTGAAGTTAATATTCGAGTGGGTGCTTCCCGCTGTGACGGAAACTAAATCAGCGCCGGATTCGTTTGGTTTATCATTGTAGTATTCATCCAGATAGCCCTGGTAATTAGAGGTAAACACTTTGTAGGTTCCAGTGGGTAATCCGTTGATAGTATATCCGGCTGAGTTCCCACCAAAATTGGAAGCTGTAACACCATAGGGGGTTCCGGTGGATGTATTGCGGGCATATACGAACACCCAAACATCTGATGCTCCGGGAAGTGTCACCGTTCCGGTTATTTTTCCGCCGAGAGCCAGGACAAAATTGATCCCCGAGGTGGTCGATCCTTGAGTTACTGGTACCGGATCTGCGCTGACCCAGTCGGGTTTATCATTATAATATTCAACCAAAAAACTATCGCTGTCGGATGTGAACACTTTGTAAATACCGGAGGGGAGTTTTCTTATCTCATAAGAGGCAAAGTCGGTATCAGATTCGGCAGACCCGGAATAATAATGATTGGTAAGGGTATCTTTGGCATGTACATACAATGAAGTATTAGAAGCTCCGGGCATAGTTACCCTGCCGGTAATTTTTCCTCCTACCGGTAAGGAGAAGTTTATATCGGTGGTGGTAACATTGGAGATTACCGTCACGGTATCAGGTTCTCCCGAGAGCGGTTGATTGTTCCAGTTCAGATCCAAAAAGATCGAATCGTTACCGGTATTGACCCAGTAATCTCCTTCAGGTAGATTATCGAGCACATAATATCCGTCGGAATCGCTTAAAGCAGAACCGGAATAATTGGGACAAGTCAATTGATAGGCTTCAATGTATACATTTTCGATAGGAGTGGTCCCACCCGGAGCCTGGGTGACTCGTCCACTGATAGCTCCGGTACCGGTTGCAGTTTCTCTGGTTTTCTGCGCTTGATGTGCAAGCCAAAGATCCGGGGTTAAAGGAGTTTTGCTCTCTTTTTGCAGCACAAGAGAGTTTTCCGTTTGCGAGGGCTTACGTTCCATCCTGGTTCGTCTGGAAAGGAGAGGGTTGTTCCCTTCAAGCGCCAAAAGACTTGAGCTTAAACATAGAATTGCTAAAAACAGGAAAAAAGCTAACTTGGTTTTTTTCATCTATACCTCCAACCTGATTGGTTTATGGTTAGAAGATGGATCACTATTTTCAATTCATCCTGATTACTTCTACCATTTCAAGCTACGGGAAAATCACAAAAACGAAATATTAATTTACCTAAGGTAGCCACAACCTTTAGAGACACAAGAAAAACCGTCCTCATAAATGGCGGGATATTCGTGTGAACGCATACGCGATTCCCGCCACTCTAAGATAATGAATTACTCCACCCGATCAGGGCATTAAACACTGCGAATACGTTTTTCAATACATCCGAAAGCCTGCGGCTACCTTAATACCGGTTACTCTTAATTATCACATTCGGAATCGCCTACCGCCACCACCGCTGCCTCCGCGTCTCGGTCCGCCGCTTCCGCTGCCGCCACCTCTCCTCCGGTCCCTTCCTCCTCCTCCTCCTCCTCCTCCCCTTCCTCCACTTCTCTCAGTACGGGGTCGCGCTTCGCTGACGTTGAGGGATTGTCCTTTTAACTCCTTACCCATAAGTCCAGTAATGGCAGCCTGAGCCTCTTCCCGGGAGGGCATCTCCACAAATCCAAATCCTCTGGGCTCGTTGCTGAATTTGTCCCTGATAATAGAAGCGGATGAAACTTGTCCGAATGCGGTAAAAGCTTCCTGCAAATCTGCTTCGGTAACGTCACGTGATAGGTTCCCTACATAGATATTCATCTTAACCTCCTGTTCGTCGCCTGCATTTAAAGGCGACGTAATGCTTGGATAATCTGTTTACGGTAACAGATTCTTTCTTAAAGGACAAGTTATCCGCTACCAACCATTACTCAGCTGGGGTTCTACTCCTGCGGAACGCTTCGTTAGAACCTAAAGGATTTATCTGCTTTTGATTTCACCCCCTTCGTTTGATTATCATTTGATCCTCGTTTAGAGGTACCAACATCCAACCAATTGAGATGTTGATAACCGGGTCTGGTACCATTGGATATTAGTTATCATCGTGGAGGAAATTCCACCTTACCGAACCATTTGCAATTTATATCCTTAAATAGGTTATCTCGGGATTCGACGTCTCCTAAAAATGCCCACTCGCCCGGATCCACCCACTCACCCCGGCCATACTTTTCCGCCATCTCCGCTAACCGGACGAAATTCTGATGGTGCTCGGTTAACCTTAATTCGGCGTAATCCCGGGCGCTCCAGGTAGAGATCAAAAATTGCCAATCAGATGCCTGAAGCAGCAAGAGTTCACGCGAGAGCTGTTTTAATATCTTTTTCAAATCCTCATCCTTGGTTTCTCCGAACTCCTGCACTATTTTTTGCATCCTCACTTCATCTTCATAAATGTGTTTCCAGGTCCATTCGGTCCATTCATTCAGCCAGATATAATGATATCCGCCCTCCCCCCACGAACCTTCGGGAATCGAAATCACCTGACTAGGTTTGGCTTCATCCAAAAAACGGCTGCAGGTGGTTAGCTCCAATTCGGGATCGTCCGCCACATATTTCAATACCAATTTCAAAAACTGGGTTCCTTCAAACCACCAGTGCCCGAAAAGCTCGGCATCATAAGGGGCGCAGATGATTCCTTTCTTTTTGGTCGTTTTGTGATACTTGGTCAGTAAGCTCTTTATCAAGGCCGTGAAATGTTTGGCATTTTCTGGAATTTTCTTCCGGGCGTCCTCCGGGAAGTATTCCCATTTATCCGCCAAATCGCTTTTGGCAGAGGTTACTTTCCAGTAGCGGTGTCCCCCGGGGAAATGCTTTTTATGAAAATCCAGATAATTTCCGTCTCCGGGATAACCCCATTCCCCGCTCCAGACCTGCAATCCGGTCTCCGGATCGCGGGTAAAGACCGCCACCGGCTTTTTCCCCTCGGTTCCGATCAAATAAACCTCGCGGGGAGTTTTTTCCACATCCTCCTCCCGGGGGGCATATTCTTTTTCATACTGACCCCACAGTTTTCTGAGAGCCTCAAATCTATCTATATACACCCCGATGGCTTTACCCCCTTTAAGCAGGGCGTTATCGATAATAAAATAATCTATTCCGTTTTCGCTTAGGAATTCCTCCACTCCCTTTCTTGGATAACTTTTGTTTCCCAGGCTGGTCTTAACCGGTGGCGCCCATTTGTAACCGGGACGGTAAGCGCATTCGGGGAGCCAGATACCCCGGGGAGCTTTTCCAAAAAACTGGGTATAACTCTGTACCGCCTGCTTTATCTGTGCCTGCACGGAGGTGTCTTGAGACAGGAGAGGAAGATACCCATGCGTAGCGGCACAGGTCATCACCTCGATGTAACCGTCATCCTGTAATTTTTTGAATTGATGGATGATATTGCGCCCGTATCTGTTTTCGAAATCAAACTTTATCTTGGAATAGTAATCTTTCCACATATGAGCCAGCTGGAGCATCAGCTTGCGCTCGTGCTTGGTGAACTCTTGGATATCCTGCTCCGCAGCGTAGATTTTGTCATCCAGATAGGAAGAAAACTCCTGTTTAAAGGATTCATCCGCCAGCTGCTCACAGAGAACCGGAGAAATGCCCAGGGTAAGTTTGGGTGAATATCCCTCTTCCACCAGCTCATTTAAAATATTCAATATGGGTATATATGTTTCCGCAGATGCCTCGTTCAGCCAGTCCATGCCGTGGGGCCATTTGCCGTGGGCAATCACATAAGGAAGGTGTGAGTGCAGTACAAAGGTAAAACTGCCAATAGGTTGTTTATTCACTTAGTTTTCTCCCGTTTTATTATAAGCTAAATTTATTCTAAGGATCGAAAGTTAAGAGGCATCAAACCCGTTTAAGGATATTCATCCGATTAAATCCGGCAATCTGCGGATTGATATGAAAGATTCATTCCCCAGAATTTTCCGGTTGATCCCTCATTCTCCCTTTTGCGCCTGGAATCCGATTCCTTTCTCTTTTTCTTCCATTCCGAAAAGCTTGATGTTCCCGAATTGCCCCTCGAACTTCTTTATGTTCTCTCCCAAAGCATCCAGAAGCATCTTGGCATGTGCCGGGGTCATCACTATACGGGCGTAAACTTTGGTCTTCTGGACTCCAGGCATGACCCGGGCAAAATCTATGATAAACTCCGAGGGGGAATGAGAGATCAGCGCCAAATTGGAATAAATTCCTTCAGATTCTTTCTCGCCTAACTCCACATTAATCCGGTGTTGTTTTGGCTCCATTTTTTTCTCCTTCCGGTGATAAGCTTCCCAACCGGTGCATTATACTTGCATTTTCAATCCATTTTAATATATTAATGACTGATGTCAAGCAAAAACTTTGCTAAAACGTGAGTTTCCTTAAAGATATGGTGAAGAAAAGCAACCGGATTTGCCGGGAAACCATTAAGAAGTTTGGGATAATTTGGCTTTCAGTACTCTGTTTTTTGTCTCCCCTCGGATCAATTAGAGCCGTATCAGAGCAAAAGGGTGTGGAAACGGTGGATAGTTTGGTTAAATTTATTTACACGGATTCGAAGCATGTCTTAACCGCTCCTTTATATTGGAAGCAAAAGGATTTGATACTTTTCACCACCATATCGATCTCTACCTTTGAACTTATGCTGATGGACAGGGACCTGCAGGATGCGGCACAGCGAAACCGGACCAGCTGCACTGACCGGATATCGAAATGGACCAGCCATTATACCAACCGGGCGGTAAATTTAACCATAGGCGGATTCTATCTTAGTGGTCTGGTTTTTAAGGATCGCAAATGCAAGGAGACGGCATTTCTGTGCCTGGAGTCTCTGGCGTTGTCTGAGGGGATAACCATCAGCCTTAAACATATAGTGGGGAGAACCAGGCCATTTAAAGACGAGGGGGCATTCCATTTTGATCCGTTGAAATTTCCCCCTCCTTCTTATTCCCAATCTTTTCCGTCGGGTCATGCTACCACTGCTTTTGCGATAAGCTCGGTGATAGCGGAACAATATAAAAGCTGGATGGTAAAATTATTGGCATATGGTTCTGCAACTCTGATCGCCTGGGGTCGGGTCAACAACAATGTTCACTTTGTGTCGGACGTATTTTATGGGGGACTGATCGGCACTGCCATAGGAAGGTGTCTGGTCAGATTTCATAAAAAGGATTGCCCTCAAAAGAATTTTGAATTTATTTCTATGGGTGGGGAGCATGGTTTGAAGATGGGAATCTTAATCCGGGTTAATTAGAGTTCAAGGGTTCAAAAGTTCAAGTGGGGAGGAAACTTGGAGAAAATTATAAAAGAGAGATTTAATCGGATACTTGCCGATTGGGGTGGCCATCGGATTTTAGTTTTGGGCGATGTGATGTTGGATGAATATCTTTGGGGAAGCGTTTCCCGCATATCTCCGGAAGCTCCGGTGCCGGTGGTGGAGATAGTCAAGGAATCGATCAAATTAGGCGGTGCAGCCAACGTGGCTTTAAATGTCAAAAGTTTGGGAGATAAGCCGGTTTTAGTAGGGATAGCCGGCGATGATATGAATGGTGATAGGATGATGCATGCTTTGAAAGAGGCGGGGATTACCTCCGAGGGGATTTTTATGGATAATCACCGCCGGACTACGGTGAAGACAAGGGTGATAGCTCACAACCAGCAAGTGGTTCGCGCTGACCGGGAAGACACTGAGGAGATTTCGGAAAAACTGGAAAAGGAAATTTTAAATCTGGTGAGAGGGAGAATAAATGAAATCGGGGGGGTGATCATCTCCGATTATGGCAAAGGGGTAATCACTTTAAATCTTCTAACTGAACTGATTGCATTATGTAAAGAGAGCCGGGTTTTCATAGCGGTTGACCCCAAAGAGACCCATTTCATGAACTACCGTCAGGTATCTTTGATCACCCCCAATCATCATGAAGCAGGATTCGTTTACGGAAAGAGAATAAAAGATGAAGCCATCCTAGAGGAGGTCGGTTGGGGGCTACTTAAGAAACTGAATGTGGAAGCTTTGCTTATCACCCGGGGGGAGAAGGGAATGTCGCTGTTTGAATCCAACCGAACCCTGACCCATTTCCCGACCAAGGCAAAAAAAGTATACGATGTAACCGGAGCGGGAGATACAGTGATCTCTGCCTTTACTTGTGCATTTTCTGCCGGAGCCAATTATAAAGAGGCGGCATT
This sequence comes from uncultured candidate division Zixibacteria bacterium, assembly GCA_903908285.1. Taxonomy (GTDB): domain Bacteria; phylum Zixibacteria; class MSB-5A5; order MSB-5A5; family SM1-73; genus CAIVRH01. The sequence continues at coordinate 54,132 of CAIVRH010000008.1, forward strand.
AATTTCCAATCATGCTGCCGGTATTGTGGTGGGGGAGGTGGGGACGGCTCAGGTATCCAAAGAAGAACTGTTTGGCGATCTTAAAGAATTCCTCGACTCTCATTGAAGGCCTCATCGGAAACCACGAAAAAAACGGGTTGACTCGTATGATAAAATCATCAAAAATCAAAAGTATAAAAGAACTGGTTAAGATACGGAATACATTAAGAAGACAAGGGAGGCTGGTGGTTTTTACCAACGGGTGTTTCGATATTATCCACCGGGGACATATCGAATGCTTGAGAAGAGCGAAATCCTTCGGCGATGTTCTAATCGTGGGTTTAAACAGCGATTCCTCGGTGCGGAAAATCAAAGGAGAAAAAAGACCCATCCTCCCGCAAAATGACCGGGCTGAAATTATCGCCTCGCTGGAGATGGTGGATTATGTTTTAATTTTCAGGGAAGAAACACCTTCAAACGTGATTGCTGCCCTGGTTCCGGATGTTTTGGTAAAAGGAGGAGATTATGTCAAGGGTAATATCGTGGGGAGTAAGATAGTAGAATCCGGCGGCGGCAGGGTAAAAACTGTTCGGCAGGTTAAGGGAAGATCTACCAATAATATCATCCAGAAAATTGTGAAACGATATGGCCAACTTTAAATCTCCTATCTTCCTATAACCTTTCTGGATCAAGCTGAAGCTTGACGATCCCTAAGCATTCCTGATTATATTTTTTACTTACCATCTTAAGTCAGGAAATTTTTGCTTGACACCGGACTGAGGAAATGTTATCGTTTAAGCGGTTAGTAGGTTCAGGGGGGAAAGCGAGGGAGGAGTTTCTTGGAAAAAACATCCCCGGATCATAACGATAATCCTGATTTAAGCTTGGAAAAGGAAGAAATCAGCACACCTTACTCCCCGGAGCGAAGGGAAAAGAAAAAGGTTTTCTTTTTGACCAAAAGCTTAGCCGAGGTTTACGCCAAACAAAATCATATTGCCATGGCATTGGAAGTCTATAGAAGAATGCAGGAGCAGAATCCGGCTAGCCCGGAACTTGAGAAGCGAATGGCTGAGCTGGAAGATAGTCTGTTAGCCAAAAAGGGTATGAGATTTAAAGAACCGAATACTTAGAAGAAGAGGAAGCTACAGCATGAAGAACAGAATCAAAGGTATACAAAAAATTCTGAAGGATGAGAACCTGGATGTTTTCTTAATCACATCCCTGCCGCATGTCAGATACCTATCCGGATATACCGGTTCCAATGGTATGATGTTGATTTCCCCGCACTATTCCACTTTCCTAACAGACTTTCGTTACCAACAGCAGTCAAAGGAACAAGTGAAGTTCTCCAAAGTAACTATGGTTCAACGGGATCTGTTATCGGGTCTGCCCGATCTGCCCGGGCTAAAATCCAAAAGAATCAAACTGGGTTTTGAATCCGAACACATAAGCTACAAGGTTTTCCAAAAACTACAAGACCTGCTGCCAGATTGTCTATTGGTACCAGTGGATAAAATCGTAGATACCCTGACCATTAAGAAAGACCTTCAGGAGATTGAATACATTACGAAAGCTGCGGAGATTACCGATTTGGTCTACTCTGAGATTCTCGGTATCATCAAACCGGGAGTAAGGGAGTTGGATTTGGCTGCAGAAATCGAATACCGGATGAAAGGTTTCGGTTCCTCCACCCCATATTACGAGACCATCATAGCTTCGGGAAGAAGAGCGGCGCTTCCCCATGGGATAGCTTCAAACAAAAGAATCCAAAAAGGGGATTTTGTAACCATGGACTTTGGCGCTGTGGTGGAAGGTTATACCGCTGATCTTACCAGAACCGTGATGGTGGGAAAAGCCAGTAAAAAACAAAAAATAGTATATAGCACGGTTTTAAAAGCTCAACAGCATGCTACTGATAAAGTCAGAGCGGGGATCAAAGCTTGCGATTTGGATAAAATAGCCCGGGATATCATCAAAAAAGCCGGTTACAGTAAATACTTCGGTCATGGTTTGGGGCACGGAATCGGACTTTTAATCCATGATAATCCGGCGATCAATACGACCAACCAGCAGGTTTTGGAATCAGGTATGGTTATTACCATTGAACCGGGAATCTATATACCCGATTGGGGCGGGGTGAGAATCGAGGACGATGTTCTGATTACCCCAAAAGGATATCAGGTTTTGACACATTCAGAAAGAAACCTGCTTGAGCTTTAAAAACAACGTACACAGACTCTTTGGGTTAGGATCGTTTTAATTAACATCTCTTATAAGGTTAAATTGTTGAATTGAACTAAGAACCTGTTCGCAGACTCAAACCCTCAAACGGAGGGAGAAGTTATGTGGGTATCCAAGATCAGAAAATTGGTAAAGTTGGTGGAAGAATCCAATATCGGTGAGCTGGAAGTTTCGGGATGGGGGCAGAAGGTGAGGATTTCCAAGAAGCCACCAGAATCGAGAGAGTCTACTTCGGAGAAAGGAACTCCCATCATAACCGTTGAGCCTAAAGTCGAGCCGGTGATGACAGTTCCAGTTGCCGTTCCAGTCCCTGCTCCAGCGCCTGTAGTTACCAAAGAGCCGGTAAAAATCATCGAGGATACCGACCATTTGATTCCCATAAAATCTCCTATGGTGGGAACGTTTTACCGGGCACCCGCCCCCGATGCCAAACCTTACGTGGAATTGAACCAGCAGATAACCAAAGGACAGGTGGTTTGCATCATAGAAGCCATGAAGCTGATGAACGAGATTGAATCGGAGGTAGCAGGACGAGTAGCCAAGATTTTAGTGGAAAATTCCAAGCCAGTCGAATTTGGGCAGACACTGTTTTTAATCGATCCGGCTTAGAACGGTATAAAAACGATAATTTCTGTCAGTAGATAAAGAAGCTTCTCTGGGGGATAAGGAAGTAAAAACACTATTTAAGTGAGGGCATATTATTTGGCGTCAGAATTCAATTAATGCTTGATTTAAGCCGAAGTTATGGGTAGAAAGTGGCAAGGGGCTTAAACCAATAAATCATTAAAACGGATTAGCCTGGGATTTAGGCTGGATGATCCGGTAATGTCGGTGAATAAAAGGAGGGGGATTCATGACGCTAAAACAGATGCTGGAAGAGATGCTTTCTACCAAAGCTTCGGATCTGCATATCCGGATCGGGGTAAAACCCACCTTGCGTATTGATGGAGTGCTTCGTTCTCTGGAGGATGAACCCGTTTCTCCCCAGAGCATGGAAGAGATAATGAGTCAAATTCTTACCGGGGAACAGAAGAGTAAATTTCTAGAGAGAAACGAATTGGATTTGGCTTTGAGTGTGTCCAAGATGGGTCGTTTCCGAATCAATTTCTATCGACAAAGGGGAACCGTCGGAGTAGCCATTAGAGCAGTCAACACTAACATACCTTCTTTTGAGGAGTTGAATCTGCCGCCGGTTTTGAAAAAACTGGCAGATAATCGGAGAGGTTTGATCATACTTACCGGAACCACCGGAAGCGGAAAATCAACCACCCTGGCGACGATAGTAGATCATATAAACTCCACCCGGGCAGAAAATATTTTAACCATAGAGGATCCGATTGAGTTCATACATCGTAACAAAAAAAGCATTGTCGCCCAGAGGGAAATAGGGGGAGATACCGAATCTTTCGTAACCGCCCTGCGGCATGCCCTCAGGCAGGACCCCGACGTTATTCTGCTGGGAGAAATAAGAGATTTGGAAACGATGTCCATAGCTCTTACCGCAGCCGATACCGGACACCTGGTGATGAGCACCCTGCATACCTTGAATGCTTTAGAGACGGTAAACCGGATCATATCTTTCTTTCCCCCGCACCAGCATCAGCAGATCCGGCTCCTTTTATCGTCGACTTTAAAAGCGGTAGTTTGCCAGAGGCTTTTACCCAGATCGGATACTCCCGGACGGGTGCCGGCAGTGGAGGTGCTGGTTAACACCGGTTTGGTCAAAGAATATATAGTCGATCCCTTGAAAACACCCTTGATCCTCGAGCTGATTGAAAGTGGGGCGATCCAGTACGGCATGCAAACTTTTGATCAGTCCATCATGCACCTGTATAAACAGGGAATGATCTCGTATGAGGAAGCTTTAATTCAAGCCAGCAATCCGGACGATTTTGAGCTGAGGGTCAAAGGGATCACCGGTGCGGCAGATAGAGGATGGCATGAGTATGAAAAAGCAACCGAGACTAAAGAAAAAAGGAAATGAAATAAAAGAGGAGTGAAGAGTAAAGAGTGCAGAGTAAGGATAGCATTGGAAAATTAAAGTTGTATCGGAACTGATTGTCGGTGTTATCAACTAAAGTTATATCTTAAAGAATTAGTTGGAGATTTTTTGTTTAAAAAAATACTGATTGCCAACCGGGGGGAAATTGCATTACGCATCATCCGGGCCTGTAAGGAGCTGGGGATTGCGACAGTGGCGGTTTTCTCCGAGGCAGATACCCAATCGCTTCACGTCCGTTTTGCGGACGAAGATGTCTGTATAGGTCCTGCCAAATCCCAAGAGAGCTACTTAGACCCCAAAAGGATTATCAGTGCGGCGGAGGTTACCAACGCCGACGCCATCCATCCCGGATACGGGTTTTTAGCGGAGAATTCCGATTTCGCCGAGATATGTGAATCCTGCGACATAAAATTCATCGGTCCGAGCTCGGAAAGCATCAGATTGATGGGGGACAAATCCTTAGCCAAAAAAACCATGAAAGAAGCGGGCGTTCCGGTCATCCCGGGGAGTGACGGGGTGGTGGAATCGGAAGAGATGGCAATATCTTTGAGTCAAAGCATCGGATTCCCGGTGATCATAAAGGCTTCATTTGGGGGGGGAGGGAAGGGAATGAGAGTTGCCCATAACGATGCTGAACTGGTAAAGGGTTACCAGATGGCCAAGTTGGAAGCGGAAGCGGCTTTTGGAAGCCCGGAAGTGTATATCGAAAAGTACATATCCGATCCGAGACATATTGAAATCCAGATATTGGGAGACAGCTTTGGAAATGTGGTCCATTTTGGGGAAAGGGATTGCTCCCTGCAGAGAAGGCATCAAAAGCTTTTGGAGGAATCACCTTCTCCGGTAGTGGATGATCTGCTCAGAGCCAGAATGGGAAGAATAGCGGTAAAGGGTGCCCGTCACGTGAATTATCAAAGCGCCGGCACCATAGAATTTCTTTTGGATCAAAATAAAAACTTCTACTTCATGGAGATGAACACCCGGATCCAGGTAGAGCATCCGGTTACCGAGGAAATTACCGACGTGGATTTGATCAAAGAACAGATTCGCATCGCCGGCGGAGAAAAGCTGGGGATTTCGCAGGAGGATATCAAATTCAGAGGACATGCCATCGAGTGCCGAATCAATGCGGAAGATCCCCAGAAGAACTTTATGCCGTCTCCGGGGTTGATCACCAGTTTTCATGTCCCGGGGGGGCATGGAATCCGGGTGGATACGCATGCTTACGCCAAATATGTCATCCCGCCCTATTACGACTCGATGATCGCCAAACTGATTGCTCACGGAAAAAACCGGGAAGAGGCGATTTTGAAAGCCCGAAGAGCTTTGGACGAATTCATCATCGAAGGAGTCTCCACCACCATCGATTTTCATAAAAAAATCTTGAACGACAAAAGATTCATCAGCGGCCATTTCACCACCGGCTTGATTGATGAAATGCTTAAAGAGGAATCGCCGGAAGTAGAAAAAGCTTCGAAATAACTTATTCCGCAGTAAATATCCCGGTGGGTGAATTTTTCAAGTACAAATTAATTTGGTTTTTTTGCAAAATTTGCTTATACTTTCGTAGCAGGATAAAGCTGGAGAAGGAAACGGATTTTTAACGCAGTTTAGATTACGGAGGAGGAATCGTGGAAGCAAAAGTGGTAATCAAAGATGACTTAAAGTATACCAAGGAGCATGAATGGCTAAAATTGACCGGGGACGTTGCCACTATGGGCATAACCGATTATGCCCAAAAGGAGCTGGGAGACGTGGTGTTTGTGGAACTTCCGGAGGTGGGTAGGGAAGTGGAACAGATGAAATCGTTCGGTACCATCGAAGCGGTTAAAGCGGTATCGGATATATTCTCTCCGGTCAGCGGTAAGGTGATGGAGATAAATGCCAAATTATCCTCCCAGTCCAACCTGATCAATTCCGATCCGTATGGGGAGGGTTGGATCATAAAGATTAAGATCAAAAATCCCAAGGAGATCGATACTCTCCTGGCACCAGCGGAATACAGGAAGTTGGTAGGAGGTTAAAATCGCTATCAAAAATTAATAGTGAAGAAAAATCCTTAAGGAAAAGTTTCTGCAGAGAATGAATCGAAGTGTTCCTCTTCAGGTAAACAGAACCAAGGCATGTTTTTTAGGATTTAGATCAAGCTGATGCTGAATGCTCCAAGCTAACCTTTAAAATCAGGATAATATGAGCTACGTTCCCAATACCGATCAAAATCGAAAAGAGATGTTGGAAAAAATCGGGGTGAAAGATTTCTCCGAATTGATTTCTGCAATTCCCGGATCAGTCCGACTGAGGGATGAGTTGAAACTTCCACCACCCTTATCCGAATTGGAACTAACCAAACTGTTGGGTGAGCTGGCCCGCTTGAACGTTAACACCGAAAAGATGATCTGTTTTCTGGGGGGGGGAGCCTACGATCACTTCATTCCCGCCATCGTAGATCAGATCATATCCCGCTCCGAATTCTATACCGCCTATACTCCCTACCAGGCAGAGGTAAGTCAGGGGACGCTGCAGAGCATCTATGAGTTTCAATCGTTAATCTGCGAGCTGACCGGCATGGATGTGGCGAATGCATCCATGTATGACGGAGCCACCGCTGCCGCAGAGGCGGCTCTTTTGGCGCATGCTCACACAGGAAGAAGCGAGATTTTGGTGGCAGGGTCTTTAAATCCCAATTACCGGGAAGTATTGGATACTTATTGCGGCTCGATTAAAATGAAAGTAAATACGCTACCATTGGAGGAGGGGTTGATAGATTTGGAAGCAGCCCAAAAGAAGCTATCCGAAAAGGCGGCATGTGTGATCATTCAGACCCCGAATTTCTTCGGACTTTTGGAAAATATCTTAAAGATTGAACCCCTGGTTCACTCCCAGGGCGCTCTTTTGGTATTGGTATGCGATCCGATCTCTTTGGGTATTTTAAAAACACCTAAAGAGTATAATGCAGATATAGCCGTGGGGGAAGGACAGGCTATGGGAAACAGCCTTTCATTGGGAGGACCCTATTTGGGATATTTTGCGGTTAAACAGGATCTGTTGAGAAGGATGCCCGGAAGGATCGTAGGAGTAACTACCGATGCTGAAGGAAGAAGGGGTTTTGTCTTAACCCTGCAAACCCGGGAACAGCACATCCGGAGAGAAAAAGCTACTTCCAATATATGCACCAACCAAGCTTTGTGCGCTCTCTCCGCTTGTATTTATCTTTCCATCTTAGGTAAATCGGGGATAAAAGAAGTGGCGGAGTTGTGCATGCAAAAAAGCCACTATGCGTTGGATCAATTGACTAAAATCGATGGCTGCAAGAAGAAATTCAATGCTCCTTTTTTCAAAGAGTTTGTGCTGGAGACATCCATACCTACCAAGAAAATCGTCAAATCTCTGCTTAAGAAAAATATCCTGGCAGGGATCGATTTAAGCCTTTTTGACCGGAAATGGAAAAATCAGCTGTTGGTAAGCGTGACCGAAAAAAGGACTAAAGAGGAGATCGATTATTTCGTGGGGGAGTTGAGAAAATTGGCATAAGGGATTCATCATGAAGGAGCAAATTATAAGTACGATTATAAATTTAGAAAAAATGTGTACTAAGTATGGAGTTGAACTGGTGAAAAATCAGAAAAAATCAAAGCCAATGACCAAAAAAGAGTCGAAGTTTGTATTCCTTTGTTCAACTCAAAATTTTACATATGCTGATTTTATAAAAACGACTTTAGAAAAGAATAATATACCGTGTCTTATTAAAAGTGTAGGAGGTTCAATTTATCCTTTTATTCCAGAACAACGCCCCGAAATATTTGTTCTAGAAGAGAACTATGAAGAAAGTAAAAAGATTAAAGATCAATTGATAGATAATATATGATTAGGTCAGAACTGTTATGAAATAGAGTTTCAGAGGATTCAGAGATCTCGGAGGGGATTTTTATGCCTTTCTGCCCTTTATGTAAATCCGAATATAGCGCCGGCACCAAAAGGTGCCCGGACTGTGAGGTTGATCTCCTAGAAGAGCTTCCCGAGGAGTTAGAATCGAATGATTCGGAGGAGGAGTTACCCGAAAATCTGGTCCTGCTGTACCGCACGCGTAATAAGGTATATGCTGAGTTTTTAAAGGAGACTCTGGAAAATAGCGACATACCATGTTACCTGAAGACATCCGGGAGTTTTTTGGAAGAGGGTCTGGGATATGTCACCAAAAAGAAGGGGGGATATAAAATCTACGTTCCCGAAGATAAATATGAGGAGAGTATAGCCATAAAGGAACAAACCGTCAGCGACTTAGAATAACGGAATGAAAGATTACCAGTCAAAAAGGAGGATAAGATGAAAAAAATAATCCTCGGCGGGATGATTTTGCTTTTAGTGTTTGCGGTTTTGAATTCCTGCACCAAAAAAGCTCCGGTCAAAATCCAGTGGGCGGCCTCTTTAGAAGATGCCCTGAAGATGGCATCGGAAAAAAACCAGCCGATCATTGCGGATTTCTGGTCTGACGGGTGACAGTGGTGCAAGAGGTTGGAGGATTCAACCTTTACCCGTCAAAACGTAATTAATCTATCCGCGGATATGATTTTCGTAAAAACGGAAGCCAAGAAGGATACCCTGGTAAGGAACCATTATAATATAGCCGGATACCCCACCGTCGTACTAATGAAAAGCTCGGGGGAGGAGATAGACCGGATATACGGTTATGTAGCGGCAGATACCTTTGTTACCATCATCGGAGATTATCTGAAAGGAGTAAATACCTTAACAGATCTGCAAAAGAAATTCGAAGCGAATCCGAATGATGTGGATTTGGCATTTCGCTTAGCCGATAAATTCGAGAGCCGAAAGGATTACGATCAAGCCAAGTCGTACTATCTTAAAGTTGTGGAATTGGATCCGGACAACCAGAAGGGAAAATCCGCTGATGCGCTTTTTAGTTTGGCCTCTTTGGAGATGAGGAAAAAGGATTACCCCAAAGCAGTAGACGCTTTTAAATATTTCCTGCAGAAGTTTCCCGCCAGCGAAATGGCTTTGGATGCCGAGGAATATATTCCTTATTGTTACTCCAAATCCGGCGATACCACAAAAGCCATGGAACTATATCAAGCATTCCTGACTCAGCATCCGGATTCCCCGGATTCAGACTGGGTAAGGGACAGGATGAAGGACCTAAAAGGGGAAAAGAAATAAAAGACCAAAGGCAGAACGGTCAACGGATTTAACGGATAAAACATACGGGATTCAACGGACAAAAAAACAAGGATCACTTAACAGATATATAAGAAGTGGCAATTACAAAGAGAATAAGGTAAAGATATTGTTATAAAAGGGAGTGTCCTGCTTTAACGGAACAAGGACAGGCTGAAGCTTGATACTCCGGATGATTTGGTAAATATTATTCAACCATGTTTAGACTGAGGAGTTTTAGATAAATGAGCGAGAAACTGATATTCGAGCTGTCTTCGCCGGGAAGAAAGGGTTTTTCCCTTCCTCTATTGGATATTCCGGAAAAGAAAACAGATGAGCTGATTCCCTCGGAATTGCTGAGAAAAGATCCGCCCGCCTTACCCGAGGTAAGCGAAGTGGATGTAGCCCGGCATTTTGTCCGGTTTTCCATCCAAAATCACCATGTGGATAAAGGATTCTATCCTTTAGGCTCATGCACCATGAAGTATAATCCCAAGATCAATGAAACCTTGGCCCGGTTAAACGGGTTGACTCATATTCATCCCCTCCAAACAGAAGATACTATCCAGGGAGCGTTGAGATTGATGTATGAGCTGGGGGAATATTTGGAGGAAATATCGGGAATGGAGGAGATTTCCCTGCAGCCTGCCGCAGGAGCACACGGTGAATTGACCAGTCTTCTTATAATCCATGCCTATCATAAAAAGAACAAAAGCCCCCGCACCAAGGTGATAATCCCGGATTCTGCCCATGGCACCAATCCGGCTTCGGTGATCACCGCCGGTTTTTCCACCCTGCAGATCAAATCCAATTCGAAGGGCTTGATTGATATCGAGGAATTAAAGAAGGTTATGAATGAAGATGTGGCAGCTTTGATGATTACCAATCCCAATACATTGGGATTATTCGAAAGAGAGATTCTGGAGATATCACGAGTTGTGCATGATGCTGGAGCGTTACTTTATATGGACGGGGCTAACCTTAATGCACTCATGGGAATAACAAGACCGGGAGACATGGGGTTTGACGTAGTCCATTTCAATCTGCACAAAACATTCTCCACTCCCCATGGCGGAGGAGGTCCCGGCTCGGGACCGGTTGGGGTAAAAGAGAACTTAGCTCCATTCTTACCGGTTCCATTTGTCGCAAAACAAGCAAGCAAGAAGGGCGGAGAGGAATATTATCTGGATTATAAACGTCCTCTTTCGATTGGCAGAATGCACAGTTTTTATGGCAACTTCGGGGTGATGGTGAAAGCCTATGTTTACATCCGTCAGCTCGGAGCAAAGGGTTTAAGGGAAGTTAGCGAGAATGCGATTATCAACGCCAATTATCTAAGACAGATATTGAAACAGTACTACCAGCTTCCTTATGATGAATTCTGCCAGCATGAGTTCGTTTTATCCGGCGACAGACAAAAGGAAAAAGGTGTCAAGACTTTGGATATCGCCAAGAGGTTATTGGATTTTGATCTGCATGCCCCCACGGTTTATTTCCCCTTGATCGTGCATGAGGCTTTGATGATCGAGCCGACAGAAACCGAAAGCAAAGAGAGTTTGGATGAATTCATCGATGCCATGATCAAGATTTCCAAAGAAGTGGATGAGAATCCCCAGATGGTGACCTCTGCTCCCCATGTTACCCCGGTTGGCAGACTGGATGAAGCAAAGGCCGCACGGGACTTGAACTTGAGATGGAAGAAGACATAGAATACCTAAATATCCTAGATCTGTTTCTTAGGATTGTCCAGAGTAATGTGGGAGTTAAGCTAACTGATCTAAGGCTAGCAGAAGCTGAATCATTGGCTCGGAAATTCTTCATGCATTGCGCTTCTGTTTTCTATTTAGGGAGATGTACGACTATCAAAGACTTCCCTTCTACACTAGTTGATTTTCTTGACGCGCCCTCAATAAATGTGATCGCAAGAGCAATCGTTGAAACATACTTGACGTTTCATTATGTTTTTGGTTCGAATGTTTCTGAACACGAGAGAGAGTTTAGATTCTATTCATGGCAGTTGGGTGGTTACAAAGACAGACAAAAATATCTATCCATGGTCTCCATTCTAAAAAAGGAAGCAGATAAAATTAAGGCAAGTGATCAAGAATGCATTCAACATTGCGAAGATATTATTAAGAGTAATGCAATATTTTTGAGTCTAAAACCAAAACAGCAGAGTAGAATTTTGGATGGGAATTGGAAGATACAATCCTGGAGAGAGATTGCCTTAGATGCAAGATTATCCGAATTACATGCGAACGTATTTTACAGCTATCTATGTGGTTGGGCTCATTCGAGTAGTTTGAGTACTTTACAACTGAGCGAGGCTAATATAATCGAAAAACAAAGAGAACTGATTGGTGGATCAATAGGTGTAATAAAAATTGCTATGTCGAATTTCACATTAGAATACAGCGAACTTTTTCCAATGTCTAAATTAGAATTGGATAGGAATAAAGAAACCAGACGGCTTGCTGAAGATTGGGTTTTAGTTGGTCGAAAGGTATGAAAAGAAACTATAACAAAATAATAACTTTTCGTCGTTCATAGAAAAATTATCTATAATGTTGGAACATCATTAACATTGTGCCTGTGACGAACTAAGCAGGGTATTTAGATCAAGCTGAAGCCTAATAATGAGCAGGAACAAGATATGTTGCTTACTACTACGGTAGGAAGTTTTCCCAAACCGGCTTACTTGGTAAAAGCCAGAAGCGATTTTTCTTCAGGCAAGATCACCCCGGAAACACTTTTGCAATTGGAGCGACAAGCCATCGAGGAGTGCATTCGTCTGCAGGAAAGGGTGGGACTGGATATTCTGGTGCATGGTGAGATGGAGAGGGGGGATATGGTCACCTACTTCGCCGAGAAGATGAAGGGGTTCGGGATCAGCGGTCTGGTGCGATCCTACGGAAACAGATACTATCGAAAGCCGGTGGTCAAAGGGGAAGTGAAAAGAGAAAATCCGATCACGGTGGAGACATACCGGTATGCCCAAAGTCTTACTACCAAACCGGTCAAGGGAATGTTGACCGGACCTTACACCATTTGTGATTGGTCTTTTAATGAATTCTATCCTGACCGCAGAACCATGGCTTTGGCTTTAGCGGAGGAGATCCACAAAGAGGTGGTGGATTTGGAGAAAGCGGGTGCGGAATATATTCAAATCGACGAGCCAGCCATTTCCACCCGACCGGATGAGGTCGATTTGGCAATTGAGGCGATGAAGATCGTCACCAAAGGCATAAAAGCAAAAACCATCTCGCATATCTGCTACGGAGATTTCAAGATTTTCTATCCGCGGATACTGGATTTGGCAGTGGATCAGCTCGATTTGGAATTTGCCAACAGCAATTTCTCCAACTTAGATATTTTCAAAAATCCCCCATTCACCAAAGAGATTGCAGTCGGGGTGCTGGATGTGCATAGTCATATCATTGAGACAAAACAGCAGGTCAAGGAATATATAAGAAAAGCATTGGAGGTTTTTCCCATCGAGAAAGTTTACATCGACCCGGACTGCGGACTAAAGACCAGAACTACGGAAGAAGCAGAAGCGAAACTCAGAGTGATGGTAGAAGCGGTAAAAGAAATAAAAGATGAGCTGAAAATCTCATAGTACATCTTATTATTGGGGACGTGGGGGTAGCCGCAGACTTCAGTCTGCGGGGGGGATTGGAGATTGGATTCAGCGTTAGAAAAGAAGGATAAGTTCATGGTGGCGGGAATTTATCCCGCCACAAAATTCTATGTTAAACCATACTTTAGTCTATGGTTGGGGATTAAATCTGACGTGAAAAAAGGAGGATAAGATGTTAGCCTCTTTAAGCATATTCCCTTTGGACCAGGGGGAATCGGTGGGGAAATATGTGGCAAAAGTGGTGGATATCATCGATAAAAGCGGTTTGCCCTATCGTACATCCGCCATGAGCACGGTGATGGAGGGAAGCTGGGATCAGGTATTTGCGGTGATCAAGAAATGTCATCACTCATTAGTCAAGGAAAGTAACCGGGTGTATATGGTGATTACCGTCGATGATAGAAAAAAAGCCAAAAACCGGCTCACTGGCAAGGTGGACCGAATAGAGCAGGTATTAAAAAGGAAGATCAAAAGGTGACGGATTATATTATAGTTTTCATCACGGTCAAATCGGATAAGGAAGGGGAGAAGATCGCTACCACCCTGTTGAAGGAGAAATTGGCAGCTTGCGTGAATATGATCGGGGGGGTCAAATCATTCTTTCGCTGGAAGGGTCAACTTTCCACAGAAGATGAGGTGCTCCTCATAGCCAAGACCAAGGATGTGCTTTTTGAGAGCTTGAAGAAACGGGTATTGGAACTTCACAGCTATGAGGTTCCGGAAATCATCGCCACATCTATTCTGGCGGGCTCCGAGAAATACTTGGATTGGATCAAGAAAGAAACCGTGTAGTTGTAATTGGGTTTGACTTTGTAGCCGCAATCTTTAGATTGCGCAGGATCGTAGGGCGGGCACCCTTGCCCGCCCACTCTGTCGGGACTGGGAGCACCAACAACGTTAGCTTTTATAGGAGAAGCAAGATGCAATTCAGAAAGGTCGCCAATGGTTTTGTGATAAGATTAATAAAAGGGGAAGAGATAATATCTACTTTGTCTGCTTTTGTAGACTCACAGAAAATACCAGGTGGTTTCCTTTTTGGCTTAGGCGCGCTCAAAGATTTGACCTTAGGCTATTTCGATTCAGAAAACAAAACATATATCAAGAAATCCTTCCCCCAGGATTTGGAATTCGGTAATGTCACCGGCTCGATATCCTACCTTGAGGGGAAACCGTTGGTGCATGCTCATGTCACCGCATGTGGACCTGATTTTGCAGCAGTAACCGGCCACATGTTTTCTGCCACCATCTCTGCCACCGGAGAGTTCTTCATTCTCCCGTCCGACACCAGAATCGAGAGAAAGCCCGATTCCGAAACTGGATTGAACCTGTTGGAACTATAAAAGAAATCTCTTGCCATTTTCCCCCTAATATTCTAATATTATCCCTGTTCTGATCCTTATGGATCAGATTTATAAGGTTTTTCACTTGAACCCTTGACCCCTCGAATCCTTGAACCCTTTTAGAGTACCCGGATATTTAGAATGAAACAACAAATCATCACCCTCACCACAGATTTTGGAACCAAGGACGGTTACATTGGCGCGGTCAAAGGGGTGATCAAAAGAATTAATCCAGAGGCAGAAATCGTAGATATCACCCATGATATCGAACCATTCGACATTTTGGGCGCAGCTTTCACCCTCAACAATTTCTACAGATATTTTCCACAGAATACCATCCATCTGGTTGTAGTCGATCCTGGGGTGGGAAGCAAACGGCAACCAATATTGATCCAAACAGAAGATTTCTTCTTTGTGGGTCCGGATAATGGAGTATTCACTTTTGTCCTCCAGAGTGATAGAATTACGGAGATAATTAACCTTTCCAACGACCAGTACTTTCTTTCCCAGCTTTCTGGCACCTTTCATGCCAGGGATGTATTTGCACCGGTGGCAGCTTATCTGTCTCTGGGTGTAGACATCAAAGAATTTGGCACTCCTGCCAGCGAATGTTTTAAGCTGGTTATTCCGCAGCCACAATCATCAAAGAAAGGCATAGTCGGTGAGATTATTCATATAGATAATTTTGGTAATCTGATAACCAACATCGACGCGGACTCTATCCGGACAAAGAGACTAATAATTGAAGTAAGGAAAAAGAAGATAAACCGAATTTCGCAGTCATACTTTGATATACCGAAGAAAAAAGTAGGTGTAGTAATAGGAAGTTCTGGTTTTTTGGAAATTGCGATGAACCAGGGTAATGTAAGTAAAATTCTAAAAGCAAACATCGGAACTCCGGTAAAGATCAGCTTAAAATAGAGCAATATCATGATGTCACGAGATAAGAAAAAAAGCACCAGGAATCGAAAGACTGTAAATATCCGCCCCTCATGGGATGAATATTTCATGCGCATAGCGGAATTGGCATCAACCCGGTCAACCTGTTTAAGAAGACAAGTTGGAGCGGTGATCGTCAAGGACAAAAAGCTTTTAGCCACCGGGTACAATGGCGCTCCATCCGGGCTTAGACACTGCTTAGATATCGGTTGTCTGCGGGAAAAGATGGGGATACCATCGGGAGAAAGACACGAGTTGTGCCGGGCTACCCATGCGGAACAAAATGCCATTGTCCAGGCAGCCCTATTCGGGGTGAGCATCAAGGATGGTATTATGTATACAACGACACAGCCTTGTATTTTATGCACCAAGTTGATCATCAATGCCCGAATAAAGATGATCGTGATAAAGGATAGTTATCCCGACCTTATGTCTATGCAGATGTTGAAAGAAGCGAAGGTGAAGATACAGGTTTATAAGACTGAAACAAAAGTAACCAGCCAAAAAAGGAAAAAGTAAAATGAGATGCCCTTTTTGCGGACAGGACAAGGACCGGGTGGTGGATTCGCGATCATCGCAGGACGGGAGGTCTGTCAGAAGAAGAAGGGAATGCGAAATGTGTAAAAAGCGATTTACCACCTACGAATATGTGGAAGATGTCTCTTTGACTATCATAAAAAACGATGGGAGAAGAGAGCCCTTCGATCGGCAAAAACTGCAGCGGGGAATCGAGCTGGCTTGCAAGAAGCGTCCGGTTAGCTCCGAACAAATTACAGCCATGGTGGACGAGATACAGGAGAAGTTTCAGAACCTTTCCAAGCCGGAGATCACCAGCAAGGAATTGGGGGAAGAGGTGATGAGAAAGTTGAAGGATCAAGACGAGGTGGCGTATGTAAGATTCGCCTCGGTTTATCACAAGTTTAAAGACGTCAGCGAGTTTATGGACGAGTTGAAGGGACTACTGAAATAATTTGGGATTCGTAATTCCGACTGTAAATTGCAGAAGCAAGGCTTCCTTGTTTTTGTGAATAGCTAAAGAACATGGGAAAAGAGATCCGCGAAATGTCATTTTTAGACCATCTGGAGGAATTGAGGTCAAGGATAATAAAATCCTTATTCTCAGTTATAATTCTATCCATTGTCGCCTATCTTTTTTCCGAGCGTTTGCTAAATTTCATTCTCCGCCCGCTTCCGGGGGATCAAGCGGTTTACTTCCTGTCACCTACCGAAGCTTTCTCCACCCGCATAAAGATATCGCTGATAGCCGGGATAATCGTGAGCGTGCCGGTGATATTCTATCACTTGTGGAAATTCGTGGTTCCGGGTCTTTTTGCCAAAGAGGTCAAACTGGTAATTCCGGTGGTGCTCTCCTCCACCATTTTCTTTTTGATTGGGGCATCCTTCTGTTTTTTAATGGTGCTGCCGGTCAGCATAAAATTCCTAATGGCTTTCGGAACGGATAAACTAAAGCCCATGATCCAGATCAAGGATTATATCAGCTTCGTTTGTTACATGTCGCTGGCATTTGGTGCGGTCTTCGAGCTGCCGGTGATATCCTTCTTTCTGGGAAGGATAGGAATTATCAGCGCTAAAACCCTGATTAAGGGCAGAAAGTATGCGGTGGTGATAATCCTGATTGTAGCGGCAGTAGTTACTCCCACACCGGATGCCTTTACCCAGCTAATGCTCGCCGGACCTTTGTATTTCCTATATGAAGTCAGCATTATAATTTTAAAGCTCACTGCCAAGAAGAAACCAGTACCCGAGACCAGCCCAGAAGGAGAAACATGATAAGAACGCTGAAGATTATTCTAGCTTTATCTCTTCTGATAGGATTTAATTCTCTCTCTTTTTCACAAGAGTTATCCGATACTCTTCATCCTCAAAATTCACAGCTGGAAGAGACTTTATCAGATGCTTTAAAGTGTATAAAGATGACACCGCAGGATCTGATCTTCCGTAACGATTACGTTGATATGGATTCTTTCCGATTAGAGCTGATCGATGGAATCATGCGTCATCCTTTAGATATTGTTTCCTTCAACTCAAATTTAAGATCGAATTGGGGGAAAGCATCACCCGAAGATAGAAGATATTCCTTGCCGTTTACCTGGGCTAAATATCTTAAAATCAGAGGAATAAAATCCTCGTTTGATGAAAGCAAACTCGCTTGTCAGGATATCGATCTGAAAAACAATCAGTTCACTAGGGAGTATGGTAAATCCGTCAAAACGCTATCGGAACCCTTGAGGAATGCACTTTCCTGTCTTTATATTGGAATAATTACTTCCAATTCCAAAACCGAAAAAGCATTTAACGGGTTAACTGTTGGCGAAATATCCTGTTTAAGGGATAGCTTCCCCATAATCTTATTGGAGGATATAAACGACGAGTTTAAAACTCCGGAAGAATTGGATGCACAGTCTAATTATGAGGAAAAACTAACCAAGAATATGATTCCCTATCTTTCGAAACTTGATGCAGGTATGATTGTCGAGGGAGGAAGAGAACTCGCTTATTCTACTCAGATTTGCCTTCCTGGAATGCTTGAATTCATCAAGACGAAACCGCAGATAAAACCTTTGGTAAAAGATAAGAAAGATAAGGAAAATGATTTGATACTCAGACTGCAGACTTCCATCGGAGAGATCATCATTGGTGGTTATGGAAAATCAAGGTATAGCGGATCACCTGCCATCATTATTGATTTGGGGGGAGATGACGAATATTATCTTTCCAAAAACCCGGCTTCGGAATATCACTCCTCTGTCATAATTGACCTCGGAGGAAACGACATTTATAATTCTGCAAGCGATTATACTTATGGCTCCGGTTTCTTTGGGTCAGGAATTTTAATCGATGTTTCCGGAGACGATACTTATCTAACCAAGAATTTCTCCCTCGGCTCCGGGCTTTTCGGTACGGGTTTGTTGATAGACGAACAGGGGAATGACAAGTATTTCGGAGATACTTTCACCATGGGGGCGGGGAGCTTCGGCATGGGCGGTTTGATAGATATGGGCGGGAGCGATCAATATTCTGCTGCATTATATGCCCAGGGTTTTGGATTTGTAGGGGGAATAGGGGTATTGATCGATTCCTCAGGAAATGACAGCTATTTTGCTGGTGGTAAATATAAAGACATCTTGAGATACAAAGATCATTACATCAGTCTGTCCCAGGGTTTCGCTTATGGATTAAGACCGATCATGTCGGGTGGAATCGGAATACTGTATGATCTCTCGGGCAACGATTTATATACCTCCGACATATTTGGCCAGGGATCGAGTTACTGGTGGAGCCTGGGAACCTTGATGGATCAAGAGGGCAATGATAAATATGTATCATATCAATATGCCCAAGGTGCAGGAACACACATGACTTTGGGAGTTTTGGAAGACAGCACCGGGGATGATATTTATATCTCACACGGAGTCTCCCAGGGATGCGGACATGATCTGGCATTCGGATTGTTACTGGACCGATCCGGAAACGACAATTACATCACTTATGATCTGTCCCAGGGAGCAGGAAGTGCAAATGGATTCGGGATTTTGGCGGATGAGGCGGGAAATGATGGCTACTATGTGGGGAGAGATAACAACACCCAGGGTTTTGGTGGTCCCCGAAGAGATTATGGGTCTGTGGGAATCCTTTTGGACATATCCGGAAAAGATCGTTACAACGGAAATGGAAAAGACAGCACCTGGTGGACCACACCTTCAAAATGGGGAGTAGGAATAGACAAGTAAATCAATCAGGTTAAACACAAGTGAAAGGTTCTAAGGATGAGGAAATTTGTACTACTGATTATTTTAATTACCCTCCAGGTATTTATTCGCAGCGGTTACTGCCAAAACATGGCGGGAAGGGATGAAATAAAAGAAAAAGTAGACAGTCTTTATATAATATCAAATGGAGTATCGGAGAAGTACCGGGATCAAGCCCAACCGGCAGAAAGCACCCTGGTGGCGATGGGGGAGGAAGCGGTTCCATATCTAATGGATAAACTTACCACCCAGGATGCCCGAGAGAAATGGACCCTCATCCGCATTCTGGGAAAAATAGGAAAACCAGCGGTTGCACCTTTAATTGGGCGATTGGAAAGCCCGAACAAAGATGAAGCGGAGATTTCTGTTCGGATACTGGGGGATATTAAAGATACTTCAGCAGTACGACCATTGATTGGACTTCTAACCAAAGACAATTATAACCTAAGAAGTAACGTTTGCGAATCGCTCGGTAAAATCGGTGATAAATCCGCATTCGAGGATCTAAGCGCTCGCATGCAAGATTCGATAGAAGCGGTTCGCAAGAGCGCATCGGTTGCTTTAGGACGGATTAAGGATGACCGGGCGATTCCCTATCTGGTCAAAGGTTTATCCGATTCGCATTACAGCGTACGCATGACCTCAGCCAATTCACTGGTGGAGTTGGGTGAACCTTCGGTAAAACCCATGTTTTTGCTCTTGACCAGTTCCCCGGGAGAACCTCTATATTTGGCGATTGAGGTGCTGGGCCGGTTGAAAAGTAAATCGGCAGTGATTCCTCTGATCAACCAGCTGAAAGATGAAGATTGGGCTACCAGAGCTTTTACGGTGGAAGCCTTAAAAGAGATCGGTGATCCCAGGGGAATCCGGGCTATTGCAGAGTTGAAGAAAAGGGAAACACATCCGTTTGTATTAAGTAAGATAGATAAAGCCAAATGACTAATTTTAATATCCTCTCCCCATAGGGGAGAGGATTAAGGTGAGGGGGAATAAGAAAAAATTCAAATCGTAAATTGCAGATTGCAAATTACAAAATATAATTCGAAATCCTCTCTCCCTCAGTGGAAGGAGGATAATAGTGAGAGGTAGACATACAGAAAGAATATGTAGATGATCAAAAAACTAAATCGAAAATTCTATAATCGATCCACTTTGAAAGTAGCGAAAGACCTTTTGGGGAAATATTTAGTGGTGCAAAAAAATGGGGAGCTTCTTTCCGGAAAGATTGTGGAAACGGAAGCATATATAGGCTATAAAAACCCTGCCAGCCATGCCTACCGGGGTATGACTCCCCGAAACGAAGTGATGTTCGGTGATCCCGGTTATGCCTATGTTTATTTCACTTACGGCATGCATCATTGCTTAAATTTGGTCACGGAGGAAAACGGATATCCTGCAGCCGTGCTGATCCGGGCGTTAGAACCGGTGCAAGGGATAGAAATAATGCAGAAAAGAAGGAAACGAAAAGGTTTGACGGATCTTGCCAGCGGTCCCGCAAAGCTGTGTCAGGCTCTGGGTGTCGACTTAAAATTTAACGGGGAGGATTTGTGTTCCGATTCTCTTTGGGTTGAGGACAAAGGAGAGGTGATAAAAAGTATATCTTCTTCTACCCGTATCGGAATCAAGGAAAAAGACAAGAAAAACTGGAGATTCTTTCTTAAGAACAATGAATTTGTTTCGCGTTGAGCCGTTTATTCACTTCAGCCATTAAATTAACGTTGGCATCAGACAAACATGAGTTAAGAATCGTAAATCATATTAAGATTTCGGATCGGATAACGCTTAATCTTTTGGGATATCAATTTTGGATAGAATACTCAGTCTGCTGATAATCGCACCACCCATTCTTTTTGCTCTTACCGTACACGAGTACGCTCACGGGTGGGTGGCATATAGATTTGGCGATCCCACGGCAAAAAATGCCGGAAGATTGACTTTAAATCCCCTGTCGCATCTTGATCCTCTCGGTACGATCATGCTCTTTTTAGTCCATCTGGGCTGGGCCAAACCGGTGCCGGTAAATCCTTACTACCTTCGCCATCCCAAAGAGGATATGGTCTGGGTTTCCTTAGCCGGGCCGGGAGTAAACATGTTGATGGCTTTATTGTGCGGGCTGATCATCCGGATGATTCATCCTTTATCCCTGTATTTGGAGATGGGTTCTTCGTTCCTCGGTATCCTTGCAACCATGATCGTTTACGGGATGATGATAAACCTGATTTTAGCTTTTTTCAACTTGATACCTTTGCCTCCTTTAGATGGTTCTAAAATATTGATGGGACTCCTCCCGGTTAGATTTGAATACCAAATGGCAAGGCTGGAGCGGGTCGGTCCCTTCCTGCTGATTGGAATCATATTGATCAGTAATTTCGCCAGAGTGCCCATACTCTGGATGATCTTAAGCCCCTTTGTGAGTTTCTTCTCCTTTCTCTTTGCGGGAGCGGATTTCAGCCGGTTCTTTTAAGAAACGGGCAGCAGACTTGTAGTGAGCGAGCGGACGCTCGCCCCCAGACGGGCCCGTCCGGGCGTCTGGGCGAAGCGAATCTATTAAACGGATTCAACGGATGAAAGCACATTCGAATCATCGATTTTTTATACCTTACCTCGGAATCCGTTTTATTTTAGCAGGTTTTGCTATATATGCTTGGTGTGGACTCTGGATTGCGGGCTGCGCCCCCAAACCCGGTATCTCTTCCCAAATCAGAACACCGGAAAATGTACTAAAATGTGTACGTGAATATCGAATAGAGTTTACCTCACTGGCTTGTCTTTTGGATCTTCAATTGAAGGGAAAGGAAGCGCGATATTCCGGTTCGGTGGAGATATATTACCAGGCTCCCGACACGGTTGCATTTTATCCCCGCTCCTTTCTGGGTGTGAATATTTTCGAGGCAACCGGTAAGGGCGACAGTCTCACCATTTATTTCCCGAAGGAGAACCAATATTTTACCGGAAGCTATTCCGATCTGGAGAATACCCGTTTGTGGAGCTGGAAGATACCTTTCCCGTTGCTTTTCGAATCGATTACCGGGAAAGAGGGTTTGATGGATCCGGGAGTGAAATATATCACCCGGATGGATAATTTATATGTGTATGGATTTGAAGATGAAAACTGGGTAAAAGAGTATTATGTGGATGCTAAAAAGTGCCGATTAACCAAATGCCGGCTAACCCAAAAAAAGGATAAAGAATTTTATCTGATAGAATATAAAAACTATAGAAAGCATGATCAAAGCGAGATTCCGAAAGTGGTGAAAATCGTTGCCTCTAACCAGGATAAGGCATCGATAAAATTCCGGGAACGGAAATTCAATCTGCAAATTCCCGTAAATAAATTGAAACTAAAGATTCCATTCGACAGCAAAAGGGTGGAACTGAAGCGGAGTGAATAGAGAGTAATTCATAAGTATTTTCAGGGGTGGACGGTTTCCTGCGGTTTTATCAAAGAAAGCTTCAAAAGATAATATATTATTAACCGGGGCAACTGTTGCGTATATTAAAAAGTCTGGAATTTGGGGTGAGATTGGAGGAATGAAGCCCTTACCCATCCCCAGCGGAGTAGAGCATTATTATTGTTCAGATTAGCCGTTGACAAATCCGACCCGGAATAATATAATGAAAGATAATCCAGCCGCCGCCGAATGAGTCGGTCGGTTCAGGAATAAAAGGAGAACCTCCAGATGAAAAACAGATGGACGCATTTAGTCTTTATCGTTTTGATTGCTACAGTCTCGATTTTGGTTTTTTACAAAACAATCAGAACCGGTTTCGTATCGGACGATGTCGAGCTGATATCCGGTAAGGGTGATTTCCTTAAAAACTGGGATAATCTGAAAACTATTTGGGACAAACCTTTTCCCGCAGCCACCTACGAGCCTATTCCATTTTACCGACCGGTGATAACCTTGGTTAATTTCATGAATTATAATTGGCTGGGAAATGCGGCGCATATTTACCACCTGGTGAATGTGGGTTTTCATACATTTAATGCCATCCTTTTATACTTGCTGATATTTTTGCTTTTCAAAGATGAATTGCTATCGCTTTTGACCGCTCTTTTTTTCGCGGCTCATCCAATTCATACCAACTCGGTGGTCTGGATATCGGGGCGCACCGACGTTATTGCCGGTTTCTTCCTCCTTCTGACTGCAATTATGTTCGTGAAACGGAAGGATTATACCGGAGCATCCAAAACCCTGCTTTTTACCGGATCGATTATCACTTTTATTTTCGCCCTTTTTTCCAAGGAGATAGCTTTTGTTTTACCACTGTTTCTATTTATCTGGGATTGGATTTCCGAGGAAGGTAGTTTTAAAAAGAAGATTATCCCGTACCTCCCTTTTGCCGTGGTGACCATCTTATATATGGTTTGGAGGGTCTCGGTTATCGGTAACCTGGGCACCGGGAAACCATATATCTCGACCAACATATTTCAAAAGTTTCTTTCTGTTTTTCCCATATATTTCTATTATTTCAAAAATTTCATCCTGCCGGTCCATCTGAATTTCTCCCCGCGGGTTTTAGCCATCACCACCATATTCAGCTTAAAGTTCTGGGGAGCACTGATATTCTTTGCGGTGGTTTTTGCTTTGGGGCGGACACTGCGAAAAACTTCTAAGGAGATCTCCTTCGGCATATTCTGGATTCTGGTGACCTTAATCCCGGTTTTGAATCTGGTTCCGCTCTATGCTTCGGTCAAAGAGTGGTGGGCGTATATCCCCTCGATGGGGTTTTGTCTGATTTTAGGAAAAATAGCACTCTGGGGAATAAGTTGGGAAAAAAGCTGGTTCGCTATAAAAATACCCGGAAGAAAACATAAAGAGGAACAGCCGGCGGAAATATCACCTCCGCCCGGAGGAGGAATTCCAGTTGCGTCTTCGGAGGGATTGATAGCAGAGGCACTGCCGAAGAAGAGGTTGGAGTTACCCGAAAGAATAACCATAAAATGGGGATACGTACTTACCCTCTTTTTTGCTTTGATTCTTATCTTCTATGCCTTCACCATCAAAAGCCGGGCCAGGATCTTCAGAAACGATTATCATCTCTGGGTCAACACCTCGAAGATGGCTCCTTATGATGCGTTGGCTAATAATGCCTACGGGAAAATTCTCAAAAGGAAAGGGGTGCCGCGCTGGGCCAAGATGGCTTTTCAAAAAGCAGTCGAAGCAGACTCCAATTTTGCCGAGGGGAGGAATAATTTTGGCAGCAGTCTGGAGATGTCGAATCAGGATGACTCGGCTTTAGTGCAGCTCAAAGCCGCAGTCTGGCTTGATCCCGGCTATGTCGATGCATACAACAATCTGGGAATCCTTTATGGCAAGAAGATGGAATATGATTCGTCCGTAATGGCATTCCAGCGCGCGGTAGACTTGGATTCCACATATTATCTTTCCAGCAAAAATTTGGCTATAACCTACGGCGACATCGGAAATTTTCCGAAAGCATTGGAGAATTTTGAAAAAGCATTGAGGTTTGCCCCCAATCAGCAGGAAGCGGATGCAATAAAACGGGAAATAAATCAAATCAGAGTACGGGGTTATTGATCTTTAATAATCATCGAACCGCAGTGCCATAACTCCTTATAGTAAAGCAAGCCAATAGTAATTTCGGATCAATATGGCAAATTCTGCCTGCTTAAGAGAAGAGCTGGAACAGCAAGAGACGAATTTTTTGGAACCTTTTGCTGCGAAGAGCAAAGAAAGCAAGGGAAGAAAATACCCGGAGCATGACCACCCTTACCGGACCAACTTTCAGAGAGATCGGGACCGGATAATCCACTCCACCGCTTTCCGCCGGCTCGAATACAAAACCCAGGTATTCGTAAATCACGAGGGGGACCACTATCGCACCCGGCTGACCCATACCATCGAGGTCGCTCAGATATCCCGTTCCATAGCCCGGGCTTTAAGATTGAATGAGGATTTGGCCGAAGCTATCGCCCTGGTGCATGACGTGGGACACACCCCCTTTGGACACGCAGGTGAAGATGCTTTAAACGAGATAATGCGGGATCATGGCGGTTTTGAACACAACCGGCAAACTCTGCGGGTGGTGGATATTTTGGAGGATAGATATCCCGACTTTCCGGGATTGAATTTGACCTACGAGGTTAGAGAGGGGATAATAAAACACGAAACCTTATACGACCATCCTATACCCACGGAGTTTTTTCCTAACGAAAAAGCAACCTTAGAATGTCAATTGGTCAATGCGGCAGATGAGATAGCTTACCATTGCCACGATATAGACGATGGTTTAGCTTCCGATATCTTAAGGGAGGAGGAGCTGAACAAGATAACCATCTGGCATGATCTGACCGAAAACTTGGAAAAGCGATACACCGAGCTTACCCCGGCTCAAAGACGGCATCAAATGGTACGGATGCTGATTAACTTTGAAGTCTCCGATCTGATTGAGCAGACCACCCAAAAAATCAAGCAGTGCCGGATTGAAACTTTAAAGGATGTACGACAGGTTAAAGAGAAGATGGTAAGTTTTACCGATAAAACCAAAGAGCTAAATAACGAGCTGAAACAGATACTGTTTGACCAGATGTATCGGCATTACCGCATGATTCGGATGGCGGATAAAGCCAAAAGGATCATCAACCAACTTTTCCAAGTATACTTGGAAAATTCCGATCAACTTCCCCCTTCCTTCCACCGCCGGCCCAAAGACGATAATAAAATGCAATTGATCTGCGATTACATCGCCGGAATGACCGACAGATTTGCCCTGCAGGAATACAAAAAGCTATTTGACCCGTTTGAAAGAGTTTGATACAACCCGAAAAGGAGTGCACAAGCTTGCTTGTGCAGCGGAAGCTTTGCTTCCGCAATCCAAAGGTTTTGTTTGACCTGTAACTACGATCCCTTAGCAGGTTGTTTGATTTTAATAGTTGCATCAGGAGCTATACTCCTGATGTAATAGAAGGTATCAGGGCTAGGTCCTGACACAACCAGAAAGTTCTAGTATGACAATTTGCTCCACATTTTCAATTAAGTGCATTTCTGATATTGACTTTATTTTAATTCTTGATATTGATTGAGAATAAAAGAATCACGATAGGATATTACTTCTCTTGCTTAAGCTAAGATATCAGACTTTACAGAAAAGAGGATAGAGAAATAATACTACCTCTATTTTTGTTATCTAATTTTTCTAATCAATATTACAAAAAGCGGAGTATATAATAAAAGTGTTAATATGTAAAGAGCGGTTTGATAAGATGGAATCCAAATTATCACTGGGAACGCTAAAAATAGTTTAATTATTGATAGTACGCTAAAAATAATAGAAGGTAGGAATGAAATTACTACGATTAAGATTAATGCTGAATGCTTGTAGTTAAAACTAAGTTTTTTAATTTGTTGAGATTCTATATCATCCCAATAGTGTTGCCACCCAATCCAATACTTATCATAATTGTTGGGACTTTCGATACATCTGTATCCAACAATACTGGGGATTCGTTTTTCCTCAATTTCTTCTTTCATGTACTTGCTTATAATCTCAACATCATGTTGTTCCCAAAGGTAACGAAAAATGAAAGGTAATATAAGAATCGGAAGAACACAGAGAAAGTCTGATATACCATGTATTATTACAAGACCATATGCAGCAGAAAGTATAATTATTAAGATATAAAAGAGTTGTAGCTGACGATCAGAACACTTAATTATCTCATTTCTTAAAGCTTCATATTCTTTTAGAACTATATTCAATTTGTCTTGTTGTGATATGTCACTTCCAGAATTATTCATAAAAAACTCTATAGAATTGTAGAATCTATTATTTATGATTTTCGATTTACATTTTTCTAATATGATGAGTGTTTAATGATAAATTGAAATGAAGATTGCATTGAATACACTTCCCTCCTGTTGTAGTTGATAATTCATGATTATTGAATTAAAACCTGACCACAAGTATTTTATTTAACTCTATGATCTTTGTAGTTTATACCTGAAAGTCTATTATTAAAAAATCCAACTGATCATTGAAGGTTTGACAAATTTTAGAAGATCACACAAACAGGATTTTATGCCTTGGATGTGGGTTTACAATTAATCTACCATATCATCATTATACTCGTGAAAAGTTGGTTCCCGTCATCATGGAAGAACATGTTGTAAGAGTTTTTTAAATCCCCGCACCGTTGGATTTTATCATCCAGCGGAGACATCGGGCGGATGATAATCCGAAGGGTCCGTAGGACAATTCGCCCAGGAGCAATGAATTTATCCCTTAGCCAGTTGCTTGGTCTTTTCTTTGCTTTTTAATTTTGAGGAGAAAGCTTTAACCTCTTCCAAATAACGGCTATTGTGTACTTTCCATTTGATGAGCATCCAGTGACCATAAGAGCGATATAGAAAGTTTTTAAATTTGAACTTTACGCCAGCTTTAATTACCTGCCAGAGTGAGTAGAATTTGGGCATAGCTTTCAGCATCACTCCAAACTGAAGCTCCCACACCGACATTTTGTTGGGTTTATAAACCACATGATGACCGTCGTACTGGCTCCAGTCGAAGGAGGTGATGCGATTCTCCGAAACCATTTTCTCATATACCGGCGTGCCGGGAAGAGGAGTCAAGATCACCATCTGAACCGTATCGATCTTCCACTTAATGGCTGCTCTTACTGTTTGCATCACCGTATCCCGGTCATCCTGTTCTCCGCCCAGTACAAACATACCGTGAACTTTGATTTTGTATTGATGCAGGGTCTGGATGGCCTCTTCCATATCATCCACTACCTGCAGTTTGTTGTATTCCAACAGCGTTTCCGGATTGACCGATTCCAAGCCAATGTACAAGACTTTACAGCCGGATTGGCGCATCAGTTGCAGCAACTCCCTATCCTTTACCACGTCCAATCGACTTTGAGCAGTCCAGGATATATGCAGGTCATTTTCGATCATTAACTCCAAAATCCTTTTGGTTCTCTTTTTATCCGCAGAAAAGTTATCATCATAGAAAAATATCCAGGAATGGGGATATAATTCACGGTAATACTTAATATCCTC
Organism: uncultured candidate division Zixibacteria bacterium; assembly: GCA_903908285.1. Lineage (GTDB taxonomy): Bacteria > Zixibacteria > MSB-5A5 > MSB-5A5 > SM1-73 > CAIVRH01. Next base: position 82,241 of record CAIVRH010000008.1, read on the forward strand.
GATCACTTTCTCCGGGCTTCTGGTTCGGTATCGATGCCCGAATATCTTGGTGACCGAACAGAAAGTACAGTCAAAGGGGCAGCCTCTGGAGGTAATGACCGGAAAGATGGATGGATTCTTCCAGCCCTGGATCAAAGACAGATCCGGGGTGGGAAGAGAATCCTGGTCCATAAAAGGGGATCTTTTCTCATTATGCTGGACCCGGTTTCCTATCTTGTAGGATAATCCCTTGATTTGGGAGATGACATTCGGATCATTTCCGCTCTCCAGCCACGACAAAAGCTCCAGTATAGTTTCTTCCCCTTCCCCTCTTACCACGAAGTCCGCATGGTGGTCCAGCGCTTCATTCGCCATGAAAGTAACATGCGCTCCGCCCATGACGATGGGGATGTCTTTTCCCAAAACCTTGGCCTTCTCTTTTATTTTCCGGGCGATCTGGTAAGTTTCGTTAGCAGTGCTGGTGATGGTGGAGAGCATCACCATGTCCGCAGATAGAACCTCGGACCAATCGATCGGGGTTATGTCGGAGCAGAATATCTTGACCTGGTAACCCTTGTCTCTTAAAACCGTCCCCATGATCGGCAAACCCATCCGGGGAAGCTTGAATGCACTGAAGACGTGAAACCCCGGCGGCCCCGGCTCTATCCCTACTATTTTCTTGATTTCCATTCTATCCTTCCGTTAACTTCCGATAAATTATCAGGCTGTCAGAATATACCAATTTACACCAAACAGTTTCAATTTGTCAAGCTAATTCCCGATTCAATTACAGAGTTGAATTTCCGGGTACTGGTATGGGTAGACTTTTTTATTTGAAATGCACCTCTGGGTTTCTATCAGCTTTCACGGGAAATATATATTTCCCCTCCCTCATTAAAACCTATTTGAAATATATACGTTACCTGTTATAATATCCGGCAAAGAAAGTTTGGATTTAGTTCATCCAAAGAAAGTCTCAAGGTGATATGGTAATCGATTTTTTGAAAGATTTGAATCCGGCTCAAAAAGAGGCGGTAATCCACACCTCTGGTCCGCTTTTAATTCTGGCCGGAGCAGGAAGCGGAAAAACCAGAGTGTTGACCTATCGTATCGCTTACTTAATCGGTATAATGAAGATTGCTCCATGGAAAATTCTGGCGGTGACTTTTACCAATAAAGCCGCAGGCGAGATGAAGGAGAGGGTGGAAAAGCTGTTGGGGGAAGAGGGGTCGGGTGTATGGATGAGCACATTTCATTCCTGGTGTGCCAGAATTTTACGCCAGGAAGCAAACTGCTTAGGTTATACCCGGAATTTCAGCATCTATGACCAGGATGATCAGAAATCGCTATTAAAGAAATGCTTGGAGGAGCTGGAAATATCCACGCAAAAGATTTCGCCGGATGCAGTTTTAAACCGCATTTCCAGAGCTAAGGATAAATTGATCACTTGGCAGGATTTTTCTTCCCAGACCAAGGATTATTTTGAAGAAAACGTGGCAAAGATCTATAAGCTTTATCAAAGAAAATTATCGGAAGCGAATGCCTTCGATTTTGACGATCTGATCATGCGTTCGGTGGAGGTTTTTACCAACCACCCCGAAGTTCTGGAGAAATACCAGAACCACTGTCATTATATCCTGGTGGATGAATATCAGGATACCAATCATGCGCAATATAGGCTGGTGAACCTTATGGCTTCGAAAAACCGAAATCTGTGTGTAGTGGGGGATGAGGATCAATCCATCTACGGCTGGCGGGGAGCGGATATCAACAACATCCTGAACTTTGAAAAGGATTACCCCGACGCCAAAATAATAAAACTGGAACAAAACTACCGCTCCACCCAGATTATTCTGGATGCTGCCGGGGCGGTAGTAAAAAACAACTTAAAGCGAAAAGGGAAGACCCTTTTTACCCGGATACCAGGCGGGGAGAAGGTATATCTTTGGTTTTTGGAAAACGAGTATCAGGAAGCAGAAGCCATCGTGGGGCAAATCCAGCATTCGATACAGCAGGACGCTTACTCCCGATCCGACTTCGTGATTCTTTACCGGACCAATGCCCAATCGCGGGTTTTCGAGCAAAAACTCCGGGACTCGGGCATACCCTACGTGATAGTGGGGGGCTTACGCTTCTACGAGCGCAAAGAAGTGAAGGATATATTGGCATATCTGAAGGTATTGGCCAATCCCAAGGATAATCTCAGCTTAAAGAGAATCATCAACGTGCCGGCAAGAGGAATCGGAGCTCAGACCATACTGAAAATAGAGAATTTCGGTTTAAGAAACAATTTAAGTCTCCTCGAGACTTTAAAACAGATACAACTGATCGAAGGAATATCGCCTAAGCTTAAGAATACGATACTTAATTTATCCGGGATGCTCGACAGTTTCTCCAAACTTAAAGAAAAACTAGCGGTGGATGAACTTGCCGAATTGATTGCAGATAAAACCGGATATTTGGATACGCTTAAAGCGGAGAAGACACTGGAAGCGGAAAACCGGATGGAAAACGTCAAAGAATTGATAGGTGCCACCGCAGAATTCAAGGAAAGGACAGAAAATCCGACACTGGAAGGATTTTTGGAAGAAGTTTCCTTAATCATCGATATAGATATGTGGGATAAATCCAGAGATGCTGTAACCCTTATGACCCTGCATGCCGCAAAGGGATTGGAATTTCAAGTGGTTTTCATAACCGGGTTAGAGGAAGGGCTTTTTCCGCTTTCCCGTTCGATGGAAGATCCCTCCGAGTTGGAGGAGGAGAGAAGGCTCTTTTATGTCGGGATAACCCGGGCGAAAAAACGACTGTTTTTGACCTTTGCCCGCCGTCGTCGACGGTTTGCCGATATGGTAAATTTAAAATCCAGATTCTTAGACGAAATCCCGGAGGAGCTTTTACAGGTCGAGGGCTACGTTTTGGAGCATCAAGAAAGAGAAATTGGCAATGTAGATTTAGACCGGATCAGATCTTTTTCCTCCGAGTCGTCCCATCCGCTTGACTCCATACTACAGATAGGAACCACAGTATTTCATTCTCATTGGGGGGAAGGAGTTATTCTCTATAGAGAGGGTGCAGGCGAAAATTTGACGTTAATTGTGATCTTTAAGGGTGGGGTAAAAAAGAAGCTTTTGGCTAAATATGCCGATCTTGAAATAATCGGATAAAAAATGGTCAGCGGGGCGGCATAGACATTAAAGTGGTTGTTGATTTCCAGCCATAACGGATAATCCCTTTAAAGGGTATAAAAAAACTCCAGCCTGCGTTCTCTTCACCGCAGACTGGAGCCTAAATCTATATAAAAACTTGAAGAAGGAGGAAAACAACGATATTATTTATATGAAAAAAACGTGCCAGGATAAGTTTATGGACGGTTCAATTTTATGATATGTTAATATGTTGTAATCGTGTAACTTACAATTAACAGTTAACGTAGCGCTATAACCCATGCTTTGTTGCCGTATTAAATGTCGCAGTCGCCTGCGGGTGAAAATAGTCTATCAAAAGCAATAAGTACGTCACTCTGTTATAAAACACAATGTTAGCATAAACGCAATTTGCTGCGTCAAAGGAGGGCAATTTTGTTCTGTTTTACCAGGCTGCTCATACTTATTTTGTTAAAAGAGCATGCGTGGCAATTGACTGCTTTATTCCGTATATAAACTTGAGAAATTATGAATAATAATGGTTGACTTTTATTGTGCATTGCACTATATTAATTTCAGTCATCAGATGTCAGTTTTGTCCAAGGAGCAGCAGGTAAATAAACAATTGATTTTTTCGACTTATGCCAGAGCGGATCATTAAAAGATATGGTAATCGGAGATTATACGATTCTTTCGCAAAAAGAACTATAAAGCTGGAGAATTTAGCAGGATTGATCAAGGATGGGGTGGATTTTAAAATTATAGACCATAAATCCGGTAAAGATATTACCATGTCTACTCTGTCCCGGGTATTATCCGAGACCCTAACTGAAAACCATGAAAATCCAAATCAGACTACCAAATCAATCCGGTTCCTTATAAACAAAGGAGGTTTTATGGCAAAAGATTTCTTCGAAAAATCCGTTTTGTTCGGGTTGGGTCTTTTTGATCTGACCAAGGAGAAAGCCGAGAAAATCGCAGACGAGATGATCAATCGGGGCGAAATGAATCAGTCCGAAAAAGCCAAGGCGGTAAAGGAGCTTTTAAAAGGGCACGAAGAGCGGCTCAATAAGATAAAGGCAAAGGTGGATGAAAGGGTGGAGGAGATAACTGCCAAGATCAGGGGTAAAGAGAAGGAGGAGCTGGCTCAGATTCACAAGAAATTGGATGATTTAACTAAAGCCATGGAGAAGCTGGAGAAGAAATTGGGAGAGAAGTAGGAATTTCTTATAGAAAATATCTCTTCATGATTAACCGCATTAGAAGAATCAAAAGAGATGAGAAACTCCTCTTACCAGCCGAGCTTATCTTTGATGCCCAGAAGATTGACGCCGAGGAAATAATAACCGGAATCGTGGTTGATGGTGAAGTTTTTTCCGACTCCTAAATGGATAATGTCATCCGGGAAGGTTACCACGAAACCCAAACCTATCTCTATTTTTTGGTCCGGATCAAAATCCAACAACGAGAGATTACCTCCCCAGCCGATTTTATCTAACCATCTCCGATCCCGGTGTACGTACCTGCCGGTATAGCTTAGCCCTGCTCCCAAAGTGCCGGGATGATCGCCCCCTCTTTGGACTGATAGAATGGGAAAAGAGACGTCACCCTGTAATCCGATCTTTCTAATCCGCAGGTGTCTTTCGAAGAGATGAGAATATCCTTCATTTTCGTAAATCTGAAGGTGTATTTGATCTCCGGGTTCGACCGCCCATCTCTTGAGCTGAACATAACTTTCTTTCAACGAGATATTCCCGCTGCTGTCGTAGGTTTCGGAGTTGAGGACGACAGTGCCGGAATCGGTTAACTGGGAATAACCGGGAAGAGGTATCGCAAATTCATCGCCGTTTTTTCTCATCACGGTTGCTTTTAATCTTAGGTTAGCGGGATAGGCTGAAAGGGAGTCGGGGAATTTGATCAAAACCGTGCTGCGGTAGTCAACGTAGTAACCCCGGTGGACAGTATACAGCTGGTCGTCGTATGTATGCTCCACTAATCTGATGAAATATCTTGTTCTGGTTTCCCCTTTCACCTGGTGGGGTAACAGAATAATAAAGAAAAAGAGAACGATTAAAACGAATTTAGATTTCAAACCAACCTCCCTCAATTTCAGGTTCTATGCTCAAATAACATCCCCAACCCTCATCTTGTCAAGTTTTTTATTCAAAAACATAAAATATTTAAGGCTAAGATCAATTAACCAAATAGCTTTGCGGCTCCCGAATTTTTGCATCCGAGGCATAAAACATCAGCCTTACCATTTAATTCCTCCATCGAGTGATTAAAGTTGATTTCTTATTAAAAATCGCTTGACCCATGTCCGGTTCCTTCTATATTCAGGACAAGTATCAGCGGGAGGAGATATTCATAGAGCAATTCTAAGTCAGAACCACAACTGGTGTTATGGACGGGAGGAGTCATGTATTATGAAGATATCACGGAATTGATCGGGAACACACCACTTTTGAGATTGAAAAGGGTAACCGGGGGGATCAAAACCAAGGTTTTGGCAAAGCTGGAATTTATGAACCCGGGCGGCAGCATTAAGGATCGTATGGCTTTTTATATGCTGGAACAGCTGGAGAAAGAAGGGAAGTTGAAAACGGGCGGGACGATTGTGGAAGCCACTTCGGGCAATACCGGAGTGGGAATCGCCATATATGCCGCAGCCAAAGGATATAAGATGATATTCACCATTCCCGACAAGATGAGCCGGGAGAAGATCGATCTGCTGAAGGCTTTCGGGGCTCAAGTGGTGGTTACCCCCACTGCCGTCCCTCCCGATTCGCCCGACAGTTATTACGAGACTGCCAAGAGAATTCATGCCGAAATGCCGGGCAGCGTGATGCTGGAGCAGTACTTTAACCAGAGAAATCCGGAGGCTCATTATCACTCCACCGGACCGGAGATCTGGGAACAGACCGAAGGAAAGCTGGATTACATAGTAATCGGGATCGGCACAGGCGGGACCATGTCGGGTACGGCTAAATATTTAAAAGAGAAAAATCCGAAGATCCAGGCCATCGGGGTGGACCCTGAAGGATCGGTGTTTTATGATTACTTCCGGACGAAAAAAATGATTGAGCCGCATCCATATTTGGTGGAAGGAATAGGCGAGGACATGCTCTGTCCAACCCTGCATTTTGAGGTGATGGATGATGTGATCCGGGTGACGGATAAGGATTGTTTTCTGATGACCCGAAGATTAGCCCGGGAGGAGGGAGTCTTTGCCGGTGGTTCAAGCGGCGGTATCGTTTGGGGAGCCTTGAAAGTGGCAGAAAAGCTCAGCGAAGATAAAATGGTGGTGGCAATTCTTCCCGATTCGGGCACTCGGTATCTCTCCAGGATATTTAATGACGAGTGGATGAGAGAAAAAGGATTCTTATCATGAGTTAAATCGGAGGATCGATATGGATGTGATCGTTTGTTTGAAGCAAGTTCCCGATACGGAAACCAAGATAAAGATTAATCCCGAAGGGACCGGGATCGTCACCGAGGGTATAAAATACGTGATGAATCCTTATGATGAGTATGCAGTAGAGGAGGCGCTGAAAATTAAGGAGAAATTTGGTGGAACGGTTACCATTATAAGTATGGGGCCGGCTCGGGTTGTCGATGCCATAAGAAACGCTTTAGCCATGGGAGCGGATGAGGGAGTGCACTTAAACGATCCGGCTTTCGAAGGTTCGGATAGTTTTACCACTGCGAAAATATTGTCCAAGGTTATCAAGGATATGAAATACGACTTGATCCTGACCGGTAAACAGGCGATGGATTTCGACTGTTCCCAGGTTTTTGGCTGCTTGGCAGAGCTTCTGGAATTACCCTATGTATCGGTAGTCACTGGTTTGGAAATATCTGCTGATGGAAAAACTGCCATCGCTAAGAGGGAAACAGAAGGCGGGGTGGAAGAGATCATTCAGATGCCCCTGCCTGCAGTGGTTGCAGCTCAAAAGGGATTGAACGAGCCGCGATATGCTTCTCTGCCGGGAATCATGAAGGCAAAAAAGAAAGTGATCAAAGAGATCAATCTAACTACTCTGGGTATGACTGCCAGTGAAGTGGGTGAGGCCGGATCAAAAATGAAGACGAAAAACTTCCAGCTCCCCCCGGAAAGAAAAGCGGGAAAGAAGATTGAGGGAGAGCCTCCGGAAGCGGTGAAAGAGATAGTCCGGATGTTGCACGATGAGGCGAAGCTGATTTGATCGGAATATCGTACACCTCTCACCCAACCCTCTTCCCAAAGTGGGTATGTCATAATTGGTTTTGACTTTGTGGTTTTGATTTTGTAGCCGCAATCTTCAGATTGCGCGTGTCGCTGTAATCCAATGAGCTGTTTTCGCGGACGACGAGAAAATTGATACCCACACGGCTTCGAAAGCGGAGGGATAGTTATTAAATCTAAGCCGATAGATGAAAGGATAAAATATGGCAAAAGAAATTTTGGTGATAGCTGAACAAAAAGATGGCAGGTTAAAGAAAATATCTTTTGAGCTTTTATGCATAGGGAAAAAACTCGCTGATAAAATCGGTGGCACTGTTTCAATCCTGCTTTTAGGCTATCAGGTAGATAAACTGGCAGAAGAGCTGGATGGCTATGGTGCGCAAAAGATATTGGCCGTCGACTCTGAAGCATTGAAAAATTATACCAATGAAAGTTATGCCAAAGCGATTGTAGAGGTGGTTAAGATACGCCATCCGGAAATACTCTTAGGCGGCGCAACCGCATCCGGAAAAGATCTTTTTCCCCGGGTGGCAGCGCGGCTCCAAACCGGTTTGGCTTCCGATTGCACCAGTCTGGATATTTCACCGGAGGGCTTGCTGTTAGCACAAAGGCCGATATTTGCCGGAAAGATTCTGGTGGATGCCATAATTCCCGAAGCCCGACCCCAGATTGCCACACTAAGACCCAATGTTTTACCGGCAGCGGAAAAAGGATCACAAAAATCGGAGATCGAGAAAATACCGGTGGAAATAAAACCGATGGATTTGAAGGCGATACTTAAAGAGACGGTGAAGACTGCAGGTGAGAGGATCGATTTGACCGAAGCCTCGGTTATCGTTTCCGGTGGGAGGGGAATGGCGAGCCAGGAGAATTTCAAGATATTGGAAGAGCTGGCTTCCGCCTTTGGAGAGGGGACGGCGGTGGGAGCTTCCCGATCTGCGGTCGACTCCGGCTTTGCCCCGCACGATATTCAAGTCGGGCAGACCGGGAAAGTGGTCAACCCCAATCTCTATATTGCCTGCGGAATATCCGGCTCCATCCAACATCTGGCTGGAATGCGAACCTCGAAATATATAGTTGCCGTCAATAAAGATCCCGAAGCTCCAATCTTCCAGTTAGCCGATTGCGGGATAGTGGCAGATCTTTTCAAGATAGTTCCCCTGTTAACCGAAGAGGTCAAGAAGATAAAGGCTCAACAGTAAAGATTAAAAGCGTTTAAAGTTCAAGGTTCAAAAGTTCAAAGGTTCAAGAGTTCAAGGGTTCAAATGGAAAACCATAGTTAGGAATTAGGAGTAACAAGATAAAGGTTGGATGATGGAAATTACCCGAGAGATTTTCTGGAACGTGGGAAGCTGGGTCAGGTGGCCGGTTTACGGGCTGGGACTGTTAGTAGTCATTATTTTTATCCTGGGATTAGTCAAGCGCTTTCGACTCTGGCGCATCGGTAAGCCGGATATAAGAAATGATCAGATTCTTAAGAGAATCGGAACAGTCCTTTCCTATGGATTATTTCACAAAAGAATCTTAAAAGAGCCATACCCCGGTATCATGCACCTGTTTATCTTCTGGGGTTTCCTATTCCTTCTTATTGGGACTGCTCTGATCTTTTTACAGGAAGATTTCACCAGGTTAATTTTTGACAAGGTTTTCATTCAGGGTAGCTTCTATCTCACATTTTCCTTCATTTTAGATCTATTCGGGCTGATGGCGATAATCGGAGTGCTGTTAGCAGCTTTTCGACGGTATATTCTCAAGCCCGAAAGGCTGGACAACAAGTTAGAGGATGCATTCGGCTTGCTTCTCATCTTTCTGGTTCTGGTTACGGGTTTTACCAATGAGGGACTGCGGATTGCTGTCACCAGACCGGAGTTTGAGAGATATTCGTTTGTTGGCTGGGAGATAAGTAAAATATTCTCCTCGTCGGAACAGGCCATAGCTTCTTTGAAAACGGCCCATGTTGTTTGTTGGTGGTTCCATGTGCTTTTAGCTTTTACTTTTATCGGTTATGTTGCCTATTCCAAGCTCATACATTTGATCACTTCCCCGTTAAATCAGTTTTTCCGGTCGCTAACTCCTCAAGGGGAAATCAAACCCATACCAGACATCGAAAATCAAGAGACTTTCGGGGTAGCCAAACTCCAGGATTTTACCTGGAAACAGCTTCTTGATACCGATGCCTGTACCCGCTGCGGCAGATGCCAGGATAACTGCCCGGCTCATCTGTCGGGCAAACCTCTCTCCCCCAAAAAAGTCATACAGGATTTAAGAAATCATCTGAATCAATCCGCAGGGAATCTAAAAAAGCAGGGGGGAGGTCAGGAGGAGACAGTCCCGATAGGGGGGAACGTGATTTTAGAGGATGAGCTTTGGGCTTGCACTACCTGCGCCGCCTGCCAGGAGGCTTGTCCGGTTTTCGTACAGGTGATCGACAAGGTGGTGGATTTAAGACGCTATCTGGTTTTGATGGAAAGTAAATTCTCCCCTGAGGTTAAGCTGTTCTTCAAGAACATGGAGACCAATTCTAATCCGTGGACCATCGGATTTGCCACCCGGGCGGATTGGGCGAAAGATCTGAATTTGAAGAATCTGTCCGAAAACAAAGAAGTGGAATATCTGCTCTGGGTCGGCTGTTCCGGATCTTTTGACGAGAGAAACAGAAAAGTAAGCCGGAGTTTGGTCTCCCTTTTGCAAAAAGCAGGGGTAAGCTTTGGGATTTTAGGCAGCGAGGAAATGTGCTGCGGGGAGACTGCCCGGAGAATGGGGAATGAATACTTGGCTCAGATTTTGATGCAGCAGAACATCGAACTTTTCAGCAATTATGGAATCAAAAAGATCATCACTTTATGCCCCCACTGCTTCAATACTTTCAAAAACGAGTATCATCAATTTGGCGGTAATTACCGGGTTTTCCACTATAGCGAATTACTTTTGAATTTGTATCAGGAAGGAAAGTTGAAATGGAAAACCGGCATAGAAATGAAAGCTGCGTATCATGATTCCTGCTATTTGGGCCGGCATAACGGAATATATAATGCTCCACGCATGTTGTTAAACTCCCTCCCCGATACTAAAGTGGTGGAGATGAAACGAAATCGGGCTAAAAGCTTTTGCTGTGGGGCGGGTGGAGGGAGGATGTGGATGGAGGAGACCTTGGGAAAGAGGATAAATCAGCTCCGGGTAGAGCAAATTGCCGCTACCGGCGCTTCGGTTGTAGCTACCGCCTGTCCCTACTGCTTGACTATGCTGGAGGACGGGATAAAAGAGAAAGGATTGGAGAAAGGGTTATCTGTCCTGGATATTACTGAAATCCTGGATAAGGCATGTTGATTTAATGGGTTATCGCCTTCACTTCAGATGATTAGTATCACCCCTTAAAGGTTAAAAAGTCCAATAATTCGAACTGAAAAGGGGTATAATTTAGAACGAATACAATTTATCAAATAGAAGCAAATCTATTTTAAGGAGGAAATTCATGGAAGAGTCAAGCAAGATAACCAAAGAGATGACTTTTGGGGAAGTGTTAGGCAAGTATCCGGAGACGGTGAAAACATTCTTTATGTACGGAATGCACTGTTTCGGATGTCACCTGGCAGTGGATGAAACTATCGAACAGGGTGCAATGGCTCACGGGGTTCCGGTAGACAAGCTGATAGATGATCTAAACCAAACCGTTGCTTCCTTAGACGATGCTGAAAATGTTAAACATTCGGGAGAAGATCCAAAGCATTAAACTTTTTTAGTTTTCGATGTTTCCAAAGAGATACGGTTGGAAATTCCCATTATCCAGGGCGGATATATGAGCGTGCTTGAGATCCAACACGAAAAGTTAACAAGTGATATATTAAAGCTGAAGGAAAAGCGAAGAGCGATTATATTAGCGCATAACTACCAGCTGGGCGAGGTGCAGGATATTGCCGATTTTGTGGGCGATTCCCTGGATTTAAGCCGGCAGGCGGCTAATACCAACGCAGAAGTGATAGTTTTCTGCGGGGTTCATTTTATGGCGGAAACCGCTAAAATACTTTCGCCGGACAAAACTGTATTGATGCCCGACGTAAATGCTGGGTGTGCTATGGCTAATATGATTACCTTAAGGCAGCTCAAGGAGATGAAGAGAAGACATCCCCAAGCGGTGGTGGTAAGCTATGTGAATACCACAGCTGAAATAAAAGCGGAATCGGATTATTGCTGCACTTCCGCCAATGCGGTAAAAGTGGTTCAATCTATCCCGAAGGAAGAGGAGATTCTATTCATTCCGGATAAATATCTGGGGGATTATACTTCCCAGCAAGCCGATCGAAAAATGATCTTATGGGAGGGTTATTGCCCCACCCATAGGAGGATTTTAGCGGAAGACATTCTGAAAAAGAAGGCGCTGTATCCCAAGGCGGAGGTGCTGGTCCATCCGGAATGCACTCCGGATGTGATTGCCATGGCGGATAGGGTTCTTTCCACCACCGGTATCTGCAAATACGCCAAAGAGTCAAGCTCCGAAGAATTCATCATTGGCACGGAGATCGGTATACTGCACCGGTTGAAAAAAGAGAATCCTCAAAAAAGCTTCTATCCCGCCAGTGTATTGGCCGAGTGCTCCAACATGAAATTGAATAATTTAGAGAAGCTCCTCTGGTCGTTGGAGGATATGGTCTATCCCATTGAAGTTCCGCCCGACACCGCCCAAAGAGCAAAAAGAGCCATAGATAGGATGATTGAGTCAGTCTGATTTGATTCCCCGATTGGAGTGCATCAGCTTGCTGATGCGGTTTTCAGGAATAATCCAAGTCCCCCTGACAAGGGGTTCACCCTGAAGGGATTTCCCTCGATCCTGAGATCTTCGGGATCGAAGGACACCCTGAAGGGGATTTAGGGGGTTCTTAGGAGATAACTATGCCAGAGTTGCCCGAAGTAGAAACTATTGCTAAAGGATTGCGACAGACCATCGTCGGGAAGAAGGTAAAAGATGTTCGAGCTATTTTTCCCGCGATAGTAAAACAAAAATTCAACATCTTCAAACAGGCAGTAACCCAAAGGAAAATCAAAGGGGTGAGAAGGCGAGCAAAATATCTGCTCATAGATTTGTCCGGCGGGAAAACAATTCTGGTGCATCTGGGGATGACCGGGAATCTTCTTTTTATTGTCCGCCGACCGTCGTCCGCCGTCCGCTGCGAACCAATATCCTCTCCAACCCGTAACTGCAATAAACATGATCACCTGATTCTCAAATTCTGTGAATCAAATTCTTATCTATGTTACAACGATCAAAGGAAATTCGGAAAGATAAAAGTATTCGATACGGACAAAGAGAATCGAGTGCCGGAGTTAAAGAAATTAGGTCCGGATGCCATTGACGTTACTCCATCCGAATTTGCCGATCGTTTCAAAAAAAGAAAGGGAAGGATTAAATCAGCACTTCTGAATCAACAAATCGTGGCCGGCTTAGGGAATATTTACGCGGATGAGTCATTGTACGAAGCGAGAATCAACCCCGCTCGGAGAGTCGATAATCTCAGCAAATCCAAATTGATACAGCTGCACAAAGCTATAAACAGAATATTGCAAAAGGCGATCAAAGCAGGAGGATCGTCCATTGACAACTATTTGAATATAGACGGAAAGACGGGGGAATTTCAGCTGCAGCATAGAGTTTACGGTAGGGAAGGGGAGAGGTGCAAGAGATGTGGAACTAAAATCAAAAGAATAAAAATCAATCAGAGGTCAAGCTACTTCTGCCCCAGATGCCAACCTTTATGAGCATCAAACCATTGACACGCTAACGTCAAGTCCCCCTGATAAGGGGGATTCAGGGGGTTTTATGATGCTTATTGCCATGGCCTTCAAGTCGTAATTTAAAGCAGTGGCGGGGAAGAGGAATCTCCTCTCCCTTGATGGGAGAGGATTAAGTTGAAAATCCCGCCATAGGCGGGAGTGAGGGTGAAAAAGATACTTGTAGGTCGGGCTGTCGACAGACTGCCCGACAACAGTCTGATAGAAGCGAAAATATTAACTCTAAGTATAAGGGAATAGGAGGATACAATGGCGACTAGAATCTCCACTGCTGAATGGAAGGGAACCTTGAAGGAAGGTGCAGGTACTTTAAAGTTGGGAAGCGGTGTTTACCAGGGACCATATACTTATGCTTCACGCTTTGAGACGGGACCAGAGACGAACCCGGAGGAATTACTTGGTGCGGCGCACGCTGCCTGCTTCTCTATGTTTCTGTCGGCGCTGCTCACTACGGCGGGCTTTACTCCCCAACGCATCTATACGACAGCCACCGTACATTTGGGCGCAGGTCCTACCATCACATTAATTGAATTAGATACGGAAGCAGACGTTCCTAATCTTGGTGAAGAAGCTTTTAAGGGTCATGTAGAAGCTGCTAAAAAGGGCTGTCCCGTGTCCAAAGCGCTCACCGGGCCGGAGATAAAGTTGACGACGAAACTAGTAAAATAAGAGCTACTCATGTTGGTAACGGATGCTTTGTCTGTTACCATTTTACTTAAAAACGCGTAGCGGAGCCTTTACTTGTCCTGAGTGTAGTCGAAGGATGGCTCCGCAAAGAACGTAGGCGGGGTTCACCCTGAAGAGATTTACCCAGAAGGGCTCCCAGCCCCGCAATAAAGTCAAGACTTTCCCCCATGCAGTATAATCGAATAAACAATTCAAATTAAAAGTTGACAAGATTGCATGAGCGAATATTATTTGGCATATGAACAGAACAGTTGTGAGTTACCTGACAAATGTATGAGGTGAGTTGAGTGCAACTACAGACTTGTAGGTTGGGCTGTTGACAGACAGTCCGATAAAAACTCAGAGTTAATGCGATATAGTATTTATACCGTTGTTTTGCGATTTACAGATCTTTTGAAGAAACATATAAACAATATTTAGGAGGCTGTCATACCATGAATACGGATATATTACGTTATGCTGGATTTGGGCCTCGGCTAGGTGCGATCTTGCTGGATAATATCATCCTGCTGCTGGTTGCCGCTTCAAAATTTTGGGGTGATTCACAGTACCGGCTGTTCTCAGTCTATTATTTGCTTCCCGGCACCTTGTTCGTTTTGTTTTACAGTGTTTATCTTGTGCGATGTTTTGGCGGCACACCGGGCAAACTCATTGTCGGCATTCGCATCCGAAAGTTAGATGGAGAGCCGGTTGGCTATCGTGAGGCATTTCTCAGATATTTCCCAGAGTTCGCTTTTGGTCTGATGATATCTATCGCTTTGCTTTTTCCCTTGTTCCACATTAGTGACGCCGAATACCACTCGCTTTCATTTATGGAGCGTACTAGGCACATGGCCGAGCTTGCTCCTTCCTGGTATAAGCCGTTGAGGATAGTAGTGAATGTTTGGATATGGGGTGAGCTTGTCGTCCTGCTCACAAATAGAAAGAGGCGAGCACTGCACGATTTCATCGCCGGAACTGTGGTTGTACATGCGTAGCCTAACACTACGCTGGAGCCAACAGCCATCGTGCCAGTCAGTTGTGCCATTTAAGAATAGAATGTAAAGATAGTTGTAGGAGCTATTCACGTGGTCGGACGACCACCTGTCTGGGTGGAACATCCCACCACAGGCGGGAAATCGCCCATTCGTACGTAGCGCCCGACCATAGCGTCGGGCGTTCTTTCTTTCGCAATGTAGCGGGCAGACGCCCGCCCGTCTGGGCGGTGCGATTTATCGCACATAATCTATATAATCGAATAAATAACTCAAATTAAAAGTTGACAATGTTGCAAAAATGCTTATAATTTATCATATAAACAGAGTTGATTTCATGAGAAACTTGCTATGATATATATATCTGGGGTGTCAATGGTTGGCTGATATTCGAATATCTGTCAACTGACTGTGATATGGGTCGCAAAACAATATTCCGCATCTTATGCGGATCAATCCAAACAATGTTAGCCCGTGTGAATTAGAATTTGAGGAAATAAAATGAAAACAGTTGAACTCCATAGGTTTAATTCTCACATGATACAACTTGGTTTAAGTTTTTGTATTCCTGCGTCAGCTCACGCAATATTTCAGTATCACGATTCCAGCTTTCCACATTCACAAGAATATATTCTCAGTTTAATGGTGGTAGGTGAGTCAAATCACCAGCCTTCTTTCCGAGCAATGGTCAAACACGTTCTCCCAGTGGTGCAAGATCAATTTACTCTTACCAATCTTCTTCCTTCAACATTTCAGGAGTGGACTGATAACATCAAGAAAGAAATTGACAATTTATGTCCAATCGCTATCGCAACGAGAGTTTTACCTTCAGGTGTTCATATTAGAGTTGTACTTGGTTACGATGATAATACAAAGTTATTTATGGTGTTTAATCCCGGTGTTTCAACCTTTGCATCAAATATTCTAAACGGAATCGTCCAACCAGGTCTTGTTTTGTAGATACGGTCGTACATGGAGAATTATTCATATCAAGAGGCTTTGAATGATTTTAATGCACCGTATGCTGCAAACGACCAATTAACTATAAACCCAATACAATTGGCACACGGCTAACAAGTCACTCAACCTGGTGTCCAAACCGCCAATGCTCCAAAGTCTTAAGCCGATAGGTCAGGAGCCCTTAGGCTCCTGACTTATAAGCTGAAGGAAAACCTTAAAGCGGATTTATCTCGAAACAATTCAACCGTAGTTAGTAGTCAAAGGAGGTGATACAATGGCTGACACATCAACACAAATCTCTGGTCCTGTGGAAATTGAGCAATCTTCTCAAGAAACTGTCGCCTTCAAGCTAATGCAACATATCTACTCTTACGAGGATTCCAAGGAAGACACAAAGAATCGCAAATACTGGCTCTCGCTCTACCGCCAGTGCTACAAGGCCACGAAAGGCTATACTCTGTCGAAAATTCTAGAGACCGAGTAGCCGCTGAAACTTTAGCATGCTAAAGAGGCTCTCCAGCCGAATGTCCTTGATTCAACTCTGCTGGTGGTTGAGCACCACCGTCAGTCAGTAGGTTAGATGTCCTGTGCACCTGACACTAACTTTTTGAGTCGAGTCAGTAGGTGCTCTTCCCTGTTGGGGGGATCCTGGTGGTTAATGCATTGAAATCAAAACGTGCCAGGACTAGGTTCTGACACAACGTAAAAGGAGAAGAAATATGGCTGATTCAAAAGATAAATCCAATGCAACAGAAGATGAAACCAAAAAGTCACTTGCGGCTACGTCGAAGCCCGCTAAAACACCCGCTCGCGGAAAATGGCAGACCAAGCGGAAGCCTTTGCCAACTTCCCCAAAGAAGCTGAAAGCCAAACGCGGGCGGAGTTCCAGGCCCTATCCTGCGAAGACACTTGAAGAAGCTCTCCTCATCCCGCAGGCCATCCGCGAAAAAAACAACGGCAACCCATGGGACACAGAAGACGTCGCGCAAGCGTCACTGGGAGTTGCGAGAAGCAACAACAAGTTCTTCTACACGGCAGCCGCAGCCCGGGATTACGGGCTAACGGTGGGAACCAGAGATACAGAGAAGATTGAACTCGCGCCGTTAGGGCGAGATATCTTTTTTGCAGGGGATGATGAGACAAAGAAAACGAAACTTCTTGAGGCATTCTTCGCAATAGACATCTTCAAACGAGTCTATGAGCACTACGGCAGTGCGGAGTTGCCCAAGAAGGAATTCCTCACTAACACACTACAGAAGGAGTTCGGGCTAGATCCTGCGTGGCATGACGAATTCGTCAAAACATTCAAATCTAACTGTAGCTTTCTCGGCATCGAGAAAGGCTTTGGCCCAATGCAGAAGATGCCAAAGAGAGATGAGCCCTTGGAGCATCCCAGCGAAATTCAGGTGGTAGGCCAACCAAAGGGGAAGTTCGACCGAACAGCTTTCATCATCATGCCGTTCATAGAGAAAGGCGCAAATCCAAGACCCCAGGGCTTTTTTGCTGAGTTGCTGAATTCCGTCATTACACCGGCGGCAAATGCGGCTGGATTTGCCGTCGAAACGGCCCGAAAGCCGGGTAGCGATGTCATTCAGTCCACAATCATTAGTCAGTTGCTGAACGCTGACCTCGTCATTGCCGACATTACTGATCACAACCCGAACGTCCTTTTTGAACTGGGCATACGCATAGCCAAGGATCTTCCTGTGGCCCTGATCAAAGCAGAAGGAACGGGAGCTATTTTCGATGTCGACAACATGATGCGGGTATTTCCCTACAGCCCAAACCTCTGGCCGACGACTGTAGAGAAAGACTTGCCGAGGCTAACTGACCACATCAAAGGCTCTTGGGACAATAGGTCCACCGAGCGGACTTACATGCAAATCCTGACCGGACAGGATCGGTTATAGATAGTCGGTAGATCAGTAACCCTTAGGCTCCTGATTTAAAAGCTTAATAATTTATATGACACATAATGGAGAACAGCATGTTCGAAAACATCACCCCTGAACTCAGCCCGGCCCTTGATGTAATCATAAAATCGCGACGCTCAGTAAGGGCATTTAGCTCCATCCCACCAAGCCAAGAAGCTATTGAGGCGATAATCCAAGCTGGCTTGTTAGCTCCATTTGCAGCCCTTGCGGTTGCCGGGAAACCTGAATTTAGAAAGGTATTTGTGATTAGAAACTCATCGGCAGCTATGAAAACCGCAGCGGATATTCTCAAAAACAAAATGGCAAAGTTTGCCGATGAACTTGAAAAGAAGGTGGGGCCTGTTCCTTTTGTGCAGAATCTAAAACGAATCGGGCAACAAGGTGTATCCGGTGTCGGCAATGCACCATATTATGTCGTTGTCGGAGAAAAAAAAGGTACGCCTCCGGTCGCTGCCCAATCGCTTAGCTACTGCCTGCAGAATATGTGGCTGAAAGCAACATCGCTTAGTATCGGTTTTCAACTTGTAAGTGCAACCATGCAGGCGGAAAGTGACCCTGATTTTTGTAAGCTTTTGAATATTCCCTGTGGTGAATATGCGCTGGATGGATGCGCCCTGGGATATCCGGCAGATAACTATCAACCTCCTTCCGTCGAATATCCTACACTGACAAAATCGGTAAGTTGGCTATAAATATCAGACTCGTAGGTCGGGCTGTCGACCGACTGCCCGACAATATATAAATGTCATCGAAGGACTCCCCCTTTCGTAAAGGGAGATCAAGGGGGATCATTCTTAAGTTGTTAAATAATCTCTGAGAAGATGTTAATGACGGGAATGAATTTGTGTGCGCAGCGCCCGACTGTTATTTACCCTGAGCGTAGTCGAAGGGTGTCGGGTGTTTTTTACCAAAACTGACTAAAAAGAGATGATAGATTGAAGAAAAATTATTGCCGTCAGCTTTAGCCTGTCCTGAACGTAGTGAAGGGCTGACGGATTAAAGGAATATATAAAACGGCTTTAGCCACATTGCTACCCAATAATGTGGCTAAAGCCATCTACTTGTTTCAAATTACTTGTCCGTTTGCTAAAGCAAACGGGAATTCTTTGTTGGTAACGGACAACTCGTCCGCTGCCATTTTACACAAAGTTGGGGCAAGAGAAGAAATATGAATATCTACGGTAGAGACTTTGCAAAAGTGTATAACGCTAAATGGGCTTTCTGGGGTCCCAAGATGTGGTCGTTTCTTTCGCACCTGGTTGCAAAGAAACATCCCCAGGCGAGCAAGTGGCTCGACCTGTGCTGTGGCGCAGGTTCGCTCTTGCGCCTCATAGATGATAACGGTTTCGAGGCCACTGGTGTAGACATCTCGAGACACCAAGTCCAGCATGCCCGCCAGAATGCACTCGGTGCCACACTAGTCGTCCAAGATGTCCGCCAGCTTTCTCTCGACCGCAAGTTCGACGTGGTTACCTGCATGTTCGACAGCCTCAATTACTTGACGACGAAGCAGGATTTGTTGAAGACGTTTCGCAAAGTGAATCGCCACCTATCACGCAGCGGCATCTTCGCCTTCGACATGAACACGTTTGAGGGGTTGCAGGATCAATGGTGCAGAACGTCAACCACTCACGAGCCTAACCTGACGCTCATCGTTGAATCCTCATTTAACCCTACCCGAGCCATCGGTCGCTGTCTCATCACAGGATTTATTCGGACAGGAACACGGTATCGAAGATTTCAAGAAGAACATTTGGAACGTGGTTATCGAGCCCGGGAGATCGAAGATCTCTTGTCCCGGGCAGGATTTGAATTCAGGAAATACGATGGGAACTCTCTCGTTCGTCCCCGGAAGCGGTCCGGTCGGCTACTATATGTCTGTAGAAAGGCTGCCCAAACTAAGCT
Organism: uncultured candidate division Zixibacteria bacterium; assembly: GCA_903908285.1. Lineage (GTDB taxonomy): Bacteria > Zixibacteria > MSB-5A5 > MSB-5A5 > SM1-73 > CAIVRH01. The sequence goes on from CAIVRH010000008.1 coordinate 101,835, forward strand.
ATCCATCTGACGCTAACATACGTGCTTTTTAACGAGTGGTACTAAGCTTGGGTATAGTCTTGGTTGGTCGTCATGACTGGGGGATTGTTGATACTGTTACCATTAGCCACATAAATCTAAAAGACAATTATGCGTTTTTGTCTTATTCCTTTGAAAACAGAAATCAAAAATCCTTCCGCCAACTTGCTGCACTTCGAACAAAAGCTTAAGGAAGTGTCCCCATATCAACCCGATATGGTTTGCCTGCCTGAATGTACTTTTACCGGATACCTTTACGATGAGCAGGATTTTCAACAATTTGCTGAACCTGTACCGGGGCAAACTACAGCCCAAGTTGCAAAATTAGCCAAAGAATATCATTGTTACATTTGCTTTGGTCTATTGGAGTCAACGCCTGAAGGTGTTTACAGTTCTGCTGTTCTAATTGATAAAGCGGGCGGGATTCTCCTGGTCCACAGAAAAATTGTTGAAAAGCCGCCCTTTATTAAAGGAGACTCCATAAAAGTAATTGAAACCGAATTTGGGCGGCTGGCAATTCTCATTTGTGGCGACTTATTTAATGATGAAGTAAAGGTTAAAATCGAGAGACCCTTGAGCGTTTTACTTATGCCTATGTCACGCAGTTTTGATGGAGACTCGCCCAATCTGGAAAGATGGATGAACCATGAGCGGCAAGTCTACTTGAATGAAGTAAAAAAAGTTGGCGTCATAACCCTGATTGTAAATGCTTTCGAAAATTCATCTTCTGGCGCATCTTTTGGCGGCGCAATGGTCATAGGTTCTGATGGTACATTGTTGGCGGAATCGCCGCATGGAACGGACGAATTATTAATATATGATTTTTGAGAACTTATAAACTTATGGTGAACTTCGAACCATTTATAGTGAGCCTCGAAGGGCAACTTTGCTAATCCGTTCCATCCGCTACACGTTTTATCCCACTCTCCTTTCTATTTATGAACCGGGGACATCGAAGATCCGTAGGGGGGGATTTAAGAAGTTGTCCCCCTGACAAGGGGTTCATCCTGAAGAGATTCACCCTGAAGGGGATTCAGGGGGTTCTAACCCATATTCTCTCTTTCCCCCAAAATACAAATTCGGTACAATTTCGGTGGTAAAAAGGATGGCGCGTGGATTTATGAGAGGCAGTGTATTTTACTTGCGCTCTTATTGAACTTTTGAACTCTTGAACCTTTGAACTTTACACTTTGAACCCTGACTCTGTTACCACAGAAAGATACTCTATATGAACAACTCAATTGATAACAACGAAAAAGAACTCGCGGACCCCGAGCCTGGTCGAAGGGATGAATTCACGGAGGTGAGGTTCCTGGAAACCCTGATCGACAAGCTCATCAAACGTTTAGATGATGACTCTTATAAACCCAGAGTCCAGGATGTCTTAAAAGCTATCCAGCTTAAACAGAAAGTGGCTAAAACTTTTGAGGTTGGGAGTGAAACCCATGGGGCAGAAAAATCCATCTGGGACGAAATAGAAACCATAAGACAGGAGGAGTTGCCAAAACTCTATCCCGACCCCAACAACCTCGAGTCTCAAATCAAAGTCACTATCTTTGGGTTGAGATTTCAGGTGGAGAATGGCATTCTTCCGGTCAAAACCATTGCAGATACTTTTAATCAAGGCAAATCCGAGGAAAACCGGCTCACTTATCACCGGATAGGTCGGCTCCTCTCCACCCTGGGCTTTACCAAGGTAAAAACATCAAGCGGCTCTTCCGCCATCCTCTGGAATGACAACCTTTTATCTCAAAAGCTACATTCGAATGATGAAAAAAATTAAAAAACAAAGCCCAGTAAGGTCAGAAACGTCAGAAACACCGGCAGGGGAATCCGTTATCCCTTTTAGTATGAATAATATAGCTCACACCATAGAACCGGTGGACCAAGAATGAAAACAGCCGCCCTAAGGTCAGAAAGGTCAGAAATACCAAAATCTCCTCTCTTTTCAAGTCGAAGATTCCGTCCTTCAATTTACTCAGGATGGTGAGCTGTAGCGAACCACTGAAAGCGGGGAGAGGGGACAAAGGGGTGAGTTCTAAACTTGTAGGTCGGGCTGTCGACAGACTGCCCGACAACAACCTATAAAATAGGAGATAAAGAGATAACCAGGGTATGAAGGGACTGTTGAAAAACCTTATTCGCAGGGCTGAATGCCCTGCTCTATGAGTGATGAATTACTCTCACACATATGGGCGGGAATTTATCCCGCCCCAAAATCTGGAATGATTCAAGAAAATTTATTACAGTCAGCTTTAGCCTGTCCTGAGGCGAAGCCGAAGGGCTTGTCCTGAGCGCAGTGAAGGGCTTGTCCTAAGAGGAATCGAAGGGCTGACGGATTCAAGGAATAAATATACTTTCGTCTTTAGCCGCAATGATAAACTGACCGACGACAACCTATAGAATTGGAGATAAAAAATAGCCAGGGCATAAAGCCCTGGCTACGCGATAGCATTTCATTTTATTGCAGTCTTATACTTGTAGCTCTGGCTGCCGATAGACTGCCCGATAACAACTGCTAAAAAATCCCCCTCTCTTGGAAAGAGAGGGGGTCAGGGGGTGAGTTCGGATTATCGACAGATGCGTATGCATTCACACAAACCACCCGATAAAATCATTTTTAAAAATTAATCAGTTGCAATATAAGCTCACTTGAACCCTCGACCCCTTGAACCCTATAATCCTTCGCCCTTAAACTATCCTTTAATACTCCCTAACGGTCTCAGTTGAATAACCTTCTTAGAGATGCCGATGCTGTCTACAGCATTCACCACTTCATCGATGTCTTTGTAAGCCAGCCCAGCTTCCTCTGCCAATCCGGACATGGAGACCGCGCGAACCACCATGCCTCTGTCGGTCATCTTTTGTCTTAAATCGCTTCCTCTCACCCTCCTTTTGGCTTCCGTGCGCGACATCACCCGTCCTGCTCCATGGCAGGTAGAGCCAAAGGTCGTATCTTGTGCTTTTTGAGTCCCGGACAAGAGATATGATCCGGTCTCCATGGAGCCGCCCACAATCACCGGCTGTCCTGCTTCCCGGTATATTTCGGGCACATCCTGGTTATTCGGGGGGAAGGAACGGGTGGCGCCTTTGCGGTGAACGATCACCTCTTTCTGTTCCCCATCGATATCATGCTTTTCTAATTTGGCTATGTTGTGAGCCACATCATAAATGATATGCATTTCCATTTCTTTGGGATCTCTTTTGAATACTTCGGAAAACGCTTCCCGGATACGGTGAGTGATCACCTGCCGGTTGGCAAAAGCGGAATTGGCGGCACAGACCATGGCTCCAAAATAATCCTGCCCTTCCTGGGAGTTGAAAGGAGCACAGGCAAGCTCCCGGTCCAATATCTTGAGTCCATGTTTATTCATGGAACTCAAAAACGTCTGGAGGTAGTCGGTAGCTATCTGGTGACCGAATCCACGCGAGCCGCAGTGGACCATGATGAATACCTGGTTGGGTATGGTAATCCCGTAAACTTTGGCAATATCGGGATCATAGATCTGATCGGTAAGCCCCACCTGTATCTCCAGATAATGATTTCCGGAACCGAGCGTGCCCAGCTGGTCGATACCGCGGGAAATTGCTTTCTGGCTTACCTTGGCGGGGTTGGCTCCTTTCATATGCCCGCTTTCCTCGATCCTATCGCGATCCTCCTGCCAGCCATAACCGTTTTCGATACACCAGTCCACTCCCTTGGTCATGACTTCCTTGAAGGTATTGGCATTCAATTTCACCGAACCGCTGGAACCGACGCCGGCTGGAACCATCTTGAAAAGGGCGTCCATCAAAGCGTTCATCTTTGGTTTGACCTCATCTAAAGTAAGACCTGTCCGGATCAGCCGGACGCCGCAGTTGATGTCAAACCCGATTCCGCCGGGTGAAATCACCCCGTCTTTGGTGGAAAAGGCAGCCACTCCGCCGATGGGGAATCCATAGCCCCAGTGACCATCCGGCATACACAGAGCCTGTTTCTGGATGCCGGGAAGACAGGCCACGTTGGTGATCTGTTCTATAACTCCCTTGTCCATGATCTCGATCAATTTTTCCGATCCCAAAATTCTGGCCGGCACCCGCATCCCTTCCTTTTCGGTGATGGGAATCTCCCAAATCCCTTCCTGGATTTTATTCATCTGCATAATACACCTCTTTTTCGATAGAAGCACGATGCTCGGTTATCGGTAGCGATGCTCGAATCGATTTTCGATAATCGAAGATCGAGTATGGATATGGTTTGTCAAACCTACCACCAACGAGTTTCGATACCGATTAACGATCTTCGAGTTTTATATTATGTATCCAAGACAACTTTAGCGATCCATTTGCCTTCAACTTGCTTGACTTCCAGAAGATGATAGGTGACCGCCTTCACATCCACTCTCACTTTATGTTTTTTCTGATCAACCGGCTCGCCCCAGATCGAAGCAGTAAGTTTGTAACCGTCTTCTTCTTCGATTCTAATCTCGAACTTACCGAAGAGCATAGATTTGGAATCTTTAAGATAGATCAGCTCAGCCAACCAGTCGAATAAAAGTTCCTCCAGATTATCCCCCGCCAGCTCCACATCTTCTTTCGATTTGGGTTCGATGGTGGAGGTATCAGCCATTACCTCGAAAGTGGCAATAGCACAGGTCCGAAATAGATCCTCCAGACTTTCTGCTTCAGCTTCAAAGGCGGAATCGGCGATAGCCACATCCTCTAAAAATCTATATTTACCCATGGGGTGATAAGATTACCTCATTTGTTCTATTTTTATACGAGGAGAGTTTGATTTTTATTTTCGTTTCAAAAAGGAGAAAGGCACATAGTAAAATGCGCCGCAAGCAAAGTTGTAAATAACTTTCTCTTTGTCTATATCGGCGCACTTTCTTTTCGGGTAATTATTATCTCATGTGGCTTTTTCGATACAGTCTACCGGGCAGATAGCCACACAGCGCGATCCTCCTTCTAAACCTTCGCACTCATTGCACAGCTCGGGATCGATCACATATATGTCACCTTCGCTGATGGCGGATTGAGGACACTCGGGAAGACAAAGCCCGCAAGCAGTGCACTCATCTGTGATCTTCATCGCCATGGAATTCACCTCCTCCCAGGATATAGGGAACTACACTTAACTTAATTTCAAAAAAAATATACGAAATCAGGCACCTGGATGTCAACCGTTATTTCCTAAAACCGTTAGAAATAGTTGGGATTCTGATCAGATATATAAACAGACTCGCATCGAATTCGAATTGCTTCAATCAGATAAAATTTGTAGATATTCCGGGGTAGAGGATGAATGTTCGGATAGAAAAAGAGGGTGTGCTTTGGTAAGGGTAGAGGGGGGCTAGGAACTACCCAAAGCTACAGGGCACACCCTCGAGTAGAAAACAAAATTACAACTTTAATATATACTTATTCATATTCTTAGCAATTAGTAATATACCTTATTTTTGGGTTGTGAGGGACTGATCTAAATATCTATCCTTCACCTTCTTCATCCTAAGCCTACCAATTACCAAAAATATATCAAATCTGAAGTTCTGCGCAGAAGGATTATCATACGTTCAAATCGACCAGACCCTTTTGGATGGCATACTTAACCAGCTTAGCGATATCGTGAATGTTCAACTTCTGCATAATGTGAGCCCGATGAGCTTCCACGGTTTTTACGCTGATGAAGAGCTGTTTTGCCACTTCGCGGTTGGTGAATCCTTCGGCAATAAGCTGCAAGACTTCTCTTTCTCTGTCGGTCAACAGATCAAAGGGAGTTTCGGTTTTGCCGGTCTCCATTTTTCTAAGATACGCATCCACCAGTGTCTTGGAGACGGTAGGACTCAAGAAGGATTTATCCTGATTGATGGAACGAATGGCCGAGACTAACTCTTCCACCGCTCCTTCTTTCAAAATATATCCGGAGGCACCGGCCTGGAAGGACTGGAGAACGTATTCCTCGTTTTTATGCATGGTCAACATGATGATTTTGGATTCGGGCAGCACCTTCTTAATCTGTTTGGTTGCTTCCAACCCATTGAGGTTGGCCATAGCGATATCCATCAGAATGACATCCGGTTTCAGCTCTGTCGCTTTTTTAACTACTTCGCGCCCGTCTGCAGCTTCGCCTACCACCTGAAGATCCGGCTCCTCCTCCAACAACTTTTTGATCCCCTGACGAAAGATCTTGTGATCGTCAGCGATCAATAATCTGACCTTCTTCATATTTCACCTCCGTGAATGGTATTTTTACGTTTACTCTGGTTCCTTTTCCGGGTTCGGAAACGATCTCGAAACTCCCGCCCAGCAGGTTGACTCTTTCATTCATGTTAAAGATACCGGTCCCTTTATGGGGAGAGGATAAGAGCTTGTGGGCATCGAATCCCTTGCCATTATCCTTAACCGATAAAATAGCAGTTGAATGTTTTCGAGACAAAAAGACTACGACTTCTGTGGCTTGTGCATGCTTGGCCACGTTGGTTAAAGCTTCCTGAATTATGCGATATAAATTTACCTCCACTTCCAAGGGGAATCTATATTTTTCCTCCTTTCCTTTTAGAAACACTTTTAAATTCGATCTTCTGGTATAATCATCCAGATACCATCTTAGGGTGGAAAACAGACCGAAATCATCCAGCATGCTCGGTCTCAAATCGAAGGTCAAGGTCCGGATGTCATCAATGGTTTGGGATAGCAGGCTTTCGATGTCTACCAACCAATCCTTCGTTTCTCCAATTCTTTGCGGGTCAGCCGAGAGAAATCTTTTGATTCTGTCCAGATTCATCTTCATGGATTGGAGCATCTGACCCACCTGATCATGCAACTCTTGGGCAATCTTCTTTCGCTCGTTTTCCTGTGCTTTCATCAACTGTGATGACAGCTCCTTTAATTCTTGAGTATGGATCTTTACTACCTGCACCAGCCTGGCATTCTCGATGGCAACCGCTACCTGGTTGGCAATTGCCTGTACGAGTTTAATCTCATCCGGAACAAAGGTTCGTACTTCTTCGAGTGAACTTAAGGCTAAAACACCCAAAAGCTTTTTGCCGAAAAACATCCCGGTAACCAACAGGGACTTTAATCCCTCCTTGAGATGATGTTCTTGTATTATACCCCGCTGAGAGGATTTCGCGATATCATTAATAACCAACACCTTTCTTTTTTTGATTACAGTTTTCCAATATTTATCGATATTTACAGAATATTGTTTTCCTACAAGTTTCTGTTCTCTCCATGCCAATTTTGAGTACATTCCTTTCACTTCCACATGGTTACCATCTGAAGTCAGTAGTATTATAGAACAGCGATCTACACCCAAAGCTGTTCCGATCACCTGAGAAGCTACTTTGGTTATCTCACTTAAGTCCATCGTTTGTGAGAGCGATTGACTCACTTTTAAGAGTATATCCTTCTCCCTTGTCTGTTTTTCCAAATTCCCGGCTTGGTTTTTTAAATCTTCCACAAGCATCCGGTTTTCAATAGTGGTAGCTATAGGAGAGGCGATGGTCTGGAGCAGCCTTGTCTCTGCAGAAGTGTAGTGGTGAACTTTGGTTATGCTTGAGACGGTTATAAATCCCAAGGTATTATCTCTCGATACTAAGGGGACCAGTACGGTTGATTTTATTCCAAGTTTAGAAAACCTCTTTCGCAGAGGATTTCTCGCAGGTAAGGAGAAAGTGTCATTCACCGAAAATGGTTTGCCATGAATCAGAGCATGAGCCGCTTTAGGATTGAGCTTGATAGCGATTTGTGAGCCCGGTGTGTTTCGGGCCGCCAATTTTCCCCGAATATGGATCGCTTTAACAGTAACGTATTTTCTGTCCGAATTGGCCAGGGCGATTGAACAGCGTTCAGTTCCCAGAATTTCTGTCGCCTTCTCTGTGGCTATCTTAAGCAGATGATCCAAGTCGGTGGCAGAAGACAATGCTTGAGTGAGTCCAAAAAGCATCTTCTGTTCTTTAAATTGTGAATCCAATTTTTCAGCTTGCAATTTCGAATCTTCCAATAACTGGTAATTCACAATTATTGCGGAGATGGTATTTGCTATGATTTGTAGAAGCCTTACCTCCTCTGTAGTGAATTTATGATACCTGATCTTGGTAGCAATCGTAAGACTTCCCAAAAGATTGTTTCTGTAAGATAAGGAGACAGAAAGGTTTGATTTTACTCCGATGCCCAGTAAGAAATCTCTGACAAAACTACCTTTGGGAAGGAGGGATGTGTTGTTTATTATGAATGGTTTTTTCAAAATGAGATTTCTCAACTTAGTAAAAGAAATCGATTCGAACGTAAACCCTAACAAGTCTGAACCACCATAGCCTTTCCGAACATGAAGTGCTTTAAAGGTTGCACTTTTCCCATCGGGATTGACCAAAATAATGGAGCCGCGTTCGATTCGTAAAAACTCGGTTATCTTTTCAGTGGCTATCTTCAACATTTGGTCCAAATTGGTTGCAGAAGTGAGTGTCTGGGTCAATTCAAACAGAACTTTCTGCTCTTGATATTGCTCCTTGAGTAGCTCATCCTGCTTTCGTTTGGTAATATCAGATAAGAAGTTCAGGGTTGCTGGTTTACCTTCCCAGGTTATGGCGACAGCATTTATTTCCAGCCACTTTATTCTACCTTTTTTGTTGACGACCCGAAAATCATAGATAGACGGAACGTCTTCTCCTTTTATCCTCTTGAGGTGTCTATCCAGAACCATCTTCCGGTCGTCAGAATGAATCAGTTTGCTAAAAGGTTCCGAGAGCAGTTCCTTCTCCGAATAACCAAGGATCTCGATCATTTTGGGATTAACAAATTTCAAATATCCTTCTTGGGCAATAATAATGGCCTCATTTGCATTTTTCACCACCAAACGATACTTCTCTTCAATCTTGAGCCGCTCCTCCTCTGCTATCTTGCGGTCATTGATGTTCGTTATCACACCCTGTAAGAAAATCGGTTTGCCGGTTGTATCCCATACCAGAACTGCCTCATCCCGTACCCATACAAGATTACCCTTTCGGTGGATCATTCGATATTCTGAAATAAAGGGCTCTCCGGTGATATGGGAGTGTTTTAATTCCTTAAGGACACGTTTTCTATCTTCGGGATGTAGTCGTTTTTGCCAAAGATCCGGATTTTTTTGAAAATCCTTGGGGGTAAAACCAATAATTCTTTCTATTTGGGGACTGATGTAAATAGATGTGCTAGCATCGTCGATAGCCGCGGTATAAGTATGAACGGGAATTTGTTCTATCAATGCCTTGTATTTAATCTGGGACTGAAAAAGATCTTCTTCTGTTCGTTTACGTTCGGTGATATCGCTGACAGTTCCCAGAAATTGCTGTTTTCCTAACACAGCACTTAATTTCAATTCTGCAATTAATACAGTCCCATCTTTTCTCCGGCACTCAAGTTCGACCGGAGAAAAATCTAAGGTGGTGGCTTTCCGGAAGAATAAATTTTTGATCATATCTCTCTTTTCAGGAACAGCCAGATTCCAGGCGGGCATACCGATGAGTTCATCCCGCCGGTAGCCGAACAGTCGGCACATGGACTCGTTTACATTGATAAAAGAACCCTGATGAGTTGTATATATGCCCTCCTTTACATTTTCCACCAGCAGCCGGTATTTTTTCTCGGATTCCTCTATTACCTTCTGGGCATCCAGTTCTCGGATGCGGGAAGCAGCAGCTTCAGCCAGCATTTCAACAGACTGGATTCGTTTTATATCAGGACGACAACCATCGGTCGGTGTGTCCACGGAAAGGTAACCCATTACAATTCCAGAAAAATCACGGAGAGGTACAAATAATTCATCCCCAATTTGCCAATTGGCATGAGGGGGACTCTTCTTCTGGGGAATGTAGCGACCACTCTGGCTTAAATCTAGACCCGCCTCTGCCGGTATAAAAAAAGAATCGGATATACGAAACCTCTTATTCATTATCCGTTTGATTTGTTTAGGGTCCAAAGGTGGAGCTTTTCGAGCCAGCTGGATCATTTGGCGAGGTAGCCCAACTTGACCCAGATGAGTTATTTGCCTTGACTCATCATGCAAAGTCATGACCGCACGTTCGTAAAGCCCCGAGTCGCGGATCGCACGACAGGCATGGTTTAAAACCTCATCTTTTTGATTCAAAAAGCGAAGATCATTCAAAAGCTGAGCGCGCTCTCGGGCAATCCTTTCCTTTTGAACCAGTTCGTTTTCAAGGAGCTTGTGTTTGGTAATCGGTACCACCACCTCCATCACCGCCGATATTTTTCCGACTTCATCTTTGATGGGAGTGGCAATAATCTGTGACCAGATGGTGTTGCCATATTTGTCTCTGCCCTCCTGCTCGTGTTTGATCTCGGATTTTCCAGTTTTCAGAATTTTTCGCACTCCACATCCGGGACAAACTTTTGATCGCCGGTTGTAAACAAAATAGCATTTCTCCCCCTCCACCTTTCCAAAACTACGGGTCAGGACATCGTTAGCCCAAAGTGTTCGGAAATCCCTCGAAATTATGGCTAAACCTACTCCAATGTTTTTGGTAACCTGGTTAACTTTCAGCTGCTCTGATTTTGAGGATTCTTCTAACTTCTTCCGCTCAGAAGGTTGTACCCCCTCCTCGGTATGATAGTCCAAGGATATTTCAAGGAGATGGCCAAAAGAAGACAGAAGCTTTTGATCTGTGCGATGGTACCCGGCAGACTCATTTTTTCTTACCACATTCAGAGTACCAAATACTTTTGTACCACGTTTAAGTGGGACCCCCATAAGGTTATGGAAATTTTGTTCCCGCAGGAATTGTGAAAGGACTTTTCCCTGGTTTATTGGTCCGGATCCTCGATTATGGAGAAGAGGATAAACCCGATTTAAAATCGCTGGGGTTAGTTTGGCAAGTAATTCAGATCGGGATAGTTTATTCCGCACAGAAGCGGAACCGTAGCTTTTTAGGATAAAAGCATCGTTTATGGTGATAGACATCCAGCAAAAAGATGCCTTGAATAAAATCTTAATATCCTTAAGTAATTGGGATATAAGTTTATCCCGATTTGTTGGTGAAACGGTCAAAGAAGAGAGCCGACTCAATGCGGAACCCAATAAAAGAGCTTCTTCATTTACTTTGGGGGAGTGTTTTTGATCCCTTATTTGCATATAGTAAATATCCGTATAAAGGACTTGAAATGTCTTTAAGTATACGTAGCAGAATTTAGTTTGTTGATAAAAAAAGGGAGTCCCGGATAGGACTCCCTTTGGAGATTTAAATCTGTGCGAAAAGATTACTTCATCATAACCATCTTTTCGGTGGCATTGTACTTGCCGGCAATCAACTTGTAGAAGTAAACACCGCTGGAAACATCGTTACCAGCATTGTCTTTACCATTCCAAGTAATCACGTTCAAGCCAGATACTCCAACTC
>CAIVRH010000009.1 GCA_903908285.1 uncultured candidate division Zixibacteria bacterium
AAGACAAATTCTTTTTTAAGAGACATGACGTTTACCTCTTTCCATGGCATAATATCCTCCTTTCACAGTTGGATATTATACCTCAAAGTGTAACCTATGTCTCCGAACATGTGTAACCTATGTCCCCGGTCTGTACACCCCCAGGGGAGAGGGAATGTGGAATTTTTCTATGCATGAGGAGTAGCTCGTGTCGCGATAAACTTTACCCCTCTCCCTTAGTCCCTCTCCCACAAGGGGAGAGGGAAAGAATTTATCTGAGCAAGGAGATTTTAATTTAAAAATAGAGATTTAAGATTAGCTATTATTTGTCACTTTTAGATTGTCTTTTCCCCGGATATTTTGTATAGTTAAGATTGCTTGCAGGTTGGTATTGCATCAGAGAACGATTTAATCATTATTGATTCCTTACGGCACCTGTTCCTATATGAAAAGCAATCTTTTAACCCGCGTTCTAATCGCCTTCATCTTCGGTCCACTGATACTTTATATTGCCTACTTAGGTAAACTGCCTTTTTTGCTCTTAATTGAGATTTTCATTATCTTAGGTTTATGGGAATTCCTTTACATAGCTAAAATTAAAAACTTCCTTGTCCCCAAATGGATAATACTCCCTTTAGGAGTATGCATGGGTATATCTACATATTTATGGGGAGAACAGACTTTGATCTTCTTCTTGCTGGGAATCCTCTACCTTACCGCTTTTGTTTTCATACTAAAAGGAAGAACCGATGGGACAACTTCAGATCTGTCCTTGTCGCTTTTTTCTTTATTCTATGTTGCCGGGCTTTTCAGTTATTTAATTTTGATGCGGGATTTACCAAATAAATTCGGTACAGAATACAAAGTTGGCGGGGTATGGATAATATATCTTTTACTCTGTATCTGGTCTTGTGACACTTTTGCCTATTTTATAGGAATGCCTCTCGGAAAACATAAGCTCTCCCCTGCCGTCAGCCCTAAGAAGACATGGGAAGGATTTTTTGGGGGTATCTTGGGAGCCATCATCGCTGCTTATTTTTCTTATTACGTTTTCTTCAAATCTGCCGGAATTAAACATCTTCTGATTATAGCGGTATTCGTTGGTTTGGTAGGACAGATAGGCGATCTGGCCGAATCACTATTCAAAAGAGATGCCAAAGTCAAAGACATCTCTAATATAATCCCCGGTCATGGAGGCATTTTGGACCGGTTCGACAGCCTGCTGTTCGTTTCTCCGGTGGTCTATTACTACCTGAAGTTTTTTGTATATGGTAGATAGCTTTATTGGGGCGGGGGGATTCGTCATTAGTCATTAGTAATTCGTCATCCTTTATGGTTCGATGAACTCACCACATGTCCTTCATTAATCATTTCTTATCATGCTAAAATATTTAGATTACTTTTTCCTTATCCGCCCGGTCCTTATGCCCCCGGTCTGGACCATCCTTCTTCTTGGTCATCACCGAAGCTCACAAATGTCCGGTGAAAGTCATCTCCCTGGTTTAGCCCTGCTTTTAATCACTTTCCTGGTGGGGGCAGTTTACGTTTTAAATCAGATATTTGATATCGAATCGGATAGATTGAATCGGAAGCTTTTCTTCCTGGCACAGGGACACATTTCCCCAAAAGCTGCAATCAGCGAGACAATTATTCTGAATGTATTGAGTGTTGTCCCGGCTTTCATCATATCATGGCAGTTGGGTCTACTTTTCACTGCCGGGATGCTCTTTGGATTGCTTTATTCTATTCCACCTTTAAGCATCAAAAATAAGCCCTTGGGTGGTTTGGTGCTGAATGCATTAGCACATGGGAATCTGGTTTTTCTGATAGGATGGTGCATGAACCAATCCCTCTCCTGGCGATCTTTGGCTTTTTCACTTCCCTATATGTTCGCAGTTGGTGCGATTTATCTGAATACGACTATACCGGATATGGACGGTGATAAAAGGGCGGGAAAAGTCACCTTGAGCGTCAAATGGGGCAAGGAAAGGGTGACGGTTGTATCTTCCATTTTAGTTGCCCTCTCCATCGTTTTATCTCTTCTGATGAAAGACTATCCTTTTCTGATTGCCTCTTCACTATCGCTGCCTTTTTTTATCCTTTGCATCATGACAAAAAAGGAACGCCATATAATGGCTGCCACAAAATTATCCATACTCCTGTTATCCGTTGCCGCTGGTATTTATTACCACTGGTATTTCGCTGTTCTGATAATCGGATTTATCGGAACCCGTTTATATTATAAAGCACGTTTTAATCTGGACTATCCTTCCCTCGTATAGTAAATTAATAATTGCAGTTCTTGGTCGGTCCGGGAGATTGAAAGATTTTGGGCAGCGGAAAGCTTAAGCTTTCCAGCTATGACGGAAATTTACCTTCGATATGCTTAGGACAATAGAAAGTTTTCGCTTAACATAAAATTACCATGAAAAAATTGCTCGAACAGTTTCTAACTCATCTTTCTCTTGAAGCGGGTTACTCCTCCAATACTATTGAATCATATAGATTGGATTTAGAGAGATATCTTAAATTCCTAAGAGAAAAGAAAGTGGATTCAATCGAAAAGATTACCGAAGAAGATATCGCCGGGATGATCGATCTTTTGATCAAACTGGGGCTTCAACCCAGCAGTATTGCGCGCAACATGACCTCCATCAGAAGCTTCCATAAATTTCTGGTTTGGGAAGGTATATCCGATGCAAATCCGGCCGGAGCTTTGGAATCACCCAGGTTATGGCGAAAACTGCCTTCGGTTCTCGATTTTGAAGAGATGGAAAAACTGCTCAGTATCCCTTCTGAGGAAAAGCACCTGGGTATAAGAGACAAAGCTATTTTGGAGTTCCTTTATGCTACCGGAGTAAGAATATCCGAGCTGATATCCACCAAAAGAAAAGACCTTCTGCCTGAGGTGGAATTGGTCAGGGTAATCGGAAAAGGGCAAAAGGAAAGAATAATACCCATCGGAGCTGTGGCACTCCAAGCCATAGAAAAGTATCTTAAGGAATCCCGGCCCAAGTTAGCCAACGAGAACTCCCGGGATTTCCTTTTTTTAAACCACCGGGGGAAGTCTTTTTCGCGGATGGGATTGTGGAAGATATTGAGAAAATATGTGGTACAAGCCGGGATAAAAAAGAAAGTAAGCCCTCATACCATCCGGCACTCTTTTGCCACCCATCTTTTAGACCGCGGCGCAGATATACGTGCAGTTCAGGAGATGCTCGGACATGCCGATATATCTACTACACAGATTTATACTCACTTGAACCGGGATTATCTGAAGCAAGAACATTTACACTTTCATCCCCGGTCTAGGATGAAGATTTAATAAAAGCGGCACTTCCATCGGTTTGCTAAAGATATATTAAGGTTCTTATTTTAATACACGATAAGTTGATTAGGAGCAAGAACCTTTATCATTTTATGAATTGATTACTTCTTAAATCTATTCCATCCCTTCTTTTCAAAATGGAAAGGGGGAATAATATTCTTATGTTTTATTGCGCATTATATCAGAATAAGGTAAAAATCAAAGATTTGCTTAAACGATCTCTGAAAAGAAGAAAAATCACTTTTCTCCCCTTCTCGGACTTTGTCCAACTGGAAGCTTTAATTCAAAAACATATTCTGGATCTGGTGGTAATAGCCGGTGTCGGTCCTTTCGAGAAGGAATTGGTTCTTACCAGGCGAATGAAAAAACATCCGATCCTCTCTTTAATCCCCTTAGTCCTATATCAGCCGGAAAACAATATAAAGACCGTTATAACCGGCTTCAATCATGGAGCGGACGAGTTTTTTTCCTCCCAATGGGATAAAAAGATGCTAGCTGCAAAGTTAAAAATGATTATCCATCGAAGCAGAAGGGATCTGGGAGTGAATCCAACCACCAGGCTTCCCGGAACCAGCATTATCGAAAGGGAGATCACTAAAAGAATTAAAAAAGGGGAGGAATTTGCCGCCTGTTATGCGGATTTGGATAATTTTAAAGCCTATAATGATTATTACGGTTACCAGTTCGGTGACAGCCTGATAAAGATGACTTCCGTGATTATTCGAGACGTGGTTTATCGCTACACTAAAGATGGTTTTGTAGGACACATCGGGGGGGATGATTTCGTCTTTGTAATTCCACCGGGAAAGTTAGAACTCATCTGCAGTGAAATCATCAAAAACTTTGACTTAACCATAATCCGGCGTTATAAAAAAGAAGATGTGCTGAAGGGCTATATCATTACCCACAACCGTAAAGGGAAATATGAAAAATTCCCCGTTATGACCCTATCCATTGCCGTGATCGTGAACCAGAAGAGAATGTTCAAACACCTGGGAGAAATCTCGCATATGATTGCGGATCTAAAGAAGTATACCAAAAGCTTGCCCGGTTCCAACTTTTTTGTGGAAAGAAGAAAGAAGTACTAAATTGTAATCGACCGGTGTTCCTCACGGTGGTACATGGGTTTTATCCAAGCTCAACAGCTCTTCTCCCGACTGACATTGAGCCGATAGATATGTCACTTCCTTTACTCTTCCATATTCCGGTGACCACCAGAAATACTTTGTTATATCATTATCCGATGAGGTCCTGCTAACTTTAACGCATCCTCGATAAGTTACGCCAGCTAAGGATGAATATACATCCTCGAAACCAATGATAATGTAATCGAAGTCGTATGAGAACCGGTCTTTCCAGAAAGTTCCCGCTTCGATCGGTCCGACTAAAAGCTTATAAGGATCAGGCCGAGATGAGTGGATACTCTTGATATAAAAAATGGTATCAGCCACCTGAAACATAAAGCTGGTATCACCACTCGGCAAAGATACCATATCCCAGCCCGACTGATTAACCCCGTCTACGTAACGAACATTTTTGTTTGTGGCGGTGACGAAAAACGTATCATAGACTTCACAGTCCAAACCCAAGGAAGCGTACGTCCATTCGTAAGTAGGGTTTATAGGGAAATAATATTTGGGATTCTTGGTGTCGGGTGCGGGAGGTTTCTTCTTCCCCCCGCATTGCATAACTGTAAAAAAAAGAAGCAATACGAAGAGAGCCAACGGTATCTTTTTCATTTAGAACTCCTATTACAACGCATATTTGCTACGCAGCCAGTCTAAGCCATGTTGGAAAGGAGACAGTCTATTGCATATCCACTATCACACTAGCATATGGATTATCAGATTTTTAATACCCCATCTTCCATGATCTTCTTATCATCTATCCAAAGCGTCGGTTTCAAAAGAATACCATCCAGATGGCTTTGAACCGAAACCTTCCCCCCCATGGACTGGTTGTCTCCCAAAGCCATGTGTACCGTTCCCATCACCTTTTCATCCTCCAGGACGCTTCCCACTATCTGGGCTTTATGATTGGTCCCGATTCCTAACTCCGCTACGTTTCTCCCCGGCTGGCCAAAACGCTCAAGCATTTCTTCCAATTCCTTAGCCGACTTATCTCCGCTGATTTCCGTGGCAAAGCCGTCTTTTACCACAATCTTGATCGGTTTTTTCACCTTACCGATCATGGATCCATCCACCATGATGATACCATTGGCTGTTCCTTCCACCGGAGCGATATAAGCTTCTCCTGCGGGCAAATTGGAGAAATCCCCCGGTTTATGCACCAAACCGGTATCCGCTTCACACTCTCTTCCCTCTATCGACATGGTAATGTTCGTCCCGGCCGGGGTGGTTACTTTGGCGGTTTTCCCCTGATTCACCAATTCCGCCACTTTTATGCTTCGTTTGGCGATCTCGTGGTAATCCGCATTCAAAGTCCTCTCCATGGTGTCTTCTATGATTCCGGGAAGGGTTACGCATCGGGACTTTCCAGCGCACGCTTCTCTCCGGGCTTTGGTATGCGACATGGATTTGCTGGTGGGAATGATCAATATATCGAAATCTTTCATGAACTTTGCTACTGCCGATGGCGGTTCCTCACCGTTACTTGATCTTGGTAGAATCTCCAGCAGCATAGCTTCCGATCCTGCTTCCTTTGCCGCCTCCCAAAAAGCATAACCGATCTTCCTTTGCGGATAGTCGGTAATAACCAAAACCGATTCCCCTTTTTTAACCGCTAAACAATTATTAATAGCCACCTGGGCAGCTTTAAACAGCTTATCCATTACTCCTCCTTGATGGTTGCGTAACCACAATTACCACATTATATTACCACTCTAACTTAAAGTTGAATATTATGCTCGTGTTTTCATTCGTTGTACTTGACAACGTTCTTATAAGGAAGCGAGATCTATTATTTCTTCATATTCTTAATCCGGGTTGTTCGATACAGCATCAAACCCATTATAAGAAAAGCAATGAGAGATAGCCAGGGACCCAAGGTGCCTGCGACTGATACCTCTTCATGTGCTTCATAAAATGCCTGGTAACGGGATGAAAGATAAATTGCAAAAGCTATCAGCACTCCAACTAAAGCGTCCCCAGCCACAAGTCCGGAGCTGAAGAGTATCCCCTGTTCTTCTCTCTTTGAGGCGGTTCCTTCCTTGGAAAGTTTACTTACTATTAGAGAGATAAATCCACCTGCCATAATAGGTGTGGAGAGATTCAGCGGTAGATAAAGACCGATAGCAAAGGGCAAAGAAGAGATGCCCACTAGCTCAATGGCTCCGGCCAGCATGCATCCCACTAAAATCGGCACCCAAGGCAGATTTCCGGTCATTACACCCCGGACGATTACCGACATCACATTTGCCTGTGGAGCCAATAGGGGTGTAGGATGGGTAGCATCCTTCACAAATCCAAAAGATGTATTCATCAGGGCAACCACGAAACCCATTACCAGAGCCGGTGCTATAAGACCGATAAACTCCATAATCTGTTGATTCTTGGGGCTGGAACCCAAAAGAAAACCGGTCTTTAAATCCTGGGAGATGTCACCGGACATACACACTGCAATGCAGACAATTGTACCAATAAACATTACGGTAACCATGCCGGACGTTCCCGACACCCCAAATGCGAGCAAGATTAAACTGGTAGCCAGAATCGTGGCAATGGTCATACCGGAAACCGGAGAGGAGGAGCTTCCTACGATACCGACGATCCTGGCGGCTACGACCACGAAGAAGAATCCGAAAACAACACATAAAGCCGTTCCCAGAAGATGAAGATTGGTTCCCGGGAAGAGCCAGATGGCGATTATAGCGAGAACGACTCCGGTAAGAACCAGCCACATGGGTAGATCCTCATCGGTTCTTATTCTCTTGATTCTCTCCTCTTTTCTGGTGAAGATCTCTTTGGCTCCGACCGCAAAGGAATTAAATATTATAGGTAAAGCTTTGAATAAACTGATAAAACCTCCCAGAGCCACTGCTCCCACACCCAGGTATTTAATGTAGAAATCCCTGATCTCGCCCGGGGTCATCTCGGAGATAAGCTTGGTGGCAGGCGGAACGATATTAGGAACGTAAGTGCCGATATAGGCAATCAAGGGTGCAATCCCCAGGTATCCCAGAACTGCACCTCCCAGCATCAAGGCCGAAATACGCGGCCCGATGATATACCCGACTCCAAGTAATGCCGGAGTGGCATCTATTCCAACATTTGCCCCTTTGAAAGAATAAATGTTTTGATTCGGTGTCTCGGGCCAGAGTCTGATACCGCTCATCAGGAATTTATAGAAGGCGGCTAAACCCAAACCGGTGAAAACCGTCTTGGCCCTTCCTCCCCCCTCGTCCCCGGCTTTTATTATCTCGGCGCAGGCTGTCCCCTCGGGAAACTTGAGTTTTCCATGTTCCCGAACCATCAGATACCGGCGTATGGGTATGACAAAAAGTATTCCCAAGAATCCGCCCATTAGTGATAAGAAGAATATCTCCAGTGCGTTGATGGGATGGTTGAACCCGGGCATGGTCAAATTCCAGATATAGAAGGCCGGAATGGTAAAGATGATGCCTGCTGCCAGTGATTCTCCGGAGGAAGCAATGGTCTGTACGATGTTATTTTCTAAAACGGTTCCCTTTTTTAATAATCCTTTCAATATCGCCATGGACATAACGGCCGCAGGAATAGAGGCGGAAACGGTCATCCCCACCTTCAATCCCAAATAGGCATTGGCTACTCCGAAAACGATTGCCAGAAGAGCTCCCAAAACCACCGCCCGCACCGTCATCTCCGCTACGTTTTCGTGGGGTTTGATATAAGGCTCAAATTTGTTGCCTGGTTGCAAGCTATTGCTGTTTTGGTTATCCAATCTTCCACCTCCTAAATTTAAACTGTATTAACCAATGCTGATGTCCAGAAGGACTTACCCGAGAAAATCGTATGGTTGAAAAGTTCATCAGCAACAACATCTTTTGCTTTACAAACTTTTGACAAAGCTAACGTGTATAATTAAATGTGTCAAGAAAAATCTTGTTTTCCGGTTATCGAATCCTTTAGTTCGTTCATTTTACTACTTGTATTTTTATATAGGCATGATAAATTAACGCTGTAACTTTTATGGATTAATGTTTAAGGAAATTTCCATCATGACAAAGCTTTTTTCAGTTCTGATTCGGTTGTTTTTGATCGTGTTTTTTCTGCCCAATATCTCCTTTAGCATATCCGCGCCGGAAAATGAGGGAGCGAAAAAGGAACTGAACCCCGAGGCATTTGAGCATTTTGTAAATGGCGATCTGTATGAGCTTTCCCTTGATTTTATGTCTGCACTAACCGAATACCAAAAAGCGATTTCTCTCCAGCCGGATATTCCGAAAATCAGATATGCTTTGGCTCAGGCTTACTTCATGACCAAGGATGTGGAATCAGCCAAGAAGGAGGCATTACAGGTCGAACCCAAGGATGTCCGAACCTACCAATTGCTGGGAGAATGCTATCGCATGACCGGGCAGGAAGATAGCGCTATTTGGGCATATACCTTAGCAGAGGAACAGGACTCCGCCGATATTAACACTTTATGGCGTTTAGCTATGTTATATCAGATGAAAAACGATGCGAACCGGTCTATCCTTTATTGGAAAAAGGTGGCATCGCTTCAAACTTTCTCCCCGGCGGTCCATCTCCAACTGGCTGCTCTTCTATTTCAAACCGGCAGCTTAGCGGAAGCGATATCGGAGTATAAAAAAGTGTTGGATTTACAACCGGATAACGCCAAAGCGATTTTAGGCTTGGCGGAAAGCCTGGAAGCCGATAATGCCTTGGCTGAAGCGATAGAATTATATCGGAGTTACCTGAAGCTGGATCCAGCCAGCAAACCAGCCCGGGGTAAACTGATTGCCCTTTTGTATCAAACCGGAAGGAAAGACGAAGCCATAAAAGAGGCGGGAACCTTTTCGGATCTTAATCCGGACGACTTAGAAGCGAAAAGGAGACTGGGGGCGCTCTATCTTTCTTCGGGGGATTTCCAGGGAGCGGAGAGCGTTTTCGTCTCATACTTAGAATCGGATCCGGATGATCCGCAAATTCATTTCTTCCTGGGGAAGATCGCAATGGAGAAAAAGGATTTCGAAAAAGCCAAAAAGGAATTCGGGACCACCATTGTTTTAAACGACACCGTGCCGGATGGATGGGTCAATTTGGGCTTGGCATATTTACAGCAGGACAGCATCAACCAAGCTATCCGGGTTTACCGGCAAGCGATGGAAAAAGTCAAAAACGAGCCTTATTTCCTGTTTCTTACGGGAAATGCCTATGCTCAGGAAAATGAATATGACTCCGCCGCGGTATATTTGAACAAGGCTTCCGATAAAAATCCGCACGATACTCAAATACTTTTTGCCCTCGGTTCCGTTTACGAGAGAAAAGGTGATTTCGATCAGGCGGTGGCTATTTTCGAGCGACTTTTATTGATCGATTCTACGGACGCCTCGGCTTTGAATTACTTAGGTTATATGTTTGCGGAAAAGAATATCCGATTGGAAGAGGCGCTATCCATGATCAAAAAAGCGCTGGAATCGGATCCCAACAATGCCGCTTATTTAGACAGCTACGGCTGGGTTCTTTTCCGGCTGGGGCAGCAACAGGAAGCGGAGGCTCAGATTAAAAAGGCATTGGAATTGATGAGCAACGATCCGATTGTCCATGAGCACCTGGGGGATATATACCAAGCTCAGGGCCGGATCGAAGAAGCGAAGACCGAATGGCAAGAAGCTCTAAAACTACAGCCGGAAAACGAAAATCTGAAAATGAAACTGGGACAATAGAATCTATCCGGCTGATATTGTCTGGCAATATCTTTTCATCGGTTGATTAATTCCACTTTTTTTCATTAAACCTCAGGGATGAGGATATTAATAGCTAACCACAATAATTGTTCTTCTCGAATGAGATCTTCTCAAAAAGCCATCGTCTTGATATTAATCCAGCTTCTGTTCTGTAGCCATTGTGCTAAAGAGGGCATGCCGCCAGGAGGTCCGGTGGACATAACCCCACCTAAGGTGGTGGCAGTTTCCCCTAACCCCGGTTCCACCAATGTCGATTTAAACTCGAAAATCAAAATCGTTTTCAGCGAAAGAATGTCCGGAGAGCCTACCCAGGAGGCAGTATTCATCTCCCCTTTTCCCCAGGCTCCTTTTGATTATAACTGGAACGGGAAAGTATTAACCCTGTCCCCCTCCGAGCCATTGCAGAAAGATAAAACCTACGTGATTACCATTGGCGCCGGCGCCCAGGATTTGCGAAAAAACCGGATGAGCCAATCATATACTTTTGCATTTTCTACGGGAAATAGAATAGACTCAGGCAGCATCAGCGGAGAGGTATGGGTAATGCAGCCTGTTGGACTGGGAAAGGATACCGGTATAAGTATTTGGGCGTATCTGCTTTCCCCCGACCGATCCGCAAGTTATCCCGAAAAAGAAAAACCGGATTATGTCACCCAGCCGGATTCGGCGGGAAAATATGTTTTTAAGAGCTTAAGCTGGGGAAAGTATCGGCTTTTTGCCGTAAAGGACGTCAACCGGGATATGCTCTGGAGCGGGGAAGATGAAATCATCGGTGTCACTGCCGGCGATGTGGAATTAACGGAACAATATCCATCCAGAGCCTTCGTGGATTTTATCCTATACCGGGTGGATCTGAGTCCACCCAGCCTGCTTAACTGCCGGGCATTTAACCGGAACTCGGTTAAGCTGGAGTTTAGTGAATCTCTCGACGCCAAGACTATATCCGACACCGCCGCTTACCGCATCTTTTCTATCCCCGATCAAAAACCGTTGAAGGTGACCGGAGCTTTCTATCAGGATTATGAAACAAAGACCGTCTATCTGTGGACGGAGGAGATGAGCTCGAATGCCACTTATGAGCTAAAAGCCGCGGACTTAAAGGATTTAGCCGGAAATTTGATGGATACCGCTTACAATACCTGCCGATTCGAAGGATCGGGAATTTCCGATACCATCGGTTTACAAATCCAAAACATACTGCCCAAGGATGGATCGGTCAATATACCGATTGACACCAAAATCAAATTAGTCTTCAATCAGCCGCCAAAGCCGCAGGCCGTCGAGGCAAATCTCTCGGTGAACGACTCAACTGGAGTCAGGTTAAAGGGCAAAGGTATCTGGACCACCCCTGCGGTCTACGTCTTCTCCTTGGATTCGATTCTTTTCGGAAAAACCAGGTATACGGTCAATCTTTTGGGCAAGGGAATCCGTAATTTATCTGGGTATGCCCAGATGAGGGATTCGATGGTAACTTCCGGTTTTGTTACCGTGAATCCCGATACTTTTGGAACGGTTTCAGGAAGGGTGGTGATAAATAAACAGACTAAGGCGGGAGAGAATTTGATTTTAACTCTCTGGCAGCCTAAAGAGAGCGGGTGGTTCTATCAAACTGCCGCAGTCGATTCAAATCTTTTCAGGTTTGAAAGAATACTCCCCGGAAAATACTTCCTCAGCGGATACATGGATTTGAACCACAACCAAGTTTTCGATTTAGGCTTAGTGAACCCTTACTCTCCGATGGAGCCATTTGCAGTTTACCCGGATACCATTTATGTGCGCTCCCGCTGGGAGACGGAGGAGGTGGAGTTAATATTCCACTGAATGGCTATACAGTTGAAAGTTGTCCCGCGTTCGATCCCTGCATTAATTCCGCTGGCCCAAACAAAAGAGTTAAACCGCGGGTATAGTAACTGTATTGGAAGTGCACATAAAAAACTTTTTGGCTTGACAAGACGAATATTTGTATTAAATTATAAATGGCGATTTATGCCAGAATATGATGATAGTTTGTATTTTAAGTTGGGCATCGGTTTGCAACATTTGAAAAGAATCATGCACAGCTTTAAAACCAAAAGGATCAATATAACATATCCTCATTGCCTACGTTTTTTGTGTCCTCGAATGTAAATTGGATGGCTAGGTGCAATAATATCATAGGGTTATAACATGCCCATAGCCGTCCGGTAAAATCATCTTAAAGTCAAGCCCTGTGGCACACTTTTTGCGATTAAACTTAGAACGAAACGTGAAAGCAAGTATTGACGAAAACTGACCTTTCATTAGAGGGGGTGAGAATCAAAGCAGTATGGTTAACAAGTTGGCAAGGATTTAATATAGGTGAAATTCCAAATCAGATTAACCATGAACGATCGGTTCTAACAGATTAGAAAAATAAAAAATAACCATCTTATTAAAGGAGGTAAAAGATGAAAAGGCAAACCTTTTCTCTTTTGATCTTGACAGCCGCAGTCCTGGTATTAAGCGCCGGGTCCTGGGCTACTTGTCCGGAGGCGCCGAATGATGCCGGATTATGCGACACCTTGAGAATCACCAGTCCGGACGGCGTCCAAACAGGCGCTGGACCCTGGTTGATCCGGTTCCCCATATTCATCACCCACGATCTTACCACTTGGTTCGATTCCATCGGCGCTATGGTTCTTCCTTTTTGTTATACCAACACCAACCCGGCGAAATTTTGCAGTGTCAATACATACTGGAATAGAACCCTATGGACACAATTACAACGTAGCATTTTCCGTGATCTTGGTGTCGGAAATGATACTTCCTTCAACTGGATGATGGGTTTGTACAATGCAGGGAATGGAGAAGAGTGGAATAGTGTTATTTTGGATGTTCTAGGCGGAAATTCCGGACACTTCTTTCTCACTATAGTTCCAACAGGTACCGAAGATAGAAGATTTGAAGGAGGTAATCATGTTCTGATGGCTACCATGACCTTCAAAATACAGGACACTATGCATGTCAGTATCGACACATGTTGGTGGTCCCCCAGCTCAAACTTGGCTTTTGCTGTTTCCGATTCCCATCATACATATACATATATCCCCAGAACCAACCTTCCCACCACTTTCTGGATAGGTCCCCCCCGCCTGCAGGTAACCTCACCTAACGGAGGGGAACAGTGGGCACAGGGCTCTTCGCATAACATCACCTGGCTGTCGGAGAACTTCACCGGAACGACGGTCAAAATAGAATATTCCACCAATAGCGGTTCATCCTGGAATACGGTAATCGCCAGCACTGCCAACAGCGGCACTTATGCCTGGACCGTTCCCGGCACTCCTTCGGCTTTGTGTTTGGTCAGGATAACCAACACGGGAGGCGCAACTCCAACCGACGTAAGCGATGCCGTCTTCGAGATAAACGCACCACCGTCCCCGGACTTCAGCATCGCCGCCACACCCGACACCCAAACCATAGTGGCGGGAGATTCCACCACCTACAGCGTGAACCTGGGTTCGGTCAACGGCTTTAGCAATCCGGTTACTTTAAGCATGAGCGTTATCGGAGCCTCTACTGGCATAACGTCAAATTTCACCAGTAATCCGGTGACTCCACCGGGCGCATCCACCATGAAAGTGCATACCACCACCTCGACCGCGGTGGCTACTTACAAGTTGGAAGTTACCGGCACCTACAGTTCAATAGTACATAAAGATACGGTCAACCTGAAAGTGACTCCAGTGCCGGATTTCACCATTAGGGCGGAACCGGGTACACGAGAAGTGGTGGCGGGAGACTCAGCCAAGTACAATGTGATCTTAAAATACCTAAATGGCTTTAACAAATCTTGTGATCTGACTGCTACCGGTCTACCCACAGGTGCTACGGCCGTCTTTCGTCCCACTCCGCTTGTTCCTCCCGACACTTTATCGATTATGACCGTATACACCACCGCAGGCGTAACCCCGGCGGGAACCTCTGATATAACCATCACTGCCACCAGCGCAGCTAAGGTTGCTAAGCAGGTTCATGTGTCCCTGGTCGTGCATGTGCCCGACTTCACCCTCGATGCCACTCCCGAAACCTTAACGGTCAGGCAGAGTGAACAGGGAAATTATAACATCGCTTTGGTTTCGCTTTATGGCTTCAGCTCCCCTTGTTCGCTGACAGTATCCGGTCTTCCGGCTAACGTCTCGGCAGTATACACTCCCGGAACAGTTACACCGACGGGCTCGTCCACCCTTGCTGTTTCAGTCGATTTGGCTGCCGTCCCCGACAAATATCCGCTAATCATTACCGGTACTAAAATGGGGAGTAAAGGCACAGTATTGGCACACAGTGATACGGTATTATTGAACTTAACCAGCCAGAAGGATTTCGATCTGGCGGTCATCCCCGATACCCTTCATATCGCCCTGGGAGAAAAAGGCAGCTACAAAGTGAGGCTCATTCCCATCAGTGGATACGATTTACCATGTTCTCTGACTGTTTCAGGCTTTACCTCGGGAATAACCGGCAGCTTTGCCAAACCTCTGCTTACCCCGGAAGATAGCACTACCCTGGATATTTCGGTCTCTTGCAGCGTTACGCCTTCATCAATCCCCCATACCCTGACTATAACTGCCACTGAAAGTGGAGGAACGCTTAAACATAGCAAGGATGTCGAACTTATCGTAGATATGGGCACTTGGAGCTTTGCCTTCGCAACTCAACCGGATACTCAGAAAGCAGTTGTTGGAGATTCTGCTGTTTACCAGGTGCTGATACGACGCCAACCCTGTTTCCTTGAGGCTTGCACATTATCTATCGTAAACGGCCTGCCAGCAGGAGCTAGCTACTACTTTAATCCCACCATTATACCGGGCAGCGACAGCACGTCACATCTGGTAGTATCAAGCGGTATCGCCGCATCGGGAGTATACCACTTGATCGTAAAAGGCAAGGCGCTGGTCAAACCGGATATCAGGGACACCCTCATTTTTGTGGTCCAAGACTTCAGCGTCTCGTCCAGTCAAGATACAGCCATAGTAACCAAAGGGCAATCTGCCGGAATCAGCATAACCGTCAACTCCCTATTGGGGTTTGCGGAACAATGTACTTTGATGGTATCCGTATCAGTAAAATCAAACCCGCCAAATTGCGTACTTGACAAGGTCACCCTTATTCCCACGGACAACGCTTTCCTGAACATCTACACCGCCACGGAGACGGATACCGGCTGGTATGACATCACCATAACCGCCCGCAGGATGACCCCAGGAAAAGCTTTTGTTCTGGAACACTCACACCACATAGCATTGAAGGTCAATGAAAGTAGCGACGTGAATGACGGACAGGATAATCCCAATATCCCCGGCACCTTTACCCTGTTCCAGAATCAGCCCAATCCGTTCAACCCGATTACCCAGATCAGTTACTACCTGCCCAAAGCATGTCAGGTAAAACTAACCGTCTACAACGTTCTGGGACAAGCGGTAAAAGTACTGTATGACGGTTATCAGGATGCCGGCATGCAGAATGTAACCTGGGACGGAAAGAGCGCCAATGGCAATGAATTGAGCAGCGGCATTTACTTCTATCGCCTGAAAGCGGGTGATTTTAACCAGACCAAGAAGATGTCGCTTATGAAGTAAAACCTATCTATCGCATTGCGAAAATAAAACCCTCCGGTTCTTAAGTGAGCCGGAGGGTTTTTTTAGTATTAAATCTTAACGGTAGCGATCTTTAAAATCAATGCATCAAGACCATCTTTTTGGTATAAGACTGATCTGCGGTTTTCAGTTGATAGAAATACACCCCGCTTGCCGCTTCCGCACCGGAATCATCTCTGCCATCCCAGCCGACCTGATACTCACCCGGAACCTTTTCCTCATCTACCAATGTTCTCACCAGCTGTCCCAGAACGTTATAAATATTTAGAGTGGTGTGGATGGGAACTTTGAACTTTGAACCTTGAACTTTGAACTTTATTGTGGTGGTAGGGTTAAAGGGATTGGGATAATTCTGGAAAAGCTCAAAGGAAGAAGGTCTGGTAACCGCCTCTTCCTCATCACTTACCTCGCTCCAACCCCAATCGGTTATCTTGGCGAAGATGTCATTATCGACATCATTGCGATCATCAGTCCAGGTATAACATATTTTATTATCGGTCATGGTCACCGCCACTTCTGTCTGCCAGTTAACAGCATAGGCCGGATCAGAGATAAAGTAGTTGGTTCCCTCCGGTTCCAGTGAATCTATGCAAAAATTATATCTCTGGGCATAGATATCCGAATTGAGAAGCCGCCCATCATTCCAGGCGATTACGAAATCACCCGCTTCATTCATGCTAACGCTCGGCCAGACTTGCGAGGCGCCGCCTTCATCATTGTCCACCCTGAAATTGCTTGGATCCAAAGTAAGAGATAATGAATCGTATCTCTCCGCATAGATATCCTGGTTGCCATTTCTTTCATCGTCCCAAGCTATCACGAAGTATCCCTTGCCGTTCATGGCAATATCCGGATACCGTTTGTTGCCGTCTGTATTATCACCTATCAGGAAGTTAGCACCCCAGGTTGTGCCATCGTAATAATAGTATTGAGCAAAAATGTCATAATTGACACCCCGCTGATCATCCCAGGTTATGACGAAATTCCCGGAATCGTCCATGGCAATGGCAGGTGAGGACTGGCTGGTACCGATGGGTTGATCGTTCACCGTTAGAACTTCACCGATGGTGTCACCATTCGGCTTATACATCTGGGCATAGACGGCGAATTCTTCCGCGACGCTTTCATCCCTCCAGGTGATGACGAAACTACCAGTATGATAATTCATAACCACATCCGGGGCATACTGCCCACCTTCGGTCGTGTCGTTATCTACTCTGAAGTTTACACCGATGGTGCTTCCGCTGGAGTTAAACCTCTGGGCATAGATATCGCTGTTACCGTTTCTGCCATCTTCCCAAACCACGATGAAATTGCCGGATGCATCCATGGAGGCTGAAGGATAATTTTGGAAAGTAGTTCCCGTATCGGTATTCACCTTGAAATTGGTACCCTGGGGTATACCGGAAAGATTGTATAACTGGGCATAAACATCAAAGTTATCCCTCCCGCTTCGCTCGTCTGCCCAAACGATGACAAAATGGCCAGTTCTGTCTGTGGCTGTAGCCGGAGTAATCTGTCTTAGTCCTTCCGTAGTATCGGTGCTCACCATAATATCATCGGCTCGTGCCTCCTGCTGGCCAAGAAAACCCGGCAAAGTGACTTTCCCGGGCAGCGAGAACAGGATCAAAACCGCCAAACAGAAAAACAACCCCTTAGAAATGGAGTGCACTTGCACCTCCTTTGGTTAATGGTTATTTGGTGAATATTTTATTCCCCTGAATGTCCGTCCGGATAACAAATGTAGAAGATTACTTTATTTTAGTCCCGGTTTTAAAATAAAAAATATACAGTGAAAACATCCCATCTATTCCCGTGATCTAATAATCTAAAAAACATGTCATTCCTCAAAACCAATAATATTCGGAAAACAAGCTGTGTCAAGGGAATTTTTACGTTTGTGGCAACTTGAACTCAACCGATGGGGAATTAAATTATGTTGATTACCATCATAAAAAAGCCCCCATAAACATCAGGGGGCTTGGTTTATTAGGGCAATCAACACTAACAGGATGGCGCAGGACCGCTTTTGAAAAGGTAATTAAGCAGATAGATCACATCTCCTATATCCACCCTCCCGCTGCATTCAACATCTCCCGCTTCCAGGGGATCGGGAGCCGGACCGGATTTGTACAGATAGTTTATCAAGAAAACCACATCCCCGATATCTATTTTCATATCTCCGGTCACATCCCCGCGAATGAAGGGCGGTGTGGATCGGTTCAGACCGAACCAGTCCATTATTCTTCTCATCAGAGTATAATTGTTGTTGGGTGAAGTTCCCGAAGACGGAACACCTTCGAACGGGAAAGCCAGGAAGACCACCTGGTAAGTGGACGCACCCGAATCGGGATAACGCAAGGCACAGTAGTTAGTCGCGTTTTCCGCACCTTCCATTTTATCGATCAAAATCCCCTCTCGGAGAACAATCGAATTTTTGCTGGTTACTGAGAAAATACCGGTTGCACCTGTTCCCGGAACAATGTAATCGGAATAGTTGGAAAAAGGCGGATTCAAGCCGAAAGCCATTCCGTCCGATACGGTGTCCCCGCTTATCCCGGCTACGGACGTCTCGCCTGCATCATCCGTATGACCAGCCACATGCAGATAGTCGATAATAAAGGTATTCGGATTATTATCCAGAAGCAGGTCCTGGCTGGAAAGGAAAAGTTTACCTCCGTTATCCAAGTAAGTGGTTAGCCGGCTTTGATCGGTGGCAGTCAGGGTTTTGGGAGCGGAGGTGGTTCCAAAATCCGGGCCGGTATTCCAGACCACTGCTTGATAAAACGCCAAAAGGGAATCGGTTGGTGTTCCTTGGGTAGCATAGGTCCAAACATCATAGGATAGTCCGGTTGAATCCAGAGCATTCATAAAATAGGATTCATATGCCATTCCCCCGTCATCGTCCACAAACAATATCGGTTTTTGTCCCAAGTTTATCTGGAAGGTGTCTTGAGTCGAATAGGAACCGGCGGCTTGAATTTGGAGAATAAACGAAGCGGTATGCCCCACCGGGCAAGTGCCGGAAATATCAAACTGGTAAGGAATCAAGGTTGATCCGGAATTCCCGGCCGGAAGATCCGGATAAGTGGATGTTCCTGAGGTAATGGTTACATAAGGATCGGAACACAAAAGCACGGCTTGCACCTGCATGGCATTACTGCTGCCCGTATTTTTCAAGGTTACCGCTACACTGCAGGTTTCCCCCGGATCGGGTTTCCCGTTCCCATTCCCCCCGATGTCGTCGATGGTATTCGACAGGTAAATCAAATTCGGAGCATGAGCCGTGATGTTGGGACCATCATAACCCCAGCTTTTAGCAGGGGAGGTTATATTCAGATGGAAGGGAATGTTGGCTCCATCCTGTATTTGAGTGGACACCGAGAAAACGTATTTGCCCGAACTCGCCATGGTGTCTCCTGCCGGTATGTCACCAAAAGTCTTTAGACTGTCGATCACAGACACCATCGGATTAGTGGTACTTAAAGCAGCTCCTATTCCATAAGCGGTTGAATCCCCTAAATTTTCCAGCACCACCGAAAGCTCTATGGTTTCGCCAAAGTCAACCAGCCCATTGTTATTACCCAGGCTAGAACCCAAGCTATCGTCATCTATCTTGTAACTATGCAGTGTAACATAAGCGCCAATTACTGGTTTGGGATGGGTGACGGCATCTATATCACATCCTGGGTTTTGTTCAGTAGAGCTTCCATTGTTATCATCAATTATCTTAATATATCTGATACTATCCGTAGATTGGGAGGCGATATCAAAGGAAGTTGTGCCGAATCCGCTCCCGATCAAATGCCAGGTTCCCCCATAAGGGAGATCACACCAGTACACGTTATACCCGTCATTATTGCCTACCTCAGTCACGGTAAAATCATTTCCATCCAGATCATATATCTTGGTTCTTTCTCCCATATCCAACACTATATTACCACCCTTACCTAAGGATGCAAAGAGATCATCGGGCAAACCAAGAGCTGCTGATGCATTAGTAGTATTGTTATTATAATCACTCGGACCAGCGAAGAAACAGGTAACCACGTGCACAGCGGTAAGTATGTTGGAAGTTTTTAAAGCCACGTTCAGAATAGTGGGAGAGCTTCCGCTGACCGTAACACCGGATATGGTCGAATCTTGGTATCCATTAGCGGAGTATTTCATCGTATAGGTTCCGGGCAGAAGGTTCTTCTGATAATCTCCGATGGTTTTCTCCGAAAAAACCGGCTGGCCGAACTGAGTACATCTGACCATACCTTCCAAGGGTTGGCCAGTACCAGCATCAGTGATTATTCCCCTTACCCCGTTGAAGGTTCTTTCCATCATCGCCAATATAGCGGGTCTGTTCAGATTACAGTCACTCGTAATATTGGAATTGCCTGTCTCTATGGTAGCATCTATGTCTCCTCTGGAACCATAGCTCCAGTCATTGCAATCACCGTAAGTCTGATACCAGTCATAACCTTCTATCAGGGTATAACCGGTGGCAGCAGCATAAGGCGCTGAAATATTAACTATAAAAGCGCTGTCCGGAACCGGGAAGGGCCGGTAATTCCATACATAGTTCACATAGTATGAAGTGGTATGAAAGGACAACGAAATTGAAAAGTTATGTTCCAAACCGTGAAGTCGGATGGCTCTGGTTTCGGGCTCGGCAAAACCGTAAGCATCCCCCCCTTCTGCGTTCCACATGTATCCATA
The DNA here is from genome assembly GCA_903908285.1 of uncultured candidate division Zixibacteria bacterium. GTDB lineage: Bacteria > Zixibacteria > MSB-5A5 > MSB-5A5 > SM1-73 > CAIVRH01. The sequence continues at coordinate 20,480 of CAIVRH010000009.1, forward strand.
ATCCCGGTTGAGATCCACGCCATCGGCGTTACCTCTGGTTCCGGCGGTTCTTCCATCCGGGTTCATCATGGGGATGATCCAGGTTTCCAGATCGTTTACCAGGTGGGTAACCTGGGTAATGGTGCCGTAATTATCGGTGAGATATTGCAGCATATTAAGCCCGATCTCAAAACCCATAAATTCATTTCCATGGTGATTACCGATGATCCGAAACTCGGGCTCATTCTCTTCCTGCGAAGGATTATCGCTCACCTTGGCTCCTAAAATCATCCTACCTTGGACAGTATAACCCAGTGTATCCAGAATCACGATATTGGGATGATCCACCGCTGCAAGCTCCATTTCATCAATACATTGTTGATAACTGTGGAATGCCAAATCCCAATTGGGTCCGTAAAGGGCAACGTTCCGTTCTTCCGGTGTCCAGTATTGCACCGAAACATTGTAACCCTTGGCGATTAATTCACTCAGCTGCTGGGAGTTGACCACCACGTCCACCCATCCGGGTCCCGCATTCGCCACATCCAAACCCCTCTCCCCTAACAACCTGCCCCTCTCCTCCATTGAAATGACTGACACCCGGGCATAAATCTCTTCAAAAGCCAGCGCTCTTGATATTTGCCATAGGAAAACGGAAACTAACACAGCAGCAAAAATCAAAGCTGTCTTGAATCTCATCGAAACTCTCCTTTCAAGTTTGACGAAGCATCAGAAGGCTTATATAATCGATTATCGTCAGTTTCAAGCCATACTTGCATTTACAGCCCGTTTAATACCCTCTATCGATATAATACGCAAAAAGCCGGTTTTGTCAATGAGATTTTGGTAAGACTGGCTTATAAACTGCATAAAACCCAAAAAGTTATTGCAAAATAGAACTTCTCATTTATATTATTATTGTCCTAAATTCAGAAAAACCTTCGGGCGATGGGAGGTTATAATGAGTAAGCTCGCAATAATCATTGTTCTTTTGTTTTGTCCTATTTATGCTTTAGCTGATACGCATTATGCCTCCAAGATAGGCTCAGACACGTATCCTTACAGCTCCTGGGGAACAGCGGCACGTGTTATACAAAATGGCATAAATGCTTCTTCTTATGGGGACACCGTCAGAGTGGGATCGGGATCCTATTGGGAAAATCTCAGCTTGATACCCGGCATAGTCCTAATAGGAGCAGGCATGGATTCATGTACTCTTAATCCCTTTGGCGTTTCAGAGGGACAAACTATGATGAGAGGAGCTGATAGCTCCATCATAGAAGGATTTCATCTTTTGGGTCGGTATCCAACTTATAATTGCTACGGAATTTTGTCGGACAATGATAACAGCATGGCTTTGAAGGCGATAAGAAATAATAAAATAACAGATTTCTGGGGAGGGATAACGTTAGCTGGAACAGTAAATACTGAAATATCAAACAATATATTCTTGGACAACTATTCAGGCATCTACCCAATTTTTGGGGCAAGAGGTGTGATTACTAACAACACATTTACCAACCATTCCAATGCGATAGCTATGTGGGCTTCTGCGGGTCCCACCATTAGAAAGAATGTAATAATTAATACAACAGACAAGGCAATATACGGAGATTTCACTGATTCCATGTTCTTTGAGAACAATTTGGTAGTGGTAGGTAAATATTATGGTATTGCCCTGGATAGTTATGGCGGGTTCAAAAAAGCTCCAATAAGGAATAATACATTGATAGGTGATACTACCGGTATTGGTGGTGGATATTTTCCACAGGTAATAGGAATTGAAGATTTCAGCAATGAGATCAAAAATAACATAATATCTAAAGGCTACTATGGGATTGCGACTTCAAGCTATCATGGTCACAGCAGTAATCCACAGGTTTCTTATAACGATTTATGGAATAATACAACAAACTACTGCACAGCCAATGGAAGTAGTATCGACACCTCGTTAGGAGGTAATATCTATCTGGACCCGATGTTTGTGGGAGTTGATGATTATCATCTTCAGTATGCCTCACCTTGCATTGATGCCGGTGATCCCAATATCAAAGACCCGGATTCCACCAGATCAGATATAGGCTTTTACGGAGGAACATATGGGGAAACTTATTCCTATATAGACTATCCTCCGAAACCACCCGACAGCTTATCTGCTGTCTCAGAATCAACCATAATTATCCTCACTTGGAAACCCAACACCGAATCCGATCTATCTTATTATTTAGTCTATAAAGATACCATAGTTGGATTCATCCCTGATACTTTCAATATTGTCGGGAATATCTCTAAGGATAGCTCGATCTTCAAAGATTATGATTTTGTTTTAGGGAAGACTTATTACTATCGAGTTTCTGTGTGGGACTTGACCGGACATCAAAGCGAGTATTCCGATCAACTTGAGGTTCAGGCAACCTCGGTAGACCAGTACACAGAGAATGGTCCACCTTTACCAAAGATATTCGAGCTTAAGCAAAATAGCCCTAACCCTTTCAATCCAAGCACCACCATAGTCTATTATCTTCCGGATGTAGGTTATCAGCCGGCTGAAGTGGAGATATTCATTTATAACATTTTAGGCCAGAAGGTAAGAACCCTAGTAAAGGAACGAAAATATCCGGGTAAGCATCAGGTGACCTGGGACGGAAAGGACGAAGAAGGGAATGATCTGGCAAGCGGGATATATTTCTACCGGCTCACCTTCAGCGGGACAGACCTGTATCCGCTGGTGAAGCCAAAGAAGATGGTGTTGATCAGGTAAGTGGAAAGGGAGAATTAAGCTGTTGACACAAAGTGATTGCCAGTTAAATTGGTAGTGTAGAGGAAAAAAGATTAATTGAAAGTTTGGGGAGGTTTATATGAGAAGACTGGCTATAACCATCGTTCTTCTGCTTCTTCAGTCATACGCTTTTGCAGATACGCATTATGTCTCCAAGACAGGCTCAGACACATATCCTTATACTTCCTGGGGATCCGCGGCGGATTCCATTCAAAAGGGGATTAATGCTTCTTCTTCCGGTGACACGATCAAAGTAGGAGAAGGGACTTACAGAGAGACTATCACGATGATTCCGGGAATAACTTTGCTGGGAAGCGGCATGGACGTTTGTACCATTTATCCGGCAAACCGGAGTGTAAGAGACATAGTTTATGGTGCGGATAGCGCCATCATCGAAGGTTTTTATGTAAAGGGTTGGCAACCAGGTAAAATGGAATACTGTGTTGGGATTAGATGTAATATTGATTCTAAGATGAAAAGAGTAACTAACAATAAGATTACAAACTGTGATTTTGGTATTACTATGGGTACAACTAATACGACAGTTGTAAATAATCTATTAACCGACAATGACGAGGCTATAGCTCCGGATCTTATGTGCACCGGCTCGATTATTAGCAATACTTTAACACGTAATAGCAGCGGTATATATTTCTTGAGCAGCGCAACTCTTAAAATAATCAAGAACATAGTAAGTGACGTGGGAGCATTTGAAGGAATTGCCGGCAGTTTTTTTGATTCAGTTTTTATAGAGAATAATTTGGTTATAGGCGGGCCAGAGGATTATGCCATTGATTTGAGTAAATTTACCTTTAGTTTTGTTAATGCTCCTGTAAGGAATAATACTGTTTCTGGAAACTCTTGGCATTCTGTAATCTCAGTAACCTTTACCAACGAAATCAAGAATAACATGTTTATGAATGGACTTTCCGCTCTGGAAGCCTATCGTTACAGTAGTTACAGTTGCAGTCCACAGGTTTCATACAACAATATGTGGAATAACTTAGAAAGTTTTAAAACTGTAAACGGGGCAACCATAGATACCTCTTTGGGCGGGAATATCTATTTGGACCCGATGTTTGTGGGAGGAGATGATTATTATCTGCAATATGGCTCTCCTTGCATTAATGCCGGTGATCCCAATATCAAAGACCCGGATTCCTCCAGATCGGATATGGGCTGTTATGGCGGAGCTTATGGAGACACATACACATATTTAGATTACCCACCAAAACCACCTGATAGTTTATCTGCTGTATCAGAATCAACTATAATCATCCTCAACTGGAAACCGAACACCGAATCCGATCTATCTTATTATTTGGTCTATAAAGATACCATAGCCGGGTTTATTCCCGATCCTTCCAAGATTGTCGCTAATATCTCCAAGGATAGCTCTATTTTTATTGATTACGATTTCGTTTTGGGAAAAACCTATTACTATCGAGTTTCTGCGTGGGATTTAACCGGGTATCAAAGTGAATATTCGGATGAACTGGAAGTTAAAGCAACTTCAGTGGATGAATATATAGAACAAGAAAACCATCCCCCGATGTATCAGTTGTCTCAAAACTATCCCAATCCTTTCAATTCGGAGACTGTGATCTGGTACTTTCTACCGGATGTGGGCTATCAACCGGCAGAGGTTGAGATTACCATCTATAACCTTTTAGGAAATAGAGTAAAATCCCTGGTGAATGGAAGGGAATATCCGGGGGAACATAAAGCTCGATGGGATGCAAAGGACGATTCAGATAATGAGGTGGCATCAGGCATATACTTTTATCGTTTGAAGGTAAGCGGCTTGGAATTAGTCAAGGCAAAGAAGATGGTGCTGCTAAAATGAAGTGAAATGAAGAATGCTTTATAACGAATGACGGATAACTAATAAAATCATGAACCGGGAATAAAAGAAGAAAAAAGGTTCTTATGTGGAATAATAGACCTTAAACATTACTTTTAGAAACGAATCTTTCTATGACAGATAACCTAAGAGAGGAGGGGTATAAAATGAAAGCGAATTGGATTTACATAATATTGTCTTTTTTGATTGGTTGTTCAACTTTCTCGATCTGCCAAGGAGCGGATAGATTTTATTATGGTGTTTATAATGGCGATCCTCAAACTGAATTTGGATGCATAAAAGATAGTTTGAGGTGTAATATTACTGTTTCTAATGATGTCGATTCAAATAATATCAATTACTGGGTGACTCATTCACTAAGAGCCATAGTATCAAATTCATCCGATGGAAACTCGCCATTCACATGGTCGGATAGCAGCCATTACACCTTGTGGGAAAAAGAGAGATATCCGACTTCATATTACCAATTGCAATACAATGGGGGAACGCTGGTTTCGGATCCGAATGCCCATGCCGGCCAAGCCATGAAATTTAGCAATATTACCACGCCCCAAACTATTCAATGGGGTCCGTCTTATTATCAAGAACCAACATATGAGAGTGGAAGAACTATTGATTATACGGTTGAGTTTCGCTTGAAGCTTTCTCGTCTCTTTTCTCCCCCGGATCCCCCCGCAGAAAAGAGTGGTAATCCCCCGGTGCCGGTTTGCTCTTTAATAGTAAAGAATATAATTACAGGTTCTATCTTGAAAGCTAAAACCATAAACAGAAGCGATTTTCCTCCGAGCGATTACCAAATATTTAAAATAGAAAATTATAACGTGCCTGATACCAATAGGATTGATTTTCAAATTTACATGTTCGGAACACCTGCCGTGGCGAAGTTCTATGTTGACTATGTTAAAACTTACAATCGACCTGGAGAAAGGTTAATGACCGGTGCGTTTGATCAGGAAATAATAAATTATGTAAGCCAGGGTTGGGTAGGTTCAAGACTTTCAAATGGGGATACGGTGGTTTATCGCTGGTATCTGAAGGACGAACCTTACTCCATAGACTGTTTTGAACCAAGCAGACATATTGATAGTTTACTTCGGAGGCAAAGCATAGAAAGGGTTGGTTTCCAGACATTCAACCAGTGGGGAACTGATCTGGAGCATGAATACTTCTTGAGGCAAAATCCGAAGGAATATAGTATCGACATTTACCCCACGCGTTGGTATGGTCCGGATTCATCGGGGGGCAGATTTCAAATTGGGGTAGATACCTTGATCATGTACCTGAATCACTCGAAACAAGCGGCAATAAACAACGGAAAGGATTTATGGGTTACTGTTCAAGGGCACTTTTATGGAGATAAAGTCAATAGTCCCATTGACTGCCATTATGATGCATTCCATGCGGATACCAGCATAGTTCCTGTATCAGATACAGGCTGGTATTGCTACCATCTAAACAGACCACCAACCGACAAGGAGGTGAGGCTCCAAACTTTCTTGGCTCTGTGCTATGGAGCTAATTCAATTCTTACCTATATGTATGATTCGTGGATGTCAGTTAACCCCTCCACTGGAACCCTTCAATTGAGGTTAGGTTTATATAACAATATGAAGGGACGCCCCACTGATAGATGGTATGAAATTAAAGACTTTACAGGAACCCGGATGGAGAAGCTGGGTCCAATAATTAATAATCTAACCTGGCAGGGTGCATGCTCAAATCAAGAGGTTGGCTCTTTTATTTTACGTAGCCAACCAAACTACATCGACAGCATTGTTGGAATAAGACATCCTGATTCCACCTATGTGCAGGTGGGGTTCTTTGATCACTTAGATACATCCTACTTCATGTTAGTTAATCGAAAATGTTTAGTAGGAGAGGATGAAACTTTAAAGGTTTATTTCGACATGCCTAATGGACCTTATCTGCTCAGAGATATGTACACCAACCAACCATCATATACCTTTTATGCTAATTGTCCTTCTATCATCAGCTTAAAACCCGGTGAAGGAAGACTCTTCCGGATAGAAACTTATCCTTTCAGTACCCATGTTAAAAAAGTTCCTCAGCCGTATTCTATTATTCAAAGCGCTATAAATGACGCACAAAATAATGATACAATTCTAGTGGCTCCAGGGACATATGAAGAGAGAATAAACTTTAATGGGAAACATATTACTGTGGCAAGCTATTATATATTAATGGATGAACAACAATATAAAAACTATACGCGTATTGATGCGCACCCAGGTATTAATCCTCCGGATTGTGCCAGTGTGGTTACTTTTTCGTCGGGTGAAGATTCAAATTCTGTATTAGAAGGATTCATGTTAAAAAATGGGAAGGGCTCTATATCGCGATTTAAATCAGAAGATAGATATGGGGGCGGTATTTACTGCGAGGGGTCATCACCCACCATAAGGAACAATATTATTCAGGGAAACCAGGCTGATGCGGGGCGATATTCAAGAGGTGGCGGAATATATTGCACCGGCTGTAATCCGGGTCCAATTATTAGTTCTAATCTGATCATAGGCAACAATTCAATTTATGGTGGAGGTATATGTTGCAATACATCATCTGCCAAAATAGTAGACAACCTGATAATAGAGAATACTGCTTCATCTTTTGAAAAAGATACCTCTCTGGATGACGGTGGCTATGGCGGGGGGATTGAATGCGATAATAGATCCATGACCACCATTGTAAATAATACCTTGGATGGCAATGATGCATACATATATGGGGGTGGAATAGATATCAACGGTCATTCGCATGTTTTATTATACAATAATATAGTTTCAAATACAGATCGAGGAGATGGCATCTATGTCCATACCTCGACTGATACTGCACTCATTTCATATAATGACTTTTGGAATAACTTTGAAGATGATATTGATGGAGTCGTAGCTTCTGGAATAGGTAATACCAACTGGGGCAATAACCGAAACGGTACTCCTTGTGATTCATTTTACAATATCTTCTGTGATCCTGATTTTGTTAATTACTATCATTTGGATAGTTCCTCTGCCTGTGTGAATGCCGGTGATAACAACGCACCGGACTTGCCTTTATTTGATTATTACGGGAATCCAAGGATAGTCGATTTTGTGGACATCGGAGCTAGTGAATATCAAGGAGGAGGTTCCGGTAATAAGAATGCCAAAATCGCTGGCAATACAAATTCAAATAATCCACCTCTTCCCAAAGTTATTCCTAAGGAGTTTGCACTTTCGCAAAGCTATCCCAATCCATTTAATCCAACAGCTGTAATCGAATTCACGATTGGCAGCGACCACCCGTCCAGCCATATTACTCTAAAAATCTACAACATCGCAGGGCAGTTGGTTAAAACTTTGTTGGATGAAGAGAAGACTCCCGGCACCTTTACAGTAACCTGGGATGGGAAAAACAATTCGAGTGACGAAGTCGCTTCGGGAATATACTTCTATGAGTTGAAATCCAACAATCTCAGGGAATCTAAGAGGATGGTACTAATAAAGTAAACAGATTTTATGTTTTATCTAGGTTTGTCGAATATGTGTTGACATGCCCATGGTTTGTGTTAGATTACCTCTGATTTTCAGGGGAGTTCAACATGTCCAGCACAATCTTAATGTTATTTGCCATAGTTTTGAATGTCTGCGGTCATCTCTTTCTTAAAGCGGGGATGAACAAGATCGGAGCGATATCGATCAACCAGCTGGTGGGGAATTTTACCGTAATTTTCACCACCCCTTTCGTAATCCTCGGGCTTTTATCCTACGTTTCCAGCGTCGCTATGTACATGGTGGTTTTATCCAAAGTGAACGTTTCCTATGCCTATCCCCTGATGATGGGTTTGGGTTATGTGCTGATAGTTCTTTTCTCCTGGCAGATTTTTGCCGAGCCGTTTTCATTTTTTAAGTGGATCGGGATTGTTTTGATATTAGCGGGTGTATTCCTGCTTGGAAAGTAAGACTTCCTCGGAACAACATTCCCAGTCGCTTTTCTTAAATTTTCAAATTCGGGAATATTTCAAACAAAATTCAATAAATCGCTTGCCAAAATACGTTTTTATATTAAATTCAGACTGCCCATTAAAATCCAAGGGGCAAATGCAGGTGTTAGGTTATAGGTTAAAGATCAATTAGAAGCAGTAATCATAAATTCGAAAAAAGGAGAATAATTTATGCCGCGAAAATTAACCACATTCGCCGAGAAGGTGGCATCGGAAAAGCAGATCATGTATTGCCCCAAATGCGGCGGAGCCATGGAGCCATTGCTTTACATCGATTGCGAAGAAACCGGTAAAGGTTTTTGGAAATTCAAAGAGAGGCATGTAAAGGTTTGCAAATGCAATCATGACCAGTACTACAACAAGTAAAACGACTCTTCAATCAAGCCTCTCGCTGAAAAGAACGAAATCATATCCCCCGCTACCAACGGGGGATTTTTTTATGCCTTAAAATCCTTTTCTTGCCATCGATTACCTATCTGGGAGACCACCCTGTCGTTATATGCGACTTTGTGAAAAAAATCACGAATTCTCTTGCTTTTAAAAAAAGTTTTCGTAAATTAATAAGATATTGTGGTTGGTTATACTTTCGGAATATAAATCTTCTTTATTTTTCTTACAATTCAGGAGCAGGTAGCTATGCCAAAAATTGAAGTGGATGAAGGGAGATGCAAGGCTTGTGAGCTGTGTATCGTGGCATGTCCCCATAAGGTGATCGGGCTGGCAAAGCACTTTAGTCCTTCGGGATTCCATCCTGCCTGTATGGCTAATGCAGAAGCTTGCACCGGATGCATGCTCTGTGCCTTTGTCTGTCCCGATGTGGCTATTGAAGTGTATAAATAGTATAGTATTGAGTAACGAGTTTTGAGTACTGAGTTAAGATCTGAATCCAAAATCGCACCTTGGTGGACGAACTCAATTTTCGTTACGCATGTCGCAAAACTGATTTCAAGGAGTGAGTGATATGGGTGAAAAAAAATTGATGAAAGGTAATGAGGCATTAGCCGAAGGTGCGGTTCGGGCCGGATGCCGGTTTTTCTCCGGTTATCCGATTACTCCTCAGAACGAGGTGCCCGAATACATGTCTTGGAGAATGCCGGAGGTGGGAGGAACGTTCATTCAGGCAGAAAGCGAAGTAGCAGCAATAAACATGCTATATGGTGCTTCCGCTTGTGGGACCAGAGTCATGACCTCCTCTTCCGGACCGGGGATTAGCCTTAAACAGGAGGGAATATCTTATACCGCCAGCGCCCAGCTTCCCATATTCTATGCCAATGTGGTGCGGGGAGGTCCGGGACTGGGCAACATCGCACCCTCCCAGGGGGATTATTTTCAGGCAACCCGGGGCGGGGGACACGGGGACTACCGGGTGTTCGTCATGGCGCCCAATTCGGTCAGCGAGATGGGAAATTTCCCCCGGATTTGTTATGAAGTTGCGGAGAAATATCGCATGGTCACCATGATATTGGCGGATGGACTCCTGGGACAAATGATGGAGCCGATCGAATTCGATTTTGAACCGATAGATCCCTCCAAACTACCTCCAAAGGATTATGCTTTAGGTATACAGGAAGGAAGATCTCGTCGGGTGGTTAGATCCTATGATTTAAAACCTGGTTTCATGGAGAAGCATACCTGGAAGCTTATGGAGATATATAATCAGGTCGAAGAAAAAGAGACAAGATATGAAACCATCATGGCCGAGGATGCCGATTTACTGGTGGTAGCATATGGGACTTGTTCTCGAATATCCAGGGCAGCACTGGCTTTGGGAAGAAAAGAGAATCTGAAGATCGGTTTACTCCGGCCCATTACCGTCTGGCCTTTTCCCTCAAAAATCCTGCACGATCTGGCATCGAGAATCAAAAAGATTTTGGTGGTGGAGATGAGCACCGGCCAGATGATCGAAGACGTAAAACTGGCAATAGAAGGAAGTGCCCAGGTCTTCTTTCACGGCCGACCTTCTGGCGGTATACCCACTGAATTTGAGGTGCTGGATGTGATCAAGAAAATCTATGGAAAATAACTTATAAAGGTAAGGAATCGTAAACTCAACCCTTTAAATAGACAAAATTATGGAAAAGAAAGTTTTTGCAAGAACCAAGGGATTGACCGAAACGCCTATGCGCTATTGTCCGGGATGCGGACACGGGGTAATCCACCGGTTAGTTGGGGAGACTTTGGAGGAGTTGGATATCAGGGAAAGAACCATCGGGATTGCTCCGGTAGGTTGTTCCGTTTTCGCTGACGAGTATTTCAACTGCGATATGATCCAACCCGCGCACGGAAGAGGACCGGCAGTCGCCACCGGTATGAAAAGAGTGAGACCCGATTGCATAATCTTCAGCTACCAGGGAGATGGGGATTTAGCCTCCATCGGTATGGCTGAGACCATTCATTCCGCAGCTCGGGGTGAGAACATAACCATCATCTTTGTTAACAATGCCATTTATGGAATGACCGGTGGACAGATGGCGCCTACTACTTTACCCGGCATGCGATCCACCACCTCACCTTTTGGAAGAGACCCCAAGGTGGCGGGAAATCCCATACGGGTATGCGAGCTTTTATCGTCCCTTAAAGGTCCCGTTTACTTAGAACGGGTGGCGGTCAATACCCCGGGCAATGTGGTAAAAGCTAAAAAAGCCATAAAGAAGGCTTTTCAGGTCCAAGTGGACGGTTTGGGTTTCTCTTTGGTGGAGATAATATCCCAGTGTCCTACGGACTGGGCAATGACACCGCTTCAGTCGATCGGGCGGGTAAAAGATGAGATGATCCCCTATTATCCTTTGGGAGTGTTCAAATCACTCGAAGAAAAGAAATAAATTCCCCAAGAGAATAGGGTCACATGAACCAGATAATATTTAAGCGCCGGACTGTCGGCTGATCTTAAGTTCGGACGAAGGACCAGAACCGGCGGACGATTTAAATATGGAGGCAGCATGTATCAAGGTGTGATAATGTCGGGATTTGGAGGACAGGGAATAATTTCAACCGGTGTCCTTTTGGCATATTCCGGTATGGTGGATGGCAAGCATGTCACTTTCTTCCCGGCTTACGGGGCGGAGATGCGCGGAGGAACGGCCAATTGCTCGGTAGTGGTGTCAACCGACGAGGTAGCTTCGCCGGTGGTTTCTACGCCCGATTCCATCATCGTGATGAACGAGCCTTCTCTGCTCAAATTCGAGCCAACTTTGAAGCCGCAGGGATTGCTTCTTATAAACAGCTCATTGGTTTCCAGCAAACCCAAAAGAAACGATATAAATATAATAACCATTGATGCCAACAAGATTGCAGAAGAGATCGGAACGGTCAAATGCGCCAATATGGTGATGCTGGGAGCTCTGATCAATCGTACCAAAGCGGTCTCATTGGAAAGTGTGGTCAAAACCTTGTCGAAGGTATATCCCCGAGCTAAAAAAGAGATGCTTGAGATAAATGAAAATGCTTTAAAAAGGGGCGGAACCTTTTAGAAATTCCTCTTTTATCTATAAAAAGATTAACTCTTTGAATAATAATTGGGCGTTTGCATTTTGACGAAACGCCCTTTTGATTTTCCCCATATGCTCTCCGTTGTCCTCGTACTCTGATCCCGAAAAGTAAGCTTTGAATCGAGTTATTACCTACTAACTTAAAACGGTGTCTTGACATTAGGGTAATTTCAATTATAATAAACCCCTTGGAATTTATCTGAGAGGCAGAGGTTTAATTTGAAAATTTTCAAGAGAAAACTCATTTTTGTTCTTCTTTATGCTGCATTGGCATTTGGGTTGATCTACACCATGACCGCAGGAGGATTGGGCATAAGCGCCGATTCCGAAAGTTATCTGGTCGCAGCCAACCGTTTCACTCAACACCGGTGGGGGGAGTCCGTTAATCCCTATTGGCCGCCGCTTTATCCTCTCAACATCGCAGCCATTAAGGCAATGGGGCTGTCCGGACTGCTGGGAGCTGCCAGAATCGTCTCAGTTTTTTCTTTTATAATTTCGATTGTAACCGTTTATCTATTAGGTTTACAACTCGGAGGAAAGCGCACCGCTCACCTCAGTGCGATCTCCTGTTTGGTGCTAAGCTCGATGGTTTATCTGTATTGCTTCTGTTGGTCGGAAACCCTCTACATTATGCTTTCTCTTTTATTTCTATTTACTTTGACTCTCTTTTTAAAAAATACGGGAGAAAACGTTACCAAATACCTGATTTTAAGCGGGATCTTTTCCGGTTTGGGAACTATTACCCGATTCATCGGTTTTTCTCTGATCGGCGCAGGTATCGTAAGCATAATATTCTTAAGCCACTATCACCCCCCTGCCAAAAAAATAAAGAAAACTTTAGTTTTCGTTGGGACCGCCGTCATACCTGTTTTTCTATATTACCTGATCTGTTTTCATTACTACGGATTAACCGGCAAAAAGCAGTTTCCCTCTTCATTTACCTTTATCCACCAGTTGATTCAGCTCCCAGTTACCGTCTATCACGATTGGTTGACTTTTGATTTGAAGTTTTGGAATTATGTCTTCTTTTTTAAAATGGGACATTACTTTTTCTGGTTGGGAATATCAGTCTTATTGTTTCTGGTTTGGTTTATGATTTTGTTCTTCAGAGATGCTTTTCGGTTAAAGCACTCAAGCGAGTTTGAACTCAAATCCAAGACCGGTGTATTTATATATGTGGTTTTCTATATTGCTTTCATCCTTATCGTGAGCTCAACCATAGATATTGATCCCATCGGTTCCCGATTTATCGTTCCCGTATATCCATTCTTTCTGCTTTTGGTTTTTTCGATGGTCCCACCAGTTTCCAAAATATCGGTCCATGGGAAACCGAAGTCTTGTTTTCTGGGTATGGCCATTCTATGCTTGGCGGTATTCTGGAGTATTCAGCTGTTGTCGATTATAAGTATCCACCAGGGGATAAACACCGGCTCTTTTCTGGCTATGGAACATCCAGGAAATTTAAATAGGGGAAGCATGGAGTATCTGAAACAAAACCTGGATTCCAACGATTATATCCTATCCAATGTTTATCGCAAACTGACATTCATTTGGCCCCGGCAGGAACCTTATTTCCAAACGAATGAAGAAACATGGGAAGAATCCCTAAATTCTTTAGTCTACGAAGCTTCCCAACGCACAGTATATGTTCTAATCTGCACCGGGGATTATACCCCCCAGGGGATAACGGTTGCAGATGTGGATCAGGCAGACAATAGGATCGGTTTATTTGCCTGGAAAAAGATTTTCGGAAATGACTACCTGTATAAAACCAAGCATATGGCATGGCAGCCGCCCCCGGAATCGCAAGAAATAAAATGAACCCAGCTAGCGAATTTCCACCCCGGAATCTAGAAAATCAAATTCCCCAGATCAAGTTACGATTGAAGGTGGAGTTGAAAATAATAAAATGCCGAAGGTGGGATTTGAACCCACATGCCCGATGGGCACTGCGCCCTGAACACAGCGTGTCTGCCAGTTCCACCACTTCGGCTCAAGCAATAATATACGCTTCTGGTTATTTGTCGGCAAGCAATATTTTAAATTTCTCTTGCAGGATGCACTCACCCTTAATATATTCGAAAAGTATGCAGAAAGATAAGGAACAAATTCGGATAGTCGCTACCAACCGAAAAGCGCACCATCTTTACCATATTGTAGAAACTTACGAAGCCGGTATGGCGCTGGTTGGAACAGAAGTCAAATCCTTGAGAGAGGGTAAAGCCAATCTTAAGGATAGTTATGCTATCGTGGATAAAGGCGAGCTGGTTCTCTACCAGATGCATATCAGTCCTTATGATGCAGCTAACCGGTTCAACCACGACCCGACCCGCAAAAGAAAGCTGCTGATGCATGGAGCGGAAATTAAAAGGCTGTTGGGTAAAACTGTGGAAAAAGGATTTACTCTGGTTCCTTTAAAAGTATACTTTAAGGGAAAAGTCGCTAAGGTGGAGCTGGCACTGGCAATCGGGAAAAAACTGTTTGACAGAAGAGAGGATATCAAAGACCGGGAAGTTCAAAGAGAGATGCGTCGGGCACTCAAGGAGCGCCAACATTAGTAGAGAGGAGATGTTTCTTTTTTTAGCGGAATTGAAGCAACGGTCGGTCAAATCCGGTATAATATCAGACAGAATTTTCATCTTCGCTACAGCAAGATTTGTTGCTCCCCAACTTCTGTTTTAAACTCTACGTATACCCCCTTATCTTGGGTGAATGAGATACCCCAAACCGTGCGATACATCATGAAATGCCATTTTCTTTTGCCAAGAATCATAATTCCTTTCGGGTATGGTCTGTGTATATATATTATATCGACTTCCTTTGCTTATGCACTGGATGAATTCAATATTTTAAATCTGGCAGCTTCCGAAAAGGTTAACGGCGTTCTGCTTGAAATTCTTGTGACCCAACCCCTTCAATACGATATAGTTGCCGATCAGAATCAAACGGTAAACATCAACTTTTTTGAAGGGAAATTAGATACTGCCTTTTTCAATGCCCAGAAGGTTCCCGATTTAATGACTTGGATCAAGGCTTATCAATTTAAAAATTCTGCCCAGCTTTCCTTTAGGATCAGAAGACCTTTTGTCAGTTTTACTCATCTCTTAATAGACCATCCCCCCCGAATTCAGGTATCCTTACTTCAAGAAATCATGCCCGGGGATTCAGTTGAATCCGCTTCAGTCGATTCGTTGCCGGATAAAAAAGGGATGATGAATGATCCGATTGATCTGATTGTCATCGATCCGGGTCATGGCGGCGAAGATTCCGGAGCAGTGGGTAAAAACGGATTATTGGAAAAGGAAATCACTCTGGATATTGCTAATAGGTTAAGCCAGCTGTTGAAAAAGGACAGGGAATTCGAAGTTATTCTGACCCGGGATAAAGACGTGCTGATTCCCTTAGAGGAGAGGGCAGAAATCGCCAATCAGAAACAGGCGGATATTTTCATCAGTATCCATGCCAATTCTTCCAAGAAAAGGAGCGCCCGGGGCTGTGAAACCTATTTTCTGTCGGCTGCCAAAAACGATGAAGCCCGGGCAGCAGCAGCACTGGAAAACTCGTCGATAAGATTTGAGCGAGTGGAGAATCAGAGCTGGAATCCGGAAGATCTTGAGTTTATGCTTATGGATCTGGTACAGAGTGAATTTCTACTGGAATCCTCCGACTTGGCTGGTATGATTCAGAACAGA
The DNA here is from genome assembly GCA_903908285.1 of uncultured candidate division Zixibacteria bacterium. Taxonomy (GTDB): domain Bacteria; phylum Zixibacteria; class MSB-5A5; order MSB-5A5; family SM1-73; genus CAIVRH01. The sequence continues at coordinate 36,285 of CAIVRH010000009.1, forward strand.
CTGAAGAATGAACTATCTGTTCCCGGTCGGGGGATAAACCAGGCAGGGTTCGTGGTGTTGAGTAAAGCATATATGCCGGCGGTTTTGGTCGAGACCGCCTTTATCTCCAATCAAAAAGAGGAAGCTTTGTTAATGCAAAGCTCTTTTCTACAAAAAACCGCTTTAGCAATATTCGGCAGCATAAAGGAATTCAAAACGAAATATGAATCGAACAAGTAATAATCAACCATTTGACCCTATTAAAACCGGGAAACCCCAATCCCTTTCCTCTATTACACAATGTGGAGAGAGGGCTAAGAAGGGGAGGTTATAATCATGATCTCCTTGCCGGAGAAAAAGCTTAACCCTGCAGGAAATTCGAATCCTGTTGGCATTTTTGATTCGGGGGTAGGCGGATTGACTGTGGCCAAGAAAATCTTCGAGCTTCTCCCCTACGAGAACGTGGTCTATTTTGGCGATACTGCCAGATATCCTTATGGCCCCAGGTCCCAAAAGATCATCCGGAAGTTCTCTTCCCAAGATACCAATTTCCTCCTCAGCCGGAGGGTCAAATTCATTGTAATAGCCTGCAATACTGCTTCCGCCCTGGCATTGGAGAAATTGAAGAGAACCTACCACACACCCATGATCGGTGTAGTCGAGCCGGGTGCATCGGCGGCCGTAAAAGCCACCCGAAATGGTAAAATCGGGGTGATCGGAACCTTGGGAACTATTCATTCCCATGCTTACCCCAAAGCCATCCGCCGATTGGACCCTCGATTGGAAGTCTACTCCCTTCCCTGTCCGTTGTTCGTTGCGTTAGCCGAAGAGGGTTATATGGACCAGGAGGTCACCCGCCTTATCGCTTCCGAATATCTTCATCCTTTGATCCGCAATGGCATAGATACCCTGGTTTTGGGCTGTACTCATTATCCCTTGTTAAAGAAGGTTATTTCCAGAACCATGGGGAGTAAAGTGAGGTTAATAGATTCCGCTGAGGAAACCGCTAAAGAGGTTAGAAAATTTTTAGAAAAGCACCGTCTTCTAAGGAAGATCAGAAAGAAACCCGTAAGAAGGTTCTATGTTTCCGATATCCCGGATAGATTTATAGAGGTCGGAGAAAGATTCTTGAAAGGGAAGATTGGGAAAGTGAAAAGGATCGATATAGATAGATATTAAGTGACGATAAACGGATCAAACGGACGGAGCGAATATTGCAAACTACGAGAATTGTTTTAGCCACCAACAATAAGGATAAAATCCGCGAGATCAAAAAGATTCTTAATAGACTACCGGCAGAAATTCTGACCCTGAAGGATTTTCCTGGCTTTCCGCAGGTAGAGGAGACCGGAATAACCCTGGAGGAGAATGCCATTTTAAAAGCCAAAACCATATGCCGATTTACTCATTTGCCCTCTTTGGCGGATGACTCCGGGCTGGAAGTGGATGCTTTACTAGGTGCTCCCGGGGTACGTTCCTCTCGATTTGCCGGTGACCATTGCAGCTACCAGGATAATAACAGAAAATTGCTGAAGTTAATGAAAGATATTCCCCCTGAAGAAAGAAAGGCAAGATTTATTTGTGTAGTCGCTTTAGCAAAAGGGACTGATAATATTATTACCGTTCGGGGTGAATTGAGAGGAGTAATTGCTTTATATGGGAAGGGGACAAACGGATTTGGTTACGACCCGGTTTTCTATGTGCCTGAAATGAACAAAACCCTAGCCCAGCTTACCCTGAATGAAAAGAATGAAATCAGCCACCGGGCTTTGGCCTTTAACCAAGCCAGAGAGCTGATCCTAAAGGGATTTCCGGATGATTGATACCGTAACATTTGATCTATGGAACACCCTGATTTCCAATAGGCCGCCGGATCATTACCGGTATAAACAAATAAGGGTGGAAAGAATAATCCAAGTGCTCAAGCGGAACGGATTGACTGTTCGGCTGGACGATTTAAGCTTAGCTTATGATGAGGGATTCGAGAAATGCAAAGAAACCTGGAAAAACAATCGGGATCTCTCCACCCCGGAACAACTGGGAATAATGATGGAACTACTGCCACATGAAAAGCCGAAATCCATTTCTCCGGCATTGATGCAAGAATTGGTTGAGGTTTTTACCTCTCCCCTTTTGGATGACCCGCCTCCATTAATTGACGGTGCCAAGGAGGTAGTCACTCATATCCAAGAGGAAAAATACAAGACAGGATTGATATGCAATACCGGAAGAACTCCGGGAAGCACCATCCGGCTTTTTTTGGAACGATCGGGAATGCTCAACTGCTTTGACATTACCACCTTCTCTAATGAACTCCGGATCAGAAAACCGGATCCTCGGATTTTCCTCCATACCTTGAACCAGATCAAGAGCCTTCCCATGAATTCCGTACACGTGGGAGATATGTTGGAACTTGATGTTTTGGGGGCGAAAAATGCAGGAATGATCTCGGTACATTATGCTCCAGTTCTCATTCCCCAAAAAGAGATTATACCGGATTTCACGATTAGCCATTTATCCGGACTTGGGGATATTTTGAAGAATTTAAAATAGATCAATTGATATGAACAATTATCTTTCGCATTCGTATAAAGTTTGATTAGGAATTTATCATCCGGCAAGAAGTGAAGGTATGCCAAAGAGTTGACGACAAATAGATATGAATGATGGCTTTATAAATCAAGTTAAAACCAGAATAGATCATAACTAACAGAGAGGTGGTCAAGATATGAGTAAAAAGATCGGTATCCTAACCGGGGGAGGGGATTGTCCCGGTTTGAATGCGGTGATTCGAGCGGTGGTGAGAAAATCCATCCGGTTGGATTACCAGGTAATTGGTTTGCTTCAGGGATGGCGAGGATTAATGGATTATGGCCTGACCGAAGAGCTGAACTTAGACAAGGTTTCGGGGATCATACATCGGGGGGGAACGATCCTTAAGACCTCTCGTACCAATCCATTCAAAGAAAAAGATGGGGTAAAGAGAATTTTGGAAAAAAAGAAATCTCTAGGGCTTTCTGCTGTCATAGCCGTGGGAGGCGAAGATACGCTCTCGGTTGCTTCCCGACTCTACCAGGAGGAAGGTATGGAGGTGGTGGGTGTTCCCAAGACCATCGATAATGATATCTGGGGAACCGACTACACCTTCGGTTTTGATACCGCCATCAATATAGCGATGGAGGCGATAGACCGGGTTCACACCACAGCCGAGTCCCACAATAGAGTCATCGTGGTAGAAGTGATGGGGCGACACACCGGGTGGATCGCCATAGAGGCGGGAATAGCGGGAGGGGCCGATTTCATATTGATTCCGGAAAAACCGGTAGATTTGGACAAAGTCTGTGATGCCATTTGCAAAAGGCATGCCCGTGGGCGCACTTTCAGCGTGGTGGTGGTAGCCGAAGGGGCAAAGATTGCTGCACAAGAGGATGACAAAGTGGAGGAGGTTATGGTAGTGCAAGACGAGAAACTGGATGCCTTTGGTCATGTAAGGCTAGGAGGCATTGGAAAGGTGCTAGCTACGGAGATCGAGAAACGCACCGGATATGAAACTCGCTTTGTCATTTTGGGCTACATTCAGAGAGGCGGAACCCCTACCGCTTTCGACCGGATGTTAGGAAGCAGGTTTGGCGTCGCTGCCGTGGATTTGGTAAACCGCGGGGAATTCGGGAAAATGGTCAGTCTTCAGGGTAATGAAATCGTGACCGTAGATTTGCAGGAAGTACTCTCAAAAACAAAACGAATCGATGATGACCTATATGCGATGGCCGAAGTTTTTTTTGGATAGATCCATCTTTTGCTATTCCGGCGAAGCATTATTGTTTATCAAAGATTGGATTCTTTAAACCAATTCAAAACAGGGAAGTTTCGATAATCGTCCCAAGGTTAATTAAATACCATGAAGAAAATATTATTAATAAATTTCCTATTACTGCTGGTTTTCCTTCCCACTTTTGGTATGGCCAAGGATTTAAGCTCCGTCCAAATGGTAGGAATCCGGATGGGATTCTGGAATGCGGTTAAAGCTGATAAAGTCCACAGTACTCCGGATTTGGAGATCAGCAACAAGATTACTGCGCCCTATGCCGAGGTTTTCATCGCTCCTGGTTTAAAAAAGGGTTTTACTTTGGAATTCTCATTCGGAAGCTGTTATCGCGGAGAAACCCGATATCATGATTCTTACGGATACTACTGGAAATCCGTAACCGTATATCCGGTTTCGGGTGGACTTAAATTCTATCCTCTCTCCTCCGTTAAAAACTCCAAGTGTCAGCCCTACTTGCACCTGGGAGTTGCATTCATCACCGGGGTAGAAAATATACGTCTGGGGGAATATTACGGATCTTCGATTCTGCTGCAGGAAGGTACCAATACCTATACCACCCTGGGATGGCTGGCGGGAGCAGGAATGGATTTTATACTTAGCAGACATCTGGTAATCGGTGCGGATTTTAAATACCGGGGAGTGAATTTTAACGATGAAGTAGGCGGCTTGAAAAACTTCAATGGTCCTCAAGCAACATTAGGAATCTCATATATCGTAAAAGGGATTTGAGCTTCTGCTGGAGTGAACACCGGAACCATACGGATGTCAAAAAAACAGACTCGGACAATCGAATTATCCGGTGGAGCTTTTCAACATATCTATTGCCATACGGAAGGGTTAATCTTATATTCTTGTGCCGTTAAGTTATTTTCGAGACAGAAAATAAATGCGAAATTATACTTTTAACTATCCCCAAAAAAGGAGGATGAAATGGCAGTAAAGGTTGGCATAAATGGTTTCGGAAGAATCGGAAGATTAGTCTATCGAGCTGCCATGGGCAATCCGAAATTGGATATCGTTGCGGTTAATGATATTACCGATGCAAAAACTTTGGCTCATTTACTCAAGTATGATTCAGTTCACGGAATAGTGAAATCCCAAATAAAAGCAGAGGGGAATTCCATTCTGGTTGACGGGAAAAAGACCGAAGTATATGCGGAAAAAGATCCATCCGCTCTTCCCTGGGGCAAACTGGGAGTGGAGCTGGTAGTAGAATCGACCGGTAAATTTACTACGGGTGCGGATGCCCAAAAGCACCTGGCGGGAGGAGCTAAGAAGGTATTGTTATCCGCTCCGGCAAAGAAATCGGATGTTCCGGTTTTAACCGTAGTCCTGGGAGTGAATCAAGATAAATATGATCCCAAAGCCGAAATTCTTTCCATCGGTTCCTGCACCACCAACTGCCTGGCTCCGGTGGTGAAGGTTTTAAATGACAATTTTGGGATAATTCGCGGGTTCATGACTACCATACATGCCTATACCAATGATCAGAAAATACTGGATCAACCTCACAAGGATCTACGAAGAGCAAGAGCCGCCGGGGTAAATATCATCCCCACCTCCACCGGAGCGGCAAAAGCCCTCTCTTTGGTGATACCCGAATTGGCCGGAAAACTGGACGGGGTGGCGTTGAGAGTTCCGGTTACCACCGGTTCTATTGTGGACTTCACCTGCGAGCTTTCCAAAAAAACCACCAAGGAGGATATCAACAAAGCCATGCAAGAGGCAGCGCTGGGTAAAATGAAGGGGATATTACTATATACTGAAGATCCTATCGTCTCCACCGACGTGATACATGATCCCCACTCTTCCATATTCGATGCTCTGTCCACCATGGTGATGGGTGATAACCTGGCCAAAGTATTTGCCTGGTACGACAACGAATGGGGTTTCTCGGTAAGAATGGTGGAGATGCTGGAGATGATGACGAAATAAGGTTAGCATGAGTTACGTAAGGACTTAATATTCCCCAAGTTAAGTCTCTTTTATTCATCAGAATAATGGAAATACAGGTGAATTGTATGAAAATGATAAAGATTCCTTTATTTAAAACTGTGCTCATTCTGCAATTCATTCTCTTCTGTCATTTGATAGCAGAATCTAAGACCCCGCAAATCGTTTTGGAGAATGGATTTTATTATGTGATTCAGCCAAATGATGAAAGAGTTGTTATTATACCAGAACAAGAACCATGGGCGTATAACAAAGCCAAGATATCACCGGATGGAAAGCATGTTTTCTATACAACCGCTAATGGTCTAGGATTTGAAAGTGCGGGTAGAGACTTGTTTTTCTGCAACACAAATGGAACGGAGAGAACCTTTATTCATAAGTTCGAGCACTATGTAGATAATTGGATATGGTTAATCAACAACAACAAAAACTATCTTGTTGTTCATTCTTTGGAAGGGGGGAAGGCTTTGGTCTTGGATATTAGTCAAAAGAAGTTACTGCTGAGCTTCGGTGCAGATAGTGTTGAAGAAACCGAAGATTTGGAATGCTGTAAAGTATTTGGTAGTAAAGTTGAAAAAATAAGGGGAGGAGAGCTTTGCGCTGACGAGCTTGCTTCTATTACCGACAAGGACATACCTATGCCTGAAGTTTTCGTCAACTGGATGGGTGATCAGGTATATTTATCTACCGAGGAGGATCCGATTTTTAGCTCAGACGATGTGCTGAAGTGTTTTGAACCTATTTATGATTTGCTCGCTACTCAAGAGAAATCTTCATATAGGGAAGTCCACCATAGACTTTCTGATCATTCAGCATCTTTCGTTGAAGAACCCATCTTGCTGGTAAAAGATAAAATCGTATTCTCAATAGCAAACATGCATGGTGAATTTGATCTAGGGAGAAGAAGGATAGAGGATTTAAATATCGGGGGTGACTTATCGATCAATGTTTTCTGCTCCCCTAAAGGTAAGTATATGGTGTTTCTGAAAACAGAACCCAACAGAATCAAAAAACTGATAATTCTCAATAAAACGAAAGGTGCATCTTGGGAAGAGGTACTTACGAAGGAATTCTCGTTAGATGCGGATATCTCTAAAGTTGAATGGTCCAAGCAAAACGAGACAAAGATTTACTATTCACTGAAAAAAGGAGCTATATTAGAAGACAGTTGCTCGATTGATTTAACAAAAAACGAGAGATAATAGAATGGTAAGATATATTCAATGGAGGGGAGATTATGGAAAAACTAACAATTGACGATCTTCAATTAAAAGACAAAAGAGTCTTAGTTCGGGTGGATTTCAACGTTCCCCTGGATAAAAAATGTGAAGTTACCGACGACCGACGTATTGTTGAATCGCTCCCCACTATCAATAAAATTCTGCAGGATGGCGGAAAGCTGATTTTAATGTCGCATTTGGGCAGACCCAAAGGAAGGACACAAGAATTAAGCCTATTACCCGTGGCAAAAAGATTGGAAAAGTTATTGGGAAAACCGGTTAAATTCGTGAATGACTGCATCGGTCCGGAGGTGGAAAAAGCGGTTTCCGGGCTCAAATCGGGAGAATGTCTGCTTTTAGAGAACTTGAGGTTCTATCCAGAAGAGGAGAAGAACAATCCTGAGTTTGCCAAGAAACTTGCCGGCTTAGGGGATATTTATATTAACGATGCTTTCGGCACTGCCCACCGGGCTCATGCTTCCACCGAAGGAGTTACCAAATACATCCAACAGTGTGCAGCCGGTTATCTCATGCAAAAGGAGCTGAAATATCTGGACATGGCATTGTCCCATCCCAAGAGACCCTTTGTAGCCATATTGGGTGGAGCCAAGATCTCCGGTAAGATTGACGTGATAGAAAATCTGATGAACAAAGTCGATGCGCTTTTGATCGGAGGCGGGATGTCTTTTACCTTTTTTAAGAGCATGGGAAAAGAGATCGGTAAATCCCTTCTCGAGCCTGACAAAATCGACATGGCTAAGGAAATCTTAAAACAAGCAAAAGAGAAGAAGGTAAATTTAGTTTTACCGGTGGATGTTGTGGTTGCGGCTGGAGCCACAGATGACGCCGCTACCAAGATCGTCGGGATAGACAACATTCCACCCGATATGCAAGGCTTGGACATAGGTCCTAAAACCTTAGACATCTTCTCAGCAGAATTGAAGAAAGCAAAAACTGTAGTATGGAACGGACCTATGGGTGTTTTTGAAGTAAAGAAGTTCGCTACCGGTACTATTAGAGTTGCAGAGATACTTGCTGGCATTACTCAAAACGGAGCCACTACCATTGTGGGAGGTGGAGACTCAGCTGCTGCCGTAACCCAAGCAGGATTAGAAGACAAGCTTACACATATTTCGACCGGGGGTGGGGCTTCTTTGGAATTCTTAGAGGGTAAGGTTCTGCCTGGGGTGGCGGCATTAACGGATAAGTAAGTTCGGTTTCTACACAAATTAAAACATAACTAGTGTTTTAGCGGTAGTCAATGGACTACTGTATCCAGCGGACGATGCTTATCAGCAGACATAGGACAGTATATGCGAATACCAATCATTGCCGGTAACTGGAAGATGAATAAAACAGAAGAGGAGGCACTCCAGCTCGTCTCTGATTTAAAACAGAGATTAGGAGAAGTAACAGGAGTTAAAGTAATAGTTTGCCCTCCCTTCACTGCTCTCTTTTCCGTCAATAAAGCTCTTGAAAATTCCTCCATTCTATTAGGTGCTCAAAATATGCACTGGGAGGAAAAAGGAGCCTTTACCGGTGAAGTCTCCCCTACTATGCTATTGACAGTCGGCTGTAAATTCGTTATAATAGGTCATTCGGAGAGGAGGAGCTATTTTTACGAGACGGATCACTCCGTAAATTTAAAAGTAAAATCAGCTCTGAAATTTTCCCTCTCCCCTATCATCTGCGTGGGTGAAAAGTTAGAGGAAAGAGACGCAAATAAAACCAAAGAAGTTATCGAAATTCAGCTTAAAGGGGCGTATAAGGAATTAAGCGATCAGCAGGCGGAGAAGACGGTAATAGCTTATGAGCCGGTATGGGCAATCGGAACCGGTAAAAACGCTACACCGCAGCAAGCAAACGAGGTTCATGTTTTCATTAGGAAGTTCCTTTCGGATGAATATGGTGAAGAAATCTCTGAAAAGATTAATATTTTATATGGAGGATCGGTTAATCCAAAGAACTCAAGAGAATTGCTTGCCATGTCGGATATCGACGGGGCATTGGTGGGAGGAGCTAGTTTGGACGCAGTATCCTTTGAAGGCATTGTAAAAAGTGCCATTTAGCATTCAAACGGTTTAGGAAAACAGTTAATAGTAATTCGAGAATAAAGAATCATTTTCTGTTATAGGAGGTCCATTTGATAGTTTTATTAACCATGCTGCATGTGATCATCTGCGTTGCTTTAATCATGGTGGTCCTAATGCAATCGGCTAAAGGAGAGGGTTTAGCTGGAGCTTTTGGTGGCTCAGGAATAACCGGAGCAGTTTTTGGCGGGAGAGGAGCGGCGACATTTTTATCCAAGGCCACCACTTTTTTGGCTATTGCCTTCTTTGTGAGTTGCTTATTGCTCAGCTTCCTTTCTCCATCTACCGGAGTAAGCAGCAGTGATAGGAGCGGAATTCAAAAAGAGGCAGAAAAACGAGCGACAGAAGGAACGCCGGCCACCAGCGTACCCAACACTACCCCGCAACAACAACCGTCATCCCAACCGACTCAAAACCCACCCGCAGGCGGAGGGAAATAATCCTGAGGTGAGATGAAGAGTTCTGAGGTTTAAAGGTCCAATACTGATATCCGAAAATTTGTTTGAATTTAACTCAATCCTCATTTCTCGTTCCTCTTGACTCTTGCGGAAGTGGTGGAACTGGCAGACACACCATCTTGAGGGGGTGGCGGCGCGAGCCGTGCGGGTTCAAATCCCGCCTTCCGCATTATTTTATATAATTACCTATCTCTGTTTTTCAAAACTTCCATTACCGATTTTCTGATTTCCACCTCGGGAATTCCATTATCCAATTATCCATTCTCCGGTTAATTCTTTATTCGATTTTGATGGCGAATTCTCAAAATTTTCTTGCTTAAAATAGATAAGAGCTTATATTGTTAATAAGGAATGAATGGTTAAAATATGAAGTAATGGTTGATGTAACCCGCATAAGTAATTGTCCATTAATATGTTTCATGTACTACAATTGAATATTCCAAGGTTTATAAACAGATGGAGGTAAGAATGAAAAGTTTGGTGTCTCTTAAAACAATCATTTCGGTCATTTTAGTTTTTTTACTTGTGGCTATTACCGGAATCGGCGGAAGAAATTACCTTAAAGCTGAAGATTTATCTGTTACACTAAAAGCTGGTGAATACCGGATTATCGATGATGAAAAGGGACAGCAGAAAGTTAAAATGGACGGTTTCGGCAATCTATTGGTACCCGGTAAACCAATGTTGCCTGCAAAAACCTTCATGATCGCCATTCCTCCGGGAGCCAAGGTTCTTTCGGTAACCACTAATAGTCCCGCATCTACTCTGATTCCGGGACAATATAATATTAAACCAGCACCGGCAGTTTTACCTTCTGACGACCGGGAAGAAGTAATAAAAGAGAGTCATGCGAAATGGAAAAACAACTATGAAGTGACCTATTCCTCGGACGAGGCCTATCCCGGTTTTACCGGGATTTATCAAGGCACCGGAGGATTGAGGAAATACTCCTTTGTCCGGGTAGCGTATTTCCCCTTTTCCTACCACCCTCAATCCGGCAGATTAATGTACTCACCATTCCTCACTGTTTCTATAAGTTACAGCCCTGTTTCCACTTACGACCAGAAATATGATGAGTTGATGTCCGACACCAAGGCAGATCAGCGTGCTTCGCAACTATTTGAGAATTTTCTTCAAGCCAAGGCATGGTATCCCACCATACCAGGAATAAAATCTCCTAAAGAAACATATGATTATTTAATTATTACTACGGACGCTTTAACCAATGCTTTATCTCCTTTGGTAGAATGGAAAGATTCCATCGGTTATAGTGTGAATGTGGTGACCACTTCCTGGATACAAAACAATTACCCCGGTGTGGATCTGCAGCAGAAGATCAGGAACTTCCTTATTGATAAATATATGGTGTGGGGTACAGAGTACCTTCTTTTGGTGGGAGACAATGCTAGCATTCCCATGAGACGTTGTTACCCCAATCCCTCCGATCACAGTTCTGGTTCGGAATATTCTCCCCCCTCCGATTATTATTATGCGGATCTAACCGGAAGCTGGGATGCGGATGGGGATGGGTTTTATGGAGAATATGGTCAGGACAGTGTCGATTTTGTTCCGGAACTATCGGTGGGACGCATCCCTTTCAGTGATTCGGCTTCGGTGTTTACTATATGCCAGAAACTGGTAAGGTTTGAAAAAGACGTCTCTTCCTGGAAGAATAACGCTTTGCTTCTCGGTGCCATGAGCAACTATGCCAATGAAGACGAAACCGGATTGCCCCGTACCGATGGAGCTGTTTTGATGCAAGAGATGATTTCCGATATGCTGGTGGGCTGGAGCTACACGACCATGTACGAAAAAGCCGGTCTTGATTCCAGCTCCTATTCGTGCGATTATCCTCTTAGTTGGACTAATGTTGTCAGCAACTGGTCGGCTAACGATTATGGTGTAGTAAACTGGTGGGCGCATGGCGGTTATGATGCCGCCTGGAGGAAGTGGTGGTACGGGGATGACGGGAATGGAATTCCGGAAAGCTGGGAGATGAATTGGGAAGCTTTCTTTCAGAATTCCGACGCTACCTCCTTGGACGATAATCATCCCGCCATCATCTTCTCCTGTTCCTGTGATAATGCCTGGCCTGAGAAGAACAATCTGGCCAAGACACTATTGAAAAACGGATCTGCCGGGATCGTTGGAGCCACCAGAATTTCCTGGTATAATGAGAACTGGGAAGACGAATCGTCCGGGGGAAATGCGTCCATGGATTATTATTTCTATTATTATCTGATCCATCAACGGGAAAAAGTCGGGGATGCTCTTTTTTCCGCCAGGGTTTATTATCTAAACCATCTCTTCTGGTCGCTGAATGACCCCGATTGGACCCCGCAGGCCAATATGCTTGATTTTTGTCTGTATGGTGATCCGTCTTTGGTGAGAGAATGGATCTCCTCCTATACCTGTGGTGATTGCAACCGGGATGGGAATATAGACGTCGGTGACATAATCTATCTAATAAACTATCTGTATAAAAACGGCCCGGTTCCCGATCCCTGGCAAGCCGGAGACGTTCTTCCGGACGGGGTGGTTAATATCAGTGATGTGATCTATCTGATCAATTATATGTTTAAAGCAGGTCCTCCCCCCTGTGAGTTGTAATCGGGAACCTTGAATATTAAAAACCTTAAGCAAACCATCCTCACCCTAACGAAAGTTATGTGAGTGAGGATGTATTGCTTTGGGTTGAATATCCCCTAAATGCAGTTAAACCGAGTATCCTATAAATGTCACCTCATTAAATCTTCTTATATTGGATCAGGGGAAAAAATAAACAACGAATTGATTGAAGCGGTTGCTGTAAATCCGGAGAAATAAAAAGCGGGTAAATACACCCGCTGGCAAAATCGAATTTGGATTTAGCGTTGTTTCTATTGTCCGATTTCGTATTCTTTTATTTTATAAAGTAAAGAGCGGTAACTGATCTCCAAAAGCTGGGCGGCTTTTCTCCTGTTCCAGTTAGTCTTATTCAGCGCTTGGGTAATCATTACTTTTTCCTCTGACGCGACTGTCTCCCCTACCCTTCTTTTAAGCGAAAAGCCTGTTGGCTCGGCAATCGGATAAGCCGAGAGGGGCAATGGCATTATTTCTGCGGTAATAGATCTAACGGCATCTTTTACCATACTTTCATCCTCCCGGACTACGATCTGTTTGATCAAATTCTCCATTTGCCGGACGTTCCCGGGCCAATCAAAACTTTGCAGAAGCTCTATGGTGCCGGAGGAAAGAGGATGATATGGTTTGTTGTAAATGGCATAGTATTTCTGCAGGAAATGTTCAAGCAAAAGTGGAATATCATCTCTTCTGTCTCTTAAAGGAGGCAAATTCAAAGTAACCTCATTTAAACGATAGAACAGATCCTCTCTTATAGTTCTGTCTTTTAAGGCTTTTTCCAAATCTCTGTTAGTGGCACAAACTATTCGGGTATCTACTTTAATGGTCTTTATGCCGCCTACCCGCATGAACTCATATTGCTCCAAGACCTGAAGCATTTTCGATTGCAATTCCAAGGGCATATCTCCGATCTCGTCTAAAAAGATAGTCCCCTTATTGGCAATCTCAAACCTTCCGGGTTTATTTTTATGTGCTCCAGTGAAAGCTCCCTTTTCATAACCGAAAAGTTCTGCCTCCAACAGCTCATGAGGTATAGCAGCACAGTTTACTTTGACAAAAGGACCGTTTCTTCGATTGGAAAGAGTATGCAGCATTCGGGCTACTATCTCTTTGCCCGTACCGGATTCACCCCGGATCAGAACGGTCAGCTCGCTGTCTGCCACCTGCTCGATCACCGCTTTGATTTGTACCATATTGGGGCTGTCTCCGATAAGTTTGTCATATTGCGATTTGGTTTTCAACTCCGTTTTCAGCTGATCCAGTTCATGTTTTAAGCGATTCTTCTCCAGCACGCTCTGGATATGGATTTCCACTTCTTTAACGTCGAAAGGCTTGTTGATGAATTCAGAAGCTCCTCTTTTTATCGACTCCACGACATTTTTGGTCTCTCCATGTCCCGAGAGCATGATTACTTCAGTGACCTGATCCATGGATTTTATCTTTTCCAAAACTTCGAGTCCTTCCATACCCGGCATCTTGATATCCAATAGCACCAAATTGGGATGGGTCTTGGTAATCATCTGCAAACCTTCAAGCCCGTCTTTAGCCGAAAGAATGTGATAGCTATCCCCCAATCCCTCGCTTAGAATCCAGGATACCTTGGGATCATCATCAATAACCAATATTTTTACTTTTTCTTCTTCCATGTTTCTTCTTTTTATTGAATGATATTGTTGTTTTAGTATGCTGCCACTTGTCTTATTATCGGCAGTATTTTGCACTTTTTCAGATAAAGCTTAGAAAAAGCTAGGGATCAAAGGTTTTGGTTTGGAACCGGTCAAGTCAACCTGTAAGTGTTCCTCCATTATTCCCCTAAATTCATATTTGGAGTTACCTCACGGTAACCTCTTCATTTTAAATCCCCTCATGCATTCCTTAAATCCTGCATCCTTCATCCAGGGGTGTTTATGCTGCTGGAAGATTTACCGAAAAACGAGTTCCTTTTTTCACCTCACTGGATACCGAAACGAACCCCCCGTGCGCTTTCACAATCCTCTCCACCACTGCCAATCCCAAACCGGTCCCCTCACTTTTGGTGGTAAAATACCGGTCAAAAATCTGATTCAAGTTTTCTGCCGGGATTCCGCACCCGGTATCGGCTATAGTTATTTGGATAAATTCCTTGGCACTATTAACCTCAACATACCGATTACCCTTAACTTTTAATTCGCCGCCCTGGGGCATAGCCTCGATGGCGTTGAGAATAATGTTCAGAAATACCTCGATCATCTGATTTTTATCCAACAGCGCAAAATCTCCCTCCTGGTATTCTTTTCTCAAGCTGATGCTACCGGACAGCAGGTCCTGTTCCACCAGCTTTAATACTCGGTCTAATACCGAAGCAATATCTTTCTTCTCCAATTCGAACTTATTTGGATTGGAAAAATTCATGATTTCCTTCAACAGCCCATCCAGACGAAAGATCTCCTCCTCCACCAGATTGAAATACTTATCCTTGTCCTTGGTGTCTGGCAACTTTCCCCTTAAAACTTGTAAGGTTCCCCGGATATTGGTCAATGGCTTCTTTATGTCGTGGGTGATCTCTGAAACCAGATTGCCCATGGTCACTAAACGGGTGATGTTCAGCAAGGATTTCTGTTTCTCATAGAAAGATGCCAATTGCGATATGATTATGGAAAGCAGGCGTATTTGTTCTCCGGAGAGGTTCATTTGCCGACGATTACCTACGGAGAGTACCCCGTGTATGCTGTTTTCCGCAATAATGGGAAGGGATATCAAAGTCGCCATATATATGGAATAATCCGGGTCCGCTTTCAGACTCTCCCGGATTTTTTCGTTTACCTTTTCAGAGCTGCAAATTTCATCCCGGGAAATCGGAATGGTTGGTTTTCTTCTGCCATTTTCGCATCCTAAACACAAACTCAGCATCAGCTCACCGGCTTTTTCGTTCCACTCAAACCATAGGGCAAACTCTACCGGCATTATGGTTTTTATTTTCTGAAAGATGAAACTGCAAACCTCGCCGAAATTCTCTATAGAAGAAAGTTGGCTGGCTATATCATAAAGAATCTCCAATTCCGCTATTTTCCTTATATTTTGGTTAAACTGTTCCGCATCATCAATGGCAATGGCAGCTTGGGAAGCAAAAGTGGTTAATAGCCTTAAGTCATCATCGGTAAAGGGATTACCCGTCCGCTTGTCGCTTAAATTGATAACTCCTAAAATTTTGTCTTTAACTTTTAAGGGAACGCACAACAAAGATCGGGTAGCGTAATGCTTCCGGCTGAAATGACTGAATCGTGGATCTTTTTCTATATCTTCGACCATCAAAGGCTCACCTTTTAAAGCTACATAACCGGCGATGCTGGAGCCTAACTCTAACCGGGTATGCTTAATGATATCCGTATCTAATCCGGTGGTTGCTTCTATGGTCAATACATTCTCGGGTAGTTGAATAAGCATAATCGAACCGGATTGGGCTTCGATAACCTGCGTGGCTAAGGAGACAATCCTATGGAGAAGTTCATTCAGGCTTTCGGTGGTACTCAAAGACATCCCCGCTTTATATAGCGCATCCAACTCCTCCACTTTCTTTTTCAACTCGAGATTCCGCTCCTGCAATTCCATTAAAAGATCTTGGCGATCCCGGTCTGCCCTTCGTTTTTCCAATGCCCTCTGAATGGTCAACTTTAAATCGGAAAATTCTATCGGCTTCATCAGGTAATCATAAGCTCCTTCATTGACGGCACTTATGGCTGACTCCAAAGAGGCATATCCGGTCATTAAAATCACCAAAGCATCTTCATCCTTGGTCCTTGCCGCTTTAAGAATGTCCAGCCCATCCACCTGCGGCATTTTTATATCGGTAATCACCAAATCGAAATCGTTTCTATTGATCTTGTTTAGTGCTTCTTCCCCTTTTTCCGCCGTGGTGACATTATAACCGGCATTGGATAGCAAGGTCTGAAGGCTTTCGCACATTCGCTTTTCATCATCCACTACCAGTATTTTTGCAGAATCATGTATCATAAATATCCTGCGATCATGAGGTTCCGATTACTGATTGGTCCACTACTCTAAAGTTATTGCAACAGCTTATCCTTTGGGTAATGAGATAATAAAACTGGTTCCCGGCTTTTTTCTTTTAGCTTGTATAGTTCCGCTGTGTCTCTGCATTATTCCATAGCTTATCCATAAACCCAATCCGGTTCCCTTCCCATTACTTTTGGTGGTAAAGAACGGATCAAAGATGTGGGTGATATTCTCCTCGGGTATTCCACAACCGGTATCTGCAAATTCGATTTCCACTGTTTCCCCGACCTCTCTTGCGCAGATGGAGATTTCCCCTCCCTCCGGCATAAAGTCCCGGGCATTGACCAGAAGATTCAAAAACACCTGTTTGAGCTGGTCTTCTGATCCCATTACTTGGGGCAAATTTTCCGGCAAATCTGTTTTTATCTTTATACCCCGGATGGAGAACTCCTGGTTTACCAAAAATATGGTCTGTTTTATTATTCCGGTTGAATTCAAAAGGGACATTTCCTCTTTGGCCGGACGAGAGAAATCCAAAAAACTTTTGACGATCCGGGCAATCCGATCTACTTCCTCTTTGATAGCTTTAACATTATGCTGATTAGTAGTGTTTTCCTCAATGTTTTCCGAAAGAATCTGAAGATAGTTTTTGATAATCCCCAGTGGGTTGTTGATCTCGTGAGCCAGCGAAGCGGAGAATTGACCTGTGGCTGCCAGTTTTTCGGATTGGATCAGCTGTTTTTGCGTATCTCTCAACTCGGTGTTTATCCTTTTCTGATTTTCGTACAGCAGAGCATTTTCCACTGCCACGGTAAGCTGACCTGCCAGCACCGAAATAAATTCCAAATCGCTGTCCGAAATCCGTTGATCTGATTTCTTCGGGCCGAAGCTTAAGATGCCGACCAGTTGATCCCTGCTTATTAAAGGAACCACCAGCCTGCAATCCAAGTTATTAAGGATTTTAATCTCAGCTTCGTCTCCATTCAGATGAGCTTGAATTTCTCTTAAGAACAAAGGTTCGTTTTCAGAGAGCAATAATCGGGCTAATTTACCGCTGAGACTGACTTTAAACTCCTCTATTTTATTACAGAATTCAATCGTCTTATCCGCATCAACTATCTCCAACTCACCGGTTTTAAGTTTAAAGCAACACAGTTGATCTTTTTTGGTATCCCGACGGAGGAATACCGCTATGTTTTCTATCCCCAACTCATCCTTCAAAGCCGAAAGCATCCCGCTCAAAAGAACGTCTAAATCAAGAACCGAATTAAGTTTTCGGGATAGCTCGAAAATAGTATAAAGATCGAATATCTTGCGTTTCAGTCGCCGGTTGGCCTGAGATAGGCGGTTGAAACGGCTCTCCATCACGCTCTTTAGAATATCAACCGACTCCCGGATTCTTTTTTCTACCTGGGCATCGGAAGAGTCAGTATGATTGAATGAACTCTGCGGAGCAGACATGTTTATTTCTATATTTCCCTCTATGGATTTCTCCAAACTCATTTGCCTTGACCTTTATGCTGATTCCACAAAAATCCCTACTCTAATATTGGGCATGCAGACTTAATTTATTACCCTCAAGTTTTAAACCGGATCTCGGATAAAGCACTATCCAGGCAGTTCAATATTACTTTAAATATGATCGGCATATAGAAAGGCAAATTGAAGAACTTTGCAAATTTATTGCATTTTATTATAACTTGAGTATTTTATAGAAATAATATAAGCCCGTTTTATCATATTGATGTAATCCGAAATAGCATAAAGAGTTTAAGGTTAAATGGGTATGGCACACACTGGGTGGGAATTTATCTTAATCGCATAAATAAAACCAGTATCTAGGTCATGCCGGGCAGTGGCTATATGCGAAAAGAAAAATAGAATTGGTTATGATTGGAGAATGAAATCCGCGGATAAACTATTCATCTCTTATATCGATGGTTTCTTCTTTCGCCACTCGTAGAATATACACTTTCCTAACTCGGGGGCATATTCATAACAGCATTGGTAATTGCCGAACGGTATGATACCGTCCCGGGCAAAACAGTCAAAATCCATATCTTTGCAGGGAATTTCTTTGAAATTACCCAACTTTCTTTCCTCTATGGTAACTTCAGAAATAAGATGGTTTAAGCTTATAATTTTCATATCGGGTGAATCGGGAAATAGATTAATATCTGATATTCATGTTACTCCTTCAGACTTTATCGGTCTCCGCGTCATTCAACCCGTATTCATGTAATTTGTTCCGCAGAGTACGGGTGGAAATTCCCAGGATTTCTGCAGCCTTAGTTCGATTTCCATCATGCGCTTTCAAGGTTTTTAAGATCAGTTTTCTTTCCGCCTCCTCGATAGTGGAACCCACCTCAATTTTTTCTGAAGAGGATCGGATCTGACCCCAGCTTAGTTCCTTTGGGAAATCTCGCGGGGTGAGAATTCTTCCCTTGGCTGTTACCACCGCTCTTTCGATATAGTTCTCCAGTTCCCTTACATTTCCGGGCCAAGTATATTCCATGAATAGTTCATATACTTTTTGCGATATCCCCTCTACCTGCCTGCTGTTCTCCTGGTTGCTCTTTTTTAAGAAATGCTGGGCTAATGGAGGAATGTCCTCTTTCCTTTCCCGCAAAGGAGGCAGGTGAAAGGGGACGACATTCAAACGGTAAAAGAGGTCCTCTCTAAATTTGCTTTTTTCGATTAGTTCTTTCAGATCGCGGTTGGTTGTGGCCACGATCCGCACGTCTACCTGTATCGGGATTCCTGACCCCACTCGTTCGAATTCCCTCTCCTGCAGTACTCTCAACAGCTTGGCTTGGAGATGAAGCGATATCTCGCTTATCTCATCCAAGAGCAGGGTACCTCTGTCCGCCAGTTCAAATCTCCCCCGGGATTGCTTAATGGCTCCGGTGAAAGATCCTTTTTCGTGTCCGAAAAGCTCACTTTCTACCAAACCTTCGGGCAGTGCGGCGCAATTTATCCGGATGAAAGGTTCTTCCCGGCGGGAACTATGGTAATGAATGGCTTTGGCGATCAACTCCTTGCCGGTTCCCGATTCTCCGGTGATCAAAACCGTCGCCCGGGTATCCGCCACCCCCTCCACCAGCTCAAAGATCTTCTGCATTTGGGGGGTTCTTCCGATGATGTTGTCGAAACCATATTTCCCCATTACCTCCGATCGCAAAAGCTTGTTTTCCAATTCCAATTTCCTCTGGTCCAGCGCTCTTATTATTACCAGCTCGATCTCATCAGTGGAAAACGGCTTCATCACGTATTCAAAAGCCCCCAATCTCATTGCCTCTACTGCATTCTGAACCGTTCCGTAGGCGGTCATCATCACGACTTTGGCGTCGGGGAGATACTTTTGGGCGGTCTGAAGAAGCTCCATCCCTCCCATATTGGGCAGACGGATATCGGATAGAATTATGTCGTAATCCGCTTTTCTGATCTTCCCCAATGCGTCTTCTCCCGCAGAAACCAACTCCACGTTGTAGCCCGAACGGTTCAAAGTTTCGCTTAAGAAATCCCGGATAAGCGAATCATCGTCTACCACTAAGATATTTCCCCTGGACAATTTAGTTTCCGATTCGTCTGCCACTTTCTTTTCCCCGTGTAACTTCTCTTTGCCGGATCCGATCTATCTGGTTATTGAATCATAAATAACGACCGTGGATTTCAAAACTAACTGCTTAAGGGCAATCTGATTTGTACCATAGTCCCTTTTCCCAACTTGCTTTCCACCTGGATATCTCCTTGATGTGCCTCCACAATTTTTTTGACCGTGGCCAAACCTAAACCGGTACCCCTTTCTTTGGTGGTAAAGAAGGGGGTGAATAATTTCTCTTTGGCGGTTTGGCTCATCCCGGTACCGGTATCCGATATCCTCAACCTTAACATTTTTATTTCGGTTTTGTTGGAATCAAGAACACCGGCTTCTCCATTCAACTCTATCCTGATCTCGCCGCCATGAGGCATGGCTTGGACCGAATTGTGTAAGAGGTTTAATAACACCTGACGAAATTGCTCCGGATCCACCCGGCAGTAAAGATCGTTTTGGGAATAGCTCTTCTTTATCCGAACATTGCTTTTATTCCGGGTGGCATCCATTTCAAAGAAATTAATCGCCTCTTCAATGAAATTGACCAGGTTGGTTATTTTAGGATTAAGCCTAATAGGTTTAGTGTGATCCAACAAACCGAGAACGATTCGATCCAAAGCCTCCACCCCCTCAATGATTTTTTTGACTAATCTTTTGCGCGGATCCCCGTCCACCAAGTCCCGATCAAGAAGATCTGCAAATCCCCGAATACCTCCTAAAGGATTTTTTACCTCATGAGCCACCACCGCTGCCATCTCACCTAAGGTGGCTAAGGTCTTCATCCTCAGCATCTCCTCTTCCATTTGCTTTGATCTGGTCAAATCGAAGAATATTTCTACTGCCCCCAAAATCTCCCCCTCTTGATCCTTGAGCAGCGATGTGGAAAAACTGACAGGTATATTCTTGCCGGTTTGCGACTGAATTTCCTTCTCCCCCTTTGCACAGGATTCGGATTCCGACCGGCTCCGTTCATAACATTCAAGGACAAAGGGAAGGGTTAGCTTTTCATCTGCTCCTTTGCCCATTACCTCCCCATATAGTTTTCCGATAGCCATCTCTGCCCGGTGTCCTAAAATCTCCTCCGCCTTCCGATTAAAAAGGGTTACCTTACCTCCCAGGTCTATAGCTAGAACCCCGGAGGTTAAACTTTCCAATATATTGGTAAGATACCGGGAAACCTTCTCTTTTTCAACCAGACTCTCCTTTAAGTTTATATTGGTCTCCTCCATTTTGCGGTTAAGATCTCCGAATCTATCTTCTAACTCCTGATAAGCAGAGCGTAATTCCTGGGTAACTTGATTAAACGTGGAAAAAGATGCAGTCAATTTCTCTATTTCTTCCTCCGAAATATTCCGGCGTGGCTTTTCTTCCATCTTTATCCCTCTTTCCCAAGAAATTTATATGCATTCTCTTGACTTAGTTAATTTAATCTGCCCGCTGCCTGATGGCAACATATTTTTGTCTGCCGGATGGATAAAAATAGATTTGCACAATTTGCGGAATCTGGTCAAATATGATGAAAATTCTATCGATTAGGATTGCGCCCGTTCTCATATGAAGCTCCCCACCGCAAGCAGCGGGGAATTTAACCCTTAGAGCTTAAAAAAAGAAGAGAACCTATCCAGAGGATTTCGTTATCCCGGATTATCTGCCGTTAGGATTTTCTGTATTTTATCTTCGATTATCATGATTTGCTTAGTCTTTTCAACAATTTGCGAGAGTAGAATTTTAACACCCGCCAGATCTTGCAAATTGGGATCTTTTCCGCTGGTTATTTCGGTTGCCGAAATCCTATCGGTTAACCGAGCAATATTCCGGGCAACTACCTGTTTTTGTTCAAGAAGGGTGAGGATATCAACCGGTGATCCTTCATTCTCTAATTCCGACAAAATAGTTCTGGATAGTATTAAAACCTGGTCATAATCATTCAATATGTTATTGTATTCTTCCAAAAGGCTCATGACTTTGCTTTTTAGTTAAAAATAGAGGGAAAGGCAATCTAAAGAATTTACTCGGAGAGACCGGTTATATTATGGGAGTCTGTAACTCTATGCAGTTTGGCTTCCAATTCAGTAATCCGATTCCTAAGTTTTCCTATTTCGGTTCTTAGCTTATGTTCCTGAAAAGCGTTTTCAATTGAAGATTTTAAGTCGTTCAATTTAAAAGGCTTTATAACATAATCACAAGCTCCGTAACGCAGCGCCTCAATGGAGCTTTCAATAGTCGGATATCCGGTCATGATGATGGCTATGGCATCGGGAGCGGTTTTCTTTATTTGTTTTAAGGCTTCGATTCCATCCATTCCCGACATCTTAAGATCCAGTAAAATCACGTCTGCTGTTTGGATGCTCATCATTTGAACTGCTTTTTCACCGGAATCTGCTAAGATCACCTCGTAACCCTGGGTACTCAAAAACTCCAAAAGCAACTCCCGCACAAAGAGCTCATCATCTACCACTAAGATTTTTTCGGAAGACATAATTGGTACCTGGTCCGGTCAGTCAAAGATACGTTCAGGCGCGACAAGCTTAGATTACAAGGTAGCTTACTTTTTACCACAATATAGATGCTGATTATTGTTGTTTCTATATTCCAGAAAACTCATTTAAAGAAAAAAGGCGTCGAAAGACTGTCAGGTTTTGTCGGTAGTCCATATATATCCGATTTCTAAATTAGCCGGTTTATCTTATCGATCACACCCTACTTATTAATTATCGTTACTTAGCTGGAAAATCTTGAGTTTTACTGCTCGTAGGTTATGTTCCGAAGTCAAAATATTAATTATTTGTTCAGATTCGACACTATTTTCGTCCGTAATTAATCCTTATATCTGCTTAATTCTTCTTTTTCCTCTTATTCTTGAATGTGATCCTTTGCGTTTGCCCTTGGATTTATTTTCCCTCCTGTTTTTGCTTCTGACAAGCTTGCCGATCTCCCTTCTCAATATCTCCTCGATACTTTTTTGAGTTTCATCCGGTTCCAACAAAGCCAGTTTCAATACTTCTTCAATTCGCTCCACGAAGATGAATTTGGTTTCATTCCTGATCTTATCCGGCAGATCCAGCAGATTCTTCTCGTTCCCCTTGGGAAATATCACGATGCGAATTCCCACCCGATGAGCTGCGGATGCTTTCTCTCTTACTCCCGCCACCGGTATTAATCTCCCTCGCAAAGAGACCTCCCCGGACATAGCCAGGTCATTTCGTATGGGCTTGTTACTCATCACTGAAGCTATGACTAAAGAGACAGTGATACCGGCAGAAGGTCCGTCCTTGGGAATGGCACCGGATGGAAAATGAATGTGGATATCATTACTGGTGAAATCATCATAGTTTATTCCCAATATTTCCGCTTTTGAGCGAACATAACTATGAGCCGCCTGAATCGACTCTTTCATCACCTCCCCCAACTGCCCCGTAGAAATCACCTGTCCATTCCCTTTCATCTTTAAGGCTTCAATCAACATCAGGTCTCCGCCGGCTTCGGTCCAAGCCAATCCAATAGCTACCCCAATCTCCGGCTTTTTAGGAATTATATCGGGTATGTAAACCGGATTACCTAAATATTCCTCCAGGTTATCCACCGTAACCACGAACGGAGAAAAAACCTGGGAGGTTTTGGCGCGAGCGCAACGCCGACAGATATTCTCCATCTCCCTCTGCAGGCTTCTGATCCCCGCTTCCACCGTGTATTGCCGAATTACTTTTTTTAAGGCTCCATCCGTAAATCGAAGGTCCTGATCGGTCAAGCCATGCCTTTTCAACAACATGGGCAGGATGAATTTCTTGGCGATCTCCAACTTTTCTTCCTCAATAAAACCGGAGAATTCGATGATTTCCACAAAGTCTTGCAGCGATGCTGGTATCTCATCTGCAACCAGAGCGGTGGTCACGAAAATTGTATCCGAAAGATCATAGGGCAATCCTAAATAGTGATCAAAGAAATTTGAATTCCTCTCCGGTTCCAAAGCTTCAGTCAGAGCAGTGGCCGGATCGCCTTTCAGGCTCTCGGTCGCCATCTTGTCGATATTCTCTATCATGATTAAAGGATTAGGACACCCTGCCTCTTTAATGGCATTTATAATTTTCCCGGGAAATGCCTCGGTGAAGGTGGAACGTGTCCCCTTGATTTCAGCTTCGTCTCTCACTCCCGACACGCTAACCCTCACAAATTTCCGGTCCAATGCTTTGGCTAGGGCAATACCCAGGGAGGTCTTACCCGTGCCGGCGGGACCTGCAAAACACAGGACTATCCCCTTCAAGTCTTTTTTTAGCTTTCTAACACTGAAAAGCTGGAGGATATTTTCCTTAACCTTTTCCTGCCCAAAAAATTCCTCTTTTAAGATTCCCTCCAATTTGCTTATATCCACCTCCCCGCAGCTTTCTTTTTTCCAGGGAAGCGACAAAAACCAGTCTATATGGGTTGTCACCATGCCATATTCCGCTGAGGCGGTGGAGATCAATCTTAACCTTTCCGCTTCCAGAAATGCTTGCTTTTTCACATAGGGAGGGAGAGATGCCGCTTTAATCTTTTCTTTTAACCCAACCACTTCTTTTTCCTGAAGCCCTGCTTCTCCCCATTCCACCTGGTTTATTTTCGACTCTTTACGGTAATTTTGATTCTTCGCTTTTCGGTTCAAGTTCACCCCTCAAAGATAAGGTATGTTGGTAATGGCTGTGTTATATTGATTTCGGCATTCAAGCTTTCGATAATTAATCTTATACCCAATATTCTATTGCATCACTGAAGACTTTGTAAACCATTTATGGTTAATAGCGATAAAGAAAGCATAAGGATCCTCATGTTCCCTTGGGTTGGGGAATCACATTCTTTCCGGAGCTTCTATCCCCAACAGTGAAAGTCCGTTTTTAAGGGTACTTTGAATAGCTTTAACAAGAAACATGCGGGCATCAGTTAAACCAGCTTCTTCAGTGATGATTCTGTGCTGTTGGTAGAAACGATTGAAGTTTGCGCATAGATCGATTAAAAAAGTACAGATATACGAAGGCTCATAGTTCTCTGCGGCAAACTTGATCATCCGGGGGAAACTCTCCAACAATTTGATAAGGGTGATTTCCTCATCGGTGCTAATAACTCTATAGTCAACTTCCTTACCTATAGGTTTTTCATATTTCCTCATCAAACTGCACAATCGAGCATGGGTATATTGCACGTAAGGAGCGGACTCGCCATCGAAGGAGAGAGCCTGGTCCCAGTCAAAGTCGATATCTTTGTTCCGGCGGGTAGATAAGTCGGCAAAGATCACCGCTCCTATTCCCACTTCCTTTGCTACCTCTTCCTTATTTTCCAATTCCGGATTTTTCTCCTCTATGATTCTCCGGGAAAGCTCAATGGATTTGTTCAAAACGTCTTCCAAAAGGATTATGTTCCCTTTCCGGGTGGACATCATCTCCTGTTTGAACTTGATCCAACCAAAATCGACATGAACACAATCATATGCCCATTGGTATCCCATCAACTCCAACACCTTGAACAGTTGTTGGAAGTGAAGTTTCTGGGCTGTTCCTACGACGTAAAGTGATTTGTAAAAATGATAGGTATTGTAACGGTAAATAGCTGCGGCGATATCCCTGGTTGCATATAGGGTGGCCTCATCCTTTTTCCTCAAAAGACAAGGAGGCATCCCAAACCTCTCCAGATTGACAACCAAAGCGTCTTGGCTTATTTCCGCCAATCCTTTACCTTTGATCTCCTGAATGGTTGGTTCCATTTGATCATTATAGAAGCTCTCCCCGGCAATAGCATCGAATTCTATTCCCAGGATCCGGTATACCCGGTTGAATTCCTCCAAACTGTAGGATCTGAATTTCTCCCATAACGCTTTCGCCTCACGATCTCCGTCTTCCAGTTTTTTGAACCATAAACGTGCTTCTTCCTCCAGCTTGGGATCTTTTTCCTCCTCCCGGTGGAATCTGACATAGAGATCGTAGAGAGTAGCGATGGGGTCTTTAATCAACTCATTTTCATCCCCCCACATCTTATAAGCCAGAATTACCTTACCAAATTGAGTCCCCCAATCTCCCAGATGATTGATGCGAACCGTTTTGAATCCAAGCTTTGTGAAAATATGATACAGGCTGTTACCAATCACTGTGGTTCTCAAGTGTCCGATTCCAAAGGGTTTAGCGATGTTGGGTGAAGAAAAATCAATCAGGATGGTTTTGTCATTACCCGTGTTATCTGACCCATAATTCTCTCCCTGTTCGAAAATCAAAGAGAGCACAGATTCAGCTAATCGAGTTTTGCTTACTTTAAAATTCAAATAAGGACCGATGGAATAGATCTCCTGAATCAATTCCGTAGGCTTAAATCGGGAAGCAAGATCAGTGGCAATCTGGTTTGGGGCTTTTTTCAATTTTTTGCTTAAAACGAAACAGGGGAAAGCATAATCCCCTAATTTCTCGTCTGGGGGAACCTCTACTGAATCTCTGATCTCTTGTTCCGGGATATCAACCATCGCGGATATCATTTTTATTATGTCATCTACAAATATATTCATAGGGATTTTAAGTTACAAAGAAACCAGAAAATTTGCAACTTAAAATTTGATGTGATTAGAGACAGAACATTCTGAAGGAAACATCTTAAGTTTTACTTGAATATAGTAATTCATTAATACAATATTTCTAATGTATTATATGGCAACATATTAGGAGTTCATTGATTTTATACTTGACTTATTTTAGGGGATAAGTAAATTATAATTATTAATATCTTGAATTGATTCAAATCTTCAAAACCTTCTATCGGAAAGGAGGGGATCATGAATCCCAAAAAAATCTTTGTGGTTATGATGGCTTTGGTGCTTGCTATATTTGTTATTTCCTTAGCCTCAGCTTTTGCCCAGGTTGACACTGCCTGGGTAAGAAGATACAAGAGAGGCGATTATGCTTCCGCTATAGCTGTAGATAGTTCTGGTAATGTCTATGTGACGGGAGCAGGTGCGGGCTATGCGACCATAAAGTATCATCCTAATGGAGATAGCGCTTGGGCGAGAAGCTACAATGGAGGTGATGACGCTTACAGTATAGCCGTAGATGCTTCTGGTAATGTCTATGTGACGGGATTAGGTAATGGATGGGATTATGCCACCATAAAGTATCTTCCCAATGGAGACACTGCCTGGGTGAGAAGATACGAGGGATCAGCTCATTCCTACGATGCAGCTTATGCCATAGCAGTTGATGGTTTTGGCAATGTTTATGTGACAGGGGAAAGTGACGATAGTGTGACAGATGCTGACTATGCCACCATAAAATATTATTCCAATGGAGATACTGTCTGGGTGAGAAGATACGATGGGCGAGGAGGTGGTCGGGATTTGGCAATTGATATAGCGGTAGATAGGTCGGGCAATGTCTATGTGACTGGAAGGAGTTTGACATTTGGTGACTGCGCTACGATAAAGTATTATCCTAATGGAGACACTGCCTGGGTGAGAAGATATAATGAATCTGGAAATACTTATGAAAGTGGCTGGGCCATAACTGTGGATAGTTCTGGTTATGTCTATGTCACTGGGGGAGGTGACAGCAGTGGGACGTTTGACTATCTCACTATAAAATATTATCCCAATGGAGATATTGCTTGGGTGAGAACATACAACGGACCGGGAAACGGGATTGATGATGCTAGTGCCATAGCTGTAGATCGTTCTGGTAATGTCTATGTGACTGGATATAGTGAAGGTGTTGGAACGTTTGAAGACTATGCCACCATTAAGTATTATTCCGATGGGGGTACTGCCTGGGTAACAAGATACAATGGACCTGGAGACTCTTCCGATTGGGCTAATGCAATAACCTTAGATGGTTCTGGTAATGTTTATGTGACAGGCGAAAGTTGGGACACGACAAGCTCTGATTATGCTACTATAAGGTATGATTCATTAGGAAATGAGATTTGGGTAAAAAGATACAATGGATCGCGAAATGAGGATGATTATGCCATCGCTATAGCAGTAGATGATTCTACCAATGTGTATGTAACGGGATCAAGTGGGTTTGACTGGGACTATGTAACCATAAAGTATATTCAGCCAAGCATCAATGTTATTTCACCAAACGGGGGAGAGATTTGGAGCGGTGGTTACCAGTACTATATTAGATGGTCTTCTGGGAAGTTTGTTGGAGACATTAAAATAGATTACTCTATTAACAGCGGAGCGAGTTTTGATTCTCTAATTTGTTCGAATTGTCCAAACACTGGCCAATTTCTCTGGACAATACCCTGCAACGTGTCTTCTAACTACTGTCGGGTTCGAGTGTGTGATGCAGCAGACTGTGTTCCAGCAGACACAAGCAATGCTGATTTCACCATCACTTACTGTGTTCCCGTATTAACCAACTACGGAATCATTGTTTTGCTCATCCTTATGGTAAGCTCAACCATTTGGATTATGAGAAGAAAGAAGTTAATCTCACAGAGAAACATATAGACACTGGTTGGTTGATGTAGTCAAAAACACAACCTTCGATTTCATGTAAACTTAATTGTTCACCACCTACTCTTTTTGAAGGCGGGTGATTCATATGAATGCATACTCATTCTCACCCGCCTTTTCATTTCCCCATGAGAACATGTTTGAGCGTTCGTTGGAAACATGAGCCAGAAACAGAGATATAAACAAAAACATATCCACATAAATACCCTGTGTCTTTCGACTTAGATAGGCAGTTTAGATCATTTCGCCAATCTATTGTGATGTCATGACTTATAAATTCCTAATCTTTTTCTTGACTTTTCCTTAGTCGGATGCTAAATTAAGTATGTCCAAGTAGACATCAATCTTGCAATTGCTAAAACATTAAAAAACCAATAAAAGGACAAGGATGTCCAAACACTTGATGCTGTCATTATGAGTTTGGCGATTTTTAAAATATTATATTAATAACCGTCTTTGCCTTGGTCGATTTGGATACCGACTAATTAGAAGAAAATGGAACACACCGTTATCTTAAAAAAGAAAGGGAACTTTTCCTGCTAATTTAATGTAGTTAACTTATATATAAACCATTCTATCCAGGAACAGCGGTTTCATGTGCATAGAGATTGACAAAACGGCTCGCAAGATCATTTTCAAATTCCGGGCAGGCTCAGCCAAGAAAGTTTGTCTGGCTGGTGATTTTAATAAATGGAATGAAGAATCACATCCGATGGAGAAAATTGGAGATTTTTGGCATCTGACTCTTCAATTGCTCCCGGGTGAATATAGATTCAAATACTTAATTGATGGTTTCTGGCATAATGATCTTGAAGCTCATAAATATGCCCCCAATGCATGGGGCAGTGACGATTCGGTAGTGGTGGTTCCCGAGCCGACTTCAGGAGTAACGTAGTAGAATGGAATTGATCATATAGTTTCCTCAGCAAATTCCTGTTAGTTATCTTAATTCCTGTCGATTCCACGTTTTATTATCTATTAACTGCAGCAGGCATTTCTCTATCCGCCTTTATTCCAAGTTTATATTTGACAAAAAGTATTGTAAACAATATATTTTGGAAGCAACAGAAAACAATGAGGTCAAAACCAATATGCCTTTTTTAGATAACATTAATATCGGACAATATATCCCAGCCAATTCGATAATTCATCGGTTGGACCCCAGAACCAAGCTTACTATAACTTTGGGAATCATGATCTTAGCAGTGGCAACCACCGATTTGAGGATCTACCTGGGGATAGTGGTGTTTTTACTAGCCTTGGCAGCAATTTCGAAAATCCCTCTCCCTTATTACTATCGCAACTTAAAATCATTCTTTTGGCTGTTTTTGCTCACTTTTCTTCTGCATATTCTCTTTGCACCTAAAGAATCAACTACTTATATAAATTGGTGTTTTGTAAGAATTAATCAACAGGGAATACTGAACGGTATTGTCTATAGCATCAGACTTGCTATCTTTGTCTTTTCTGCAGCATTTCTGAGCCTAACCACTCAGGCAGTAGAACTAACCGATGCAGTCTTTAAATCTTTCTCCCCTCTGAAGAGGATTAAATTTCCAGTGGAGGAAATCTCTTTGATCACCATGATATCATTGAGATTTATTCCTCTGCTTCTGGAGGAAGCCATCACTTTGAAAAAAGCGCAAATTTCCCGGGGCGCTACATTTGAAGGCGGCTTGATCAAAAGAACTAGGAGGACACTACCTCTTCTGGTGCCGCTATTTATCTCATCTTTCCGAAAAGCGGATGAGCTGGCATTGGCTTTGGACGCCCGGGGATTCAGAAGCGGGCAAAAACGTACCTCTTTCCAAAAACTGGTATTCAAAGCACCGGATTATCTCTTTTTATCTTTGATTTTGATGGTGATAGGATTATCTTATTGGATCAAGATGGTTTAGAATAGCCGAATGCTTAGAAACATAAAACTCGAAATCGAATATGATGGAACTGATTTTTATGGCTGGCAGATTCAGCCAAATTTACGCACGGTTCAGGGTGAAATCGAAAACGGTCTTAACGCCATACTGAAACGGAAAGTGAGCCTAATAGGAGCCGGCAGAACCGATGTCGGAGTTCACGCTTTAGGACAGGTGGCAAATTTCAAGACGGAAAGCGAGCTTGAGTTGGAAGAAATTCAAAAAGCACTAAACGGATTTCTCCCTGATGATATTGCCATAAAGAAAACCGAAGAAGTGGATCTGGATTTCAATTCCAGATACAGCGCAAGAAGTAGAACGTACCACTATAGGGTAGGTTTAAGCAAAACTGCACTTTTTAGAAGATTTGTATGGGAGGTTTCATACTCACTGAATTTGGAAACACTTTTCCGGGCTACTAATGAAATCCAGGGAGAACATGATTTTACCTCTTTCTGTGTGGCGGAATCCATTAAGGAAAATAACTTGTGCAAAATGAAGCAGGTTTTCTGGGAAAGATCGGGAAATGAGTTGATATTCAAAATCGAAGCAGATAGATTTCTTCATAACATGGTAAGAAGTTTGGTTGGAACTTTAATCGAAGTAGCCCGAGGTTATTTTTCGGTTTCTGATTTTATCGAAATAGTGGCAGCGAAAGACAGGAAAAAGGCTGGTCCCACAGCACCAGCGCGAGGGCTTTATTTAGTGGAGGTAAAGTATTAAACTCCGGAGTGCAAAGCTGTTAGCTTGGCTTAACCGCTTGTATCTGATAAAGTGGACCTGAAGGTTTAAACTCCAATAACAAAACGGGAGGTTGGAAAATGAAATTCTTCATCGATACGGCTAACTTGGACGAGATCAGAGAAGCTGCCAGCATCGGGATTTTGGATGGAGTTACTACCAATCCAACCCTTCTGGCTAAAGAAAAAGGTAAGGGAGATTTTAGGACCATTCTAAAGAAAATTTGTGAGTTAGTGGACGGTCCGGTAAGTGCTGAAGTGATAGCCATGGATGCGGAAGGTATGGTTAAGGAAGCAGAGGATCTGGCCAAACTGCATAAGAACATCGTGATAAAAATCCCTATGTGCAAAGAGGGTTTGAAAGCTATCCGAATGCTCGATGCTAAAGGAATTCAGACCAACTGCACCTTGATCTTCTCCCCTATCCAGGCTCTTTTGGCTGCCAAAGCCGGAGCCTCCTTTGTCAGTCCCTTTGTGGGAAGATTGGACGATGCCAGCCATGTGGGAATGGATCTGATAGAAGACATCGCCACAATTTTCGAAAACTATGATATCTGTACCGAAATCATTGTTGCCAGCGTACGAAACCCTCTGCATGTAGTTGAAGCGGCATTGATAGGAGCGGATATAGCTACTATTCCTTTCAAAGTGATCGAGCAGTTAACCAAACATCCCTTGACCGATATCGGTATAAAGAATTTCTTGGAAGATTGGAAAAAAGTGGACAAGTAAGAGTTTAGAGCTTAAATTCCAAGCGATCATTAGACTTCTGATTTGAGTATAAGGAATTAAAACATCCGGCTAGGCACTGGAAACCTAAAGAGAATCCGAATGATCGGTGGGAAAGGTTAATAATGATTGAAAGATATACCACCTCCAATATGAAGTTTTTATGGTCTGATCAGAATCGGTTCCAGAAATGGTTGGATATCGAGATACTGGCCTGTGAGGCTATGGCACATCTGGGAATGATTCCCCAGACTGCAGTAAAAAGAATCAGACAGAAAGCCGAGTTCGATGTCAAGAGAATCGCCCGGATCGAAGAAAAGACCAAACATGATGTGATCGCATTCCTCACCAACGTGGCTGAAAAGGTAGGACCTGACTCCAAATATATCCACTTCGGCATGACCTCTTCCGACATCCTGGATACTTCCCTCTCTTTGCTGATGAGGGAAGCGGGAGAAGTGATTCTGGATGATTTGGAGAAATCAAAGCGATTGATTAAGAAAAGGGCTTATCAATATGAATATACTCCGATTATCGGCAGAACCCATGGGGTTCATGCTGAACCCATAACTTTAGGCTTCAAGTTCGCCCTCTGGTACACAGAGATTCAAAGAGACATACATCGTTTGGAGAAAGCAATTGAAATCATATCTGTGGGCAAGATCTCTGGTGCAGTAGGCTCTTTCTCCAATCTTAGTCCCAAAGTGGAGGAATACGTATGCAAGAAACTCCGCTTAAAACCGGCTCCCATTTCCAGCCAGATAATCCAGAGAGATAGGCATGCGGAATTCATGACCGCTTTAGCCATCATCGCCGGCACTATCGAAAAATTCGCCACCGAGATTAGAAGCCTGCAGAGAACCGAGATTTTGGAGCTGGAGGAAGGTTTCAGCAAAGGACAAAAAGGCTCATCCGCCATGCCTCACAAAAGAAACCCGATCACCTGTGAAAGACTTTGCGGTTTGGCCCGATTGGTTCGGACTAATTCCCTTGCAGCTTTGGAAAACATTGCTCTGTGGCACGAAAGGGATATCTCTCATTCTTCGGTGGAAAGGGTTATTATACCGGACTCCACCATTATAGTTGACTATATGTTGATCCAATTTAACCGCATCCTGGAAAATCTCATAGTTTATCCTGAGAACATGATGAAGAATCTGAATAAAACCGGGGGGATGATCTTTTCCGGACGTTTACTTCTAGAGCTTTCCCAGAAGACTGCCTCCAAAGAAGAAGCTTACCGGATTGTCCAGGATAACGCCATGAGAGCTTGGACCGAGAACAAAAACTTCAAGGAACTGATCTCCAACGACAGGCGAATCAGAAAATATCTGAATGCCAAGGACATCGAAGAATGCTTCAGCCTGGATTATTATCTAAGAAACCTAAATTACGTATTTAAAAGAGTTTTTGAATGAGTCAAGAAAGTTATGTCTTTCTTTTCCCGTTATTCGGAATATCATTAGTCTTGCTAATATTCGGAATCTATCATCCGTTTCTGATTATATTATTCTTGTCTTTGCTTTTTTTCTTGTTTTCATTGTTTATAATCTATTTCTTTAGAGACCCGGAGCGGATCGCTCCTTCGGGTGATGATTTAATCCTCTCCGCTGCCGATGGCAAGGTGATAACCATAAAACCCGTGGATGATTTTGTGTATATCGGCAAGGAGGGAACTATGATCAGCATATTCATGTCGGTCCTGGATGTTCATGTCAACCGGATCCCAATTTCTGGTTCGGTGGGCTATATTAAATATCATAAAGGCAAATTCCTACCTGCTTTTCAGGATAAGGCTTCCCTGGAAAACGAACAGATGGAGATAGGTTTAGAAACCGACTTTGGTCGCATCATTTTGAAACAAATAGCGGGTATCATAGCCCGTCGGATTGTATGTAAAGTAAAAGCGGGAGACTTAGTAAAAACGGGCCAGCGTTTCGGGATGATCAAGTTCGGTTCCCGGATAGACATTTTTCTGCCCAAGAATGCGGAGATCAAAGTAAAACTGAATCAGAAGGTTAAAGCAGGAGAAACCATATTAGGGGTGTTTAAAAAGTGAAGAATATCAAGGGTATCTTCCCCGGTGTATTCACCGTAGGTAATATGTTTTGCGGCTTTGCCTCTATTCTCTCCAGTTTTGACGGGGAGACCGATTTTGCCATCTGGATGATTATTCTGGCGGGTTTTTTCGATGCCTTGGACGGTAAAATCGCCCGTTTCTCCGGATCCGCCTCCAAATTCGGAGTGGAGCTGGATTCATTTGCGGATTTAATATCGTTCGGAATCGCACCTGCCATGTTATTCTATAATCTGGGAATTTACCCCTCCGGGAAATGGGGTTGGATACCCGGTTTTGTCTTTGTGATGTGCGGAGCTTTCCGGTTGGCCCGTTTTAATATTCAGCAGACCAAACTGGGTGAAAAACTGCCATATATGGGTTTACCCATACCTACCGCAGCCATAACTTTAGTCAGTTATGCCCTGTTCTGCAGCGAAGTTTGGGGTACCTTACGATTCCCCAAAGCCTTGATCACAATGATCATTGCTTTCTCCGGGCTGATGGTAAGCGGAATAGAATATGAAACCCTGCCAAAATTCACCTTGGGTAACCGGATGAATAAACTCAAACTCGTTTATCTTCTCGTGTTTTTGATAGTCCTGATCATTAATCCGCGACTGGCATTGTTTCCCTTTGGCTTGATATATATCCTGTCAGGAGTGGTCAAGAGTGGTTTCGAATTGTTTCATACGGGGAAGCAGGAGACCATAACATGATCTTGGAGTTTAAAGCTTCAGCTTTACTTCCGGTTTATACTCAAAGAGCCTGAAATATTATGTAGTAAAGCAAACCAGAATGTTGATATTCCGGAAATTTAAAAAGGAGCACAAAATATATGAGCCAAGAAAACAGCGTGGGCAGAGCTGTAGTTTATGTCAAGCTCAAGGATGGGGTTTTAGATCCTCAGGGTTCTACCATTAAAAGAGCCTTGGAGGATATGGGATATCAGGGAATTAAGGATATCCATTTCGGAAAGATGTTTGAGATAACTTTTCAGAAGGATGTAAAAAGTAAACCCGAGGATCTGATTGATGAGATATGTCGTAAGCTTCTCACCAATCCGGTAATAGAGAAATATAACTTCGAGATATTAAAATGAAATTCGGCGTAGTGGTCTTTCCCGGCTCGAATTGTGATTATGATGCCTATATGGTGGCTAAAAGCGTGGTCCGCCAGGAAGTGGAATTCCTCTGGCATCAAGACACTTCCCTTCACAATTGTGATTGTATCATTCTCCCCGGCGGTTTTTCTTATGGAGATTATCTTAGAACCGGTGCTATTGCTCGCTTCTCACCTATCATGAAAAAGGTAATAGAATTTGCCAAGGATGGGGGAATGGTGGCAGGAATCTGTAATGGTTTTCAGATACTTTTGGAGTCGGGTTTGCTTCCTGGCGCCATGCTAAGGAACACCTCCCTGCGTTTCATCTGCAAATTCGTCCAACTCAAAGTAGAAAATAAAGATACGCCATTTACCAATATGTGTAACCAGGGGCAAGTTCTAAGAATACCCATCGCTCATACTGATGGAAACTACTTCATACCGGAAGAGGGTTTAAAACAGCTTCTGGAAAACGACCAGATAGTTTTTCGTTATTGTGATGAAAGAGGGAATATTACTCCAGCCGCTAACCCGAACGGTTCTTTGGACAATATAGCCGGAATCTGCAATCGTGCCAAAACCATTTTGGGGATGATGCCTCATCCCGAAAGGGCTTCGGAGATTATCCTCGGTTCGGAAGATGGGAAATACGTTTTTCGGTCGATAGTTAATTTCTTTAACCCGGGGAGATAAGGAGAAAGAGGTTTGAAGGGACGCGAGATAACTTTTTTGTTAATAGCTTTGATCTTGGCGGCGGTGGTAGGAGGATTGATCGGTGATATAATCGGTTCATTCATGCCCGATGGAGCAGTTAAAATACTGTTCCAAAAGTGTGTCAACGTAGGATTTAGTCCCTTCACCGTAGAGCTTTTTGCCATAAGTTTTACTCTTGGACTTATGGTTAAGATAAATTTCGTCAGTATCCTCTTCATCATTTTGGTTGTACTATACTTCCGTTGGTGGTTTCTTTAGTAGTAACATCAGGAAAGTTGGTAATCCCAAAAAAGAATTTAGAACCAACCGCCTGAAACCTACGTATTTAAGGATGAATTGATCAATTTTAAGGAGGTAACTCATGTTTGGACTTGGAGCTCAAGAATTGCTTTTGATTCTATTGGTAATCCTGCTTCTTTTTGGAGCCAAAAGGATTCCGGAAATTGCGCGCGGATTAGGAAAAGGAATGAGCGAATTCAAAAAAGCTATGAATGAAACCCAAAGCGAATTAACCAAAGCTGAACCACCAGCTGAACCACAGAAATCATCGGAAGCCAAAAGGGAAACACCCAAAACTTAAACCTGTGGTTTGGTTTGTTTCCGTTCAGCCGGTTGGTATTAACATGCTCTTGGGGATGAAGAAAAGGGAATAAGTATGACAATTTTCACCAAAAAAGATATCGACAAAATCTCCGCATGTTTAAAGGTGGTGGGCATTCACAAAGAAAAAGACCATTTCCGACTCAAGATTACTGCCGATAACGGGCACCGGACATTGATTTTGGAGCTCTATCCCGAGGTGACTTTAGGAAAGGGTAAGGGTCCAATGGTGGTGGTTTACACCAGCAACGCACATCTTCAACTGCATAGCTGTTCCGGTTATGTCACCAGCGAAGAGTTGGGTGAGGTCACTTTTGTGGGTGAGTCTTCGGGCAAAATCTCCGGATTGGTGGTTGAAAGACAAGCGGCTTGCTCTCTTTATGCCAATGTAACCCGAGAAGTCTTGTCCGGTGATTTTACGAAACTGGGGGTGGAAGTGATGCTTTCCGGCGTAGCCCTTTCCTTAGCTGAGGAGATCATCGAGAAAAGTAGAGGAAAGTGATTTTTCCTCCTTAGAAGAGTTTATCCATCGGGGGAATAGTAAGGTGGATTATAATCAGCTACTCAATGTTGCTTTTTCATCTCTTTGCCGGTTCATATAAACCTTCCATTGTTCAACTGCAGTGATCACTCTTTTCCTCAGCTTAACTACCTCATCCCGTGATTATTTATATTATGGTGAGAGTGGTTACACCATATATATTTATTTCCAACAGGTCTCTATCTTGGTTTTATAAATTCAGGTAACGGTTCTTTAGCTTTGTTAAAGCTATGTATCGCATTAATTAAAAATATCCGATCCGACATCCTTCACCTTCATTACCATAGAAATGATGGAAGAAAATTACTGAGTACCTTCAAAAATAGATAATGCTGACATGAAATATTCCGAAGTATAATAAGGAGAAGATTGTCATTTAAGATTCGACCGTTCCGATATTCGGACGGTGTAAAACCTTGAAACATGGAGTCTGGTAGTATTTCTTTTTAACGTCCTCTTTTCTGGTCATTTATCGACATCCTCCTCCAAATCGGATATAGATCTTTTCGGATGATATACATATAAGAATTCTCTTTTCTGGTCTAAAATTGATAAGAGATGTTCAGGTTCTATTCTAAACCTGTTTAATTTCAAACCGGGAGCAATTATGCGGCTCATAAAATATTCAATTCTTATCTTGATTTTGCTGTGCTTATCTTCAAGCGTAAGCTCTTCTGCTCAAAGGAAAACGCCTGGCTCGATCCCTGTAAATCCTTTCAAACAGAAGGAAAGTAAATTGTCATCCCATAGGAATCACTTGCTTAAAGCAAACCTAGTCGATTCGGAACTGATGTCATCCGTCAGGCAAAGACTTCAGGATTGGAAAGAAGCGGACTTTACCACAAAGCAGAGTAGCATGAAAAAACCGCTTTGTCTATTCTCGGAGCAATGGAAAAACTATCGGGAGCTCTATCGATCCTCCCAAGGGACATTGAAAGTCTATTGGGACAGAGAAAACCAAACTCCGATTTACTTAAGCAGTAAGAACCTGGACCCGGTGTCCGGGGCGCTTAACTCCGCCAGTTTAACTCCCGATATCATCGACAACCGGGCTATAGATTTTATGAATGAAAATCGGCTCCTCTTAAGGATAGAAAATCCCGGGGATGAGTTCAAACAGGTCTCCTATAGGGAGGATGAGTTGGGTATGAAGCATCTCAAGTATCAACAAATGTATAAAAGCATAGAGGTTTGGGGATGCGAAATTTACATCCACCTGAATAGAGACAATTCAATTTCCAGTTTCAATGGCCGATATCAACCAACAGCTTCGGGATTAACCGACCTTACTCCTACCATTAATAAAGGTCCAGCTATACAAGCTGCAGAGAGCCATCTAAACTCCCCTCAAATTACTTGGACAGTTCTGGATACAAGACTGGTGGTTTATCATACCCCGGATAAGGTGCCGCATTTAGCCTGGCTGGTTGACATCACCGATGGATTTTTATACCACTGGTTTTACTTTATAGGTGCATACGGGGGAGAATTCTTGGGAAGGGTTAGCCGGGTTTATTACGATGGTCCGGTTACAGGCTCAGGAGTCGACCTGCATAATCAAACCAAGTCCTTGAATCTATATCAGATTGGCACTACCTATTATATGATAAATACGTCCAAAACGATGTTCAACAGCTCCGCCTCGACCATGCCCAACGATCCGGTGGGGGTGGTGTGGACATTGAATGCGCAAAACACGGAAAATCAATTGTTTCAAGTAACTTCGACTAATGTAAATTCCTGGTCCGATAAAGCCACGGTCAGCGCCTCTTATTACGCGGGGTTGATTTACGATTACTATAAGAATGTCCATTCCAGAAACAGCATAGATGGAAACGGCATGAGCATACCTTTTGTCGTTCATTACAACACGAATTATAACAATGCCTTCTGGAACGGACAGGCTATGATTTTTGGTGATGGGGACGGAACCACTTTCAGTAACATCGTTGGAGCGCTCGACGTGGCTGCACACGAACTGACCCATGGGGTAACCCAACATACGGCAAATTTAATCTACCAGCTTCAGTCCGGGGCTTTGAATGAATCGTTCTCGGATGTATTCGGAACCATGGTGGAGTTTTATGTAGAAGGAGCAGGAGGCGATTGGCTGTGCGGTGAAGATGTTTTCACTCCCAGCACACCCGGTGACGCCCTTCGGGATATGGAGGATCCGGCAAGCAGCCATGTTCCATCCGGTTATAAACAACCCACCAAAATGAGCGAATACCAAGACTTGCCTAATACCCAGGACGGAGATTGGGGTGGGGTTCATGTTAATTCCGGTATACCCAACCGAGCCTGCTTTTTGGTAGCAGATTCCATCGGTAGAACCAAAACCGAGCGGATATATTATCGGGCTTTAACCAACTACCTGACTCAAAATTCACAATTTATAGATGCCCGCTTGGCTTTGTGTAAATCCGCTGCCGATCTGTATGGAACGGATGGAAGCGAGGAAAGGGCGGTAAAACATGCCTTCGATGTGGTGGAAGTACTTGGTGACAGTGGCAGCCTCCCACCCGACACTTTGCCGCCGGTCGAAGGGACGGAATTGATCACCGCAGTGGATGGAGTCGACTCTACCCTTTGGAGAATCAATACGGCAGGAAACGTTTTTCAACAGCTCACCACCACCCGGGTATTCGGAAAGCCCACGGTGACAGAGGAAGGAGATTTCATCCTTTTTATCGACCGAAATAACAACTTAAGAATAATAGGATCGGACGGACTGGGTGAAACCACCTTGAGTTCCTCGGGAGATATTTGGAGTATAGCCATCTCACCCAACGGTAAGAAATTGGCTTTCACCAGTATTTATGTGGACACTACCATCTATGTCATGGATCTGTCCGATACCACCGGAGCCAGCGACAAAACCTGGAAGATTAACCGGATAGCCGGTTTGGAAGGATCGACCGCCTGGATGCTTTATGCGGATGCTTTAGACTGGAAAAAAGATAACGAAACCATACTTTTCGATGCCATTAATATGAAGGTAATAAATGCGCAGGACACCAGTTATTACTGGAGCATATACAATATACGAGTTAGTGACGGTGGTACCTGGCAGATTTTCCCCTCCCAGTCCGAAGAAGTAAGCGTGGGCAATCCGGTTTATGCTTCGAATAATGATTATATTATGGCTTTTGATTTTGTTAATGTGTATGGAAATATCTATATCATGGGAGCCAATCTGGAAACAGGCGATCTGGGTACGATCACCAGCAATAATACTTCATTGGGTTTTCCTTCATTTTCCAATGATGATTCCAAGGTCATCTACCAGTATTATGATGGTTATCAATATACACTTTGGGTAGTGGGGCTTCAAAATGATAAGATAAGCGGCGCCGGTGACGACTATATTTTTGCCTACGATGGGAAAAGTCCGGTCTGGTTTGCTGTCGGCAAAAGACCGAGTGATGTTGACGATCAAGAGGAAATGGAAAATATTCCTTCTGTTTTCGTGCTGGATCAAAACTATCCTAATCCCTTTAATCCCGCGACCACAATCCGGTTTGAATTGAAAAACTTAAATTCGGTCAAACCCCTTCGGGTGAATCTGTCTATCTTCAATATTTTGGGACAAAGGGTGAAAACCCTGATGGATCAGTATCAATTGCCCGGCAGATATGAAGTAGCTTGGGATGGGAAAAATGATGTTCAAGAAGAAGTGGCGAGCGGAATATATTTCTATAGGCTAAGTACCAATGAGTCTATGGTAACTAAAAAGATGGTCCTACTGAGATAGTTGATATCACTCTGATTTTACTTGAAGTATTTATTGGACATTTCCTCTTAATATTTAGAATCAGGGAGAATAATCCACCTCTCCCTGATTCAAAAATTATCTGTCTATCGGAATATACCAATCATCTAAAAACTTATCTGCACTTGTGCTTGTATCACATCATTATTGATCTCCTGCGCTTGCTCCATCTTATGAATGTAGTTCAGATAGAACATGGAATTAATACCGTCCAGATAATAATTCACACCTCCGGTAAGGGCGGAAATACCATCTTTTTCAACGTCGGTATTGGGATCATACGCTTCATATCGCATTAGGAACTCGACCTGTTTAAGCGGCTGAATACTTGCTTGAGCAAAATATGCTTGAGAGCTTCTGGTATCTGTTTTGTTCACATCCGGAGCAGTTAGATATTCATCCTTCCCCATTATGAACTCTCCCCTGAACCGCAAAGCCAAACGATCTTTGGTATAATCTGCGGTGGCGAATCCTCCAAATCGGTTCTTCTGGAAACTCTTGTCCTCTTTATTAAGCACATTTACGGTATGCACAATGGTATCTTTGTAGGTATAGCTAACAGGAGGCAGAGCATTTCCAATCCAGGCATAGCCTCCAAAGCGCAGTTTCACTGGATCTATTGGAGGTTTTACATCAGCCCGAACCAGGAAATCCTTAGCGTCGTTGTTGTCGGTAATATTATCGGGTATGTCAGCACCATTGAATATTCCAAGGTTAAAATCCAGATATTGAGTAGTAGTGGTGGCTTGAATGCCCATTTGCCGCCAAGTAGCATATTGGAAAGTGGTTAGGGGATAATTGATCATCTCCAGTTTGGAAGTGGCAAAAGGCATATACAGGGTGAAGTTGGGTATAAATCGCCCCACGGTGATCTCGGTCTTCGGGATGTAAAAGAACTGAGCTTTGTAATCCAAAAGGCTGACCGTGTTGGCGGTGAATTTGAGCTCTGACTGGACAAAGTACTTTACTTTATCAGGAATTATGGTTCCCCAGAACAAAAAACGTGCCCGGGTCATGGTAAATGCATCCGTGCCTAACGTGTCCTCTAAGTTATATGTATATCCAGCTTGAAGAATACCACCAACCTTCAAATCACCTTTCCCAACTTTAACTCCTACTGACTCTTGAGCTATTGCCTGACCTGCATAAAATAGAGTTGCTAATCCTAAAACCACCGATACTAAAGTCATTCTCCGCATTCTTCCTTCCTCGTTTTGATGAGTTATGGTTCAATGTTTAAGACTAACATCGCTTTCCTCGCTGATAGAAATAATTGCGCGGAATTTAGAGTTCGGATGCCACTTTGTCAAGCAAATAATTACGCAAGATTTAAACCAATTTGACCTTTGATAAGCATGCTTTCGTCTGGTTGAGATAAAAGAGGAATTTTAGTGTTAACTGGGTATGAAAAGATAATCTTATATAATTTTCCATCCACTAAACTGCTCTAAGGAGGTGTAATCAGTCGTATCCAGACGCAGGGGGGTGATGGAGACGTAACCTTTCTGGATGGCAGCGTAATCGGTATCATCCTCTTTTTCCCACACTGAAGTTTGTTCTCCGATCCAAAAGTAATTCTTACCAAAGTGGTCGATTTTCTCGATCACCACACGGTTGTGCAGACGTTTTCCCAAACGAGTGATCTTATACTTTTTCACGGTTTCTTTTTTGTCAGGGACATTTACATTCAGGAAAGTATCTTTAGGTAGTCCATTCCTGTAAACAAATAATATTAACTTTTTAATGAATCCTGCAGCGGATTTAAAGTGTTTTGCATTCCAATTGACATTGGAAACTGCAATCGAGGGGATATTTAGGATGGTCCCTTCCATCGCTGCAGCCACTGTTCCGGAATATGAAACATCGTCGCCCAAGTTGGGTCCATGATTTATTCCGGAAACAAGAATATCCGGTTTTCTTGTCATTATAGCTCGAACCGCCAGCATTACTGCATCGGTGGGAGTTCCACCCACGCTGTAAGATCTTTCCGATACCCGGTTTATCTGTATAGGATAATCCAGTGTCAGCGAATGGCTGGTAGCACTCTGTTCTCGATCAGGCGCGACTACCCACAATTCACCGATGGGAGAGATTTCTTTCTTTAATGTCTGTAAACCCTGGGCATTAATGCCATCGTCATTGGTAAGTAAAATCAACAAGGTTTTCTCCATCTAACTCTCCCCTTATTCTTTCTCGTTTTCATTGAGAAAAAGGAAATGGGGATTATCGAAATGCTCAACTCCATAAGCTTCTCCATATCAATCTAATGAACCTTCCGGAATCAACCAAAGGATTAATAAAGCTTTCACCACCGCTATAAATTGTACTGATGGGAATTTCGGCTATTCGGTATCCCATTTGACCTGCCTTTATTAATATCTCCGGTTCCAGATCATACCTTTTGGACTTCAATTTTATATTTTTTAGAACCCGGGCAGAAATCCACCTGTATCCGGATTGAGAATCTCTAACAGATTGACCCGCCAAAACGGATATTATTACCGAAGTCAAATTATTGCTACACCACCGTGCCAATGGCATATTCTTCAGATTTCTTTTTCTGGTTCCGATTATAATACCTACCGGTTTGTCCGATTTTCGAATAAAATCCGGTATTGACATCGGATCATGTTGAAGATCTGCATCGATGGTAATAACTGCAGAGTAGTTATTTCTTAGAGCATACATAAATCCGGTTTTTAAAGCCTCCCCCTTACCCCGGTTTTCCGGATGTTGCAATACCACTATGCCAGATCTCTGAGCCAACGCAAAGGTATGGTCCCGGGAGCCGTCGTCTACTAACACTATATTGGTTTTTACTACGTAGACCGAAATCTTTTCAATTAGCTCAAAGATAGTTGAAGCAGCATTATAAGCGGGGATAATCACCAAATGGTTTTTGTCCATAAACTGCAAACCAAAAACTATGAACAGAAGTAAAAATCGGGGCGAGCCGATTTGAACGGCCGACCCCTTGCACCCCAAGCAAGTGCGCTAGCCAATCTGCGCCACGCCCCGATTTAACATTTTCATTATAACTAAATTCCCCCAAAAAATCAAGATAGAATTTCCAAAAGTTCGGAAAGCTCCTTTCTGATTTCCGCCAGAAGATTCTGAAGTCTCATTTTTTCAGCTACCAGTGGACCTAAATCTTCATGCCTGAGGCTTCTCAATCTGGTTTTGGCTCCATCGATAGTAAAACCCTGTTCATACAGCAGGTGTTTGATCTGGTTGATCAGATCTATATCCTTCTTTTGATAGGAACGGTTCCCCGCTTGGTTCTTTTTGGGTCTAAGAAGATTAAACTCCTTTTCCCAAAACCTTAATACATAAGGTTTAACTCCGGTCATATTCTCTACTTCGCTTATGGAATAGTAGAGTTTTTCGCTGGTAGAGGTTTTCACATCTCCCCTCGCTTCTTTAAGCAGAAAACTTTCTTCCTTCTCTTATTAAGATATATGGATTCTTCTATAAGTCAACTCCAAATTTCAGATTTCGGATCGCGTACCATGAGTTCGCTAATGGCTATGCTTGGTTTTTTGCCTTCAAAAAGAATTCGGTAAACCTGTTGTGTGATAGGCATTTCAACCTTATGTTTTAAAGAAAGCTGATAAGCGGACCTGGTGGTCCTAATACCTTCTGCTACCATTACCATCTTTGATTCCACCTCTTTTAGCGTTTTCCCTTTTCCGATCTCTTCCCCCACAAATCTGTTTCTGGAATATTGGCTGATACAGGTGGTAACCAGATCACCCAATCCTGAAAGTCCCGCGAAGGTTTCTCTTTTGGCTCCCAATTTTTCCCCTAATCGAATAATCTCGGCCAATCCTCTCGACAGTAAAGCGCCTTTGCTGTTATCCCCCAATTTCATCCCATCACAAATTCCCCAGGCGATAGCGATCACATTCTTAAGCGAGCCACCCAATTCCACTCCGATCAGATCACTGTTGGTATAAACCCTGAAATTGGGGTTCATGAATATTTGCTGGATTCTTTTTGCCACCTTCTCCTTGAATCCCGCCACTACTACCGTGGTGGGGATA
This sequence comes from uncultured candidate division Zixibacteria bacterium, assembly GCA_903908285.1. Taxonomy (GTDB): domain Bacteria; phylum Zixibacteria; class MSB-5A5; order MSB-5A5; family SM1-73; genus CAIVRH01. Next base: position 80,700 of record CAIVRH010000009.1, read on the forward strand.
TTTCTGGCTACCTCCTCTGCATGGCTGGGACCAGACAAGGTGGTGATATTCTCATGAAGAGGTAAAGGCAATTCTTGTTTTAGCACCTCCGACATCCTCAAAAGTGTTTCATTCTCGATTCCTTTCGATAAATTCACCACCAGTGGATTCTTTAATGGCAACCGGCTAACTTCCTTGATTACTCCTCTTATCGTATGGGAAGGTAATGCCAATACCAATAGCTCCGCTTGGGCTACAGCCAAGTCAATTCTATCGGTTATTTCTACTGCGTCTGGCAGGATAATACCCGGAAGTTTCTGTTTATGTTCTTTTAGTGTGCTGAGCCTTCTCATCTCTTGAGGATCAAACTCCCATAATGTTACCTTATGTCCATTTCCGCTCAAGAGTTTGGATATGGCGATTCCCCATCCTCCAGCGCCTAGAACTGCAACTTTTGTCATAACGTTATTCACTTCTGATTTTGATAAAGAAGGCGATCGTTTGGACTTATTTTAGTCTTATTCAAATACACATGATCTATCCTGCTTTTTTCCGACCAAATTTATTCTCTGTTCCATTTAAAAGCCGTTTGATATTGTTCCTATGATTAAAGAATATAAAAGCAGTAAGAAAAACAATCATGATGATAATTATACTTGGTACTTCTGTTTGAAGATAGTATTTCTCGAATATCAAAGCAAGAAATAAAAAAGTGATGGCAGAAAGTGAACCTAAGGATACATATTTAGTGATAGCAACTACTATTATAAATAAAAACAGGGCTAAACTTACTTCAACCGGGAGGATGGACCACAGAGCACCCAATCCGGTAGCAATCCCCTTCCCTCCCCTAAATCTGAAAAATATCGGAAAGACATGACCGACGATTACAGATACACTTGCTATCACTTTCAGATCGATCAAACTCACCCAGGGTGAATCAAAGCTGATTTGAGTTATCAACAGCACCGCTGCCATTCCCTTGGCAATATCCAGAAACAGCACTATTGCAGCAGGCAGGGTTCCGACAACCCGATAAACATTAGTGAAACCGGCGCTTTTAGATCCATAGTTCCTTATGTCGATTCCTTTCCATATTCTCCCGATTATAATCCCAAAGGGAATAGAACCTAACAAGTAACATAAGATAAAAATTGCTATTATGGTTAACATGGTAAATTGTACAATGGACTTTTCAGATCAGTTATTTTCAGAATCAAACTTCCTTAAGGTAGCACAATAGAAATATTCAGTTTCGCAATCAGATATTTTAAGAGGAATTACAGTCAACTTATACCCTTACCTGGGTAAGTTTTACCCTTGCGTCAAAAACCTTTGGCTGTTTATACCGGTCATAAAATAGACCAATCTGCGCTCTTCTTCTAGGTTCTTGATATAACGGAAAGAGATGAAAGCATCATCACAGATGATGAGAAGTAAAATTATGGTTATACCTATATTGGGTCTTTTCATTTTAGTTTCTTGGAATTATTAGTTTTTAAGCTTAAACAGTAAAAGTACTTAGTCTCTTTTTTAGACATATAAATACTGGTAATAAGCATTTTATATCCAATATTAGAAAACAAAGAGTCAACGGGGATTTCCTCAGGCTGTATATATTCATCCCGGATTTGAGGATGGTTTAGAATATGGGTCGGTTTTTTTGATGCGAGGAATTCCATGGGTACAACCTTCTGATGGCCAACCCGTGGAACATTATGTACTTTTAATGTCGGATAAGGTTTTAAGGTTAATAAAAGTTCGTCTATGGCATACAAACCTGAATAATACGGGATAGCACCGGCAGCGCGGGTTGATAAACTCTCGCCCGGTTTGGCAATCTCTTTGAACATCAATCCAACCTTGGTCCATAACCTCGAATATTCTCGTAATAAACCAATGCTGTCAATTCCATTCCGATTCCATTCTCTATTACTTTCGATTGAAGGAAAAGCCAATAATATCATAATAAATATTATCAGACTTGTCTCCATAGCAATTAAAATCACTTTCCTGTTTTTTATTTCCGTCAAGTTAGGTTTGGAACGACGCTTCCCTTTCAAAGAATCTTGAAGAGACGTTTTGCTTCGAGAATAATGATACATTCCCCTGAATCCCTCTTGAGCCAAAAAGAAGAAAAACGGTAAGATCGGTACCAGGAACCGGTACATATCCATGAAATCACCGCCTACATAAACCACATAAAGGAAAAAAACAACTATCAGTGAAGTAAAGTAGGGAATGATGATATTCAGCTTCGAATTTGCTCGGGCCGATTTGTTGAGAAACACAAAGGGAACAATAAAAAGCCAAATCCAAAATCTCTTAACGAAATCTAACACATATAAAAATCCCTGGCGATAAAAAGACATGCCCCCGACTTTTACATAGAAGGTGTTAGGTAAAAACCTGCCATAATAGGACCAACGCCAAAAGAAATATGTCAGAAAAGGAACCAGAAAACAAAGTGTCCATATCACCAAAGCCTTGAACTCGATTCGCTTTTTAAAGACAGTGAGATAGAATAACCAGATAAACGTGATTCCTGCAAAAATCAATCCATCCAATCGGGTTATACAAACCAACGCAAAAGCCATCCCGGAAAAGATAAAATATCGCGGTTTATTCATCCCCGTGATAAACAAAAATGACCCCAAGAAGACCAGAAAAGTATAAAAAGACGTCTCTAGTCCCCCGGTAGCCCAGGCCGCATATGCCCCGCAGCAGCCAAGAAAAAGCGGAGCCAAGTAGTTGAACAGGCTCTCCTCCGGATACAGCTTCCGGTTGAAATACAAAAGCAACAAAACCGTGGATAGGCTGAACAGTATCCCCAAAACCTGCGATACCACCACCACATCCATACCCAGCCCTATAAATGCACTCAAAAACAATGTCCAAAGAAAGTTCATATATCCTTCCACCCTCTCGCCGATATTATAGACCAACCCGTGCCCCTCTACGAAATTCTTGGCATAACGGAAAGAGATGAAAGCATCATCACAGATAAATCTGAGATAATTGATATGCAAGATCAGAATGATTAATACAACAGCGATCAGACCAATCGACAGATGAGACTTTTTCATGTTAAGTTTTACAGCTAGGGTGAACCTATCTTAAATCTTGAACTTAAACCTTTCACCTTACACCCTGCCTTAAGGACCAGTCATTCAAGTTTGGTGTATAGAATCCATTTTTCTACTTTCGCTCCCCGGTCGAAATAGATTTCGAACACCTCATTCCCTTCAGTCAAAACCCGATAATAATTCCTATGTTTTCTATGCCACCATCTTTTCCTTTTACCTCCTTCTTTGGGATAGCTGAAATCGGGCCAGAAAGCGATAATCTCTTTAATTTTATAATCCTCCTCCTTCCACATGAACGAAACCGGATTTCTGGTTTTCTCGTCCCGGATCACCTCTATTTCATCCGAATGGAATTCTGGCATAGTTATCGAAATACGGTTAGATAAAGGTTTTCGCCAGCAAAAGCTACTAGCCACTATTCCCTTTTCTTTACCCTGATCCGGATTGGATTTCCCAAGAATCCAAAATGCTCTCTGATTTTATTTTCCAGATATCGCAGATATGATTTTTGCAGAAGCTCCGGATAATTGCAGAAGAATACAAATGTTGGAGGTTCAATATCGGTTTGGGTAACATAAAATATCTTGATGTATCTGCCCTTGACCGATGCGGGAGGTTTGGTTTTTATCTCTTTTCCCAGTTTATCGTTTAAAACACTGGTTCCAATTCGCTTTTTCCTTTCATGATATACCTGTAAGATCAATCCCATTACCGCTTTCACCCTCTGCTTGGTCTTAGCCGAAATATAAATCAATGGAATATATTTAATATAGGGCGCCTCTTCTTTCAGGGCTTTGGTATAACGATCCGCTGTTTTTCCGTCTTTTTCTACAAGATCCCATTTGTTTATCGCCAGAACTATTCCTTTCCGCAGATCCATTACTTCGCTTATGATTTTAGCATCCTGATTCGAATATCCGATCTGTGCTTCGGTCAAAATCAGAGCCACATCACATCTTTCGATCGACCTTAAAGTTCTCAGGGTGGTATAGAATTCGAGGCTTTCCTTGATCTTGGATTTGCGCCTTAAACCGGCGGTATCGATCAGGGTGTACGGTTGTCCGTCAATTTCAATCTCCGTGTCTATTGCATCCCGTGTAGTTCCGGGAATTTCGGAAACAATAAGTTTTTCCGTTCCCAATAGGGCATTGACAAAGGATGACTTTCCTACATTAGGTCGTCCGATTACCGCCACCTTGATGCTCTCTTTTTTCTCCAGATAGGTGATTTCCTGCGGTAGATTTGAGGTGATTTGATCCAGTAGATCCCCGATATTTCGACCACACAGAGCGGAGATTAAAGTAGCTTCTCCCAGACCTAATTTATTTAGCGAATAGGTATCCGCTTCATCTCTGATTCCATCCACTTTGTTGGCTACCAGAATAACCCGCTTTTTAGCTCTTCTCAACCGTTGAGCTATCTCCAAATCGACCGACTGGGTTCCTACTTTGATATCCACCAGAAAAAGGACCATATCGGCCTCACTGATTGCTATCTCTGCTTGAGCTTTGACCAGCTTTTCAATAGCAGTATTATTTGAAGGAACATATCCTCCGGTGTCTACTAAATAAAATCCCCTTTTGTTCCAGGTGGTGAAGGCATAATTCCGGTCCCGGGTTATCCCCGGCTGATCATCCACTACTGCAATCTGTCTTTTTAGAAGACGATTAAACAGTGTCGACTTCCCCACATTCGGTCTACCGATTATGGCAACGATGGGAATAGACATATTATGGTATAAAATAAATTTTAAATTTAGATCCTTATAGTTCTTATCACTGAGTTGTTGACAATAAGAAAGATTAATAAAACATAACTGATCAGTTTTAGGACTGCTCCTCTCTCCGTTTCTATTATTCGGGGAGGTTAACTTTAGGAATTTTCAAGATTTGCATTAAACTTTTAACTATATCATAAGTTCCAATTATCACTCTTCGTTTTAATTCTCCTTCCAAATCCTGGGGAGATAAATCATCCAAGAACAATCCGTCTTGGTTTACGCAGTTTGGCGGGAGAAGAACGATTTCACCCAAACTCCTCTCTTTTCGAAGGGCACTTAATACATCCCGTCCGGTTAGAAGACCGGTAACCGTAACCGTATGGCCTAAAAAGTCATTCTTAACTACCACCGGGTTAATGGTTAGTCCGGAAATTGTATTCAACTTCCGAATAATATCATGCTTGATCATCCCGAAGGCTGATGCTCCTGTTACCAAGATAATTTTTAGCTTTCTATCCAGTTTTTTGGGCAACAATCTCTGTTTGGATTTGAATGCGTCCATGAACTGGCGCATCATCCCCACACCGTTCTCAATTTGGTAAAAATCATCATAATAGCTCTTGTCCGGAATGTCAAGCTCCGTTTTGGTATAGAATTCATCTGCTGCGTAGACGAAACCACATTCCCACTTCTTTCTGAAGATATTTTGCCATTCATCCACCATCCGGATAATCTTTCTTGAATAAACCTTGTAAACCGGAGATATTTCAGGAAGTCCGTTTCTGAATTTGGTTAAACCGACCGGAACCAGCGCTAATGATTTAACATAAGGGTAGAGTGTAGATAGGTCCATTACAGATTTTCCCAAATATTCCTCGTCGTTTACTCCTGGACACAAAACAATCTGGGTGTGCATTTCAATTTTACCAAGTGCTAATCTCCTGAGTTTGGGCATAATCTCGGGAATCCTGGGATTTCCCAGCATGGTTTTGCGTAAAGTCTCATCGGTTGTATGTACTGAAATATACAGCGGGCTAAGTCTTTGATATATTATGCGATCAATATCCTCGCTTGAAGTGTTAGTTAATGTAATAAAATTGCCATGCATAAAAGACAGACGAAAATCTTCATCCTTAAAATACAGCGTCTTCCTCAAACCCTTGGGCAGTTGATGAACAAAGCAAAACACACAATTATTCTTGCAGCTTTTGTATTTTGTATCGCAAAATTCCATTCCAATATCTTGATCTGGCTGTTTTTTTATTCTTACCAGTCTAATATCTTTCTTTCCAGCTCGAACCTTGATTCGAAGGTTGTCTTCTGTAGAATAGTATTTGTAATCGATTAGATCATTGATAAGGTGAGCATTTATCTCCAAAAGCTCATCTTCCGGCTGAATCCCATTCCGAAAAGCAATGCTATTATTGATGACTGATTTTATTCTCATCTTCTTAGTCTGGTGATCGGGCCTTTAATTTCACCATCCAAAGTATTTGACCTGTAGCTGATAATAAATGCTCTGGAATATAAAATTGCACAGTTGATCACCGAGATGGTGGCAGCTGCCAGAAGCCATGGCTCGAGTTGGTGAATTTGAATTATAAAAACTATTACTGTAATGACCCAGATCCAGGAATTTAATTTCCCCCAATAAGCGGAGATAGGAACTAATCCCTTCTTCCTTACCAGCATGATACCTGCTATTACCGTAAAAAAATCCTTCAGAAACAACAAGGCCGCTATCCATATGGGAAAACCACGATGGATGATGACAAAAACAACGAAAATACCCAAACCAAGCTTGTCTGCCACCGGATCCAATATCTTACCCAGATCCGTAACCTGATTTAACCTTCTCGCCAGGTAACCATCCAGAATATCAGAAGCGATAGCTATCCCCATCAGGACAATGGCGATAAAAAAGCTAACCTGAGTATCCTGGACTAGAAAGTAAAAAATGAAAGGAAGAAGTAGAATCCTGGCAATGGCCAGAAGATTGGGCGCCAAAAAGAAGTCTTTTGTTCTTATAACCATTTCTATATCACTTTTAATTATTTCTCCGAAGTTTAAACATGCTTTAACCTTTGGTTACTCTGTTGCACTTATATTCAATCACCCGTGGAAGCATCAGAGATCTTGATCATTTCTTTCGCTTGTTTCAATGTTACCTCACTTATCTTTTCACCGGAAATCATTCGGGCAATCTCTTCGATCCTTTCCTCTTTTCCCAATTTTCGAATTCTGATAACGGTTCTGCCTTTCATCGTTTCTTTGAAAACCTTGAAATGGTGATCCCCTTGCGAAGCTATCTGCTGCAGATGAGTGACTACGATTACCTGGCGAGCCAAACCCAAATTCTTCAAAGCCCGACCTACTGCCGATGCTATCTCCCCTCCGATTCCCACATCGATTTCGTCGAAAATCATGGATTCTACCTGATCGGTTTTAGCCAGAATGGATTTAAGTGCCAGCATTATTCTAGATATCTCACCGCCAGAGGCAATCTTGGCTAATGGTTTTAACTCTTCTCCCGGATTGGGTGAAACATAAAACTCCACCCCATCCATCCCTTTTTCGGAAGCAAAGTATCTTTTACCTTCTCTTTCCACCAAGCCATTCACATCTTCTTGTTGGGTGATTTTTATTTCAAATTTGTTCTTATCCATCCCCAGATCAGATAAAGATTTTTCAATCTTTTTGGATAGCTCCAAAGCCTTGCTTTTTCTTTTCTGAGAAAGCAGGATGCACTCTCTTTCCCATACCCGCGAAAGGTTTTTAATTTCAATTTCTAAGCTGGTGATAAGCTCATCTTTATTTACTATCTGTTCCAGTTCAGTTTTAATTTGCTCCCGGTAGGCTAAAATCTCTCCGATGCTTTTGGTGTACTTCCTCTTCAAACCGTTAAGAAGATTCAACCTCTCCCTGATCGTCTCCAATCTCTGGGGATCGAATTCCAATCGGGTTTTATAATCCTCGATGAACCGGCTGATTTCCTGGAGTTTTATGACGAAAGATTCCAAACTCTCATCCATCTCGGTTAACCTTGAATCTATCTGTGTTCCTTTTTTTAATTCCCGAGACAGCAAAACCGTCCTTTCCACAATCGATGCATCGTCTTCATATAGCTGCCGGTACAGATTGTTTGACAATTCAAAGAGAAACTCCACATTTTCCAGCACTTTTCTTTCAGCCAATAGCTTTTCTTCTTCACTCGCACTCAAATTGGATATCTCGATTTCCCTTATTTGAAATTCGTACAGTTTTCTTCTCTCTTCATCTGTCTTCCTGCTGTTCCGGAGATATTCCAGCTTCTTTTGCTTGTCCCGTAATTCCCGGTAAACTTCACTAATCCGGGATAAAGCTTCGCTTAAGTCACCGTAGTGATCCAGATAATCGATATGTCTTTCCGTATTCAACAGGGATTGATGTTCATGTTGACCATGCAGATCTACCATCCTATCGCCTATGGATTTAAGGCTGAATAGAGTAACCATGCGATCATTGACATAACATCTGCTTTGACCTCTGCTTAACACCTCTCTGCGAATCAAAAGCACATCATCCGGAGCAGCAATGCCCAGCCCATTTAATATATCTTTCATGCCTTGTGTTCGGGGTAACTCAAAAACTGCTTCCATATCGGCGGTATCGAAACCGGTTCTGACTACCTCGCTGCTTGCTCTCTCGCCCAAGATCAAATTCACGGCTCCCACTATAATCGATTTTCCTGCACCGGTAGCCCCGGTGATGATATTCAATCCGGGCTGAAACTCCACCGCCAGATCATCTACTAAAGCGTAATTCTTTATTCTGAGAGTTCTTAGCATATGAAGGATTTCGTTCTCAAAACACAGGAATCAGACAAATTCTCATTTACTGGGCAGGATACACCACCCGATTGATTAAACTTTTGAACGCTTAAACCTTCTTATTCTCCGATTTTGGGTCGGGCACCCCAGTGTAATTTGCTCCTTAAAATTTCGTAAAATGATCGGTCCCTGAACTTAATCAGATTAACCGTATGATCGGCTTTGCGCACCAGCACCGAACTGCCGGATTTCAGATTAAAAGCGACCTGACCGTCGATGGTTAGCACTGCTTCGCGTGAATCCAGCTCCACTATCACTTTCAAGGTTTCTTTTTCGGAAAATAGCACGGTGCGGGTAGCTAAGGTATGCGGGCATATCGGTGAGACGATTAAAGCATTCATTCGGGGGTTGATTATCGGCCCGCCGGCTGCCAAATTATAAGCAGTTGAACCGGTAGGAGTGGAAATGATTAAACCGTCGCCGGAATAAGAACAGATGAATTCCTCGTCGGCATAAAGATGCAAAAGGAAAAGTCGGGCTACCCCCCCATTGTCAATCACTATATCGTTTAAGGCAAAATGCTCAAATTCCTGGTACCCTTCTAGCTTTGCTTCCAAAACCATTCGTTTCTCGATGAAGTAGGATTCGCTTTTAAGTTTACTCAAAGTAGTCTGCAAATCGCTGGAATTGATCTCGGTCAAGAATCCCAACCCACCTAAGTTTATTCCCAAAATAGGTGTTTCGTGTTTTCCTACCGCCCGGGCAGAAGCCAAAAGGGTTCCATCCCCTCCCAAAGAGAGCAAAACCTTGCTCACTTGCCACAACTTGTCTGCAGGCAGCGAATCTTCTTTATGCCCGATTAATGAAGTAAGCTCTTCACATACAAAAAAACTCAATTTTTCCTTATTGGCCCACCGAATGATCTCCTCCACCACCCCCTTGGTCAGTTCTTTTTTGACGTTGGCGATAATTCCGATGCTTTTCATATGGTCGCTTGAATTGGTTTTAAACCGTTTTAATTTTTCTGACGAGTACGGTTTGAAATGCTCACCTTCAGCCAAACTTTATGATTATACGGTATTCGTTCTAAAATCAAAATCGGTTTTGACGTTTTACTGAAATCTTCTTTGGTAACATGCTTTTTATATTGACTTCCCGCTTACTGGTTCGTTTTCTGAATCTTGATCCTCGTAGAGCCATAATCCGACATCAAAACCTCCTTAACTTTCTTAAGTATTCCTTCCTGGCTTAGCCCCAACCGACCGAGAAGCTGATTTCTGGAGCCGTGTGGTACGAACTCATCCGGAATGCCCATCCTTTTTATCACTGCCCGGTTAAGATTATTCGCTTCTGCAAATTCCAAGACTGCCGAGCCGAATCCACCCGGAAGTGTATTTTCTTCTATGGTGATAACCTTATCAAACTCTTCCAGAATTGCATTAAGCATTTTCTCATCCAACGGTTTAATGAAGCGTGCATTCACTACCTCCACATCTATCCCCTCGTCCAGCAACAGACCGGATGCTTCCATAGCAGGATATACCATTGACCCCACTGCCAGAATAACCAAATCCGTTCCCTTTTTCAACCTTTCCCATGTCCCGATTTCAATGACGGAGTATTCTTCTTTAATCTTATCCGGAATCATGGTTCGGGGAAACCGGATAGCTACCGGGTTCTTGCGCCAATTCAATGCAGAATTAAGAAGATCTTTCAACTCATTCCCGTCTTTGGGGGCAGCCACTATCCAGTTGGGGATATGCCTTAAATAACTTAAGTCGAAAACCCCATTGTGGGTGGGACCATCTGCGCCCACCAATCCTGCCCGATCCACTGCCAAAACCACGGGAATATTTTGCAGGGCGATATCATGTATCACCTGATCAAATGCCCTTTGCAGAAAAGTGGAGTAAACTGCAAACACCGGTTTTAGACCCAAAGCGGCGAGACCGGATGCAAATGTTGCACCGTGTTGTTCGGCAATTCCCACGTCGTAAAACCTCCCGGGAAAGTTTTTGGCAAACTCCATCAAACCGGTGCCCAAAGTCATTGCCGCGGTGATGGCCACGATCTTATCGTCACTCTCTGCCAGCTTGACCATGCTGTTGCCAAAAACATCAGTATAAGTGAGCTCACTCGGGTTGCCATTGGAATTTCCACTCACTTTATCAAAAGCGCCGATTCCGTGGAAACGGGGGGCATCCTCCTCTGCATAAATATACCCCTTCCCTTTTCTGGTTACTACATGGAGTAGAATGGGACCGTTTAAGGTTTTTAATTGCTCTAAAGTCTTTAACAAACCCTTGATGTCATGTCCGTCTACCGGGCCCAAATACCGAAAACCCAATTTCTCGAAAAGGCTTCCCGGAACCAAAAATCCCTTGATTCCTTCTTCCACTTTGGCTACCATGGCTCTGATTTTGTCTCTTCTCTTAAACTTCCCTACCAGATCCCAGACTTCAGCCTTGAGTTTGTTGTATTTCTCGTCGGTTATAAGATCGGTCATGTACCGGGATAGTGCCCCCACATTTTTGGAAATGGACATGTTGTTGTCATTTAATATGACAATTAAATTTCTCCCCGATGCCCCTGCATTATTTAATCCTTCAAACGCCAATCCACCGGTTAAAGCACCATCCCCCACCACCGCAATTACCGAAAATTTTTCCCCTCTTAAGTCCCGGGCGCAGGCTACCCCTAAAGCTGAGGATATGGAAGTGGAGGCATGCCCCACATTGAAGACATCATGTTCGCTTTCTGTCCGGTTGGGAAAACCGCTTATGCCTCCGAATGTTCTTAATGTCTCAAATTTGTCTTTACGACCTGTTAGAATTTTATGGGTATAACACTGATGACCTACATCCCAAATCAGTTTGTCTTTGGGCGAATCAAAAACCCGGTGGAGAGCAATGGTCAACTCTATCGCTCCTAAATTGGAAGCCAAGTGTCCGCCGTTATTGGCTACAACCGTAATGATCTTTTCCCTGATCTCTTCAGCCAACTCACCCAATTTATCCACCGGAATATTTTTCAAATCCTGGGGTGAATTGATTCGATCCAGCCAGTGAGTCATATTGTTCCTTAGAACTCGCGTGAAATCATGAAATCTGCCCACGCCAGCAGAAGCTTTTTGTAGTCCGAATCGGGCAAAGCATCCAGCTCCGGACGCGCCTCTCGGATGATTTGCTCTGCTAATTGTTTGGTTTCAGATATTCCGCCCAATTGCACCAAAAGCTGGGTGACTTCATTTATCTGCTCTTTGGTGGCATCCGGTTTTCCCAGTATGCTCTCCAATTTGGTTTTCTGTTGAGATGATGCATTCTTAAAAGCATAATAGGTGATGATGGTGCGTTTTCCCTCCCGGATGTCCGAACCGATCGGTTTTCCCAATTGCTTTTCGTTACCTACTATCCCCAGGATATCGTCTTGAAGCTGGAAAGCGGTGCCGCATTTGCTGGTAAAACCTGACAAAGCTTTGACTCTTTTATCGTCGATATCTGTAGTTGAAAGCCCGATCATAGCGCCAGCTCGGGCTGAATATTCATATAAAACACCGGTTTTTCGCCAGAGCATGTCAATTATCTGTTCCGGCTTGAAGGATTCTATCTTTTGCTTGGCAAACTGTATATCCAGTGTTTCTCCGGAGACCAAGGTGTTTATTACGTATGATTCTAACATTTTAATCAAGGTAAGGGTAACCTCGGGTTTGACCTTTCTTTTTAATGAGCCATCACACAAAAGACTCACTGCCCATCCTTGCTGGACATCCCCGGCTAAGACCGCGATGTCTCTCCCGTAATCCTTTGCCTGGGAGTCGGAATAATTCAACTCCTGTTTTGCCCACAGGGATGCCTGGGTATGAACGGTGTATCCTCCCCTTCTCTTCTCGTCGTTGTCAATCAGATCGTCGTGTACCAAAGTCCAGGTATGGAACATCTCCACCGCTGCTGCTGCTGGGATGGCATCCTCTTCCATTCCCCCTACTGCTCCGCAGGAAAGAAGCAAAACTGCGGGGCGCAGGCGTTTGCCCGAGCGGTGGATGTAACTATATACCGCTTCCTTTAGGTGGGGCGGATTAAACCAGCCTTCAAATTCCTTAGAATTCAAATATGAGGTTACTAACTTCTCTCTTTTTTCCAGTTCAAAGAAAAAATCTGTTGCCTGGGTGCTCATGGTTCTCCTCGCGCAAAGTAACCTTTACCTATATATACAAAACAACCCGTCTGGGGGACATATCAACTATAAAAAAGTAATGTCGTATGTCAAACCGTCTGGCATGGATTGTCCTGACCATCCGGTCCCCGGGGGGATTATCCCTGATCTTCCGCATCCAGTGGTTTGGTTTTAAACTCACCCTGAGCGGATTTTAACAATCTCTCGACTTTTTCCTCAGCCTGGGTCAGTTTCTGAGTGCAAAATCGGGATAGTTCTATGCCCTCCTCGAACTTACTCAAAGCATCTTCTAAGGAGAGCTCCCCCTCCTCCAGTTCCATCACTACATTTTCCAGTCGGTTTATCGCCTCTTCAAAGCTCTTGTCCTTACCGGATTTCTTGCCAGCCAATTTTACCCTCCAATATAGGTTATTTCTACTCGATCTGTTCTACTCTTGATTCAATTCTACCTTGACATACCCTTACTTCAATTCGATCATCCCTTTTAAGGATTTTAGAGTTTCTTACCACCGTCAGTTCCGGTAATTTTCTGGTAATAGAGTATCCTCTATTTAAAACCGATAACGGGGACAGTACCTTAAGCTTTCCATTCATCAAAGATATGGCATTCCGGTTGCTTTCAAAATAGTTTTTTTCACCGTCGGAAAGTCGGTCAAACAGTTCATCTTTCTTTTGAAATCGTTGGGTGATGATGTCATAAGGCCTTCTCAAACCATAACTTTCCTTGTATGCCTTCAATCGCTGACTGGAGAGCTCAAGCAAAGCAGTCAGGCAATAACCCAGCTTTCTGATGTTTGAATTTACCTGCTCTAATAAATTCTTTTTATCCTGTACCACTATTTGCGCCGCAGCAGATGGTGTGGGAGCCCTCAGATCTGCCACAAAATCTGCAATGGTGAAATCGATTTCATGTCCCACCGCAGAGATCACCGGGATTTTCGACCCGTAAATAGCCCGGGCAACCACCTCTTCATTGAAAGCCCACAGGTCTTCTAAAGATCCACCGCCTCTTCCCACTATCATCACGTCGATTTTATTGAATGCATTAAAATCACCAATCGCTTGCGCAATCTCTTCGGCAGCTCCCGATCCCTGTACCCTGACCGGACGTATAATTATTTTTACGCTGGGAAACCGATTATGGATAATTCTAATTATGTCTCTTATCGCTGCACCGGTGGGAGAGGTCACTACCCCAATTGCTTCCGGATATGGAGGAATGGGCTTTTTATGTTCTTCGTCGAACAGCCCCTCTTTAAACAATTCCTCCTTTAGCTTTTGAAAAGCGATTTCCAGTTTACCCACACCGGCTGAAATAATATCGATTATATCCAGTTGATACTGACCGCTCCTCTCATAAACCGTGATATTCCCCTGTACCATCACCTTCATTCCATCCGCTGGTTCGAAGCGCAGATATTCACCCCGGAATCTCCATAGGGTGCATCGGATCTGCGAATTCTCGTCTTTCAAAGAAAAATAACGATGTCCCGAGGAGTGAAAAAGATAGTTGGAGATTTCACCTTCTACCCAAACCATAGGAAAACTTGTCTCCAGGGTATCCTTTATCTCTTTGGTGATCTCCGAGACGGTATAGAACTCTTCCTGTAAGTACTCCACTGAAGAGATGCTCCTATTCTGGGATGATAAGCAAACTGCTATGTATCGGCTTATCAAGCACAAGTGTTACTTTACATGTTCTGTGAAAATATATGCCTATCTCTGCCTTATGTCAAATATTATAATGGTTTACACTCAGAATCTCAACCGGTTTGGTCTCGCTATATTCGCTCCAAAAAAAACAGGGATGAACAAAAACATCCATCCCTGCTTATTTCTACTTTCTACCCTTTCGGGTTGCTGTCTTTTCTTAAGGTTGAGTTATTTTGGTTCCTTTTATGCCACAGCCAGACGTTTTGCCCCCACAACACTTTCCACTCATCTTACCTGAACATCCGGTGGCACCATTTGTTTGGCAATTCTTAAAACAATTTGCTTGCTTGTCCTGAATCAGTTTTACTGCTTCGGGATCTTTCGATGTGATGGTTAGGATTATTCCATTATCCACTTTCTTGGACTGGAATTTGACATCCTTCAAACCATCACACTTACAATCTCCCTTACACTTCTGGATTGCCTTTACCACTTCCGAATTATCCGAAGTGATTTGCACTGTAATCCCGTTATCAAGATTGGAAACCTCTACCTTGGCATCTTTCATAGCTGCAGGGCAATTACCCTTACCACCACAGTTACCGCAGGCATAAGCCGCTAATCCATAAAGGGATACCAGTGCGACGACCACCAGTAAACTTAACCAGATTTTCTTTGTCACCTTTTCACCTCCTTCCATCTTTCTTAAGGTTTATTCGATTTCTCTCATCTTTCAAACTATTCATTCTCTACGCTATTTTTCACCGATTGCATTAGACAGCAGTTATCGGGTCTCTTAATCTCAAACATATTTTGGATTAGTTGTACTTTCCTACCTCCTTTGGGAAGGACACATGGTCTTTTCGCATTTCTCTTCAGGTAGCAAACATCCTTTGATCATCTCCAGAAACTTTTCCTGTTGTTCCGGGGTCAACAGCCCCTTTTCTCGTAGAATATGATTAACCACTACTTTTTCCAGTTCTGTTTGAGCGGTTCCTATTTCTACCAGAAGACTGTCGATCCTCGCGGTTTCTGGATTGGGTTGGCTGATCAATTCCACTAATTCATTCCTTTTATGGGTTAGTATTTCTCTCTTCTGGTCTATCCCTTCGGTAAAAACTTTTCTACACGTTTCGACATTTTGTCTTTGAGCATCAGTCAGGGATAACTTCTGGCACATATATTCTCCGGGTACGCAACCTCCACAGGCTTTACCTCCATACCCGCATTTCCATCGATAGCCCACGGTAGCTAATGCAGATATGTTTATAGCAACCAGCAGCAGAACTCCTAAAAGAACTAATTTTCTTTTCATGTTTATCACCTTTGCTCCGGTAAATTGCTTTCAGCCAGCAAACCGGTGTAGATCTCTCCAATCGACTCTTGGGGGAAATCGTTCAATGTATTCAGATTCAAAGATTGGTTAATTTCCTGCTGCGCTAAAGATGAATTATCCTGATTCAGAATTTGGGCAATATTTGTATAGATAACACTGCCTAAGTTTGTTCCAACGAACAAACCCAGCACAACAACTGCGGTAGCACCGACGGGGATAAGGGTTCGGTTTACCCACTCCCAAATTGTATCAAGAACATTTCTATTTGTCTCTGCTTGGATAATCGCCTGTTCTATTTTATTCCAAAAATAAGGAGATGCTTGCACACTCTCTTTTTCTTGTTTCAGTAAAAATGAAAGAGAAGTTAATTCCTTAACCTCTTGCCCACAACATTGACATGTCTTCAGGTGATTAGAAATCGCTTCATTGTCTTTCTCGCCTGCCTGGCCATCCAAAAATATTGCCAGCTTTTTTATCACTTTCTTACATTTCATCTAAACACTCTCCTCGTTCATATAATATAAACACAGATATCGAAAAAAACTTGCGGCTAAATTTCATCTTTCTTTATAAAAGGTGCTAGTATTCTTTTTAAGTTCTCCTTGGCTCTGAATAGTCTGGATTCAATTGCAGATAATGAGCAATCCAGCATCCTCGCCATTTCTTGGTAGGAAAACTCTTCGAACTGGTTTAACAGAATCACTGTCCTTTGTTGATCGGGTAAAGAATCTATGGCCTTTCTTATCGCTCTGTTAAGATTTTCCTGTTCCAATAATTTATCCGGTTGGAATTCTGCCGGGGCAGGCAAATCTTCCTCCAACCGGGAAAAGGGGAATTTCTTTCTATCTCTCAATTTATTTAGACAATAGTTCACCGCTATTTTAAAGAGCCAGGTCGAGAATTTGGTTTGGTGCTGGTAGGTATTTCTAGACAGGTAAACCTTCAGGAAAACTTCCTGTGCCGCTTCCTCTGCCTCCTCTTTATTTCGCAGAAACCGATAACTCATATTTATGACTGAATCCTGGTATTTTTCAACCAATTGCCGAAAGGCAGGGCGGTCCCCCTGCTTGGATTTAGAAATCAACTCCCGCTCATCCATATGATCTTTCTCGATTATTGTCTAATCAACCATAACAATATATAAACAGGGTTTCTGTCGAAAACTTTTGCGGAATTCCTCTTATTTCTTAAGATTTGGCTAAATATATTTTCTCATTCAAAATTGAGATTCCCCTTTAATAAGCGAAACATCCCTTAATAACTGGTTTTTATATCAGATAGCAGTTGACGGAAGAACCGCATATACAGATCTACTCTTATCCGTTGAATCCGCTGACAATCTTGATTTAGAATATTGAAGATACCGAAGCTTGAGCTAAGCTAAGCAGGCTCTGGGGGAAAATACCCATCTGCAGAACAGCCCAGGTGGAGATGATCAAAACCAGGATAGCGCAAAAAGCCACCTTTATTCTCTCGTTATCAGTCCTGGTCACAGGTGCTTGCATGAACATGAGAACAACTATTCTCAAGTAATAATAGACCGAGATTAAGCTATTTAGCACTCCGATTATAACCAAGCCCGTAAAACCGGATTTAACTGCAGAGCCGAAAACATAAAACTTTGCCATAAATCCGGCAGTGGGGGGGAATCCGGCCAAGGAGAACAGGAATATGGTCATCAATATGGCTAAAATGGGGGATCTACTTCCCAAACCGGAATAATCCTCCAATTTTGTATTATCCTGCCCTTTTCTTCCCAAAGCAATCACCACGGTGAAAGCTCCGATGTTCATAAAAGTGTAAGCCAAGAGATAAAAAAGAGCACTGGAAACGCCGGTTTCTCCTCCTGCTACCAATGCCACCAGCACATATCCGGCATGAGCGATGGAGGAATATGCCAGCATTCTTTTGATGTCGGACTGGGCCAGGGCAACGATGTTACCCACGCTCATGGTTAAGGCTGCCATGATCCAGACGATCATGGTCCAGTCCATCTTGATAGTGGTAAAGGAAAAGAGGAATACCCTCAACAAAGCGGCAAACCCGGCTGCCTTGGGACCGGCGGAGATGAATGCGGTTATGGGAGTGGGAGCTCCCTGATACACGTCCGGCACCCACATATGAAACGGCACCGATGCAATCTTAAATCCGAATCCGACCAGTAGAAGTCCGGCACCTGCCCAGATTAAAAGGTTGGATCCGGCATCGTTGCTGGTGATGTGATTGATGATCTGCCCTAAGTTCGTACTTCCCACACTGCCATAAATCATCACGATACCATAAAGTAAAAAGCCGGTGGCAAAAGCACCCATCAGGAAGTATTTCAAGGATGCTTCATTGGAAGCCAAATCGCTTCTTTTGAATCCCGCCAGAACATAAAGCGAAACCGACATGATCTCCAATCCCAGGAAAATAACTACCAGATCAAACCCCGATGCCAAAAGCATCATTCCCAGGGTGGAAAAGAGAATCAAGCTGAAATATTCTCCATGAAGAATCTCCTCTCTTTTCAGATAACTCATGGAGATCAGAATGATCAAAAACGATCCGGCTAAAAATATAAACTTGAAGAAAGTAGCATAATTATCCACCAAGAACATATTGGTGAAAGTAGCTTCCTGCAAATTCCACAGCCTTATGTTGGCAATAAATGCAATAACGACAGCTATCCAGCTGAGATGGGCAGACCAGATTTTTCTTTCTTTGGACAGAAATGGATCCGTTACCAAAATCAAAATGGCAAAAAGACAAACCACGATCTCTGGCAGAATCAATTTTAAGTTAACCGCAGGTATGATCCAATCCATCTATTCTCTCCCGATTAATCCAACTCCATTCTCAACTCTCGTTTCTCTATCTCAGTCTCAGTTTTTCTACTCAATCTGCTTAATCTGTCGCGAATCCACTTTCAGGCTTTCGTCAAGCAGCTTGTTCTTCTCATATTTCATTTTGGCATTCTCAATCAGACTCTTCACGGTTGGTTCTATCCGGGTGAAGAACTGGGTAGGATATATTCCAATCCAGAAGATAGCGATAATTAACGGTATCAAAATTAATTTTTCTCTTAAGTTTAAATCTCTCAACTTCTCATTTTCGGGGTGGATGATTTTTCCAAACATGGTTCGTTGATACATCCACAGCATATATACCGCTGCCAGGATAATCCCTAAAGATGCAATGACCGCATATGCCACGTTGGATTTGAAGGTTCCCAAAAGGATGGTGAATTCCCCCACGAACCCGTTGGTTCCGGGCAACCCGATGGAAGATAGGGCGACAATCAAGAAGAAAGCTGCAAAGACCGGCATTTTCTTGGAGACTCCGCCGAAATCCTCGATCAAACGCGTGTGCCTTCTTTCGTATATCATCCCCACGATCAAAAATAGCGCTCCGGTGGAGATACCATGATTGATCATCTGGAGAATCCCCCCCTCAATTCCCTGGATATTCAATGCAAAAATTCCCAACATCACAAATCCCAAATGACTGACCGAAGAGAACGCAACCAGGCTCTTTACATCCACTTGTCGGATGGAGACTATAGCTCCATATACGATACCGATGATCGCCAGAATCGAGAAAAGCCAGGTGTAGTCTATGAAGGCATTGGGAAATAAGGGGAGACAGAATCTTAAGAAACCGTATGTCCCCATCTTCAGCAAAACTCCGGCGAGTATCACCGATCCAGCAGTGGGGGCTTCCACATGCGCATCCGGTAACCAGGTATGGAACGGAAACATGGGAACCTTGATGGCAAAAGCCAAAGCAAAGGCAAAAAACAGCCAGAATTGAGTGCCCAAAGGTATGGGGAGCTTATTTATCTCCAGGAGATTGAAGGTATAGGTTCCGGATAAATTGTGATTCATGAAATAAAGCACCAGAATCGCCACCAGCATGAGAAGCGAACCGGTCATAGTAAAGAGAACGAATTTTACGGTAGCGTAAATTCTTCTCGGTCCACCCCAGATGCCTATAAGGAAATACATGGGGATGAGCATCAACTCCCAGAAGACATAGAATAAGAAAAGATCCAGGGAGACGAACACCCCGATCATGCCGGTTTCTAAAAACAGCATGGAGATGTAATAACCTTTGACTTTATCGGTAATGGCAGACCAGGAAGAGAGTATAGCCAGAGGAGTAAGAAACGTGGTTAAAAGAACCAAAAACAGGCTTATTCCGTCAATGCCCAGATGATAATTAATACCTAGACTCAGAATCCAGGTTTTGTTGATGGAGAACTGCATGCCGGGTGCATCGGGTTTGAAATTGAAGTAGATGTAAAGGGAAATCAAAGCGATCAGCAAAGATGTAACAAAAGCAATGGTTTTGATAGCGCCAAGCCGGTCTTTATCCACCACCAGCAAAATCAGAATTCCCAGAAGCGGAAAGAATGCCAGTATGGTTAGAATAGACGAATCCATTATTTCACCTTAAGATAAAATATGCCAAAATCAGCATCGCCCCGAATATGAGCGAAAGGGTATAATTACGCAGGTACCCGGTTTCGGTTTTGCGAATCACGCCTCCGCCCCACTTGACCAATGATGCTATTCCGTTTGCCGTGCCGTCGATAACCAGCACGTCGAATTTCTTCCACAAGAACCAGGCCAGATTCAATAGAGGATTCACGATCACCTTATTATAGAATTCATCCACGTAATACTTATTAGACAGAATATTATAAGCGGTTTTGTATTTTGCTGCCAATCTTTTGGGAATATCCGGATTCTTTATGTAGAATCGATAGGATAGGAAGATCGATGTTAATACTACGGCAATAGAGATGATCATCAAGAGATACTCAGCTGACGGAGCATGGGCTGTGGCTTCCGCAGAAACTTCGTGTCCCCCTTCGAATACCGACGACAGAAATCCTTCGAACCGGTTTGAGCCACCCAGAGATTTAGGAATTCCCACGTACCCGCCTATCACGGAAAGCACTGCCAGGACTATCAGTGGGATGGTCATTGGTTTCGGGGACTCGTGTACGTGTGCTTCCACGTGCGGATTCATCCGCGACTTGCCCAAGAAGACCATGAAGAAAAGACGAAACATGTAGAACGCAGTCATGCCAGCGGTGATCACCCCCACCAACCATAATAGGAAATGACCGCTGGAACTGGAGAATGCTTTCCAGAGAATTTCGTCCTTGCTGAAGAAACCTGAAAATAGCGGAATCCCGGAGATGGCTAAAGTTCCTGCCAGGAAACACCAAAAGGTGACTGGCGTATGTTTTTTCAGCCCGCCCATCTTCTGCATGTTCAACTCGCCCGCCAGAGCATGCATCACCGAGCCAGCGGAGAGAAACAGTAAAGCCTTGAAGAAGGCATGGGTCATCAGATGAAATATCCCGGCAGTGAAAGCACCTACTCCACATGCCAAGAACATGTAGCCCAACTGGCTGATGGTGGAATAGGCCAACACCCTTTTTATATCATTTTGGACTAATCCAATCGATGCCGCATATATAGCCGTCACTGCTCCTATAACTGCCACCACACCCATGGAGATCGGGGCTAAAAGGAATAAGGCATGGCATCTTGCTACCATATAAACTCCCGCTGTCACCATGGTGGCGGCATGGATCAATGCGGATACCGGAGTGGGACCCTCCATCGCATCCGGCAGCCATACATAAAGAGGTATCTGGGCCGATTTCCCGGTAGCTCCCATAAACAAAAGTAAAGTGATAGCTGTGACTAATCCTCCTCCAAAAGCTAAGACCTGCGGTGCATTCTCAAAAACGCTGGTAAAATTCAAGTTCCCGAAAGTCCAGAAGATCAACATCACTGCCAGGGCAAATCCGAAATCACCCACCCGGTTCACAATGAAAGCCTTCTTTCCCGCATCCGAAGCGGTTTTTTTCTCATACCAGAAGCCGATCAAAAGATAGGAGCAAAGACCCACCCCCTCCCATCCTAAGTAGAGAAGCAGGAAATTATTGGATAAAACCAGCATCAACATGAAGAAAGTGAAAAGATTCAGGTAAGAGAAGTACCGGGCATATCCTTTGTCTTCCGCCATGTATCCGGTAGAATAGACATGGATGAAGAATCCTACTCCGGTAACCACCAAGATCATGACAGAGGAGAGAGGGTCGAGCAAAAATCCGATATCAACATGAAAAGTTCCGGACAATATCCAGGGAAAAGCGATTTTCTGAACCACCCTCTCCCCTGCCGGAAGAGCCAATAGCTTGAAGAAGATGGTAATCGAGGTCAGAAAGGAAAGACCCACGGAACCACAACCTATCCAGCTCACCAGGCTCATGCCCGGAATCTTCTCATCCGACCGGGTTTTAAAGCTGAGAGCTAAAAGCCCGTTGATCAGAAAACCGAGCAGAGGGAATAAAGGTATTAAGTAAACGTAGTTCATATGTTTTAAACCGTCCACGGTCCATTGTCCACTGTCCACCGCTTGAATTTATCACTGTGGACTGTGGACTGTCGACGTTGGACTTTCTACCATTTCATCAAATTAAAATCATCCACATTCATGCTTTTCTTGTTTCTGTAAATACATATTATTATGGCCAAGCCCACCGCTGCTTCGGCTGCAGCCACCGCCATTACCAGAAAAACCACTACTTGACCATCCAGATTGCCCAATTGCCGGGATAAAGCAACAAATGCCAGATTTACCCCATTCAGCATCAGCTCGATGGACATAAACATAACTAAAATATTGCGTCTTACCATAACGCCCAAAACACCGATGATGAAAATCACTGCGCTTAATATCAAATAGGGTGAGGATGAAATCATTATATTCTACCTAATAATCCTAATGTTTTAGTTAACCCGCGTAGCAGAGCCTTCACGGCTCTGCTTTTAGACTTCACAATCTCCTCTTTGCCATAACTACTGCCCCTACGATGGCCACCAGTAGCAGAACCGAAGCCAGCTCAAAGGGAAAGAGATATTTGGTGAACAGAAGTTGAGCTAACGGTTCTACTCCAGCCGGGATGGTTTTACTCCAGCCGGATTCAACCTGGTTGGAGTTAAAGGTTCCAACGGTGAGCACCGTGGTTATCCCGATCAATAAAAGAAAGCTAAACAAAATGGCAAAGAATCTCTGCGCTCTTCTTCTTTCCGGACCGAATTCGTCCCGTCTCAGATTCAAAAGCATGATCACGAATAAGAACAGAACCATGATGGCGCCTGCATAGACTATGATCTGGATGGTGGCCAGAAAAGGGGCATTTAGCAAAATAAATAGTATGGCCAGGCTAACCATGGTGGCAATTAAAAAGAGGGCGCTATTCACCGGATTCCTGCTGATGATTACCTGTACAGAACAAATCACCGCAATCAGTGCTACTATAGAAAATATCAGTATCTCCATTATTTAATCCATTCCCATTTGAAAAATCCCGGGATATTTATCCGCTATGTTCGTCCGGACGGACGCCCCCAGACGGGCCCGTTCGGGCGTCTGGACGCTTCATCCGTTGACCGAATATTGAAACCAACAGGTCTTCTTTTTTGTAGATCATTTTCTCCCGCTGATCATTGGAGAATTCATATTCCTTGCCCAGAAAGATCGCCTCTTTGGGACAGGCTTCCTGGCAATATCCGCAGAATATACATCGTAGTTCGTTTATTTCATAGACTTTTGCATAACGTTGACCGAATTCATCTTCAGCCGGCTCCATGTATATACAACCGGATGGACAGGCAGCGGCACAAAGTCCGCAACAAACACATTTCTCCGATCCATCCTCATTTCTTTTCAGATAATGCAGACCTCGATATCGAGGTGAAAGTGTCAGCTTTTGCTCCGGGTATCTAACTGTGATAGCTTTGGTGAACAGATACTTAAATGTGACCGAGAGCCCTTTCGGTATCGCCAAAAATATTGTCTTAAACACTTCGAACATATTTAACCTTGAACCTCAAACGTTTTCGTATTAATTGAACTTTTGAACCTTTGAACTTTTGAACCTTTGAACTTTTGAACACCTCTTTTCTTGAACTCTTCTTAAAGTATCATAACCACTGCCGTGATCAACACGTTTAAGATCGTCAGTGGTAACAAAACCTTCCACCCGAAATTCATCAGCTGATCATATCTGAAACGGGGTAGAGTGGCTCTTATCCAGATGAAGAAGAAGAGGAATGCGGTTAGCTTTATCAAAAACCACACCACCGGGGGTAAAAATGGCCCGTGCCAACCGCCCAGGAACAACGTGGTTGCCAGGGCTGAAACGTTAATCATGTTTCCGTACTCTCCCAAGAAGAACATGGAGAACTTCATGGAGGAATACTCGATGTAATAACCTGCCACCAGCTCCTGTTCCGCTTCGGGTAGATCGAACGGAATCCGGTTCAACTCGGCTGTAGCGCAAACCAGATAGAGGAGAAATCCCAAAGGCTGGCGAATGATAAACCAGTTATAAAGCTTATCCTGGGCATTCACTATATCCACCAGGTTTAAAGATCCTGCAATCATAAAAACCCCGATCAAAGAAAGACCCAAAGACACTTCATAGCTGATCATCTGGGCAGACGATCTAAGACCACCCAATAGGGAGTATTTGTTGTTGGATGACCAGCCTGCCAGGACTATACCGTAAACCGATAAAGAAGCTACTGCGAATATATATAGTATTCCCATATTGAAGTTCGAGATCACCATATCGATTCTCTGTCCAAAAAGCTCTATCGATTTGCCGAAAGGGATCACCGCTACAATAATCAAAGCCGGAATAAAGGTCAAAAGCGGTGCCAGCACATAAACAAACTTGTTTACGTTGTCCGGAATTATATCTTCCTTAAACAGAAGTTTTATTCCATCTGCAATGGGTTGCAGCAAACCATGCGGTCCTACCCGCATGGGACCCAGCCTCACCTGGAAATGCCCCAAAAGCTTCCTCTCCAGCCAGGTCAAAAGAGCAATCATAAGGAGAAAGACAACGAAAATAACCAATACCTTAATTAATGTGATAATGATAAACGTTAGCATTTTTATCTCGAAACCAAAATTCTTACTTTACCTTCCCCTGTTTTTTTGATAGACCTAACGTCTCCCAATCCATTCCTGAGTAAATCGGAGAAACTCCGGTCAATTCTTTGAATATGTCCTTGGGTGTCCGGTATTCAAATTCATGACCCATGGCTTGCGCCAGCAAGCAGATGATCTGCCCATCCGCTTTGGAATCTGCCAAAGGATCGAATGCTTTATTTAATTTTTGAACCCTTCCCTCTACGTTGGTAAATGTTCCCTCTTTTTCGGCAAAGGATGCACCGGGAAGTATTACATTTGCTATCTTTGCAGTCTCCGTTATGAGGATATCCTGCACCAAAAGAATTTCGAGTTTTCCCAGTGTGCTTTTAACGTATTCCCTATCCGGGTATTCACTTAAAGGATCACTCCCCATGATATACATTGCTTTGATCTTTCCCTGATTAACAGCTTCCAGCATCAGGTTGAAATTCAATCCGGGCTTTCCGGAAATCCTGACATAACCGGGAAGCCTGTCCGGCAGAATTCCGCAATCCAACGTCCCTTGCGAGTTACTGTGTTTCCATAAGAGATTAACTCCGGAATTGTCTTTGTCTTGGTGCCCGGTTAAACGTATTAGATCATAAAGCGAATTAATAATCTCAACATTTTTAGGATTCGAAATAATCTCTGCGCCACAAAGGATGATAATGCTTTCCGCCTTAACCAGAGCATTTACGAAAGACTTGATATTCTCCGCACCGATTCCGGTGGTTTGTAATGCTTTCAGGCTGTCGGATGAAGATACCTTCCTCCTTAAGTCCTCGATCTCGCTTGAAGAAAATCCCGACTTGGCATTATCATATTGCTTGGTCTCGATTATCTCTCTGAGAACGCCATTCAAAAAATCCGTTTCAGTTCTTTGTTTATATAAAAGCCCATTCTGAGCAAACCTGTTCAACCGGGTGCTGACCGGATTAGCCACTAGGATCGAACTCCCC
The DNA here is from genome assembly GCA_903908285.1 of uncultured candidate division Zixibacteria bacterium. Classification (GTDB taxonomy): domain Bacteria; phylum Zixibacteria; class MSB-5A5; order MSB-5A5; family SM1-73; genus CAIVRH01. Next base: position 106,403 of record CAIVRH010000009.1, read on the forward strand.
TTTCTTCTTGCTTTTATCACTCTCAGATTGATTATGGGGTGTTCTTTTTCCAAATCACATCCCAGAACTAAAATCAATTTCGAATTTGCTATCTGGTTTATGGTATTTTTCATACCGAAATATTTATTTCTGATTTGAGTATCCGGACTGGGTAGAAGATTTTTGGAATCGACCCGATGGTCGATATTGTTCGTTCCTATCACTGATCTGAAGAATTTCTGGAAAAGGTAGTTATCCTCGTTGGTTACTTTCCCCGATCCCACTCCGGCTAATGAATCCGAACCGGTTTCCCCCTTTATCTTCATGAAGCTTGAAGTCACAAATTTAATGGTTTCATCCCAGGGAGCTTCAGATAGTTTTCCGTTTTTCTTTATTAAGGGATTCTTCAGTCTATCCGGATGATTAACGAAATCGAATCCGAATCTGCCCTTATCACACAAAAATCCTTCATCCACCTCATCGTTTCTTCTGGATGTAATGCGATAAATCCGTTCATCCTTTTTCCATATCCTGATGTTACAGCCATCTGCACATTGAGGGCAAACGGTCGGAATAGCTTCGGTTTGCCACACCCTAATTTTATATCTGAAGGATTTGGAGGTTAATGCCCCCACCGGGCATATCTCGGTTACATTTCCGGAATACGGATTATCTATAGGTATATCCGGCAAAATATTAATCTCCGTTTTTGATCCCCGCTTGAAAGTTCCTAAATCGTCTTCTCCGGCTATCTCGTTTATGAATCGAACGCATTTGCGGCATTGGATGCACCGGTTCATATTCCTTATAATGTGAGGTCCTATAGCCAAATCATCATACTTGGATTTCGGATCGACAATGTACCTTCTTTTCCCCTCCACAAATCTGCTTTTATCCGAACCATACTTAAAAACCAAATTCTGCAGTTCACACTCCCCCCCTTTATCGCACACCGGGCAATCCAGCGGATGGTTGATCAGCAAAAACTCCAGAACCCCCTTACGGGCATTGACCACTTGAGGGGAATCTGTCCTGACCACCATACCTTCGGAGACGACCGTAGCGCAGGCAACCTGTAATTTGGGTATCTTTTCCACTTCTACCAGACACATCCGGCAAGCTCCTACCGTCTCCAGCTGGTCATGGTAGCAGAATGTGGGAATTTCGATCCCCAGCTTCTCCGCAGCTTTGAGGATGGTGGTTCCCTCTTCGACTATGATTTGTTTTCCATCTATGGTCAGTGTTACCATTTGAACCTAATATCTTCTATTCATGTTTTTAACTTCCGTTAAGTCGGATGAATCCGACCGCCTCGGGCTTATCCACCTTATTAACTGACGCAAAAGATGAATTACGGGTATTTATCCGCTTCATCCGTTGATCGTTTTACACAAATCTCGTTCCCAAATCCACCATACATTTTTTGTTCTTTATATGGTATTCATACTCATCCCGAAATTTCTCTATAGAACTCATGATTGGAACAGCTGCAGCATCCCCCAGGGGACAGACCGTCTTGGCTATTATATTTGTACAAATGTCACGCAGAAGCTCTATATCCTCTTCCCTACCCTTTCCGTTTTCGATCCTTTCCAGGATCAGTCTGATCCATCTGGTTCCCTCTCGACAAGGAACGCATTTTCCGCACGACTCATGCTCAAAGAATTTAGATATCCGGTAAGCTGCCTTCACTATGCAGGAGGTTTCATCCATCACTATGGTCGCTCCCGATCCCAAGAGCGAGCCGGCTTCATATAGTGATTCAAAATCCATCTTCACATCCAGCGATGCCGGAGTTAGAATCGGTGTGGAAACCCCTCCGGGAATGACTGCTTTCAGCTTTCGATCGTCTTTTATCCCGCCCCCATGTTCGAATATTAATTCCCTGACCGTGATGCCCATGGGAAGCTCGTAGTTCCCGGGTTTGTTCACGTGCCCGGAAAGAGAGAATATCTTTGTGCCGGTGCTTTTGGGCATCCCGATATTCGCAAACCACTCCCCCCCATTCAATACGATATGAGAGATATTGGATAGGGTCTCGACATTGTTAATCACCGTGGGATTCTTGTAAAGTCCTACCGAAGCCGGGAATGGGGGTTTGAGTCTCGGATTTGCCCTCTCCCCTTCGATGGATTCCATTAGAGAAGTCTCCTCACCGCAGACATAAGCTCCCGCACCCCGGTATACATCCAGATCCAGATCAAAACCGGAACCTAATATATTCTTGCCCAGATAACCGTTTTTATAACATTCTCCAATTGCTTCTGATAATCTCTTGGCTCCGAAAGCGAACTCACCGCGGATATAGATAAAAGCTTTGTGCGCACCGATGGCGTATGAAGCTATGATCATTCCCTCGATCAGCTGGTGGGGATTATTCTCGATTAACGAACGATCTTTGAACGTTCCCGGCTCTCCCTCATCCGCATTACATAATAGGAATTTCGGTTTTTGCGAATCCTTGGGAACGAAACCCCATTTCAGTCCGGTGGGAAAACCTGCGCCACCTCTTCCCCGTAAACCTGATTTTTTCACTGTTTCGATGATTTGAACGGGACTTAGCTCCTCAAGTGCTTTAGGTAAACCTCGATAGCCACCATTCTTAATATAGGTGTCAATCCTATACTGCTCAGGAAAATCGATATATTTAAAAAGTATCTTTTCCATTTGAATTCGTTTATTTCTTCATTTTCAAATCGTCAATTATCTGATCTATCTTTGCCCTGTTAAGATTCTCATAGTAAATCTGATTTACCTGCATCATGGGCGCGGTTCCGCAAGAACCCAGACATTCCACCGCAGACAGAGTGAAAATTCCATCAGGCGTTGTCTCTCCCACTTTGATTTTCAGCTTCTCCTCCAAATAACTTACCAAACCCTCCGCTCCCAAAAGCATGCAGGAAAGATTGGTACACACTTGAATATGATATTTTCCCACTCCCTCTTTGGGGAAATAAGTATAAAATGAAACAGTTTCTGCCACTTCCATTTCGCTCAAACCAAGAAGACCTGCAACCTGCTTAAGGATGTCCTTATTGTAAAATCCCACTTCTTCCAACACCATGTGCATGGCTGGAAGAATTGCGGATTTTCTCTCCGGGAACTTTGTTTTCAACTCCGATATTTTCTTCTTAGCAATCTCACTAAGCATATCAACGAACCTATATTTATTTAACTTTGAACCTTAAACCTTGAACTTTAAACGCCTTTACTTTTCTCGAACCCTTGAATCCTCGACCCCTTGAACCCTTGAACTTTTAAACTTTAAACGCTTTTATTATCTGTCTATTTCTCCTAAAACGATATCAATGCTCCCAATCACCGCAATCACATCTGCAATCAACCTTCCTTCGATCATCTTCGGAAGAGCGCCTATATTTACAAAGCAGGGTGGCCTAACTTTCACCCGATAAGGCTTGTTCGACCCGTCTGAAACGATATAGTACCCGATCTCCCCTTTGGGTGATTCTATAGAATGATATACTTCTCCCACGGGTGGACAGAATCCCTCGACCACCAGTTTGAAGTGGAATATCAAAGATTCTATATTGGAAACAACCTCTTCTTTCGGAGGAAGAACCACACCCGGAACCCGGGCAACAAAATCCCCTTCCGGAATTCCATCCAAAGCTTGCTTGACGATCCTCAAGCTTTGTCTCATCTCCTCCACCCGGACCAAATATCGATCGTACACATCCCCATTGGTCCGGGTGGGAATATCAAAGTCAAACTTGTCATATCCGGAATAGGGATTTGATTTCCTGATATCCCATTTAACGCCGGTAGCTCTCAATATGGGTCCGGATACTCCCAGATCGATGGCATCTTTGTCGGAAATCTTACCCACCCCCACTGTCCGGTTAAGGAAAATTCTATTTTTAGTCAAGAGCCTTTCATATTCATTGATCTTATCCGGGAATGTGTTCAGCACTTCTCGCACTTTGGCTTCGAATCCATCCGGGATGTCCTGCGCCAAACCACCGATCCGAAAGTAAGAGGTCATCATCCTCTGGCCGGACACTAATTCAAAAATATCCATCAGCTTTTCCCTCTCGCGGAAAGCATACAGGAGCATGGTCAACGCCCCGATATCGGCGGGGTGACTTCCGACCCAGACCAAATGGCTGGCTATGCGGGTTAGCTCGGTTAAAATAACCCTGGCAAATTGCGCTTTGGGGGGAGCTTGAATGTCCAGCAGCTTTTCAACTGACAAAAGATAGGCTAAATTGTTGGAAAGGGATGCGACGTAATCCATCCTGTCGGTGAGGGGAATCACCTGGGCGTAAGTTTTGCTTTCCATGGTCTTCTCTATGCCGGTATGCAGATAGCCGATGTCCGGGATCGCTTTTATTATGGTCTCGCCATCCAGCTCCAAAATCACCCTTAAAACCCCATGGGTGGCGGGATGGTGGGGACCCATGTTGAGCACCATGGTGTTGGGTCCCATTCTTTGGATTATGTCAGCAGTTCGCAGGTTCAAGTTATACCTATCACTCGATTTTGGGTGGACGGTTCAGGTTATGAGAAAACATCACTTCTTCCCGGGTCAGGGAAAAATCCTTCCGCAGGGGATGGCCCTCGAAGTTATCCGGCAAAAGTATTCTCCTTAAATCGGGATGACCTTCAAAATCGATGCCGAACAAATCGAACACTTCTCTCTCGTGCCAGTTGGCCGTGTTCCATATCGAAGTAACCGAAGGCACGCTTTCATTTTCGTTTACCTGTACTTTTAATCTAACTCTATGATTTTTGTTGATTGAGTAGAGCTCATATACCACGTCAAACCGGGGATTCCTTTCCGGGTAATCCACACCACAAACACAGGAAAGAAAATTGAAAGAAAGCTCCGGATCATCTCTTAAGAATCTGCAAATAACCGTAAACTTGTCCTTTTTCACCACACAAGTCAACTCACTCCTGAATTCCGAAACTTCTTTAATGGAATCCTCAAATTTCTCTTTGATCTTTTCTAAGCTTATCCTATTCAATTAAACCTCTGAACAATTAGAATGATTTATCTAAAGCTATGCATTTGATTTAATCAGTTTTTAGCAGCGGACTGCCGACGGTGGACTGTGGACGTTTTTTCAATGACTCTTTCATCACTTTTTCGTGTAATTTCATTATTCCTTCGATTAGCTGTTCCGGCCGGGGCGGGCAACCCGGGATATATATGTCTACCGGAATGATCTTGTCCACACCTTGTAACAACGCGTAATTATTGAACACTCCTCCGGTGGAGGCGCAGGCGCCCATGGCGATTACCCATTTCGGCTCCGGCATTTGATCGTAAAGCAGTTTGACCACCGGTGCCATCTTACGGGATACCCGCCCTGATACGATCATCAGATCCGCCTGCCGGGGGGACGCTCTGGTGACTTCCATTCCGAATCGCGCCAGATCGAAACGGGAGGCAAAAGCGCAGATCATCTCTATGGCACAGCAAGCCAGACCGAAACCTAATGGCCACATAGAAGATTTTCTGGACCAGTTGACCACCTTCTCTACGGTGGTAAGAAAAATCCCATCCGGTATATGTTCTTCCAGTCCCATCTTATTCCTCGTTTATATAGTATCCTCTTCTCTTTCTTCCCATTTCAGCGCCCCTTTCTTGATAATATAAAAATATCCCGCCAAAAGTATCAGGAGGAATATCCCCATTTCTATCAAACCGAAAATGGCAAGTTTCTTGTAAACCACTGCCCAGGGATATAAAAATACCACCTCGATATCGAATATGATGAAAAGAATGGCGATCAAGTAGAATTTTATGGGAAACCTGCCCCGGGCATCTCCGATAGGTACATTTCCGCACTCGTAGGTCGATAGCTTCTCTTTGGTGGGAATCCTCTTTCCGAATATCCAGGAAAGCCCTATTATCAAAAGGGCAACTATTGTTACCACGAAAATCAAAAGAAACATCGGGAAATAAACTTCCCACATACTTCCTCCTAAAGCTTGTGAAATAAATAACAAGCTACCGTTTATTTGTCAAGATATATTTTTATTTTCTTCCAACACTAATTAACTGTTCAAATAAGGACTCGACATCTTTAAGTCTTTGTAATTTTTGAGAATAGCAGCTTCCCTCCGACCATTATCCCGAATAGTCCTCCCGTTACCATCTAATGTTTTTTGACCGTTAACACAATACAGAATTAATTTAACTAATAGGCATTTTGAAGAGCTCTCGCTTTTCTTGGACATTTCTATTTTGTAAGAATCGTAGACTCCGTGATAAACCTATAGTGTATTGGAATAACTCTATATATTTACCTATTCTTGATAGATTTCAATCAATTTATTCCATCCTGCCTGTTAAAGCTATTCTATACCTTACAGCGGGTTAACCTCCATATTATGCGCTTATTAGAAAGCCCATCTCATCCGGCATACCAATTGCATATTCATTACTATGCCCCCTTTTTAGATTAAATCAAGCTCTTATTTTAATCAATCAAATTATAGGTTTTCAACTCGAGGGTGGAGCCAAATAATTTAAAACCAGTGACAACAGAATGCTTCAAAATAAAAAGTCCATCAAATCACGGTTTCATAAAAGTAAGAACAGGCATCAGTTTCCTGTTATGATATTTGTAATCACCCTTCTCTTATCTGTCCCTATATTTCAATGCTCGATAGAGAAACCCACTGCTCCCGCCTGGAATATCAAACTGTGTATCCCTTTGGTGAACAAGTACTATGATATGGCGACTTTGATCGAGAAAATGGATGAGCCTTATCTGAAAGTAGATAGCACCGGAAATCCCGGCTTTTATTTCGAGCATGATATAGATACTATCAAGTTGGCGGATAAATTACTGTGTGACTCGACCGTTGTTAATTATAAAGACACCCTGGGGATCATCAAAATTCAGACTGCCGAGTCCAGGAGCATGACACTTTATGCTTCCGAATTTTATTCAGGTCCACCGGGAATCGCACCACCCTGCACTATAGCTATCAATAATGACCTGGATACATTCTCAATTTACTCTCAGGTTACGGTCAAAGCTGCATATTCCACTCTGACTTTAAGCAACCATCTGGGTCTGGATCTGGATTGGATGGAAATCAAGATCGTTGATCAAAACTCGCATGACACTCTGAAAACTATCATAATATCCCAAAGGATGGCGGATGGTGATTCGAGCAAACAAAATCTGATATTTGATCATCTATCATTCTCCAACCATCTGGGAATTTTGCTGACCGGATCGACCCCTGGTGGTGAAATCGACAATTTGGAGGATAAATATATATATCTAGGTTTCACCTTTGATAGTTTAGAGGTGATTCAAGGAACCGCCAAAGTCCCTGCCTTTGAGGTTTATCAAGAGGAAGACATCTCACTCCCCACCAGCAGCATCATAGACAGTGCTTTGATAAAGAGGGGAAAGTTGTCCCTAAACCTACAGAATTATACCGATTTAGGTTCGGAATTAACTATTGATTTCCCGGGATTGGTGAAGGATGGAAAAATGCTTTCAGGGATATGTAATCTATCCGCCCTGAATCATACGAATATGTCGCTATTGCTGGATGGATACACCTTGAGACCACAGGAAGGGAAAACACTAAGAGTTCGCACCAGAATGAATTCAATTGGATCAGGAGAGGAATGGCTGGAATTTAATTCGTCTGATTCAGTGGGCGTGAGTGTATCGATGTCCGAAGTGGTTTTTAGTCAAATAGCAGGTGTAATTGAGTCGACAGTGGTCGGTATAAATAATGCCACACAGGTTCTGACTATCCCGGAGGGTTTTGAAAATGCACATCTTTCCCATGCCAGTCTGAATTTGGAAATCCATAATGGGATCGATCTGCCCGCCAATCTATCTGTGGTAATTCACGGGGACAAACAACAGGAACTGAGTCTAAATGCACAGGTAGATGCTGGAGGACCTTTTGGGACATCGGTCACCTCCTTATTCGAAGATCAATTAGAATCCCTTTTCAATCCGGTTCCCCAAACGCTTACCGTAACCGGAGACATCATCTGTGGGGATGGACATACTTTTGGAATTGTGCGGGAGGAAGATTACTGCTTTGCTAGATTAATGGTCAGCTCTCCTTTGGAATTGATTCTGGATTCCTGTCAAGTAAAAATAGATGAGGACTCGGAGGAGGTTAATGACGATGTGAAGGATTTGATTAAGGACCAGGTCAACTCGAGCCTGGTGGTCTTTAAGATAGAAAGTCGTCTTCCTTTGGATGCTAAAGTAAGAATATTCATATCAAAAGACCGTGAAAGTCTTTTTTCCAACCCGGGACTTATCGTGGGTCCTATCTATGTGCCTAAAGGCGAGTTAAACTCGGATGGTTCCGTGAAGGAATCAAATACCGCCATGGGGACGATCAACCTGTCTCATTCGGAACTTCAGGTGTTTACTGCTACACCATTCTATATGGCAGGTTCTATCGATTTACCGGGATCTGCAGGTAAGACAATTATATCTTCAGCCGCGGATTTCATCCGGATAACATCATATTTGGAATTTAATGTCAAAAACAAAAAGGACTAAGCTTTGAGTTACTTTAAAACCATATCCTTAATAGTTCTAGTTTTAATTGGCATCCCAACGGTTTCCCTTGCAGGGTTTTTATCTGGGCGAAGTGTGGGTATGGGAAATGCCTATACCACTGCTGCCAGAGGGATTGAGTCAGTGTTCTGGAATCCGGCTAATTTGGGAATTTCGAAAAGCTCCGAAAAGCATTTGATGCTCTTTTCGGTGGGCTTGAATGTATCAAATAACAGCTTTAATCTGGAGCAATACAACCGATACAATGGTACATTTCTTTCCGCTGAAGACAAACAAACCATATTGGACTTGATCCCGGCCGGAGGATTCAATGGCTCGCTTTCTGCGGATGTGATGGCTCTGGGTGCCTCCTGGCACAATTTCGCTTTCACTATCTCCGGCAGAGGAACATCCGATCTTCTCCTTCCCAAAGACCCCATCCAGACTCTTTTTTTCGGAAATGAAATCAATGACACCATCTTAGTTTCCGGCTCGGATGGAGCAGCCTTTGCTTCGGTGGATTTCGGTCTTTCATACGGCAGATCGATTCTAAAGAGTAAACGTAAGGAAATTTTTGCAGGTGCCAGTGTGAGGTTCGTTCGGGGATTGGTCTATCAAAAGATGAAAGAAGCCGAAGGAGAAATCCTCACTTTGGAAACCGGTATCAATGGAGAGGGTAATTTCCTCATTCAATCGGCTGAAGGAGGAAAAGGATACGGAGTGAATCTGGGAATTTCCATGAAATATAAGGAAAACTGGTTATTTGGTTTATCCTGCATCGATCTGCTTAGCCGGATAAGGTGGGATAAAGGAACCGAGGAAAAAGGATATCAGGTAACCATAGATTCTCTTCTGGCAGAAAATTTCGACACAGATTCGCTGGTGCTGGATAAATCCTATACCCGGTCCATAGTCCCCTTCACTACTCATCTGCCGGTTCTACTCCAAGCTGGCGTATCATATCAACTCAAAAGAACTCTTTTGACCTTTGACCTGAAAAATAGTTTGACCCGGGGAATGGGTGAAAGCAAAAAATTAAGTGTTTCTCTAGGGGCGGAATATCGGTTATCACGCTGGTTCGAGGTGAGGGGTGGAATTTCGCTGGGGAAGAATGAAGGAATAATCATAGCGCAAGGGCTTGGAATAAACTTGGGGGTATACCACTTAGATCTTGGTATGGCTAATCAGAAAGGCGTATGGCCCACCAAAAGCAAAGGTGTTTTTCTGGCTCTATCCAATGATATTCAGTTCTAAACGGAAAAGGGGGTGATAAGAATGCGGAAAACCAAACACACTCGCAAGACCACAACCCGGAGAAAGAGAATGAGTATCCGGAACAAGACCAGAAAGTAACTCTCCGGACTCACCAGCAGGTGGTGTCCCGAGTTAATTTGGACCCGGGACACTACCTGAAAGGAAGACATGTTTAATGTTCAAGTCAAACAAGAATGATTTTATCATAATGAATCAGGGATGTTTCCGCCATAGACGAATCAATCTGTGACAGAACCATTAAGGTGATCCTTTGAATATGGCATGATCTTATCATAGAATTCTCAAAAACTTTCGACAGTTTAAACTTAACGAGGGGGGTATGATGATAAATGCGAAAAATATGGGCTTAGTCTTTTTGATTTTGCTTCTCCTGATATGGGGGAATCTAAAATCCCTGGCTATGCCCCCTTATCCTGATTTGGAAAAACAGATGCGCTTGGGGAAAATCCCCGTACCAAAATTCATTGCCAATCCCCAATGGACACGGGAACAGGGTATCGATCAGCCGGCATATCATCCTCTAAGCGGGGTATATCCCAAGGGCACAGGAGCTACCGGCAGTTATAAAACATTGGTTCTTTTGGTGAATTTTTCGGACAATGCCTCCTCTGTCAATACCTCCTTTTTTGATACTCTGATCTTTGTAGATCAGCCGCACTCTGTCCGCCACTATTATAGTGAAGTATCCTATGGAGCCCTGGATATAGTGACCGTCAATCTACCTTCGGCTACCGGATGGTTTACCGGTCCGCAGGCCTATACCTATTATGTGGATGGTCAGTATGGAACCGACGGCACCTACCCTCACAACTCGCAAAAACTGGTGGAAGATTTGGTGGATCTGGCAGATCCGGCGATCGACTTTTCGGACTACGACAATGACGGGGACGGATATGTCGATGCCTTAATCGTTGTCCATGCAGGTCCGGGGGCGGAGTACACTGGAAGTCCGGACGATATCTGGTCACACTCCTGGTCGGTAAGGTGGTCCTGGTCCGCTTCCAATCTTAAAGATGGGGTGCGGATTTGGAGTTATACCATTCAACCTGAGTATTGGCTGCATGCTTACGATATGACCTGTGGAGTTTATTGTCACGAGTTGGGGCATAATTTCGGTTTGCCTGATTTCTATGATTACGGTTATGATTCCTATGGACTAGGAACATGGAGTTTGATGGCTTATGGAAGCTGGAATGGAACTTTAGGTAACTCTCCGGCTCATCCGGATCCGTATTGTATGATTCAATTGGGATATATAACCCCAATTGTTCCTCTCAGCAATATTACCGGAGTCAAAATCCCTGAAATAGAAAACTCCCCGACGGTCTATAAAATCTGGACATCCGGTACTCCCGGTAGTGAATATTTCCTGTTGGCTAACAGCCAAAAGGTCGGTTATGATTCCTATCTGCCTTCGTCCGGGATTATGATCTGGCATGTAGACGAGAGCATCTCCGATGAGGGAGCCAATGACCATCAATGGTATCCCGATTATGAAGCCTATGGTCATTATAAAGTTGCCTTGGAACAATCGGATGGTCTGTGGCAACTGGAAAAATATACCAGTCCGGGCAACTCGGGTGATCCCTATCCGGGTAATGCCGTCTACAGGACATTTGACGGTATCACTACTCCGAATAGCAACAGTTATGCAGGTGTTGCGACTAATGTGACTGTTACCAACATCTCAAATTCGAAGGACACCATGACCTGTGATATTTTTGTTAGCCCGGCAGACGTGAAAGACGACTATACACGGGAATCGCCTTCGGATTACCAGTTGGAACAGAATTATCCGAATCCTTTCAATCCCCAAACCCAGATCAACTATCATATACCGAAAGGAGGTATGGTCCTGCTCGAGGTCTTTAACTCATTGGGAGAAAAAGTTCAAACGTTGGTGAATCGAATTCAGGAGAAGGGAACTTATCAGGTTAACTGGGATGGTACTAATGTTCAGGGGAAAACGGTTGCAAACGGAATGTACTTTTATCGGCTGAGAACCAATGAATATATCCAGACAAACAAGATGCTGTTATTGAAGTAAAAGGAGAAAATCAATGGATAACTTCATGCAGTTGAACACTGGCAAATCAACGAAACCAAATCAAAGAAGGGAAATCCCTCCCACTTCGCGCATTTCTGTTGCCAGAATAGAAAAACTAAGAAAAGCCTTTCAACCATTCTGGATGAGAGAAATGCTATCACATCAAAACGGAGAGCAAAATAGTTTGAATTCCAATAATGCACTGAATCAGATATAAAAGAGTCGCCGGGGTGTAAATTCGTTTGAAGTTAGATATGGGGGGGCTAAATGAAAGCTCATGTTTCTTTTTCTTTTGCTTGATTCTGCATTTTCTGAATCTCAACTAAGGTCAAAGAAAAGCTTTCGTGAGTCGACAAGAGGATTTTAAGAGAATTTTCCCGGTTTCATTGAATTCTTACCAGCCCCGGCAGCGCTTTTCAGTATCAATATGGTAGAATCCGAATGGATTCTACACCCAGCAAGAACCTTCCGCACCACTTCGATTTTATTAATTGTCGAAGAAATTGAGGATGAGATTTAAATACTCATTTGTGATATTTGCCGCCCCGAATAATCGAAAACGCACGATATATCTGTTCCAGGAGAATGATTCGGGACATTTCGTGGGTAAAGGTCATGGGGGAAAGTGAAAGTTTGACCCGACAAGCATCCAACACCTTGGGCGATAATCCCAAAGGTCCACCCAAGATGAAGGTGAATTCATTACAGCCTCGGTTTAAATTCCCTTCAAAAAACTTGGCAAAATCCTCTGAACTCTTGTAGCCCCCTTTCACATCTAACGCCACACCTAAGCTGGTATCTGCCAAAGAGTTTAAAATCCTGTTTGCCTCTTTTTCTAAAACGGATTTAAAATTTAAGGACTTCCTTATTTTCTCTTCTTTAATTTCCAATATATCCATCTCTGCATACTTCTTTAAAATCTTCTGATAATGAAGCATACCGGTATTGATCCAGGCTTCCTTGGTCTTCCCTACCGCAATCACTTTTATTCTGATCAACCTGTACCTCTCCGATTATTCCTGTTGATTCATGAAGAATTATAAGAAATCGCCATACCGTTGTCAAATTGTTTATATAGGATAAAGTTAAGAGGTGATCTTCTGCTGTTGAAAAAGCTGCGGCTTTAGACTTCGGGATAGCAATCGGTAGGTATGTAACAAGAAAACCGGTTTGAGATTTTCACGGTGAACCAAACAGGATGATTAATTTCTTTCCTGATAATTAAAATCAAATCAATCCATAAGTAACGAAATCTCATCCCCATCAACTCGGCCGGTTAACTTCCGCACCCATTCCTTTACCTTTATTCACAAAGTCGGAAGAATTGTCGATATCTACAATCTTGACGTTCTCCGCATATTTTTTGGTCCGGTATCGGGAGATCTGTCCTATCTTTTTAACTATTTCCACCATTCTCTCCACCTGGTTTAATACTCTGCTCAATTTCTCCAGGGTAGGATCGCCCGGTGGAAGTTTTGCCATGGCCAACTGCAGATTACCCAAGATTGCGGTTAGGGGCTGGTTCAGTTCGTGGCTGGCTGCTCCTGCCATCTCTACTAAAACCGTTTCTCTTTCCTTTTCGATCAGCTTCTCTTGAGTCTTTCTTAGCTCATGGTTTAAAGCGACAAATTCATCTTGCATTTTTTTCATTTTGATCAGGTTCCGCACCTTCAGAGGAAGCTGAAACCTGCGATCATCATCGCTTAAAGGTTTGGTAAAATAATCATTCGCACCCAGTTCCAGTCCTTTTTCAATATCCACCGACTCCTTAAGGGCAGATGCTATTATGATGGGTACGAAAACGGTAGAAGGATTCTGTTTAATCCTCTCTAAGGTCTGGAATCCGTCCATCCCCGGCATCATTAAATCCAGCAGAATCAGATCGATATTTTCTTGCTCTAAGACCTTGAGGGCTTCTTCTCCGCTTTCCGCCTCAAAGAATTGATAATCACCTCTACGCAGAACCGTTTCCAATATCTTCAAATTCATTCTCTCGTCATCTACCAGAAGTATGGTTTGCATCTTTTCTCCTTTTACCCGATCGTTTCCCTAAAATATTGTCGACTCAGCCCAAATCATCTGGACACCCCAGCACGCTGAAATGTGCAAGATTAGTTTGGCTCCCCTCCTCCTCTTTATAAATTTTATCGGCAGATATCCGCAAGTGGTTGAAGTTGCCGGTAATTTTTCTTTTGTATAAAGATCCGGAAAGCACTTCCGTCAAGAAAATCCGCCTTGCCGTACAAAACCAGAGGATAACTGGACCCGGTACTGTTATATATTTTCAATGATAACTTATAAAGTTTTGCAAATTCCTGATATGTTCTTTTAATTCCATTGTTTCAGCTCACCTGCCATAACAGTTTCTCTTCCTTCTTCAAAATAGAAAAAGTCTTGATCTTCTCAACCAGCATCTCCCGGGTGACCGGTTTGGACAGGATTTGGGGAAAAGATTCCAGGTCGGATTGGTATAGTTCTTGTTTAATCAGATCCAAGTCCTGCCCTGTAATTATGGTTATGGGAATGCTTTTGGTGACAGGATCTTTGGATAATGTCATAACCGCCTGTCCGCCATTTTTTAATTGTCCCCCCTCCTTTTGCGGCAGAGAAAAATCTAAAAGGATTATCTGGGGCTGAAGATCTTTGGCTAAATAAACGGCATCATCCGCCGTCTGGACTAAAACCGTTGAGAATCCTTCGCTTTGCAATACCTGATTAAGGAACAGACCGAATGCCGGATCATCCTCTACGATCATTGCTAAAGCCCTATCCTTATCCCCTTTTATTTCTCCAACTTTCAATTTATCCGGCCACGATTCCCCATCCTCGCTTTCCCTGTAGATCGGCATGGTGAACGAAACCTTGGTTCCTTTTCCCTCCCCTAAGCTTTCCAGTTTGATTTTACCTCCCATCATCTCCACCAAATTCTTGGTTATTGTCAGACCCAAGCCGGTTCCCCCATGTCTTCGGGTTGTGGAACCATCCGCCTGTCTGAATTTCTCGAAGAGTTTATCTTGTACCCCTGCCGATATGCCAATGCCGGTATCCTCCACCTGAATCAATACATTCCCCTTTTCCTCTTGAACCGTCGATCGGATAATGATACTGCCATAGTCGGTAAACTTGATGGCATTGCCGATAAGATTGATCAATATCTGTTTCAGCTTTCCGGAATCAACGTATACCTTGGGAGAAGGATCATTTTCGCTGACCAAAGATAATTTCAATTTTTTCTGCTGTGCCTGCACCTGGGTCAGCAAATACACATCTTCCAAAACCGCCTTCAGTTCCACCCCTTCCAAATCTATCTTCATCTTCCCCGCTTCAATTTTAGCCAGATCCAATACATCGTTTATGATAGACAGTAATTGTTTGGCGCTATGTTGAGCATTACGTACAAAATCCTTTTCCTCTTCTACGTTGATGCAATATCCGTCCAAGATCAAACCCAAGAATCCAATGATCGAATTTAATGGAGTACGCAGCTCATGAGAAGTGTTGGCCAAAAATTCGCTTTTGATTTGACTGGCCTCCTCCAGCTTTCGATTCAAATTTTGAAGTTCTTCCTTGGTCTTCTGGACATCCTCAAAAAGCAGCGCATTCTCCGCCGCTATCCCGATTTCACTTCCCACCGAGGTAAAGAACTTAAGCTCTCTTTCGGAGAACTCTTGTCTGGAGCACCAGCTTAGGTTCATTACTCCCAAAACTTCGTCTTTAGATATAAGCGGGATGGCAATGGAGTCAACCAATTTACCCAGCGGGATAGTGGGTTCGTAAATTTTGGGATAACTACCGATATCGATAACCATCGGCTGTTTGGATTTTACAACATCCCAGCAAAAACTATTATCCTTGTGCAATTTTATCTCTTTTTGTTCGGAGTCGACCGATAATCCCTTTTGTACTGAAAGTTCCATTTGATTACGGTCTTCCGGATCAACCAAAAAGATCCAACCGGCGGGAGCGTGAGTCAGATCCAGCATTATCTTTAAGCTTCCCTCGAGAATTTCTTTTAGATTCAATGTTTGGCTGACCGTGGAGGCAATGGTATTGAGAACAGACAGTTCCCGGTTGCTCTGTAATATCTCCTGCTCCATCTTCTTTTTCTCCGATATATCTTTGCAAATTCCGAGTATACCTACCGGTCTGCCTTGAGAATCTTTAATCAAAGAGGTGGTAATTAACATGGGAAATGTGCTTCCGTCTTTTCTGGTCTCTTCCAGTTCTGCACTCCAGGATCCATTGGCCAGAATCTGTTGGATGGATTGTTCCAACATTAGCCATCGAGACTTGGGGTAGAAATCCTTCTGCAGCTTTCCCAGCATCTCATATGGTTTATATCCATGCATTAAAGCGTGCGAAGTATTCACAAAAAGAATCTTTCCCTCTAAATCTATCACCACCGCTCCGTCGGTGGCAGATTCCACAGCCGAAGAAAGCAATCGAAGGTTATCATCTACCTTTCTCTTTTGGGTTATATCCTCCACCATAAAAGTGTATCCGGTTAGACCCCCCCCTTCACCTTTGAGCGGCGTGATGACAATCATGGCGGGAAAAACCTCTTTCCCTCTCCGTAAAAGCTCGGTTTCACCTTTATAGATACCCGCTTCTCTGGTATGCTCCAAAAAGATGTACAGAAAATCGTTGCTCGATGAGAAAAACTCCTGGATCCATTTTTTACTTACCACCTCAAAATCCTCATAGCCAAAAACCAATTCCGAGCTTTTGCTATAGAAAGTTATCTTCCCCTCGGTGTTGACAGTGATGATGGCTCTATCTACCACACTTCTGAAAATGTTCTCCAACTGATTCTTAGTACCGCTAAGCTCCCGGTTCATCGAGTTCAAATCTTCCAACATTTTTGTAATGGTTTCACCATTATCCGCTAGCTCTTCATTGGCTTTTGTTAATTCCTTGGTTCTCTCTTCCACCCTTTGTTCCAGGGTTTGATTGTATTCTTCCAGTTTTTCCTTCGCCTCTTTCAAGCTTTCACTCATCTGATTAAACGTGCTGGCTAGAACCCCAATCTCATCAGAATGCTCTACTGTTACTTGAGCTCCCCATTCACCCTTTGCCAAAAGAAGTGCCACTCCGGTCAATTTTCGAATAGGCTTGGTTAAAAGACCAGACAGATAGTTCGCAAGTACCACTCCAATGATCAAAATAAGCATGCTCAAGCCGAAGATCCATATCCTCTTTGCTGTGATCTCCGCTTTGAGATATTCCAAACTGAAACTAAGCAGAAGCTTACCTATAGTTTGCCCGCCGGCTTTAATGGGGCTAGCCACATAGAGCTGATCTTTGTCCATGAAGACAAGTACTGAAGTGTCAACCTCACCGGGTATGATTTTGGGTTCAATTTGAGTAAATCCGGGGGATGGATAGAAAAGAGTGTCGTCGTATTGATCTCGCCGTATCTCGATATAGGATATATCGTTACCCTGAAAAGCACTTTTCACTAACTCGTCAACCGACTTGAGGTCATTGAAATCTAAAGCCGGAGATAAGTTGTATGCCAGCATCCGAGCCATGCTCTCTCCCTTGGACTGCATGCCCTCTAATGCGGTCTTTCTTAATTGAGCTGGGAAGAAAGTCAGATTAAAGACAAAGACAGCTGAAAACACTATCAAAATTCCAGCGCTTATCTTCGTTTTAATAGGTCGGTTGAAAAAGAATTTCTTAAGATCCATTTTTTGCATTTTCATAAGAATTCTCTCTCGGATTCCTGAAAAACTTAGATTGAAGGAATGATAAACTAATCGCCGGTTCGGAATTTTCAATGCTGCCGCAGGTAAGTCCCTGGAAAGACCCGCCCGGATGGTTCTGATTGCCGATAAATTTAAAACACCTCCTTACCCGGCTGACTCTACTTATTATCGACAGCTTTTGGCCTGTTACTTTATATATTTCTAACCTTTCGGAATAAATCACGAAAAAAACCCCGTTTAACCGGGGCTTCATGCTGGTTTCCGTTGAACTTGTTTTGAAATTATCTTAAAAAGCTGATTTCCTTAGTCCGGTTTTTGATCTCTTGTTCCACATCCAGCATCTTAATTCCAGGAGGAAATCTTTTATATTGCATCCGACAGATATCCTGAAACGATTTTACAATGGCATCGATTCTTAATATCTCTCTTTTGCAGGTATTCAATGAATCCTTTAGATCGTCTTTGGATATGCCTCCGTTATCAATCGCCTCGGATAGAATCTCCACTTTCCCCAAAAGAACGGTAAGCGGACTATTGAGGTAATGCGAAATGGTTAGCACCAGCTCATTCTGGGTGTCCCGATTTGATCCCGTTTTATTGAGATGTGCATTCCTTTGCTCAGAAAATGCATTCTTTAACTCACGTCCGTTCTTTTTGCGAATGGACCCATTCTCCGTAAAACCGGAGGGGGGACAAATAATTTTCAAGGTCTGTCTCATTTAAGATGCCCTCTTAATATAACTTTAGCTTACCGGCTGCATTGCCTTAAATCCAAAGTTAAGAACCCATCCCCTTGATGGCATGGTATTTGCATTATCGGCAGATTGACGGAAATGTTTATAGAAACCGGACGGAAAATGAGTTAAGTTGAACCCGGTTTTAACTAAATAGAATGAGCCTATCGAAATATGTTGACAGTTAGATTAAGTTGCATTAACTTAAATTGCAGAAAAATAAGTTTGGTTTTCGAGAAAACATTTAAAATTTTAAAGGAGGATTATTTTTGTTGAAGAATTCAATATGGGAATAAATTAAACTTGAGGAAAGTCGATCCTCTTTCCTTTAACTTTTTAATCCAGGTGAGCCTCAATTCTATGATTGAATTGAGATCCCACTTTTTTAAGGAGGTAAGATGAAATCGAAGTTATTGTTATTGTCCGCTATCATGGTCCTGCTTGCGATAGTTTCTATCGCCGGTATCGGTTTTGCGGATGAAGGAAACAGTACGCCACCTTCCGCCAGTCCTAATTGTCCTCCCACCAATAGTAAACCCAACATATCCATATCCGATACCAGCGTCTTTTTATGTAGCAGAAGTGACTCCGTAAGAATCCGGGTGCTGGCAAGCGATCCCGATGCTGGTGATATCATCAAGGTGGAAAAAATCTCAGGGACGGGAACATTTATTCCCAAAAACCAAGTAGCTCCCATTTCTGCTATTTTCAGTTTTCGTCCGGATACTAGTGGCATTTACACTTTCATTTTCCGAGTAACGGATGAGCATGATGCAACCGACCAGGATACAGCGCGCATAACCATCGCTTACAATAATCCTCCCCAGCTCACCTGCCCTGGCACCCAGGCTCATCACATAAATGGCAATTATACAGCTTCCCAGGTAATTGCAGATGATGATAACAAAATCATTTCTCTTTCTGCCTTCTTTACTGGGGGAGGTGTGGCAAACCTGACATTAACTAATATTCACGGTTTAGGCACAAAACATGCTACCGCGGACGTTAACTATAATGTGACCAATCACTGCGCCGCGGGTGGCGTTGTTTACGTGATTGGCACTGATGATTGCGGAGCTGCAGATACCTGTTTCTTTGGCATCAATATGTCCAACTCCCCGCCGGTTCTAACCTGTCCTTCTAATGGAAGTGTTCATGCGGGGAATAAATTTACCAGCGGTAATTACTCCGTAACCGATCCGGATGGTGATACCGCTCCGGTCACATTATTGGGCATCAGTCCTTCTGCTACCAACAATCCCAGCATTGTGGGGAGTCACGTGGAGTGGAACACCACCTGTGCGGAGAAGGGGGATTATACCATAAAACTTTTAACTACCGATCCTTGTGGAGCCAAAGACACCTGTCAGTTTACGGTCAACGTTTACAATCAACCTCCGGTCTTAACCTGCCCCAATAATGGAAGTGTCCATGCCGGCCAGAAATTTACCAGCAGTAATTTCTCTTATACCGATCCGGAGAGCGATCCTGTTACTGTATCATTCTTAAGCATCACCCCGACGGCTACCAACAATCCTTACAAGGTAAGCAGTCATATAGAGTGGCTCACCACCTGTGCGGAGAAAGGGAACTATACCATTCGCTTGGTGGCAACGGATAATTGCGGTGCCAAGGATACCTGTGAATTCACCGTCAATGTTTACAACCAGCCTCCGTCCTTAACCTGTCCGGTCAGTGACAGCATCAATGCCGGGGATAAATTCTACAGCACGGATTATTCCGTTTCCGATGCGGATGATCCAACCGGAGTAACGGTAACGATTAAATCCATCTCCCCTACACCCTCTTATAGTCCGACCCTGGTTGGCAAGCATGTGGAGTGGCGCACCAACTGTAATGATTTGATCCACGGACCCATCTATACTATCACGCTGGTTGCTTCTGATCCATGCGGAGCCAAAGATACCTGTCAGTTTACCGTGACGGTCTACAATCTGCCCCCGGTTATCACCTGCCCGGAGGATGATTCGATTCATGCCGGAGGTCATTTTATCAGTACCGACTTCACTACCTCCGATCCCAAATGCGAAACGAATAACGTCAATTTATGTGGAATAACCCCATCCCCGGTTAACCAGCCCAGCATAGTATCACATCATGTGGAATGGCAGACAGCTTGTGGCGATGCGGGCAAGATCTTTACCATCTGTCTGGTACTTACTGACACTTGCGGATCCAAGGATACCTGCTACTTCCATGTGACGGTTTACAATTTGCCTCCGGTTATCACCTGCCCGGAGGACGATTCAATTCACGCCGGAGGTCGTTTTGTCAGCACGGATTTCTCCACCTCTGATCCTAAATGTGAAACCATCAAAGTAACCTTGTGTGGAATAGATCCATCACCGGTCAACCAACCTATCATAAAATTTCATCACGTGGAATGGCAAACCGCCTGTGCGGATGCGGGCAAGACCTTCACCATCTGCCTGGTGGCTACCGACAGCTGTGGAGCTAAAGATACCTGCTACTTCGATGTGACGGTTTACAATCGACCAACGGTTTTAACCTGTCCGGATGATGACACTGTTTATGCTAAAGATAAATTCT
This sequence comes from uncultured candidate division Zixibacteria bacterium, assembly GCA_903908285.1. Taxonomy (GTDB): domain Bacteria; phylum Zixibacteria; class MSB-5A5; order MSB-5A5; family SM1-73; genus CAIVRH01. Next base: position 127,239 of record CAIVRH010000009.1, read on the forward strand.
ACAGCACTAACTTCTCGAGCTCAGATCCGGATGGAGATTCCACTACGGTTACCGTATTAGATATCAATCCATCGGCTACCCACAATCCCACCATAGTGACAAGTCATGTGGAGTGGCTTACCACTTGTGCGGAGAAGGGGGATTATACCATTCATTTAGTAGCAACCGATCCATGCGGTCTTAAGGACACTTGTGAGTTTACGGTCACTGTTAACAACCATGCTCCCGTCTTGACCTGTCCGGATGATGACAGTGTTCATACTGGAGATAAATTCACCAGCACCAACTTCTCGGCAGATGATCCGGATGAAGACGAAGTCACTGTTACTTTTTTGGACATCACGCCACCAGCCACCAATAATCCCTACAAGGTGGACAGTCATATAGAGTGGAACGCTACCTGTGCGGAGAAGGGTGACTATACCATCCGTTTAGTAGCGACCGATCCGTGTGGACTTAAGGATACTTGTGAGTTCACTGTCACTGTTTACAACCAACCCCCAGTTTTAACCTGTCCGGATAGTGACAGCATCAAAGCTGGTAATACTTTCACCAGCACCGATTACACGGTTTCTGATCCGGAAGGTGATTCGGTGGTAGTAACGCTTAATGCCACCACTCCGACTCCTACTTATGCTCCTACCATAGTAGGTCAGCATATATCGTGGCGCACCTGTTGTGCGGATTTAGTCAAGGGACCTATCTTCACTTTCACCTTAATCGCCGCTGATTCTTGTGGAGCTAAAGATACCTGTCAGTTCACGGTGACGGTCTTTAATCTACCACCGACGATCACTTGTCCCGAGGATGATTCGATTCATGCGGGAAGTCTCTTTACCAGCACCGACTTTTCCGCCTCAGATCCCAAGTCTTTGCCGGTAACCGTGACTTTGTGTGGTGTAACTCCGACTCCCGCGAATCAGCCCGTCATAGTGCAAACCCATGTGGAGTGGCGGACTGCCTGTGCGGATACAGGGAAAAACTTCACCATCTGCCTGGTAGCTACGGACAGCTGCGGCGCCAAAGACACCTGCTACTTCCATGTTACCGTATATAACCGACCTCCTCAGTTAACCTGCCCCAACGACGGTATCATCAATGCCACCCAGACTTTTGTCAGTTCCAACTTCTCTGTGATCGACTTAGATGGCGACACTGATCCGGTTACTTTCCTGGACATCACCCCGCCTGCTACCAACAATCCAACTATAGTGGGAAGTCATATTGAATGGATCACCACCCCCAGCGAATATGGAGATTATATAATCCGTCTGGTAGCAACCGATCCCTGCGGGCTTAAGGATACGTGTCAGTTCAAAGTAACCGTGTACAACGAGGGTACTAGTGTACTTGATTGTCCGGAGAACGACAGCGTTCATACCGGGGTAAAATTCATTAGTACCAATTATGCGGTTACCGGCCCCTTGGCTGAACCGGATTCGGTTTGGATCATATCCATAACTCCCACCCCCTCTCATCAGCCGATCAAGGTTCAATATCACGTGGAGATGCTGACCGAATGCAGCGATGAGGGCAAAGTATTCACCATCTGTCTGGAATCCAAGGATCAGATCGGAGATTACGACACCTGCTGTTTCGAGGTAACCGTCTACAACCAACCCCCGCAGCTGACCTGTCCTGATAACGATACCACTGCAGCCGGTTATACTTTCATCAGCACCAACTTCTCCAAGTTCGACCCGGATGGCGATCCGGTGACTGTCACTCTCCTCGGCATTTCCCCGCCATCTGCCCATAACCCGGTCATAGTGGCTAACCATGTTGAATGGCTTACCAACTGCGATGAGAAAGGAGATCATGTAATAACCTTGGTTGCAACAGATTCGTGCGGACTTAAAGATACATGTTCGTTTATCGTCAACGTGGTCTGCGGTCAACCTCCTGAGATCAGAGCCTGTCCGAATGATGGCCATACTAATGCTGGTCTGACTTTTATAAGCTCGGATTGCATCGTGTCCAACCCCTATGGTGGTCCCGTAACCATATCCATCCTGGATATTAATCCCACACCGCATGGACAACTGCCATATCTCGTCGGCAATCACGTTGAATGGATAACCCACATATTGGACGAAGGTGATTACTTTATCCGTATATTGACCAGTGATAATTGCGGCAACCAGGATACCTGTGAATTCAAAGTAAATCTCTACAATTGCCATAATCCCAATTTCGATATCACCATTTCTCCAGACACACAATTTGTCATAGCCGGCCAGACTGTGGGATATGAGGTTAAGCTCACCCGATACTTCTGGATGAACAAACCTTGCACCCTCACCGTCTCAGGATTGCCCTATCCGGAGGTGACTGCCGTTTTCAACAAACCGATGTTTACCCCCACCGATAGTACCTTGTTGAACATATACACATCACCTTCAACGGATACGGGAAGATTTACTATCACTTTGAAAGCCTGGACCTTATGTGGTCCGCATGGCGACTATGTCGAACATGAGACCACGCTTATGCTGCGGGTTTTGGATCCTATCGATGCCGGAGATGAAACTGATAATCCCAATACACCCAATGGGTTCACCCTGTTCCAGAATATGCCGAATCCTTTTAATCCAACAACGCAGATCAACTACTTACTGCCTAAAACCTGTCATGTCAAGTTGACGGTCTACAACGTATTAGGTCAAATAGTGAAAGTTTTATATGAGGGTTATCAGGATGCTGGAATTAATACTGTTACCTGGGACGGAAGAAATCGGGATGGGGCTGAATTAAGCAGCGGCATCTACTTCTATCGACTCGAGGCGGATGAATTCGTCCAGACTAAAAAGATGTCGTTGTTGAAATAATCATATCACAGATAAAGACAAAAAGCCCTCTGGTTCGGATATAACCAGAGGGCTTTTTTATAAGGGTTTAGATCTAGAAAAGTACCTGTTCAATATTTACACATTCTTTTTGATTCCAAGTTCAAAAAAAGAACGGAAAGTTCTTGACAAATGAAGTAAAGTTGTTATATTATTTCCAGTTAAAGTTATGTTGTGGGCTGAGTATAACATTTCAAAGCAAGAATAGATTCTGAATAAGATCACCAAAGTCGCGGGTGTAGTATATATGGAGGAATATTGAGATTTACAAATCCACAGTTTTATTATTTATCCCCAGAATATAAAATGTTTCTTTTAATAATAAAAAGCATAGGAGGTAGAAATGCGTCGGTTGATACATGTTTTAGCGTATAGTGTTTTATTGTTGTTTGTCGCATGGGCTCCAACCCATGCAGGTAATGGACCGAATGGTTCCACTACTACCTGGCAGGGATTTAATACGCCTCCTGAAGCTTTGGACAGCTTAAGATCTACTAAAGATACAGAGCCTAGTTTACAGCAGGTATTGAACAATTTAGGCTACAATATCAATGTGGTAAATGACCTTTTACCTACTGATGTTTGGGCATCTATCGTCGGCCAATACAGTGAGGTGATGCTGGCAGAATTAGCGGGTTACGCTCCGACAACTTTATCCGGTTGGTATGGACATGGTGTTCCAGCCGATACACACGTTATATTCAGAGGACCTGATACCCCTCCCGACACTGCCTTCTTCACCATAACCGGAGTCGATTCCAATGGTCTTTTCATTGCCCCTATAGCGAATGGTAAGTGTGATTATGTTTTTTATACTGAACAGAGGTTAAACCCCGATAATTATGATCATGCCTGGGTGTATTGTTCCAAAAAAAGACCAAATGAATTCATCGTCGCCTGGGAAGATTACTATGGTGGGGGGGATGGGGATCACCAGGATTTAGTTCTGCTTTACCGCCTGCCCGATCGACCGCCAGTGTTGTATGTACCAAACGACACCGCTTTCTTCAAATGTCAAGCTGAAAGCATCTGCTTTAATAACATTCATGCTACTGATCCCGACTACTGCGGTGAGACGGTAACCATTACTAAAATCTCGGGACCAGGAGTTTACAGCAACGGGAAATGCTGTTTTATGCCCGCTGCAGGTGATTCCACATATCGGTTTATATTTAAAGCAACGGATTGGTTCGGTGCCACTGATATAGATACAGTCCAGATAGCAGTACACATAAACCATTTGCCCACCGTATCTGTTCCGGAAGCCGAAACGGTATGGGTAGAGAATACCTTAATCTTCCATGTAACTGCTACCGATGCTGATCCTCTTGATACTCTGACCTTAACCAAAACCGGTCCGGGAACTCTTTCTTATACACGCGGAGTCTCTCCGATCACCGGGACTTTGAGTTGGACTCCCACCAAGGGAGATACGCTAGGTTCCCCTTATAAGATAATTTTCCAAGTTGCGGATAATTGTGCGGGAAAGGGTGGTATTACAGATACAACCAACATTGTTGTGCTGGCTAATAATCCTCCCCAAGTCAACTGCCCCAATACTCAGAATCACCATATGAACGGTAACTATACCGCTTCCCAGGTAATTGCAGATGATGATAACCAAATCACTTCTCTTTCTGCTTTCTTTACCGGGGGAGGTGTGGCAAACCTGATTTTAACCAATGTTGTAGGGATAGGCACAAAGCATGTTACCGCAAACGTTAACTATGACGTAACCAACCATTGTGCCGCGGGCGGCTTTGTAACGGTTATTGCCATCGATAATTTCGGAGCTGCCGATACTTGCTTCTTTGGTATCAATATGGCTAACTCCCCGCCGGTTCTAACCTGCCCTGCTAATGGAAGCGTTCAAGCGGGGAATAAATTTACCAGCGGTAATTATTCCGTAACCGATCCGGATGGTGATTCCGCTCCAGTCACCTTATTGGGCATAATTCCTTCTGCCACCAACAATCCCACCATCGTGGGTAATCATGTGGAATGGAATACCACTTGTGCGGAGAATGGGGATTATACCATAAAACTTTTATCTACTGATCCTTGTGGAGCCAAAGATACCTGTCAGTTTACGGTCAACGTTTACAATCAACCTCCGGTCTTGACCTGCACCGGTGACGAACTCACCTGTGACAGCACCTTAGCTTCAGCCACGGTCACCTCCAATCCATCGACTGGTGTAACTTACCTTTGGACACCTGCGCCGGTGAGTGGTCAGGGAACTGCACATGCCCGCTACGACACACCGGGAACCAAAAAAGTGGTAGTAACCGTCACCGCCAACGGCTGTAGTAAGGACTCCTGTAATGCGGTGATTACCCAGACTGTTACCAAGCCGGTCTTGAGTTGTGCCGGTGATGAGCTGACCTGCGATAGTTTACTGGCTTCAGCCACCGTCACCTCCAATCCCTCCACCGGAGTTACATATCTTTGGACACCTTCTCCTATTAGCGGACAAGGAACTGCTTCTGCCCGCTATGACACACCGGGAACGAAGAAAGTAGTAGTAACCATTACTGCCAGCGGATGCAAGGATTCCTGTAATGCAGTGATTACCCAGACTGT
>CAIVRH010000010.1 GCA_903908285.1 uncultured candidate division Zixibacteria bacterium
ATGCTCAAACAACACTACCGGCAACATCGTGGTTTATCTAAATTGAGAAGAGAAGCTTATCTCGTATGGTATGTCTCAATTATTATCAACCACAAAAAACCAACACGTTTTTACCATTAACCCAAAAAATCAATTTTACCCTCAATTTTTTTATGCCCGTCAAGTTTCCTGACCCGGATAATTCAAAAGAAGGGGAATCCCATAATTTTGATTCATAGTTGACGTTAAACAGCCGATGCTTAGCTTGAGGCTCTATTTAGTGGGGTGAATTAAAACCTGGCTAAAGCCAGTTTGAATATTATTCCTGAATCCTTCCCAGCCACTTTAGTGGCGTTAATTGGACCCGACTGAAGTCGGTTTGAAGAGAACACTTCCCCGCCGCTTACGGCGGAGTCGTTCATTTCGATTTGGAATTTACCGGGAGGGTAAACTAACCATATTTTCAGGATTTTACGTATTTTGATTATGTCCCGATCGCTTAACCGTTAGTAGCTAAATATAATGTTAAACACCATGTTGACTTTAAATAAAACCGGAATAATCTTTGGCGTAATATCCCTCCTTCTTTTCGCAAATCTGAGTTCTTTAGAGGCTCAGTCGATTACACTTTTAGAAGGGGGCAAGGGGATTCCTCAATTCCTGGTATCGCCAAAAGAGGAGCCGGTGGTTTCACCAACCTTGAAGCAATTTATCTTTTCCCTGTCCTCGGAAGATTCCATTAAAGTGTGGGTCTTCTTCACCGACAAAGGAATATTTTCCTTTTCTCAATACGATGAAGAAAAAACTCGCCTTCAAAGCTTACTCACCAGCTCCGCTATGAAAAGAAGAGAGAAGAATAAAGCCGGCATTGATTTTTTGGACCTTCCGGTTTATCAAAAGTATGTGGACGAAACTTTGAAATGGGGGGGAACCTTAAATCAAAAATCCCGGTGGCTCAATGCAGTTAGCATCCGAATCCAAAAGAGCCAAGTCGAAAAGCTATCCCAACTTCCTTTTGTAAGAAAGATCACCAAAGTTGCTGATTTCAAAAGAGCACCGGATGAAATCCAAAATAGTGGTGTCAAGCTATATCGACCGGGTGAAGCCCTTGGCTACGGCAGGAACTACGGACCATCTCTTCCCCAGCTGGATCAGATTAACGTCCCCATCGTTCATGATATGGGTTTTAAGGGGCAGAATGTGATCGTATGCATGATGGATACAGGTTATCGGAAAAATCACCAAGCCTTCGCCGCCGCTTTTGCCCAGGGGAGAGTGCTGGCAGAGTACGATTTTATCTTTCACGATAACAATACCCAAAATCAACCGGGTGATACATCCGATCAACACAATCACGGCACTTACACCTGGTCTGCCTTGGGCGGAGAATACGATGAACAGCTTTACGGTCCTGCTTTTGGTGCGGAATTCGTTTTGGCTAAAACCGAAGATGTTCGATCGGAGACCCCGATAGAGGAGGACAACTGGGTGGCGGGAATGGAATGGGCAGACAGCATCGGCGCGGAGGTGATCTCCAGCTCATTAGGTTATTCGAATTGGTACACTTATCCGGATTATGATGGCAATACCTGTGTTACAACTATAGCTGCGGATATAGCCGCCAGCCGGGGAATCGTAGTGTGTAATGCCATGGGAAACTCAGGTCCCGGATCGGGAACGCTTGACGCACCAGCAGATGCAGACAGTATCATAGCTTGTGGAGCGGTGGATGCGTCTGGAAACATTTGGTACAAAAGTTCACACGGTCCTACCTATGATGGACGGATCAAACCCGAAGTGGTTGCTCGAGGAGTTCTAACCTACTGCGCTTCCCCTTATGACACCACCGGATACCTTCAGGCCACAGGAACATCCCTTTCCACGCCACTGGTCGGGGGAAGTGTGGCTGTCCTTCTCTCCGCCCACCCGGACTGGACCGTCATGCAGACCCGGGAAGCTTTGATTATGACCGCTAATAATTCCACATCACCCAACAACACCTACGGCTGGGGCTTGGTGGATCTTTTCGCCGCATTGAACTACAAACCTGCAGGCGCTCTAACCATCCAGCACAACCCGCCTTTGTATACAACCGACACGCTGAATCCTTATACTCTGCAGGTTACCATCACACCTGGCAACGGATTAAGTGAGGATTCGCTGTTTCTCTTCTGGCGCACGGACACCCTCTCCTCTTTTACCAAGCAACACTTGCAATCGGTCGGTTCCAACAATTATCAAGGGGAGATTCCTCCGCAAAGTCCAGGGAAAATCGTTTACTACTATTTTTCCGCACAGGATAGCTTGCATAATGTGGTTAATATTCCCTTAGGTGCTCCCCGGTTTAAATTCAAATTCTTCGTCGATTCCGATCTGATCACCTTCGATTTCGAGGACGGACTTTTTCACTGGGAGACCGGAGGAGCCAATAACCTGTGGAACTGGACATCGGTTTCAGACCACAGCGGTACATTTAGCCTGACAGACAGTCCGCTTGGTAGCTACAGGAACAATACCGATAGCTGGGCGGGAATCAAAGAGTCTTTCGATCTCACCGACGAAGAGAATCCTCAAGTTTCTTTCTGGCACAAGTATCAGTTCGGGTCGGGTGATACCGGCTATGTGGAAATAAACACCGATGGAAGCAAAGGATGGGAGAGAATTTCCCCCGCGTTCGTCGATACCCAAAGCGAATGGACCCAGGTGAGTATACCTCTTGATTCTTACACTGGACATAGCAACGTGAAATTCAGATTTCATTTCACCTCAGATAACACCGACACAACCAACGGCTGGTACATCGACGACGTGCAGATCAACTTCAAGCCCACATCGGTGACAGAGGAACCGGTTTCGGTGCCAACTGATTTCTCGCTTGGTCAAAACTATCCGAATCCGTTTAATCCGATCACCATAATTAAGTTCAAGGTTCAAGGTTCAAAGTTCAAAGTTCCCCTCCCCACCACCATAAAAGTCTATAATGTGCTGGGGCAAAAGGTGAGAACACTGGTAGATGAGCCAAAAGCTGCCGGAGAATATAAAGCGATTTGGGACGGTAAGAATGATAAGGGGGAAGAAATGGCAAGTGGGATATATTTCTATCAATTGAAGGCGGGGGATCTAACCGAAACAAAAAAGATGCTGCTGTTGAAATAACGTTGTAACTTTTTCTTGTAACAATATTCCATCTTTATTGCGTAGCCAAGGTTTTATACCTTGGCGGTCAACTTTAAATTTCGTAGGGCGGGCACCCATGCCCGCCCGATTTTAGCAGGGCTGGGAGCCCTGCCTACGGTGCTTGAAGGATAACACAAATATATTATAACACTAATACCCCCTGATCTTGTAGACAAGACTTTATGCTTTGGTGGGCTTGCCTATGCGATTTATTCATGCTCGGAAATGTTATCTGCAGGTAATCTAGGTTCAACCAAAATGCTTTTTTCCCTTTGCACCAACGCCAACCCCGGTTTTCCTCCCTTTGGTTTTCTGATGTGTTTGGCTTGGGTATAAACCACCGACACTTTCTTTTCCTTTCTGGCTTTGCTAAAATATGCTGCTACTTGTGCTGTTTCCCTGATTTCTGATGAGGAAGGTTCTGCTTTCTTCTCTTTTCTCCTTAATAGCACATGCGAACCCGGAACATCCTGAGCATGGAACCATAGATCATCGGGATTAGCAAACTTAAACGTCAGGTAATCATTCTCTCTGTCACTTTTTCCCACTAAAATTTCCCAGCTACTTTTGGTTAAAAACCTTCGGGGGGAGAATTCTTTTTTCCTTTTATCCATGATCTTTGATCGGGTCGGTCGCATAAACCCCAAACGGATCAGATTTTGTTTCTGTTCCTCTAAATTTATCTTCTTAACCTCTCCCGCAAGCAGTTTGGAGATTTCTGCCAGTTGAATTATCCGGTGTTCGGTTTCTTCTTTTCGCTTTTTTATTATGCTCAAGGCATCCTTTGCCTTTTTATACTTTTTGAAGTAAGACTGGGCATTGGATATGGCGTTGAGTTTAGAATCCAAAGGGATTTCCAATATCTGGTGTTGGGGATCAAATAGGTCAGTCAGTTCAACAGATATTAAGCCCTTTTTGATCGTTTCCTTATTCATCATCAGGAGCTCACCAAATCTTTTGTATTCCTCAGCTCTCTCGGATTTCCGTAAATCCTCCTCTATCTTCTTTTCTCTTTGATACAATTTTTCCAAAGCTCGATTGACATACGCGGATAACTTATGCAACTCCCTGTTTGTCTTTTCTGCTCCCAACCTGGCAGTGAAGAAGCTTTTTATGGCAGAGTTCAAATTCGGGCAATAGATTTTCCGATCTTCCGGAAGGAAAGAAAGCTCCACACAACTGATGGCTTCGGATTTTCCATCCGGGTTATTAATGATCTGAAAATTGAAGTGGTGGTTTGATAGTTTCTCAAAGGTTTGTGAAAATGTCCTCCACAAGTGTTCCATTTCATCTTCATTCTGATGAGAAATCATTTTATCCAGGTCAAATCTGGATTCAATTGCAATCTTCTGAGCCAAAAGCCAGTCGATTCCGATAAAATGACCTCTTAACCAATCTGTCACCGGATGAACAGTCCTGGCAAGCGATATAAACTCCTCTTTTTTTATCGAGAAAGGATTTCTCTTCTTCGGAGCAGGGGGGAGGATATATTTTTCTCCAGTTTGGATTTGTCTGAACCGGTTTTGGGTGATGTCGATTCTTCTCAGGCAATCTATTATCATTCCGTCGTCTCTTGTCAAAATCGCATTACTGTTTCTGCCGGTCAGCTCAAAGATCAAGTCGAACTTTTCACCTTTACCGAATTGGCTCGTTTTCTCGCAGGAGATTTTGATCACCCGGTCAAAATCCAGCTGTTCGATATTTTGAACATATCCGCCTACAGCAAACGAAAACAGATTGGTCGTCTGAAAAGATTGCTTATACTGATCTATCTCCTTTTTTCCCCAGATTTCGATCCGGCAGTCGACCGGATGTGTAGAGAAATAGAGAGTAACTTCTCCGGATTTGCCTCTCATTTCAAAAAACAGTTCTTTATAATCGGGAGAGGTATAGATATGATGAATCTTATACCCTTGAATGGCTTTCCTTAACTCAGGAATAAGGCAATAGATCAGGGTGGAGTTTATGATCATGTAAGATTATAGGAATGTTAAAGAGACGAAATGAAAATTGTCATGTTGAGCGAAGCGAAACATCTGATTTCGAGATTCTTCGGCTACACTTTAGAATGATACAGGACACAATAAGAGAACTCACCCCCTTGAATCCCCCTCTCTTTCCAAGAGAGGGGGAACTAGGGGGTGAGTTGGAAAGAATCATATCATAAAATCCCGTTGTGAAATTGCTCGAAGCGACATCGGTGGCGTCCTATTGAGCGCAGCCCCGTACCAAATGGTCTGGGGCAGGGCGAAGCGAAACATCTTATTTATCACTGCAAGTGCTGTGCAAATACTTGCCGAATTCGTCCAATGATTCGAATATTCTAGTAGACAAAAACTTCACCACCCAGTTTTCTTTCATGGGGGTGATGGACCAGACCGGTACCCCCTTTTTATTACACTCCCACATCTCCACGGCGGTTCCCATGGAGGCTTCAGGGAGATAAGCAATCACGCAATCGCTTTCGGTCGCTTGCTTTACACATTTGAAGAACACTTTTTTGCCGGTCGGGTGATCGTAATCCACCGAGTTGGGATGAGTGCAAACCGGATCGATGATTTTGGAATCCGGGAAATGCCGATGGAGAAGCGTTTTTATTTTCTTCCTGTAATCCTGATCGTACAGGGTTTTTCCCCGTTTTGATCCTTGGATTATGCCGGCTAAGAAGAAAGTACTAATTGGTTTCATGGTTTTGTTAGCTCATCCCCTCTATCTCCTTCAGGGTGAACCCCTTTCCGTCCTTCGGCATGCTCAGGATGGTGAGCGAAGGCGAACCATAAAACGGAGAGGGGGATTAAAGGGGGAGAGGTTTTTTAGACGGGAACGAGTCCCGCCACTATATTCTAATTACACCACCCTCGCAGACTGAAGTCTGCGGCTACCCCTTCCACACCCTTAGTAGAAGGTTTGCGGCGGACGTTTTAAGCCAAATTCATGGCAATCGCCACCACGTTGACGATATCGTCCACACTGCACCCGCGGGAAAGATCGTTGGCCGGTTTTGCCAATCCCTGGATCACCGGTCCGATGGCTTCCGCCTTGGCCATTCTCTGAACCAGCTTATAGGCGATATTCCCTGCATTCAAATCCGGGAATATCAAAACATTGGCATTACCTGCCAGCAGACTATCCGGGCATTTCTTTTTAGCCACGGCCGGGATTATGGCGGAATCGGCTTGAAGCTCCCCGTCGATTTTAAGATCGGGTTTGATCTCTTTGGCAATACGGGTGGCTTCTTTAACCTTATCCACCAATTCATGCTCGGCGCTTCCCTTGGTGGAGAAGGAGAGCATGGCAACACGGGGCTCATCTCCGATCAGGCTCTTCATGGTGTTAGCCGAAGCGATGGCGATGGAGGCAAGCTGGGCAGGATCGGGATCGGGTATCACGGCACAGTCGGCAAAAATGAATATCTTGTTTTTCTCTCCCATAAATTCCGGCAGAACCATGATGAACGAGCTGGATACCGAGGTGATGCCGGGGGCCATGCCGATGATCTGGATACCTGCCCGCATTACGTCGCCGGTGGTATTGACCGCTCCGGCCACGAATCCATCCACCTCGTTTTTTCTCACCATCATGGCGCCGTAAAACAGGGGATGGACCATCATCTTCTGAGCCTGATCCAGGGTGATCCCTTTTTTCTTTCGAAGCTCCTGATACTCAGCGGTATACTCTTTCAGCTTGGGCGATTTGACCGGATCGATCACTTTTACCTTGCTCAAATCCAGGTCGTTGGCTTTTGCCAATTTCTTGATCTGCTCCTCATCGCCCAAAAGACTCACCTCCGCCAGCCCTTCCGCCAGGATCTTTTTCGATGCCTGAATCATCCTCTCCTCGGTTCCCTCTGGCAGAACCACCCTTTTTCTTTTGGCTTTCGCCTTGTCTTTAATTCTGTCGATCACTTCCATTAGCTTCTCCTTGTTAGTTTTGCAGTTGATCCTGTTTCGGGTTTTAACAATATAGTTATATTATTCTGATTGATTCCACACTTTTTTGGTCACATCAGTATTTCAAACCGGTTTCCTTAGCGAACTCCTCCAGAAGCTTCTTCTGCTTTTCATTTATTTTCTCAGGGACTTCCACCACCACTTCCACATATTGATCCCCTTTACTGCCGTCTTCCTCCACCCCTTTTCCTTTCAGACGTAACTTGGCTCCGCTCTGTGTTCCCGGTGGAATCTTTAAATCCACCTTTCCGTTCAAAGTTCTTACTCTGATCTTGGTGCCCAGGATGGCTTGGGCGATATTTATCGGCACCCGGCAATAGATGTCCTTTCCTTTTCGCTCGAAAAATCGATGTTCCGCTATATTGACTTTAACTATCAAATCTCCCGGAGGACCACCACCGGTTCCGGCTTGTCCCTGCCCGCGCAGGCGCAGCTGGGTTCCATCGCCAATCCCCGGGGTGATCTTTAACATAAGTTTCTTGGTAGCGATGATTTGTCCCCGGCCTCCGCATTGGGGGCAGGGGGTGGTGATGATCTTCCCTCTACCCATACACCGAGGGCAAGGGCGGTTTACCGCAAATCCCCCCTGGGAGAATGAGATCATGCCGGCTCCGCCGCAATCCGGGCAGGTGGAAAGCTTGCTGCCGGCTTTGGCGCCGGTTCCCCCGCAAGCCGGGCAGGTCTCTTCTTTTCTGAATTCGAGTGTTGTATTTCCGCCGGAAATGGAAAGATCGAATGGAATCTCCACCTCGGCATAAATATCTCCTCCCTTTTGAGCTCCCCATCTTTGTTTGCGGGTGGTCTCTCCCATGTCGAAAAACGAGCTGAACAGGTCGCTTAGGTTGCCGAATCCACCCATATCCTCATAACTGAAAGTTTGTCCCTTTCCTCCCCGCCGGGTAAAGATATCCTCGTAGCCTTCGGTTCCACCGGCATATCCTCTTTGACCCATCTGTTTTAACTGGTCGTATTGTTTCCTTTTCTCCGGGTCGCTCAAAACGTCATAAGCCGAGGAGATCTCCTTGAACTTCTCCTCCGCCATTTTGTTGTTGGGATTGGCATCGGGGTGGTACTTTTTAGCCAAACGCCGGTAGGCTTTTTTAAGCTCCACTTCGGTGGCTTTATCGGTTACACCAAGAACTTCGTAATAATCTTTCTGCGCCATCTGGTTTCTTTACTCCCTATTCTCCAAATCAGAAATCATTCCGTAGGGCGGGCACCCTTGCCCGCCTTTCGACTTCAGAGCAACCAAAGGTAAAATAAACACCACAAACTGCTTTGTCAATATGAGCTTTTCTCAAGAAGTACACCAGTTTGTTGAAGCAAAGCGGAAATCCCGCTTCGCGGAGCTGATGCGACGTTTTTGTAGCCGCCCGTATGGGCGAAAGCGGTTTTTTGGATTCCATCGACTTACGCAATCTAAAGATTGCGGCTACAAAGTCAAAACCCAAGCATGACACACACTCAAAGTAGGGAGGGTTAAACACAAAAAGGCGAGTTGAATCTCGCCTTAATTTCCCGAACTTATTTTATTTTGTTTACTCCGGTTTTTTTGTTGCTGGTGCTTTCGTTTCTTTCTTTTCCGGGATTCCTTTCTCTTCTCTTTCCTTACTCTTGTAGGATTTGCTCCGATGGTCGGTGATATAAAATCCATTGCCTTTGAACAGAAATCCTCCACCGCTGGAAATCAATCTTCTGACCTTGCCCCCGCAAGCCGGGCAGGTTTTCACCGGCTCGTCTTTCATCTTTTGAACCTGTTCAAACTGGTGATGACACTTTTCACATTCATATTCGTATGTGGGCAAATCCTCTGCTCCTTTCAGTACATTAGATCAGAACCTAAATTTTACGCAGTTTTCACCTTGTTATTTGGGAATTCATCGAGACCTCTCCTCCTTTAGTCCCCATCTCCGTAAATGCTGAGAGGGGAAAGAGGGGTTGATAATTACCAATTTCAACAAAACAATATAAAGGCCAGGACTCATTGATGCAATATAGATTTTGTCATGATCGCATAAATGCGACTGTTACAAATACCATAGGGGCGGGAATCGCGTATGCGTTCATACGAACATCTCACCCCTTGCGCCGTCCCTTGTTCACCATGATCTGAGACTCAGACTAAGATTAGCGATTTCATCCAACCACTTCATAGTCTGCGTCCACCGGTGAATCCTTCTCGCTACTCTTTCCTTCCCTATGTTCAGCTTGAGCATTGGGTTCCTGATTTTGTCCGGCAGAGTTGGCATGGGATTGCTGATACAATCTACCTGCCGCTTCGTGCCATACTGTGGTCAAAGCTTCCGTAGCGGATTTTATCTCCTCTATCCGGTTGGCTTTCAAAGCTTCCCGGACTCTTTCCATCGCCGCTTCCACTTTGGCTCTGGTGTCTGCATCCAGTTTATCCCCGTAATCCCTCAGACCTTTTTCGGTTTCGTAAACCAGCTGATCCGCACGGTTCTTGATGTCCACTTCTTCGCGTTTCTTCTTGTCCTCTGAAGCATGCAGATCCGCATCTTTCACCATCTTCTGAATATCCATTTGGGTCAAACCGCTGGAAGCCTCGATCCGGATACTTTGCTGTTTTCCGGTGGCTTTATCCTGAGCCGAAACGTTCAATATACCGTTGGCGTCGATGTCGAAGCTCACCTCTATCTGGGGCAATCCTCTCGGTGCCGGCGGCAGTCCGTCCAGATGAAATCTGCCGATGGTCTTGTTGTCTATCGCCATGGGCCGCTCACCCTGCAGCACATGGATTTCGACCGAGGTCTGATTATTCTCCGCAGTAGTGAAGATCTCGCTCTTCCGAGTCGGTATGGTGGTGTTCCGGTCGATCAACTTGGTGGATACACCACCCAGGGTTTCAATGCCCAGCGACAGGGGAGTAACGTCTAAAAGCAGGACGTCCTTCACATCACCGGCCAAGACTCCTCCCTGAATAGCAGCGCCTACTGCAACCACTTCATCCGGATTCACTCCCTTATGCGGTTCCTTGCCAAAAAGCTGCCTGACTATCTCCTGAACCTTGGGCATCCGGGTCATTCCGCCGACCAAAATTACCTCATCTATTTGTGAAACGGATAATCCCGCATCCGACAATGCCTGCTTACAGGGCGACACGGTTCTCTGGACCAGATCATCCACCAACTGCTCCAGCTTGGCTCTGGTGAGAGTCAAATTCAGATGTTTGGGGCCGCTGGCATTAGCAGTGATGAACGGCAGATTAATAGTGGTCTCCATGGTGGTGGAGATCTCACATTTCGCCTTCTCCGCTGATTCCTTCAGTCTCTGCAAAGCCATCGGATCCCTGGATAGGTCTATACCTTCCTGCTTTTTGAATTCCGCAACGATCCAGTCGATGACCCGCTTGTCAAAATCATCTCCCCCCAGGTGGGTATCACCATTGGTCGATTTTACCTCGAATACGCCATCACCCAATTCCAAAATGGAGATGTCAAAGGTTCCGCCGCCCAGGTCATAAACTGCAATCTTTTCATCCTTCTTCTTGTCCAGTCCATAAGCCAAAGCTGCAGCAGTCGGCTCATTGATGATTCGTTTTACTTCAAGTCCCGCCACTTTTCCCGCATCCTTGGTGGCTTGTCTCTGGCTGTCGTTGAAGTAAGCCGGGACGGTGATCACCGCCTCGGTCACCTTTTGACCCAGGTAATCCTCTGCGGTCTGTTTCATCTTCTGCAGAATCATGGCAGAAATCTCCGGAGGGGTGTATTCCTTGTCCTGTATCTTCACCCGGGCATCGCCATTCGGCCCTTCCACCACTTTGAACGGAACGGTTTTGATCTCCGCACCGACCTCCCGGTATTTTCTTCCCATGAATCTCTTGATGGAAAAAACCGTTTTGTCGGGATTGGTGATCGCCTGTCTTTTTGCCACCTGCCCCACTAGCCGCTCGTTGGTTTTGGTGAATCCGACCACCGAAGGGGTGGTCCGTGATCCTTCCGCATTCTGAATCACCACCGGATTACCTCCCTCCATCACCGCCACACACGAATTGGTGGTTCCCAGGTCAATTCCAATTGTCTTACTCATATTTATCACTCCTTTCTTAATTCTCGTTTATCGTATATCGGTTGCGATGCTGGAATCGATGCTCGTTTATCGTTCTCGAACTTCGTATCGAAAATCGACTTACGTATAACGATCTTCGTTTCGAGCTTCGTCAACGATAAACTAAAACCGATTCCTATCTATATAAAAGCCTGTTCCAACCATTGCAGAGAGAAACAGGCAAGCGTATTCGTTTTCAAGGAGGGGAGGAATCCAATTCCTCCCCCCCTGATTTTTGCTATTCAATTACAATCGGTATCTCTTTGGGTTTGGCTTCTTCGATTTTGGCTAAAGATACGTTCAGCACTCCATCCTTGTAAGAAGCTTTCACCTGATCCGCCTTCACCGTTGCCGGAAGCGCAAACGACCGGCTAAAGGAGCCATAGCTTCTTTCCACCCGGTGAAAATTCTCCTCCTTTTCCTCTTTCTCCTGTTTCTTCTCGCCTTTCAAGGTGAGAATATTATCATGAATGGAAATTTTGACATCCTCTTTGTTCATTCCAGGCATCTCTGCTTTGATAATCAGGTTATCTTTGGTCTCGGAAATGTCAACGCTCGGGTTCCAAGCTCCTTCCAACCATTCACTTTTTTCACCTGGATGTCCGAAAAAGCCCTCGAAAAACCTGTTCATATCATCCGGGATGGTAATCATATCCCTGAAAGGCCTACATCTGGCAATTGCTCTCATTTCTACCTCCTCCCACGATTAAGTTAAGTTTTACTAAACCATTCCGTTACTTTTTCAATCTTCGCTGTGATTGTATTGCAATTGTTATGCCAAGTCAAGCCGGTCGCATTAAGTCATTATAAAGCATATAATTATACAAATAAGTCTATATGGATTATACTTATCATTAATTGTCAATTTGACATTATTTATGTAATAGTGACTCTATTGCTGTCAATATGACAATACAAAGTGACAGTACAACCTCACGGTCAGTCAAATGGCAATTACATTAAAAAAGAGAGGGAAGAAAATATGTCAGACTAAAAAGAAACTAATAAATGAGGAAAATCTTTGGAGGGCATGAATCGGAGTATGCGGTTGTTTCCGGTGTTAGCGATATATACATTATTGTCGACACCTCCCGTTGGCAGTTGTCCATTCCGGAGAAACCGGAGCATATGTGGTATCTGTGACTCCTGCCTTGGCTTAAGGGAGGTTAGAATGTCATCTTATTTTCTTCCCGCAGGAGAACGACACAAAAATCAGAATTAGTTTTATAACGTATCTGATTTTTATAAAGACAGCTTATGTTTTTGCAGCTTGGTAACGCTGTTCATTTAATCTTAAATGATGCTCGAACCGTGATGGTAATGTCCTTCTGCTTGGTTTTGGTATTGTACATCCCGTAATCACTGACGTCGGTGGAGAAGGGCTCGGTAATTTGGAATACCCCGGTCTTCAAACTGGTCACCGGACCGAGATTGATTCCGGAATTCTTGGCGATCTCCTCTGCCCGTCTTTGGGCATCTTTGGAAGCTTCGGCCAAAAGCTCCATTTTGATATCCGAGAGTTTCGAATAGAAATATTCCAGGTCGGAGTTTTGCAGTACAATACCCCGGTTGATCAAACCTGCAGGGTCCAAAGCGATCTCCTCCACTGCGGCAATATTAGATGTAATGACAAAAACTCCCTGTTGGAGAATGTAACCGGATATCTGGCCTTCGCGCGAATAGTTGGGCATGGTATTGATGGGTTGGATGGTGATTTCCTTCTCCAGCAATCCCTTTTCCGCAAGAAGTTTTCGCAAAAACGACAAATCGGTTTGGATAAGCGAGTAGCCCTGGGTGACATCATTCAATCCGGAATTACGACTGATGGTTAGGCGCCACTTTACGATGTCGGAATCGAACCGTTTCGTCGCCATTCCCACCACATTGATGGTATCCTCCGTGGATTTGGCGCTATAGAATAGTATACCAAAAACCAAAGCAGCCAGTATTAGGCTGATGCCGATCACTATCACCTGTCCTGTCTTCATAATACCTCCTGTTCGGAATTAATTGCCTATTGCATGTCGGGCAGCTTCGCAACCCGACCTGCGGTTCTTCATATACCGATTAAGATCAAAATAGCCGGAAATTTCCTCATGGTAGAAAGGTAATTTGGGATGGTTCTGCTGTCAAGGAAAAGAAATTCAAACCACACTAGGTTTCTTTCTTCACTAAACGGGGAAAAGAAGTCAGGGGGGAGGCAAGAAGGGCTTGCGGACTATAGTTAAGGTATCTCACCTTAGATGAGAGTTTGTTTTTTCCGGCAGAGATGTTCTATTGACAATCTGGATATTTTCGATTAATTGATTATGTCGGGATAACTTTCATACAAAAGAAAAATGATAAACAAAACCATTTTGCATTATAAAATTATCGAGAAGCTGGGTGAAGGGGGCATGTCCCAAATTCGCCCACGAGTGCTTTTTCAACGAGTGGCTGCGAATTTGAGGATCCCGCTGAAGCGAAGCGAAAGCGGGAGGTGTGGTTTATGACGGGACAGACGATTTCACATTATCGTATCCTTGAGAAACTTGGCGAAGGTGGCATGGGGGTGGTCTACAAAGCCCAAGACACCAAACTGGACCGGATAGTGGCTTTGAAATTCCTACCCCGGCATCTTCTGTGTGATAGCGAAGCCAAAACCAGATTTGAAAATGAAGCTAAAGCCGCATCAGCGCTGAATCAGACTAAT
>CAIVRH010000011.1 GCA_903908285.1 uncultured candidate division Zixibacteria bacterium
AAGCCGGTATATTCAATGTGACTTTTATAGCTTCTGACGGTGGTTTGGCGGATTCGGAGGTAGTGCAGATTACGGTAAATAATACCAATCGACCTCCGGTGTTAGCCTCCATCGGTTCTAAGATGGTGGATGAGGCGCAAGTTTTGCAGTTCAGGATCTCAGGGACTGATCCGGACGGGAATGTGGTGCACTTCAGCGGGGTGAATGTCCCGACCAATGCCACCCTGGTGGATTCGGGTAACGGAGCGGGCTCATTTACCTTTAATCCGAGCTATGATCAGAGCGGGATATACCATGTGACTTTCATAGGATCAGACGGTAATTTAGCGGACTCGGAGATAGTCGACATCACGGTGAATAATGTGAACCGGCCACCGGTGTTAGCCTCCATCGGTTCTAAGATGGTAAATGAAGCGCAAGTTTTGCAGTTTAGAATTTCCGGGACAGACCCGGACGGGGATTCGGTGCATTTTAGTGCGTTGAACGTCCCGGCCAATGCTACTTTTGCAGATTCGGGGAATGGAGCGGGGTCGTTCACCTTTAATCCCGACTATAATCAAGCCGGTATATATTCTGTCATATTCATCGCCGGCGATAAAAACCTGGCTGATTCCGAGGTGGTCTCCATTACGGTAAACAATACTAACCGTGAACCGGTATTGAATCCGATCGGTCCCAGAACGGTGATCGAGGGCGGACACCTGGCATTTCTTACTTCAGCCTCGGATCCGGACGGTGACCCGATGGTATTGACTGCCCGGAACCTGCCCAATCATTCCAGCTTTACCGATTCGGGCAACGGTAAGGGTTCGTTTACACTCGATCCGGATTATACCCAATCCGGAACTTATTATGTCACATTCAAAGTCAACGACTTAAGTTTGGCTGATTCCGAGATAGTGCAGATCACGGTAATTGAAGCAGGGAATCAGGCGCCGGTTTTGGATTCGATCGGTCCCAAGACCATAGCCGAAGCGGAAACACTAAGCTTCAGAGTTCACGCAACCGATCCCGACGGAAACAATCCCGCCCTTTTCTTGCGGAATAACCCCACCAACTCGACCTTCGTCGATTCCGGAAACGGATCCGGATCGTTTAAATTTATTCCGAGTTACCAGCAGGCGGGAATTTACCTGGTTTCGTTCGTTACCACGGATGGAGTTTTGCAAGACAGCGAAAGAGTGCAGATAACCGTGACCAATACGGATCGACCCCCGGTTTTGGAGACCATCGGACCGAAGTCGGTAAACGAAGGGGACAGTCTGATATTTAAGGTGCTTGCCACCGACCCGGACAATGATCCGGTTACGCTGACCGCAGTCAACCTTCCCTCCAACTCTGGCTTTGCCGATTCCGGCAACGGAGCAGGGTCGTTCAAATTCAACCCGAGTTATGCTCAGTCCGGAATTTACAATGTAATTTTCAAAGCATCTGCCGGAACACAAGCCGATTCGGAGGTGGTTCAGATAACGGTTAATGAGATGGGCAACCACGCACCGGTTCTCTCCGCAATCGGCTCAAAGACGGTGGCGGAGGGGAACCATCTGGAATTTGGGATACACGCTTCCGATGTGGATTTAGATCCGATCAATCTTTCGGCTTTGGATGTTCCGCTGAATGGTGCGTTCATAGATTCGGGCAATGGCTCCGGCTCATTTGTTTTTAATCCCAACATTACCCAGGCGGGCATTTATAATATCACTTTCGTTGCTTCGGATGGATTACTGGCGGACAGCGAGATCGTCCAGATAACCGTCAGCGATGTGGGTAACCAGGCGCCGATTTTGGACCCGATCGGTGCGAAAGTGGTGGTGGAAGGCAGCATCCTGCAGTTTAGGATTCATGCCATAGATTTGGATCTTGACTCGATCATTCTTCAGGCTACGAACATTCCAGCAAACGGCGTTATAGTAGATTCGGGGAATGGAGCCGGTTCTTTCGTCTTCACTCCGAGCTATGCCCAGGCGGGGATATATTACGTTACCTTCATAGCTTTAGATACTTTTGGCGGATTGGACAGCGAAGTGGTTGAAATCGCGGTAAGCGATTTCGGCAATCGTGCGCCGGTGCTGGATTCGATTGGTTCGCAAAACTTACTCGAAGGGGAGACCCTGAGTTTACGGATACATGCCCTTGATCTGGATTTGGATTCGATTATCTTTTTTGCTCTGGATGTTCCCCCCAACGGCACCTTAGTGGATTCGGGTAACGGGGCCGGATCATTTGTGTTTACTCCCAGCTACGCCCAGTCGGGAGTATACACTATCACCTTCATAGCATCGGACGGATTTTTAGCCGACAGCGAGAGGGTGGAGATCACCGTTACAGAAACCGGCAATCACACGCCGGTGCTGGATTCGATCGGTCCCCAATCGGTGATGGAGGGAGGGTCGTTGGAATTCAGGGTACGCGCTGTGGATGTGGATGCGGATCCGATATTCCTGCAGGCATTTGATGTTCCGCGCAACGCCGCTTTCGTGGATTCGGGGAATGGGTCCGGTTCGTTTGTAATCAACCCGGACTTTACCCAGTCAGGTTTGTACCAGGTCACTTTCGTGGTCAACGACATTTCCGGTGCGGCAGATAGCGAGATAGTCGATATTTCGGTAACCGAAGCCGGGAACCATGCTCCGGTGCTGGCATCTATCGGCCCCCAGAGCGTGGCTGAAAAAAATACGCTGACCTTCAGGTTCCATGCTGCTGACCTCGACTTAGACCATATTGATTTGAGCGCTTTGCATATACCATCCCATGCTTCTTTAGTCGACTCGGGAAACGGGGCGGGGTCGTTCACTTTCACCCCGGACAGCAGCCAGTCAGGGATATATCATGTAACCTTTATCGCATCCGATGCCTCGCTGGCAGACAGCGAGGTGGTGGATGTTACCGTCACCGAATGGGCCAATCATCCCCCGGTTCTGGATTCCATTGGTCCCAAAGCTTTGCATGAAGGGGACAGTCTGGTTTTTTCGGTAACCGCCTCCGATTCGGATGGAACCTTCCCGGTGTTGGCGGTAAGCAACCTGCCGGATCATGCCACCTTTGTGGATAATCATAACGGACACGGTCTGTTCAGATTCTATTCCACGTTTTATCAAGCCGGAGTCGATACGGTTACATTCGAAGCCATAGATATGAGCAATCCCCCGCCTTTAAGCGACATGGAGAAGGTGGTGATAACCATTCTGGACGTCAACCAGCCTCCCGTCATCGACTCCATTGGTCCCAAGACAATTCAGGCGGGTCACATACTCAGTTTCCGGATAGTGGGGCGTGATTCAACTGATCCGGATGGCGGGGCACTTCATCTTTCCGCCGTCGATTTACCCACGAACTCTGCTTTCCACGATAGCGGCGGAGGGAAGGGAGGATTCACCTTCACCCCGGATTACTCCCAGGTGGGAGTCGACACCGTCACCTTCTTCTGCACGGATGAAGGGACGCCGCCTTTGTCCGGATACAAAAGGGTGGAGATCACGGTCACCCAGGGAGCCAATCGGGCGCCGGTTTTGGATGCCATCGGGGTTAAAATGGTAACCGAGGGGAATACCCTAAGGTTCCGGGTGCATGCCTCCGATCCGGACGGCACCACTCCATTGCTGTATACCAGCACACCGCTTCCTTCGAATGCCTCTTTTGTGGATTCGGCCAATGGCGCCGGCAGTTTCCTCTTCACCCCGAGTTATAACCAATCGGGATTGTATCAGATCACCTTCTACGCCAGCGATGGTTTGCTCAACGATTATGAACAGGTGATGATCCAGGTGGTGGAGGCGGGGAATCAGGCGCCCATCCTCGATTCCATCGGAGCACAAAGCCTGATGGAGGGGGATAGCCTGATATTTTTAGTTCATGCCGTCGATCCGGATGGAAATCCTGTTACCTTGAGGGTGATAAACAATCCCACCAATTCGTCTTTGGTCGATTCGGGTAACGGAGCGGGAACTTTCCGGTTTAAACCAAGCTTCTTCCAGTCCGGAATTTATCCGGTCACCTTTATCGCGGCGGATTCTTTCGGTAAAGCGGACAGCGAGCTGGTGCAGGTTACCGTAATCGAAGCGGGCAATCAACCTCCTTATTTGGACCCCATAGGTTCCAAAGAGGTATCCGAAAGGCAATGGCTTAATTTTACCGTCACCGCACATGATCCGGAGGGAAATACTCCGGCCTTGCGGGCTTTCGCTCTGCCGCCGTCGGCCTCCTTCACCGACAATCATAACGGCACCGGCAGTTTCGTCTATCGTTCCACCTACTATGAGCAGGGGGTATATTATACTCGGTTTGAAGCGGTGGATTCGGTAGATACCCTCCTTAAGGGTTGGGAGATCGTTCAGATCACGGTGAGGGATTCAAATCAGTTCTCCGAAGTCACGATTCTGCCGGATTCGAACAGATTTTACGTTAACGAGGGGGGAACCTGCAGATTCAAGATCATCGGGGTTGATCCGGACAGCACCTTTCCCATCCCGCATGTGAAACCGCTAATTACCAATGCTACGCTAGTCGATAGTGGGAACGGAGTGGGATTGTTTACTTTCAAGCCAGGTTATAACCAGGGTGGGATATTACCGAATGGAAAGATATATGCGGAATCTGTTTTCGTGGTAGATCAGGTTTATCCGGAGGATACCGTATGGGTTCAACCGCGCCTGATATATGTTTACGATGTTCCCGAGCCGCCGAACATCTTGCCCATAGATGACACCACCATAGTAGAGGGGCAGACTTTGAATATCCATGTGGTAACCACTTCCACCGTGGACCTGCCTGTTCTGACAATCATCGGCAGACCGAATAATGCTACCTTGGTGGACTCGGGCAACGGGCGGGGTTCCTTCCGTTTCACCCCTGATTTCACCCAGGACTCCACTTACTTTATTCGTTTCATCGCCACCAGCCGGGGTTTAGCCGATACGGAGGTGGTTTACATCACGGTAACCGAATGGGGCAACCATCCGCCGGTTTTGGATTCCATCGGACCTAAGGTGATAAACGAGGAACAGATATTACGCCTGCGCGTGCATGCCGTTGATCTGGATCAGGAAAAAATCACCCTCACCACCCGGGATTTACCGCTCAATGCCACCTTTGTGGATTCGGGCAACGGATCCGCCTCTTTTATTTTCCATCCGAGCTGGCAGCAATCCGGAATCTACTATGTCACTTTCCTTGCCACCGATATAAATGCGGCACTTGACAGCGAAGTGGTACAGATTACGGTGGTAAACGTCAACCAGTCTCCGGTGCTGGATTCCATTGGTCCCAAAACCATACCGGAAGGTTCCACTTTGCAATTCAGAACTCACGCCACGGATGTAGACAGCGACAGCCTGGTTTTATCCGCCACGCCTCTTCCCACCAATGCCACCTTCCATGACTCAGGCAATGGGGCGGGCGTATTCACTTTCACCCCGAGCTACTACCAGGCAGGAAACTATACCGTCATCTTCTCTGCCAACGATTTGAATTCATCGGATATGGAGATGGTTTTCATAACCGTCACCAATGTCTCCCAGCCCCCGGTTCTGGATTCGATCCGCTCCAAGGTGGTAACCGAGGGAGACAGTTTGAAATTCCGAATTCATGCCGTCGATCCGGATGGTGATCCCATCACCTTGAGCCTAAGAAACAATCCGGCCAATTCCTCTTTGGTCGATTCGGGGAACGGCTCCGGAGTGTTCCGGTTCAAACCGAATTATATACAATCGGGAGTGTACCTGGTTACCTTCAAAGCAGCAGATAACACCGGCAAGTCAGACAGCGAAGTGGTGCAGATAACCGTAAACGATGCCGGAAATCAAAGGCCGGTTTTTGCCCCTATGCCGTATGACAGCATCGATGTTGCGGTGGGGGATACTGCTTTTAAATTGCATGTTTATGCCACCGATCCGGATGGTCCCGGCATCATTTTGAGCGTGGTCGGCGCACCCGCCCATTCCACATTTGCGGACAGCGGTAACGGCGGGGGAGTATTTAAATTCAGCCCGGACATCACCCAGGCCGATTCGGTTTATCATCCCATTTTCATCGCCTCCGACGGGTCACTGGCAGATAGCGCCGGGGTGACGATGCACGTCATCTCATATATCCGGGGGGATGTCAACGGCGACGGCAAGATCGAATTGGGGGATTTGGTATATCTGCTGAACTATCTTTACAAAAACGGTTCGGCTCCCGTGCCTTTGGCCAGAGGAGACGTCAACTGCGACGGTTACATTCAAATCGGGGATGTGGTTTATCTGATGAACTACCTCTATAAATCCGGCCCGGCGCCGTGCCATTGAGAATAACAGGAAGAGAATATTGAGTAAACGAGAATTAAGTTAGCAGGGATCGCGGATAGAGAAGAGCATGGAATTAAAGCACAGAGTTTAGAGTAAGGATATTCAGGGCAGATACGATGGATGGAAAACCGGTCCGGCCCGCAGCCGGGCAAATCCTGCACGATTTACCAAAGAAAAATATGTTTAAACATGTTATTCTTTTGACGATAGTATGCGTAGGGGTGTGGATTATGGCGGGATTCCCCTCTTTGTGCCACGCTCAAGGGGATTACACCCTTACCGTCAGCCACCGGGTGGCTGCAGATCCCGGGCAAACCAATGTGCCGGTATACCTGGTTCTGACCAGCTCCAGCCCCATCGGAGGAGCGGATATCTTCCTGCAATATGACCGGAATCTTTTGACCTGCAGCGGGGTCACTTGGTTAACTCGTTTTCAATATATAATTTGCGACACATCCATATCCGGAAAGATAAGAATAATATTAAGACGGCACCGGGCCGATTCCACTTCTTTAGGCCCCCTGCCTTCCGGGACCGATACTTTGGGAGCGGTGAAGATGAATGTCACCACCACCGACCTTTTAGCCGATATGGAAACTCCCATAGGTTTTTGGGAGAATCCCTTGACCCCGCATGAAGATAACCGGCTGGTAAAAAGCGACAGCAGTTTTATAGTCCCGCCGGGGTTGACCCTGCAGGAGGGAAGCGTTTTGATTCGGCATCCGCTATATGGAGACATCAATGATGACGGATACCCCTACACCATTGCCGATGTTATATTCTTGGTCAATTCCCTGCTGGGAAACCAAAGTCTCACCTCCCGGCAAAGGGCAAACTCGGATGTGAACAAGGATGGCGTGCAGGGGAGCATGGCGGATTTTATCGAGTTAATCAAGATAGTGGCGGAAGATTAAATTTCCATCGCCGCCTGAATTTCCTTTAAAAGCCAGGATGAAAAAACCAAAAAAGGGGGATAAGATGTTCTCCCAGCGTTTCTTACCGTAGTTTCCTAAAGCTTAAAAAAAGACGGGTTTTTTGTGATTTACCAGATATTCAATAATAAACTGAAGAATGTCCCAAGGGAGCTTGAGTGTCTTTATTTTCGGGGATTACCGGTGCGGAAAAACTTTGAACATTTTTTTTGAAAACTTCAAAAAAAATACTTGACAAAAAGGGATTTATGCCGTTTATTAATAGTGGTTACATGGTTGGTAGCCTTAGCATTCAAGATAAAAGGAAAGGTTTTACTTTCTTCTCTTCTCTTCCTTTGTCTTAGCTTAAGGTAAGTCTTTCGTTTACTTTGGCAGAAATCCCTATCAAGATTGTTATATCCAAATTCAAATCTAGTGCAATTTTTATGGTAATCTGTTAACCAACTTGAACTTTTGATTATGGCTTTTCCGTCTAGGGCGGATGAGCTGGCGATTGGAAGGAGGTGAAAAGGCTTCAAGGCAGAATCTTTTATCTGGGTTTATAGCTAAACGCGATGCCGGTTTTGCCGGGAGGCGGATAATTTAAAATAAATGAGTGTCGTCACAATAACGGATTTACATCTTCTTTTGGGGAAAGGAGGTGAGCGTTAGTTTGATTTTGGCAGAAGATCAATCTGCTTTGGGGTTTTTTAAACTAATCTTCTACATTTCAAGTAGCTTTTAATTGCTTGAAAGGAGTAAAAAATGATAAAGAGACTTTCAGTAGTGTTCATAGTTTTCTTAGTGGTTGCTTTCATCGCCGGGGGAGTTTTGGCAGCGCTTAACCAGAATGATGTTAACCGGACCAATTCTAAATCCGATCGGATAAGCGATAACGGAACAGCCAAAGCTGCGGCTACCTCCAGGTATACTCCGGGAACCAGAAATAGTGCCACCTGCGAAGGTGTTAGCACCATC
>CAIVRH010000012.1 GCA_903908285.1 uncultured candidate division Zixibacteria bacterium
CCACAAACTACGAACCGCTGTAAAAAACCGCTTTCCGTCCGCCGTCCGCTGACCGCCGCAAAACCAACTTCTGTCTTTTGTCTTTAATATTCTGGGTGGGGTGGAGAAGCTACCAACTACGAACCACGAACTACGAACCGCCTTAAAAAAACCGCTTTCCATCCGCCGTCCGCTGACCGCCATAAAACCAACTTCAGTCTTTTGTCTTTAATATTCTGGGTGGGGTGGAGAAGCTACCAACTATGAACCACAAACTACGAACCGCTGTAAAAAACCGCTTTCCGTCCGCCGTCCGCTGACCGCCGCAAAACCAACTTCTGTCTTTTGTCTTTAATATTCTGGGTGGGGTGGAGAAGCTACCAACTATGAACCACAAACTACGAACCGTCTTAAAAATGCGGGGTCGATCCCGCCTTGGCGGGACGACCCTGGCTTATTTAATGCGGGGTCGACGAGACTTGAACTCGCGACCTCTGGCTTGACAGGCCAGCGTTCTAACCAACTGAACTACGACCCCGACAAATCAGTCAACAGTCAATAGTCATTAGTCAATAGAAAAAACTCACATACAATTTAATTTCCCTTCAAGGAACTTTCCACTTTTCGGTGTAAGACGAGGAGCATCTTGGTGATCTCCACATTAAGCTCCTGCAATCCAGAAATATCGTTTCGTACTGTCCGATGATCTGGTGAAATAGACTCCTGCAATAACATCAGCCAATTATCAGTTTCATACGAAGATTTCAGTGCAATCTTTAGGTATCTGCCAAATTCCTTTCTTGAGAAACTGCCAAAGCCTTCGGCAATATTTGAACTGATGGAAGTGCTCGCTCTTATCAACTGCTCCGAAATAATCTTCGTTGACATTCCCTTTGGAAGCTTCTCTGTCAACCGAATTATATCAATCGCTAAGATGAATGCCTTTTTCCAGACCTCCAAATCCTTGAACGTTCTTATCTTTGTCACCATAACTGATGACTGATGACTTTTGACTGCTTTTACTGGGCGGTACTGGGATCGAACCAGTGACCTTCTGCGTGTAAGGCAGACGCTCTGAACCAGCTGAGCTAACCGCCCGGAGAATCAGTTATTGGTTCACGGCTCATGGTTCACAGTAAATCAGAACCATAAACTATGAACCGCTTTTAAATTCAGCGGGGGGTGTCTCTGCCTCTTTTCTTACCGGTTCCTTGGGCTTTTCCTTGCCTCCGTTGATGATTATGGCTATGGGTATGATCACACAATACCCTGCCACCAGAAGTATAGGGGCCAAAGTGATGGAACCGTAACCTAAGGTGATATAACCCAGCACAATGACAACTATTCCGATGGCAAACCACATATAATTCTTTTTGGTGAAAGGGAGGACAGATTTCCCTTCGCCTTTATATGTCTTGCCCATTGGTTTAAGCTGTGGTTTTATTCTTCGATTATCCTCTTTTGCCATATTATCCTTCTTTGATTATAACATAAACAGCAATACGCATCTTGGCGGGTTTAAATTTAACGAACAATTCGAATAAGTCAAGTGAAAACCGGATATAATTTCTTCCTACAACATATCAAATCCATATCTCATCATCTCTTTACCCCTCTACATAATGCGGAAAGGGGGATAAATGGAGTAGAGGTTAATATGCATTCTTGGGCGAGAGCCAATCTTTCAATGTCAGAAGAATGATCTTGATATCGAAGGAGAGCGACCAGTTCTCCATGTAGAACAAGTCGTATTTGGTTCGCTCCTCTATGGAAGTATCGCCTCTTAAGCCGTTTACCTGCGCCCAACCGGTGATGCCCGATTTGACTTTATGGCGCAGAAAATACCGGGGTATCCCCTCTTTGAATTTATCGACAAAAAACTGCCTTTCTGGACGGGGACCCACCAGACTCATCTCCCCTTTTAAAACGTTGAAAAGCTGGGGAAGCTCGTCCAAGTTGTTTTTTCGCAGGAAGGCTCCCATTTTGGTCCGGCGGGAATCTTCCTCTACGGCAAAGACAGGCCCGGTCTTCTCCTCGGCATTTTCCACCATGGAGCGGAATTTATATTGAACGAACTTTCTCCCATCCCTTCCCAATCTCTCCTGCCGGAAAAAAACAGCTCCCTTGGAATCGAGTTTGATCAGAATCGCCAGTATAACAAAAAGGGGGGAGAGAATCACCGAACCGACAAAAGAAATGGTTATATCCATCCCCCTTTTTAATATCCTGTTCCACCCCTCCAGGGGGGTACGGCCCAAAGATATCAAGGGTATCCCGTCCAGCGAAATGACTTTTGCCCGGGTGGCCATGATCTCGAACATATCCGGCACAATCTGGAATTCCACTCCTAAGTCCTCGCAGCTTAGGATGATCTCCATCATTTTCTGATGATAGGATAATGGCAGGGCCAGTACCACCAGTTCTACCCCCTCACTTTTGATTATCTGCAGGAGATCGTCCAACATCCCCAGTACGGGGATATTACTAATTTCGGTATCCTTCTCCGGCTTCTCCCCGCCCTCTACCAGACCAACCAGCGAAAAACCTAATTGCGGATTTTTCTTCCATCTTTCAAAAAGAGAAAGTCCCAGCTCTCCGGTTCCAACGATTATCGCTTTTTTAAGTCCCAAACCATGCTTGGCAAAATGCCGTTCGATTCGGATCATGACCCTTCTTTCAAAGAAAAGCAGGATTATGCCCAAAATCCAGGAAACAGCCAAAGTAGCACGGGAATACGAGGTGCTGCGGTAGAAGAAGGTGAAAGCCAAAACCAGCAAAAATCCCAGGGTGGCGCTTTTGGCTAAAAGATAAAACTCGTCAAAAGCCATCCTGGGTCTGGAGCTTTTATAAAGCCCGTAAGCATTGAAGACCGCCACCCACACCACCACCACAAAGATGGAGCCGAAAAGATAGAACGACAAGGGAGGAACTCCCTTGGTAACCGGGATGATTTTAACCAGCGGGGAATAAAATCTGAACCAGTAAGCCAAGAAGAACGAAGAGAAGACGACTATCACGTCCGCCAGAAGGAGGAAAAACGGGAATATATGTTTGAATGTATCTCTTTTCATATTTTTCGTCTACGGTCCACGGTCGACAGTCCACGGTAAACATGTCCGTCGTCCGCCGTAACTGCAAGAATCGTAGGTCGAATATGCCTGCCAGCCATGGGTCGGAGACCTATTCGACAACTTCTTAATTCCTTCTCAGTCTATTATTATCTTACTCTGATACTCCGCAAATTTTACTTCTATGAATTCTTCTATTTTCTCTTTGAATATTTTTCTGTCAAATCGAAGCACGTTCTCCCGGACCCGCTCCGGATCGAACTGCACGGATTCGAACCGTTGTACGGCATCCATCAACGCTTCTTTGGTCTGCGGATAAAAGAATATTCCGGTATGATTGGAAGTGATTTCCTGATCCGGATAAGCGCCTTTGACCGATTCGGTCACTCCTCCCCTTCCGTAAGCGATCACCGGCTTGCCGCAAGCCTGCGCCTCCACCGGCACGATGCCGAAGTCCTCCTCTCCCGGAAAGATCAGAGCTTTGCATTCGGAATAATACTTTTTTAAATCCGACGGATTCTGCCAGTCCAGGAAATTGATATTTCCTCGGGCGAGCTTTCTCAATTTATTTTTCTCCACCCCTTCGCCAATTACCAGAAGAGGGAGATTTGATTCGTTGAAAGCCAGGATGGCTAAATCGACTCTTTTGTACGGGACCAAAGCCGAGGTGACCAGAAAATAATCCCCGGTATTTTTGCTGAGACTGTAGAAATCGACATCTGCGGGAGGATAAATGACCCCGGCATCCCGGTGATAATGTTTTTGGATTCGGGCTTTCACGGTTTCCGAAATTGCCGCAAAATAATCCACCCGGTCTGCGGATTTCTCGTCCCAGCGGCGCAGATAGTTCATGAAAAGCGGGATGGTCCAGCGCACCAGCGGTCCGACGGTGTTAGGGTTGAAATAAACATCATACATCTCCCAGGCATATCGCATGGGGGTATAGCAGTAGCAGATATGACAGGTCTCCGGCCGGGTAATTACCCCTTTGGCCACACAGTGGCTGGAGGATATGACCAAATCGTATTCTGTCAGGTTAAACTGTTCGATGGCAGTGGGAAATAACGGAAGATATTTTTGATAATGATTCAACGCCAAGGGGAGTTTCTGAATAAATGAGGTTTTAATCTTCATTCGGGAGATGGTCTCCGACACCGATCCCTTCTTATGCAAAAGAGTATAAAGGGTGGCGTCAGGAAAAAGCTCGCATAACACCTCCAGGCACTTTTCCCCTCCCCTCATTCCGGTCAACCAGTCATGGATTAAAGCGATTTTCATAATTGATCTTGCAGTTGTAGGGACAACTCATGTGGTCGGACGACCACCCGTCTGGGTGGAACATCCTGTCCTTCGATTTACTCAGGATGGTGAGCAAGGTCGAACCACCACAGGCGGGAAGTTGTCCTTACGTTTTCCTCACCCCGCCCCTCATTCCGGTCAACCAGTCATGGATTAATGCGACTTTCATTTTTTGATAAACCTTTCGACAATAAAATTACTGTGTTCTCATGCAATAGTATTGAACAAATGATGTGTCAAATGGTAAATATTTTAGATATTACCAATGTTTTCAAACTTTGATTGAACAAAGCAGAAAAACGGAACAAGAGACGTGTTTTATATACGATAAATTACCGCAAATTATCTTGGAGTTGCCATAGTTGCGTACTTTTCAACTCTATGAATATGATCTCAGACGATTTGTCGGTGTTCCTTAAATCTGGGGGATTGATTCGAAGACTATAAATTCCTTTCCTATAGAAGTGATAGCAACAATTCTCTATTCGCCCAATATACATTTTGAAATCCGGAAGCAACTTCGCCCCGAGCTCTGGTGTAATTCGTTTTATTGCTGTGGTTCCTTTCAAACCACCAGTCAGCTTATCTAAGTTTAAAAGATAGTTTTGAAACGCGAAGCAGGCTTCGTATGTATCAGCATCGATAAGATGAAATACCCTTCGAACAGTTATTATGAATTTGCATTCCCATTCTTCAAATCCATTTTCATCCTGGAATATCACGGGATATTTGACTAAACTACCGTCACCAGATTCAGAAGCAGCAAGAAGGTTTCCAAAACGCACATGAGATAACAACTCATCATAAGCATCTATCTTTTTCTTCATTAAATTTTGTGCTAATTGAAGACGGATTTCTCGTTTCTTTAGTAAGTAATTTGATGCTAAAGTCATCAAGCCACCAATAACAACAGCAACCAAAGTTGTAAGCGGTATAACCATTTGGTTTATATTCAAAAGAAACTCCCTTCAATACTAGTATATATAATAAATCAAACAAATAGAAAAACTTCGAATTCCTCTCACTTCACCTACACCCTTTTGGTCTTAGCCTTTATCTGCTTTTCTCTTTCTTTATAATTCTTTGAGTATAATAATAACGTTCTCTTTAAGTTCCGGTAATGCTTGTTTCACGGTTTCCCATACTCTTTCAATATTTATTCCGAAATATCCATGAATCAATTTGTCTCTCATACCGGCTATGTCCTTCCAGGGAACTTGGGGATAACTTTTTTTCAATTCCGGGCTCAGATTTTTTACCGCCTCACCTATGATCTCTAACTTTCGCATAACCGCACTTTGTAATAGGTCGCTTTTAAAAAACTCTTTTTTGTCTTTGCCACCGACAAAAGCTTCAACGGCATTTATGGCGTCTAAGATATCCTTGAGCAGGGCATTATCTCTTCTCATATATAACCCTCATGGAAGTTAAAATCTCTTTTTTTACATATTTGTTCAGGGCTTCGATTTCACCCAGATCGACTTTTCTTCCGAACAACCGGCTCAACTTCAATTCTAATCCTACCAAATCCAATAAACTTTTCTTCACACCGTTTCTATACTTTATCAAAATATCAATATCACTTTTCTTTTTCTGTTCACCTTTGACAAAAGAACCAAATATAGCCATATAAACCACATCATTTTCTTCGCAGATTTTCAGTAGCTTTTCTTTTAATCCTCTCTTCCTTAAGAGAGTTGGTATATTTTTGATTTCTACCATTGCTTTTGCTCCTTTCTGTATGAACTCTTCCTTAACCTATGAGACGACAACAAAAGACTTCGGAGAATTACTTTATCTCAATCCACCTCCACCCTTTTGGTCTTGATCTGGTCAGCATGACAAAGCCAATTAGATGTATTCCTAATTTATCCACTGTAACTTTATGTTACTCTGTTTATTTATTAAAATCAAGCATTATTTTGTTTTGGCTTTCTGTAGGTCATCCGAAGGAAGCTCGAACTACAGATTATATATGAACCGATTGATTCATCCCCACGGGATTTGTATTTTGTAGGGGCAATTCATGAATTGCCCCTACACCCTAAACTCCCATCCTTCATTCCGGTCAACCATTCGAGGATTTGAAAAAAAACAACCCCCAATCCCATGAGCGGGATCGGGGGTTGCTTGATTTCAAATCTTTCTATTCTGGTTTATCTCAACAAGGCGGCGGATCTCCGTTCTTATACAGATAATTGATCAGGAAAACGATATCCGCTATGTCAATCTTGCTGTCACAATTGGCATTGCCTGCATCAATCGGATTGGGTGCATCACCGCTCTTGTAAAGGTAATTGATCAGGAACACTAAGTCCCCTACGTCGATCTTTAAATCTCCGTTGGCATCTCCGCGCATGAAGGTAGAAGAACCCTTCTTCAGGCCGAACCAAACCAACATCTTCTGCATCAGGATATTGCTGTTGTTGGGATAATCTCCGGATTGGGGAACTCCCTCAAAAGGGAAAGCCAGGAAAGCCACCTTATACGTGGACGTGCCGGATTCGGGGTAGCGCAGGGCGCAAAAGTCGGCAAAACCACCACCTGATTTGGAATTATCATCCAGTTGCACGCCGGATCGGGGAACGGTAGAGGCTTTGGCTGTGGCAGTGAATATTCCCGCAGCGCCGGAACCCGGAACGATATAATCGGAGAAATTGTAAAAAGGCGGGGTTACGCTGAAAGCCATACCATCGGTAATGGTATCACCGCTCACCCCGGCCACCGTTCCTACTCCCACGTCATCTGAATGTCCGGCCACGTGCAGATAGTTGATGATGAAGGTGTTGGGATTGTTGTCCAAAAGCAGATCCTGGCTGGAGAGGAACAGGTTTCCTCCGTTGTCCAGATAGGTCATCAGACGCATTTGGTCTGCACCGGTTAAGGTCTTGGGAACGGTGATGGTTCCGTAATCCGGTCCGGTGTTCCAGACCACCAGGGTGTACTGTCCCAGAACCGAATCATTAGGGGCTCCCTGGATGGCATAGGTCCAAACATCGTACAAGAATCCGGCCGAATCCAAAGCCGGTGTGAAATATTGCTCGTAGGAACCTCCTCCGTCATCATCCACAAACAGGATGGGGGTTTGTCCGATCAGAACATCGACCGTATCCAATGCGGTGTATGAAGCTGCTCCTGTGATTTGGAGGGTGAAGATAACATGGTGACCCATGGGACAACTGCTGGAGATGGCAAACCGGTAAGCGCTAAGCGAGGTTCCGGTTCCCCCCGCAGGTATGTCGGGATAGGAAGAACCGGAACTGATGAGGGTAACATACAGATCGGAAATGGCCAGCTGTGCCGATATTTGAACCTCGCCGGCACTGCCGCTGTTCTTCAAAGTCAGGTTCATATCGCAGGTTTCCCCCGGATCGGGTTTGTTGTTCCCGTTTCCCCCGACGTCGTGAGTCTGCTTGTGATCATAAGTCAGGACCGGGGCATGGGTGGTTAAGTTAATCTCATCGAAGCTCCAGCTTCCGTTGGTAGCATGAACATCCAGATGGAAGGGCACCACCGTTTGATCCTGAATCTGCCCGGAAACGGAAAAAACGAAGGGGGTATGGCAGGTGGCGGTATCGTGGCTGGGTATCTCACCCCAATATGCGGAATCGCCGACGATATTGATCAACGGTTTGCTGGTAGTGATTTTTCCATAGCTGTTGTGGGCAGCGGAATCGCCGAAGT
Source organism: uncultured candidate division Zixibacteria bacterium (assembly GCA_903908285.1). Taxonomy (GTDB): domain Bacteria; phylum Zixibacteria; class MSB-5A5; order MSB-5A5; family SM1-73; genus CAIVRH01. Next base: position 8,031 of record CAIVRH010000012.1, read on the forward strand.
TCTTTACCGAAGTATACAGCTCGATGGTCTCGCCGAAATCCACCAACCCGTCGCCGTCTCCCTGGCTGGTTCCCACGTTATCGTCATCCACCCGGTAGCCTTCGAAGGTTAAATAGGCATCCCCCGGCGGGATGACCTGAATGGAGTCAACATAGGGGACCCGGTTGTGGGCGGTGACAGTCAGCTGGATGAATCCCATCGAAGAGGGGGAAACGTAAAGGGTGGCTTGTCCGCTGGAATTGGTATAAGCGGTTTCGAACACCTCCGCACCTTTCTTTAAACAGATCAAGGCTCCGGAGATGGGGGCTTTAGTTTGAGTTTGAACCGTGATCGGCAAGGCATAAGACGGCAACATGGGAATGGGAGTGGGGAAAGTAACTGCCATGTTACCGGCGATGTAAGTATATATATCGGTGGACGGCTCGCCCATCACGTTGTACATATCGAAATAATATTTAACGTTGGTGACGTCGCCGTAATTTTGATAAAGAGACCACAGGGCTTTATCGGTCATGCTTCCCACCGAATAGCAGGTATCATGAAAAGCCGCTAAAAACATCCTTCTTTCCAGGATATCATCCTCGTCCCAATAGCTGTTATTGGAAGCGCCCCAGAAAGCAATGCCCCCTTTATCTTGCGCCTTAACCCAGGTTTCGCCGAAGCACTCGGTCAAATCGTACGATCCGGTAACGCAAGCGTGGGAAAGAACCAGGGGATATTCATTGGCGTTGGTCAGCGCGTTGATATTGGATTGGCCGTAATTTCCGGTAGCCCAATAGGTGGTGGCGCCGTGCCCGGAATAGCAGACGATGGCTTTACCGGCATTGATGCTGTTGGATATGTTTGTGGCGGTTGCAGTTCCCAATCTCTCCCACAAACTGTCAATTATATCTCCGTTGGGCAAAAGGAAGTTGACTATAGCGTAATCGTGAGTCCCCTCGGTCAAGGAGCTGTGATCGGACGAGGCGATGAACAGGTCGTGCCGCATCCATTCTTTGTCGCTGGAGGTGGGGTTCTGGTAATAGAGGAGCTTATTCACTATATTTACGCCATCGGTGGTGGTTCGCACGGGTAGCCTGGCCCGGAATATCTCCGCAAATCGATCGGAGTTCATCTGCACATAGTAAAGATCGGTGGCGCTGGAGCTGAACGATCCGGTATAGCAGGGAATGAATCCGACATCCCCGAAGAAGAGAACATAGGTGGGTTTGATGGTCCAGGTGTTGTAAGCATTTTGGATATAAGCCTTGATGCTGGTGGTGGTGGTGCCGGTGGTGGAAGTATTGGCCACGGTTACATGGAAGCCTTTTTGGGTCAGCCAGTTCGCCAGCGGAGTTGCCTGAGCCTGAAAACTGTCGTGGACGATGATCAGGTAGCCGATGGGAAGAGGCGGCGCCCCTTTGATCATCTCCTGATAAGCCGAATAGTTTACGAACATGTCGGCGAACAGCTCTTCAAACGGAGGTGAAGCATACTGGTAAATCATGTTCTGGGTCTTGGCGATATCTGCACCTTGGAGAACCACCCGGACCTTGACATATGAATATAGTTTTACCGTTCCGGTTACAGGATTATAACTTACCGGTGAGATCTCCAAAGTGGCATACCGGCGTCCCCGAACCTCTCCGGTCTCCATTACCTTGGCTAAATTTACCGGGTAAAAACCGTTATTTTGATATGCGGTTTCATTGATTACGAAGGGGGCATTTTCCGAGGCTCCCTCGATTTTGGGGATAGGAGGTTGGACCGGTATGATCCGGTTGGATATGCCCAACTCGGTCAATGATTTGGTAACGAAATTTGAAGAAATCACCTCAACATTTACCGCCGCTCCGTATGGAATCTGAACCATTTTTCGGAGCACCGGCAGGTTTGGCTCACCCACTATGTTGCTGACACCACATTCGGACAGGCTGAGCCTATTGAATACCCCTCCCTTGGTGGTCATCTCTTCAGTCCACATGCCCGGAATCTGAATATCCAGGATCACCTGCTGAAGATTAGACTCTAAAACTTCAGTCTGGGGAGTTTGATCTGTCCCCGGGGCAAACTCAATCCAACGGGGAGCCGAGGAAGCCCCCGCCGGGGTTACGCCCAAAGAGAAACAAAAAACCAGCAAAAACAGTAACGCGGAAAACCTAAGCTGGTTTAAACCTTTACGGTTTAACATGCTTACCTCCTTGAAGGTTGGTAGTTAAATTATCGGCATAATTGTTATCTAAAAGATGCACAACCTTAAATACGTTTTTTAAATTGTTTCCGGGAGGGCAAATCTTTCCTTCCTCCGAACTTCAAACATAATACCACTGATATAAGATAATATATAATCGATTATTGTCAATTACAAAATGTCGAAAATTAGCCTTCTGACTGCAACTTTTTTGTTGCTTCGGAAGCTTAAGGACCACAATTAAATCCAAAGGCGCATCTTTATCTATTATCAGGTTTTAAGAGCCACCCGCTGGCAAAACCTCTGTTAAAGCTTAAGTCTCCTGGCAGCATCTTCTTTTTTGATGGTTGATTTTACCGCCAGGAATCTGTAAGGATTTCCTCCTTTAATACCTGCTGCAGCTTTTCAATTTAGTTCTTGACTGGAAGATGATTTTCCCTATAATAAATCTATCGGAAGCCATAATGATTTTACCGGGTCAAAATCCCCGTCAAGGAGATTGGGGATTTTTCTAAGGAGATGTAAAAGCGATTTTGTTTCAATTGAATTAACGGTGACGAAACATTTTCATCCATCCAAGAGGTAGAAAAATCTTCGGGTATTTATACAACCCTCGTTTAATTTTTTGTCTCACTTACCCGGAAGAAGAAAGATGATGGTGTATGAAAAGAGGATTTACTATATGGATTTGTATATGGTCTATCCTCTGTGTTTCCTTTTCTTGCCAGGGACTTGAAAAAAAGGAAGTGGCGATGAAACTTAAAGAATCTTATCCGGATATTTATGCCGAAGAAAGAGAGAGCATGGTAAAGACCCAGATCGAGGCCAGGGGGGTAAAAGACAAGCTGGTCCTGGCGGCAATGCGCAAAGTCCCTCGTCACCTGTTTGTTCCGGAGAAATGGAGAGATCAGGCATATACCGACGGTCCCTTGCCCATCGGTGAAAGCCAAACCATTTCTCAACCGTATATCGTCGGCTTGATGACCGAGCTATTGAACCTGAAAGGGGGGGAGAAGATTTTGGAGATCGGCACCGGTTCCGGCTATCAGGCAGCGGTTTTAGCGGAGATAGCAAAAGAGGTTTATACCATAGAGATCATCTGTCCTTTGGCTCAGAGAGCCGAATCGACCTTAAGAGAACTTGAGTATGACCATATCACCGTCAAATGTGCCGACGGTTATCAAGGATGGAAAGAGCATGCGCCGTTCGACGGGGTGATCGTGACCGCGGCGCCGGATCACATACCGCAGCCCTTGATCGACCAGCTTAAAACGGGGGGAAGATTGGTTATACCGGTGGGGGATTTTTACCAGGAACTGATGGTGGTGGTCAAGACCGAGTTTGGAATCAAAAAGATGAATACCATCCCGGTCCGTTTCGTTCCCATGACCGGGGAGGCTGAAAAAAAATAAAATTCAATATTAAATATTGGAGTGGGATTTCCCAAACCGGCACCCCACTTAAGCCGGGTATTGGTTACATTAGTCTATTTCTCCAAATCCGCGATTTGAAGCCCCTCGGTTGGCTGTAAAAAACCCTTGACTTAAACCCAAAACGTATTATTATATCAATAAATAAGAACACTGGATATTTTTAAGTTTTAAGTCACCCTCTACCCAGGAAAAAGACAGAACCAACTTGATGCTTGCAGCTTGATCCGCAATACCTGATCGATTTGATTCCATGATTTGAATTATCGGTTCGCATTAAACTAAAATTGCCCTTCGGGGAAACCTTTTTGAAGGAGGAGAAACGATGACCCTCAAAACTATGGTTTTTGCGGCCATCTGTGTGGTAATTTTCACCTGCTGCCTGTTTTCCGAAATGCTGGTGGCAGCGACCATCGAAATCAGCGGGGTTACCCAGCTGACCAACAACAATGATAGGTACGACCGCAACCCTTCGGTGATCAAATATGGGGGAGAATACTGGCTCTTTTACACTAAAGCGGACAACGGAACCACCAATGGGGTGCGGGATCCCAGTTACAATCCGGACAACGACAGCTATGTTATCTGGTATAAGACCGCATCCACCATTGCGGAACTGGCTCAAGCATCCGAGACAAAATTGACCTTGTCGGATACCAACCGTCCGGTTGGCTTCGACCAGAGGGATGTGTCGGCAGCCATTCTGAACGGCAATCTGTATGTCTTTGCATCAGCAGGATGGGGAGGTTCACCTCAGCCCGTCTATTACTATACCTGGAACGGCTCATGGAGCGGCCCAACCTCGCTGGGCAATGGCGGGGGCGGACATGCGAACGTGGCTTACGATGCCGATCGGGTTTACATCGTGGAGGAGACTGGATTCGACGTTACTCTGCAGTCATTGGTCTACACCTGGGACGGAACCACATTGAATGGACCTTATACCATAGCTAATGACAACGGTGTACCGAAAATCACTCTGTTGGGTGGTAACCTTTATGTCGTCAGCATTGCACCCGGTGCCACCGCTATAAATCTGCACTCTTCCCCCGCCAGTGCTCTCCCAACCACCTGGACTTATAATTCGGATCCGATTACCGTTTCCGGCTCCTATGTCTGGGATCCTTGCATATTCAACGACGGGACGAATCTGTATGCGGTGGCGGCGCCTTCCACCGGATCCCCGGATCAACAATGGCTGGTTCAGGCGAAATCTACGAACAACGGTGCCACTTGGTCGGCACAAAAGAAGATCAGCTATGGCGGGTATGAAACCACCTACTGGTGGGATTTCTGGCCCTGCGGCTTTTTTGACGGGACCGATCTTTACATCTTTTTCGCTACCGAAGATAACGGACACGTTTACGGCGACGGAGAGGTGGCTTATACCAAAATGGACTGGAATTTAAATCACGACCACTATTTTTACATTCAAAATGGAGTGGATGGGGGCAATGCCGGAGATACCATCCGCGTGGCAGCAGGAACATATATTGAAAACATAGTGATCGACAAACCATTGACTATTCTGGGAACTGGTCAGGATTCAGTTTTAGTTTACACCGATTCCTCGGATGTGGGTCCGTCCAGCGGTTCTTCTTTTCAGGGCTCCCAGATGGTGATAGTACAAGCGGACAATGTCACCATTGACGGATTTACTTTTAACGGTGACAACCCCTACTTGACTCCGGTGGGGACGATAGATGCCCGTAATGGAATCATAAATAACTTCGCTTTAGGTGATTGGGACAATTTGACGGTAAGTCACTGCACGGTGAAGAATATCTATTTCAGGGGAATTTACGCGTCCGCCCAAAGCTCCATCACCGGTATAAATTTCAGCTTTAACACGGTGGATAATGTCAGCGGGGTATCCATGCAATCCGCCGGCATCATGCTGTGGGGAGTAGCATCGGGGTCGGTTGAGTTTAATAAGTGCACCAATGCCTCGATGGGGATATTCTTACGAGCAGGATCTGTTAACATTGTCGAGTATAATGAATTAGATAGTTGTGAGCTGGGGATAGGAGTCAATGGGAACAGTAACCAGACAATGATACACTGTAACCGGGTAACGAACTCAAACCAAGGCGAGCAGACTATTGCGATCAACGGACCGGTTCTAATTTTTGGCGATACCCTTCTTAACTGTAACTTTGGACTAGTTCTTTATGGTTTGGGTAATGATAACACTAATATGCAGGATAATATTATAGATGGGATGGATGCTTCTTTATCTGTTGGGGTCTATGCTTCCACCAACGCTGATTCCTGGGGAGTGGGAGACGTGAGAGGCACTCTGGAGGGAAACCGGATCATCCACAACTGGATAGGGATAGTGCTGAATGAGCCTGACACGAACATCACTAAAAATGTGCTGGTAACTATCGGAGGTGTCTCGTCTTATAACAATCTCATCTATGATAATGACAGCCTGGCACTTTATTTGGAAAATTGCAACGATAACATTAATGCCACTTACAACTATTGGGGTAAGTCATTGGTACCTCAAATTGAGCCGGTGATTTATCACCAGGTGGATGATCCAGCCCTGGGTTTGGTCGATTTTTCCAATCCCTATCTTCTGGGAGATGTGAATGTGGACGGAGTGATCGAGGTGGGGGACGTGGTTTATCTGATCAATTATCTGTACAAGAACGGAACCGCTCCTTTTATTCTGATACTGGGTGATGTTACCCGGGATGGCAGCGTGGACGTATCGGACGTGGTCTTCTTGATCAACTATCTTTTCAAAAACGGTGATGCTCCGATTGACGCTGTTAAAATTGCCCAACCGGATGCATCCAAAGGTCTAATTCCTCGTCCGACTCCTGTTTTTGATCTGATGAAATAGAGTAATTATATTCCTGGTGGCTGCGGAAAGCGCGAGCAATCTCAGCCACCAGCTTCAAGTAAACATCTGCTGGTAAGATCTCAAGCCGGGGCAGGTTTTATTCATTTGTTTTTGTCAGAAGATGTTTTTTAGATAGTCACGAAATCGTCAACCTTTAAACGGAAGGAGGTGTCTTATGACACGCTCAAGCTTTCTGTTTCTGGTGATGGTAACGGTGATATTCTTCTTTGGTTCAGTTTCCTCTGCGGATGTCCCTCAGATGATCAATTATCAGGGGAAGCTGACCACATCCGGGGGAGGTCTGGTTAATGACACGGTCCAGATATTGTTTTCCATGTATCCCGACTCTTTAGGCTCCCCGTCTGTTTGGACGGAGACACACGCTGATGTGGCGGTGAAGGATGGGATATTAAGCATCCTTTTGGGAAGCATAAATCCCATAGGCGCATCCATCTTTGATGGAAACGTAAAATACCTGGGCATTAAAGTCGAATCTGATCCGGAAATGAGACCTTTGACCCCGATGGTGAGTGTGCCTTATGCTTATCGAGCAGGTAATTCGGAGGGTGGAGCATGCCATTGGTCTGTTACCGATTCGGTGCTATACACCAACGAAGTATGGGGAATCGCCCGGGGAGGGTGTGGTAATGTGCTTTACGGTGACAGCGTACACACTATGGTAAATCTGGGCATGGCCTGCACCACCGGGACCAGCTCACAAAACTATCCTTACTGTACGGTGGGGGGCGGACTAGGCAACCGGGCTTCCGCCTATTCCTCTACGGTGGCTGGTGGCTGGTTGAACAAAGCCACAGGTGGGGGCGCCATTGTAGGAGGCGGACTCGCCAACTCCGCCAGTGGGGAGGTCGCTGCAATCGGAGGGGGGTATTTTAACAACGCCAGCGGCTATTATACTTTTATCGGGGGTGGAATAAACAATAGCGCCACCAGCAATTACGCCACCGTGGGAGGCGGATATTATAATGCTGCCGGTGATACGTCAACCGTAGGAGGAGGGAAACGCAACAGTGCTACCGGTTATAGTGCGACCATTGCAGGTGGAGTCTCTAATATAGTCATCTCCAAATATTCCACAATCGGCGGTGGGTATGATGATAGCATCGCCGGCGATTATTCCGTCATCCCTGGAGGAAGGGGAAGCACTCTGGGTCCATCGGCTGACTACTCTATGGCTTTTGGCCGATCTGTTTACGTCGATACCTCATACTGCGTGGTATTCTTTGATACCCTCTACGATGGGCATCTTCTGATAAACCGGGATAGTCGCAACCATTTTTCCGATTACCCCATTAGAGTGGGCACAAACACAGACAACGGCAATGGAGCTTATCTAACGCAGGGGGGAGTCTGGACCAACGGCTCTTCTCGTTGGACCAAGGAGGATTTCCAGAATTTGGATGGTGCCAAAGTTCTTGACGACATAGAAAACCTTTCGGTAACCCGATGGAAGTTCAAAGGAACGGAAGAACACCATATCAGTCCGGTAGCACAGGATTTCTACCAAGTATTTGACTGCGGTGTCGGTACCCCCCTAGATGATTCTTCTTTCCTCGCTACAATTGACCTGGCTGGAGTATCGCTAATTGCGATTCAGGAGCTTACCCGGATCGTAAAAGAACAGCAGCGTGCCATTGAAGGACAACAGAAGGAGATTCAGCTTCTCAAAGGCAAAATCGAGGTGCTGGAAACAGGCAGAAGATGAAGTCAAGGACTCTGGTCCAAAAGCGCGCTTGCAACGCTGTCCTTGGTTATTGGTTCCATCCTCTTTCTACCGAAAGAAAGGTCTGATGACAAGGAATTCAAAGAAATAGATCAATAGAGGAGCAGAAAAATGAAAAAGGTTAAGTTAAAAACCATATACTTTGTCGCTTTGGTATTCTTTACAATCCTGGTGACTCTTGCTGAATCGAAGGATAAAGCTGAAACCCAGAGATTCAAACCACAGAGCGTCCCGGATAAGTCTCAGGAAAAAGACGAAACGAAACAATCGATTAAAGAAACGACACCCACCTTTTCAGACGTCAAAGTCAGACCGATAAGCGTTCCGGAGAGATCGGCACCTAAAGGTTTGCCCCGGGATTATAAGATGGTCACCGACGTTCTGGACGGTTTTGGACAAGCATCCTCGTCCACCCATTACCGAATACCGGTCAACTCCGGAGGGCAACCTTCAGCCATCGGGATTTCATCCAGTACCAACTACAGGGTAAGGGCAGGCTATGTATACTCGTCTTATGTTTATCACGGAGATGCTAATGCGGATGGGGTCATCGACATTGGTGACGTGGTATATCTGATTAACTATCTTTTTAAGGGAGGGCTTTCGCCCCATCCTCTGGAAGCCGGAGATGGCAACTGCGATTTGGTGGTTGACATCGGCGATGTGGTTTATCTGATAAACTATCTTTTCAAAGGAGGACCTCCGCCGGCTTGTTGATATAAAGCAAAGACAAAATATACATTAAGACCTCGGATCTCAGTCCTATAGAGGAAATGAGATCCGTTTTTTTTACCTGTATCTTTGTTCCAGCACTCCACGAGCTAAAGCTCGTGGCAATTTTGATTACTCCCAAAGCATCGAGAAATCATAGCCACGACCAAAAGGTCATGGCATTAGAGAAGAACCAAGCACTCCTTGGGGCTTTGGCCCGTTGTATCCTGCATGGTCTTTAGAATAATTAGTTTTTGCAAACATAAATGTTTGCACTCCATACCATCGTAATATAATTTGTAGGTCGGGCTGTCCATTTGGACTGCCCGACAAACATCTACCAAAGGTTTTTCAGAATGGCTAAATTTCAGCTTACATCCGATTACCAGCCCAAGGGGGATCAGCCCGAGGCAATTGCCCAACTGACCGAAGGGATCAAAAGAGGGGACAAATATCAAACCCTCCTGGGGGTAACCGGCTCGGGTAAGACCTTCTCCATGGCGAATGTGATCGCCCATACCGGCAAACCGACCATCGTCATCTCCCACAATAAGACCCTGGCAGCTCAGCTCTATGGGGAATTGAAGGGCTTTTTCCCGCATAATGCCGTGGAGTTCTTCATCAGCTATTATGATTATTACCAGCCCGAAGCATATGTTCCTCAATCCGACACTTACATCGAGAAAGACACCTCGGTCAATGACGATATAGATCGGTTAAGACTCCGGGCCACCAGTTCCCTCTTGGAGAGGAAGGATGTGGTGATCGTGGCCAGCGTCTCCTGCATCTACGGGATCGGCTCACCCAAAGACTGGAAAGAGCTTTTACTGTTTTTGGAAGTGGGGCAGGAAAAGGAGCGGGATAAAATCTTAAAAGAGCTGATAAACATTCACTATTCCCGCAACGATATGGAATTTGCCCGGGGAACCTTCCGGGTGAGGGGGGACACCATCGAGATTCACCCAGCTTACGAGGAAACCGCCATCCGGGTCGAGCTTTTTGGCGATACCGTGGAGAAAATCACGGTGATCGATACCCTTAAGGGGGAAATCCTGGAGGAAAAAAAGAAGGTGGCCATTTACCCGGCAAAACATTTCGTCACCACCTATCCCCAACTGGAGATAGCCATAAAAAACATTGAATTGGAGTTAGAGGAAAGGCTGGCTTATTTCCGGGCACAGGGGAAACTGCTGGAAGCGCAGAGACTGGAATCGCGCACCAAATTCGATCTGGAGATGATGCGGGAGATCGGCTACTGCACCGGGATAGAAAATTACTCCCGCCACCTTTCCGGAAGAAAACCGGGGGATCGCCCCTATGTGCTTCTGGATTTTTTCCCCAAGGATTTTTTGATAATCATCGATGAATCTCACCAGACCGTCCCTCAGATCCGGGGAATGTATGCCGGCGACCGCTCCAGAAAAGAAGTACTGGTGGAATACGGCTTCAGGCTGCCTTCGGCTTTGGACAACCGGCCTTTGTTTTTTGATGAGTTTGAATCCATGATCAACCAGGTGATATTCGTCTCCGCCACCCCGGCGGAATTCGAGCTGAAGAAATGCCAAGGGGTGGTGGTGGAGCAGCTGATCCGGCCCACCGGTTTGATCGATCCCCGGATAATAGTCAAACCGTCAAAGAACCAGGTGGATGATCTTTTAGCGGAGATACGGACCCGGGCTCAACGGAAGGAAAGAGTTTTGGTCACCACCCTGACCAAGAGGATGGCGGAGGATCTGGCGGATTACCTGGCGCAGATGGACGTTAAGGTGCGTTATCTCCATTCGGAGATCGATGCCATAGACCGGGTGGAGATCTTGAGAAACTTGAGGCTGGCGGAGTTCGACGTTCTGGTGGGGATCAACCTGCTCCGGGAGGGCTTGGATTTGCCGGAGGTCTCACTGGTGGCGATTATGGATGCAGACCGGGAGGGATTCTTAAGGTCGGAAACCTCGCTCATCCAGACTGCCGGCAGAGCCGCCAGAAACAAAGCCGGGGAGGTGATCATGTATGCCGACAGGATCACAGATTCTATGCGCAAAGCCATCGACGAGACCAACCGGAGAAGAAAACTGCAGGAGGAATACAACCAAAAGCACGGGATAATTCCGGAGAGTATATATAAATCGCGGGAGGAGATTTTAAAGACCACCACCTTCGCCGATTCCCGCACAGCAGTTCCAATCCGGGAGGAAAAGCTCGATTTCTTGGAGAAGCTCTCTTTGGAGGATCAGATCCGCGAGCTTTCCAAGGCAATGAAAAAAGCGGCATCCAATCTCGAATTCGAAAGAGCCGCTTTCTTTCGGGACGAGCTTTCCAAACTTATGGAGAAAGTGGGGAAAAAAAGCCATAAACCTGATTTTCTTAAGGAGAGGAAAAGGTAAACAACATCTCCTTTTATTTCTTGTTACATAATATGGGTGGAGAGATCAAAATATAGAAGCAAAAGATGGAGAAGAAAAATGAAAAGTAGATTATTTCCATACATCCTGATTACTATCTTCTTGTCATTACTGATCATCAGCTGTGAGAAAAGGAGTGTTAATCCCGGTACAACCGATTGGGATGCGGTCAAATCCTTAATCACCCAATATCCGGATATCTTCGCTGCGGATGTTTTTGGCACAGAATCCGATACTCTGTTTTATCGGGAGATCACCTCGAGAAATGCGGATATAGAAATCGGAAACCAGCACGAAGCGGATTCCAGCCATATGTTTGAGTATATCACCGTAATTTGGGGAGACAGCCTCAAAGGAACATTTCACTACCGCCTGGATGGAACATCATATCAGAAGCCGATTACCTCCATAGCCTTGACCAATGCCTATTTTGAGAAATGGGGTGAAAATCGCGATCCTTACCGGGGCTGGATACTTAAACAGGTTAGTGGAACGGTGACCAATTCGGTCGGAACCACCAGGAATTTATCTTTGAATATCATTTCGGAGGACTTAGACGTTTTTTTGAGCGAGCCCTATCTGTTGCAGCTGGTGAAAAAGGACAGCACCTTGGTATTCAAACCGGGGAAACAGGTGACCTTCACCATTGATGTCCCTGAAGCCGACACTTCCGACTTCTTTTATCTACATATCAAAGAGGACAGCACTACGAAAACTATTCCATTCACCAACAACGGTGATGAAACACTTACCGCCAGCTGGACCACTACCACCGACCCTGGTGCCCTTTCAGGTTATAAACATGCGATCATTGATGATATAAACCGGGAATCGGTGACCGACACCACTTACAAATATGATTCCAAAGCATGGGGAATACTTTATCGGATAAAATAGGGGGGATAAAGGGTTAAGAATTCAAGGGATCAAGGATTCGGATGCTTAAGGGGATAATGATCCGGATTCAAGTCTTTGATATAGAGAGCCAGGGGCAGGAGAATAATCACAAGTGCTAAGCCGCCGGACCCAAATTCTTAAGTTTCTGCCAGCGCTTTTTCATCAATCCTGACCGTTTTTGTTCCAAACCTTTTACCTGTTGCTACCATTTTCTTGTAAACCATCATCCTTAAGGTAGTCGTAACTCAAACACCTTCAAAAGTCAAATCGCGTTCCCATCCCCGATTTCAACGCGGTCCCGTTTCCTTTCTCTTTTTGACTGCCTCGGCTTCAAAAATTTTTCCATTCTCGAGATGACCTGCTCTACGGCAAAAGGTTTTACCATGTAATCGGTAGCCCCGGCTTTGAAGGCCGATTTGATCGTCTCCACATCTCCCCTGGCAGTGAGCATGATGACGGGGATATCTTTTGTCTTTTCCACACTTCTGATCCCCCGGCAGGCGGTTAAACCATCCAGGTTAGGCATCATGATATCCAACAGAACCAGATCGGGCTCTAGTTCAGTTGCCTTGACCGCCGCCTCCGCACCGTTTTTGGCTTGAATTATATGGTAATTACTCCGGCTTAAGTAAAAATCCAGCGCTTTGAGCAAATCCTCATCATCGTCCACCACCAGTATGGTATACATGTTTCTCCTCCTGGCCGAATTTTGAATCTATCCTGCCTTGGTTTCTTATGCTCTCCTATGCCCGGTAATGTCCTGGAAAACTTCCAATATCGCTTTCTTATCCTGAAAAACCATGCCGGTATGGGTGATTTGAAAGATCCTTCCTCCCATCATTCCGGCCACCTCCATGGTTTCCGTCTGTCCTGGACCGATTTTCTTTTTCAGCGGGCAGCCGGCGCATTGTATCCCGTCGTCCTTGTAAGCAGACCAGCATTTCCGCCCGATGACGTCTTTCCCCAAAACGGTTTTCAGCCTGTGGTTTAAAAAAAGCACGCAGCCTTTCTCATCCACGACATTCAAGCCGAAGGGAATGCCCTGCAGCAAAACTTGAGTCAAATCGCGGTCTTTGCGCAGCTTAATCTCGATTTTCTCCAGATGGAGTATCTGATTCTTCAGCTCCAGATTACACGAGTCCAGCTCGGCTTTGCGTTCCTCAACTTGTCGTTTAAGCTCCAAATTCAATCGGCGGACTTCCTCCTCCGCCCATAAGCGTTCGGTGATATCCTCCACCATCTCCACGGCAGCGATGATCTTGCCGTATTGGTCTTTGATCGGAGAAGAAACCACCCGGTAATTCTTGATCGTATTTTTAATCGGGGTGTCGGTTATGGCTTCGTGAACCAAACCGTCTTCTAAGGTCTTAGCGGTGGGGCAATAAGAACAGATGTTTTCACGCGGGGGATGATTAAAGGACTTATAACATATGGGCTTTAAAACCGCATCAATGCGGGGAAACCACATTCTCATCTGCTGGTTTAAGGTGAGTATTTCCATCCGGGGGCTGATTAAGGCCACCCCGATTCCGATATTGTCCACCACGCTCCGGAATTTCTCCTCCGATTCCATCAATTTTATTTCCATCAGCTTGCGCTTGGTGATGTCCTGCACCATGGAGAGCACCCCGAATATCGTGCCATCCCTTTTCTTAAGCAGCGTGTACAGCCAGTCACAAATGATGGTGCGGCCATCCTTGGTTATGTTTCTGTTGATGCTCTGTACGGTCGCATTCCCTTCCATCAATTGACGCCAAACATGATCCACATGCGGCTGCACTTTGGGGGGAACGATGAAATCGTAAGGATGTTTTCCGGTCAGCTCCAAAGCCGTAAAACCAAAGATTCGCTCCGCTGCCGGATTCCAGGTTTGCACGTGAAACGCCAGATCCAGGGTGATGCAGCCGATAGGCATTCGGTCAAACTGAAGCTGAAGCAGCTCTTTCAGCTCCTTAATCTGTTCGTAAGTTTTCTGAGGCTGGCTTTGCGGTTCACCTTGGGCGGCAACTTCCCCGGGGGATGTGATCGGATGATCATTGGTGTGTTCTATAGCCGTACTCCGGTTTGGCATTTAGCTTTCCCCTTAAGAGTAATAGACCTTGAGGTTAGACACCGGGTGCAAAAAACTTAAAGAATGTCTCCTCTGACCCGGTAAATTGGGCAGATACAAGGAGAGTATACAGTTTTCTCCCCCCAGGCACATTCAGTTCCTGTTTTGTCTTAAGAAATGATATAAATTATATGAGGACGTAATTTGAGGACGGTTTTATCCGAAGATTTCTATCTTTTAAGGTATTTATATAATCGGTTAATCTTTACGACACTTTATCTATGGCTTTGAAGAAAAGAGAAGTTACTTCGGGAACATGGGGCTAGGGTGGCGTTTATTTGTTCCTAATTACCAATCCCTAATCCTTGCTATTATTTAGTTTCTTCGAACTCACCGGTGTGCTTATTTTTTCTCACGTTGTCCCAGTTGAAGTATTTCCCGTTCATCGAGATGTAAACTCCGTGGGGCAAAGTCTGGACAAATGCCAAAGCCGCGCCCAAATTGAACAAGCCGTCGGAGCTGCCGAATCTATAGGGAATCATGGCGCCGGTCAAAACTACGGTTTTGTCCTTGGCACCCCGGGCTAAAACTCTGGCGGTCTCTGCCATGGTATCGGTTCCATGGGTGATCAGTATTTTATCCTCTTTGGTTTTGTTCACCTGGTGTAAAATGATCTCCCGGTCCGAATCGGTCATGTTCGTACTGTCGATCATCATCAAAGTCCTGAGGTCCAGCTTCAATTTACAGCGTCCCAGCTTCAGCATTTCCGGCAGATGAGTATCCTTGAAATAAAGTTCCCCGTTAAGCTCGTTGTACTCTTTGTCAAAAGTCCCGCCGGTTACGAAGATTCGGATGGTCATGATTAGGTGATAGGTTTAAGGTGATAGGTAATAGGCTTAAGGTTTAAGGTTTAAGATCTACCTTTTACCTTATACCCTTCACCCTTAACCTTTATTTGAACCTAACAACCGGGATGTGATCCGGATTTGAATAGATAGTTGATGAGGTAGACTATATCCCCCACATCCACCGCCTGGTCACAGTTGGCATCATTCCTCCACCTGGGATTGGCAGCGGAACCGTTTTTATATAGATAATTTATCAGAAAAACCACATCCCCGATGTCTATTACCCCATCCCCGTTAGCATCCCCGCGGAGGTAATCGATGGTCAGGTTTTCAAGAAGCAAGACGCCGCTGGGGATACCGCTATTTGCCACCACAATGTCCGGGTCGGTATCCTCATCTACATCCGCACAGAAAACGGAAAAGGGGCGAAATCCCGCCGAATAGAGGACCGCATCCCGAAAAGTCCCATCCCCGTTGTTCTTCATGACGGTGACATTGTCACCGTAATAATCCGCCAAGATTAAGTCTGGGTCCCCGTCCCCTTCCAAATCTGAACAGAATACGGAAAAAGGATTCCGACCTGTCGCATAGAGAACCTGTTCTGAAAAGGTTCCATCCCCGTTGTTCTTCAAAATAGAAACCGTGTTGAAGCCTTCATTTGCCACGACCAAGTCCGGATATCCATCTTTATCTATATCCGCACAGAAAACGGATATAGGATAATAATCCGCAGCATAGTTGACCGCATTCTGAAAAGTTCCATCCCCGTTGTTCAGCAGGACGGAGACATCGTTGCCGTTGGTATTTGCCACGGCCATGTCCGGATAAGTGTCACCATCCAAATCCGCGCAGAAGACCGACCGGGGATGAGATCCCACTGCATAATCAACCGCACCCTGAAAAGTTCCGTCCCCGTTGTTCTTTAGGACGGAGACATCGTCACCCCAGTAATTTGCCGTGACCAAGTCCGGATCACTATCCCCGTCTAAATCCGCACTGAAAACGGAATAGGGATCAGATCCTACTGCATAGTTGCCCGCCCATAGAAATGTCCCGTCCCCGTTGTTTTTTAAGATGGAGACATTACTGCTGTCGCGGTTTGCCACGGCCAAGTCCGGATCACCATCCCCATCCAAATCCGCACAGAAAACGGAAGCCGGACCTGCTCCTGTCGGATAATTGACCGCATCCTGAAAGGTCCCGTCCCCATTATTCTTGAGGACGGAAACGTTGTCGCTTCCCCAATTTGCCACGGCTAAGTCCGGATAATTATCGCCATCCAAGTCTGCACAGTAAACCGACCAGGGATGAGACCCGGCGTCATAGCTTACCGGCGGGGAGAAGGGGATGGAGTCGGGGTTGGTCCGGGTGATTCGGGCAAAAGCGGAAGTGCCGGCCAAAATAAAAATCGCCAAAAGTAATGATTTCTTGCCCATTTGACTCACTTCCTGATTAAGCATCACAGCAGACCGAAGGTGGCTGCTTGATTTACTCCGGTTTAATAAATTATACGTAAAGATGTAAAAACACGATGAAAATCGTGCTTTCCCCCGTTTTCACAAACCATAGCTCAAAGATTATTAGGAAGAAAGCATTTCAACCACGCTATCAAGATTATCGACTGGATAAATCGGGACTGCACTAACAAGGGTAATCGGATGATTTTTGTTGGAAGAAGATAATCTAGGGTGGAATCGTGGACGATTTTCGAACTGCTTTGATAAGTTTGGATGAACCGATAGACTTCACCTTCGCATCCCCGGTTCATGCATAAATACCAGTAAGAATGCAAGGCGCATTCGAAGCCACAACTATGTTAAGGTTGCGCAACACAGATGAACAATAATTAGCAGCTCGGTGGTGGTCCTGATTTAAAAAGATAGTTGATCAGATAAATCACGTCACCAACTTCTATATTTCCGTCACAATTGGCGTCACCCGCCTCTAAGTAAGAAGGAGCAGGCCCGCTTTTGAACAGGTAATTTATCAGGTATACTACATCTCCAATGTCTATCGTGCCGTCTCCGTTTGCATCACCGGAAATGAAGTAGGGACCAGATAGATTCTTTAAGATGGAGACATTGGCGCTACTATTTGCCACAGCCAAGTCCAAATCACCATCCCCATCCAGGTCCGCACAGAAAACGGAATAAGGAGCATATCCTGCCCCATAGTTAACCGCACTCTGATAAGTCCCATCCCCGTTATTCTTCAAGATGGAGACATCATGGTTAGCATAATTTGCCACCGCCAAGTCCAGATCACCATCCCCATCCAAATCCGCACAGAAAACAGAAGTAGGCCCCGTACCAGTGGCATAGTCCACCTTACTCTGAAAAGTCCCATCCCCGTTGTTCTTCAAGATGGAGACATCGTAGCTATAATAATTCGCCACGGCCAAGTCCAAATCAGTATCCCCATCCAGGTCCCCACAGAAAATGGAATAAGGACCATTACCGGCGTTACAGTTGACCGCACTTTGAAAAGTTCCATCTCCATTGTTCTTCAAGATAGAGACATTGCCGCTACCATAATTTGCCACGGCCAGGTCCAGATCGGTGTCACCATCTAAGTCCGCACAGAAAACAGAATAGGGCTCCGTACCGGTGGCATAGTCCACCTTACTCTGAAATGTCCCATCCCCGTTGTTCTTCAAGATTGAGACTGTGTAGCTACCAGTATTTGTCACCGCCAAGTCCAGATCGGTGTCCCCATCCAGGTCCGCACAGAAAACAGAATAAGGATAGACTCCTACCCCATAATTGACCGCAGTTTGAAAAGTTCCATTCTCGTTGTTCTTCAAGATGGAGACATTGTTGCTACTAAGATTTGCCACGACTAAGTCCAAGTCAGTATCCCCATCCAAATCCGCACAGAAAACAGAACGAGGACTATCACCGACTCCATAGTTGACCGCACTCTGATAAGTCCCGTCCCCTTTGTTCTTTAAGATGGAGACACTGTCGCTACCAGAATTTGACACAGCCAAATCCAGATCACTATCCCCATCCAACTCCGCACAGAAAACAGAATAAGGACTATAGCCTACCCCATAGTTGACCACGCTCGGATAAATCCCGTCCCCTTTGTTCTTGAAGATAGAGACGTTGCGACCACCTTGATTTACCACAGCCAAGTCCAGATCACTATCCCCGTCCAAGTTCGCACAGAAAACAGACCAGAGACCCGATCCTGCCGCATAGTTAACCGCGCTCTGAAAAGTACCATTCCCGTTGTTCTTCAAGATGGAAACATTTCGGCTACCAGCATTTGCTATGGCTAAGTCCAGATCGGTATCACCATCTAAGTCCGCACAGAAAACAGAATGAGGAGCATCTCCTGCCCCGTAGTTGACCGCGCTCTGATAAGTCCCATCCCCGTTGTTCTTCAAGATGGCAACATTGTCGCTACCAGCATTTGCAACAACCAAGTCCAGATCAGTATCCCCATCCAGGTCCGCACAGAAAACAGAATAAGGCTCCGTACCGGTGGTATAGTCCACCTTACTCTGAAATGTCCCATCCCCGTTGTTCTTCAAGATTGAGACATTGTAGCTATTAGTATTTGCCACGGCCAAGTCCAGATCAGTATCCCCATCCAAGTCCGCACAGAAAACGGAATAAGGATGACTTCCTGCCCCATAATTGACTGCGGTCTGATAAGTCCCATCCCCGTTGTTCTTCAAAATGGAGACATTGTTGCTACTATAATTTGCCACCGCTAAATCCAGATCATCATCCCCATCCAAGTCCGCACAGAAAACAGAATAAGGATCCGTACCGGTGGCATAGTCCACCTTACTCTGAAATGTCCCATCCCCGTTGTTCTTTAAGATGGAGACACCATCGCTATACCTGTTTGCCACTGCCAAGTCCAGATTACCATCCCCATCCAGGTCCGCACAGAAAACAGAATAAGGACCATCTCCTGCCCCATAATTGACCGCACTCTGATAAGTCCCATCCCCGTTGTTCTTCAAGATGGAGACATTGTAGCCACTATTATTTGCCACCGCCAAGTCCAGATCACCATCCCCATCCAGGTCCGCACAGAAAACAGAATAAGGAAAACTTCCTGTCCCGTAGTCTATTCTTGAGTCAAACAGCGGCTCAAAGGCATAAGCAAGATTGGTTGTAGCATAATACAAACTGCTTATGACCACAAAAACCAGAATCACCAAAACGATAGGTTTAGCTAACATCTTTACTCCTTTTTTGGAGTGATGGGGTTATCTACTTATAAATGATCGATAAGATTAATCTCAGTAGTATTATAATGCTGAAACCGGAAAAGTCAATAGTTATTTGGAGGAACAAAGAGGTGTGAAAGAAGGTGGTTGTGCACCTGGAAGGTACCCATACATTATGACAATCCGGATGACAACCGCCAAATAGACATATGGAGGAAATAGAGTTAAGTGCCCACCTATCAAATGATTATAGGTGATTTTTGTGGGGTGGATGAGGGGACTCGAACCCCCGGCCACCAGGGCCACAACCTGGTGCTCTAACCAACTGAGCTACACCCACCATGTGTAAATCGGTTCATAGTTCGTGGTTCATGGTTCATGGTTTGGGGCATGAACCTAAACTTCAAAGATCGTAGGGGCAATTCCCCGCTTCCGGCGGGATATTCCACCCAGACGGGTGGTCGTCCGACCACATGAATTGCCCCTACAACTCAAATCTCATTTCTCTAATCTATTACTATGCCGAAGTATATTCGCCGGCTTTGCCGATAACCGCTTGAGCTGCGGCTAATCGGGCAATGGGAACCCGGTACGGGGAACAGCTGACATAATCCAACCCGGCATGATGACAGAAAATCACCGAATCGGGATCGCCCCCGTGTTCTCCGCAAATCCCCACCTTCAGATCCTTTCGGGTCGAGCGTCCCTTCTTCACCCCCATTTCCACCAGTTGTCCCACCCCTTTTACGTCTATGCTCACAAAGGGATCGCCGTCCAAAATGCCGTTATCCACATAATACTTTAAGAACTTGCCGGCATCGTCGCGGGAATAGCCAAAGGTCATCTGGGTAAGATCGTTGGTTCCGAAAGAAAAGAATTCGGCTTCGGCAGCTATATCATCCGCCACCAGGCAAGCCCGGGGAAGCTCGATCATGGTCCCGACCAAATATTTTACCTCAACTTTGTATTTCTTCATGGTCTCCTGTGCCACCCGCACCACCACTTCCCTCTGGTTGTGGAATTCATTAATGTGACCCACCAATGGGATCATCACCTCGGGGATGACTTTCTTTCCATGCCGGGCTAATTCACAAGCCGCTTCGAAAATGGCGCGGGCTTGCATGGCGGTGATCTCCGGAAATACGATTCCCAATCGGCAACCCCGGTGTCCCATCATCGGGTTCATCTCGTGCAATTCCTCCACCCGGGACAGGAGCTTTTGCTTCTCCTCTAAAAGTATCGGGTCGGCATCCCCCTTGGCTTTCAAAGAGGTGATTTCTTCTACCAACGCTTCCCGGTTGGGCAGGAACTCGTGCAATGGGGGATCGAGGGTGCGAATGGTGACCGGCAAGCCGTGCATCACTTCAAACAGGGATTTGAAATCGCTTTTCTGGAAGGGGAGAAGCTTGTCCAAAGCAGCTTGCCTCTCGGAGGTGGTCTTGGCCAAAATCATCTCTTGTACTATGGGCAATCTCTCCGGGGCGAAAAACATATGTTCGGTGCGGCATAAACCGATTCCCTGGGCGCCGAATTTGACCGCCTGGGTTGCATCCTTGGGAGTATCCGCATTGGCGCGCACTTTCAACCTTCTGGTCTGGTCCGCCCATTTCATGAACTCGCCGAACTCTCCGGTCATCTCCGGCTCGATGGTGGGAACGGTTCCCAGTATCACTTCGCCGGTGGCGCCGTTTAAGGTGATGGTATCTCTTTCCCGGACTATGTGCCCGTCCACCATGAACTGCTTTCTCTGCTCGTTGATCTTGATCGATTCGCTTCCCACCACGCAGCATTTCCCCATTCCCCGTGCCACTACCGCCGCATGGCTGGTCATTCCGCCCCGGGCGGTAAGGATGCCCTCCGCCACCGCCATGCCCTGGATGTCATCCGGGTTGGTCTCGTGCCGGACCAAGATCACCTTCTCTTTTTCTGCAGCCCAGCGAACCGCTTCCTCTGCACTGAATACCACCTTTCCCACGGCTGCCCCCGGAGAGGCGGCCAAGCCTTTGGCAATCACCGTGACCTGAGCCTTGGGATCGATCCGGCGATGCAAAAGCTGATTCAACTGAACCGGCTCGATGCGTAAAAGCGCCTCATTTTTGGTGATCAACTTCTCTTTTACCATGTCCACGGCAATCTTCACCGCGGCCGGTGCCGTCCTCTTGCCGGTGCGGGTCTGAAGCAGAAACAATTTCCCTGCCTGGACCGTAAATTCAAAATCCTGCATATCCTGGTAGTGTTTCTCCAATTTGGAGGTGATGGATCTCAGCTCCTTGTAAACCTTGGGCATTTCCTCCGCCAGTTCGGAGATCTGTTTGGGGGTCCGGATCCCCGCCACCACATCCTCACCCTGAGCGTTGGTCAGATATTCTCCGTAGAATTTATTGTCTCCGTTGGACGGATTGCGGGTAAAGCCTACGCCGGTGGCGCAATCGTCACCCATATTGCCGAACACCATAGCCTGAACGTTCACCGCAGTGCCCAAATTACCGGGGATCTTGTGGATTCTCCGGTAAGCGATTGCCCGGGGATTGTTCCAGGATTTAAATACCGCCTCAATGGTCATCCATAACTGTATGAAAGGATCGGAGGGAAATTCCTCCCTGGTCTTCTCTCTTATTTTGGCCTTGAACTCCTTTACCAACCCCCTTAAATCTTCCGCCATCAGGGAGGTATCCTGCTTTATATGCTTGACATCCTTTCTCCGCTGGAGGATGTGTTCGAATTCGGATTTGTCGATTCCCAAAACCACGTTGCCAAACATCTGTACAAACCGCCGGTAACTGTCGTAAACGAACCGTTCGTTTTTGGACTTCTTGATCAATCCTTCGGCAGTTTTGTCATTCAAACCCAGATTCAAAACCGTATCCATCATTCCGGGCATGGAGAATTTGGCTCCCGAACGGACCGAGAGAAGAAGAGGATTGGACGGGTCACCAAACTTCGAGCCCATCGATTTTTCTACCGAGAGCAGATATTTTCTCGCATCGGTTTCCAAACCTTTAGGCAAACTCAGATTGTTGTCATAGAAAACCCGGCAGGTTTCGGTGGAGATGGTGAATCCCGGAGGAACCGGAGCGCCGGCATTGGTCATCTCTGCCAAACCCGCCCCCTTGCCTCCGAGGATATCCTTCATCTTTCCATGTCCTTCTGCTTTCCCGTCTCCAAAATAATAGATGAGCTTCCCCGGCCTAACCGTCATCTCTTTGGTTTTCTTTGGCTTAGCTTTTGCAGCTTTGCTTGGTTTAACCTTTTTCTGGGCAACCGGTTTTGCCTTTTTGGACTTTTTTGACTCTTTTTTCATTTAACTTATCCTCCTTTGAGTTGGCGAATTTCTTTATTATACGATGCTTTCGTCAAAAAGCAAGGTTTTTTTTGGGGGAGTGATAAGATGATGGTAGGGACAGTCAACGGATGGAACGGATTAAACAAACAATGAAGATAAGCGGATAGCAAATTATCAATAGAACATTGCTTAGATAATTCCGCATTCCGAGAGCATTTTGATCATTTTTTCCACATGGGTGGCAGACCAGAAGAGGCGATCACACTGGGGACAACGCTTGAAATTATCCTGGGTTTGGTAAACGTAGGAATATAATCTGTCTTTGATTTTTTCCTTCTCTATGTTTTCCAATAGCTGATTACAAATAAGACACCGCGAGAAGATCTGCTCTTTGGCGGTCTTAAGTTCAAAATGCCTCACCACCTGTTTAAGTTGTTCTAAAGGTTTTTCACTTTCTATTAAGAGGAGTTTTTCACCCAATTTGAGATTGAAGCGGGAGAGCTGGGTATCTCGACTCAGGAGTACGCGGTCTTCTTTTAATGTCTTGGAAACCAGCTCACCGTCTTCGATCGGATCAAAAAAAAGGGTGTCGTTCCCCAGAGTGCGGAGCCATTTAGCCAGCTTCCCCAGATTATCGTCGCAGATGAACTTTATCATAAAACAGTGTGTACTATGTAGGGGCGAACCTTCAGGTTCGCCCTCTACTAAACACAATAGGGGTGGAGCTAAAGCTCCACCCCTACAAGCTCCACCCCTACAGTCTAAACTGCATATCGTAAAGTCTTTTGTACAATCCTCCTTGCTCCAAAAGACTCCTGTGGTCACCCATCTGAACGATTCTTCCATGTTCCAATACCACAATCTTATCCACATGCTGAATGGTGGATAATCTATGGGCGATGACAAACACGGTGCGTCCCTTCATCAGCCGGTCGATGGCTTCCTGCACCAGGGCTTCGGACTCGGAATCCAAGGAAGATGTCGCCTCGTCGAATATCAGAATCGGCGGGTTTTTGAACAGGGCGCGGGCAATGGCTAATCTCTGCTTTTCTCCACCGGAGAGCTTCACCCCCCGGTCGCCGATAATGGTTTGATACCCCTGCGGCGTGGCCCGGATAAAATCGTGGGCATTTGCCGCCCGGGCAGCATCATATACCCGCTGCTCGGAGGCGTTCTCATGCCCATAGGCGATATTGTTCCACACCGTATCGTTGAAAAGAATGGTCTCTTGGGTTACGATCCCCATTAAATTTCGGAGAGAACCGAGTTCAACCTTCTTCAAGTCGATTCCGTCGATTTTGATTTCTCCGGTTATGGGATCATAGAACCGGATAAGCAAATCCATCAGCGTGGATTTTCCGGCTCCGGATGGACCGACCAAAGCTGCCACTTCACCCGCCTTAACTTCGAAGCTGATGTCGGAGAGAACCGGTTTTTCGCCATCATAGCTGAAAGAGACTCTGTCGAAAATTATATTTTTATCCAGGGATTCTTTTAATACCGCATCTGGACGGTTTTTGATTTTGGGCTGGGTGTCCAGTACCTCAAATATCCTCTTGGCGGCGGCCAGACCCTGTTGAATGTCGATATTCAGATTGCTTATGGACCGGACCGGCTGCATCAATGAAAGCGTGGCAAAAAGAAAGAGGAAGAACCTCCCCGGATCCAGATTCCCTGCCAGAATGTCTTTGCCCGCAAACCACAGAATCAAAACCGCACCCGATACTCCCAATATCTCGGTTAAAGGGGGGGCCAAAGAACCGATGCGGGTGAGCTTGACCATGGTTTTGAAATAATCCCGGCTGGTGTCGGTGAATTTTTTGATCTCGAATTTCTCCATCACAAACGCTTTGACCACCCGGATGCCGGAGATGGTCTCCTGCAGCACCGAGGTCATGCTCCCCATTTTCTCCTGGGTGAGAACACTGGATTTTTTCACCTTTCGGCCGAATTTACCGATGATCAGAATCGCCGGAGGGAAAAGGAGAATCGCGATAAACGCCAGCTTCCAGCTGGCCCAGAAGACCAAAAAGAGATATACCAGCATCAAAAATCCCTGGCGCAGGGTTTCGGCAAAACCGTTAGCCACCGCTCCCCGCACCAGGGTGATGTCATTGGTAATCCGCGAAATCAATACCCCGGTTTTCTGCCCGTGAAAATACTCCAAAGGCAAAAGGTGAAAATGGGAATAGAGTTTGTTCCGGATATCCATGATCACCCCCTGCTCCACCCTCACGATCAGATAACTCTGGGTATACCAAAACAGGTTCTTGATCAGGAAGATCAGAAACACCAGGATGCAAAACCGTCCCAGAGTCTCCAGTTGAGTTTTACCCAGGATGACCTGGTTGAATTTCTCTTTTAAGGTTTGAGGTAAAATCACCAGCAGGCTTTCTTTTTCTTTTTCGGGACCCTCCTTCTGCTCCAAGACCGGCTTGGAAACCTCACCGGGTTTGGAGAAGACTATTTTGGTGAAGGGGACGATCATGGTAATGGAGAAACCACTCATTCCCGCAAAAAGAAGCATGAAAATCATGGCGGGAACCAGATATTTCAGATGGGGTTTAAGATAACTTAGTAGTCGGAAATAATCTTTCATCTTGTTTCTTGTCCACGGTCCACGGTCTACTGTTTCCTCTCCCCTTCGGGGAGAGGATTAAGGTGAGGGGGATCAAGTAAAGTGTAGTAAGTTTTGTAAAGTTATGTTAATCAAAACATTATTTATACAAATTATTTCAAATTGTTAACAATCGGTTATCACCTCACCCCCTGAATCCCCCTCTCCGTAAAACGGAGAGGGGTTCACCCTGAAAGGATTCACCCTGAAGGGGACAAAAGGAGGAGAGGTTTCTATGTCCCTTGTTTCATTAGACTATGCATTTGCAATTGCATCATATCCCCAAACACATCTTTTACCTTTTCAACCGATATTATTCCATTATCCGATTTTATGATTCTGTTTTTGTCCCCCGCAGGACCGAACATAACCGGATCGGAGTTTAAAAACAATGCCAGAGTGGGCGTTCCCACTGCTGCGGAAAGGTGCATGGCGCCGGTATCCGGAGAGATGAATATATTGCATCTTTTGATTAAGGCAGACAAAAGGGGGAGAGGGAGCAAATCCGCAACCATTTGTTTCCCGGCCTTCGGATGAAGTTTGTTTACTATATTTTTCTCCTCCGGTCCCCAGAGAAATATCACCTTAGCGTCGAAAGAATCCGTTATCCAGTCTGCTAAGTTCTGAAAATTTTCCATCTGCCATCTTTTTTCCCCCCTGCCTCCGATATGCATCCCTACCAAAATATCATCGGATTCAACTCCTTTCTCTTTCAAATACTTCTCCGCATCGATTTTTCTTTGCGGATTGATTTCGACATTAAGCGGTTCCGAGGGGACATCCCCGACTAAATAGCGCAGAAGATCAAGATGCATCTCCGCAGCATGCCGGCAGACTTGGAAGGGGGGCACCTCCAGGTTCAAAAAGAGCCGGCTTTGCGGTTTTAGGTAACCGATTCTAAACTTGGCGCCCGAAAGATACACCAAAAAGGAGTTGTTTAAGGAAAAATTGCTTTCATTGCTGGCATCGAACGCCAAATCGAATTTCTCCTTTCTGATCTTTCGGATGAACCAGATCAACGAGAGGGGATGAAAAATATACTGTTTTTTCTTGGCTACCAATATCCGATCCATCAGACTTGAGCTGGAAAAGAGGGTGTGGAAAGTTTTGCTGGCCACATACCAGATTTGGGCTTGGGGAAAGCGTTTGCGCAGGGCGGACAGAAGCGGAGTGGTTAATATCAGATTGCCGATACGGTCATCCTGTCTTACCACCAGGATTTTCCCGATCTTATCCCTGGGGACATCTTCTCGTTTTATCTTCTCCGACCGGATAAAAAGGCTTAGCAGGAAGACCAAAGCCCTCTTTCCGGACTGCTCCATCTTTTCCAGTAACATAAACAGCCTTTCGAGCTTCGAAAGTGATATTAATGCCATACGGTGGAAATGTCAATAACTTTGTCCGGAGAAGGGGAAGGGGTAGCCGCAAGCGTCCGCTTGCAGGGGTGGGGAAAAAAGTGTTTAGTTTTACTAGGGCCTTTCGCTCTTTCCTCTTGCATGTCCCTATTCGAAGTTTATCTTGATAAATGGAAATAGATATGGAAGGAGATAAATTTGATCGACACTTATACCTTTGGCATTATGATGATTGATGGAAAAGCCTACACTTCCGATGTGATTATCTATCCCGACCGGGTAAACAGCAGCTGGTGGCGAAAAGTGGGGCATGAATTGGGGGTGGATGATCTGGAGGATGTGTTGGATCAAAAACCAGATGTGATTGTGGTGGGCACAGGCGATCCGGGATTGATGCAGGTTCTGCCGGAAACGGAAAAACTAATCAAATCCAGAGGAATAAAACTGATTGTGCAGCCTACCAAAGAGGCATGCCAAACTTATAACCGGCTGGCTGCTTCACAAAAGATGATCGCACTATTTCATCTGACATGTTGAATAAAGCGAGCTGATGAAATTCAAAATTCAAATAGAAAAATTCAAGCAGACGCTTGCCCGTCTGGGCAAAATTGCAGTTCAAAATTAAAAATTAATATATACCGCTCCATCTATAGTGGTTTAATTTTGAATTTTTATTTGTAATTTTTCATTTTGCACTTTGAATTTTTAATTTACATAGGAAAGTTGTTG
This sequence comes from uncultured candidate division Zixibacteria bacterium, assembly GCA_903908285.1. Taxonomy (GTDB): domain Bacteria; phylum Zixibacteria; class MSB-5A5; order MSB-5A5; family SM1-73; genus CAIVRH01. The sequence continues at coordinate 35,304 of CAIVRH010000012.1, forward strand.
GAATCATTCCCCACCATTATTGGCAAAAGAGAGCTTACCTGATGAACGCCTATTTTCTGATAGCGATCCGGCGCCAGGCGAGTAGATTATTGCCTTTTACGTACTTGGTATTTACATCTTCGACCGAAACCACCAGGAAATATTCACCGGGGGGAATCTTTTCTGGTAGCCGGATCGGATCGGTAAAGATTCCCAGGGGCAAGCTGTTTGCTTCGGAAGAGGAAAAAACCAGATAACCCTTCTTTTTTCCGCTGTATCCTTTAATGAACGGCCAGGCCGAATCTGATTTCACCACATAGACGGGACCGATGGTAACTTTCGGTTTTTTATTTTGCTCTTCCACCGGATAGAGATTCCAGGAAATCGTATAAGCGTATTTACCCGTATTGTCCGGAGTGAAACGAGTGGTCTGGAATTCAAGGTAGGGATAAACCGTATCTCCCGGCGGAAAAATGGAAAAGGGGTTATCCATGATTTTGATGTTTCCCTGTCGGTGAATCCACATAAGAGAATCGGAAATATCGTTTCTTGGCGGAATCTGCGAAAGTAGTATATCACTTATCCCCTGGAAAGGCGGAAGCTGAAATTCTGACGAATAGACTCCCACCCGGCTTCCATCCATATTCCTGACGGTGAAGATCAGTTTATATTTCCCGTTGGTTAAATTATAGCTGGCGTATAACGGAAACCATTTGATGTTTTTGGATGAAACACAGATGACGATTCCGCTGTCATTCACCAGGGCGGAGGATGATCCCGATTGGTCATAGATGACGTTGGATACCTGAAAGCAGACTATACCGGATGTGTCGGACTCGAACTGACCCAATGGGACGCCGGCGCTGAGCCAAATCGTATTATATCCTTCTTCGGGGAAAGATGAAATATGGATGCCGGCTTTTAATATTTTTTCGATTCCCTCGAAGGGTCGGTAATCCACCTTGCCGGTGGTGACATGTTCGGCTATCTCTTTGCTCAACTTCATAAGCTGGTCGCCTTTGGTTCGGTCTTTTTCTTCGACTCCCGCACAATCGTAACTTTCGGCTATCTCCTGTATGAACCGGCAGGGGATGAACCGGTCCGGATGACCGTCACCATCGTCATCTTGCAGGACTAAAGTTAAATTCTTATCATCCCAATGTAGATACCAAACTCCGCAGTTTATTTCGGGCGCCCCATGACTGGGGCTGTCCTTCCAGCATTCCTGCTCTACAAACGTTTCTTTATCCGGTATCCCGTTGATCAATACCGGTCGCGTCCGGAGATCCCAAAAATCGTATCCAAAACTGAGGCGGTAATAAATATCGCAATGCCCCGCTCTTTTTCCCCACATTTCCTCCCACCATTCGTTTCTATCCGGGGTATCCGGACGGGTCTCCAAGTCTTTTTGTTTTTTGAACGCCTGAATCAAACTGTCGATTTTCGCCCCTTCGGTAAAAGCGTTCAGGGTATCGAGCTTTTGGAAAAGAGGCTTGTCCATAATCTCGACAAACCGGAATACTTTCAAAACCGAATCCCGTTCAGCCTCCCCTTTAGGGGTGCTTGGAAAACTTTTTAGACTAGCTAGAAAATTCTCATTTTGGGAGGTGTAGCCCAAGCCTTCCACCTGAAGGCTGGCGCAAGACCACAGCAATAATAGTGCTATGAGAAAAAGATAATACAGGCAATTTCTTGGTCTTGTCATCATAGCGGAAACGAAACTATTCCCCCTTCCGGCTGAGCCAAAGTCGAACCAGGGCGCTTAAAATCTCAAACCCAAACCGAGGGTGAAATCCACTCCGGTAAATTCAACCTTAATAGCCCCCGGTTTATCGGTAAAGGCCATACCATCTGAAAACCTACCCATTAGGCGAGAAATCACTAGCAGGTGATCGGTCAGTTTAGATATAATGCCAAGGTATATATGCAGCTCATATCCCTGTCCGGTGCGGGTTTGTTTCGGGAACTGAATTATCTGATAGGGGTTATACAGGTACAATTGTTTTCTGGTGACTTCACTGAAGAGGTAAGATGCCCCTGCTCCCAGAAAGGGAGAAATGCTTCCATCCATCGATTTCGGATAAAACTCATAGGATAAACCAATGGGAGTGCCTCTAAAATCCCAATCAGTTACGGAGGAACTCGCTCCCAATGTGTCAGTATTGCTCCCATTCCATTCGATAATATATTCGACACTATGCAATGAGGCAGAGGTTTTAATATTCTCAACATCTATTGCCACCGCATGCCTTTTGCTTAAATGATAAGTTATGTGTAAATCCATATATGAACCGAACATCTCCTGTTCAAAATGGCTCGGGGTAATACTGGTTGCAAAATCTTTCCAGTCCTTTAGTGGTAAGTATCCCGCTCCGCCGCTGACGCTGAACGAAATTTTATTCGACTGGGCCTGCAATGGTAGCACTCCGAATAGAACCATCACCACACATAGACAAATGTAGACCATTCGCCTTTTTATCAGTGCGACCCTCCAGAACTTCAACATAAGCCCTCCCTTCCATTAAGGAATTTTTTAGAACCTTATGAACTGTCTGTATAGCTTGAGATTATTATTGCAACCCTCATTTCTCAACACTTCAGGTAGGAATAATTCAAATCAAGAGAGAATCTTCTTTGATTTTCTCTCCCCAGATTTCATTCATGCTTCCTAAATCTGCTGCTGGTATTATCCGTAGACAAAATTTCCTTGAAATTTTGCCGGTTCAGATTGGTAACACCGCTGGGCAGAAGTTTCAGCTCGAAACCATTCAGCCAGAGTTTCAATCCTTGATTCTTACCGGAATATATGTTGAACGAATCCTTGGCTTTGAATTCCAAGTTCATATTCTCGAACACCATGGCGGAATATAGTCTTTTCCCGTCGGAATCCAAGTTCATCCAGCACTCACCGATGGAATTTATCTTCAGGATCCATTCGGGAGCCTGGGTCACCGAATCGTCCACCATCTGCAGGAAAAGCTTCAAGGTATCCACCGGCTCGGAGCTGACCGGTAAGCTTTCTTTTTCCGCGGTTTTGGAATTTAGGGAAGGTCCCTTTTCGAAAACCGGTTTGAACAGCAACAGAAAAAATATGGTCAAAAGGATAACTACGGCGATCACTAAAAACAGCAAACCGCTGGTGCTTAATTTAAAAGGAAACCGGAGAAAAGATCCCACCTTTTGGGCCGAGAATTTCTTTTGTGAGGAGGGGGATTGTTCCTGCTCTTCCCCCAGGTGAGCTTTTATCCAGGCGGTCCGGACTTCTATCTGATCCTCTTCTTCGGCCGGTTGTTGTTGATCAAACATTTTCATGATCTGATCCGGGTCCAGCTTAAGGAAGCTGGCATACGCTCGTAAAAAAGATCGGCGATACATCCCCTCGGGCAAAAGATCAAACCGATCCTGCTCCATAGCCGCAAGATAATCCTGCCGGATACGGAGCTGTTCTGAGGCCGAATCCAGGTTGATTCCCCTCTGCTCCCGGTAATAGCGCAGTATCGCTCCGATGGGGTGCTCTTTGTTTTCGTCGTCAAACTCAAACACGGTATCTTTCAACTTCTCCCCCGGTTTCCTCCTCCCTCAAGCGGAGGGAGGAACAGGCATGATAAGTTATAAATCACATCGATATTTCCAATGTTTATCCGGACGAACCAAAATTGTCTCTATCCAACCGGAATAATCGATTCATTCAAAAACTTACAACTCGGTAACTGATAAACTTCGATCCTTCAATTACCCGGAATTAAGAATTTTTCTCTTTAACGATGCTATATGACCAGAGCCAACATCTCTCGCAATTTACCTGTGGGTAAACCGATCACATTATCCAGGTTTCCTTTTATATTATCTACCAAAAAACTTCCCATCCCTTGTATGCCATAGGCACCCGCCTTGTCCATGGGCTCTCCGGTATCTATGTAAGCGATGATCTTTTGATCTTCCAGTTGATTGAATTCCACCTCGGTGCAATCGTAATCCAAGACGGTCTTTCCGTTATACTTATTCAACAAGGTTAATCCGGTGTAAACTCTATGGGTTTTCCCGCTCAGTTTCCTCAAAATGGCGAAGGCGTCGTTTGGGTCGGTTGGCTTTCCCAAAATCTCCCCATCCAGCACCACCACTGTATCCGCTCCGAGAATTAACCCCGGACCGGTCTCAGAAGAAACGCTTTCTGCCTTTTTCCGGGAAAGGTTTAAAACGTGCTCCACCGGATCGGAAGTCAAAGTCTCCTCGACTATATCGGAAGGATGGATTATTTCAAACTCGATATTTTCTTTTTCCAATATCTCTTTCCGGCGGGGAGAGCTGGAAGCTAGGATCAATCTCTTTCCACCTAACAGATATCTCAGACTCTTCTGCACTGATGGCACCATCATATTAAGCATAGCCTTCCCCTCCCTGAACGGAAAAAGACGGAGGGGTGAATAAAGATTCAAAATTTAAAGAGAAGAATTCAAAAAGACATTGGGGTATAAATTTTGAATTTTGATTTGTAATTTTTCATTTTGCTTTTTTAATCCCGCCTTTGGCGGGACGGGTCAATTCCCCGCCGCTTGCGGCGGAGTTATTCATTTTTAATTCCGTTATTATCCGCTTTCCAGTATAAAGGTCACCGGTCCCCAGTTGGAAATATCCACCAGCATCTTGGCACCGAAGATTCCCGACTCGGTTTTGATGCCGGCGGCTTTTATCCGTTCGATGAATTTTGAATACAGTCTTTCCGCCTCTTTCGGCTCCATGGCCTCGGAAAAACCGGGCCGTCTCCCTTTTCGGGTATCGCCATACAGGGTGAATTGCGAGACCACCAAGACTTCGCCTTTGATGTCCAAAAGGGAAAGATTCATCTTCTGTTCTAAGTCTTCGAAAATCCTCAAGTTGACGCACTTATCCGCCAGATATTCTGAATCTTTTTCGCCATCCCCGGTTTTTGCTCCGACTAAGAGCACCAAACCCTGCTGGATTTGTCCCACCACCTGACCTTCCACGGTCACCTTGGCTTCTTTCACTCTTTGTAAAACTACTCTCAATTTTCTCTCCCGATTTTGATCACCCGTCGTATCCCCAGAAAAAAGTAACATTCATAGGAAAGATTGTCAACAAAAAAGCTTTTTGACCGGTTTATCAAATTTGCTAATAAAATCGTTCTCGCCTGGGACAAACCCCGAACCGTATGGTTCAGGGCAAGCTCGGTCGCGGCAAGGGTGCTGCAAAGACAAAACCATTCACAAAAAAAGAGGTTGGGCGGAAAGCCAAACCTCTATAAAAAATCAAGTTCCATTGGCATTAGCTTTAAAACCCCCAGACTCAAGCACATCCTTCAATCGGCGGGAGTCAACCTCCTCAACCGTTCTTCACCGACTCCATGATCGAGTTATTACAACCGAGGGCATTCCAGATGGCCTCCTCTAAAGAGGTAGTTTAACTCCGCGATAATGTCCCCTATATCGATTACGCCATCACCATTATGGTCACAAACTTCTATGGGGGAAGGAGGAGGACCCCCCTTGAAGAGATAATTGATTTTACATACGACATCCCCCACGTCAACAATCCTATCTGAGTTACAATCTCCACAAAGGTAGCGCCCAATAGAGAAGCAGCTATCGCTGGTATCAGATGGAACCCCGTCAGTTACATCTGATATGATGACCCAACAGCAATCTGAGGTAATATCAGGAACAATCCATGAATATGCACCATCGTTGGCAGTACTATCCACAATGGTAGAACAAATGGTGTCTCCACCATTTATGCAACAAATCTCGATTTTCACACTACCTTCAAAGGAGATGGATTGCCAGAGGATTTCGTGAGCTTTTCCGGTAAGCCAGTTCTCTCCTCCGTTTGGCGAAATCACAAAGATGGCTGGATTGGGGATATTCAACCAATCCAGCACTCTCCGCATCACAAAATGCGACTTGGCAAGGTATTGTCCTTGGAAGACCAGAATATCATTTCGAATTGCCTCAAAACCAAATCCAAAGATAACCACTCGGAAGTAGTCATTCTGGAATTTAGTGCCGGCAACCGCATCTGTGTGTACAAAAAAATTGTTGGAGTAAACTAAAACTGTATCCGCTTCAGAATCGGGAACTAAATTGTCTTTGGAGGTTTGATTGTTAGCTCCTGGGGCACCTTCAGGATAAATAAACAAACTGTCTCCCACCTCATCTCCAGGGTAACCTGCTACCAGATGCTTGGTGTTGTTACCATCATATCCCACATGCAGATAGTTTTTTAGAAACAAGGTATCCTCGGGATCCGACGAGGCGGATAACGCCTCCACCACATCCTGGCTGGTCATAAACAGCCGGCCCCCTCCATCCAAATACGCCTCCAGGCTCTCTTCGTCCGCATGCGAAAAAACAAAATCCCGGTGGTTCCCGGTAAACCAGACCACCGCATCGTAATCCGACAAACCAGATATATCCGGACTGGTGCTCTTGTCCCATATATCATACACCAACCTCAACGAGTCCAGCGCCCTTATATAGTAATCCTCGTAATTGGTCCCCAGGCTGTCTGCACCTTGATCATCGTCTACCAATAGTATATCCCGCCCCACCAGCACGGATAAGGTGGTATCGGCCTGATAAGTCACTCCGCTCCCCGAATCTCCTGAGACATGAAAAGTGAAATAGAGCCGACGGGAAGGAAAATCAGCCGGTATCTGAAATTGCATGGGATCAAGCGCATTGCTTATAATATCCTTGGAGGCCATATTACCCAAATTGGAGAGATTATCATCGATCACTATGCCCGCAGTATCCACAGTGACAGTTACCGTGACATTACCCAGCGGAGACCAAACATTTTTCAGAGTAAAATCCAAACGAACAGCCTCTCCGGGTTCAGCTCTGCCATCACCATCTCCACCACTTTGGTCGTTTATGCCATACTCCTCCAAACGGACATAAGGTCGGTGGAAGATGTAATGTATCACATCAGCACCAGTGCCTATTAGACAGCAACCATACTTGATATAGAAAAACCCGTTCTCACCCCAACCCACTCCCCAACTATTTTTTGCTATCCAAGCTCCCTGACCGTCACACATGCTATCATTCCAGCCCACCAAAAAGACACAATGATTAACAGTGTCCCCATAGTCATAATCAAAACATCCTTCAGTATAAGAGAACAAAGTTTCGGGAACTGCCATGAGCACAGCCACTGGACCGTAGTTATAGATAGCACCCTTGAGATCGTTCACGTTATTGGGTATCGGAGTCCAGTCCGAGATTTTTGCCCATTTCTCACAAGATTCAAACGCACAGGGGATCGTGTCGTTACCTTGGTAGGGCATACACTCAACTTTTACTGAGCCAGAGTCACGGAAGAGCTGATACGCCAGCTCCGGATAACCTCCACTACAGCCCCCACCGTAACCTGCACATGAAAGGACCTGCTGTTCGGAGAGGTTCATCTCCACCTCACCGTAGATCTTCACCATCGACTCCAAAGCTCCCACTGCCGCAAAAGCCCAACTTGCTGCACATTCCCCTTGATCTTTAACCGGAGTTACGCCTGTCGTTTCGTAAGGTCCTACGTGTGTCCGCCAATCAAAAACCGGATCAAACTTTGCCCCCGGGGGTGTATTTAGCTTCGGCAAACTATCCCACCATTGCCAATACCAATCTGGAAAAACTAAACCCAATCGTTTTTGTTTCTCCTCATGCGAAATGTCCGAAACCGAGGTCTTGCCTGCGGTCCAGGTGGGCTGGTAATCCCCAGGCTGATTCTTGTCCGGCTCTGCCGCCAAGAGGATCACTGTTACAGAACTGGTCACCAAAAAGAAAAACAATAACAAACCTAAAGCACATAGTTTATTCACTTTTTCTCCCGCCGGTACATTTTATAAAGATCACTCGGTGAGAAATCTGTTCATTCCTCCTCTGCATAATGATATCCTACTCGGATGGATTCATCCAGGTTCTTTGTTTTTATCCCCATGGATCCTCCGGAGAATCGGTCGGGGAATCCCGGACATATCATTCGAATCGATTTCTCATTTTCTCCGGATTTGGAGTTTGGATGAAGATCCGCTATCCTAAGCACACCCTTGCCGCGGTGGTGTTCCGCCCTTAAACAGATAGTTTATTAAATAAACCACATCTCCCACATCCACCACGCAATCGCCATTGACGTCTCCCGAAACCAAGGGACTCGGAGCGGATCCACTCTTGAAAAGATAGTTGATCAGGTAAACCACATCCCCCACATCCACCGCCAAATCTCCGTTCGCATCCCCGGGTTTATAACGCCACGGCGTCTTCAGCCAGCTCAATACCCGCTGCATAACCAATCCCGGTCGGCTCAGCCAATGTCCATTATAATAATCCCCCCCGGAATTTATCCCCTCTAAACCGAATCCTAAAAAGACCAATTTATAATCCCCGGCAAACTTTATCGCTGCCACCGTATCCGTAGAGATAAATCCCGTCTTGGCATAAACCATGACCGTGTCCGCCAGAGAATCCGGTATCAGATTATCCTTGGAACTCTGGTTGTTCGCTCCGGGGGTGCTCTCCGGGAAAATCCATAAAGTATCTCCCACCTCATCCCCCGCCTCCCCCCTCACCAGATGCCTGAGACAATTGCCGCCATAACCCACATGCAGGTAATTCCTCAAGAACAGCGTATCCAGAGGATCGGTCGAGTTGGCCAATGCCTCCGCTGCATCCTGGCTGGTCAAAAATAAACAGCCGCCCCGATCCAAAAAGCTCATCAAACTCTCCACCTGGGCTGCGCTGAAAAGAGAGGTCTTGTGGTCCCCGGTAAACCAGATCAGATATTTATACCGGTTAAAGGAAAAATCCGGTTCCTTTTTCATTTGGGTATCCCAGATGTCGTAGATATTCGCAAGCGAATCCAAGGAAGCGGTATAGTAGCTCAAGTAATCCTGAACCGAGCCGGAATCATCATCCACGATTAGGATTTCCACTTTTCCCACTGCCACTTCTACCGTGAAATCATGGGAATATGTTCCGTTGTTCCCTTTTACCTGCAGGGTAAAGGTAACCGGTCTGGGGGGGAAGTTCTGATCGACTAAGAATTCGATCGGATTCGTATGGTTGTCGGCTGAGCCGCCGGTTCCGATATCCCCCAGAAAAGATGAGGGTACGACAAAGGTTAAACCCGCCGTGTCCGCAGTACCGGTTACGGTGGTCCCGCTTATGGGAAGCCAGCTATCGGATATGGAAAAATATATCTTTACCCTCTCTCCCCCCTCCGGTCTGCCATTTCCATTCCCTCCGGGAGCGGAATCACTCAAAACAAAATCATTCAAATAAAGACAGGGCCGGGACCAGGTGACATCCAGGTTGGCATGCATCACCGAGTCGGAATCGGAGATGTTCCACACCGCTACCTGGGTGGTACTGTCGTAGTAATCACGCGAGCTGGGACGGGTGGTGTCATCGAAATCCCTCTGGTTATCGCTTCCGGGATAAGGGTCTCCGGCATCTCCGGAGTTAAGGTTATTATAGCAATTTTCCAATTCATATCTGCCGTCTGCCTGTTCTAATGCCACCCGGAAATGAGGAAAAGCCGAATCACCCGGGCACCATTCCCGGCTGTTGCTGTGCGATGCCTCATCCACATGATAAATCAATAAACCCTCACCCGGTATATAACGATCAAAACCGGTCTTCTGCCTGTTCTCCACCATGAAATATTGCTCTCCGCCTCCGCCGGAAGCCCATAACCGGTAAGAAACCGGGGCGGTCTCAGCCTGCACGATCTCCACACTGGTCTGGTTGGAAGAAACTTCAGTGACGTTGGTCCACCCCATCTTTGACTTGCACCAGCCATCAAAACAGGCGGGGGTCTTTCCCCCGTTGTTCCAGGAACCGCCAGCCATGAGGGTCCAATTGCCCATACCATCCGAGCTGTAATCCCCATCATACAGATCCGGCAAGCCTAAGGTATGTCCAAACTCGTGACTGAAGACTCCCATATCTACCAAGACTCCCCCAGTCCTGATCTCCGGATCGGTATTGTAACCATAAAGACTCACCCCGTCCCGGACCATGACGGTGCTCATCTGCCATTGATGTGACCAGATTTGATTGTCGCTTCCCGTCTCCTCTGCTCCCATTCCGGAATGCACTATGACCAAAGCATCCACCCAGCCATCTTGATTGTAGTCATAATCCGCAAAGTTGACATATGTATCTGCCGCATCCACCGCATCCTCTGCCATCTTCTGGGCATTGTTGGGATAGGCGCCGAAACCATTCTGTCCGTTTACGTAGTAGGAATAGAGCTGGGGCATACGATACCATCCGGTTACCCCTCCCAAAAGTTCCAGTTGTCCGAAAGAATTCTCCAGGTAAAAATCCCGCATGCTGCCGGTGGGAAACACGAAACCCTTGCTGAACAGGAGGGTGGAAAATTCGCTGGTGTCGTGTGAATGCTGATTGTCATCGAAGTCGATGCAGATGACTAAAGGTTTCAGGGTATCGACCAGTGCGGGTCTTTTTCCCAGTAGAGGAGGATGGGGATTGGGCTGCTCCACCCCTTTTTGCCGGGCAAGTTCCGCCCGGTTTACCCACTCCTCCAGTTTTCCCTCCTTGCTTAGTCGACCCACCAGGTCAGGAGAGAGCGAGACTCCCCATACCCTGGCAGATGCCGACAGAAAAAAGGAGAAAAAAGAAATAATAAAAACCCATCTATAGACGGATGAATACATTTCTCCTCCTGTTCAGATTAGAGACTTTTTTGGATACCATCTTGTTCTTTGCATTTCTTATCCAATTCCCAGCCTTTGTTTAAAGGGCAATCGATTGTAGGATTTGCCGCCTTTCTTTCTGTCGTTTCAGTATCTTATGCGGAGATTCTTCCCAAAGGATGAATCATCCTTACAACAGAACACCGGGATTGGGTCCCGGTGTTCTCCCCGCATCATTCATAGTTGCCTAATTCATAGGCAGATGAACTTTTTCCCTTTTAAAAATACCTCTATTCGCAGCACCCCGAAGGCACCAGACCATTTTTGAATAAATAATTAATCAGATAAATCACGTCCCCTATGTCTACCACACAATCGCCGTTGACATCCCCGGCCGCTTTGGGATTAGGAACAGCGCCATGTTTGAAAAGGTAGTTGATTACGTAGATCACGTCCCCTATGTCTATCAATTCATCCCCGTTCGCATCCCCACACTTAAAATCGGTTATGGCGAAAAAGTTGTCGCTGATGTCGAAAGGAGAACCGTCGTCCACATCCGATATCTTCACCTTACAGCTGTTCGAAGGGGTGTCGGGAACCTGAGGCAGAGTAAATACCCCGCTGTTGGCAGCGGAACCAGAGAGGGTTATCCAACTGGAGCCGGCATCGGTGGTATATTCGATCTTCACATTATGATCAAGGGAGATCGATTCCCATAGGATGTCGGCGCTATCACCCACAAACCAAGTTTCTCCTCCGTTCGGTGAAACTAAATTAATCGAGGGTAATGGAGCTTTCAGCCAATTCAATACCCGCTGCATGACCAACAGGGGCCGGCTCAGCCAATGTCCGTAAAAAGGACTCGATGCAGTATTTATCGCTTCAAACCCAAATCCGAATACCACCACCCTGAAATAATCACCCCCATATTTGGAGCCCGCAACCGTATCGGTCAGGGTTGACCAGCCCTTGACGTACAACAACACCGTGTCCGATTCAGAATCGGGAACCAAGTTATCCTTCGAGGTCTGGTTGTTCGCCCCCGGTGTGATCTCCGGATATATCCATAACGTATCCCCCACCTCGTCACCATCATATCCCTTTATAAAATGCCGGGAATTGCTCCCGTTGTAACCCACGTGCAAATAGTGTTTTAAAAACAAAGTGTCCTCCGGATCAGACGAGCCGGATATTGCTTCCACCACGTCCTGGCTGGTTATAAACAGCCGGCCTCCTCCGTCCAAATAGGCCTCCAAGCTCTCCTCATCCGCATGCGAAAAGGTTAAATCCCGGTGGTTCCCGGTGAACCATATCACCGCTTTGTAATCCGATAAATGGGTAAGATCCGATTTGGTACTCTTGTCTAAAATATCATACACCGACCTCAACGAGTCCATGGTACTTACGTAGTAATCCTCATAATTGGTTCCCAGACTGTCCACCCCCTGATCGTCATCAACCAATAGTATATCATGACCTACAAATACCTCTACCGTCGTGTCCGCATGATATATCACCCCACCCCCGGAATCCCCGCTGACGTGAAAGGTAAAAAACAACCGCCGGTCCGGAAAGTCCGCCGGTATCTGAAACTGCATGGGATCGCTCGAATTGTTCTTGATGTCCTTCGATGCCATGTTCCCCAGATACGACTGGTTATCCGTTATTACAACCGCGGGGGTATCAACCGTCACGCTCACCGATACGTTACCCAAGGCAGTCCACAGATTCTTTAAGCTGAAATCCAACCGTACCGTTTCCCCGGCCTCCGCCCTCCCATCCCCGTCACCCCCGGCCTGATCGTTTACCCCGTAACTCAACAAACGGACTCGGGGCCGGTGAAAAACGTAATTTATCGACCAGGCATATTGGCCTATTTGACAAATTCCATACTTAATATAGAAAAATCCTTGCTGCCCCCAGCCGGTCCCCCAGCTGTTTTTGCAGAGCCAAGCCCCCGTACCACACATATTGTCATCCCAACCTATAATCAGCACCTCGTGATTTTGTCCAAAATAATCTTTGTTATAGCATCCGTCGGTATAAGAAAAGAAAGTGTCTTCTACTGCCATACCGGTGTTCACCGGTGCCGTAAGGAGCGCTTGTTTGATGGAGGCCACGGTATTAGTTATGCGCGTTTGCCCGCTTATCTTCGCCCATCTTTGACACTGGGTCTGAATGCAGGTTACCGTATCCGTCTCTTTATAAGGCATGCATTCTTCGCTCACCGCACCGAATGTCCTAAAGAGAGTATAACACCCCTCCGCATTCCCTCCGTCACAACCCATACCGCTGATACAGGAAACACTCTGCTGTTCGGAAAGATCCAACTCCGTCTCCCCAAAGATCTTCACATAGGATTCCAGCTGTCCGACGGATGCAAAAGCCCAGCAGGCACCGCAGGTGTCCTGATTTTTGACCGAAGTTACACCCGTCGTCCCATAAGGTCCCACATGGGTTCGCCAATCAAAAGCCGGATCAAACTTTGCTCCCGCCGGCGCCTCTAATACCGGCAATGATTCCCACCATTCCTTATATCCCTCCGGAAGAACCAAACCCAAATATTTCTGTTTTTGTTCGTGGGTTAGATTCGAAACGGAGGTTTTGCCGGCAGTCCAGGTAGGCACATAATTGCTGGTGTTGGCGGCAGTCGAAGTCTGTGCCGGGATCGTACCATACATGCCCGCCACCAAGAAAAAGGTAAGAATCAGAATGAAAGCTTTTACCCCTTTCATTTTTACTCCTCCTTAATGCTATTAGGGTTAAATTTTTTGTTATTATCCATTTTTAAGACGATACTAACCACCTAGGAGAAATATGGGAAGAAAATAAATGCATTCTCTCCTGCTTTGGTTAGAGATTTCGAACAACCCCGTCAAATCGCTTTCTGCCAGAGAGATACTTTTTGCCAAAAAAGAGCAAAAAAATCTTCTCTATTTAATAGTATAATAAAACATTATGCAAAAATGTCAAGTGAAATCCTATTTTTACTGTCGGCATAAGAACGGAAATCATGATCAAATACACCATCTATGCTAAGATCTTATCGAACTGAGGATATAAGTAAATGAAACTCCTGCAAGTAATTGATCGGGGTGAATTCCTTTCATTTTTATGATCGGACATCATCAGGAGTATTAATATATTATTACTCCTATTTATACTTCGTAAAAGACACTAGAAATCTTTGAGGTATGGTCACAGAAATTTGAAATGCTTGAAAAACTCAAACTCCGGCACCTAACCTGAATAGGGTATGGGCAACATACAGTTATGAATTTTCTTGCAGTTTTTTGGGTAATTTCATTATTATTCATCCCAACCGAAGGAAGCAATTTGGAAAGACATGCGGAAGGAGATGGTATGGATATAGAGATTGACGGCACCTATGGTGAAGGCGGGGGGCAGATACTCCGGACCACCCTCACCCTTTCTTGTATTTTGAAGAAACCGGTGGAGATCACCAACATCCGCAAAGGGAGAAAGGTCCCCGGGCTCCAACCCCAACACCTCACATCCGTCTCGGCTTGCAAAAGGATCAGCCATGCAATGGTTGAAGGAGACAGTCTGAAGTCAACCTTTCTGCGATTTTCTCCCGGGAACATAACTGGTGGGGAATTCACCTTTGATATTTCAGAGCAAAAGAGGAGTGCGGGATCGACCTCGTTGGTTCTACAGACTCTTTTCTTACCTTTGAGTCACGCACGGACAAATTCTAAAATCACGGTCTTGGGCGGCACTCATGTCCCCTGGAGTCCCCCCTTCAATTATCTTGAGGAAGTTTTTGCACCGACGGCAAAGAAGATCGGATGTAATATCGAGCTTGAAATAAAAAAGTGGGGTTGGTATCCCCAAGGAGGAGGGGAGGTTGTCTGCGCTATCGAACCGACTTTCAGATTTCGTTCTATAGAATTAAGTGAAAGAGGTAAACTACTACACCTATCCGGAACCTCGGTGGTCTCCAATCTACCAATGTCCATCGCTGAAAGACAGAGGAATCATGCATTGAAATTTTTGCAAACCAAAGGATTTTCTGCAGAGATCAATCTTTTGCAAGCTCCTTCCATTGGTCCGGGTACATTCTTTTTCTTAAAAGCGGAATTCGAAAACTCCGTGGCCGGTTTCTCCTCTTTGGGGGAAATAGGCAAAAGGGCCGAGAGGGTGGCAGAGGAGGCATGCGAGGATTTCCTGCGATTCATGCAAACCAAGGGAGCTGTTGACCCGCATCTGGCAGACCAGTTGATCCCATATTTGGCTTTAGCTGAAGGGGATTCTACTTTCACTGTTTCTAAAATCACCAGTCATCTTTTGACCAATATCTGGGTAGTGAAGCAATTCTTGTCTTCGGAGATTTTAGTGGAAGGAAAAGAGGGAACCGAAGGAAAGGTAATAATTAAGAATCGATAGGAACCTGCCATATTCAATCCAACCCCCCACCGGCTTCACCTCGTTCTTTGCACCTTATGCGTACCCAATTAACCTAAACTATTTTTTCCCACCTTATCCCCACCTTCTTCCGCTGACAACCGAAGATTCCTTTTGATCTATTCCTCAAGCTGTTTGCGGTAAATTGATATTTCTGCTCAAAAAAGAACACCGGGATTAGGTCCCGGTGTTCTCCCCGCATCATTCGTCGCTGCCTAATTCACAGGCAGATGAACTTTCTTTTCCCTTTTTAAAAAATACCGCTAACCACAGCACCCCGAAGGCACCAGACCGTTTTTGAATAAATAATTTATCAGAAAAACCACATCCCCTATGTCTACGTTACAGTCACCGCTGGCATCCCCGGCTGCTTTGGGATTAGGAACAGTGCCAAGCTTGAAAAGATAGTTGATCAGGTAAACCACATCCCCCACATCCACTACCTTGTCCCCGTTCGCATCCCCACACTTAAAATCGGTTATGGCGAAAAAGTTGTCGCTGGTGTCGAAAGGAACACCGTTGTCCACATCCGATATCTTCACCTTACAGCTGTTCGAAGGGGTGTTGGGAACCTGAGGCAGAGTAAATACCCCGCTGTTGGCAGCGGAATTGTCGAGGGTTATCCAGCTGGATCCGGCATCGGTGGTATATTCGATCTTCACATTATGGTCAAAGGAGATCGATTCCCAGAGAATGTCGGCGCTGTCACCCACAAACCAATTCTCTCCTCCATTCGGTGAAACCAGATTAATCGTGGGCAAAGGAGCTTTCAGCCAATTCAATACCCGCTGCATGACCAACTGGGACCGGCTCAGCCAATGTCCGTGATAATAGTTCCCTCCCGAATTTATCGCCTCAAATCCGAATCCGAAAACCACCACCTTGAAAAAATCACCCCCGTATTTGGAGCCGGCGACCGAATCGGTCCGGGCAAACAAAGTCTTGGCGTAATAAAGAACCGTGTCAGACTCAGAATCGGGTACCAAGTTGTCCATGCTGGTTTGGTTGTTCGCTCCCGGCGTGCTCTCCGGATATATCCATAACGTATCCCCCACCTCATCCCCGGGATATCCTCCCACCAGATGCCGGGAATTGGTCCCGTTGTACCCCACGTGCAAATACTGCCTCAAAAACAGAGTGTCCTCGGGATCGGAGGAGGCGGATAATGCCTCCACCGCATCCTGGCTGGTTAAGAATAACCTGCCACCACGGTCCAAGTAGCTCATCAGGCTCTCCACGTCTGCCTCAGAGAAAACAGAAGTCCGATGATTTCCGGTGAACCAAATTAAAATCTCATAATCAGAAAAATGGTATGAAGTATCAGGATGACTCACCCTGTCCCATGTGTTATAACCTGCCTTTAGGGAATCAAGGACATTGGTGAAGTAGCTTTCAATATTGGAGACTGAATCCGTTCCCTGATCGTCATCAACTAAAAGTATAGTGGACTTCCCTACCCATGCATCTTTTACTAAGTAAGTGCTATCATCACCACTATTCCCCGTGATATGCAGAGTGAAGTGTACCAGCGTCACGCGTAAATCCTCCGTCACGTAGAATTCCATGGGATCAGCAGAATTATCTGCCGAGCCTCCAGTGGAGAGATTGCCCAAATATGAATAATTGTCGTTAAATACAATACCGGGATCATCCACGGTGGCGGTAACGGAAATCCCGTTAAGAGGTTTCCACTGATTGCTTAGGGTGAAATAAATCTTTACCGTTTCGCTTCCTTCCGGTCTGCCATTACCATTGCCGCCAGCTGCGTCGTCGAAGGTAAATGGATTTAAGAACAGAGATGGAGCTACTCTTATAGTGTCTTGAAAGGGTATGCAATTCTGAGCGGTGACAGTAATCAGCAGATTTCCTGCAGCGAAAGGACTGATGGACAAATGAACCCAACCGTCGGACAGAGTAGACCCTTGAACATAGACCTCGTTCCCTTTGTTCAAACAAACTAAAGCCCCTACCTTGGGTGAACCGTCCACCGCCACGTAAACATCCACCGTTTGGGATTGCATCAAAACGCTATCCGGATATGTTACTGCCAGAACCGATGGAGAGGCGGTATAGATAGGCATCTCCGGCTCACCTAAGAGATTGAAAGTCCATTCACAATGCTTCTCGACTGCCGATGAAGTGGAAAAATAATGCTTGGCGTCTGCCAGGGTTTGACCCAGGTGATATTTGTTGCGGCTGAATAGCGACACCCACCACTGCTTGTCCAGCGCGCTGGATAAGGCGTATGGATTACCGGGACTATAGAAACCATCCCGAGTGTTGCCCGTGAAAGCCACCCCTCCTCGGTTAGCGTTGTAAGTGACAAAATGTTCAGCAATGCATTCCGTGCCATCCATATGATTGGGGAGACAACCCACGGAGACGATAATAGACGTTTGATCGACGTTGGTAAGAGCATCTACATCGTAATCGTAAAGACACCAACCATGGTTATAATCACCGGTGCACATGACATTTGTGTTGGAATGGTCGGCATGATTCACCAGGTGTTGACCTTGATTCAGATAATAGATAACACTGTCTCTATGGTTCCCGCCATAGCTATCGTATACTTTATTCACGTTGAAGTAGGAAGGAACAGGAATAGAAGTGCAGATATTTTCCTTCAGCAATTGAGTGGGGGTAGAGGCATCCAAATCCATCCCTATAAACAAAGCATCCAGAAGATAATCTGTAAGGGGAGGATCTTTTTCGTATTTTAAGACTTTATTTACGAAGATAGTAACCTCGTTGGTGCTTCCCACCGGAACCCTTCCCACGAAAACCTCATTGGTCCAGTCATTGTCGTAGTCAGAGTAGTATTCATCGCCGGGAGGGTTTTCATCACTGTAGTAGTTTCTGTAGCAAAATGGGACAGTTTCATCCTCTCCACCTAAAAGAAAATAGGTAGTGCCCCAGTTAGCTGCGGCATCGATGATAAAAGAGCGTACTTTCTGGGTATCTGCTCCCGTATAGTTGTCGTATATCCAAGAAATGTCAATGACCGTATCCTTTACCCCTTTCTGGGTATGCCAATCGACCAAAGGCTGAAAGGAAGAAGCGTAAGTAGAAGAGGTGATTATAACATGGGGAAAAGGTCCTCCCGGTGGTAACAGGGTGGTGCTCAATTTAAAACTGCTGACCAATTGAACCGCTTCAGGATTGCCCACCATTTCCTTAGCCGTCTGCTCGTAAGTTCTCCTGCCATCTTCCGAGATATTAGGCGAAAGATAATCCCCACATTCATATCCACTACTTCCGTTAATTTCGAATGTGATGGATGTGCAATAGGTAAGTTGTTTTTGGCTGGGGACGTATCGAAGTGGGAAAATCTCCACTTCCGCCATGCTCTGACCGGCCAGATCGGTTTGGTTGATAAACCTAACCAATTCTGAAGGATAGGGCTGGGATGAGGTATAAGTCTGGTTGTCCGGTTGGACAAAATTTGCATCCACATCTGAATTTCCGATTTTCATCGGCGGCTGAGAAGGGAAAATATTATATTCACCGGAGATTTCTTCTTCGGTTGTATTTACCACCTGCACACTTATTACCGCCATTCCCGCAGGCAGCGCTATTTTCAACTCCTTTGATGGTAACATCGGTTTTCCAAGTTCGGTGAGAAAGCCACCGTCCTTCAAGTTTACCATGTCATATCCCATCAGTTTGTCAAATGATAGATCGTCTCGAGTGAAATGAACGGTATACCGTACAGAAAAGGCCTCCTTGTTATCGGCGGCATATGCTTGTGCCTGGGCGGCACAAACGGGTACCAACATGTAAACTGAAAACAATACTACCGATACTGCAATCAACCATGCAATAAATGATTTGGATCTAATCATTTTGCTCTCCTTATAGGTTGGATTGTTGAATTAAAAAAAAGAAAGGAATTTGCATTTCGACATGGGAAACTTCTTTCAAATAATAAGCAGCCCTAAATCATACGGCAAATCTTCCATTATTAATTAAGCAGAATTTCCTAATTTGTCAACCTAAATCTAAACAATAGATTCATATCTATCTGTCGGCAAAAGAAGCGGAATCCTGATCGGTTACACTTTACCTGATAACATTTTATCGGCTCAAGATTTTGGATGAATAAAACTCCTGCAAACAATTTCCCAAAAAAGGAATAAACCTCGTTCTCCTGTTTGACTCCATTAGGAGTAACAATGTATAAACACTCCTATTTATGGTTTGCTTAAAACTGCAAAAATCTTTGATTTCTTTCGTCCGCCGGTATGAACCGTCTGGTACATACCGCCGTCCGTCGACCGCCTCTTAAAAGCAAAGTACAGCCGACTATGGACGGTGGATATAGCAAGGAAAAAGTAATTCTTTTCTTGACAGAATTGTGATTCTCTCCATATCTTACAGCTGTCATATAGAAGCAGAGTTTAAGGGGATAGAAAAGGCAAATATTGGATTAGCTGATGCTTCCAATATGAGGATAGAAATTCTGGGAGGGTAAATGCCAAACATTGTGCCAGTTGAAAGAATAGAGAATAGGATATTTCGGCTTAGAGGCAAGAGAGTAATGCTGGATAGGGATTTGGCGGAGTTATATAGCGTATCCACCAAGGTTCTAAACCAGGCAGTGAAGAGGAATTTGAAAAGGTTTCCTGAAGATTTCATGTTCAAACTGACTACTGTCGAGAAGCGCGAGGTGGTCACAAATTGTGACCACCTGAAAGTTCTGAAGTTTTCCCCACAGTTGCCTTACGCTTTTACCGAACAGGGTGTGGCAATGCTTTCCAGCGTTTTGGGCAGTGAAAGAGCCATCATGGTGAATATTCAAATCATGCGAGCCTTCATTAACTTGCGAAGAATTGGCTTGACTTATGTTGAATTGAGACACAAGATCGATTCTATGGAGAAGAAATACGACGGTCAGTTTATGGTTGTCTTCAGGGCGTTAAAGGAATTATTAGAGCCGCCGCCAGTGGGAGAAAAAAGAAAGAATATAGGATTCCATAAAGATTGAACAGAGATGGGGAATCATGCATGCTCAAGGAAAAGAAGGACACTTTTTCCAGTATGCATTTAGCAAAGGTCTTGCAATGCAAGGTGATAGCTTGGGCGGATCTACCGAAAGACAAAACCGTTATTGACGGATATGGCAGTTCCCGTCAATAACGAATTCTTTATTGACGTTTAAGTCAATAAAGAGTTCAGTTATTGCAGGATACTAGCAAATCCTGCAATAAGGACAATTGGTATTGCATAATACGTCAATAGAAGGCATAACACAATGAATCCCTATATGTTAATGCCAGCATATCTGTCAAGCATAGTGGCTAAGCAGTTTTTAGAAACGGGGATTTTAATTATAGGAAAAGGGGAGGAAGAAGGAAGGGTTATGATAAAAGCTTGAAGCTTCAATAATCAAACTCTATCATTTGGAATCAGTGATATTCTCGAATATTATCGCATCTGGGAAAAAGGGGAAATCTATTCTTGACAGGCTAAGAGGTTACAGTATATATTATTGTTTTGATTTTACCTAATCTTAGGTGAAGGGAATGAAAGATAGGATTTTGGCGAATACTAACGACCTTAAGCGAAGAGACCATGCATCTGTAACATACTTCTTTAAATGATAGAAAAAGATAAAGGAGTTAAATATGACCATGTGGGGGAAAATCAAACCCGTAGTCTCAAGATTTTTGGAGAGCCGGCGTAACTTTTATTGGATTCTGGCTTTTTTGGTTGTTATTCTAGTAATAATACCTGTAATAATCCCAATTATCTACCAATTTTTTCCATCATTGCTCACAATAATCACATGGGTTACGATCAATGTGTATTTTAGAATTACGTTTTTTATTGGAACTCTTCAGTCTATTGTCGCCGCGGTATTATTCGCTTGGGCAGCATATCTCTGGAGAGTAGAGATTCGACAAATTTTAGAACTACGAAAAATATATATACGCGCCCCAATCCAACTTGGTGTTGCCCCACTTATTGTTGCAAGATCGAGGGAGATTGGAATTTGGGAAAGGTATGGATTAAATATAGACTTAGATTTTCGTTACTCTGGAAAAGATGCAATTAATGATCTATATGAACAAGTTAACCCTCCCGATCTTGCAGTCGCATCGGATGTTGCCTTGTGCTTATTTCTTGGTAAGAAAGAAGACCCTAATAAAGAATTACATGTTTTACCTTTCGTTCAGATTAAAGATCATTTAAAAATTATTGTTCGTAAGGTTTCCACTGAAAATTCTAAAGAACAGAAATATTCAACGATAGGTGATCTAAAAGGTCGAAAAATCGGATACTATCCAGGAACAGTACATGAGGATTTCCTAAAAGACATTCAAATTTTTCAGGAAGAGAATATGCAATCGATGAAAAGTGTTTTAGATTGCTATCGGGCACTAATATCTAAGGTTGTTGATGCAGTAGTCCTATGGGAACCCCACTGGTTTGCTTTCACGGAGTTTGGAGATGTGGAAATAATAGATAAAACCGAAGGTGATCCATATGAATGGTACTTATGTTTGGTTGCTATGCAGAAATACACTCAGAGAAATGAACAAACCGCTCAGAAGATTCTTCGTTCCATGAAGGACGCTGCGAATTATTGTCAATTAGAGGAAAATAAAAAAAGAGTGATTAGAGATTGTGCTTCTTTCTTGAATACTGAGTTCACCGGTATAAACGATAAAGGTTTGGAGATTCTTCTAGAAAAAAGACAGCATAAATTTGCCGTAGAAGATAGCATCCCGTCTTTTAGTAAAAAATTGAATAAACTAATTGGAAAAGGTGGTATAATTGGAAAAGGCGCAAGTGGTTTAACACATTCCTTATGGGAAGGACTATAACATTGGAAAGGGAATATCCAAACCTACATAAGAGTGTTCACACGATTGATAATATGTTGAAACAAGCTTTCCCACGCCTGATAATTCCTGTGTCTATTGTTGTTACATGGGAAGTACTTTATCAGTTTGGTTTAGTGAACGAAGCCACATTATCCACACCATCTCTTATTCTACTTGAATTTGTGAAACTTATTAGAAGCGGTGAGTTGCTGGTACATGCATGGCACTCTTTATATTTGATTATTTTAGCATTCTTTCTATCTTGTCTTGCTGCTATTCCGTTAGGAATTGCAATGGGTGCAAAAGATATATTTTTCAATCTATTCGATCCTCTAATCGAATTGATTCGACCTATCCCACCTCTGGCTCTTTTACCTTTAGCGATTGTTTGGTTAGGCATTGGAGTATCGGAGAAGCTGTTTATTTTAATCATTGGGACATTTCCACCGATAGTAATCAATTCGTATCATGGAGTAAGAAGCACAGAACGTGTGCTTATCCAGGCAGCGAGATCGATGGGCGCATCGGATAGAGATATTTTATATAAAGTTTTGTTTCCAAGCGCCTTACCCAACATATTTGTAGGTATGCAGATTGCTATCGGCTTTGCTTTCACAGTTATCGTGGCCGCAGAATTGGTAGCAACACAAAATGGTTTAGGTTATCTTCTAACCATAGGTTGGAGAACATACAACCTAGAGATGATTTTTGTCTCAATTATTATGATCGGGTTACTCGCATATCTGATGGAACTCATTTTAAGGTATGTGAGAAAAAAAGTTATCAAGTGGCAGACAGTTAATGATAGTCCTCTAAAAACTTTTAGGAGATGAAACAATGCGAAACAAAATTATTATTACTTCAGCGATTGTACTGTGCTGTTTGTTCGGTTTGATAGGATGTTCAAAACCACAGCCTTCGACACTCAAGCTTGGTTACTTGCCTATTGCCGAATGCACACCTTTGTTCGTTGGAAAAACTGAGAATATCTTTGAGAAGCATGGTCTCAATGTGGAATTAACGGAGTTTGATGCGGGTCCCACAGTTATTGCGGCGTCATTAGGAGGAAGTCTAGATGGTGGGCTTTCCGGTGTAACCCCAATCTTTTTTGCAATAGATAAAGGTAAGCCAATCAAAATGGTAAACGATGGTGGGCATGTTGTACCTGCTGAACATCCTTATGTTGGAATAGTAGTAGCTGTGAATTCAACCATCAAGTCGATCCAGGAGTTGAGGAACAAAACAATTGCTGTGAACGGATTGAAGACAATAGAAGATGCTTTGTTGCGAGTTGCATTGAGAAAGGCGAACATCGGAGACAGTGCTAACGTTGTGACGTTGCCTCATCCCAATATGGTGCCAGCTTTAGAACGAGGAACGATAGATGCCAGTATGGCAATCGAGCCATATATTGCGATGGGACTCAGTAAAGGACAGATTAAGGTTATTGTCGGTTCAGAGGATTTGATACCATCATTCCAGATTTCTGCAATTTTCTTTACCGACAACTTCATCAAAAATCACTCTGATCTGATCGATAAGTTCACCGTTGCATACAATGAAGCGATCGATTCGATAAATGCTAATCCCGTCCGAGCAAAAGAAATTGTAGCAGAATGGACGAAAACCCCTTTAGAAACAGCCAAGGCAATAACTCTACCTGGCTGGTCAAAGGAATTAAATACTGAAGGTGTAAAAGAAGCTCAGAGTGCAATGGTTGAAAACAAAATATTGGAACGTGCGGTAGAGATTGATCAATTTATTTACAAAGTTGGTATGACAAAATAAATTCACGAACAAGACTTCCATTACCATGTCTACTGCAAATTCAAGAGTCTACATCGATCTTGTGAATGTGACAAAAATCTATCCATCCAAGGATGGGGAAAGAATCGGTGTCTCCAATATTAACATGACCGTTCAAAAGGATGAGTTAGTTGCAGTAGTGGGTCACAGTGGATGCGGAAAGACTACATTGTTGAATCTTGTTAGCGGGATTATTGGCCCTACAAGTGGGGTTGTGAAAATTGATGGAGTTGGAATTGTTGAACCACAATCAAATTGCGGGTTTGTATTCCAAGAATTCTCACTCTTTCCTTGGCGTACAGTAATTGAAAATGTTGAATTTGGTTTAGAGATTCGTGGGATTAATGGTGTCGAACGGAGAAAAACTGCTACGGAGTATCTTGAACTAGTCGGGCTTCTCAACGTTAACAATTCCTATCCAGACGTTCTATCAGGAGGAATGAAACAACGTGTTGCTATTGCTAGAGCTCTAGCCTATAATCCTTCTATCCTCTTGATGGATGAACCGTTTGGTGCTCTGGATTCTCAAACAAGAGAAGAAATGCAAGAGGAATTGTTGAAAATCTGGAATGAAACCCACAAAACCATTATTTTCGTGACACATAGTATCCGCGAGGCGGTTTTCCTTGCCAAGCGAGTTTATCTAATGAAACTTCCGCAGAACACGATTCACAGAATCTATGATGTTCCGTTAGCTTACCCTCGAGACTTAAAAACAAAAATCTCGAAAGAGATGAATGAGCTTGTGTTTGATATAGCCACAGAATTAAAAAGCTCCGATTAATCATTATTGGATTTGCACAATTTTGTTGATAATCAGTAATGTTAATATGTTATGTTATGGAATCAGACTTCACTTTCCACTCCCAGACAGGTATTTTTATACTACACCATTTCCTCTGGACAATAATCCTCTGGATTCGTATGGAGGTCCAAAGGGAATAGAAATGAACATAAATTGTAAAGATGAATAATTTTCTCAACATTTTCCTTGACAAGGAAACTTAATTTATTAAATTGCGTATCAAGGTGAAGTAATTAGGGTAGTTTCAACCTTAATGGAGGTGGATTCTTGGTGAGCTTACAACTGCTTACAATTTATTGCGCAAATGATGGGACTATCATGCCCATTTTTGTCTCCACCTTCGTGGGAAGGAGGCTACTCTCGATATAAGCCCGCTAATATAAGCAATTTTTTAACCGTGACTTATCGAGAGTAGGTCACGGTTTTTTGTTTTAGGGAAAGGAAAAAATATGAACTACGCAGTAGAGACTTTTGACTTGAACCGGTCATTCAAACTGAAGAAAGCCAAAAACAAAAAAGAGAATAATAATACCCCGGGAAAATTGATTGCCCTGGATAACGCCAGCATAAAGATTCACCAGGGAGAACTGTTCGGACTATTGGGTCCCAACGGCGCCGGTAAGACCACCCTGATAAAAATACTCTCCACCCTCCTTCTCCCCTCCTCGGGCACCGCTTTGGTGGATGGTGTAGACGTGGTGAAACAACCGGACCAGGTGAGAAAGAGAATCAACATGGTGTCGGGCGGCGAGCACTGCGGATACGGGATCCTGAACGTGAGGGAGACTCTGTGGATGTTCTCGCAGTTCTACGGCATCCCCACCCAGGTGGCTCAAGCGAGGATCGACGTGTTATTGAAGATATTGAAGATGGAAGAGTTCGCCAAAACCAAGATCGGAAAACTCTCCACCGGACTTAGGCAGAAGCTGAACTTCATGCGCGGCTTCGTCTGCGGGCCCAAGATCATGTTTTTGGACGAGCCAACTTTGGGATTGGACGTGCAGATCGCCCGGGACGTGAGAGCCTACATCCGAACCTGGATGAAGGAAAACCCGGAGAGGACCGTTCTTTTGACCACCCACTACATGGCGGAGGCGGACGAGCTTTGCGACCGGGTGGCGATCATCGACAAGGGAAAAGTAATGGTATGCGATACCCCCGGGAATTTGAAAAAAACTTTGGCCGGAGAAGCGGTGTTCAGAATCGAGGTTCCCTTGGCCGCCAACGGAATGGAGACGTTCGGTCAGATCTCCGGAGTAAAACAATTTGCCTACGAACACAAAAGCCATCTGGGAAGAACCGAGCTTAAATTCATTCTCCACGATGAATCGGCCATCTCGAATGTGACCGAATTCTTGAGCAACAACAGCTCTAAGATAGTCTCTCTATCCAAGATGGAGCCGAGCTTGGAGGATGTGTTCGTAGCATTGGTAGGAAGAGGTTTGAAAGATGAAAACGGATCTCAAAACTAATTTTAAAGCCATAATCGCCCGGGCATACGTGCGCATAATAGCCGCCAACCGGGAGCCCAGCTGGTGGTTTTCCGAAACGCTGCTTCCCATCTTAAGCACAGCGGCCTACGTTTATGTATACAAAGCCCTCAAAGCTCCGCCGGAATACACCGGGTTTGTGATCCTGGGCGGGACCATGAGCGCCTACTGGATACAGGTGCTCTGGTCTATGGCTGCTCAATTCTACTGGGAAAAGGAGATGGGTAATCTGGATCTGTACATGATCGCCCCGATTTCCCGGATGTCGATACTTTTGGGTATGGCCTTGGGGGGGATTATTCAAACCACCTCCCGGGCAGCCTTTATCTTTTTGACGGGGAGCCTGATCTTCAATGTCAGCTTTGCGGTGGTAAGCTTCCCCAAGCTCATTGCGGTATTTTTCCTGACCCTGATAAGTCTCTATGGGCTGGGAATGCTCTTCTCATCGCTTTTCATGCTCTACGGCCGGGAGGCCTGGCACGGGGTGACGCTTTTGCAGGAACCGGTGCACCTGATTTCGGGATTTTTCTTCCCGGTGAGGAATTTGGGTTTCGTGGTAGGGGTGGTGGCATCGTTCATCCCGCTCACTCTGGGGTTGGATGCCATGCGACAGCTGGCCTTCAAAGCCGGAGCAGCGTCCGGATTTATCAACGTAAACTTGGAGCTCTCCGTGCTGGCGGTTTTGTGTGTCATCTTCCTGGTGACTTCCAAGTATGCCTTGGAGCTGATGGAGAAGTTGGGCAAGAAAGAGGGGAGGTTGACGTTGAGATGGCAATAAGAGTGATGGCGGATTAAAACCGTCCGCCGACCGCCGCAAAAACACAGGAAGATGGAAAAAGGAAGACAGGAATATGAAGAATTACTAATGACGGAGAAAAAACCTAACCCCCTGTCTCCCCCATTTCAGGGGGACAAAATCGTTTCCCCCCTGATATCGGAGACCCGCAGGGGCGAAGATCCGTAGGAAGGGGGGAAATTAAAAGGGGGTTAAAGGGTGAGATGTAAAAGAAAATTCAAAACTTAAAATGAAAAACTAAAAGATATGTTTGAAAACACTAAAGACACTATAAGGACCATCCGGACTGCTGGAAAGTTAGGGTGGGCCATGGAATCCAACTGGACCGACCCGTTCCTTTTCGCCATTTATTCCGTGGTTCGGCCTATCGCGTCTTCTTTGATTCTAGTGGTAATGTACTATGTCATCACCCGGGGGAAGACCAGCCTGGATCTGTTTGCCTTCATTTATGTGGGAAATGCCTTTTTCATGTACGTAGTCAACGTGCTGTTCGGAATCAGCTGGGTGATTCACGACGACCGGGAACACTACCAGATGATCCGGTACATCTATATCGCCCCGATGAAGATGTATTATTATCTGTTCGGGCGGGGCATTGCCAAGATGGTCCTGACCACCCTGGCAGTGATCATCACCATAGCTTTCGGGATGCTGGCTTTGAAGATTCCGATAAACCTAATGACCATCAACTATCCTTTGCTTATATTTTCTGTATTGGTCGGCATTTTCATCATCACCTGTTTGGGGATACTTTTGGCGGGGATAAGCATGGTAACGGCTCACCACAGCTATGCGCTGACCGAGGGAATCGCCGGACTATTCTATCTCGCCTGCGGCGCCATCTATCCCATAGACATTTTACCGGTGTGGCTACAGTATATCTCCAAGTTGTTGCCCTTGACATACTGGCTGGAATTGGTAAGGAGAGCGATACTGGGGAAGAGCATCAGCACTACCCTGGGTGGTTATTCCGATTTTCAGCTGATTTTGATCATGCTGGGGACCACCCTGGTGTTAGCCATGTTTTCCAATTACATCTACCGGTCGATCGAGCACATAGCGCGAAAGCACGGGAAGATAGACCAGCTGACCAATTATTAGTATTATTCACAGTGTGAATGTGTGGATTCATTAAGAGATCTCTTGGGCAGGGTTAAATATCCTGCCCTATGGTTGAAAGTTACTGGTGCTCATCGGGGCGGGAATTCATCCCGCCCCGATTTTGTTTTCTCGGCAACCCTTGGTGCTTGACACTCAACCGAAATCCTGTTATCATGCCCCTTCAAATTATGAGAATCCGGGTATTTACAATTCTATCGTTTTTGCTGCTGTGGTTTCCAGGCTCGGTCTTGGCTCTAACCAGGCAGGTGGCAATTACTATTGATGATCTTCCTGCGGTTCTGATGTCCAATCATCAGGATCAGCTGAAAACCAACCAGAGGATTCTTGAGGTCTTGGATAAATACCAGGTGAAAGCGACCGGTTTTGTGATTGGGAATAAAGTGCCGGGGAAATCGGACATCTTTGAGCTCTGGCTTAAGAGGGGTCAGGAACTGGGGAATCACACCTATTCTCATATGGATTTGGATCAAGTTGATGCGTCAACCTACGAGACGGACATCATCAAAGGTGCTTTCGAAATCGAAAAGCTTCTGTCCGGATACGATAAAAGTTTAAGATATTTCAGATTTCCCTATCTGCACACCGGGAGAAACACGGAAAAGGGTAATCAGGTTAGGGAATATTTAAAAGAGAATTGCTACACCATCGCGCCGGTTACCATCAACCCGTACGACTGGGAATACAATTCCTGGTATGTGAAAGCCTGGGGATCGAATCAGAAAAATCAAAAGGAACATATAAAGAAAATATATCTGGAGCGGATTAAAACTTCGATCGCAGAGGCAGAGAGCGTTTCCTGGGAACATTACGGGAGAAATATAAAACAGATTATTCTCCTGCATTTAAACCGGATCAACGGTGAGGTGTTGGATCAGGTATTGGATTATTTTGTACAATCCGGTTATTCTTTCATTACTTTAGAGGATGCTCTTTCAGATCCGGCCTATTCCCCGGAAGGTGAGTTGACCAAACCACAGATTTTTACCTGGCCGGCCAAACCGGAAATAATGTTGCCTATAAGCAGATAAGATGTAAATCGAAGGGTTTTAGGATCATCGGATTTATATTCTATCTTTATCGATAACCACAGAGGTGAATTATGATCGAGGGAAATAAAGTGAGAATCAGGGCGGTGGAACAAACCGATTTGGATGAGATCATGAAATGGGTAAATGATCCGGAGGTGATCGATAATTTGCTCATGCGCTATCCGATGTCAAGATATCTGGAGGAAAAGTGGATGGAGAAAGCTCTTGACACCAGCGACATGAGAGAAAAAACCTTTACTATCGAGACCAAAGACGGGGTTTACTTGGGCGGCATCGGTCTGCACAAGATCAACTGGGAAAACCGTAATGCTGAAGTGGGTATTGTCATCGGGAAGAAGGAATATTGGGGCAAGGGATATGGGACCGACGCCATGCTTACCATTTTGGAGTTTGCTTTCACTCATATGAATCTTCACCGGGTATATCTGGAGGTTTACGATTTCAACACCCGGGGGATAAGATCGTATGAGAAATGCGGGTTCAAAAAAGAAGGTGCTCTTCGCGACGACCGATACAGCCGCGGAAAATATCATGATACCATCATCATGGGAATTCTGAAGGAAGAGTTTGAGAAAATCCTGTGATATTAATCTAGAATTGTAGGTCCGAAATGTCCTTCAGGACTTTCGGACAATAAATTAGAATTGGTTTTTCAACAATCCCTTTAGGTCGTGGACAGAAAGAACCCGAATATTTCTTTGGGCTTTAGCCCATTTAAGGGGTGAAGGGGTTGAAACCCCAAGAATGTTTAATTTTAACTTCCACGAGCTGAAGCTCGTGGCAATTGGATCAGTCAAACCTCTGGACAAAACCTTCCCTTCAGCTTAAATTGAAATCTTTGAAGGACACGGAATTTAACTTAAGATTCGATCCTGATGAAAAAAAGGGAGTAAAATCATGAATGAAAATAACAAGTCCTTAATTATCATCGGCGGTGGACCGGCTGGATATGTCGGAGCCATCCGGGCGGCTCAACTGGGAGCGGAAGTTACGATAATAGAAAAAGAGGAAGTGGGGGGCACATGTTTGAACGTGGGATGCATCCCCACCAAGGTTTTAACCTCTGCCGCGCACACCTATTCCACTTTGAAATCCGCCGATAGATGGGGACTTAAAGTTAACGGGATGGAGTTGAATTTTCCCCAACTGATGAAAAGGAAGCAGATGGTGGTAAACCGGCTGGTTACCGGGGTAAAGAGTCTCCTCAAAACCCGGGGGGTGAATTTGATCAAAGGGACTGCGGCATTTTTAAATGAGAAACAAATTGAAGTTAAGACAAATGATGGCAACATTCAAAAACTGGAAGCGGATAATTTCTTAATCGCCACCGGCTCGGTTCCCATCATGCTCCCCATTCCGGGAATCGAATCCGAGGGGGTAATCGACAGCACCGGAGCTTTGTCATTAAGCGCTATCCCCAAAAGCATGTTGATCATCGGGGGCGGGGTCATCGGCTGCGAATTCGCCCACATATATCATGCATTCGGAACCCAGGTCACTATCGTGGAAATGCTCCCCCAGATCATCCCCGGAGAGGACGAGGAGATAGTTGCGGGATTAAGGAACTCCATGGAAAAATCGGGAATCAAGATATTCACCGGCTCCAAGGTTTCACGGATAGTGCCCGCTAAAGATGGCAAAAAGATTGTGACCATATCCTCATCCGAAGGTGAGAATAATATAGAAGCAGAAAAGGTATTGGTTTCAGTGGGCAGAAAAGCCAATACCAAAGATATGGGTTTGGAGAAGCTGGGAATCAAAATGAATCGGGGCACCATCCTGGTGGATGATCATCTCCGCACCAACCTCCCTCACATATATTCAGCCGGGGACTGCATCGGCAACTGGCTTTTGGCACATGTGGCATCCATGGAGGCGGAGATTGCGGTAGAAAACGCGCTGGGGGAAGATAAGAAGATGGATTATCATGCTGTCCCTTCCTGTATCTTCACTCATCCGGAAATCGGGAGCGTGGGGCTTAACGAAAGACAGGCAAAAGAAAAGGGGATCGAAGTAAAGACCGGCAAATTCCCCATGATGGCTTGCGGCAGGGCACAGGCAGAAAATGAACCGGAAGGTTTTGTAAAGGTGGTTGTCGAAAAAACCACAGGAAAGATTTTGGGAGGGCAGATTCTGGGTCATCGAGCCACTGACTTGATTGCCGAGCTGACCTTAGCCATTCAGATGGGTGCAAAGACCTCTGATATAATCAACACCATCCATGCCCATCCCACTTTGAGCGAACCGACCAGGGAGGCGGTTTTGAAGGCGGAGGGAAGACCGATTCACATGATGTAAATGCCGATCTATGAGAGTCACTATCAACAAGTAGGTTCTGGACCGTTCTTGAAAAGATAATTGATCAAATATACTATATCACCAACATCGACCACATCATCACAATTGCAGTCCGTACACAAGGGGTGAGGAGGAGGACCGGCTTTGAAGAGGTAGTTGATCAGATAGACCACATCACCCACATCAATTATCTCATCTGCGTTTGCATCGCCACGAGCTACAACTCCAAAAGTTACTGTTTGAGAATCTGCGTTGTTAGAATCATCGGTTTCAATCTTCAGATTGTCTTCATCAACCACAACTTTAATATTATAAACACCTTGAGGAGCACTGTAGCCTAAGGCGAGATTGATAAAACTGCTATCACCAACAGCTACTGTGTCCTGGTGAAGCAAGCTATCATTACTGTAATACCTGACACTAACATTTTCTAAGGAGACACCGCCATAGTTATGGATAGTAACATTCAACGAAACGCTGTCTCCAACACACGGAATCGTGTCCGAAACACTCAAAACGGGAGCAAGATCAGCATACCAATTAAGGTCTGTCCAGTTTCTCACCCCCCAACCCGGGCCAGAAAGTCCATCATACCTAAAAACAAGGTACATTGGTGTTCCTGTTGCTCTCTCAAAAAGATCAATTACATGAGTATCCGTGTATCTACTATCATAGCCACTTCCACCTAACTGCAATGATTTGTCAAGCGTCTCTGGATTATTATTCATAATTGTGTAAAAATTGCTCCAAGGTAATAAGTAATCATCTCTCAACATAGAAAACATCCATGCTGTGATGTCATAACCAGCACTTTCTTGTATTGTTGCATTATCAGGGCTAGTATCGTGATAATCGTTAGAAACATAACCCTCCCAATTATAATAAGGTGTTCCATGATAATTATAATAATCAGCTGTTTCTTGGTTTATATCACTAAACATAGAATCTGAAAGAATATTATACTGATAATAGTGTGACCATCCTTCTGTCAGCCAACCTCTAGCATAGACTGGAAGAGGATTTATTGCATGTAGAGATTCGTGTAATGCTCCTGTCATATACCACCAATGATCTCCTAATTCTCCTGGATTATTATAATAAGGAACTCCATCAACATAATACTGAAAATTACAGCCATTTGGATTAGATAAATCTTCATAAAGGAATAAATGAGCTTCTCCACCAAAAGCATAACCCCACCAACAGTTATTATATTCTTCAACATAAATCTTTAACTTTGTCCCATAAAACTTCTCAGAACTCCAGCCAGTAAGAGTTTCCATTAACTCATACCTTGGCTCAAATCTATCAAAAAAAAGATTCAATTCATCTCTATTGTTATTATAATAATTAGGTTCAACATAAACATCAAATCTAGTATAAGTATGATCCAAAGGAACCCAATCTTTGCTCTTAGGATCAGTTATTTTAACAGTAGAGTCTTTTTCTCCAAAAGAATCAACAATAATAGGAATTTCCTTACCTTGCACAACTAAAACTCCTTTTTTATAGTCAACTTCAATTGGAATTTTATTCCTATACATAATAACTTTGTTTG
This sequence comes from uncultured candidate division Zixibacteria bacterium, assembly GCA_903908285.1. Lineage (GTDB taxonomy): Bacteria > Zixibacteria > MSB-5A5 > MSB-5A5 > SM1-73 > CAIVRH01. The sequence continues at coordinate 68,134 of CAIVRH010000012.1, forward strand.
CATTATCATGACTCTTGGTATAATCCTCGCTTGCGCTGAGAGAGGTAGAACTGAAATTGACAACAAGGATAATAGTATATATAATAATTAGTAGCAAAACTGTTTTTCTTATTGTCTTCATGGGTTGCATACCTCCTGAAAATCAACTTATTGCTTCATTGGGATTTTTTGAGTCACCTGACAATAATATACTAAAATTGTCATTAAAGTCAATAATTATTATCAGCACCCGAGGCATCCCTCGACTTCGGTCGGGACAAGTGAAGCCTCGGCTATGCGTTCAAAATTCTCATTAAACCTTGACAAAGCTAATCAACAATTTATATTTACAAAAATAATTGGTATTCTAACCTCGTAAAGGAGGAAAAAATGAGCCTCAAGAAACTATTTTGTTTTGCTCTGGTTTTCTGCCTGTTTTTCTTTATCGCCACCATAAGCTATGCCGGCTCCATAAATCTAAAAGTCCAGAAAACGGTTCTGGACAACGGTCTGACCGTCCTGACCTGTGAAGATCATACCGTCCCCACAGTAAGCTATCAAACCTTCATAAACGCAGGCTCGCGGGACGAGGTCAAGCCTGGGATCACCGGATTGGCGCACGTGTTCGAGCACATGATGTTCCGCGGCACCGAGAAATATCCGGATTATGACCAAGCCATAGGGAACTTCGGACCCGAGACCAATGCCTGGACCAGCGAAGACGGCACGGTTTACTTTGTTAATGTAAAAAGCGAATATCTAGAGAAGGTGATCGATGTGGAGGCCGACCGGATCCGGAACCTGCGCTTCGACGATCAGACTTTCAGAACCGAGCTGGGTCCGGTTAAGGAGGAGCGGCGGATAGACGAGGTGGAGGATCCGGGTGGTTTTCTCTGGTCGGAGTTCACCCAGATCGCTTACCAGGTTCATCCATATCATCATCCGGTGGGCGGATTCGAGGAGGATTTGGAGAAAAACATACAGGTTAAGGATGGCCTGGAGTTCAAGAACACTTTTTACTCCCCCGGTTATGCCACCATCGTGGTGGCGGGTAATTTCAATACTCCTCAGGTTATCGAATGGATCAAGAAATATTACGGAGACTGGCAAAAGCAACCCCCGCCTGATATCACGATTCCGGCAGAACCCGAGCAGAAAGTGGAAAGAACCAAGCAGTTCACCTGGAAGGACAGCCTGACCACCTCCAAGTTGGCTATCGGTTATCACGGTCCCAAATTCGACATCCTGTCGGATGATTTCTGCGCCTTGAGACTTATCGGGGAGATTCTGTTCCTGAAAAGCGGAAGGCTGACCAAATTACTGAACACCGACATGCAGCTGGTGGACGAGATCTCCGGGGAGATGCAGGAAACCAAAGATCCCGGGCTGTTCACCGTTTCTGCCAGCTTGAAGAAAGGAATACCCATTGCGGAGGTCGAGAGCTTGATCTTCCGGGAGATAGATAAATTAAGGAAGGAGAAAGTGAGTGAAGGGGAGCTGACCAAAGCCAAAAACTCGGTCAAAGCCAACATGTTCTACCGGCTGAATCGTCCTTTTTCCATTGCTTCCACCATCGGGCATTATCAGGTAGTGGGCGGAGATTACCAGCTGCTCTTCCAAGCCGAAGATCGATATGATGCGATCACTCCCGAGATAATACAAAGGGTAGCAGAAAAGATATTTATACCGACAAACTGCACCGTGGTATGCCTGGTGCCAAAAGGATAAGATTAAAAAACCTCTCCCCCTTTTGTCCCCCTCTCCACATTTGTGGAGAGGGGTTCACCCTGAAGGGATTCACCCTGAAGGGGATATAGGGGGTGAGGTACAAGGAGGATTTTATGCGATCAAAATGGTCAAAGATTTTATGGTTCAGCATTCTGGTCTGCCTTTTTTGCTTAGATGCCTTTTGTTTTGAGGCAAAGGCACTGGAAGTCGTCCAGGTGAAAAAACCGGAGATACCGGTGGTTTATTTCAAAGTGATGTTCCGTGCCGGATCGGCTTATGATCCACCGGGAAAGGAGGGATTGGCTTATTTCACTGCGCAACTTATGCAGCGGGGAACCCAATCCTTCACCCGCGACCAGATAGACGATCTTCTGGATTATTTGAGCGGACGATTAAACGTGGAGGTGCACAAGGAAGTGATCGTGATCTCCGGAGCAACGTTGAAGGAGAACTTAGACAAATTCTACCAGGTATTCTCCGAGATCATCCTGAAACCCACCTTCCCGGAAGACCAGATCGAGAAGACCCGGACTGATCAGCTGGATGCCATTGAGAACCTGCGCCAGGATGATGTGGATTTAGTCAAGGAGAGTTTTGACGACTTCATTTTCCGGGGGCACCCATACGGGCATGCAGTGTTCGGAAAGGAATCATCCGTCAAGTCCTTCACCCGCCAGGATGCCATAGATTTTTATAACAAATACTTCGTCCAGGACAACCTCTTTCTCGGTCTGGCCGGAGATTTCGATGAAACCCTGGTAAAGCGGTTCGATCAGGATATGTCCACCCTCAAAACCGGAAAACCGCCCAAACCGGAAAAGAATGTCCAACCCATCCATGGAAGAAAAGTGTTATTGATCGAAAAAGAGGGGAGAACCCAGAACCAGATCAGAATAGGTCATCCCTATTTCATCAGCCGGAGCTCCCCGGATTATTTTCCGCTTTTAGTTGCCAATACTTACATGGGGAAACACCGGGAGTCGATCGGACAGTTGTACAAAACCGTCCGGATGCAAAGAGGTTTGTCATACGGAGCATACAGCTATATCGAAGACTTCGAGCAGGCGGGCTGGAGCAAGCTGGCGGCGCCAAACGTTCCCCGAAATATCCAATATTTCAGCATGTGGACTTACGTCAAGAGCCCCAATACCAAGTTTGCCATCAAGCTTTTGCTAAAGAATATGAGCGATCTGGCATCCAGCGGAATACCGAAAGATCGCTTTCAGCTGACCAAAGATTTTGAGGCAAATCAATATCCCTTCCAGATCGAAACCCCGGACCGAAAATTGGGCTTGCTTTTGGACGACCGGTTTTACGGCACGCCAGGTTTTGTGGATAATTATGACAAGAACGTAGAAAAGGCAACCATCGAGGAGATCGACCGCGTTGCTGCCACTTATCTTTCACCGGAGAATGTGGCCATCGTGGTCATGGTATCGGATCCCGAGAAATTCAAACAGGAGCTTTTGTCCGACCAGACCACCATAGAATATCCATCCCAGTTTGACGCCACTGCACTCGAATCGGAAGACGATCTGATCAAGGCATATGATTTGAAGCTGAAAGATGCTGATTTCGAAATCGTGAAAGCCTCGGAGCTTTTTAAATGATTTTGGAGTGCGAAAGCTTGCTTTCGCCGTACCTTTGCTGATAACAAAAGCCCTGTTCCTTCGTTCAAACGTCACGAACGGGCCTCCGTGATGCACAAGAACGTAGGGGTGGAGCTTCAGCTCCACCCTCTTTTGGGCAACCTAACGGTCACCCATGCATCTTGATTTACTTTTATACAAGGCAAAATTTGTGCAACCTTTTTAAAAGCTACCTCTCTAATATTACTAAAAAGAAAAATGAAACGAAAACTATTCACTTATTTAAATCAAGGAGTCGGGTATGAAAAATAGAATTGCCGTAGTCTTGATATTACTGGCTGTCTCTCTCTTTGCCATTTTCCCGTTAGCCAGCGGAGACGAAGCAATAATCGGAACCTGGCAGGGGATTCTGGATGTTTCCGGAACTAAGCTAACGGTGGTATTCAACATTTCCAAAACCCCGCAGGGAGTCTTGACCGCTACCATGGACAGCCCGGACCAGGGAGCCAAGGGTATACCGGTGGACAGCGTAATATTCGATTACGGTCATCTGATTTTGGATGTGAAGTCGGTCATGGGCAATTATGATGGAAACCTAAAACCGGATAAATCCGAAATCGAGGGGACGTGGAAACAGGGGGGAATGTCTTTGCCTTTGGTGCTGAAGCGCTCCGAGGGGATTTCCGAAACCAAAAAACCGGAAGAGCCTAAAGCTGCTCCTTCCCCCGGAAAAGAGGGGATCGAAGGTATGTGGCTGGGAACATTGAGTTTTTCCGGAATGGATTTGAGGGTGGTGTTTCATCTCTCGAAAAATCCGGAGGGCAAACTTAGTGCCACCATGGACAGCCCGGATCAGGGAGCCAAGGACATACCGGTGGAGGAAGCAACTTTCGAGAACAATCACCTGCGACTAGATGCCAAGTCCATCGGCGGCGTATTCGAAGGTGATCTTAAGACCGACAAATCCAAGCTGGATGGCAACTGGACTCAAGGCGGAACCACTATACCGCTGGTGCTTGAGAAAACCGACAAAGTCCCCCAATTAAACCGACCGCAGGAGCCAAAACCGCCCTATCCTTATTTGGAGAAAGAAGTCGCCTACGAAAACAAGAAGGCAGGCATCACCCTGGCAGGTACTTTGACTCTGCCTAAGACAGGCGCCCCGTTCCCCGCAGTCCTGCTTATTACCGGATCGGGAGCGGAAGACCGTGACGAAACGGTGTTTGGCCATCGCCCCTTTTTGGTTTTGGCGGATTACCTGACCCGTCGCGGCATTGCCGTCCTTCGGGTAGACGACCGGGGGGTGGGAAAATCTACCGGCACAACGGCAAAAGCTACCAGCCAGGATTTTGCCGGTGATGTTCTTGCCGGTGTGGAGTATCTGAAGAGCCTCAAGGAGATTAATCCCAAACAGATCGGGCTTTTGGGTCACAGCGAGGGGGGCATAATCGCCCCGATGGCGGCAATCCAATCCCCGGACGTTGCCTTCATAGTGATGATGGCAGGAACCGGCTTGACCGGTGAACAAATCCTGTACCTGCAGAGCGCCTTGATTTATAAAGCCGAAGGGATCAGCGAAGAGGTAATTGCCAAAGACCGCAAACTTAAAGAACAGATATTCGCCGTCATAAAACAGGAAAGTGATTCCACTGCGGCGGCAAAAAAGATGCGTCAGCTTATGACCGATGCCATGGCCCAGATGGATGAAAAGGAAAAACAGGCTTTAAGTTATACGCCGGAGATGGTGGATATGTCCATCAAGCAGTTGTTGGTCCCTTGGTTCCGTTACTTTTTGACCTATGATCCGGTCCCCACTTTGATGAAAGTAAAATGTCCGGTTCTGGCAATCAACGGTGATAAAGACCTGCAGGTACCTCCAAAGGAGAATTTGACTGCCATAGAGAATGCTCTCAAAGCCGGGGGGAACAAGGATTATACCATAAAGTTGCTGCCGGGATTGAATCATCTATTTCAGAAGGCTGATACCGGATCGCCCATGGAATATTCCAAAATCGAAGAGACCATTTCTCCCGAAGCATTGGAAGTGATCGGCAACTGGATTGTCGAACACATCCGGGGTAAATAATTATAAAAGCCACAAGCGGAGTTCTCCCGTAGATGGTGAGAGTTGTCTTTGGTTTAACCAACCATACTTTCGTAGGGCGAGCGGACGCTCCCGTCTGGGGGCACCCTTGCTCGCCCCACCGCATATCAGAATGTCACGTTAAGGCAAACCTGAAATTCGGATAGAGACAAAATGAAAATCTTCATAACCGGGGCTACGGGTTTTATCGGTTCGCATCTGGTCAGACGGCTGAAGCAAACCGGGCATCAGTTGTTTTGTCTGGTGAGAAAAAACAGCGATGTCCGTTTGCTTGAGAAACTGGGAGTTACGCTGGTCATTGGAGACGTAACCGACAAAAGCTCCGTGCTTGCCGGGATGAAAGGTTGTGACTGGGTAATGAATCTGGCGAATGTCTACTCCTTTTGGGAACCTGACCAGCGAATCTACACCCGGGTAAATGTCGAAGGCACCCGGAACGTTATGGAATGCGCTCTGGAAACCGGTATATCCAAAGTGGTGCACACCAGCAGTGTGGTGGTTTATGGCAAACCTCAGGATATTCCTTTTGCTGAAGAAAGCCCGGTTGGTCCGGTTCGGTTTAGCGAATATGCCCGAACCAAATACTCCGGGGATCTGATTGCCTGGGAATTCTTTGAAAAAAAGAAGTCGCCTTTGGTCATGATATATCCCGCAGGAGTCCTGGGCGCAGGTGATCCGAAAGCCACCGGAAAATACATCCAGAATCTGATTCATCGCCATCTGCCCGCAACTGTGTTCGACGACAGCATCTTCACTTTTGTCCACGTCAAAGATGTGGCCGAAGCAATCATCCGGGCGGCAGAAAAAGAAAATAACATCGGCCAGAAATACATAGTTGGAAAATACCATCTGACATTTGGAGAGATTAACCGGATGGTCAGCGAAATCTCCGGAGTTCCTCTTCCTAAGTTTAAGCTTCCTGATTTTATGGCAACTTTCAACGCTCATCTCCTCACTCAGGTAGCCAACCTGATAAAGAAGCCTCCCTTATGGGGGATGGCGATCGATCAAATCCGGGTGATGAAAGAGGGGGTACGAGCGGACGGAACTAAGGCAGAAAGGGAATTGGGTATAACCTACACCCCTATCCGAGTTGCGCTGGAGGAAGCCATCGCATCGTTCAAATAATCGCATGACCAAGCTTGCCGACGAGGCTACGTGAAAGAATAATCTTCCAACGCAATTAAATCGCGTATCTGAGCCTTCACTTGTCCTAAGCGAAGTTGAAGGATGGCTCAGAGCCGAGGCGTAAAGCCTCGGCTACGCGAAAGAATAAGTCTGCCGCCACAATTTGACCACGTAGCTGAGCCTTCATGGCTCAGCGTCAAAGTGTCCTTCGGTAAAGCTCAGGATAAAGTAAAACCTCGGCTGCGCTGACAAAAATAATGCCCGTCGGGTATCTCAACCCGACGGGCAATTTTCTTACTTTCGGTAAAAAATCAGTTCCGCTCAATTTGCAAAAGCATAAGGTCAGACTATTTGACCAGACCATCCTTTGCCAGTTTATCCATCACCAGATCGGAGACGGAACTCCTGAATTGATCTGAAGAGGATGGGTCTATCTGCTCGCTGGTTGCCGACCACACCAGCTGGCCTTCGTTCTGCGTCACCAAAAGATCCGTTCTAACACTGACTACTTTTTGAGTTTCAGTATAACCGGGATGGTATACGTTTTCGTAATACGTTATATAGGCACCCCACTTATGGCTGTATTCGGTGACCGGCTCACTCGCGGTGTAACCCGGTACGTCGGTCTTAAGCGAATCACGCTCGACCCTGGCGACTATCAGCACGCCATCGAAACCTTCTTCTTTTGCCTTCTCTTGCACAGCCGGTGGGTCGGGAACGTCTTGCGGAAAAAGTTGGTAAGACGGAACAGCCACCGTCCCGGCATGATCCTCTTTTAGCGCCGTAACGAAGGCATCCTCCCACATGCGGCGATTGAGCTGATCCTTGCGCATCGCGATGATCATTATCTTTTTCAGCGGTGCGGCTTGGTACGATGGATCCTTCCAAAGATTGACCAGCTGAGTCGTTCCACAGCCGCCCACAAACATCAATGAAACTGTAGCAGCTAAAATCAGAATCACTTCAATTGCTACCGTGACTTTCGTGAACTTCATCGATCACCTCCTATGAATGAATTCCATTTGAAAATCATCCAAATTTACGAATAAATGTATAGAAAACGCAAGAGATTTCTCACTTCGGATAAAGGATAGTATTTTTTCCTAAGAGATGAGGAAAATCATTGACGGGGCTACGCGTTTTTGAAAAACAAAAAATAATGCCCGCCGGAATAGTCATCCCAACGGGCATTTTAAATCCTATTATAATCAGCTAAAAATCAAAATCCAGAAGCGCAGTAAAGATGTTTTCCTTGAAGGGATCATCCTTTCCGGTTTCCCTGTGGGTAAATTCCGCATGCAGGGCAATATTCACCGCAGTCCAGTCTCCCAGGTAGTACCTTAAGAGTGCAGAATATGCTTTGATGGTTCTGGAATCGTCGTAAGAGGGGGGCTGAACCATGTTGAAAAGTACCGAGGCGAGCAAGCGGTTGTTCCATAAACCCGACCAGTCGAGTTCTGCAAACCCGCCGGAGAATTTGTAATCCTTGTTCGTATCGAAAACATTGAGCGCCTTGTCATCCATCCCCTGCATGAACAAAGCTTGCAGGTTGAAGGTCTTCCAGTTGAGACTGACATCCCCTCCCAGCCGGTAGAATGGCTTGTTGCAGCTGCAATTGGCTTCGCCGGTGGGTGCCACCACAAAATCAGAAGGGGAGGGGATACTGGTAGGTTGCCAGCCGTAGTAGGCAAAGGCTCCGATCCTCTGCCCGGCGCTCTGTCCATCCCCCTTGCCGAAAGTTTGGAACAGGTTCAAATAGAAGTCCTTATTGGTGTTGTTATCCGGATTAGCCCCGTTGCCATTGACTACGCCTGCCCCGTACTTGAAACCGTTTCGGAAATGTCCGGTCATTTCCACCCCCAGTTGGTTATCATCGAATATAAAATTATTGGAAGGTAGGAGAGTATCGGAAGGCGAGGTAAAAGTATAAATCTCATACGGTTCGGAGATGTAATAAGACCGTTTGGAGCTGATGGGATGATAAGCCGGCTCAAATCGTCCCACTCTTAAGTTCAATGCCCCGGGAACGATGTTGCTGAAGACCAAATTAGCCGATTCCAGTGCGCCTAATTGTGACGGGTTGGTGCCGTTGCCCGGACCGGAAAAGTCTGCCGCCGGCTCGTCGATCCGGGGAGTGTAGATGAACATGAAAGATATATTTTTGTGCAATACTCCGGCAGCCAGAAGGTCAAGTCCCATAATGTCGAAGCCGGTGGTGGTGCCTTTATCCACATTGTAGACCGAAATCCCGGTGGTGGTGCGGATAGCTATAGGCGGTGGAGTATCAAATACGTTCTTCTCTCCCCCTTCCTGACCCGGAAGCTGATAACCATTATCCCGGATTCTCTGACCGTAATCGTTAAGTTTGGTAAAAGAAGTGTGGCACATGTTGCAATTGTATCCATACTTGCGGGCAAATGCCGGGATGGAATGGCCGGTTTCGGGTACGAGAAATTGCCATCCTGCGATTATTAATATGAATATGCAAAGCTTTTTCATTTTCCCCTCCTCTACTTTGGCAGATCAGATGGTGGAATGGGTTTTACATTTGCCACTTCCGGATTGAGACTGGTCATAGCCCGGGTCATGAATGCTACCAACGCCTTGACTTCCGATTTGGAAAGACCCAGTGGAACCATCATCGGATCAAGGCTGGAAACTCCTTTTCCGCCTCCTTTATTGTAAAATTCCACCACGTCCTCCAAGGTTTTATCGGAGCCGGAATGCAAATAAGGAGCGCGCAAAGCCACGTCACGGATGGTAGGAGTCTTGAACTTTCCCTGGTCTTGGGGGTCTTTGGTTACATCATATCGACCGTTATCTTCCTTCAGTGGGCCGGTCTGCGGTGCGCCGAGATTATGGAATCTCCCATCGCTGAGATTCCCTCCCCAATGACAGGTAGTACAGTGCCCTTTGCCATTGAATATCTCCAGCCCTTTCTTCTCCTGGGAGGTCAAAGCACTTATATCCCCTTTGACATAGCGGTCAAAGGGCGAGTCTGTGGTTACGACTGTACGCTCAAAGGCGGCAATGGCATCCGCTACCTGGTCGATGGTAAGGTTGCTCTCGCCAAAGGCATGCTTGAACTCATCTGCATATCCGGGGATATCCTGAACCGTTCTGAGCATGACCAGGTGAGTGTTCCCCATCTCAATCGGATTTTGTATCGGTCCCTTAGCTTGCTCTTCCAAAGAGGGTGCTCTTCCGTCCCAGAATTGTAAGGGATTATATGCGGAATTGGAGACGGGCGGGGACCTTCTGCCCCCCAGCTGCTTATTAATCCCGCTGCTGGTGGGACCTGCATCCGACCATCCCATGGAGGGACTGTGACAACTGGCACAGCTGATGGTGTTATCTTTGGACAAGCGGGTATCAAAGTAGAGCTGCTTTCCCAAAAGGATCTTCTGGCTGGTCTGTGGATTTGAGGGAGGAACAGGCACAGGAGGAAGATTTCCAATCCGTTCCGGACCCAGTTTGTTGGTAGTCACCATGGTGGCTGGCGGCGGGGTGGGGGTGTTATCACCTGCCAGGGCAAATGATGGAAGAAGCAAGAGAGTGATACCTGCCAAAACATAAAGGTATCTCATACTACCTCCTTTGTTTGAATTCCATAACATCCGAACACTCAGTTTTTCAGCAACTGGTATAAGTTACATAAAAAATAAAATTAATGTCAAGGGAAATGTTGTATCGGAGGGCCTACTCTTTCAGCTTTTGTTAGGTTGGTGCCGAGGTGTCCTTCGACCCTTCAATAAACTCAGGATGCTGAGCGACATGTCCTGAAGCAAAGCTGAAGGAAGTCGAAGCACAAAGCTCAGGACAAAGTGAAACCTCGGTTACACGAAAAATAGCCTGCCATCACAATTTAATCGCGTAGCTGAGCCATCACTTGTCCTGAGCGGAGTCGAAGGACGGCTCAGCGCCGAGGCATGAAGCCTCGGCTATGCGCAGCTAATTACGCCTAAGGTTTAACTCCATTCTCAAATCTCATCTCTCAAGACGTTTTTTTTAATTGAGTGTTTTTGCTATTGGGTTTTCTTCTGGAGGTCTTCGAAATTGAAATCGAAGCTGATCTTTAAGGGGGGGAGATCCATCCTTCCGTTTTGTGCCCGGTTTTCGACTTCCGGGATCCAGCTTAAGGAAAAGTTTAATCTCCGCTTGTAAGCCAACGCCAGATTCCGGAAAGGTAAAAGCTCGCTTTGGCATCCGGAATTTTCGTTCATTTGATAAACCAACAATGGACTGCTGCACATAATGCTGATCTTTTGATTCTCGAAAGCCGTCTGATTCGCCTCGATGAACCGCAGGAGAGAAATAAGACTGAGATATTCCAATTCATACCAGGAGCCGTAACTGCTGTTCTTGAAAATCACGCCCACCTCCGGTATGGCAAAGCAGGTCAAACCATTCTGCTTTTTTTCCCTGTCCCGCTCCAAAGTTTTCGCCGAGAAATAACATTTAACTTCAGGCCTCTTTACCGCTGCGTTCTTGGTGGTATTCTGCATCTTATCCATTCTGTTCTCCCGTTATCTTTAAATACAAAAAGCAAAAACTATGCCTTCGCTCTCCGTGCGAATAAATCGCTTGCCGGGAAAAAACAATTGATGACCGGACTTTTAAGCTGCTGTGATTCAAAGGCATACCACCATCCCCGGCTGGCGGCGATAAAACTCCGCAGCGGATCGGATTAATACTGATGTGCAAATTAGTTCATATAGATTGCAAGTACCCCCCCCCAAATGCTAGGTTTGCTCTTGATCAAGCCTGTTAAATCTGTTGACAATAAGTAAGAAATTACATAAAATAGAATCAGGTAACTTTGGGGAATCAACCAGTTGGTTAGGTAATAAAATCTATGGGCTGAAACTTCAAAAAGCAGAATTCATCAACCCGGATAAGAAGTTGGTTTTATAAGGGTGAGGATTATTCGGACAGATTAAAAAGGAGCCATCATGTTTGAAAAGCTGCAAAGAATGTTGAGTCGGGTGGATGCGGATTATGCCGATATCCGGTACGAGATAAAGAAAGCGGTGATCATATCTTTTCAGGGGAGGGATTTGACCCAGATCGGCTCGAATTCCACCGATGGATATGTGATGCGGGTCTTAAAAGACGGCGGCATGTCCTCGGTGGTATTTACCCAAGAGAAAGATGCCGAAAAAGCGGCCCGGTCGGCAGAGGAAAACGCCCGGCTGATTTCAAAGAACATCAAAAAACCCGTGACGTTGGCAAAGACGGAGGTAATCAAGGATACCTTCGTCCCGGATTTGAAAGAGGATCCCAGAAAAATCCCCATGTCGGAAAAGCTGGAACTGGTTCGCCGTTACAATGATATACCGCTTAAGCATGAGAAGATCGGTACCACCTATATCGCCTATCAGGAGGTGATCCGGGAGAAGCATTTCCTCAACACCGAGGGGACTCAAATCCGGGAAGATCTGATCACCACCCGGTTGGTCGGCGAGATCATCAGCAAAGACGGGAGTCTGACCCAGAATATCCGGATCAGCGCCGGGGGGAGCGACGGGTTTACCGCCGTTCGGGATCAAGATAAATATCTGGGGAAAAAAACCGCCATTGCCCTCGATCTTCTTAAAGCCCAGCCGGTGGAAGGGGGAACATACAACTGCATCTTCAACCCCAGTCTGGCCGGGGTATTCACCCACGAGGCTTTCGGCCATTATTCCGAGGCGGACTTACTCGAGAACCTTCCTGCCATGCGGGAGAAAATGAAACTGGGAAATAAGCTGGGAAGCGAGGTATTGAGCGTCATGGACGATCCGACGCTTCCCGGAAAATTGGGATTTTACAAATACGACGACGAAGGGGTAAAATCGAAACCCACTCAGCTCATGCGAAATGGAATTCTGACCGGGCGGATGCACTCGCGCCGGACCGCAACCGAGTTCGGAGAGCCGGTCTCCGGACATTGTGTGGCTGAGGATTTCCGCTATCCCCCTATAATCCGAATGGGTACTATCTTCATCCAACCCGGCACCCCCAGCTTCGAGGAGCTTCTGGGACAACTGGGAGACGGCTTGTATCTTTCGGATGCCCAGGGCGGCGAGACCTCCGGTGAGAATTTCACCTTCGGTGCCCAGTATGGTTATGTGGTAAAGGGGGGGAAGATCGACCGCATGGTGCGGGACATAAATATTTCGGGTAATCTGTATAAGACGCTAAAAGATATCGCGGCGGTGGGTAACGACCTGACCCTGTCCAGAACCGGGGGATGCGGAAAAGGCCCGGTAATGCAGTTGAACCTTCGTTCGTGCTATGGCGCTCCGCATGTTTTGGTGAACAACTTAGTGGTAGGAGGTGTATAGTGGAAGAGCTGCTCCAAATGGCTAAGAAAGCCTGCGATCAGGCCGAGGTATACTCCATAAGTTATGATGACGATCTGGTTCTCTTTGAAGATGCCCGGCTCTATGATATCAATTCCAAGAAGCAATCGGGATTCAGCTTGAGAATCATCCGGGACGGAAAACTTGGATTTGCCTATACCCGAAATCTGATAAACCGTCAGGAGCTTCTGCGTAATGCCCAAGATTCCCTCGAAGGGAAGGTGGAAGCGGACTACCAGTTCCCATCCACTCCGAAACCAACTCCTCTTAAGACCTTCGATCCTTCGCTGGAGAGTTTATCTCCATCGGATCTGGTGGAAGAATGCAATAGGTTGTGCCAACTTTTGATACCCCAGACTGACGGCGAGATTTCGGCTGCGGCTTATACCCATGTCGAAAAAATCCGCATAATCAACAGCACCGGTACCGATCTTTCCATGCAAAGCGGCGAATACGGAATATATGCCAATATGATCTTTCCCGGCTCCGGGGTGGGTATCGGGCGGGATTTTTTGAGTAAAAAGTTTGAGAGATTTCCCCAAACTCTGATCCAGGAGATGACCGAGCTTTTCCGGAAATCATCCCGGGTGGTGGAACCCAAGAGCGGCAGGATGAAGGTGCTTTTTATGCCCAACAGCATGATGGGCATAAACTGGCGAATCTTAAGCGGAACTAACGGGAAAAACATCTACCTGAAAGTCTCTCCGGTTGCAAGCAAAATTGGAACTAAGATATTCGACGAGAAGATCACCATCTACGATGATCCGCTAAACGACGCGCGCCCCAAAGCCCGTTCATTTGATGATGAGGGGGTTGCCTGTCGTCCGTTGACCTTAGTTCAGGATGGGGTATTGAAGAATTTCTTCTACGATTTGAATTATGCCGCAAAGCTGAAAGTTCCGCCCACCGGAAGCGGATACCGTACCGGAGAGCTTTTTATGGCATTGTCGGCTGATCCGATCACGTTGAAACCGATACCTGCGCTCCCCCACCTGGTCATAAAACCGGGCAAATCATCCTTGACTGAGCTGGTAAAACAAATAGACCGGGGTATCATTCTCGAAGGCGCCTTAGGTCCTCACAGCGGCAACATTCCCAACGGGGACTTTTCCTTTGGGGTTTCTCCCGGACTCTATGTGGAGAAAGGCAAGATCGTGGGCCGGGTGAAAGATGCCATGGTATCGGGGAATATCTACGAGCCATTCCAGCAGGTGGTGGATATCGGGGACACCCTGTATCCGTGTGCCGTGTGGGGCTGGGTGCCGCCGATATTATGCGATGATGTCAACGTCGCCACAAAGAATTAGTGGAGAGGTTTGGCTATTGAGTCTTGAGGGAAAGTTAAAAATATAAATTCAAATCTTCAAATCGCATCTCCTCTTTACCAATGAGGTTGTGTCAATATTTCGGCTTTTGTGGCCATAGGTATGAACCATATGACTTGTACCACAGACTTTAGACTGCAAGTTAATACATTGAAATCCAACACTTTACGCAATATGAAGACTGTGATTACATTCCGCACTTTTATGCTCGCTGAAGAATTCCCACCCAAAAAAATTAAAAAACAGTTAGATTTTACTTGACATTAAATTTATTAAATCGTATCCTATCTTATGGAAGATACCTAAATTGGGTACTTTGGGTAAAAGAGTTCATTGATAAAAATGAGGAGAAACCCAAGAAATGGCTTACACGGAAAAGAAAGTTACCATTAAGGAATTATTTGAAAGTGGCAAAACGAGGGAACTTTCGATTAAAGCTCTTAGGAGCAGGGCAGAGGAGGGTGTTTTGGTTTTTGTGGAAACCAAGGGAAACATCAACTATTATGATGAGTCAATTTCGATCATAAGAGTACTTGCTGCACGCAAATGTAAACGACCGGGTATTAGATGGAAAGATATATCAAAAGCATATACGAATAGTGATTTTGAGAAAGAAAAAATTGTTCACCTTTTTAATCAGGGCAAAACAGAAGCCGATATAATACAACAGATGACAAATCATCTTAATGCTATTTTGCTCTAGCCGAGAATTCTTAAAATGCCAACAGATCCCGTAATATCTAAGCAAGTTGGGATGTTAATAGGAGGCTTAGGTGCCATTTTTGGTTACGCTGTTTTGTTTTACTCCACGCGAATAAAAGATAAGGAGCAACTTCCCAAAATCAAATTAGTTATAATAGTTGTTGATCTCGCGTTTATTATATTCTTTGGGATGGTATGGACTCGCTTCATGATAGACCCTACAAGTATACAGGCTGCCTTCGCTAGTGGTTTAGCAGCTGAAGTATCGGCTATGAAGACCCTCTTACCTAAAACCACGTAAAAGGGAGAACAATAGAATGAATAAAGAACTAACCCTATGGAATAATCTCAGGATGATCCTGACTCTAATCCCCTTTGAGGGAGTAAAAGATGGACCATTCCCTCGAGGGACTCAGAGACTTGGTTACCAATACCATAACTTCACGGTTCTCACACCCCGGAAAGTAAAAGTCAACGAACAAAAAGCAAAATCGCTTTGATTTTTGATGACTTCTGATATAACATTATGAGCAATAACTTGTCTTCACTTTTTCATTCGCTAATAGCCGACTTCCCAAAACTAGTTCGGGCAATGGTTTATTTTGAACAAAAGGAAGAATCCGTTCCGTTGCCCGCACTTGTTGAGCTTAAAGATGTTCTGCATCATGTTGTGGTTTTCGCTGATGCATTCCTTAAGGAAGACCAGCAGAAACAAAATGAACAGATAACCAATGTAAAGGAACACTTCAGGAGGGGAATAATAGAGACCTATCAACAAGCCTATGAACAGTTAGCCGGATTTATTTTTGACTTGTACTCTAAGTACAGATATAGAGCTAAAGTATACGAAAAGGTGTTTTTTCTCGACAAAAAGTTCGCTAAGATTCATAAGTCAATAGAAGAAAATATTCAAATAGCCAAAGATCTCTGGGTGAAAGGCCGGGAACTGAAAAACTTTGAATCTGAAAGTGCAGACTTCAACAATTCTATAGATAACTTTAGGAAAGCATATGACATACTCAAACAAACAGAACCACTAGTAAACGAATTGTGGGCCACCTTTAATCAAAGAGTATTTTATTCCGTAGCCTTCTTTGTTGTCATAATTATTGTTTTCCTGATCTTTGTACTTTAACAAATCCAAGTGCCCGATTTAAGACCAATTTTCCTTAAAGGAAGATGTTTAAAACATCTTCCTTTACTTTTTACCATCCTAATGAAATTCGTCTGTAATTTCCCACTTTGGATAATGAGGGAAATTCTAGGTCGACAAATCTTAAGATAAAGAGAGCGGAAGAGGGACACCCCCTCTTCCGCTTTTTTTGTGCTTACTGAATAATTCTCCCGCGAATATACTTGACAACGCACTCCCTATGGGGTTTCTTGCTATAAGTTTAATCAATAACTTGGATTTTTATGATAAAATGCCCGAACTGCGGTGAAGAAATAGAAACCTCAAAAAGAACACTCTTTGAGAAAATCCACGCTTGGTTGGAACTCATAACTTTTCTTTCCGCTCTTGGCGTTCTTGGGATTATGCTTTATAATAGTTTTCAAATGAAGTCTTCCATAGAACTTACAAAAGCTTCTATAGAACTTACAAAAGAATCGCTCGAAGTACAACGGAGTCAGGAGGAGGTTTCAAGAAAAGAATCAATCGAAAGAAATAGACCGAGAATTGAAATGAAACCTCCCGAGGTCATATTATCGGATTCGGGTCTCTTGATTTCTACAATTATCAAGAACACTGGTTTTTCAGACGCAGAAGATGTTCGACTATTTGGGGAATGCATGTTTCCGATTAAAGGAAGATATGTGGTTGTTTCCTTTTCGGGGGATATTGCTGAGACCACTAAAATCGATCCAGAAAACTTTGGGCACAATCCTGATATACTACCTACACTCCCCAAAGAACATGTTGAGTTTGACGAAAGACCAGGGAAGATCACTAGAAATTTTGAAACGGTAATCAAGTATTTTGTTCCCAAACGATATTCTGGAGATTTCTATTCCACAATGAACATAACGTATAGCTGGTCCATGTATAAAGAGAAGTACGAAGACAGCAAGATCTATTATCATACTTATCATTACAAAGACAGTACATTTTCTACTTGGCTTCTAGATGTGAGGATGGCTCCTCTGATGAAATAGGCTAAGCTACTATGAATTGGAAATCAAGTTCCCAAGCTTTTCTTCACGTGCGGGATCAGACCGCCATTTTCTAAAATTCCCATCAGAAAATCAGGCAGAGGGGGAAATGAGAATTTCCGGTTCTGCGAGGTGATGATCTCACCACTGGCAAAATTGATGGTGATGATCTCACCCGGTTGAATCTGTTCCGGGGCTTCCTTCGATTCCACCAGAGCCAGTCCCTGGTTGATGGCGTTGCGGAAGAAAATGCGGGAATAGGACTTTGCGACAATACAGGCGATGCCCGCGAATTTTAGGCAAGTGGCGGCCTGCTCCCGCGAGCTGCCACACCCGAAATTAGAGCCGGCAACGATTATATCCCCTTTTTGAATCTTTTTGGGAAACTCCTTGTCCAATCCCTCCAGCGCGTGTAAAGCCATCTCCGGCGCATCTATAATCGGAAGATATTTACCCGGATAGATCACGTCGGTATCGATGTTATCTCCCAATTTCCAAACTTTTCCAGTTATTTGTTCCATAGTATTTGTTATTTTAAATAGTTTTGATATTACCCAACAGGTGAAAGTATAAAACCAATATCTGTTTAATCTGCTTAATCAGCTTAATCAGCTGTGAAATTTCATTTCCCGATGGGACAAACCGACATGCAAATGCCACATAGGCTAATCTCTTTATTCAGAAGCTTATGCGAAAGTTCCCGGCATTTTTTCCTACAGGCGAATGCATCGAAAAACTCTTCTCTTTTGACTCCTACGTTCCACAGCTTACCATTACCGGCAGAAGCGGGACATTCTTCCACGCAAAGAGTGCAGCTGCCGCATCGGCTTTGGGTGACGGGAGTTTTGGAATATTCCAGCGGGTGATTCACCAGAATGGAGACTAACCTTAATCTGGGACCGAATCTCTCCGAGACAAACAGGTCGGTCTTCCCGATCCAACCCAAACCGGCTCTGGTGGCCGCCATCTTGTGGGAAAAATCACAGGTCAGAGTCTTTAAATGGTTATTGTCCAACTCCTCGTCCCTTAAAGTCGGTTTTATTAGAATACAGGAAATATTCTCTTCCTTCAATTCCTTTAGTATCTTTTCCGAAATTTCAGTTAGCTTCCGATTGGTTTCGTGGTAATGGTCGAAGTAATCCATATTCGGACCCTGTGCAATCGAATCCATGATCTGGTTGTCCAATCTTTTTCCGATGACGATACAAAAATCATGCCCCTTGTATTTTTCGTCTACCATATTTCGCAGGTCGGCAAAACCGAGAAGGTATTCATCCTCATCCGGCAAAATTACTTTGATCCGTTCCTCAATGTGCAAGTTTTACTCCCGTAGCGGTTTGATTTATCAAACCAGTCGTTCCCTTGTAGCGGTTTGATTTATCAAACCAGTCGTTCCCTTGTAGCGGTTTGATTCATCAAACCCGTATAACGCATTGTCTCAATCCCGTAGCCGGGGTTCATCCTGAAGAGATTTACCCTGAAGGGCTCCCAGCTCCGGCTGGGCAAGGTGCCCAGCCTACGAACTATGTGATTTTAAATGCATTAGAGGTCGGATATCTTATAGATCCGCAGAAAATCCGACCAGTTCAATTCATCTTGAAAAATTAATACTCTTTGAATTTTGAATTGCAATTTTACATTTTTCTTTTTGAATTTTAAATTTCTTTCCCCCTCACCTTAATCCTCTCCCCAAAGGGGAGAGGAAACTCTTTAAATTTTGAATTGCAATTTTAAATTTTTCTCTTTGAATTTTGAATTTTATAAATATTCCCTCGGATCCGTTATCTCCCCCCGGATGGCGGAAGCAGCAGCCATTGCCGGGCTGGCTAAATATACCTCCGAATCGGGCGAACCCATCCTCCCTTTGAAGTTTCGGTTGGTGGTGGCAAGGCACCTTTCACCTGCCGCCAAAATCCCCTCGTGAGCACCCAGGCAGGGACCGCAGCCGGGATTTAATATGACCGCTCCTGCATCCAAAAAGGCCTTCAAGAAACCCTTTTGCATGGCTTGGGAATATATGGTTCTGGTAGCAGGCAGAATCAGTATCCTCACATGCGGATTGACCTTCTCCCTTTTGAGAATCCTCGCCGCTATCTCCAAATCATCCAATCTACCGTTGGTACAAGAGCCCAGGACCACCTGATCGATCCTGATTCCTTTCAATTCTCCAATCGGCTTTACATTATCCACATTATGGGGACAAGCCACCTGGGGCTCCAGCTTGCTCACTTCGTATTGAAATTCCTTTTCGAATATCGCTTCGTTGTCGGATAGAATCGGTGCATATCCCTGTTTGGTAACGGTAGAGAGATATTTTTGGGTGACTTTGTCAAACGGAACCACGGCGAATTTAGCTCCCATCTCCATGGAGAGATTACACAGGGTGAACCTCTCGGAGATCGACATCCTGGATACGGTCTCACCGTAGAATTCCACCGATTTATAGCTAGCCCCTTCCACCGTGAGCTGGCCGATGATATAGAGGATCACGTCTTTGGCATAAACCCCCTTGGGAAGCTTTCCCTGAATGGTGATCTTGATCGTCTCCGGCACCCGCAGCCAGATCTTCCCGGTAGCCCAGACCACTGCCATCTCCGTCGCGCCGATGCCGGTGGACAAAGCTCCTAGACAACCATAAGAGGTAGTATGAGAGTCGGTTCCTACTGCCAGTTCCCCCGGCAGAATATGCCCTTTCTCTATGATCACCTGATGGCAGATTCCTTCTTTTATATCATAGAAATTTTTTATTCCTTGTTCCTTCACGAATTCCCGGATCGATTTGTGGGCAGCGGCGGTTTTTTCCGATTCTGCCGGCGCCCGGTGATCTAAGGGGATCACGATCCTATCCGGATTCCACACTTTGGGGGGACCGATCTGTTTGAACTGCTTGATCACCAGACCCGCATTGTCGTGGCTCATGGCCAGGTCGGGCTCTACGTTGACGATTTCTCCAACCACGGTCTGTAATTTCCCAGCTTTGACCGCCAGAAGCTTTTGCGCTATGGTCAAACTTCCGGAATTCCTTTTGGTCATGATTCCCGGTCTGCCGGTGGAATTCGGTTGTCCTGCCAGCAGGAAATCGAGTTGCTGAAATTTGAGCACCCTGGGCTTTTCCAAAAAGCTATATTTCTTGCGCCATTTATAGAAGCCCGCCTTGGAGATGTCAAGTTTTTCCCCCGCCTTCTGGTCGTTGCCGTATCTTTCCCACAGGTCTTTTATCTCTTCCCGGGAGTATTTGGGAAAGGAGTACCTGCCGATGTTTTTCTTCCGGCGCCAGTAAGCTACCAGGTATTCCGGCACGCCCCCCAAGGCTTCGCCGATCTTCTTATCGGTTTTGTATTTTTCCTGGAGCTTCAAAAGCTCCTCTTTGCGTGGAATTTTCATACTTCCGTCCGCCGTCCATTGTCCGCTGTCCGCCGCTTTTTTTCTCCGCTCCCTTCCCGCGATATCCCGCCTGCGCTCTCTTTAAAAACGCTTTTAAGAGGTTTTGCTGCGGACTGCGGACTTGTCCTGAGAGAAGTCGAAGGACGGCTGACTGCGGTCAGTTTTTTTAACTCTCTTTTTAAAACCCGGTAAACGTTGGAAAGGCTCATTGAGACCACCTTGGTTTCGGCCACCACCGGCATGAAGTTGGTGTCGCCTGACCAGCGGGGGACGATATGCAGATGAAGATGGTCGGCCACTCCCGCTCCCGAAATCTTCCCCAGGTTCATCCCCAGGTTTATCCCTTGAGGTTTCATTCCCTTCTTGATTGCTTTTATGCACAGTTGAGTGATCTTCATAAGCTCGTTGGTCTCATCTTCCTTCAGCTCTTCTAACTTACCTACATGACGAAAAGGAGCCACCATCAGATGTCCGGTGTTGTAAGGGTAGCGATTGAGGATGACGAAACATTTTTCGCCCCGGTAAAGGATTAAATTCCTTGAGTCTTTGCTTTCCTTGGCGGTACTGCAAAGAAAACAACCCGGTTGTTTTTTACATAGGATGAATTTCTCTCGCCACGGCGCCCAGAGCTTTTCCAAATGAACTCCTTGATGTTTCGTTTTATCTCATCATTATATCAATATATTATGAAAATCTCGATTATTCAAGATTTTTTCTTAAGCTATTGATCTGATTATTAGGATTATGCCAATCTAACTTAAAGGAGGAACATCCTTTTATTCTCTTGTAAGCACCTCAAAGGCAAACACTTAGTGAGAATTGAATTGACTAAGAGACCCGAATGAGCCGGTTCTCTAATCCAAAGCTACAATAAAGGGACATTCCCTTATATTTCCACTTCATTGGAGCAGTTATAAATGAATTGTTTTCACTTCTGTCCAAGAGTCTGGGAATTCGTTTCGCATTACCTATTCCGTCTTGGTAAGAACAACGAATGAGTGGTCGGCTTGATAAATCTTGCCCAGAAACGTTTTGTACTCTTCGAATCCTTCAGGTTGAATCAGGCGTTGGGTTATGGTTTTGATTCGTTTATAGGTTAATCTGTTTGCATCTATTTGGTATTGGGTTTGAAATGAACCATAAGGGGATTTGATATCCAGTTTCTCCGGCACCGCATTTACCGTCAGATTCTCAGGAAAATCTAAAATCACCTCATCCTCGGTGGTATAGGCATATTGATTGTTCACCGGATACTTCCGCACCTTTTCTTTGGGAATGTCCTCGGCATCGACCCGGGAAAACAGGTTCGGATTCAACAGCAGGTCCTTTCCGGATTTCGTAGGATATTGGATTAACCTAGCGGTAAATCCCACGGCAAAAGGAACGTCCAGGGTGGAAACTTTTTCAAAATCATAACTGATCAAAGCAAAGTTGGGGGCATACCTGCCGATCAAACGGCCCATCCATTCTTTTTTTTCACCCGCGGTGGATGAGTTCAAAAACTCGCGATAATATGACTCGAAGTTACCGGTAGCTCCCAAGTACCCTTTAATCTCCAATGATCCATCTGACCCAAGCTCAGCCTGAATTGAACTATGGATTTTATTCTCCTCAGCTGAACTGGTCGGCGTTTTCACCATAATCGAAGAATCATCCCTCACCACCAGAACTTGGCATCCTTCATCCTGCCAGGGCAATTCCCCAAATGGGCAATAACTACAGGTGCAATCCAGCCACAGTGACTCCGATTCCAGCGGAACAAAAGTTATACAGTGGTTGAATTGATGAGAGGGAAAATCGATCAGTACTGTCCCTTCGGATTGAGTCCTGATCAGGACGGGATAGGCTTTTATGTCGTTTGATCTCAACATGGCAATGAATAAAGTAGATAAATCTTTACAGTCACCATAGCAAGTTGACGCTACCGATTCGGCCTCCCGGGGTTGCCATCCGCTGATGCCCAATGTTATTTCCACATAACGCATCTGGCGCTGGATATATTGATACAGCACCTTCACTTTGTCTTTATCCCGGGTGAGGTCTTTCACTAATCCTCTAAACAAAGCCTGGTTGGATGGAGATAGAATGTATTGCTTCTCTGCCAGGGTCGAGTACCACTTCCCTAATGCATTCCACGATTCGGTAGATCCGGAATAGTTCCCGACTTTAAATCTGTCCGGAGCAAAAGCAACCGAGATAAGACAGTCTTTTTCTGGAGGCATATCCTGCTCCTCCTTGAAAGGAGGGAGTTCCTGCAAGTCAAAAATGATCTGTCGGTTTCCCCACTTCTTATTTTCAACCGGTTCTATCGATAGGTTGCGCGTATACATCTTAAATCCAAAATCCTTTGGCAGAGACAAGACATAAACAGAATGCCTTACCGGGATATCCATCTGGGGATACCAATCCCTACAGAAAAAAAGACTTTTATAATCGATCTCGTAACTGTATTCCAATACATAGGGGAACGTGGTTGCAGTCAGATTAAAATGTTTTTCTTTAGCATCGGAATATAGCTGGTATCGTGAAAAAAGTGACGACTCTTTTATTTCTTCTTTCTTCAGTTTCTTCAAAGATTTACCATCGGTGGTCTTCACCTCAGCTAAAATTTTGTCAGCTGTTAAGAATTTAGTAAAAGGCAGATAAACGTCTCCATGTTTTGTCCCGTTCTGGTTGTATACTGTGAAAATCCTATGCACTCGCATCACCGCATGATTATCACTAAGCACCGTGAACTCCTGCTCGTCCAGTTCGCAAACCGCGCCTTTCTCTTTTTTCTCCTCCTCGGACACGAAATCAATTCCCCAGGTTAGGGTAAAGTTACCCCCGACCAAAAAGAACCAGATCAATAGACTACAGGGAAATATATAACATGTATGATTCACCCTGGATATAAGCTTTCGAAATAGATATTTCTTGATCAAACTATGATCCCTCCCTATTGTTTTAAGCTACCGCTTAGAGTTTACTTTCCATCTTTAACTAACGTGATCACCAGTTGATCTGCGCTCACCACCTCTTGAAAGAAATTACGCAACATCCGATATTGAGCCACGGGAAAAGTTAGCAGGTTAATGGTCAGCTGCCTATGACATTTAATGTGATCACCCTCTGCCAAAAACGTCCGGCTGAACTTCCCTCCTGGAATTTCGCTGGAGGCATTGGTCGGGAGTTCTTTCACCATAAATCCGTTCGGGAGCTGCAATTCCGTATCCTCAATCCGGGTGAAAGTATAAGGGAAATCTATGGAGAACTGTCGACTTTCGCTGTTAAACGGATTTGATTCCAGAGCCATAAAGAGGGTGGGATTTACATAAGCCACCTCGCCACCCAGCGAAGCAAAGGAAGAAGCGGAAAAAGAGACATTCAGATCAAAAGGTTGATATATGCTATCCAGGGGAGAAGTGGTGATGGTGTCCGGCAACGCATTGGGAACCTGGTTGAGTAGCTCTTGTTTGACATATTCATTCTTTCCGTCTTTTTCTATCTTCTCGCGGGCGTAAATGCCGATATAGCCGTGGAAATCAACCGTAGTAGTGCACGCCAGCCCTCCATCTTCCCTCAACCTGGCTTTAGTGGTAATATATTCTAAGCTATAATCATTAACCGGAGTAATTTTTATCAGACCACTTTCATTAACTTTGAGCAGGAGCCCATAATCTACCACATCCTTCTCCGGAAGCATTCCAAAGGGATAGTATTTGTTGATAGCATCCAAAAACCAGTACCGGCCATCGATCGTGGCTCTGACGATCAAATGGTTGAACTGAATCCTTCCCGGCTTTTCTTTTAAGATCTTACCGTAATTCCGGGTGCTAATCAAAACCGGGTCTGCCACAATACCGGCGGATTTCATCAACCTGAGCAGGAGAAGGTTAATCTCGGTGGCGGTTCCCTCCCGGCTGGTCAATATCTTCTTAAAATCTTTTTCGTAAATGCGATAAACACCTCGTTCTTCGTTCCAATGGATGTCCTTAAGCACAAAGTTATAGATACTTTCCGCTTTGGCTGAGTCTGTGGTCAAACCTAAAGTCAACTCCGAGGATTTTTCCTTAATCTTTGTCGTATCACATTCTATACTTTTGAAAACAGTGTCTATCGATTTCCCCCACTCTATCCAATTGGTTTTGGCATAAGTATCATGGGTGCTTAAGAATTGATTCTCAAAATCATAACCTGAATACTCAAAATAGATAGCGGTGCGATAATCGTTTATGCAGGTGACATAAGGCTCTGGTTTGATCGGAGGGACGTTCTCCAAAACCCAGGTATAAACCTTCCCGCTGGTCGTATCCGCTGTTTGGGGCTCGGTCTTCTCTGATCTCGGGTTTTTGAAGAAGTAAGAATATAAATGGCTGTGAGAGTAATAATATCCTCTTGACCCCTCCAGGACCAAGGTAAATTGAGATCGTTTGGTAAAGATCTCATTCTGGAAATACCATGGTTCCAGAAAAATATTGTTAGACTTCCGGTAACGGTATTCAAACACACACCCTTCTTCCACCCCGGGCAAAGCAAACACCAACACGTTTAGGCCCTCCTCCCCTTTCTTTGTGAAAACCTCTTTTGGATTCAAGCAGTATTTCTTTCCATCTTTGGTGTAGGTACACCCTTCCAGATCCTCGATTTTTTCGATTTTATAGAACGGTATGGAGATATTGGCGAATGAGGTTCCTCTTTTGGTGAAAACCTTAACCCTTTTGTGTTGTGCGAAAGCTTCTGGAGATATCGCTCCTATGTCAAACAAGATAACCGCGTCAGCGGTCGAGTCTTCCGGCAGGTAACTCATCCCCAATTCTTCTGGGCTGACTTTCCCGAATTCGTTGCCAGATAGCTCTGCATAAGATCTGGAAACCAAGATCAGCATTAGAATGCAAAACAAAGCTTTAAATTTCGACACACAAGCCTCCTCAGGTTAAATCTCCGCAAGCGAAGATCAAATTAACCCAAATGGTTTTAGCTCCCTGTACGCTTGTTTATTTCAATGCCATTATAGGCTATCTTGACTTAGATGTCAATAAATTATTGCACATTTACCCAGAGGAAAAAGTTTTTATTGACAAACATATTCTTTTGCAATAAATTGTCCCCCAGTCAGGCAAACCAACTAAGATAGGTTAGGCTATTTCAATTATAACCCTTTTTTCGGGGGTGAGGTTTTGAACTACGCAGTCATATTAGCCGGTGGAAAGGGAGAAAGATTCTGGCCCCTATCCCGCGTCCAGCATCCCAAACAGCTATTGCACATTACGTCCCAGAAGACCATGCTCCAGGAAACCATCGACCGGGTCAAGGATTTCATCCCGGTGGAAAAAACCCTGGTGGTTACCGGAGAGAACATAAAAAAGGTGATCTTGGAGCAGGTGAATTATCTTAAGGAAAGTAATTTGCTGGTGGAACCCTCCATGCGCAGCACCTGTGCGGCCATCGGGCTGGCGGCGGTGCATTTACATCGGATCGATCCCCTCGCCACCATGGTGGTTCTCTCCTCCGATCACGTGATCCGGCCCAAAGAACAGTTGCTGAGGATTTTGGAGGTGGGAACCAAATTGGCTCGCGAGGGAGAGTTTTTGATCACCATCGGCATCACCCCCACCCGGGCCGATACGGCTTACGGTTATATCGAATTCTCGGAACCGTACGATATCACGGGGGACATTCCGGTTTATAAGATCAAGGAGTTCAAGGAGAAGCCCAATCGGATCAAAGCCCAGGAATATTATTATGACCGGCAGCATCTGTGGAACAGCGGCATGTTCATCTGGACCGCTTCCACCATACTGGATTCGATAAAGCGGTATATGCCTGAGATGTACCAGGCGCTGGAGGAATATTCCCCCCAGTTGGGCACTAAAAATGAAGAGAAAGCCAGAGTCGAACTATACCAAAAACTGGACAACATCTCCATAGACTGTGCGGTTTTGGAGAGAGCGGAAAACGCATTGGTGATAAAGGGGGATTTGATCTGGGATGATATCGGCTCCTGGCTGGCTTTGGATAGAGTAAAAGAGAAGGATTCCGACCACAACGTGATCCTGGGTAAGGCCAAAGCCATCAACACCTACGAGACCACCATCGTTAACGACTCGGACGGCATCATTGCCACCCTGGGGGTCTCCGACTTAGTGATCGTGAAAACCGACGATATCGTTTTTGTGGCTCACAAGACCAAGGTCCAGGACGTGAAAAATCTTTTGGCAGAATTCTCCCAGGATAAGGACATGGAACAGTATCTATGAAAAGGACAAGAATCCATTACTGTTTTCAAATTTGGATAATCTGCACACTTCTTGGTCTTAGCATCTCCGGCTGCGCTCTCTGGTCCGGAGGGGCTACCCGGGAGGATCCCCGGACCAAAGGAGAAAAACACCACCCGCCTTTGGGTTATCCCCAGGACCGGGAAATCGTTACCGGAAAGGAATCCCCCCGGAAGGAACAGCCGGGTGAACCGGATGCGGATCAGAAAAGTAAATCCCGGGAACTGGAAAAAGGAAAAGCTTCCTTCCCGCGAAAAGTCTATCGGGTGCAGTTCTTTGCCACCCAGTATCCGGATGAAGCCTCCAAAGTGAGCGAATCTGTGAAAAATCAGCTTTCGGAAAACACTTACATAGACTATAAAGCCCCTTACTACTGGGTCAGGGTGGGAGATTGTGTCTCCAAAGAAGAGGCGGAATTACTATTGGAGAAAATGAGAAACTTGGGATACCAGGAAAGCTGGGTGGTGGAGGCAAAAATAGAACCGTAACATTTCCTTCAAAAAACAAAATACAAGGATGTAATTTGTTAATCGGCACTAAGATTCTGATGGTCAATCCGGAGAATCCGGAAAAGAACGTATTGTACGAAGCGGGAAGGATATTAAAGGGGAGAGGTATCGTCTCCTTCCCCACCGAAACCGTTTATGCTTTGGGCGCAGACGCCTACAACCAGGAGATGGTGGCAAAGATCTACCGCATCAAAAGGAGAGACCGGTCCAAACCCCTTTCCGTATTTTTAAGAGACGCAGATGAAGCTCGTAAGGTAGTCGATTACGTCAGCCGGAATGCACAAAAGCTTATGGACAAGTATTGGCCCGGACCTTTGACTTTGGTTTTTAAATGCACCTCGCCGAAACTCTCGGTAGTATTGGGAAAGGGGAGCAAGCTGGGCGTTCGAGTCTCCCCCAGCAAGCTGATCGACCGGTTATTGGATGTCTGCAAATTCCCCCTCACCGCCACCAGCGCCAATATCTCCGGGAAGAAAAGCTGCGTGGCGGCAAACCGGGTGCATTATTTCTTTAACGGCAGGATAGATCTGATCTTAGACGGGGGAAGGTCGACCGTTTTCCTCCCCTCCACGGTTTTGGATGTTTCCGGTGAACAGGTCACTCTTCTCAGGGCCGGTCACATACCCATCGAGGAGATAAAAAAGATTGTTCCCCGGATAATAATTCCAAAAGAAACCTTTACGGTCGATTGCCCGGAGAAGGCCAGGGTCAGTTCGATTGCGGAGTTCCCATCCTCCCCCCTCACCACGGAAGAAGAAGATGACAACCGGTTTAACCGGATATGACCGATCAAAATGCCAAGCATCTTTTTTCAATAAAAATCATCCCCAAGCATTCTGCCTGGCTTATCAATTTTGAATTTTGATTTGTCCGCAGGATCCAGATTCGGATAATTTTTCATTTTGCATTTTTAATTTTGAATTCGTCTTAGTGTTTTCAATTGAAGCTCTCGGGACAACACAAAGTCTGAAAGATTATCGATGAAGAGTTTTGTAAGGAAGTGGATCGTTGCCATCCGGGCGCCTTTTTTTACCGCCAGCGTCATTCCGGTTCTGGTTGGGACTGCCTTAGCCTGGAACATGACCGGGAGATTCGACTGGCTTAAGTTCATTCTGGTTTTGATCGGGGTCCCCATGTTTAACGCCGGAACGAATTTAGCCAACGACTACTATGATCACAAAACCGGAAACGATGAAGCCAACCTCACCCCCACCCCCTTCTCCGGGGGGAGCCGGATGATTCAAAAGGGAGTGGTCCCGCCCCGGCACATGTTGATCGGCTCCTTTGTGTTCTTTGGTTTGGGATCGGTTATCGGATTATATTTAAATGCGGTCACCCCGGGAAATTTGATTTTGTATCTGGGTATTTTTGGACTTCTAACCGGCTTTTTCTATACCGCCACCCCTGTGCTGATCGGCTACCGGGGCATCGGGGAATGCATAGTGGGTTTGGATCTGGGGGTTTTGGCAGTAATCGGGGCATATTATGTTCAGGCTCAGAGTTTAAATTGGTCGGTTTTTTGGATATCTCTTCCTATCGGATTTCTGGTTGCGGCGATTCTGTATATCAACCAGTTTCCGGATTATGATGCGGATAAAGCGGTCAATAAAAAGCACCTGGTGGTGAGATTGGGAAAAAAGAAAGCGGTTTACGGTTATTATCTGTTGATCGCGGCTACCTATTTGGTGATTGCCGGGAGTGTGATTTTCAAAATAGTCACCCCCTTCGCCTTGATTTCTTTACTGACACTGCCGATTTCTTTAGGTGCAATTAAAATCCTTAAAACCAACTACGACAAAATCACCGAGCTGATTCCCGCCCAGGCTAAAACCATCCAGACCCATCTTTTCACCGGTTTGCTCCTTTCCATCGGCTTGGTGATAGGAAGAATTCTTTAAAATCGCCCTCCTGCACTAACGTAAATACCATGATGTTTTATGACTGATTTAATTCTCCTGCATCCTCCCAGCATTTACGATTTCCGGAAGCGCTCCGTCATGTGGGGACCGATAAGCGACGTGATCCCCTCCACCCCTATCTTTGACATGTACCCGTTGGGCTTCGTCAGTATGTCTCAATACTTGACCCGGTATGGTCACAATGTGCGGATCATAAATGTGGCTTATAAGATGCTCGCCAATCCCAACTATGATGCGGAAAAGGAGATCAAAAATCTAAAGACCAAAGCTTTTGGTATCGACCTGCATTGGCTTCCTCATGCTCAGGGGAGTTTGGAATTAGCCCGGATAGTGAAAAAGTATCACCCCCAAACTCCGGTGATCTTTGGAGGATTATCCTCCACTTATTTTCAT
The DNA here is from genome assembly GCA_903908285.1 of uncultured candidate division Zixibacteria bacterium. GTDB lineage: Bacteria > Zixibacteria > MSB-5A5 > MSB-5A5 > SM1-73 > CAIVRH01. The sequence goes on from CAIVRH010000012.1 coordinate 97,646, forward strand.
GAGGAGCTGATTACCTACCCTCAAGTGGATTTCGTCCTGCGCGGCGACTCGACCGAGGTACCTCTTCTGCAATTGCTATCTGCATTGAAGAATGGAACAAGCCTCGCTAGCATACCGAATTTAACCTACAAGGAAAATGGAAACATAAGGATCAATCCCACCAGCTGGGTGCCGGATGACATAAATCCGTTTACGCTGGATTATGCTCACATCATCCGCTCTACCATAAAGAACCGGGATTTCTCCGGGTTTATCCCCTTTTACGGATGGCAGGAATATCCCATCACCGCCATCTTCACTTGCCGCGGCTGCACTTATCACTGCGGCACCTGCGGAGGATCACAGGATACTTACCGGCAATTCTCCTCCCGGCAAAAACCGGCTTACCGCGATCCGGAATTGATCGTCTCCGACCTCCTCCAAATTTCCCGCTATTTCAAAGGACCCATATTTATCCTGGGGGATATCTTCCAGCCGGGGGAGGAATACGCTCAAAAGCTCTTGGATTTGCTTAAGAAACAGAAGGTGGATAATCATATCGTTCTCGAATTTTTCGATATCCCACCGGTTGAATATTTTGATAAAATAACAGATTCCATTCCCCATTTCAACATCCAGCTTTCTCCGGAGACGCACGATCCCAAAATCCGAAACGCTTTCGGGCGGCCATATGATAATCAGCGGATGGAGGGGATGATCGAAGAAATGTTGAAGCGGGGGTGTAATAAGCTCGACCTCTTCTTCATGATCGGCATTCCGGGTCAGGATGTCAAATCGGTCATGGACACAGTCGATTATATCGATCACCTTCTGGGCAAATTCGGCCAGACTAAGAAACTGTTTCCTTTCATTTCCCCCCTGGCACCTTTCTTGGATCCGGGAAGCAACGCCTTTGAGAACCCGGAGAAATTTGGCTATAAACTTTTCTCCCATACTTTGGAAGAACACCGAAAGGCATTGCTCCAGCCCAGTTGGAAACAGATGCTCAATTATGAGACCAAATGGATGAACAGGGATCAAATTGTGGAGAGCACTTATCAGGCTGCGTTGAAGCTGAACCGGATAAAACTCAAGTACGGATTGATCAAAGAGATGAAATCAGAAGAGATGGAGAAGAGGATAATACAAGCACAAAACCTCATCCGGGCGATTGATGAACAGATAGAGAAGGGGATGGTAACGGTCGATTGTTCGAATGCCGGATCACTGCAGCTTTCCACCATTTGCGATAAAGACGAGCTTAAATGGCCAGTGAGGCTTTTGAAGTTTGATATCCGTCACGGATCATTGAAGATCTTATCTCTTTTGAGGATGAGGAATATTTTGGGCTTGATTCTCTGGGGGGATAGATCGAAGATTAAATCGTCCACGGTCGACAGTCCGCAGTCCGCCACAAAAAAATAAAGCGGAATTACGTCCGTCGTCTGTTGACCGTTGTCCATCGCAAAACCATAAAACAATTTCATTCGGTTTTCACCAAATAATATTCTAATCGCGTAGCAGAGGCTTTACGCTTAGTCCTGAGCTTGACGAAGGATGCCTCTGCGGTTAACTGTCGATTTCGTTTTGCTGTGGAACCTCCAAGGCTTCGTTCAAGGTTATATTCGTGAAAAAGACAAAAAAGACAGAATCTTGTGAATTATTAGGCATTTATAGGCAAACTTAGGCATTCTTAGCAGATCAAGAATTGCGATTCTTGTTGTAATTCATTTGAGTTCTGCAACATACATGGAATCACTTTTCCAACTTCTGACCAATAGAAGCATTTCATTGTATAGTAACTACATACAAAAAGACAAAATCACAACTTTTTTGCGTGAAAACATTAACAAGAACTTATAATAAATGAAACCTGAAATAACTTAGAGTCTGCGAAACACATATTCTCTGCACATTCTATCCGGAAAAGCATAGACGCCTCTTTCTTTTCTAAGCAAGAGGTTTTTGGAGACCAATCGAATAAGATACTTATTAACAGTTCCAGCAGAAAACCGTTTCATTTTGCCAGTAATGGCATAGCTCTCATATGGTCCACTTTGTTCAGAAAGCGCCTTTAGCACTTCCGCTTCTGATGGGCTAGCTTCGTTATACAGATGGTCTAATAGGATGTCTCCGAGTTGGGTAATTGCCATGTCAAGCGAGACTTCCCAGCTATCTTCGGATACCTTTCCCGCGATCTGATTATCGTAAAGAAAACTACATAAAACCTGTAGTTCATAAGGATGCCCTTCGCTATATTCATAAACTCGCCTCTTAATTGCTTCATCAAAGACCACACCTGTTGAGTGCAGGGTCTGATCCAAAACCTTGAGTGTTTCTTCCAAATCCAGCCGTCCCAATTTGATTATAGGTGTGAAATAACGTCCAATAGGATGGTGTTTTTTTAAGAACTGTGCCCAAGCAACGGGAGTACTTGCTAAAATAAAAAGGAATCCCGTTTCCTTGATAATAGTGTCATCATTTAGTACATTCTTTATTATTGTGAGATAACCTGAAATGTGCTGGTAATTTTGCACATCATCTAAAAGAACAACTAAGACTTCAGTTTCGCTTTTTACTGAGTGCCATAGGTTTATCAGCGCATCAAGTAGGATAACCTGTGGATCCCCTTTCAGTTCATTCTTGTCCGGTAATTGCACTCCGCCGCCAACTAAGGGTAGATTGATTCCGATCCCTCCAAGTGAATTTATGAAGTTTTTCAGCGTTTGGTATTTTATCGGTATGCTTTTGGGAATCTGAGAAATCAAATTCACTGTTGCTGTGATGAACTCGTCCTGCTGTTGGAATTCCCTAATCGGGAGATAAGAGGCTAACACCTTATTGGATTGGGCAATTTTCTTAAATTCTCTTAGTAGAGATGTCTTGCCAATCCCCCATTCTCCGAGAACAAGAAAATGGTCGAATCTCCTCAACTTGATAGCATCATCCAACTTGCGTTTGAAGATTTCAATCTCTTTATCTCTTCCGACAAAAACCCGCGGATCGATTCCAGATTTTGGGGTAAATGGATTTGGCTGAATCGAATTCTTCATATCACCTCCTGACATTTTCTTAGTTTGGTGTCGAACAGGTTTTCGACCGATGGCTGGCAGGCATGTTCAACCTGCGATCATTTTCGCGGCGGACGACGGTCGGAGGACTGCGGACGGATTTTATTCCCGCATGAACTTCGCCGTCTCCTCCGGCAGGCTGGTATTGATATAAACGCCCGAGCCTAATTCAAAACCCGCGGGTGTGGTTAACCGGGGTAAAATCTGAATGTACCAGTGATAATAATCCTCTTGGGTGTCCTTGATGGGGGCGGTGCGGAAGATGAGATTGTAATCCGGGTCGCCCAGCCGGTCATACATCTTTCTTAAGACCCTTCTTAATACCGAAGCCATCGACTTGACTTCACTTTCGCTTGCGCTGCCGAAACAAGCATTGTGTTTTTTAGGAATAATCCAGGTCTCAAACGGAGCACGCGAGGCAAAAGGATGGAATGCCACGAATTTTTCATTCTCCAGAATTATCCTTTTCTTGGCCTTGATCTCCTCCTGCATCATGTCGCAGAAGACGCAGGTGCCGTGATCGTCATAGTAACTCATAGCCTCCTCCAAAGGATGCCGGATGCTGGCAGGAATCAACGGGAGAGCGATAACCTGTATATGGGGGTGCTTTAGTGAGGTCCCGGCGGAGACTCCATGGTTCCTGAAAATCATGATCAGCTTAAACCTTCGGTCTTTTTCCAAAAATAAATATCTTCTCCAACAGACTAAGCATACCTCCTCTGCCTGTTTCAAACTCAGGGTTGCAAATATCTGATTATGCCGGGGAGTTTCGATGATCACCTCGTGTTTTCCCACCCCCAAAGCCGTTCTGAAGAATCCTCCGGTGATCTTTACCATTTTCTCCGTCGGCTCCAGCGCCGGGAATTTGTTAGTTATCACCCTGACCCTCCAACCCGGTTGGTCGGGGCGGGAGTTTCTTTGGCGGAGGGAATAGACCTCCGGGGGGGTCTTTTTTTCATTCCCCGGGCAAAACGGGCAAAGGGGGTCAAAGGGAGGGATTTTCGGCTTCTCCGACTTCACCAGAAACTGTTGGGGTCTTTTGGCTCTTTCTGTGGCAAGGATGATCCATTCCTTGGTGGCTCGGTTTAATCTGAACTCCGACATGGCTTTTCTCCTTTTTGGATTAATTTCCGCCGGTCAGCTCTTCTAATTTTTCCAGATTCTTTCGCGGACCGATGACGATCAGAATATCCCCGGACTCGATGAGCGTTTCGGGCGAGGGATTGAAGAAGACCTCCCGGCCTGTTTTTCTGATCCCCACTATGGTAACCCCCAGGTCGTGGCGAATGGGACAGACCTTGACGGTAGAATTAACCAGGGGAGAGCCGGTTTTCACCTCTATCTCTTCGATGAAGAAATCCGTTTTCTGGTCGTCGGTGACGACATTCATAAAATCCACTAAATTGGGCTGCAGCGCGGTCAGCGCCATCCGGATGCCGCCGATTTTGTGGGGGGAGACCACTTTATTGGCGCCTGCCCGCAAAAGTTTTTTCTCCCCGTCGTCCGATTCCGCCCGGGCGGTGATATAAAGCTGAGGATTAAGCTGGCGGGCGGAAAGAACGATGAACACGCTGTCTGCCTCGTTGATCACGGCGGTGATCAGACCTTTGGCCCGCTGGATGCCCGCATCGATCAATGTCTGATCGTGGGTGGAGTCACCCTGAACAAAAAGGAAACAGTCCATGTTTGCCTGCTCGACTCTTTGCGGATTCCTGTCGACCACTACGAAGGAGACTCCTCTGGCGCACAATTCCTGGGCGATTCTCCTTCCCACCCGTCCGAACCCGCACACTATATAATGATCTTTTAATTCTTTTAAGCCTTTTTGCATTTTTCTTCTCCCTAAATGCCTTTTGATTTCACCTTCCACCACCATCCGGGCAATCACGCTCAAAGTGTAAGCCACTCCCGCCACTCCCATCATTACCAAAACCATGGTGAAAATTTTTCCTGCCGGGGAAAGAGGATGAACCTCTCCAAATCCCACGGTGGTAAGGGTAATCACCGTCATGTAAAGGGAATCCAAGAGAGACCATTTTTCTATGACGGAATATCCCAAAGTGCCGAAGGCAATTACCGCCGCTAAAATCAACACCACGATTTTAAACTTTTTTTCGAAATCCAAGTTTCTCCTTTCTAACCTAAGCTTCACCCGCTTGAGTTTTTGTAAATATCTTTGTAAAATTCTAGAAATCCGAAACCAAACTGCCCACTTCGAAATTCCACTAATGGTGTGTTATTCCTTCTCCAATACTCTGATAAAAGCATTTTGCCTAACCGGGTCTGAATTATGATCAAAATAATACTGCTTGAAAAAACCGTAATCTTTGAGAATTTTAGCCTGCGGTATAGAGGGCATTTTGCCGATATAGTCATCCAGTAATTCTTCAAAATCCACAAACCTTACTTCTCCAAACCTTTTCAAATCTCTCATCAGGCTCAGGTTATAGACCACCACGGTGCCTGTAACCCCGCCAAAATCTATCTCCGTCAGGCCACCGGAGGAGGGGGAATCCGACAATCCAAAGGTAAAGTTCACCCCCCTTCTAAGAAGATAATCCCGCGGAGCCACCCTTTCGTGACCGGGTCTCGTCCGTTTGGTTATCCGCAGATGCGCCAGATACTCATCGGTTAATCCGCCTTCCCCCTCTATGACTGTTGGAAACTCAGCATAGTATGCTAACATGGCTTGGGCTCCGAATATGACCACCTGAGCCTTCGTGTCTTTTAAGTACTTTTTCAAAACCCTCCCTCTCTGCCTTGCCTCTTCTATCTTGGACTTGGGATAAAAATACCTTTCGTCCACTATTTTGCTTGAGACTGATCTGATCTGGTCTGGATTCCAGTGAAAATAAGTAGCCAGGCACACCGCTGCTGCAAAGGGGATCAGATATTTTTTGGTTAATATCCGGTTGGCAAATATCTCCATCAAAAAAAACAGGAAAGGAGTTATCGGTATGAAAAACCGCCCAAACATGAAATCGCCGCCCACCCGGACTAAGTAAAGAGTGAAAATCACCGAGAATAGCAGGCTTAACAAAACCGAATTCTGCATGGGGTTGAAACGGAGCGGAAAACGGGTTGTTTTCCTCCAGCTGTTTCTAACTTTGATCAGAGCGATTACCCCTAATACCGGAAGCAAAATAAATACATAATAGGCTTTGAAATAAAGGATCAAATAGCGCCATCCCTGACTCCACCAGGCTAAGTATGCGGATTTGGCATAGTAGGTGTTGGGAAACGGGTAGCCATAATTTCGATAACGAAGAATGTAGTAGGGGACAAAAATAAGAATCAGCGGGAGCAGAAAGTACCATATTCTCTTTGGTATAGACGAAGCAGTCAGTATCAGGAACAGAAACGAGACTCCATAAAATATAAACCCGTCCGGTCGGGTCAGCATGACTAAAACAAACACCAAACCGGTCAGAAGAAATCCCCTCCTGCTTTTGGAAAATATCAGACCAGCGAATCCTAAACTGACCAGAAAAGTGAAAAACGATGTTTCCAACCCTCCGGTGGCAAACTCTCTGAAGTGCGCGTGTACCAGCAAACACAGGGCTGTTAGAGGTATGAATAATCCATAAGGAGTGCTTTCTTTAAAAAAACGCCAGCTGATGTATATAAATAGTAGTATGGTCAGGACGAAACTCACCAGTCCCAAAGCGTTGGTTGTGTGGATCGGGTCCAGCTTCAATTCCATGCCCAAAGCAACAAGCATGGTCCATAAAAAATTGGAATAGCCCTCCACCTTCTCCCCTGCATTATAGACCAATCCCTTACCTTCGACTAAATTCTGGGCATATCTGAATGAGATGAAGGCATCGTCCCCGGTCCATGATTTGGCGATGGCGCCGTAAAGACCTAAGAAGAATATGATGATAATCAGAGATAGGGAAACATAGAAGCCCGGCCCCTTCCCGGAGAATTCAAATAATGATTTGTGCTGGATATTGGACATAGGAAAATTCTATTGCCTGTAAAAAAAATATCCCCCTCACCTTAGTCTTCTCTCTTTCCCAACCTTCTTGAAGAAATCATCCATGCCAGAGCTGGGGGAGTCAGGAGGGTCGTTACCACAACCATGAAGATCACGATGGAATAAAGATTGGAGGAGATGGCTCCCATCCCCAGGCCGATGGAGGCGACGATCATTCCCACTTCTCCCCGGGGCACCATACCTACCCCGATCAATGATGCCTCTTTCCACCCCAGGCGAAAAGCTCCCACTCCGCAACCGATCAATTTACCCAAAATAGCAAAGGCGGTCAAGATCAATGCCGAGCCGATTAAATTGAATTTGGTGAAGACGGACAGATCCACCTGAGTTCCCATCACCACAAAGAAGAAGGGAACCAAAAAGTCGTACAACGACTCAAATTTAAGCGAGAAGTTAAGCTCTAAGTTCAGTTCCGCCAAAATCATCCCCGCCATGAATGCTCCTACGATGGCAGCCAAGTCGATATAGCTGGCCAAAACGGAGAATCCCAGACAGAAGAGTAAAGCCAGTGTGAAATGTGCGTTTTTGCTCACCAGAAAATTCAACCGGGGAGCCATCCGAAAAATCAATCTCTTTCCGATCAGAATGATGAACAGGACAAATCCCGCCACTTCGAAGAAGATCAGGGCTAATTTGACATAAGAGATTGCGCCCTTTCCCAAACCGGTAACCACCGCTAAAACCAGAAGGCCCAATATGTCGTCGATCACTGCAGCTCCCAGGATAACCCTTGCCACGCGTGAATCCAGTATGCCTAAATCGGACAGCACCCGGGCAGTGATACCCACCGAGGTTGCCACCATGGCCGCTCCGATGAACATGGATTCGAGGGTATTGTGTTCCGTGGTAAGGGTATAAAGGTAGCCGAAAAAGAAAGGAAGGATCACCCCCAGCGTTGCTACGAAAAGCGAGGTACCCCCCACCTTCATCATCTGATCTATCTTGGTCTGAAGCCCGATGGTGAACAAGAGTATGATCACCCCGATCTCGGCGATCACCTGGTAGATGTGGAAAGTATCGGCATGGGCGGGTTGGATCAACCCGAAGACATACGGGCCTAGAATAATTCCTGCCAGAATCTCACCGATCACAGCCGGTTGCTTGAGTCTCTCGAAGATCTCCCCCATGATCTTGGCGGCTGCAAACATCATCAACAGGTCGAATAATATCTTGGTGATATTCTCCAAAATAGGCTCCGCGCTCTAAAGGTGAAAATGTAGGGACAGCCCTTGCTTGCACCGAGTTCAACACGAAGTGTGGCTGTCCATAGTACCTTAGGATCAAGGAGAAAATATACAAATTTCCTCTTCAAGCAAACAAAAAAATCCCGCCACCAATTATAGGGCAGCGGGACAATGTGAAAATGGTGTATTTTTGATTACTAATATTCTACTTGTTACCCCCTTACTCCTCTGTAATTACTACCAAGTTTGAGCAAACTAAATTTTAGCTTCGGATTGTCCGCAGGATCCTCGAATTTGAGTCTCATTTGAGTCAACTGACCACTGGACGGAATCAGACAATTTTGCCCGGACGAGCGGACACTCCCGTATGGGAGCAAGCGTCTGCTTGCTTTGTGTTTTTTAATTTTGAATTTCAATTTGCACTTTGCATTTTACAATTTGCAATCTTCATTCAAAATGTTACTTGAAACATCCGGGCAGCGATCCATCCTTGTAAAGGTAATTAATCAGATAAACCACGTCCAAGATTCCCAGGTCATCATCGCAGTTGGCATCGCCGGAGACAAAACTGACCGGAGCGGTTCCATGCCGGAACAAATAGTTCATCATGAATATGACGTCGGTTATGTTTATCACCTGATCGCCATTGGCATCACCCCGTTTTGCATTTTGGATTTTAGCATAATAGGGCATATTATCTCGGGGCAGATAGGTTACAGCATCCGATCTGGAAAACCAATTACCACATCCATCAGGCGGCCAGAAGCAGGTGTCAACCCAGATGGTGGTGGTGTCTTCCAGCCTGAAGGTCATGGTGGTCAGAAGCACATGACTTGCATCGCCGAACCGTTGATCTTCCGAACCCGAAGGGATAAAACAAATCCAGATAGTGGAAATCCCATTCAAATCCAGAATTATGCTGTTCCACTCTGCGCCGTGCTCCTCCTCATATCTATCCATCATCCAGTTGTGGATGGTATCCCCGTCTGTAACCAGATGGCGGAAAATGTTCCGGGGAAGCTTGGTCGGATGCCACAGAGTCTCGTTCCAGTATCCGGTCAAACTGCAATACTTGGAAGGATTGGTGTGAGTGTAACACATGGCGAAAACGAAGGCAGCTATTGAATCGACAGAATTGAGAACGTCATGCGTGACGTAGAAAGAGAGACGTGCTAAATGAGGAGAAGGTGTGGAGAGATCGATCCATTGATCGGAGGGAAAGATTTCCGCATTCAGTGAATCGCATTCCCCGTTATCATTCGGAGATTGTGGGCAAACCGCCAGGCTTTGACCACAGAATAGAAGTACTCCGAGAATTAGCCACACCAAAACAAACAAATATCGTCGCATAAATAACCTCCGGAACCACATAGAGGAAATGACAGTTTTTGATCTTTGAATTGTATCTTTGCCCGGACGAGCGGACACTCCCGTCCGGGAGCAAGCGTCTGCTTGCTCAGACGAGCAAGCAGACGCTTGCTTTGTGTTTTTTAATTTTGAATTTCAATTTGCACTTTGCAATCTGCAATTTGCAATCTTCATTCAAAATATTACTTGAAACATCCGGGCAGCGATCCATCCTTGTAAAGGTAATTGATCAGATAAACCACGTCCAAGATTCCCAGGTCATCATCGCAGTTGGCATCGCCGGAGATAAAACTGACCGGAGCGGTTCCATGCCGGAACAGGTAGTTCGTCATATATATGACGTCGGTTATGTTTATCACCTGATCGCCATTGGCATCACCGCGTTTTGCATTCTGGATTTTAGCATAAAAGGGCATGTTATCCCGGGGCATGTATGTCACCGCATCCGATCTGGAATATACTATACTGTGATCCCCAGTTGGACAAAAGCAGGTGTCGACACTTATGGTGGTGGTATCATCCAGCCTGAAAGTCATAGTAGCCAAAAGAACATGATGTGCTTCACCAAACTTTTGGTCTTCGGAACCGGAGGGAATCAGGCAAAACCAGAAATGAGATGTCCCATCCAAGTCCAATGTAATTCCGTTCCATTCTTCACCCTTTCCTTCTTCGAATTGATCCATCATCCAGTTATGGATGGTATCTCCCTCGGTAACCAGATGACGGAAAATGCTCCGGGGAAGTCTGTTCGGGGTCCATAAAATCTCATTCCAGTATCCGGTAACGCTGCAATACTTGGCAGGATTGGTATGAGTGTAACATAGGATGAAAACGAAAGCAGCGATTGAATCGACCGGGTTGGGAACATCATGCGTAACGTAAAAAGAAATTCGTGCAAAATACGGTGGCGGTGAAGACAGATCAATCCACTGATCCGTCGGATTAACCTCAACCTTCAGAGAATCGCATAGACCGTTGTCATTCGGAGCTTGGGGGCATACCGCCAGGCTCAGGTCACAGAAGCAACATAATCCGAGAATCATAAAGAGCAGAATAAGAACGTTTTGTTTCATTTGAATTTTCTCTCCTCTCACCTTTCTCCTCTCCCCTAAGAGGGTGTGTCATAACTCGGTTTTTTGTAGCCGCAGACTTTAGTCTGCGAAAATCCCTTGTTGAATTCCAACAGCTTACGCAATCTAAAGATTGCGGCTACAAACTCAAAACACAATTGTGACACACCCTCTAAGAGGAGAGGAAAAGCCTTGAATTTTGAATCTTAAATCTTGAATTTCCAAGTACTTTTTTGCAACACCCCGGTAAGTAAACTAACCACAACATCCGAAGCAGGGCGCCGTGCCGCCTTTATACAGATAGTTGATCAATAAAACCACGTCTCCGATGTCGGCCACTCCATTGCAGTTCACATCCCCGCGGCAGATCGGATCCGGCGCGGTTCCTCCCTTAAAGAGATAGTTGATCAGGTAAACCACGTCCGATACGTCTATGATGGAATCGTGGGTACAATCTCCGCAGGAAGTCATCCCCACTAAAACGCGAACCCGGGCAGTATCCGCTTTTCCGCAAATATCCGTGGCCGAAAATGAAGCAAACCAGATTCCGGTGTCTGCATCGGTCGGCACCCAGTTGAAAGACCCGGGATTGCCCCCGCTGAACGAGGGTGAATTGACCGGAGGATGTAAAGAATCTTGAGCAAACCAGAATGCATTCATGGCCATATTCACCGCATCGTTGTCCGCATCCGTTGCCGATACCGGGAATCCTGAAATATGATCAGTTAGGGCAAAAATAGAATCAGGAACAGATAGATCAGGCGCTGCATTAACCAGATTTATGTAGAAAAAACAAGTATCTGTTGAACCGAACTCGTCTTCAACTATTAAACTTACGGCTCCTCCGGGTTTACTACAATCGGTCACATCATACTCCACATGCCCCCTGATCATTTCCGTCGGAGGTGGGCTTTCATATACGACAGTGACATTTTCCACTCCCGCGCCCTGGAAATTTGATCTAATGGAGGTTAATATTGCACAACCGCTACCGTCAAGTGCTGCAAATTCACCTCCGTAATAATGTCCATTGCTGGAGTGCATTTGACCAACAGGACATTCAGTAAAAATGGGACCCATATTAATACAAATCTTGAATTCCTGACATACCGGCAGGTTATGCCGGGGTATATATGTCACAGCATCCGATCGGGAATATGCCAGATGGGCTGAAGGGGGCCAGTAACACGTGTCTACACAAACCATCATAGTATCCTGCAGCTTAAAGGTCATGGTTGCCAAAAGAACTCGGCTGCCCGGACCGAATCTTTGATCTTCTACACCGGAAGGAATCAGGAAAAGCCAGAAGTGGGAACTCCCATCCAGGTCCAGAGTAATCCCATTCCACTCTCTCCCCGCTTGATATTGATCCATCATCCAGTTACGAACAACGGGATTATCATTACTGGGCAGATGTCGGAAGATACTTCGGGGTCGCTGCGATGTCCCCCATAGAACTTGATTCCAATATGAGCTTAAACTGCAATACTTAGAGGAGTTGGTATGGGTGTAGCAAAAAGGTAAACAGAAAGCAGCAATGGAGTCTACAGGTTCCGGATTATCATGGGTGACATAGATAGGGAAACGGGCAAAATGTGGAAACCCACCCACCTCCAGATCTGATGGCCAAACTTCCACATACATGCTGTCGCAAATCCCGTTATCGTTGGGAGCTTCGGGGCAAACCGCTCCGTTTTTACCCGCGAAAAACAGGACTCCAACCGCCAGCCAAACCAGAATTAATAGATATGGTTTCATCACGCACCTCTATAATTAAAGAGAGGTTAAGCATTTTGAATCTTTCTTTTTGAATTTCGAATTTAACTTTTCATTTTGCACTTTGCAATCTGCAATCTTCATTCAAACCGTTACCCGAAGCGCAGGCGCAGCTCCCCGGTAAGTAAACTAACCACAACAGCCAAAGCAGGGCGCAGTGCCGCCTTTATACAGATAGTTGATCAATAGAACCACGTCTCCGATGTCGGCATCTCCGCTGCAGTTCACATCCCCGCGGCAGATAGGATCCGGCGCCGTCCCTCCTTTAAAAAGATAATTGATCAGGTAAACCACGTCCGCCACATCCATGATGGAATCGTGGGTACAATCTCCGCAGGAAGTCATCCCCACTAAAACGCGAACCCGGGCAGTATCCGCTTTTCCGCAAACATCCGTGGCCGAAAACGAAGCCATCCAGGTTCCCGCGTCTGATGCTGTAGCTAACCAGCTGAAAGAACCGGGATTCCCCCCGCTGTATGAAGGTGAATTGACCGGAGGATGTAAAGAATCCTGCGCAAACCAGAATGTATTCATGGCGGTACTCACCGCATCGTTATCCATATCCGATGCCGATACCGGGAATCCTGAAATATGATCACCCAGGGCAAAAATTGAATCCGGAACGGCTAATTCAGGTGAAGTGTTCGAAAGATTGATACCGAAGTAACAAGTATCTTTATTTCCGTACTCACCTGTAGCCACCAAGCACACTGCCCCACCCTCCTGACAATGATCGTTAACATGATAAGCGACGTCCGCTCTGACCTCCCAACCAGGCAATCCGCTCACATTGATTAGCCTCACGTTTTCTACCCCTTGTCCCACAAAATTCGCCGATAGAGATACAATCATCTCCATGTCATAAGTCTGGGCTTCAACGCCTGGTGCAATGAAATCTCCGTTGGTGTGGTGGGCTTGGGTGTAAGGGCAACTGAGCCACAACAAAGGTGGAGACTCAAAACCGATATTCTGGCATTTCGGCAGATTATGCCTGGGTATATATGTCACAGCATCCGATCGGGAAAATGCCAGACGGGATGAAGTGGGATTGAAACATGAGTCGACACAAACCATCATAGAATCCTGCAGCTTGAAGGTCATGGTGGCAAGAAGAACCCGGCTACCCGGACCGAATCTTTGATCTTCTACACCGGAAGGAATCAGGAAAAGCCAGAAGTGGGAACTCCCATCCAGATCCAGAGTAATTCCGTTCCACTCTCTCCCCGCTTGATATTGGTCCATCATCCAGTTGCGCACAACAGGATTGTCATTGCTTGGAAGGTGACGGAAGATACTTCGGGGTCGCTGCGAAGTCCCCCAAAGAATCTGATTCCAGTATGAGCTTAAACTGCAATATTTGGAGGAATTGTTATGGGTGTAGCAAAAAGGTAAAACAAAAGCAGCAATGGAGTCTACAGGTTCCGGATTATCATGGGTGATATAAATAGGGAAACGAGCGAAATGCCCGGGTAACTGAAACTGTTCGTCACCAGGCCAGACCTCAACATACATGCTGTCGCAAATCCCGTTGTCGTTGGGAGCTTCAGGGCATACTGCCCCGCTTTTGCCGGCGAAAAGCAGGAATCCAACCGCCAGCCAAACCAGAATTAATAGATATGGTTTCATCCCGCACCTCTATAATTAAAGAGAGGTTAAGCATTTTGAATCTTTCTTTTTGAATTTCGAATTTAACTTTTCATTTTGCACTTTGCAATCTGCAATCTTCATTCAAACCGTTACCCTAAGCGCAAGCGCAGCTCCCCGCTGGGGGAGAAGAGAAAACTTGAATTTTTGAATCTTAAATCTTGAATCTCAAAGTTCTTTTTATAACACCCGGTAAGTAAACTAACCGCAACAGCCAAAGCATGGCGCCGTACCGCTCTTGTACAGATAGTTGATCAAATAAACCACGTCTCCGATGTCGGCATCTCCGCTGCAGTTCACATCCCCGCGGCAGGTCGGCTCCGGAACGATTCCTCCCCTGAAGAGATAATTGATCAGGTAAATTACATCCGCCACATCAATCAAAGTATCCTGGGTGAGATCCCCGCAGAAAGTGGGACCCACCAAGATAGTTACCAGTCCGGAATCCGCTTTACCGCAGACATCTATGGCAGAAAACAAGGAAAACCATACGCCGGTATCCGCATTCGTGGCGATCCACTCAAAAGAGCCCGGATTGTTGCCCTGGTAAGATGGCGGGTTGATCGGAGATCTTAAAGAATCCTGCGCATACCAAAATGCGTTCAGCCCGATATCGGCTGAGTCTTGTATCTGATCATCCGCCGATACCGCAAATACTGTGGAATAATTGGCTCGGGTAAAAATAGAATCCGGAACAGATAGTTCCGGTGCTGCGTTAACCAGATTTATGCCGAAAGAACAAGTATCTTTTGCTGCAACTTCGTTTTCGACCACTAATGACATGGTTCCGCTGGGCTGACAATGGTCCGTAACATCGTACTCTACATACCCGTTAAGGACGGGAGACGGCGGTGGGTATACATATACCACCCTAACATTTTCTACTCCGGCACCCTGGAAATTTGCCTGAACCGAGGTTAAATTTGCACAATCGCTGCCATCTACAGCTGAAAATTCCGAGATGAAATGTCCATTGCCGGGGTGAGCTTGAACGCCGGGACATACCGTAAAATAAGGACCCATATTAACGCAAATTCTAACCCTCTCACATACCGGCAGGTTGTGCCGGGGAACATAGGTATTTGCATCTGCTTTTAGAAAAGCCAAATTGGACGCGGGTGGCCAGAGACAGCTGTCCATACAAATCATCATACTATCCTGCAGTTTGAAGGTTACCGTCGCCAGAAGGATCCGGCTTCCGGGTCCGAGTTTTTGATCCTCATATCCGGTTGTAACTGCGGCCAACCAGAAATGTGAGGTTCCGTCCAGAGAGAGAATAATGGAATTCCACTGCTCGTTATTACCCTCCTCAAACTGGTCCATCATCCAGTTATGAACAACCGGATTGGACATATCGGGAAGATGACGGAAAACACTCCGGGGAAGGTCGGAACTACCCCAGGTGATCTTGTTCCAATATGAACTCACACTGCAATACTTGGAAGGGTTGGTATGGGTGTAGCACAGGGGAATAACGAAAGCAGCAACGGAGTCTATGTATGGATCCGGAACATCGTGGGTAAAATAAATGGGAAATCTAACGAATTCGGGACCGGGCGGATCAAAAAACTGGTCACCCGTCCAGACCTCAACATACAAGCTGTCGCATATACCGCTATCATAAGGATCCTCGGGGCAGTCTGCTACGCTTTTGCTAGCGAAAAACAAAACTCCAACCACCAGCCAAACCAAAATCAATAGATATGGTTTCATCACGCACCTCCGAAATGAGCGGTTGTTTCAATATCTGCTATTTTTTCACATAGACCGAATGAAAAAAGGGCTGTCAGATAAGGTATCCTGCCTATATGTCTAAGTAGGGTAACAACATTCAATATAGCAACAAACTCTACATTGTCAAGAGGAAAAAAGCCCATTAGGGAGAAAAAAACACTGTTTTTTTAATAAACTTATGATAAAAAAGGATTGATTTTCAAAATAAAAGAATTATTATAGTGGCACCCATACGCTTAAAGGAGGTGAAAAGAATGACTCCCAAACCGACCGACAAGTGCTCCTGCGGCTCCGGCAAAAAGTTCAAGGATTGCTGCGGCAAGCCCAAGAAGAAATAGCTGTTTAAAAAGTGCCCCGCCAAAAAAAGCGGGGCGCTTTCCCTTCCCGGATAAACGATTAGCTATTATAACTGCCAATTTCACTGCAAATACCACCAATTCAAAGAAACTTTGACAAAAATAGACCCGTAAAATTGTTAAGAGAAGAGGGCTTTAATTTTGGGATCGGAGATTTAACAGCAAATCGCAATGGAGGTAACTTTCATGAAAAAATTCAGTTGGGTTGTTGGGATAACTATCGTTGTGCTTTTGGTTTTTTCCTGTTCTTTTCCCCCCATGGATGCAAAGACTAAACTGGCTCACTGGATGAACGGGGTGTGGCTTATGGCGGATGGCAGCTATACCATCTACACCGACACCCATTATTTTGTCATATCTGCCAGCGGAGATTCCGCTTCGGCAAATATCTATTGCGGGGCTTCGCAGGTCAAATACCATAATAAGGGGATGGCAAGAAAACAAATTATGCGGCTTCGACAGATGCCCGGCACTACCCTGCAGTGGTTTAAGGAGAATGTGGTCGACGAGAACGCCGAAATCCCTTTGAAGATCGACACCACCCAGTTTGCTCCCAACACCTGCAACATCAAGGATGGAATCATCTACGACTCCATCACCGAGATAACCGAAGACTACATCCTTCTCTCCACCTGCAACGGGGACAAAGAGAAAATTCTTCCTAATGGGGTGTCGATATATATGCCCAAGGACGGGGGAGAGTTTTATTCATACCGGATAGAGCGTATAAAATAATCCATCCCATGTTTATTTGTAGGGGCAATTCATGAATTGCCCCTATCTGTTCGTAAGAGCTCGTATGTCGGGCACCCTTACCCCGACTAATGAAGGAATATTTCGTATGAGGAGGTTTTGTAGGGACAACTCATGTGGCACATCCCGCCCCAGGCGGGAAGTTGTCCCTACTTCCCTAAAACGGAGAATTTCAAAATATGAACATGTATGAGATCATCAGTAAGAAAAGAGACTCAAAAAAACTGACCAAGGATGAGATAGAATATTTCGTCTCCGGTTACACCCAGGACGAAATCCCGGATTATCAGGCATCCGCCCTGCTAATGGCTATTTTCTTGAACGGGATGGACACAGAGGAAACCTTTCACCTTACCTTATCCATGATGAATTCGGGCAAGGTTCTGGATTTGAGTTCTATTCCGGGAATAAAGGTGGACAAACACAGCACCGGCGGGGTGGGGGACAAAGTCTCTTTGATACTTGCCCCTTTGGTTGCCTCATGCGGAGTTACGGTTCCCATGATCTCGGGCAGGGGTTTGGGCCATACCGGCGGAACTCTCGATAAGCTGGAGTCCATCCCCGGATTTCGCACCGATTTACCCTTAACCAAATTCGTGAATATACTATCGGAAATCGGCGTTTGCATGATCGGGCAAACCAAAGAGATCGCACCGGCAGATAGAAAACTGTACGCTCTCCGGGATGTAACCGCCACGGTCAACTGCATACCCCTAATCGCAGCCAGCATCATGAGCAAGAAGTTGGCCGAGGGGGCGGATGCGTTTGTCTTCGATGTTAAGGCGGGAAACGGCGCCTTCATGCCGGATGAGAAACAGGCAACACTTCTGGCAAACAATTTGATTCGGATAGCCAAACGATTTAATAAAAAAGCGGTGGTTTTGATAACCGATATGAACGAGCCTTTGGGCGAAGCGGTAGGCAACTCGCTGGAGGTGATCGAATCCATCCAGGCTTTGAAAGGAAAAGCTCCTGCCGATTTGATGGAAGTCACCCTGGCTCTCGGTGTCGGTATGCTGATTTTGGGGAAAAAGGCAAGAGACGAAAAAGAGGCAGAGAAGAAATTAAGACAAGCGATCGATACCGGACAAGTCCTGGCGAAAATAAAGGAGATCATCCGAAAACAGGGAGGAAATCCCAAGGTGGTGGATGACTACCGGCTCCTCCCCACAGCAAAACATAAGATTACGGTAAAATCGGACCAGGCTGGATATGTCCAATCGATAGATACCATGAAGATCGGATTATCTGCGGTGAAGTTGTGCGCGGGAAGAGAGAAGCTGGATAGCAAGATCGATCCGGGTGTCGGTTTTCTGATTAAAAAGAAGGTGGGAGATCTTGCCAGACAAAGCGAGCCCCTCGCTATTGTTTTCTCCAATAATTTGGAAAAGGGGAAGCTGGCTGCTTTGGAAATCAAATCGGTATATGAAATTGGAAAGACAAAAACCCCAAGATTGAAAAAGATCATTGGCGGCTGTAGTGAAAAAAGTCCGGCTACTGTTTGAAATAGCACTCGTATATTTGATAATCCTGGCCTTGATCTGGATAATTTTCCCGCTGGGAAGTTTCGTTTTGAATCTGGGGGTAGTGTTATTGATTCTGGGGGCGATCACCCTTTCGTCTATATATCGTCATAAAACGCTAAAGGATATCGGAATTCGCTGGGACAATTTCTACGGCTCCTTAAAGCAAGTGGGGGAGCTTCACTATTGTATTAATAGTCGTATTGTTCACTCTTGGCATTTATTACCAAAGCTTGCATCTCACCTATCGAATCATCCCCGATTTTTCGGTCTATCTGGTGTGGGCGTTTTTGCAGCAGTATACCTTCCAGTCATTCTTCAATCGCCGGTTCTCCGAGCTTTTTGACCGAAAAATATATGGAGTGATCTGCACCGCCGCGATCTTCTCTTCGGCCCACTATCCTAATCCCCTTTTGAAGCCGGCAACTCTGGTCCTCGGCTTCATCTGGTTCTGGTTCTATCTGGAGAGACCTAATCTCTTTGTCCTGTCATTCTGCCACGCTCTGCTGGGAAGTGTGGCGAAATACGCCTTACCGTTGGCGATCACCGGCAATTTGAAGGTGGGAACCCTCTATTCGCTTTACCGGTAAGTAATATGGATGGACCATTAGCAGATCCAACGGCCGAGTCATTTCCTGCTCGGATATTTTCAGCATTTTTATTCCTGCTCAAAACTTAAACAATATTGTATTGATATTTTGCAACATGCCGATATCTTTAACGTATATTACTCTAAGTTATAGTAGTATAGTTTAAAATATATTAAAACGAGGTCAATTTAAATGACCAAAAACGAACTGGTGGTATTGGGGCTTTTAAACCAGGAGCCCATGCACGGTTACCAGCTCTACCACGAGATCGAGAATAGAAACATGGAGACCTGGGCTCAGGTTAACTTGGCTTCCATCTACAACACTCTGGATCGGCTGCGCAAGGAGATGATGGTGGAGGCGAAGAAGGAAAAACCGGGGAAGATGCCGGAACGGGAGGTTTTTCACATAACCACCCGGGGAAAAAAGAAGCTCTCCTCTTTGGTCGAAGAGGCCATCACCGACAGCCGGATGCCCGAAAACAACTTCTGTGTGGGAGTGGCTTTCCTCTTCGGGCTTTCCAAAAAGAAAGCTTTAGCATGTCTGGAGACCAGAAAGAAAAATCTAAAAATAGTGGAGGAGCATCTGGAAAAGTTGAAGAAGGATTTTTCCCGTCAACTCCCCTTGAACTGGAAGTTCCTCTTAGGTTACGGTATAGATCATTTGCGAATGGAGACAAAAATGCTGGTTGATCTGGAACAGAAAGTATTAAAACTCAAGAATTGGTCATCGGGTATGGATAGTATTAAATTGGATAATAAGAAGATTGAGGATTTGCGAAAGAGATTTTCCAAAATCCATAAATTGCACCAGGAAAGCTAAAAGGAGAAAAAATGAAGAAGTTAATCGTCATCTTAATTGTGATCGTTGCGGTGATACTGATCGTTTACCGGGTCAAGGTGGTGCTGAACCGCACCCGCCTGCAGGAAACCACCATTGAGAAAGGTATAACCCCGGTGCAGGTTGAATTGGTGAAGAAAGGTAACCTGTCCTTGTCCCTGAACCTGATGGGGGATGTTAAAGGTAGCGAAGAAGTGGATGTCTTCCCCAAAGCCCCGGGCAAACTGGTGGAATTGAAAGTTAAGGAAGGGGATCGGGTCAAAAAAGACCAGGTGGTGGCGGTAGTAGACCGGGATGTGGATGGAATGAAATTTGAATTAGCCGAAGTTACCTCCCCGGTAAGCGGGATGGTGGCTAAAAAATACTTGGATATTGGAGCACAAGTCAGCCCCCCCTCGCCCGGCACCGCCCTGTTCCAGGTGATCAATATGGATCAGGTAAAAGTGGTGGTGAACGTAGTGGAGGAGGAGTTAAGGGATGTCCGTCTGGGAAAAAAAGCGGAAATAAAAGTGGATGCTTATCCCGACCGGTTATTTCACGGGAATATCAGCTTGATCAGTCCGGTGGTGAACCCGCTTTCCCGCACCGCACCGGTGGAGATTTTGGTTCCCAACCCGGATCAACTTTTGAAACCTGGCATGTACGCCGGGGTGACCATCGATTTAGGTGAAAAGAAAGATATTGTTTTGATCCCTGCTTATACCATAGTGGATCAGGGCCAGAATAAAAAGGTTTTCGTGGTGAGCGAAGGGAAAGCCATGTCACGTCCGGTGGAGATCGGCTCATCCAAAGACGGCTGGGTGGAAATAAAAAGCGGGCTGGCAGAAAACGATTCCTTGATCGTGGCCGGTCAAAATCAGGTAAAAGTGAATGAGCCGGTTAAGATTGTTGCCGGATCCGATACAACTTCCAGCCGGAAGGGGGGAGAAAAGTAATGTTCCTTCCCGACCTATCCATAAAAAGACCGGTTTTCATCCTGATGCAGGTAGCTGCGGTCATTGTTTTAGGATGGATTGCTTATACCCGCATTCCCGTCGATCTGATGCCGGACGTTCAATTCCCCTTCATGTCCATCACCACTATCTATCCGGGCACCGGAGCCAAGGAGATGGAAAGTGATGTGAGCAAAAAAATAGAAGAGGGAATGAGCTCTATCTCCGGTTTGAAAAACATCTATTCCACGTCGGCGGAGGGATTCTCCCAGGTTCTTTTGGAGTTTAATCTGGATGTCAAGATCAGGGATGCGGACATGGACGTAAGAGAGAAGATGTCCAAGATAAGAAGCGAACTCCCCAAAGAAGCAGAGGAGCCGACCATAGAACGGTTCGACATTGCTGCTACCCCGGTGATGATATTCGCTCTCTCCAGTGATATGCCTTTGGACCAGCTGCGCACCCTGGCTGATGACAAGGTCAAGAATAGAATCGAGCAGACCGAAGACGTGGCAGGAGTAGATTTAGTGGGAGGGTTGGAAAGAGAGATCAAGGTTGAGATGGATTCCCGCAAGCTGGAAGCCTATGACCTGCCGATTCAGCAGGTGATCAACGTACTCTCCTCTGAGAATCTAAACGTTCCCGGCGGACGAATGGATCAAGAGCCAAGGGAAATCATCCTTCGTACCACCGGGGAATTCCAGACCGTCGACCAGATCAACAATATTATTGTAGGAAACCGGCAGGGGGTTTCGATTTACCTTCGGGATATCGCCCAAGTCAAAGACAGCTTTAAAGAACAAAGGGAGATAGCCAAACTTAATGGCAAACCTTCGGTCTCCTTCATCGTGCACAAGCAATCCGGGGGAAATACGGTTAAGGTATGCGATAACCTGAAAAAAACTTTTGTTCAATTGAAAAAGGAGCTCCCCTCCGGAACGACTATCGAGATCGCGTCGGATCAATCCAAATTCATCCAAAGATCGGTTAACGATACCATGCGCACATTGTACTTGGGTGCGCTTTTCGTCACCCTGGTGGTTTTTTTCTTCATGGGAAATCTCCGCTCCACCCTCATTGCCGCCTTGGCCATTCCCACTTCCATTTTCGCTACCTTTATTCTTATGTACGTATTCGGTTATACCCTGAACATGATGACCTTAATGGCGCTTTCTTTAGCTGTGGGGATTTTGATTGATGATGCCATCGTGGTGCGGGAAAACATCTTCCGGCATATCGAGGAGGGGATGGAGTCGGAGAAGGCGGCCAGCTTTGGGGCTTCGGAGGTGGGTCTGGCGGTGATGGCATGCACTTTCACCATCGTGGCAGTGTTTTTGCCGGTGGCTTACACCGGGGGGATCGTGGGAAAATTCTTCAAGGCGTTCGGATTTACCGTCGCTTTTGCCATCCTCTATTCCCTGTGGGATTCGTTCACCATGGCGCCTATGCTCTCCGCCCGATTCATGGGAAAACAAAAAGGGGAAGCTGGCATTCAAAAGAGATTGTTCATGCCCTTCGAAAGATTCTACGAGAAAGTCAACCGGGGTTACCGCAAGCTTCTGGAGTGGGCACTTAATCATAAAATTGTGGTATTAGCCATTGCCCTGCTTCTGTTTTTGTTGAGTTTAAGCATATTACCTTTTATCGGTAAAGAGCTTTTCCCTCAAGGAGATCGGGGAGAGTTTAATGTATATTTAGAGACGGCGGTAGGAAGCTCCATTTCCAATACCGAAGCTGTTACTACCAAAGTTGAAAATTTGCTTTTATCATATTCGGAGGTACAAGCAGTCTTCACCACCATAGGATTAAACCAGGGAGCGGCTAATCAGGCAACGGTTAGGGTGGAGTTGATTCCTTTAAAAGAGAGAAAAAGAAACACGGATCAGGTGGAGAATGAGCTTAGAAGGAAATTATCGGAGTTTCCCGGGGTAAAGGCCGAAGTTTCCATGATCGGCATGTTTGAAGGACAAGCCCAAGAGTCTCCAATAGAGCTTTATATCAAAGGTCCGGATATTGATGTTTTGGATCGACTCTCCAGCCAGGTTTTGGAAATCGTAAAAAGCACACCTGGTACGGTGGATGCTGACCGATCCTTAAGGGGAGGAAAACCGGAAATTCAGGTGGTGATCGATCGGGAGCAGGCCAACCGGTTGGGTATTTCCACCGGACAGGTGGCTTCCACTTTACGCTCCATGGTAGATGGAACGGTCGCCACCAAATATAAAGAACTGGATAAGGAGATCGATATCCGGGTGAGTTTGCCTCCAAATCAGAAGAACAACCTGGCGGATATAGCTGCAGTTCGGCTTCAGACTTCTAATGGCTCTTCCGTTCCCCTAAAAGCCATTGCCCGCTTTGTTGAAGCCACAGGACCAACTACCATCTCGCGGCAGAACCGGGAGAGACTAGCTACCATAACCGCCAACACAACCGACCGGGCGTTGGGAAGCATAATGGATGACATCAACCGCCAAACCGCCCAGTTATCCATGCCAGCCGAATACAAAATCGAAGCGCGAGGATATGCTGAGACCATGGGAGAGATGTTTTCCAATCTGGTTTTGGCTTTGGCTCTGGCAGTTATTTTCATCTATATGGTTTTGGCTTCGCAGTTCAACTCCTTTTTGCACCCGTTTACCATCATGCTGGCTTTACCTTTAGCCATAGTCGGAGCGCTTTTTGCCGTGTTTTTAACCGGTCAGAGAATAAACATGCAGACCATGGTGGGGGTCATCCTGTTGTTCGGTATCGTCACCAAAAACTCCATCCTGCTGGTGGACTATACCATCACCTTAAGGAAAAGGGGCATGGATAGACTGCAAGCCTTGCTGACTGCTGGTCCCGTTCGTTTTCGCCCAATTGTGATGACCTCGGTAGCGATGATCATGGGAATGTTACCCGCAGCTTTAGGCACCGGAGAGGGGGGGGAATGGAGACAGGGTATGGGAATTACAGTCATAGGCGGACTGATCACTTCCACCTTCTTGTCTTTGATAATCGTCCCTATTGCCTACACTCTGGTGGATGATTTTGAGAAACTGTTTAAGAAGAACAAGAATAACACGGGCAATCACACATAAGACCTCATCTTTATGTCCCACTCTTGTAAATGGGGTGAGGTTTCAGTAACAAAGGAGATCGCGTAGCCGAGCCTTTAAGGCTCGGAGAAGTTTCTGGACGACAAAAGTGGAAGACCTCTCCCCCTTAGTCCCCCTCTCCGTTAAACGGAGAGGGGGAAACGGGGGGTAAGGTTTAAAAGATCTCTAACCGTCCGCAAAGAAAAAACTTTGATTAAATTTCATCACCGGATTATTCTGATAAATGCAATGAAACGAAAATCCATAGTGGCGCTGATTATTCTTTTGGCTCTCCTGTTTGCTTCGAGCTGCCGGAAACACTCCTCCGGTCCGGATGAGATTGTGCTGGATGAAAGCCAATCCAATCTGACCGAAAAGAATCTGCAGAAGATCTCGGGAATCCACCCGGAAGATCCCGCTAAGTTCAGTTTTGCAGTGATTGCCGACAGCCACACGGATTATGCCGATCTGGGAGACGTTTTGAATGATATCGACCAGAAAGCGGAGAATTTGTTCGTGATTCATGCCGGAGATTTCACCGATGGAGGATGGTTGGGAGAGTATCGGGGTACCTATCAAGTCATGTCCGGTTTGACCATCCCTTATTTGACCGTGATCGGCAATCATGATGAGTTGATCCGGGGCCGGGAGATTTACCGGAAGATGTTTGGCGATTTCAATTATTCCTTTGTGTTCGGGGATTGTAAATTCGTCATGCTGGAATGCAATTCCACGGCTTATTTCGGGATGCCTCCCGATTTGGACTGGCTGGAAAACCAGCTTTCGGACGATAGTTTATATAATCTGGTTTTTGTGGTCGGGCACCAGCCGCCGTTCGACCCGGGGTGGAGCGACCAGGATGAAAACCGGTACCGGCAATTGATGCAGGAGAATGGCGTGGCTTTGTCCATCCACGGACATACGCATGATTTCTATTATGGGGAAAAATATAATGACGGGGTGAAATATCTGGTGGCCAATGATACGGGCAAAAGAAGTTATTGCACTATTTCGGTAGACAGTGTAACTTTCCAAGTGGAAAAAGTGGATTTGAATCCATAAACGGAAAAATGGAAAAAGCACCTTGGGAGAGTAGTAAATTTGCGCTGCGAAAATAATACCTATTGAGGAGATTTTCTATGAAGAATAAAACCGCTCGATTGATTTGGCTGACCCTCATTTTGTTATTCTGCGCCGGGATGGCTTCAGCAGAGACTATAAGTTTGAGCCTGGACCAGTGTCTTCAAACTGCCTACCAAAACAACCAAACCCTTTTGCAGCTGGAGGAGAAAATCAATTCTGCCGGGTACAAGATCGAGGAGACCCGCTCCGGCTTTTACCCTCAATTCTCCTTCACCGGCAGCTACACCCGTTTGGGCAACGTCCCCGGATATGAGATACCCGGCATCCCTATCACCATCGATACTTTACAGTTCATATTCGGCCCCTTCAAGCAGAAACTCGGTGCGGCGAATAATTACAACTTCACCCTCTCGCTGCAACAGCCGTTATTCACCTGGGGAAAGATCCGGAATGGCTACCGCATCTCTCAACAGGGACTCTCTCTGGCACAGGAGGATTACCGGAAGAACAAACAAGAGATCAAATACAATGTGGTCTCCCTGTTTTACAATATCATCCTGGCCCGGGAGCTGATAAAAGTGAGGGAGGAATCGATCACCAGTCTCCAGGATCATCTTAAGACCGTACAGGATAGATACGACAAAGGCTATGCCTCGGAGTTTGACGTGCTGCGTGCCAGGGTTCAGCTGACCAACGCCCAACCCCCCTTGGTGCAGGCGAAGAATCTTTACCGGAACGCCCTGGACAATATGAAAAATCTTTTGGGGATCGACATTAAAGATTCGGTCAATGTGGAGGGAAGTTTGGGGTTCGATTCTCTGGGAGTGGATCCATCTCAAGCCGAAGATTTCGCTTTTAAGAATAGAGCGGAGCTGAAGCTGATAAACCAGCAGAAAAAAATCAGCCAGCTCTCTTTGGCCATCGCTCAGGCCGGCAACAAGCCGACCGTGGTGGGTTCGGCGAATCTTCTATACGAAAGACCGTATTCCAGCCAGGACATCTGGAAAACCGACTGGAACTTCACTTTGGTTTTGAGCCTCCCCATCTTCGACGGTTTTCTGACCCGGTCTAAAGTAAGACAGGCAAAATCCGATATCAAGCAGCTGGACGTATCCGAAAATCAGGTTAAAGATTATATCAAGCTGGAAATAAGCCAGGCCATCTCCGATCTGAACTTGGCTAAGGAGAATATTCTCTCGCAGCAGGAAAATGTGTCACAAGCCAAGGAGGGCTTGCGGATCGCCAAGGTGCAGTACCAGAATGGCCTGTTGACCAATCTGGAGCTATTGGATACGGAGTTTGCCTTAACCGTGGCGGAGACCAACTATCTTCAGGCCTTATCAGATTATACCATTGCCAAGGCAAAGTTCGAGAAGGCAATCGGGAAAGATTAAAAGTGAGGGGCAAGGGTCAATGAAAAATAGCGGAAGGTCAGTTGACTCAAATGAGTAGGGGCGGATCTTTAGATCCGCCCGATTATCCTTGATGGGTGAATCTAAAGATTCACCCCTACAGCGAAAAATGGAAACCTGAAGGTTTCCGCTACATTAGCGAAACGGAGTTCGTAGGCTGGGCACCCTGCCCAGCCTTTTTTGTTTTGACCGCATCGTCCGAGTTTATTTCGCACGAAAAAACTCTCTTTACCCCCTTACCTTTGATCCTGCGAAGCATTAGCCTTCCATTATGGAAACCTGAAGGTTTCCGGGGTTAATGGAAGTTTCGTGTTGGTAAAAATGTGGTAATCGGTTGAGTAATATGGCATAATGGAGGAAAAACTGGAAACGTTTTCAGATTGGAGTCAGATTATGGCAAAAAAAGCGATGTCCAGGTGATCCAAGTCATC
>CAIVRH010000013.1 GCA_903908285.1 uncultured candidate division Zixibacteria bacterium
CACCATCGGAACCACCACTACCCAGATTCGAAATTATATTTCCGATGCTTATCACAACTGGACCAACCCCCCGGATTACGTTATTCTGGTGGGGGATGCAGCGCAGATCCCCACCTATACCGACGGTGTGCAGGGCTGCATCACCGATCACAAGTTTGCTACGGTGGACGGTACCGACTATTTTGCCGACTTGGCCATTGCCCGGATTTCGGTGCAGACCGCGGCAGAATGTTCACACATCGTAGCCAAAACCTTGAACTACCGGAAGACTCCTTATGTGGGGCAGACCGGATGGTTCCGGCGGGGAATGACCATCTCCAGCAGTCAGTACCAGGACGATTACAACGCTTTGAGATGCGGCCGGTTCATGGTGGACTTCGGCAACTTCACCTATTTCGACTCGCTTTGGCAGTCGCGGGGGACCAATACCGTCACCAACATAACCAACCGGCTCAACGACGGGCGCAGCTGGATCGCTTATTTCGGCCATGGAGATGTCCAACTCTGGGCTTCCACCAGCCCCTATTTCACCAATGCCCATATCGATGCTTTAAGTAATGGAGAAAAACTTCCGGCGATCTTAAGCATCGCCTGCAATAATGCGGAGTTCAATTATTCCGGAGGCGACTGTTTTGCGGAGCACTGGATGAAGGTGGGCTCGGTGGGCAACGAGAAGGGGGCGGTGATCATCGTGGCTTCCACCGAGACTTCGGCATTCTTCTATTCGGATACTCTGGGGAGAGGATTCTACAAGGCATATTTCAGCGACAGCTTGTACCATTTCACCCCGGCGGTTAATTCGGGCAAGATGTTCATGTACCAATACTTCCCGGAAAGCGCCGGCGGCACCACGGAGAGGGAGATGCAGATGTATACCACCTTCGGTGATCCGGAGATGGATCCTTTTACCGCAGTGCCGGAAAGTCTGGTGGTTTCCCATCCCAATGTGGCATTCATCGGCACCTTCGCTTTCACCGTCACGGTCAACAAGGGAGGGCAGCCTCTGGCGGATGCCATGGTTTGCCTGATGAAGGGGACCGAGGTTTTCCAGAGTGCTCACACCAATAGCAGCGGTCAGGTGACACTTTATCCCAATCCAACTACTCCCGGCTCGATGGATCTAACGGTTACCGCTCATAACGGTTATCCTTATGAGACCACGGTTCAAGTGATTTCCCCATCGGGTGCCTATCTGTTATACCAGGGACTGGCGGTGGATGATGATAATCTGGGAGGTAGCCAAGGAGACGGGGATGGGTTGGTGGATTTCGGCGAGACTATCGAGCTTTCTTTTGCGCTGAGAAATCTGGGCGATTCCTCCGCTCATAGTACGTATGGTATCCTAACCATCACGGACCCGAAAATCAGCCTGGTGAACGATTCGGCTTTCTGGGGTGAAATTTTAGCTCAGGATACCGCCATGTGTTTGAATCCTTTCGTCTTTTCGGTCTCTGGACAAATCCCGGATCAAACGGTAATTCCGTTCCATCTGAATATTCATTCAACCAACGGCACCTGGGATTTCGGCGACATTACTTTGGTGGCGCATGCGCCGGCTTTGCTTTACAATTCGAAGCAGACGGATGACGTTGGAGGAAACGGGAATAATAAACCGGATCCGGGAGAAATCTGCAATATGGATATCACCCTAAGGAATGACGGGAGTGCGGGTGCAGGGGGAATATCAGGCATACTGTCCTGTACCGATCCCTATATCACCATTACTGTTTCCAGCGCTTCCTATCAAAGCATTCCGGCGGGCGGAACCGGGACCACTCTTACCCCCTACCGGTTTTCGGTCTCAAGCAGTTGTCCCATGGGTTACCATGCCGCAATGATTCTTGCTATCAACGGAGCAGGCGGGTATGCAACAGTGGATACAGTTGACGTATTGGTGGGTCAAACTCCCCTTTTATTTGTGGATGACGACGGGGGAGGTTCATACCAAAACTATTTCATATCGACGCTGGATTCTTTGGGACTCTTATATGATGTTTGGACCTATGCCTCGCAGGGTGTCCCCCCCGAATCGCTTTTGGAGACTTATACGGCAGTGATATGGAATACGGGACCGGATTACGGTACCATAACCAATCCCAAAAGCTTGACGGCAACCGATCAGACCAGGCTGATGAATTATCTGGATCAGGGAGGGAATCTCTTCCTCTCCAGCCAGGATCTGCTTTTGGACAATAATCCCAATACCTTTATCACCAACTACCTGCATGTGGCAGGGCACTCGGATGATATGGGGGAGACTATAGTGGCGGGAATTAGCGGAGACACCATCTCGGACGGCATGGCATTTACCGTGAGTGCACCATTCTACAATTTCTCGGATTACATTGTTCCGGGAAGCGGTGCTGCCGGGATATTCTCAGCCACGGCCAAAGGATCCACCGCACCGCGAGAGGGAGTTCAGATAGACAAATACTCCAAAGGAGGAGAAGATTTTCTGAACTACTGCGGGCTGCGTTACCCCGAATCAGGTTCCTCTACCTATAAGGTGGTATTTTTAGCCTTCCCGTTTGAAGGAGTTCCGTCAGCCGGCGATGATCCCAACAACAGCTATACTCTGATGCACCGGATATTAAGCTGGTTTGGTTTGGAACGGAGCGCTTCGGCATATCAGCATGGGGATGCCAACGGAGATCTGAAAATCGACGTGGCAGACGTGGTGTTTTTGATTAATTATCTTTACAAGAGCGGTGGCTCACCCAATCCTGTGGAAATCGGTGATGCCAACTGTGACGGTAAAGTGGATGTGGCGGATGTGGTTTACCTGATCAATTACCTGTATAAAGCAGGCGACCCGCCACCTTGTTGAGATGAATGAAGTAGAAAGCTTAATAGAATCAAATATGCACCCTCAACCTTACCATAAATGTGGGGTTGAGGGTTGCTTTTTAAAAAAATGGCAGGATGGGTAAGCCAAGCAGGTCAACACGAAAATCTTCAGTTTATCCTTGACAAAATCTTGGTTCAGCGTATAATGATGACTGCACGAGGCAGTTTGTGGTTCTTGTATTTTTGAAATGTTTTTTACCACGAACCATGAACTGTGAACCAAAACAAAGTTTTGGGGACGTAGTTCAGTTGGGAGAACGCTTGACTGGCAGTCAAGAGGTCACGGGTTCGACTCCCGTCGTCTCCACTTTGAATAATACGGTTGGGAGAACGACCCCCACTTTAGCTGGGGTAAGGTCATCCCGCCATCGGCGGGATCGTCTCCACTTTGAATAATATGGTTGGGAGAACGACCCCCACTTTAGCTGGGGTGAGGTCATCCCGCCATCGGCGGGATCGTCTC
>CAIVRH010000014.1 GCA_903908285.1 uncultured candidate division Zixibacteria bacterium
ACATGTCTTTGATCTTTTTGTTACCGATATTCTTTATGAAAAAGTCTACCAGCACGAAATCCTCCGCATATTCGTAGCTCCAGGAGTAACTCTTCTGGGTGATCTGCAGTCCTAAAGGAAAGTGCTTCCGGTTGTCCCAGGAATCCTGCTGCTGCGAAGATAAAGGGATGTCCGCTGAAGTGTCGGTGAAAACTGCAATTATATCCTGTTCCGAAATGGCATCGGATGAATAGCAGGAGGTATTGGGTCGGGTGCTTCTCTCCCGGATAGCGCCGGCATCCCCCGCATCGGACCACATCTCGTAAATCCAAAACCACCCGTCACAGGCTAAGCTGACATAAGGCTTATCATCCACCTTGGCGCCTATCCACAATCCCCCCTGGAAGAGGTAATCCAGCTCCGATCCCGCGGGATATTC
The DNA here is from genome assembly GCA_903908285.1 of uncultured candidate division Zixibacteria bacterium. GTDB lineage: Bacteria > Zixibacteria > MSB-5A5 > MSB-5A5 > SM1-73 > CAIVRH01. The sequence continues at coordinate 419 of CAIVRH010000014.1, forward strand.
ACAGGAGGGAGCAGCCACGTCCTTATCCGGATTGGGATTGAAACAACCTCCCTGGGATTCTTTCAACTCCCGGGCTTGACTCCCAAAGAACCCCCAGTTGGTTACGCACAGACGCATCAGCCCTACCCGGTGAACGCGCTGCTGGGCGTTGGGTAAACCGGATGCCAACTTGGCGGGAGGGATCAATCCCTGCGCCTGGTCTCCTGCTTCCCGCATCTTGGTGATAGCATCCGCTGGTTTGGTATGAAAACACCAGAGAACTGCGCTCATCAGAACGAGAAGCCCCATCATAAGTTTAACTTTTCTCATATACACTTCTCCTTCGGTCTACGCCTTGGTTATATATGCTCATGTCTTTCAGTATGCCGGCTCCGCTTCACCCGGCTAATCGGATAACCTAATTTTTCCTTGTCATAACAATCCGAGTTCCAAAAAAGAGCCATAGGAAAACTAAAATTCTACCACCTCCGGATTCATCCGGATTCAAATCAAAACCTCCCGCTTAGAAATTAAGAGAAAAACTCAACCGGACACTTCTGCCCGGATCATAGTACAGCGGATTCATCTCGATCTCTCGACCCTTGTACACCACATTCTCGTTGAAAGCCTGGTCGAAATAATTCTGATCGGTGTCCGCGCGTCCGGTTTCCGAATATACGGTGGCAACGCTCTTGCTGTCAAAGACGTTATTAATCCATGCCTGAATGGAATAGCTGAACTTCCAAATTTTGAAATCTTTGTTTAACCTAAAGTCCACATTACTGCTGGCGGGCATGCGTTTGGAATTGGTCTCAGGCTTATCTGTCTTCGACAGTCCTACTAACCCGGGGTAACTGCCGGCTGGGGTGAAGGCATATCCGCTGCCATATCGCCATATCATGTTCATGCTCCATGCATCCGGCAGCTTGAAGCCGAACAGCTTAGGATGCTCGCCTTCAGGAATCCTTAAGTCGAGATTGGAGGTAATCTGATGTCTTACGTCCCAGTCCAGCGGAAATTCCTTAATGGGAATATCTCCGCCTTCCACCGCTCGGTTATAGTAGTTGGATGCCTCAGACGAGCTTTTGCCGAAGGCAAAAGCATATTGGTAGTTTACATATCCCGAAATATAACCCCCATACCGTTTGTCCAGCTCCATCTCCAGTCCTCTGGCTCGCCCATAATCCATATTGGACCAATATTCAAACGTGGCTGGACCGATTTTTAATAAATCCGTATTCAGCTGTCCGAAAATGTCTTTATAGAATCCGGATACCGTCAGCTTATAATTGGCAGCGACCACGTAATCGATTCCCAACGAGTATTGAATCTGTTTCATGTAAGTCAAATTATAATTGCCGTACTGTTTGATTCCAGAGCCCTGGGTTTTCATCATGTACATCCACTGGAGTTCCGGAAGCTGATAGAAATGTCCATAATTGAAATAGACTTTGGCTTTGTCGGTTATCGGATAGGAAATGCCGATGCGAGGAGATATTTTGGCCCGGGTATCTACCGGCGCCGTTTCGGTAGGAGTATCTTCTGATTTCATCCCTCTTATGTCCGCAGATTGGACAAAGAAATCATAACGGAAACCTATATTGGCGATCATGGCTCCATATTCTATCTTGTCTCTGATGTAGAAGGCTCCCATAATGGGTCGTCGGGTATAAAAATCACGGAATATCCCCCGGTCGGACCAAGGACCTTCATCCGCGGGACCATCATAGCGATAATAGGGATAACGAATATCGGCATAAGAGAATTTCAATCTATCTATATTAAGTCCCATTCTTAAATTATGTTCTTTGGTCACCTGGCTCTCTAAATCGAACTTCAAGGTGAACTTGTTGGAACTTCTATTCTGATAATAACACCGCCTCTCGTTTCCCCGGTCGTAAAAGCCATCCACTCCGTCCCATTTACCGTTCCCGTTCGAATCCACGTAGCGCTCTCCCGGATCCCAAGTGCTATTGGCCGCGTCATATTTCCCGTTTCCGTTCCGGTCTTGGTAGTGAACTCCGGGGGTCCAGGTATCGTTAGGGCCGTCATATTTTCCGTTGGAGTTTAAGTCCTGGAAATCCTCTCCGAAGTCGTATTGGCCATTCTTGTTAATGTCCACGTAGGGCTCACCTACATTCACGTCCCCATCCTCATACGCTTCGGCAAAATCGATACCCGAGGTACCCCAGGCTTCAGGTTCTTTCCAGCTATTGAACTTGCCGTCCGGTCCGGTGGCACCATCATTGGGATCGTTCGGATCATTGTTATCATAATCGAACATCTCGGCATTGCTCCATCTCCCCTCTCCGGAAAGATCCATCGTTTTGGCATCGAAACCGTCCACCCCTTTAGTGTAAACTCCATCCCGGTCATAATCCAAGAAATTCTCTCCGGGATCCCAAACCCCGTTTTTACTCTTGTTGGTATCCGTGAAAGGCTCTCCCAAATCATAATGGCCATTCCCGTTTACGTCGACATATGGTTCGGCATCATCCCACTTCCCGTTATAGTTTGCGTCTTCACTCGGGGTGAAACGCTCCCAGTAGTCGCTCAAAGTGAAAGCATCCGGGTCCAGTCCGCCGCCCGGATTATTCGGATCTGCCGGTCTCTGGAAATAGCTGGTGACGTACCGGCTCAGTAAAATCTCATAAACCGTGCTCTTGCTCACCTGGTGGGAGAAAAGCAAACTCAAGGAATTGTTATGATAAGATACCTGGGGAATGGTTGCGGGAGTGTATCGATATGCCCAAATATTTATTCCCCCCCTGGTTTCGTTGGATGTGCTCCCGCCGGACGGGTCGAAGAAGAAAGCATAACGCTCCCAGTTCTGTTTGTGGGATAGTGTTAATTTTTTGTCGGCGGAGGCTTTGTAGGCTAACTTGACCAGAGCCGAATATTCGTTATTCATCCTTTCCGGAACATCAAATCCAAGAATATGGTCCATCCGGAATCTCTTCTGGGTGATCGGGGTGGCATATTTGTTAACATCGTAATAGGTGTCGGTCTTATAGGTTGTTCCGCTCAGATAGTAAGACAGTTTCTCCCCCATGAACTTAATTCCCAAGGCGGGGAGAAATTTGGTGGTAAAGAAGGGATCGGGACCGTCCAAACTGAACTCCACCCGGTCGGTGTTTCGGCTGTATTTATTCAACTTGGAGGTGCCGAAATCATCGGTCATGAATGCGAAGTAGGTAGAGGTGATCTTGTTGGAACCTTCTTTGGTTACCAGGTTGACCACCGCAGATTGAACGTTTCCATACTCCGGATCGAATCCATCCTTCATCACCGAGATCTCCTCGATGTTGGAGGAAGAAACGTTCATGCCGCCGGTAACTTTTCCTAATCCGCCTAAAAGATCCCGCGTCTCCACTCCATCCACGATATACATAGCTTCGCCCGCTCTGCCGCCCCGGATGTGGAGCTGGCCGCCTTTGACGACAAAGCCGACCTGGGTGGCTAATATCTCGGAAATCTCCTTAACCGGCATATTCTTGATGTCGTCAGTGGAGATGTTTCTGATGCTGGAGGTGACATCCCTTTCTATGATTTTTCTTTCTCCCACCACCGTGACGCCCTTCACCTCAATCGCGGAGGCTTTAAGTTTGAAGTTGACTTCGCTGGTGCGGTCGGAATTCACCTCTACATCCTTCATGGTTACCGAGATATATCCGATGAGGGAGGCGGTGATCGAATAGGTGCCGGGGGGGATGTTGAGAATATAATAAGATCCATCCACACCGGTCATATTACCCATGGTGGTTCCATCGATTCGGATGGAAGCACCCGGCAACTCCGTACCGGTATCTTCATCTATCACCCGGCCGGATATCTTGCCGGTGACACCCGCGTTAGCGGAGACGCCCAGTAAAACCAATCCTAATAACCCCGCCAGAACGACCAAAAGCGTCCCTTTAAAAAATCGCTCCATGATCACTCCTTTCTTTTTGTTATTGTTCATTTTTCTGTTTCTTTTCGCTTGGTCTCATCCTTAAAAATAACAAAACAATAACGCAACTTTATTTTATATTGTCAAGAGTTTTTTAAATCCTATTTTAAAAATTTTTGAATCCAAACCCACCTCTTTATCGATCTGGGCGCGTTCATAGATAAAACCCATTGGATTAGTTTCGGATTACCATCTTCTACATCCTTCTTTATTAGGCTGTTTCCTAAACCGCACTGCACAACGATCATTTTATCCCCTGAAGGATACAGAGCCATATCACCTGCAACTAACAAAATCCATTCCCAAAAATTCAAATAAACTGATTTTTATCCGCTTTAGTAAGATTAACATTTTCAACAGGTTAACAATCCTCCCCAAAAAGAAGACAGCCTTGCTATCCGTATAAATTAAAACTTTGCGCAGAAACCTGCGAGAACAATTCTCCATCTCTTCTTAGCTCATTGAAAAGAATGAAATTATAGAATTCGCAGAAAATGACGTTTTTTCCCCTGGTATTAGCAGAAATCTTCGGATAAGAAGATTCAATTATGGGGGGAACAAATCCTATCTGCGAAAACTCCACTCTTCGGAATGATACTTTTTCTCCTTCAAATTCTCGGCTACTTCCTGCTCCTCTCCGGAGATGGAAGAATCCTCCATCCGGGCGTTAAAGACTGTCTTAAAACCGGCCTTCAAAACCGAAATCATCTCAGTCAATTGGACTCTCCTCTTTAGTAACTCCTCCAGGTTGGTTGATCTTTCTTCCAGACTCCTTCTCATCATCTCTTTTGAATTCCCTTCGGGCAAAAACTCAGCTAGATTGTACCAACCCTTTCCGATCAGGATAGAACCATGCTGGATAAAACTCTCCTTGGTTAACTGATCGGACCTGGAGCTAAATCGTCTCTGGGCGCTTCCGATAAGCTTCTTTCCCCTCACGGTAATCTCATATCTGGAGGTACTGACAAAGCAAGGCTTAGCGGAGATACTCTGAAAAGAGAACGATTCGGTCTCCCTTGAAGGTTTAACCCACTCCCCCTCGATGCCCAAAAAACGCAAAGATTCCAATAAGGCTAAACTGATTTTTTGATAGGTTTGGAGGGTGCTCAAACCCAGTTCCGGAGAATCCGGAATCGATGCGCAGACGCTGTAGGTCAATTCATTTTCGTGTAAAACCGCCCTTCCGCCGGTGATTCTCCTCACCACATCTATCTGTTGATCCCGGCATTTTTTTACATCGACGGTTCGATCTACCAGTTGGGAATACCCCAGGGAAATTCCGGGGGGGTTCCATTGATACAGGCGTAAGATGGGGGGTGAATTCAGTCTTTCGCAGGAAAACAGCAGGGCTTCATCCAAAGCCATATTAAAAAAGGCATCGTGAGTGCCGGTGAAAATAACTCTCCATTTTTTCATCTCAAAGCTCGGTTGAGGGAGACTCCTGGCTCTCCCGGCATAATTCCTGGAATATCCGGTTGACGTTATCCAATGCCATCTGGGCAGCTTTCTGCTCCGCCCCCTTTTTATTCTTTCCCATCCCCTCGCCCATCTTTTTGCCTTTGGCTGATACCGCAATGGTGAATCTTTTTTGGTGATCCGGTCCCAGTTCCTCCAAAACCTCATATTGGGGGAGTCCTAATCCCAGAGCCTGCATGTATTCTAAAAGCTCCCCCTTGTAGTTGTGAAACATTCGGTCGGTGGTGATCTCCAGACATCTCTCCAATATCTGTTTTTGGATCATCTTCCCTGCGGGAGCCAACCCCCCGTCCAAAAAAACCGCACCAACCACCGCTTCGTAAGCATCCGAGATAATAGAGCTCCGGTCCCTTCCTCCGGATTTCTCCTCCTCCTCGCTGATATATAGGTATTTCCCCAAGGTGATGGATCGGGCAATCTGGCTCAAGTTAGCCTCGCTCACCAAAGTGGATTTCAGCTTGGTCAGATCGCCTTCGCTCTTTTCCGGGAAGTTATCGAACAAAAATCGGCTGGTCACCATTCCCAAAACCGAGTCCCCCAAAAACTCCAGCCTCTCGTTGGTCCAAAGCTCCCCATTGGATGGAGAGTTTGGGTAAGACCGGTGAGTCAGCGCCCGTCCCAAAAGTTTCCGGTCCCTAAAACGATAACCCAGTTTTCGCTCCAATTCACGGTGAGTTTTCGATATTTTTTTCCCGGTAAATATTTTCCGAAGCAATACGGATAAATGAAGAGACATGGTTTTGTTCTGAATAGAGGGGAAATTGACTCAAGCTTTGATCCCAAGAAAATCCCCGATGGGAATCTTTTGCCTTCCGCTCACTTAAGTCCGGCAGTTTCTCACCGAGCAGACAAACGGATTTACTAATCCGTAATTTCCTCTATGACGTATCACTAACGACCATGATAAAAGGTTAATCCCAGGTAAGGTTTGCCGGCCTTAAATAACGGTTATCCCAAAAGCAACTACGAATCGAGTTTAGGTTATCCGAAAACGACTGTTTAAACGTCGGTGCGCATCCGGTCCCTAACCAAAATCCGAATGCACGAACATCACCCGGATTTACCCCTCCCGCACCTAAATGCTTAAAACCAGGATAAACCTATGATCCCATAACGACACTGGTGTTTTCGGGGTTGAAAACGGCTCATTCTCACGGAAAAAACTTCTTTACGGCGACGGAGATGTTATGTCCGCCAAATCCGAATGAATTGCTCAAAGCCACATGGACCTCGACTTTCCGCATCTGATTGGGAACATAATCCAAATCGCATTCCGGATCCGGAAACTCATAATTGATGGTGGGATGAACCACTCCTTCCTCCATCGATTTGATGGTGGCGATAAGCTCCACTGCTCCCGCGGCACCCAACAGATGGCCCACCATGGATTTGGTGGAATTCACCGGTATCTTATATGCTCTCTCCCCGAATACCGCTTTGATGGCCTGGGTTTCACAGACATCCCCCAGATCGGTGGAGGTTCCATGAGAGTTCACATAATCCACTTCGTCCGGAGAAAGGCCGGCATCTTTCAGTGCCGCTCTCATCGCCCGGATGGCGCCCTCGCCTCCGGGAGCGGGTGCGGTGATATGATATGCATCTGCGGTTGAGCCGGCTCCGACTATCTCCGCATGGATTTTAGCGCCTCTTTTTTGCGCATGTTCCAGACTTTCCAAAATCAGGATACCTGCCCCTTCCCCCATCACGAATCCGTCCCTTTGTTTATCAAAAGGACGGGAGGCTTTCTGCGGCTCCGAATTGCGGGTGGACAAAGCCCGGGCCGAACAGAATCCCGCGAAAGCTACCGGGGTAATGGCCGCTTCGCTTCCCCCGCAGATCATCACCTCCGCCTCTCCCCGCTGGATGATCTTAAAAGCACCGGCAATGGCATGGGCGCCGGAAGCGCACGCGGAGACGGTGGCATAGTTGGGTCCCTTGAAATTGAAACGTATGGAGATCATTCCCGCGCACATGTCCACGATCATCATGGGGATGAAAAAGGGACTCACCCGGCCGGGACCTTGATTTAAAAGAATGGAATGTTGCTTTTCAAAAGTATCTATGCCGCCGATTCCGCTCCCCACCACCACTCCGGCTCGTTCCGGATCTAAGACATCGGAATTCAACTGGGCATCGTCAAAAGCTTGTTGAGCGCCGGCAATGGCATATTGCTGGCTTAAATCCATCCTCCGCGCTTCCTTTTTATCAATATAGATGGAGGGATCGAAGTTCTTGATCTCTCCGGCAATCTGGGTGGTGAATTGAGTGGAATCAAATCGGCTGATCCGATCTATACCGGATGTACCTTTTTTAAGATTCTCCCAGAATTCTTCCAGGGTATTCCCCACCGGTGTAACCGCTCCCATTCCGGTAATTACCACTCTTCTCAAATGTAAAACAGGACCATCCATAAATAACCTCTTAAGATTTACCCCGTGGTTTGTTGCTTCTCTATATAATCGATCGCCTGTCCTACGGTAGTGAGCTTCTCTGCTTCATCATCCGGAATCTCCAGTTTGAACTCCTCCTCTAAAGCCATGACCAGCTCCACCGTATCCAGAGAATCCGCACCCAGATCCTCAATGAATTTCGCCTCTTTGGTCACCTGGCTCTCCTCCACTCCCAGCTGATCGATCACGATCTTTTTCACTCTGTCTTCCACTGACATACTCAAATCCTCCTTTTTATTAAGATTTAATTACTATTATCCGCGTTAGATATTCTACATGAAATCCTAAAAAAACTATCTTTAAAAAGTAAAATCCGAATGGTTTCAATCGTCGGTGGATTTCTTATTATCGGAAATTTCCAGGTGACCCATTCAAAGAGTCTGGATTATTCCAAATCGGTCTGATCCGTCTGGAGTCAAAAACCCATCCGCTTAAGGGTCTAACCGTTCAGACTGCCTACATCAATAAACCTCCATCCACTTGAAAAACCTGTCCGGTGATATAATCGGCTTGATCCGAAATTAAAAATGCCACCAAATTAGCCACATCCGCCGGACTTCCGAACCTTTTTAAGGGGATCAGATGGAGAAAGGCATCCTTTGTTACCTGCGGCAGATTTTCCGTCATGGCGGTTTGAATGTAACCGGGAGCCACCGCATTCACCGTAATCCCCCGGCTGGCCAGCTCCTTGGCCGCGGATTTGGTCAATCCGATCAAACCCGCCTTGGAGGCGGCATAGCTTGCCTGCCCCGCATTTCCCATCAATCCCACCACCGACGATATGTTTACGATCCTTCCGGATCTCTGTTTCATCATCAACGGCGCCACCCTTTTGATCAGATTATACGCCCCTTTCAAGTTGATTCGGATAACCTGGTCCCATTCCTCTTCCGGGATTCGGACTAACAGCGCGTCCTTAATGATACCGGCATTGTTGACCAGAACATCGAGTTTGGAAAAATTCTCCAAAACTTTTTTTACCAGCTCCTCTACTTGGGAAGAATCGGATACATCCGCCCGAAAAGCCATCGACTTACCTTCACCACCGGGCATTTCATTTACCGTGGTTTGAGCCAAATCGAAGTTTAAATCGGCTAAGGCTACGTTTGCTCCGGCTTGAACCAATCTGAGCGCTATAGCTTTGCCTATTCCTTGAGCCGCTCCGGTTACCAGCGCTACTTTGCTTTTCAAGTTCATTTTTTCCGATTCTCTAAGCGGTCGAATTTAATCCAAGTATGTTAAAGGGCTTTGGTGGTTATCCTTTCAGCCAACTGGTCTAAATCGGTAAGCTTATCTATTCCCGCGTATCGGATGTCTTTAAACGATCTTTTTAAAAGCCCCTGCAATACCTTTCCCGGGCCTATCTCCACATAACTTCTAACCCCCTCCCGGTACAGCCGCTCCATGGATTGATGCCACAATACCGGCATGATGATTTGATCCACCAAAAGCTTCCTGATCTGCTCCGGGTCTGATACCGGTTCCGCATTGACATTTGCCACCACCGGGATTTGAGGTTTTCTTAAGTTTATTTCCCCGATCACCTTTTTAAATCCCTCCTGCGCTGAACGCATCAGTTCGGAGTGGTAAGCTCCCGCCACCTCCAGGATTATGGCTCTTTTCGCACCTTTCCCCTTGGCCAGTTCCACTCCAAATTCCACGGCTTTGATCTCTCCGGAGATGGCAATCTGATCCGCACCGTTGAAGTTTGCAGGTTGGACCATGCCGTAATCCGATGCTTCCGCACAAATGGATCGTACCTCCTGTTCCGAAAGCCCGATGATGGCTGCCATGGTGCCCGGGTTTCTCAGACAGGCTTGCTGCATCAAAAGACTCCGGTGTTTCACTGCCAAAAGCCCATCCTCAAACGACAAAGCCCCGGCTGCAACCAAAGCCGAATACTCCCCCAGACTATGACCTGCGGTGTATGCCGGTTTTACATCCTGATCCTTGATCAGCGTCCACAAAGCCACGCTGTGGGTAAAAATAGCGGGCTGGGTATGTTGGGTTTGGATCAAAATCTCGGCGGGTCCTTCAAAGCAGATTTTGGCCAAATCGAAACCCAAGATTTTCTCGGCGCTGGAATAGAGTTCTCTTATCGCCGCATGGGCATCATAAAGATCCTTCGCCATTCCCACGTATTGCGCCCCCTGTCCGGGGAATAAATATGCGATCTTTTCCATACCTTACACCATATAAAATTTAGATTGACTCAAATTTTCGCATAGCGGAGCCTTCACTTTTGTCCTCAAGCGAAGTCGAAGGATGGCTTCGCAAAGTATGGCAGAGGCATCCTTCGTAAAAGCTCAGGACTATTGTAAAGCCTCTGCTACACATTTAATTATCCGTTCAGATACGGTTTGGCCAATTTCTTCTCTTTCACCACTTTATCAGCGCCGATCCCCAGGTAAATCCTCCGCCAAAGGCAACTAAAACCGTACGGGATCCCTCTTGGATCAATCCCTTTTTCCTGGCTTCATCCAAAGCAATGGGAACCGAGGCCGAGGAGGTGTTTCCGAATCGGTCGATGTTGACATACACTTTCTCCATGGGCAGTTTCAGTCTTTTGGCCAAGGCCTCTATGATTCTGATGTTGGCTTGATGCGGTACCACTAAGTCTATCTCTTCCGGAGAAAGACCCGCCTTCTGAATAACATGTATGGCGGCATCTTCCATGGCTCTGACTGCCGATTTGAATACCTCACTTCCCGCCATCTGTATATATTGTTGTTTTAAATCTACGTTTTCCTTAGTAAGAGGGACTTTGGTTCCGCCAACCGGTATATGGAGAAGATTGGCCAAAGATCCATCCCCGGATAGAAAGGTGCCCAGAATTCCTTTCTCTTCAGTGGTGGCTTGTACCACCGCCGCTCCGGCTCCGTCCCCGAAAAGAACACAGGTGTTCCGGTCGCTCCAATTGGTGATTTTGGAGAGGGTTTCCACCCCGATCACCAAAACGCTCTTGAATTGACCGCTGATTATAAATGCGGAGGCAACGGAAAGACCATAGATGAATCCGGAACAAGCAGCCACGACATCCATCACCGCTGTGTTTTTGATCTTCAGTTTGTCCTGGAGTATACATGCGGTGGATGGCAGAAGGTAGTCCGGAGTGACTGTCCCCACCACGATCAAATCGATTTGCCCCGGCTCTAGCCCGGCCTCCTTCAAAGCGATTTTCGAAGCCTCAAAAGCCATATCGGAGGAGACGGTGCCGTCCTCCACTATCCGTCTTTCTTTGATTCCGCTGCGGGAAATTATCCATTCGTTCGAGGTCTCCACAATTTTTTCCAAATCGAAGTTGGTTAGAATTTTGGGTGGAGTAAACGAACCAGTGCCGGTAATGTAAGGATATATCTTCTTGTTCATGTCACCTTCGCAATCATGGTCAACGCAGGCAGAGGTAGATCGATCCGGATTAAATGGTAACCGGCTGCGCTGGTATCAGTTTATGGGTTGAACTATTTTTCTATTCTGCAATGCGCTGATGATGCGCTGGTTAACATCCTCCCTCACCATCTCGGCGGAGAGTTTCAAAGCGTTCTTGATAGCTTTGGGGGGAGATTGTCCATGACAGATGATGCATACCCCGTTCACCCCCAAAAGAGGCGCTCCCCCGTACTCGGTGTAATCCAATACTTTTCTTAAATCTCGGATGGAAACCTTCACCAAAAAAGCACCTAACCGGAAAAGAATACTCTCTTTTACCCTTTTCTTCACCAGCCAGGTTAAATATCCTTCGATGCTCTCGGTGAATTTTAAGACTATATTCCCCACAAACCCATCACATACCACCACGTCACACGTCCCTTTAAGAACGTCCCGACCCTCCACGTTTCCGATAAAATTCAAGGAACGATCTTCGCTTAACAGCTTGTGCGCCACCAAAGTCACCTCGTTCCCCTTGGTGCTCTCCTCTCCGATGGAGAGAAGTCCTATGCGCGGGTTCTGCTTTTTGAAAATGTAGTTAGTGTAGACCGACCCCATTATGGCGAATTGGTAAAGGTTTAAAGCTTTGCACTCGGCATTGGCTCCTACATCCAAAATCACCACTATCCCTTTTTCCGTAGGGAGGAATGAAGCAATGGCCGGGCGTTGGATTCCTTCCAGCCTTCCCAAGGTCATAAGAGCATGGGTCATCACCGCTCCGGTGTTCCCGCTGGAGATGAAACCGTCCACCTGTCTTTCCTTCAAGAGCTTCATCCCGACGGCAATGGAAGAATCCTGCATCTTCAGGCTCTTCACCGCTTCATCTTTCATGGCAATCCGCTCCGAGGCGTGATGAATGATCAAAGACGAATTTTTGGCTTTGAGCCGGTCAAGTTCCAGTTGTATCTTTTCTTTTTCACCCACCAGGACCGTATCGAAGTGGTTGTGATTTTCCCGCTGTGCCCAAATCGCCCCCTCCACCTCCGAAGCGGGGGCAAAATCACCCCCCATGGCATCCACCGCTATCCTTACCCTTTCTTTGGCTTTACTCACGGGTTTTTCCAGCATCTTTTCACCTTCAGCTTAAAAACCGACCAGATTGGATTTCGAAAACATCCTTCAACACACCTAGGTTTCTTTCGGGGCGATTACCTGTCTCCCCCGATAATAACCGCAATTGGAACAGATGCGGTGGGGTAATTTAGGTTGATGGCAATGCGAGCACTCCACTAAATTAGGGGTATCCAGCTTCCAATGAGTCCGTCTTTTGGCGCCGCGGGTCTTGGAATGTCTTCTTTTGGGTAGAGGCATATATTTTCCCTTTCAATGATATTTTATCTGAATATAGTTCTTCTTACCTTTAGCTTCGAAATTGGATTCGAGGATTCGAGATTTCGAGTGTTTTTCATCTTTTGCTTTAATGAATGCTTCCAGCTTTTTTCCTTCGTATTTTTGTTAAATTTGAATCAACCAAACGCTTGGTATAATAATCTGCGTCATAAATCCTTTGCTTATTAGGCGAAGGAAGTCTTTACAATTCTTTTGCCCTTCACTTGACTCCTCGAACTCTCGACCCCTTGAACCCTAAACTTTTCATGTCGTAATCCGATTCAAATGATAGAGCTGCCTTTCCCATTTGTCTACCACTAGGTTCTTTTCTTCAATCCTTTCAACTTATCCCACCGGGGATCGATTTTCTTTATTACGCAATGGCACCGGGATTTGTTAAGATCGGTTCCACAGACCGGGCATAATCCATTGCAATCCTCGGAACAGAGAGGCTTAAGAGGTAGGGATAGAATTATCGCCTCTCGCACCAGATCATCTATTACAAAAAAAGCCGAGGAGGGATCCGCCACAAAGTAGCCGTCTTCCTCTGAATCCATATTTTCCGGAGTTCCAGCCAAATCCACTACAAAATCCAAATCCGCAGATAAGTTTTCTTCGTATTCGAGCAGGCAGCGCGAACATTCCAACCCCACCGGGGCGCTGATCTTACCCCGGCAAACCAATTGATCCTTGCTTTTGGAAACCAATAGATCTACTTGAATCGGTTTCTCAAACTTTGCGCCCTCTGCCTGGAGCTTTAAAACATCCGGGGTTTCCTCCAGATGAACCTTCTGACTGAAATCTTCCGATGTCCTCTTCAACTCTAACTTCATGGCGTGCATAATAAATCAAATAGAGCCAAATTGTCAAGACAAAAATTCTTAAAAAGCCTATTCTGGGATTGGCTCGAACACCACGCTCATACCAAATAAAAGGAAAAAAATCGGAATAAGCCTGAAGAGTAGTATCGGGGTTTAAGCTCACTACCAGTATGGTGAATTTTATTTTAAAAGCTGCGGCAGGAGTTTTGCTCCTGCCGCTTGGGTAAATATCAAAAATTATGCTCCAGACCACCAAAAGTTATTTCTTAATGAACAGATTCTCATCTACCGGAGTATTTATGTTAATCTCTAAAACCCTGGTCTCGGTGTATTTTTTACCATCCGCATTGGTCACTTTATGAAAGGGAAGTTTAACCCCGGAGACCTCTCTAAAATCGGAGAATATCTCGTCATTGTTGGTAGGTCCCATCATACCTCGTCCCCGATATGACTCTTTTACCGGAAGATAACTTGTTTGATCGACGAATAGCTTCATCTCATTTCCAGAAGGATCTGAAAACAACAGGATATCCAGCTTTTTCCCTTCGAAATCATCCGTGCCCACATACTGCACCTTCAAATCGGAGTATTGAAATAAACTGATGAATGTGCGGAAACGGTCAGCTTTAATCTCTTTTATCTGAGACTCCGGCAAGTCCTGGGTCCCCTGGGCGGAAACCACCCACCCTTTCTCCCCGTCATATACCACAGTAGAACTACCAAAGGGGGTGTTCATCTCCTGATTTAATTTGAAAGGGAAAACCACGGTGGAAGCAACCGACATCTGGAATTCACCCTGGGGAGTGGAAGCCGAAATCTCCGCTTTGGTGACCGTGCTTTTGATGGCGGAAAAAGCCGACCTGCCTCCGCAAGCGATAACCATCTTATCGAAAATCTCCTTGCCCTGGGCCAAAGATGCCTCCGAGGCCTGGGGGATCTCTTTTTTAGCCAAAGGCGAACTTTCGGGAATAGTAATATCTATGGTATCCACCTGACCCAAAACCGAAAGCGGCTGATCGAAATCCTGAGGTTTACCCACTGCCAAAATCACCAGATCGTCGGGATGGAGATGGGACTTGGCGGCCTTGAGAATGTCGGCTTTCGTGACCTGCTCTATCTGGGCTTTGGTTTTTTGCATGAAATCCAAGGGTAATCCATAATACTCATAGAACATCAATCGCTCCACGATCTTCTGCTTGGTATCGAACTTGAACGCAAAGGAATTGAAATAACCTTCTTTGGCTCTGCTCAACTCCTCATCCGTAACCTCCTCGGTGGTAAGCTTCTTTATTTCATCCTTCATATATTGGATGGCTTCCACCGTGGATTGAGATTTGGTTTGACACAAAACATAGAAAGTCCCGGGAAAACCGGCATTGCAGTTATATGAACCGGCGACATGATAAGCCAAGCCCTCCTCCGACCGAACCTTTTTGAAAAGCCGGGATGAAAAACTCCGGCCGAAAATGCTGTTCATCACCGTCAGGGCGAAGTAATCCGGATCGTTTATTCTGCCTCCGATGTGCCCCAGATAGATATTGCTCTGGTTGACATCTTCTTTTTTAACCAGATCGACTGAGGAACGATATTGGTAATCCACCTTCGGCAGATCCAATCCTTCTACTTTGGCTGATTGCCAGCCGGCAAATGCTTTCTTTATTTTCTGAAGCATCTCCGCAGTTTTGAAATCCCCCCATATTCCCACAATTACCGAGTTGGGATGGAAATATTTTTTATGAAATGCAACCAGGTCCTCCCGCTTGATATTATCGATGGTATAATATTCGGTGGTCCGGGCATAAGGACTTTGAACCCCGTAGATCAATTTGTTGAATTCCCGATCGGCGAGTTGTCCTACAAAATCATTTCTTCGGGAGATGCCACTCTTTTGTTCTACTTTGGCTAAATCGATTTTGTCCTGTTCGAACTTTGGGTCCATCAGGATATCCGCCAGGATGGAAAGCCCTTTGTCTATATCCTCCTTGAGAACCGACATATTGGCCCCTCCTTCGGTCGACCCTATCTGAGTCTCAATGGAGGCTCCCAGCCTTTCCAGCTCGTCGTCGATTAAGTCCCCGGTTCTTTTCCCCGCCCCGCCGGTTCGCATCACCGAGCCGGTGATCTCAGCCAATCCCACCTTATCCGCCAGCTCGTACACCGAGCCGGTTCTTATCTTGGCAGACAGCTCAATCAAGGGAAGAGAATGATCTTCCACCAGGAAGACGATCATCCCGTTGGGCAGAACCTCCCGCTTCACCTGGGGAATCTTGAGCTCACTCATGGGGGGATACTTCAAATCCTTGTAGTTAGTCTGCGACCGGATAGCCGGGGTGATGAATAAAACCAGAAATGCCGCCAGAAAAATGAGCTTAAAGCTCCTTATGGTTTTAAGCATGATCCTTCTCCTCTAAGCATAGATTCATTTGCAAAATTGTAAATTCGTCATTCGTCATCCGTTATTTATTTTATAGTTACCAATTCCGCCACCGTCCGGTTAGACTTCTTCAGATATTCACCCGCCACCTGCTTGATGTCGGCGGCAGTGACCCGGTTGATCCGGTCCAGCTCGGAGAATAGATTTCTCCAATCACCGGAAATAACCTGATAAGAGGTGAGTTGAAGCGCCATCCCGAAATTCGACTCTAACCCCCTTAAGAAATTAGCCTTGGCCCGGGTTTTGATGGCGACCAAATCTGCGGTGGAAATGGTATCGGTTTTGATCTTTTCAATCTCCTGATAAATGATATCTTCGCACTCCTGGCTGGTATGGTCTTTGGAAGGCATGGCAAAGAAGGCGATCAGGCTGGGATATTTCTCTGCGGGAAAAGCGGGCATGGCTCCCACCATCACCGCAATTTTTTTCTCCTTGACCATGATTTTGTAAAGCTGCGAAGTTCTCCCTCCCCCCAGATAATCTGCAATGGCACTAAACGCAGGATTGTCCGGATCATTAATGTTGGGACGGTGGTAGCCGATCATCAAAATCGGCTGCGATTTATCCTCCACCTCCACCCTTTTTTCCCCTAACTGCTCCGGCTCTTTGGTTCGCACCGGAGCGGGATATTCCCCTTGGGGAATACGCCCGAAGTATTTCTCCGCTAAGGCGATCACCTCCTGCGGTTTCACATCTCCCACAATTCCGATGGTCAGATTATTAGGAACATAATATTTTTTCAGATACTCTTCTGCCTGTTGACGGGTTATGGACTCAAGATCGGACATATGCCCCACCACTTCATGATGGTAGGGATGTGCCTTGTAGGCCGCCGCCATGAATTCCTCAAACAGTTTCCCGAACGGATTACTTTCCACCCCCAATCTGCGTTCTTCCATGATTACGTCTTTTTCCTTATAGAACTCCCGCAGGACCGGATGAGCGAACCGGTCCGATTCCAAAGACATCCAGAGCTCTAGTTTATTGGAGGGGAAATTGTATATATAACAGGTCTGGTCGTTGGAGGTGAATGCGTTTAATCCCACTCCCCCCTGCTCTTCCACGATGGAGCCAAACTGGTTGCTGACCACATATCCTCTGGCTTCATCCTGAACTTTGGCAAACTCCTCCCCTGATTTTTTCAACTTCTCCTGATCGGCTCTATCTCCCTTGTCTCTCTCTTTCAGTATTTCATCAAACAGGCTGTCCTCTTTAGACATGACAATTGCCTCTTTAGTGTAATCTTTGGTGCCGATGGTGGTAGTTCCCTTGAATGCCATGTGTTCGAAGATATGAGAGATTCCGGTGATGCCGGTGACTTCATTGTTCGAGCCGACATTGGCATAGGTGCAGAATGAGACCACCGGCGCTTCATGTCTTTCCAAAATCAGGAACTTAAGCCCGTTGGAAAGGGTATATTCGGTTACCTGGTTTTCGATGGCTTTAAAAGAGTCCTTATCCTGTTTTTTCTCTCCAAACGCTATGGAAAAGAATAGGAATATAAGAAATATGATCAAAACCACACCCCGCTTCTTAGACATAAAGCCTGACCTCCTTGTGAGAAAAGTGAAATTCAGTTATCGCCAAAAGCATTTAACCTAACACTCACCACTACAATTTAAGAAAATCCTTCTCTTTGTCAAGACCATCATAAACTTTCTTTATAAAACTTTTCTATTTGGTTTTGAGACTCTTCTCCTCCCCTTTAATTTGAAAGCTTTCAGTGAAGCAGCAGAGGAATAAACTTGAAATTGTTGACCCCTTCAAAATCTCATTCGGGCAAGAGATCAATTTAAAACGATTGGCCTTACCGCATATTTATCTTTTTATTGACTAATTTAAGGCACTTGGTTATATTCTTGGCTAAATTACTCCGGTAAGAATTATCACCCATCTGCACAGATAATTTTAAGGAGCCGGAAGGAAGCTATAAGAATCCATGGGAGGTGGGAATGGAGAGAATAAGAGTCGGCGTAGTGGGAGTGGGGCATTTAGGCGAGCATCACACCCGCATCCTTTCTCAGATTCCGGATGCCATACTAATCGGGATAAATGATATCGATGCGGAAAAAGGCAACCGGACAGCGCAAAAATATAATATCAGGTATTTCGAAAAACTGGATGACCTTTTAAAAGAGACGGATGCGATCAGCCTGGTGGTTCCGACTACGGTTCATTATCCTCTGGCTCTGATGATACTGGAGAGGGGAAAGGATCTGTTGATCGAAAAGCCCATAACCGAGACAGTCGGGCAGGCAGAGGAACTGATCCGTTTGGCTCAAAATAAAGACTCAATCCTGCAGGTGGGGCATATCGAGAGATTCAATCCGGCTTTTTTGTCGTTGGAAAAATATCAACCCGAGCCAAGATTTATCGAATCTCATCGGCTGGCTCAATTCAATCCCCGGGGAACCGACGTGGCGGTGATTTTGGATTTGATGATCCACGATCTGGACCTGATATTGAACTTGGTCAAAAGTCCCATAAAGCAAATAGAAGCGGTTGGCGTTGCGGTCATCGCCGAAAGTGAGGATATCTGCAATGCCCGGCTGACTTTTGAAAACGGCTGTGTGGCCAACGTTACCGCCAGCCGGATATCCGCCCGGGCTTTGCGCAAAATGAGGCTTTTCCAAAAGGATTCATATATCTCCCTCGATTTCACGCAGAAGATAGCAGAGGTTTATAGACTGGTAGATGCAAAGCGATTAACCCGGGAAGAAAAGGAAAAGAAAACCGTGGTGGGGAACATACCGGTGGAAGAGGTGGGTAAGACGGTGTTATACGAGCGACCGGAGATCAAGGAACAGGATATGCTCACTGCGGAGATAGGATCGTTTATCCATTCGGTGCAAACCAGAGTTCCTCCTCAAGTCACCGGGGAAGACGGGAAAAAAGCTTTGGAAGCAGCGCTTTTGATCAAAGAGAAAGCAGAAGAACACAAAAATAGAAGCTTGAAGCCATAGGAATATCTTTCGTAGGGATGACCCTCGCAGCTATCCGCTTAAAAAGGACTTAAAAGGACAGGGATCCCGCAAAAGCGGGATTTCGCAAGCTCAACCAGCCCTGTCCCTACGATTTATTTTAGGTAACTAATGAACGACCCCAAAAAAATAGTGATAATAGCCGGAGAGGCATCCGGCGACTTGCATGGTTCCTGCCTGCTCCGAGAGCTTAAAAAGATAAACCCGAATCTGGATATCTTTGGCATCGGCGGGGACAAGATGAAAAAGGAGGGGGTGGAGCTTATCTTTCACATCGACCGGCTTTCCATCATGGGCTTCTGGGAGGTGCTAAAGAATTTAAGCTACATTAAAAAAGTGATGAAAACTTTAGTCTCTGCCGTCGAAACTAAAAAACCCCATCTGGCTATATTGATAGATTATCCCGGGTTCAACTTAAGATTCGCCCAAAAAGTGAAGGACTTGGGTATTCCGGTATTATACTACATCAGCCCCCAGGTTTGGGCCTGGGGAGGCAACCGGGTCAAAAAGATGCAGGGATTGATCGACCGGATGGTGGTGGTCTTTCCTTTCGAGAAACCTATTTATGATAAATTCGATATCAAATGCGAATTCGTGGGGCATCCCCTGCTGGAGGCAGCCCGACCGGTTCTATCCCCAGAAGATTTCCGGAGGAAATTTGACTTGAGAAAAAATGAAGTGGTGCTGGGATTGCTTCCCGGCTCCCGCTGGCAGGAGGTGGAACAGATTCTCCCCATCATGCTTGAATCGGTTCATCTTTTGAACGCCAGAATCAAAAATTTAAAATTGCTCTTGGGATTGGCTCCCACCATCAAAAAAGAAAAGATAGAAAATCTGCTCGCCCCATTTAACACCCCTGTGACCATCGTGGAGAATTTAACCTACGATGTAATGAAGCATTCCGATCTTTTGCTGATCACTTCTGGATCCGCCACCCTGGAATGTGCCATTTTGGGCACCCCATTCCTGGTTCTGTATAAGACCAGCTTTTGGACTTATCTGGTGGCGAAGAGTTTGATCAATATCCCCCACATCGCCTTAGCCAATGTGGTGGCAGGCAAAAAAATCGTTCCCGAGTTCATTCAGAAAAAGGCGATTCCCCAAAAGATAGCCGACGAGATGTATGATATTCTAAATGACCAAGCTAGATATAAAACCATTCAAATCGAGCTGGAAAAAGTAAAAGCAAAGTTAGGGGAAGAGGGAGCATCCAGGAAAGCCGCACAAATCATAGATCGAATGATGTCGAATGTCGAATAAACATTTTTCGTGCGCCGGGCTGGCACAAATTTATTATTTTCTATTAGTATATGGTAATGAATGAAAAAATGGCTCAGACAGATAAGAGATAAACTGCTATTATTTTCAGCATCCTGGATCGGTCCGATTCTAATTTACCTTCTGGGAATGACATTGAAAGCAGAATGGGTGGGGGAGGAAAATCTAAATATAATCAGGAAAGAAAGAAAATCCGTGATCTATGCATTCTGGCACGGAAGGATGCTAATTTTTACCTACTCCCACCGGAAGCAAAAGATACATGTTCTGATCAGCCAGCATCAAGACGGAGAATACATCGCCCGGATTATCCATAGACTGGGATTTATTACGGTGAGAGGATCCACCACCCGGGGGGGTCCCAAAGCCATTTTCGAACTCTGCGAAAAGATCGCATCCGGATTCGATGTGGCCATCACTCCGGATGGCCCCAAAGGTCCCGGGTTTCAGGTTCATCCCGGCATTCTATATGTCGCCCAGAGAAGCGGAATGCCCATAATTCCCATCACCAATTCCGCCAAAAGACGCTGGAACCTCTCCAGCTGGGATAAATTCCTAATTCCGAAACCTTTTTCTAAGGTGGTGATCGCTCTGGGTAAACCCATCTATGTACCGGTTGATGCTGCCCCTGAAGAATTGGATAATATAAGAAAGGAATTGGAAAATGATCTGTCGGAGCTGACCCGAAGGACAGACGATTATTTTCTCAAGTGAGTAATAATCTATCACTTAACTTAATTTAGATGTGAGTTACACCAAATCTAATCCGTGCCAATGGACATCCTTTATAATCTCCTTTTAAATATCGCCTTCATATTTTCTTTTCCCTATCTTCTGCTCCGCGCTGCAGTCGGAAGACATGGAATTTGGGAAAGAATGGGAAGGGTATCCAGTGATAAAATAAAAAAAATCCACTCGAAAAAAGTCATCTGGTTCCACGCCGCTTCGGTCGGAGAAGTAAAAGTTCTGTCTACAGTGATTCTCCAGATCAAAAAAGATCATCCGGAGTTTACCTTGGTGGTATCGACCGTCACCAAATCCGGTAAAAAAGAGGCGGAAGTGTCCTTGAAGGATATCGAGTTCGTCTTTCTCCTCCCCGTAGATCTGAAGAGATTCGTCAAAAGAACTTTCAACCGGATCCAGCCTCAAGCTTTGATTTTAGTCGAAACCGAGTTTTGGCCCAACCTGATATGCGAAGCCAAAGCCCGGGGATGTGTCACCGCCCTAATCAACGGGCGGATTTCCGAGAAGTCTTTCAAAAGATATCTTTTGGTAAAAAAACTCTTTATCCAAACGCTTTCCTGCTTTGATCTTATGTGCATGCAATCGGATGAGCACCGGGAGAAGATCATCCGATTGGGCGCCCGCCCGGATAAAATCAAAGTAACCGGAAATCTGAAATTCGACCGCCTGCTTTATATCAAAGAAGCTGTGGGCAAAAGCGAGTTGCGAAAACAACTGGGTATACCGGATCATCTCCGGGTGATCATCGGCGGGAGCATAAGGTCGGGAGAAGAGCAAATTTTAACCGGCGTATTCAAACGATTGAAATCAGAAAAGGATAACCTGCTTTTGATCCTGGCTCCCCGGCATCTGGACAAATTGAAAGAGCTGGAAAATTTTCTGTCTGACCAGGGGATGAAATTCATCCGCAAAAGTCAGCTGGATGGCAATATACCGACAGACTCAAAGGACGTAATCCTCTTGGATACTATCGGAGAGCTTTCCGGACTCTATGCTTTGGCGGATGCGGCATTTGTGGGGGGAAGCTTAGTGCCGGTGGGGGGGCATAATCTCCTGGAGCCGGTGATGTATGGAATTCCGGTTATTTTTGGTCCATATATCGATCATTTCAAGGAGGAAGCCAGAATATTGATTCAATCCGGGGGAGGAATAAAAGTAAAAGATGGGGAAGAGCTTTACGCAACATTGCACGATTTGCTATCGGATGATCGGAAAAGAATCCGGTTGGGGGAAAATGCCAAAGCCGCTGTAAAAAAAGAGACCGGTGTTTCCAAAATTACTGTCGATTTGATCTTTTCGCTTCTCGAAAGCAATCGTCTGCACTCAGGACAAGCCGGCTGTCCGCTGCAAACGCCGTACCTGACAGGGACTACAGATGGCGGGGTAAACCGTACGGTTCACCCCGGAGGACAGCGGAGTACGGTGATTATGCTGTTGCTTTCTTTTTTCTCCGGGTGGTATGGCTGGGCGGTTTTTATCAGATTTTCTTTTTATCGTCTGGGAATATTTAAAGTAAAGAGACTGAAGGCTAAAGTCATCAGTGTGGGAAACATCACCGCCGGCGGAACCGGAAAAACCCCACTGGTCATCTATCTGGCGGAAAAGCTAAGAGAAGAAAACCGGAAAGTGGCGATACTCTCCCGGGGATATAAGCGGGAAAATAAAGAAATGGTGGATTTGAATCAGGGAGCCATCGCCAAAGCAAGCTGGGAAGATGCCGGGGATGAACCGTATATGATGTCCAGGAGACTTATCGACATACCGATCATTATAAACAAACATAGAAGTGTCTCGGGACCATACGCCATCGAAAAATATGGAGCGGAGATTTTGATTTTAGATGACGGATTCCAGCATTTAAAAATCCGGAGAGATTTGGATATAGTGGTGATAGATTCAACCATTCCTTTCGGAAACGGAAAGCTTCTTCCGGTGGGGATACTAAGAGAGCCGCTCTCCTCTCTGAAAAGAGCGGATATATTGGTTTTAACCAAGACTGATCAGATGTCGGATAATAACAAGCTCAAAGAAACTTTAAGAAAATATAATCCCCAAGCTCCCATGGTGGAATCGGTTTACCGGATACATTCGGTCGAGAAATTCCCCGATAACTCGGCCATCGAGTTGAAGGAATTGGAGGACAAAAAAGCTTTAGCCTTTTCGGGTATTGGGAATCCGGCTTCATTTGAGAATAGTTTGAAACAGCTGAAGGTCAACCTCGCAGGACATCGAATTTTCCCGGATCATTATTCTTATCGTTCCAAAGATATATCTTCTCTGGTAGGCGAAGCCAAGAATCTGGGTGTTGATTTTATCATCACCACGGAAAAAGATTCGGTGCGTATACCTATGGTAAACATGCCGGAAATTCCGGTTTATGTGTTAAAAATTGACTTGAGAGTAATAAGTGGAGAAAATATCCTTTTAAACAAAATCGAGGAATAAGAATAAATGGAGATGAAGACCGATTTTCTGGTGATCGGATCGGGCATCGGGGGACTTTCCTTCGCCCTCAAAGTTTGTGAGCTGGGGGATGTGGTCATCGTTACCAAAAAACAGGACTCCGAATCCAACACCAACTATGCCCAGGGAGGCATTGCCTCCGTTTTGGCAAAGGATGATGCTTTCAAGTTTCATATAGAAGACACGCTCAAGGCAGGTGATGGCTTATGTAACCCGGAGGTGGTAAGAAAAGTGGTGGAGGCGGGTCCGGAGTGCATTCATGAATTGATCCGGATAGGCACCCATTTCACCAGAAAAAAAGACGAAGAAAACGAGTTCGATCTGGGACTGGAAGGCGGTCATTCGAAAAACCGGGTGGTGCATGCTGCCGATCTTACCGGCAAAGA
Organism: uncultured candidate division Zixibacteria bacterium; assembly: GCA_903908285.1. Lineage (GTDB taxonomy): Bacteria > Zixibacteria > MSB-5A5 > MSB-5A5 > SM1-73 > CAIVRH01. The sequence goes on from CAIVRH010000014.1 coordinate 24,138, forward strand.
GGTGGAAAATTCGCTTTTGAGTGCGGTAAAATCCAAACCCAACATAAAAATCCTGGAAGATCACATCTCCATCGATTTGATCACACAACATCACCTTAAAGATTACCGCTCAAAACCCGGCGAAAAGATCCAATGCTGGGGAGCTTACGTTCTGGACAAAAAAAACAATCAGGTTATTGCCTGTCTCTCCAAAATCACCCTTTTAGCCACCGGGGGAGCGGGACAAGTCTACATTCATACCACCAACCCCTCCATTGCCACCGGCGATGGTCTGGCCATGGCTTACCAAGCCGGGGCGGAGGTGGGCAATTTGGAATTCATCCAGTTTCATCCCACCACCCTGTATCATGAAAAGTCCGATTCCTTTTTGATCTCCGAGGCGGTGAGAGGAGAAGGCGGGATACTCCGGTTACAAAACGGAGAAACCTTCATGGAGAAATATCATCCCCAAAAAGAGCTGGCTCCCCGGGATGTGGTGGCCCGGGCTATCGATCACGAGCTGAAAAAACGGGGAGACCCCTGCGTCTTTTTGGACATTACCCATTTGGACCAGAAATTCATCAAGCTCAGGTTTCCCCATATCTACGGAAAATGTCTCTCCCTGGGTCTGGATATAACCAGAGAATGGATTCCGGTGGTGCCTGCCGCTCATTATACCTGCGGCGGGGTGGTGACCGATATCGAAGGGAGGACCGGTATCGAAAATTTGTATGCCTGCGGTGAAGTGGCCTGCACCGGAATGCACGGCGCCAACCGGCTGGCATCGAATTCTCTTTTGGAGGCGGTGGCTTTTGCCCACTTCGCGGCGGACAGTGCTAAAAGAAAGCTGGCAGGTTTGAAAGACTTTTCCCTCCCCCCCATTCCCGCCTGGAGCTTGGAAGGGGTATTCGACCAACAGGAATGGGTGATCATCTCCCATAACCGGGAATGGATCGAGAAATTCATGTGGGATTACGTGGGAATAGTCCGTTCCAACCGCCGGCTCAAACAAGCCAAACGAAGAATTGATATCCTGCTGGAGGAGATCACCGATTTTTATAAAATCAACCCGGTAACCTACGATGTGGTGGAGCTGCGGAATCTCGCCACCGTGGCAAAACTGATCATCGAATGCGCCCTGCAGAGAAAAGAGAGCCGGGGGCTGCATTATAACATCGATTATCCCCACAAGGACGATAGGAACTGGCATAAAGATACCATCCTGAAATCAGAGGAAATATAAGAATATGAAGCAGGACCAGACTATAATCATACTGGATTTCGGATCTCAATACACCCAGCTGATCGCCCGGCGCATCCGGGAAAACCGGGTGTTCTGCGAGATCGTTCCCTATAACCAGCCCATCCGGACCTTCCGGGGGAAGAATTTAAAGGGTTTAGTTCTTTCCGGCGGACCGTCCAGCGTATTCGACCCAGGCGCCCCGTTTTGCGGAAAGGAGATATTCGAATTGGGTGTCCCGGTTTTGGGTATCTGTTACGGCTTACAGCTTATCGGCAAGCTGTTCGACGGGGAGGTGGAAAGATCGCAAAAGAGAGAGTATGGTAAAGCCATCATTAACATCGACCGGCATGAAGACTTGTTTCTTGGAGTAAAGGACAAAACCGTAGTATGGATGAGCCATGGCGATCACCTTTCAAAATTACCGGTTGGATTCGAGGTTTTAGCTCATACCGAAAATATCGCGTATGCAGGAATTAGAAACCGGGAAAAGAGAGTATTCGGACTGCAATTCCACCCGGAAGTGGTTCATACCGAGGAAGGTAAAAATATCCTGCATAATTTTCTTTTCCGCATCTGCCAATGTGAGGGGAGCTGGACCACCGAGTCGTTCATCGACGGCACCATTGGCCGGTTAAAAGAACAGGTGAAAGACGGCAAGGTCGTCTTGGGACTATCCGGAGGAGTGGATTCGTCGGTTTGTGCGGTTCTGTTGAACAAAGCCATCGGCAAACAACTCCACTGCATCTTCGTGGATAATGGCCTGTTAAGAAAGAACGAAGCCTTAGAGGTGGTCAGGGCTTTTAAGGATTTCGATCTGAACCTGATTCCGGTGGATGCTTCGGAAAGATTTTTAATCGGGCTTAAAGGAGTGATCGATCCCGAAGAAAAAAGGAAGATCATCGGGAGAGTCTTCATCCAGGTATTCGAAGAGGAGGCGGAAAAGATAAAAGATGTGGAATTCTTAGCACAGGGGACGCTTTATCCCGACGTGATCGAAAGCACCTCTTTTAAGGGACCATCCGCCACCATCAAATCCCATCACAACGTGGGCGGTTTGCCCCAGGAGATGAATTTGAAGTTGATCGAGCCTTTAAGAGAGCTGTTCAAGGATGAGGTGAGGGAATTAGGGAGAAAGTTAAACCTTCCCGAAGTCATCATCGGCCGCCATCCTTTTCCCGGACCGGGTCTGGCAGTGAGAATCTTAGGTGAGATCACCCCGGAGAGGCTCAGTGTATTGAGGGAGGCGGATGATATTTATATCTCCGAGCTTAAATCGGCGGATTTGTACCATCAAATCTGGCAGGCTTTCTGCGTGCTTCTGCCGGTACAGAGCGTGGGGGTGATGGGGGATGAGAGAACTTATGAAAATGTCATCGCCTTACGGGCAGTCACCTCTGTCGACGGTATGACTGCCGACTGGGCGCGTATTCCATCCGAGGTGCTGGGAAGAATCTCCAATCTTATCATTAACTCGGTGAAAGGCGTCAACCGGGTGGTGTATGACATCTCTTCCAAACCTCCCGCCACCATCGAATGGGAATAATCTTTATCCTGGCAGCGGTTAAAGACAGATGACGAATGGTTTCCGTACCTCTCCCCACCAGTCCTCTTTTCCACTATGTGGAAAGGGGATACAGAAGATCAGTAGTCTCGGAAGTAAGGTCCGCCAGCAAACTTCGGTTATCTTAATCGAAGTTATCTAGGTAGGAGATCCTTCAAACATGGACATAACCAAAGACCAAAAGACTTCTCCCGATTCCAAATCCGCTCTCTTTTATTTTATATTATTCTCCATCGCTTTCCTCCCCCGCCTGCTTTACCTTTTATCCATCGTAAAAAACCCCTTTTTCCATTTCCCCATCATCGACTGCCAAACTTACGATGATTGGGCACAGGAAATAGCCAAGGGACACTGGATAGGTGACAAGGTTTTCTGGCAGGCTCCGCTTTATTCTTATTTTCTGGGGATCATTTATTCGGTCTTTGGACATGACCTGTTCTTAGTCAGATTTATTCAGATTTTGATCGGGTCTTTAAACTGCCTGCTTCTTTACCTGATATCCAAATCGGCTTTCAACCCCAAAATCGCCCTGATTGCTTTTCTTATGGCTGCTTTTTACGGTCCATTTCTCTTTTTTGATGCCGAGCTTTTGAATCCGGTACTGATCATCTTTCTTAATCTGTCCCTGATTCTGGTTTTATTCTCATTCTATCGCTCCCCCGGCAAAAATAAGCTTTTGGGGGCCGGGATTATCTTAGGGCTTGCCTCGATCACTCACGGTTTGGTTGTGGTATTTCTCCCCTTTGCCGTTCTCTGGATTGCCCGTATCCTCATTAAGAAGAAATGGCCCACCCGGAAGATCGTGGATTATTCTTTTCGTTTTTTGATCGGTTTTCTGCTGGTGGTTTCGATAACTGCAGCCCGGAATCTGCTGGTGGGAAAAAATTTGGTATGGATCTCCTCCAATTCGGGGATAAATTTCTTTATCGGGAATAACCCGGACTACGACCAGACCACCTCCATCCGACCGGGAATAGAATGGGAGGAGCTGATTCAGCGCCCCATGCAGCACGGTTTTATGAAACCGTCGGAAAGGTCGAATTATTTCTGGCGGGAATCATTCTCCTATATCACTGGGAAGCCTTTCTCCTATATGCAGCTTCTTTTCAAAAAACTGCTTTTGAGTCTGGATGGTTTTGAAATCAAAAGAAATCAGGATATGTATCTTTTCCGCAGTTATTCTTTCATCTTAGGACTCTTGCTCTGGAAATGGGTGATCTATTTCCCTTTGGGAATCATACTCCCCTTGGGTCTTATCGGAATGATCATATACTGGAAAGATAGAGCCAAGGCAAGAAATAGGGAACCCAAACCGGTTTTGATTCTACTTTTTATTCTATCTCAAACATTGGCTTTGCTCTTCTTTTTTATCAGTGACCGGTACCGCATTCCACTGGTTCCCCTTTTGATCATATTTGCCGGTTTTGCGATATACCGGTTTTATGGTATGTTTAAATCAAAACAGTCCGGAGGTTATTGGATTCTCATTTTGTTATTTTTGTTTTTCCTGCTTTTAGCTAACCTGCGCCGCCATATTCCGACGGCTGAAGATCGGGCGGAGGAACATTATAACCTGGGGATGGTTTTGGCAAAACAGGCCAAGATCGATCCGGCCATAAAAGAATATAAACAAGCCCTATCGTTTGAACCCGGTCATCTGATGGTCCATTTCAACTTAGCCCTCTTGTATCAGGAGGAAAACAAGAATAAGGAAGCGGAAAACGAGTATGGGGAGGTGATAAAGCTCTTCCCCCCAGGGGCTTTGGCATACAATAATCTGGGATCGATATATGAGAAGAGAGGCGATCTGTCGAAAGCGGAAGAGCTTTATACCCAAGCATCCCGGCGCCATTCCCTTTTGCCCGATCCTCTATGCAATCTGGGAAATCTCTATTCGGAAGAGGGAAAATATCCGCAGGCAGTGGAACTGTTCGATTCATGTCTTAAAGTGGACCCGACCTATTATAAAGCCTATAACAGCTTGGGTGACTTATATTACCGGAAGGGGGAGAATGACCGGGCAATCGATTTCTTCAATAAAGCTCTTTCCATCCGGCCGGATTATGCGGTAGCTCACAATAATCTGGGCACGGTCTATATCAAAAAAGGATTGCGGCAAAAAGCATTTACCGAATTTCTTGAGGCGGTAAGCATCAATCCCAGCTATGGCCAAGCCCGCCTGAACCTGGGTAATTACTACCTGGAGGATAAACAGACACAAATGGCTATTGAGCAATACCAGCGAGCCGTGGTTCTGTTGCCCAATAATCCCAGAGTACACTATCATCTGGCGATTGCTTATATGACAAATAATCAACCGGAAAATGCCATCGCGGAATTAAACCAGGCACTATCAATTGATACTACTTTTGTTCCAGCCAGAGAAATGCTGGAAAAAATCAAGAAAAAGTAATTTGGTATAACCAGCTCCAAACTCCCGGTAGCCCGTCTTACCAGGGGAACATCAGCAATTTCCTAAAGTGTAGGGATAGATACACCCAACCATTGACTTTTCCCTTCCTTTATATTAATTTCCCAAAAGCTGATCAATTTAGAAATTAAGGAGACTAATATGCTAAAGAATTTCAAAGGGAAAGCCTGGGTAACCGGTGACGACATCGACACCGACCAGATTTTTCACGGGCAATACCTCCCCCTTACCGATCCCAAGGAGATGGCAAAACATGCCATGGAGTTTGTCCCGGGAATGGAGAATTTTGCCAAAGAGGTCCAGCCCGGAGATATTGTTGTGGCAGGGAAAAACTTCGGCTGCGGCTCATCGCGTGAACATGCGGTGGTTTGCTTGAAAGAGAACGGGGTAAGCTGTGTGGTGGCGGATTCATTCGCCCGCATATTCTATCGCAATGCCATAGATTTGGGCTTTCCGCTTTTGGAATGCCCGGGGATTTCCAAAATGGTGAAGACCGGAGAAGAGATCGAAGTAGATTTGGTAACCGGAGAAGTAACCAATCTCTCCAGCGGACAAAAATTAAAAGGACAGCCCATATCCGGTCTGGAAATGGAGATTACGGAAAAGGGCGGGCTCTTGAATTATTTGAAACAATGATAATCAGAAGTTTGTCAAGCTAACTTTGCGATGTTTGAACTGCTGACATGAAAGGCGGTCAATATTATGAAAATAACTATATTCAACGGAAGCCCGAGAGCCGAGCGCGGGAATACCCATTTTATGGTGACAGAATTCGCAAAAGGCGCGCAGGAAGCAGGGGCGGAGGTGGAGAACATTTTTCTTGCCGGGAAGGAGATAAAGCCGTGCAATGCCTGCTATGCCTGCTGGATGGAAACACCGGGTGAGTGCACCACCCAGGATGATATGGAAGGATTATTCCAAAAAGTCATCTCATCGGACGTTCTTGGCTTTGCCACCCCTTTGTATGTGGATAATGTCTCCGGGTTGATGAAGAACTTCATGGACCGGCTCATCCCTCTAGCTGATCCTCATTTTGCAAGAGACGAAAACGGGGAGAGCAGACATCCGAGAAAGTATGACAAGCCAAACCAAATCATCGTTATCTCCAGCTGCGGTTTTCCGGAGCAGAGTCATTTTCAGGTACTTAGGGTTTTGTTTCGAAGGATGGCTAGAAATTTCAGCGCAAAGCTGGCTGCCGAGATTTACCGCGGCGGAGGCGGTATTCTGCAAAGCCATGATCCTTCTTTTCAGCCGTATCTTGAGAGCTACAAGCAACTTTTGCAAACCGCTGGAAAAGAAGTAGTGTTGAATTCAAATTTATCAGAAGACACTATGGCTCAACTTGAAAAACCGCTTATTCCCATGCCAAACTTTGTGGATGAATATAGGAAGCGAGCAAACAAGATGTTTGATGAAAGGCTGGCGAAACTGGATAGGTAAGTGATTGTTAACTTCACCCCCTTGATCCCTCTCTACATATTTGAGGCTGTGTCACAATTGTGTTTTGAGTTTGTAGCCGCAATCTTTAGATTGCGTAAGTTGTTGGAATTCAACAAGGGATTTTCGCAGACTAAAGTCTGCGGCTACAAAAAACCGAGTTATGACACACCCTCATTTATGGAGAGGGGGATATATGGAGTAGTCCAGATTCTAGACTTGACAAAATTCCATGAATGGATATAATATGATCTGGGAAACAGAATGTCATCGAGTAGAAACAGGGCTTAAGCTAATATTTTCGGTTATAGTGCTGGATAATAGACTGTATTAGTAAAATAACACAGCATTTTGACTGGTTCAGAACGAAGTAAAGCTTCAAAAAAAGGATTCAAATAATCAACGGGTAGGGTAACAGAGGAGATCAATATGGCTGGTAAATATACAGCGGTGATCAAAAAGACAAATGGTTGGTGGATAGGATGGATTGAGGAAGTTCCCGGAGTGAATTGCCAGGAGAGGACAAAAGAGGAATTACTCTCAACCCTAAAAGAAACCTTGAAGGAAGCGATAGAATTCAACAAGAAAGACGCATTGACCGCAGCAGGCAAATCATATCATGAGGCGAAGATTGCCCTATGAAAAGGGGAGCGCTGATCAGACATCTTAAGAAAAATGGGTGTGAACTCTTAAGGGAAGGATCACGCCACTCTTGGTGGCACAATCCAACTTTTAATAAACGATCGTCTGTGCCACGACATACTGAAATTATCGATGCCTTAGCTAACAAAATCTGCAAGGATTTAGGCGTACCGCTGGTAAAATAGGGCATTTGTTAGGTTCTCGTTGCACCAGACCTAAAAACATAGATGACTGGAATGGATATTGAAAGTCAAATCATAGTTCTATTCGACGAGCAAGGTACACCTACATTTCAACCGGATAGAGAGACGGATTGCTTCTTGGGTGTAGCAGTTACATACGATCTTACAGAAGAAAAAGAAATCTTTAGTTCCTGCAGTGAACTATTCGGGTTATCCAAGACAAAACCTTTTAAGAACAGGCACATAAACAATGCGAGGGCTGAAAGAATATCAGATCTTGTTATCAAGCTACCTATTCAGATAGTTGTCAGATCAGTGAAGCTAAACAACGAGGAATTTCAATATGTCCTAACTGTTTATGAACAACTTGGTAACGAGCTACGTAAGAAGCATCGACATATTGGAGAAAGAAACATCGCACAAATATTATATTCTGAAATCCTTGTAGAAACAGTTTTCACTTCTATTACCGATTACATGGAAAGTCATTTAGCCGATTCTGCCATCTCAATATATTTAGATAATCACTCCTTCCCCAAAGACGATATAAAAATTCATCTGAAGGATTGGGCTCAAGCAATTCAAGTTGACGTGGACTCATTCTATGAAAAGTTGGGTCCAAACATAAATGTTCGCACTGCGTCCATCTCGCTGATGACGCAGGACACCCCAAGAAAACGGTTCGTGGATGTAATCACGAGTGCAGTCAGCCGTTATTTCTTACGCGAAGACAGTATAAGATTTTCACATGTACCGTTGGAGATATTGCTGAAAAACAATGTCAATAGTTGCAAGGACATTACACAAACGACTATGGATTTCACAAGACATCTTATGGATCACATGTTAAGAGACCATCCGTTAGTCAATTAACGGTCTTAAAAGTTATAGCATCAGGAAACCCATGCTCCTGACACTATTGATTTGTCAGGTGATCGTACAATCCTTTAGATGGGAGTTTCTGCTTGTCTAGATGCGTTGTTCTCAAACATCAAGGTTTCCATTAAAACCACAAAAACATTTAAACCAATGAATCTATTAGTTTGAGAGTCTACAAAAATGGATATTAGACAGCCAAAATACAAAACACTCCGTGATTTGCTTTCAATTGAACTTGTGACAAAGGAGGATGAAAGAACTGCTGTACTTATTAAGCTACTAAGGCATGTTAAACAGGAAAAGGTTCTCACAAAAGCATATCTAGTGGCTATCTGCCGATGGAAAAGTCCCCGAGCAATACGTCTCATCGAGAGTAACCACCCAGCAACAATCAAAAGTCTAACAAAAAAAGCTTTAACCACCCGAAGTGAACAACAGAAGATAGAGTATCTCACTCAACTCAAAGGAGTTAACATACCCATGGCTTCTGCTATTCTTACACTTATTAACCCTAAACGGTATGGAGTAATCGATATTAGAGTTTGGCAGCTCTTATTCGCTATCAATTCGGTACGTTCAAAACCCAAGGGAATAGGTTTCACTTTCAAGAACTGGTATCATTACCTTAAGATACTTCGTTACCATGCAAAAGAACTTGGAGTTTCTGTTCGTTCTATAGAAAAGACACTTTTCTTAAACCATCGAAAGCTACAAAGGGGGATTTTATACGAAAAAAAAGAATCATCCGACAACCAATCCAAGTTTGGTCGTAGATAAGTTGGTAAGGGTTTCGGTCGTCTTATCTTCCCACAAAATATCAATTCACTATTACTTCAGTGGTGAAAAGGAAAGCTCCCTAATAAGTGGGAGGTACTATCACCGGACGGGAGCGTCTGCTAACGAAAAGTGCAAGTGAAAAAAATTAAAAAACAAAGCCCAGTAAGGTCAGAAACGTCAGAAACACCGGTATCATAATCTGTTATGTCCTTTGTTATAAACAACATAACTCATACCGCAGGATGGCTGAAAAAAATCTGAAGCAATCACCAGAAAGGTCAGTAAGGTCAGAAATACCGGTTTCGTAGGCTACAAACCCTGTGCTCCTGAAATCACTCTGTAGTGATTTGATTCAACGAGCTTAAACAAGTCGCATCATCGCTAAGGTGGGATTTTCAATAAATGCAACCGCTATAAATTTTTTGCGTACTGTTGATAGAAGATAGGTCAGAAACCCTGAGTTCCTAACACAGCACCTTAAGGAAGCTATGAGAATCAAACTGTTTATTATCATAATGCTGCTTACGTTTGAAACCTGTTCAGCGGCTATAGAGTGGTCACAATTTGAATGGATAAGCAGCTCGATTGGAGATAAAACATTCGATCGGGTGGGGATCCTGGTTCCGGTAAAGCTGAAGAACAACCCGAAAACATTCTGGATGCAGCTCGACACCGGATCTGACTTCACCGTTCTCTATCAAATACCATTCAACCAGTTAAATTACCCGGCCCAACCCATTAAAGGACAGGAAGACTTCGTTGCCCTCTCCGGCTCGATCGGGAATTGCCCCTTCGATTCTTTCCCGGTGTTTATGTATAAAGATTTTGGTGATTCACTCAATGACAAAAAAGTGCATCCGGTGATCGGGTCGGTGGGGCAGGATATTTTGGTAGGTAGGATACTGATCCTGGATTTCCCGAAGAAAAGATTTTGTTTGACCGATTCGCTTGACCCTGCGGTAAAAAGCCTGCTTTCCCGGGCGAGTTTTGTGAACCTAAACAGGCGGGATAACAAGCTGTTCGTTCATGTGCAAATTGCGGATACATCTTCTGATGACTTTTTCTATGATACCGGCGCCAGTTTGTTTCCCATAACCACTTCAAAGGCCATGTGGCAAAAGCTAACCGGTTTGAAGGGAGATGAGAAGAACAATATTCGGATGAAGGTACCTTCTTGGGGACAGGAAGCTGTCCTGATTGGAGCTCCAGCCAAAGGCGAACTCAAGTTCGGAACCCTGCGCGTGGCCGGTCCGATGGTTTACTTTGATACGACCGGGATGATAGCTTTTTCGCAGGGACCGTTCAAGGCGGATGGGCTTTTGGGGAACGCCCTGTTTTATGACGAATACACGGTGGTGATAGATCTGGTCCACAACCGGTTTGGGATTCTCAAGGACAAGTAAACGTTGCGGGTCGCATGAATGCCCAGACGAGCGGACGGTGCCCGCGCAGCGCTCCCGTCTGGGGGCACGTCCGTGCGATCTCTACTACAAAACATTCTTCTCTTCTTGCCGCTCTGTTGCATCCGGGGCTGGGAGCCCCAGCTACGAACTCTCACAAAAATCATGAAAAAAGGGTTGACATTTAAGAATAGGACGGGTTATATATAAACACTTCAAAGGATGACATCGGAGATGCAAACAACATGTGAATGAATTTGGGCGGACGATTATGTTATTTGTCCTTTGAGCAAAACAAAGAGAGGAGGGTTTTGTTATGCACGGTTCCGGAATGGTTTTATTGATACTTGTAGGGATTGCATTTGCAATCTTCTACATTGCTGCGAGTTGGAAGGTGTTGGTAAAAGCAGGGCAGCCCGGGTGGGGAGCTCTGATACCGTTCTATAATACTTATTTGTTATTGATGGTAGCCCAGAGACCCGGGTGGTGGTTGGTGCTTTTGTTAATTCCTTTTGTGAATATCGTATTCACCATAATCGTCTTGCTGGATATTGCCAGGAATTTCGGCAAGAGTGCCGGATTCGGAATAGGTTTATTCTTCCTGGGAGTTATCTTCTTCCCCATATTGGGATTTGGCAGCGCCACCTATCAACCGGCAAAACCGGCTGCGCCAACGATGTAGGAATCCGGTAGGTAAATTGATTTCGTTTTATATCGCAGGGTTTTTAGCCCTGCGATTTTATTCTGATAACCCGGAAAGCTCCGGCTGTTTTCCTCTTTTTACTCAGATTCTCCAGTCTTCCGCGGGATTCCAACTATCTATGATATTGACAAATCCCGTTACTTGTTATATCCTGTTGGGAGCTGTTTATCGGGATATTTTTCAAAGGGATTGAATTGACAGTAAACGTCAGTAAAAAAGACATACTCGAGCTGGAAATTATCGACCTGGCTTTTGGCGGCTCCAGCGTAGCCAAGGTGAATGGGCTGGTGATTTTGGTGCGGGGAGGAATACCGGGGGATGTGGTAAAAGCCGAGATCACCAAAAAGAAATCCAACTTTGCCGAAGCCAAAGTCCTTCAGATCATAAAGGAATCGGAACTGAGGACCAAACCGATCTGCTCACATTTTGGATTGTGCGGAGGATGCTCCTGGCAGGACCTGAAATACGAGGAACAATTAAGGTTCAAAACCAAACACGTCAAAGATAGTTTGGCTCGTATCGGAAATTTCACCGACCCTCCGGTTCAGGATGCATTGGGATGCGAGAATGTCTTCTATTATCGCAACAAGATGGAATATACTTTCCTGCCCGATCCGGACAATAAATTAGTATTGGGACTTCATCCCCGCGGAAGATATGATCAGGTATTCGATCTGAAAGAATGCTTTTTACAATCTCAGACTGCTAACCAAATAGCAGATTTTGTCCGTCAATTTGCGAAAGATAAGAATCTACCCGTTTACATTCAAAAAAGCCAGTCCGGTCTTCTTAGGTTTTTGGTAATCAAGGAAGGGAAGAATACCGACATGGCCATGGTGAATCTGGTCACCTATAAAGGAGCTTTTCCGGAAGGAGAGGAATTCAGCCGGAAGCTTTGCTCGAATTTTCCCTCAATTAAAAGTGTGGTGCGGAACATAAACTCGAAAATCGCCAATATCGCCTTGGGCGAAGAGGAGGAGCTATTAGGCGGAGAGAGAATCATCACCGAGAGGTTAGGAAATTTCACCTTCGAAATCTCTTCCAACTCTTTTTTCCAGACCAATCCAAAACAGGCGGAAAGATTATATCAAATCGTGATGAATATGGCAGGGTTGGAGGGGAACGAGGAGGTGCTCGATTTATATTGTGGAAACGGAACCATTTCCATATTTTTATCACCGGCGGCAGAAAGGGTGATCGGCGTGGAATCGGTGGAAGAGTCGGTACAAAATGCCAAAAGAAATGTAGAATTGAATAATATCGGGAATTGCGAATTTATCTGGGGAGAGGCAAAGGAGATTCTAAAGGGTTTTGAAAATGAAAAAAAGTGTTTCCCAGTAGTAGTGGTCGATCCACCCCGAGCGGGTTTGCATAAGGATGTAATCAAATCTCTTTTGAATCTGTTACCGCAAAAGATCATATACGTCTCATGCAATCCCACCACCCTGGCAAGGGATTTACAGATATTCTGCGAAAAGGAATATAAATTGGAAAACGTCCAACCGGTGGACATGTTTCCGCATACCTATCATATTGAGAGCGTGGCGAAAATTTTAAAGCAATAAATCGCAGAGCAGGAACCCTTGCCTGTAAGCTACAAGAATTCAAAGTTAAAAAAGTAAAATGTAAAATTGCAAATCAAAATTCAAAATTGAGAGGAGTCGAATCCAATAGTTGGTAACTTTTAATATTTAATTGTGCGCAAAATCCAAATTCAGATAATTTTGAATTTTAAATTATTGATCACACTCCTGTATCCCTTCCAATAAAGTAAGGGGTAAACCAGAAGGAGATTTTAATGGAATTTAAATACGATCCCGTTCCTTTCATTTTCGAGAAAGGCGATCTTTTCACCAAGTTATCCGTTCTGGAAATGGTTGATCTGTGGAATACTCCCTTGGCAGATAAATTGCTTTTAGAATTGTTGAAGACCCAGAATAAAGACGGAGGCTTTCCCAGCTCATTCGATCCGAAGTTGAGCGGAGTGAAGGAAACCGAGAGAGTTGCGTATCTTTTGCGTAAGTGTGGGATGCCAAAAGAGGGCTTGGTACTATCTGGTTGTATGAAATTCATCGTGAAATTCCAAACCGGAGACGGGGGCTTTTGTGAAAACCCCAAGATCTCCCTGCCGGAGGATATTGACTGGCTATCCGGTCATAAGGGTGTAGCCTGGCTAAGTGTAGATATCATAGATCTTCTCAGACTGTTTGGAAAAGAGAATACCAGATACTGCCAGAAAACCATCAACTGGCTGCGCCGGATGGAGCTGCCAGAGGGAGGATGGAGCGCCATTGAGGGGGACGAGACAGTCGACCCCGATTCCAGCGCCCAGGTAACTTTCCTGATGAAAGATTTGCTGGGAGAGGAAGATACTCTGTACAAACGCGGTCGGAAACTGTATGAAAAATATCTTGACCAGACGGCTATGGACGCTGAGCAAGGTTTTCACCTCTGGCACGGGAAGAATGAGGAAAACGATGTCTATCATTTGACCCATCTTCTGGGACAATCTTTCTTTTCCGGTAAAAGAGGTTCGGATTCGGGATACGATATCCATGATGATAGAATAAAGAAGATCGTGGAGGGAATCATAAAATTACAAAGAGAAGATGGGGGCTTTAAACCATACTGGTCGCAGGAGAGTGACCCTTTATACACCGGGCTGGTTTTAAGGATATTTCTCTGGGTGAAAGCGATGGAAGAAGAGAAGATCAAAACCATGATCCATAAAGTAGTTTTTGTAGACTGATAAATTCCATGAACCAACACGGACTCATACTGTGCGGTTTCATTGGCTTGGGAAACTCTTTTTAGGAATAGGGAAGAATCCATGTTATCAATTCCTGACGATATCGTTTTGAGAGGTACAAAGGTGATTCTCCGACCGATGTTAAGGGAGGATGTGGATAAGAGATGGAATTGGAAACAGTATCCCGATCCTTTGTTTTCTCATTATAATCCTCCCCCGATGAATGAAGACCAGAAAGAAGTATGGTTTTTGAAAAGGAAAAGTGATATCTCTGCCTTATGGTTCTCCATCGACAATACACCAGGACAATTGGTCGGTTTTGTTTGCTTTTATGGAATCAACCCGCAAATCAAAACCGCCTGGCTGGGAATATATTTGGGATATGAATTTGTAGATTTAGGAATGGGGACCGATGCTATCTTGACTCTACTACAGTACTATTTCGAGGAAATTCGATTTGAGCTGCTTTTTTTGGATGTGGCTTCGCATAATAAAAGAGCCATCCGCTGCTACGAAAAATGCGGATTCCGGTTCAACCGGAAAAAGTACAGCGACCACGATCCCAGGATGAACATCGATATATTTGGAGATGACCGGTTTAAAGAAGTCCGGAAATACTTCTTAAAAGAAGGGAATAAGATACTAGTGGAGTTTGACGAGATGCAGATCACCCGGGAAAACTGGAGCTGCATGATTTCATCTCATGGAAATGATTAGAAAAAAACCCAAATATCCCGTCCTATATAATAGGATGCCCCCGTCTTTCGACAGGGGCATCTTCCAAGTTGCTGCTTTTAGGAGCAACACTTTCCGCCGCTGAGGGTCTGGTAGGCAGAGAAAAGCTTCTTTAGGGCTTCTGCTTTTTCCGGGTCCTTGGCGGTTATTTTCATCTGGATTCCGTCCTTGGTCTCCTCAGTTTTGCACTCAAACTGATCGGCAAAATCCTTGGGCATGCAACAGCATGAAAACATATTCATCACCTCCTTTCATATATATAAATTTAAATATGTCTATATAACAAACAAAACCATTCACGATTCTTTGCATTTGATCACCAGGCCCAGTTTTCCCAGGAAATCCTGACAACACCCCGGAACGCGTATGCAGCAATTGGCCCGGTAAAACACCTCTTTTCCTCTCTTCTGGTTAACCACCAGCCCCCCCCTTTTCAGAATGTCCAAGTGATGGGAAATGGAGGGCTGGGTCATCCGGAAATGCTTGCCGATCTCCGTGACGCACATCTCCTTCTTGGACAGCAGGGTCAGTATTTTCTGCCGGGTCGGATCGGACAAGGCCTGAAAGATCAAAGCACAAAGGTTTTCCATGGTCACTCCTTAACATATAAACAACATTCTATATGTCTATACGATACCATTGGAGAAATGTTGCCTATTTTATTGGTATTAACAAAATATTCCCCACCTGCTTCCGGGTAGTAGCTAAAACTTAAGTTGGATCATCTGCCTAAAATACCCGACACCGATGGAACAGCAAATAAAAAGCTTGCCTTAATATTTGGGCTGAATATATTATTTGCGTTGCGGGTTTATCCGGTTAAGCGTAGGATAAAATTCTTTAGATTTCTTTTGGGGGTCGATGAAAAAAGAAACCAAAGGCTATCTGCTGGTGTTGGGTGGAGCCACCTGCCTGGGAACCATCGGGATTTTTGCCCGAATGATCTATCGCTTCGAGCCTGATCCTCTGACGGTAGTGACTTTCAGGGCTTTGATTGCGTTTTTTTTGTCGTTTTTGATCGCTATCCTGTTGAATCCCGATTGGCTGAGAATCAAAAGAAAAGATTTCCTTTTTTTTGCGGCATATGGGCTTTTGAGTGTGAGCCTGTGCTTTCTTTTGTTTTTTTATGCCATCAAATATACCACCATCGCCAATGCCACCATCCTGCTTTACACTTATCCGGCTTTTGTGGTAATTCTATCCCGGCTGTTTTTGGGCGAGGAGTTGACCCGGGGGAAAATTTTGGCTTTACTCCTTACCTTCTTAGGGTGCATTCTGGTAATTGGGGTTCAAAATCCCTCGGTATTAAAACTGAATTTCAAGGGAACGGTTTTCGGTTTGGGGGCAGGGGTAGGAGCGGGGCTTTACAGCATATTCGGTAAAAAGGGGATGGAAAAATACAGCTCCTTCACGGTGGTGACTTACGCTTTTGGCTTCGGCAGTTTCTTCCTTTTGCTTTTGCGGAGGGCGCATGTGCTGGCCTCGGTGAATTACCCCCTACCAGTCTGGTTATGGATTTTTGCGCTGGCGGTATTTTCCACTCTTTTGGGATATTCTCTTTACACCCGGGGGTTGAGGTACTTAGAAGCTGGCCGGGCCGGAATTGTTGCCACCTGGGAGGTGGTGGTGGCATCGGTTTTGGCATTAATCCTTTTTGGCGAAACCTTAAAAATTCTCCAAGTAGCGGGCGGTTTGCTGATTCTTAGCGGCATCGTTATGATCAAACTTCAACCTTCGGAAGAAACCACCGGCCAGGATGATTCGAAGTAGCAATTATCCGAAGTCCCGATGAAAAGCTTCACCCACTTAAAATAATTTTCCACACTCCGGTGCGTTTCTTAATAACACTTGATAATTTTGACTCCGGCATAGTAGTGAGTCAGGATATCTTTGAAAGAATATCCGGCCCGGGCCATACCAATCGCCCCTGTCTGGCACATCCCTACTCCGTGGCCATTTCCCCGGCCCCGGGCGATCACCTGCTTTATGGAATTATCACCGTTTTTCTCAATCTCCAGATCAAACCAGGTGCTGGGCAAAATCGAGCTGGAACCGTTTGATTTTTTTAAAGCCCACCTGATTTTGTCTGCCCGGAGGGGATAAGTATCTTTATCGGTAATCACCTCTAACCATTCCACCCTTCCCGAAGGAGACCTCTCCTTTATTTTGAGATCCTGTAAATTCCCCCATAGCTTATCCGGAAAAATCTGAATGCTATCCAAAAACCTTATGAGATTTTTCTCCAGCATCTCTTTGGTCCATCTTTCTTCCCAGTTGTAGTTCTTGGACCAGGCACAGAAAGCGCCGTCATCTATCGAGATCAAGTAAGGCTCTTTGGGTTTATCCCAAACCTGTTCAATATATTCGGTCTTTCCTCCGCAATTGGTGCTGTAATACGAACAAATCAGCTTGTCATTATAGGTCAACACCTTCCCCCGGGTAAGCTGGATGGCCCGATTTACCAAAAGATCCTCGACTTCCACCCCCGAATAGGTTTGATCTGACACCGTTGCTTCCAGATCATATTCCCTATCCCCGTTTTGACTCGCCCGAAACAAGGCATAAGTTCTGGAGGCGATGGCTTGAGCTTTTAGCGCTTCGAACTCGGCTTGACCTAATTTCCCGATCTCTGCCGGGACCACCCCCTTTAAATAATCTTCCAAATTAACCACATTACACACCAGCAGCGATTTAGCTTCCGGTTTTAAAGTTATCTCCAGCACGCCCCGGTAGGGCTTTCCGTTCAGGTACAGACAATTTTTTTCTGCCTGGGAAAGAAAAGCAACCCGGCATAGGTCAGTCTCCATCATTCCCTGAGGCTTTTGGTTAACCGCTAGCCCATCCGCGGTTAGCTCTACCTCCATCTCTGCGGTGGTGTAGTAAACCGAAGGCTTGCCCTCCGGGGGGTAACATCTGACTTCGAATGAATTACCCGAGCTTATCTTTAAACTGTTGTCCGTCTCCAGGAGCTTAACCGTCACTGCCGGCTGCTTGATCCGGGGATAGTGAGTCTCCTTGCGGAAAACCGGTTTCTCTGCACAGCTGAAAAGCAAGGCCGTGAGCAAAACCAGTGTAAATCCTAGAGGTTTTATCCCGGATGCCAGGTGCATAACCCGCACCGGTGAGCCCGGGGTAATTTTTGATTGCATCCGTTTCTTCCGTTTAATCCAAAGCTTGGAATACGTTAAATTGTCCGAACCAGATTCTTGCCGTGACCTTTCGCCAAATATAATGCTTGATCCATCTTGCCTATCAATTCCTTGGCAGTTAAACCGTTTTCCGGATAGGAAGCTACTCCTAGGCTTACCGTAATTTTGACCTTAGAGCTTTCACGATTATTGCCGAATTCATCCCGTTCCACTCGCTGCCGGATTCTTTCCCCGATCATCTGAGCATCTGCTTTCTTGGTTAAAGGCAAAATCACCACGAATTCCTCTCCCCCATACCGGCATACCAAATCCACATCCCGGACCGATTCTTTAATTCTTAAAGCCAGCTCCTGCAGCACCATATTCCCGAAAAGATGACCATAGGTATCATTACACCTCTTGAACCAGTCTATATCGACCATGATCACTGACAGGGGATGTTCATATCTTTGGGCTCGCTTGAGCTCCGTGCGCAACTTCCGGGTGAAGTACCGGTAATTATAAAGACCGGTCAATTCATCCACGATGGTAAGCTCCTCGGTCATTTGATGGAGAAGCGCATTCTCGATGGCCAAAGCGGAAGACCCCGCCAAAATGGAGAAGATTCTTTCATCCTGCTCCAGAAATGCACCGGCACGGGTGGAACAGGCTTCCATCACCCCGATTACTTTTCCCCGAGAGAGCATGGGAACCGCCAGAAAGGATTTTATCCCGTCGGGATTGATGTCGTAATCCGGTTCTTTAGTCACGTCAAAAATCCGCACGGGTTTTCCCCAAATGACCACTCCGCCTGTAACTTTTTTTCTTGTTTCCACTTTGGGCTCGGTATATTTAATCTTCTCACCATCTTTGATCTCCCCCAAGAGGGAAACGGAGTTGGCATCCTTCAGTATAAAAAGCGAAAAGAAATTGTATCCCAAAATCTTTTGCACAATGTTGAGTATCTCTTCCACCACTTCATCCCGGTTCAGTTTTTCCACCAGAGTGCGCGAGGTTTCGTAGATGGTCTCGATTTGAGCCTGTGATTTCTCCAACTCGGAGGTTCTCTGGTTCAAAATATCGAACATCCGCAGAAGCTTCGACTTGGAGTTTTTAAGCTCGGTTACCACTATGCCCATGCAAACAGCCAGAATCCAAAGACTTAAAATCTTGAACAGAACATGGCTGGTCGGAAGAATGGAGAAATCCTTGACGTTTAACGAAAGATAGAAAATGGAAGAGAGAAGCGCCAGCAAAAGCCCGGCGAAAAATCCCGAGGCATAACTTCCGAATGGTATCACCAGAAAGTATAGGTAAAAGAATTCACTCTCTTTTCGATCGGTCAAAAGCCCGGCTAAGGTAATAAAAATCAGGTCCAGGATGGTGGTGAAAAAATAAAGCTTTTCCTCCGGGATGCGGTATTTTTTGGTAAAAACCTGCGAACCCAAAGAGTAAAATGTAAAAAAAGCGACCAGTGCCCAGATTCGATGGTTGTACTCGGGGGCGAAAAGCACCCAGAAGGCAATGCTTAAGAAAATCCCCCCCCGAATAGCCCAAAAAATCGACCGGGGTTGAGCTAAAATTGACCAGAGATTTGATTCTTTTCTGGCAGACATAGACTAGTCCTGCTAGGTGTTAGCTTATTATAACACCTTCCTCCCATATCACAATATATCGGCATAAAGACATATTTCTTAGACCGCCAGGATTTTAAAATCTGTCCGAATAACTTATTTGCCCGAAAGGGGTTGGCTGCTGCTATTCTGAGCATCCTTCATCCTGCGGCCAGAGGAGATTATCAGTCCGGTCAACACCAGTACTGTCCCTAACCATAAAGTATTTATCAATGGTTTCTGGCTCACTTCCAAAACCAGCAAGTTCCCGGAGGGTTCGGTTTCGGATGAAAGCAAAGAAAGAGTTACCGTCTCTTCGTCCGCATTGATCTTATTCAAAACCAAACGATCCTCCCCTCCGCCGGGGAGGGACACCCTGTTTTGGCTGGTATCAACTTCGATGCCGTTCATAACCATGGCGGGAATTACTATTACGGTTTCAGCTCCATGCGTCACCTCCAGTTTCGCTCCGACTCTGATCACCCCCTCCATCCCGTGAGAAGAGCGGTCAAATCCGATAAACTTGATGGAATATCCGCCGATTTGCTTGGTCTCTCCCGGACCAAGATCAAAAGAATTCCCTCCCTCTTTCCCGCCCCGATGCTCCAGCGGAGCCAAGTAGAGATCGTACAGCAGATTTATCTTGATGTACGGAGTGCGCATGTAATTCTGGTTGTACTCGCTGTAGTATAACCGCGGTCGAGCCATAAAGATTTTATCCCCTTTTTCCACTCGAATAAGCAAAGCATTTTTCTGGTTTGAAGTGTCATCGCCCTGGGTTCCCATATAGGTGAATTGGTAACCGAACGCATCCTGGGTTTGACCCTCCGGCAAGTTGACTACAGTCGACCGGCTATAACCGGAAGAGGTGATGATCCCGATCAGCATTAGCCCTATGCCGAAATGAGCCACATACCCGCCTATCAATCTCCATCCGGATTTGATCTTTTTTAACAATAACATGGCATTTGTCAGCAGGACTAAACAGGAAAAGAGAACTAAGATCAGGTATATCGGCGAGGTGACCCCGAATAGGAATGCTAAGATAGTCAGCCCTAAAGTCGCCGTCAGAGGAAAAGAGAGGGATCTCTTCAGCTCTTTTAAGCCTGATCCCTTCCAGCCCAAGAAAGGAGTAACCCCCAAAAGCAAAGCCAGGATGATTCCAAGAGGAAGCTGGGTATTAACATAGTAAGCCAAGGATACATTTGAAGCTGGCCCAAAAAGAGCAGTGATGATCGGAGCCGAGGTGCCCAATAAAATTAAAACAGCGGAAACCAACAAGAAGGTGATGGCCAGAGAGATGAAGAATTCCCCGGACAGAAGATTTTTAATGGCGACAGCCGGGTGGATGGTTTTTGCCCGGAATACAAATAGCCCCAGGGATAAAAAAGTGAAAAGCAAAAGAAAAATTACCAGATAGGTATTGATTCCCAGATCGGAAAAAGAGTGAACCGAAAATTCCCCTAAAATCCCGCTCCGGGTCAGGAAGGTGGCATAAAGAACCAAAGGAAAACCAAGCAGAGCCAAAACCAGATTGGTGCGGCGCAGGCTCCCTTTGATCTTCTCTAAAAGAAGTCCATGGACCAAGGCAATGGATAGAAGCCAGGGGACCAAGGAGGCATTCTCCACCGGGTCCCAACCCCAATATCCCCCCCATCCCAAAACTTTGTACGCCCAATAGCCACCAATGAATATGCCCACCCCTAAAGAAAGACAGGAGAAAACCGCCCAGGGGAAAACAGATTTTACCCACTCCTCAAATCTGTTTTGGATTAAGGCAGAAGCACTGTAACAGAAAGGGATAGCTAAAGCAGCATATCCCAAGAAAACTATGGGAGGGTGAATCACCATCCAGAAATCCTGTAAAAGCGGATTCAATCCCCTCCCTTCCGGGGGAAATTCTCCCAGGAGAGTAAAAGGACTTCGCTTTAGAAGCAAAATCAAAAGAAATATCTGCGCCAAAAGATAGAAAGCCATTACATAACCCGGATGGCTTTTCGCTTCTTTAATCAGGAAGAGCCCCAAGCCTGCTCCCCCAAAAAGCCATAAAAGAAAGGTGCCCTCCTGACCTGCCCAGAAACAGGAGATCAAATAGAATACAGGCAGATCGGACGAGCTGTAAGCGTAGACATATTCCACTTCAAAATGGTGCGACAGTAAAAGATACCAAAGATAGGCACAAGCCAAGAACACAAAAAAGACAAAAACCCAGTAGGTATTTCGGGCGGCATTCCATGTCTTTTCCTTCTTTATGGCCACCCTTAAGAAAAGGGAAAAGGAAAATAACGCCGAAACCAAAGCCAGGGTCAAGGCAATATTCCCTAAAGTCATGCGGAAAATTCCTTCCTGACGGTTGAGGGTAAACTTGGAATCAACTCAAGTCCTGATCCATTCTATACCAAAATACGCTGACTTCTTTCCGGTCAGGCGATAGGATCACAACCTTATTTCTAGGGCAATTTTTTAAACGGTAATGCCGGGCAGAATTCCCTTTGATGACACCTTTTGCAAGCTATTTTTTTTAAAACCACTTTCTCGATCCACAAAACCAGAGAGTAAGCCAAAAAAATCACCGCATAACGGAATTCCTTTTTCCTGGCCAGTTGGAAAAAAGAGGCCAATAGGGGAACTATCCAGAGGAAGTGCAGCAGTATGGAATAATTATAGCGCTCTTGGTATTGGGACTCGTCTCCCTTACCGTAAAGATAAGCCGCCACCTTTCCCCAGCCGGTGTTGCAGAATTTCCCAAAATAGTAGCAGCTCACACAACGGGATATAGGCAGTACCAGGGTCAGCGCCAACAAACCGCAGATCACATAAGCTATTCCCAGCACCGGCAAAACGTCCGACAGAATGTAAATACCCAAGGCAAAAGCAGTGGTAAGAACGATCCACCGAAAGAAGATCACCCATTGGGGGTAAGTATCGCAATACCGAAGGTTCTCTTTCTCACTGATCCGGTTCATCTTATTTTCTTTCCCATCATCCGATTACTTCCCGTTTGAGTTTCCACTAATTTTAACAATTTTAGAATAAAAAGCAAATTAAAAAATTGATTGGAACGGACCGGGGGGATATTCTCAGATGTATGAAGCAGGAAAGAGAGGGGAACAATCCGGTTGATCCATGGCGGAATCTCAAACCAGCCACTTCTCCGCATGCCGACACTATAAATCTGAACCATAAATAAAAAAGGAGCGGGCATCTGAAATAAAGGGGGTTTTAAAGGGGGGCAACAAATAAGACAAAAACACTCAGATCACCCGCTCCTGGGCTTTATGATATTTTTACTGATATCGGATTATAAATATTTGCAAAATCTTCTCCTCATTTTACCGGAGGTGGTCCTCCCTTAAATAGGTAATTTATCAAATAAACCAAATCTCCCAAATCGATTATACCGTCGCTATTGGCATCTCCCGCAGCATAAGGATTTGGCACCCCCCCCCCTTGAAACAGGTAGTTGATCACAAAGACCACGTCGCTTATGGTGATAGAACTATCGCCGTTGGCATCACCCCGGATAAAGTTACCTTCAATCACCACTGCCGCTTCCACATTACTGAAGGTACTCCATTGATTTTGAGCATCTTTGGCTCTCACTTTATAGAAATAAGTGCCCAAGCTATGTCCGGTTATGGGATAAGTAGTATCCGGGATGGAATTGGAAAGAGAGACCACGCTGGAGAACCTTTCAAAGGGGAAAATGTCATCCACATAGAAACCTTCGTAATAAGTGTAACCATCGGTAATATAATGGAAGCGAAGTAATATCTCTTTTCCGGTATAGCTGGCCAGACTGAATTTCCCCTGCACCCATCCCCCGGATTGGCCGGTGATCCCATTACCCAGATTAGTTCCGTTGGGATTGTTGGTGGTGGTGATTGTTCCGGGGATGGAGAAGAAGCTTACTCCTCCGTCAGTGGAAATCTCCACGTAAGCATAATCCCAGTTAGCCTCCGTATAGTACCAACACCAGATTTTCAGGCTATCGCCGGGTTGAACATAAACGCTGGTTTGAGAGGTGACTTTGTTGTTCAGGCTATTTCCTTGTCCGGAATAAAAGCTGTGAGTGGCGGAGTGATTTCTGGCGGTGGAAACGGTAAATCCTTTCAGATCCCAATCTGAATATCCACTTTCCACGTTATAAGTGACCCTTTCGAATCCGCTCATCTCATCCAATTCAAAAACCGAAGCCGGGTTTCGAGTATCATGATGTGACCAGTAGATGGTAAAATCGGGGGTAACCGTATCTATCTGGGATAAGATAGGTGAAATTGGTGGTAGAATCTTATAGGGATTATCTGCCAGCGCAGCAAACAGGCGGTTGGCTCCGAGTTCCTGTATGCATAAGGGTAAAATCCGGCTGGAAGGAGGCCAGAATCCGTCCGATTCGGTCCCGATCTCCGGTGAGAAAGCCAGAATCATCGGCTTGGAGATGGTGTCGCCATATTCCCAATCAATGCTCCCCCCGTTTACCGAATATAAAACTTCCCATGGTGTTCCGTAAATATGCCCGTTTAACTTGGACATAGAATCAGCAATGGCTACGAAGAGATTCTGATGAGGGGTATATAGGTGAGCATAACCCCACGGATAAAGTATATCGTTTCCATAGGTGTGATTATCCAAAGTCAAGATAAAATGGTGGGAATTCATGAAATCCCTCATGACCTGGGTTTCAGGCTCGGAAAAAGCCGAAGTTCCGCGGTAAGTTTCGTCTGAGCAATAGGGGCTGGACCCTTCATCATCGTAGCCCCATTCATAGCCGTAATTTCGATTTATATCTACCCCATAATTCCCTCCCCCGCAGTTGAACCGGTTTTTCCGGTACATCCCTCCGCCGCCCGGGTCGGTAGATCGATTATATTCATAACCATCCGGATTGACCACCGTAACAAACCAAAGCTCCCGGTTGTTAACCAGATAGGTGCTAAGGGAATCGGTTCCATAAGTGGTCAAAAGATTCCACATGAAATATAAAAGCACCTCCATCCCGATAGGCTCACGAGCATGGGTCAAACCGTTATAGAAGACCTCCGGTTCATCCTCATCCACATCCGGGTTATCCGAGATCTTAAGAGCCCAAAGTGCTCTCCCCTGCAGGCTGTTGCCGATATTGATCTTGGCGGTGGTGATGGATGGAAACCGGGTATGCATCGAATCCAAAGCAGCCGCCACATCACTATATGTATGGTATCCCCCCATGTATTTGCCGGATTCGAACCGGCTCTGGTAAAAAGCCACCAGATCATCGTGCACGATTTTTATATGGTATCCCGCCCGGCGGAGTTGGTCCACTTGATCCTGGTTGGTGACGATATCGATATACTGACCATCTTTAGCATAGGCGATATCCAGATTGAGCTTGGATATTTCCTTCATTTGGGCCTTATCCGTAATAAAGATCCGCGCTTGTTTGACCGGTTGAGCCGAGGCAATCGACCAGGCGAAAAACAAGCAGAACAATAATAACCATGCCCCGGAAACTTTTGAGTTTTTCATTATCTCCTCCACCAAGCCCGATTTTCGCAAATATCAATATCCATTTGTATTCCTCGGTTTCCCAGACATCTACTGAAAATATCAGATATATTCAAACCGATCTTCATCGAATAATCTTAGTCTCCCGAAAAGCCATGCTCTTTATGGAATTCTCATTCACTCTAGACTAAATATAATCTTAATTATGATTTTGTCAACCTAAAGTTTTGTAGAATATTTGATCACCTTTAATCCGCCGCGATGTTAATTATCTTACCCATGTGGTTTTGATAACCTAGGAAATATTAAACTCCGTCCGCTTGCGGTTCAAACCCTAAGCACCAATCCGGTGCCAGGGTAATCAAAGGATAGAAATACCTGTTTCCTCCCGCAATTTCTCCCGACTACCACCACCCGGAATATGCCGCGTACTTCGTCCTTACTTCTTCTCTGTCGCAGGGGTAGCTGGCGACTTTTGTGTCTCCGTCTCTTTTCCCTTGGCCGGAACTTCAGATTTCTTTTGGTTAGGAGGAGGAATGGGAATCCCTCCCTTTAACCATCCCCTGGAGTTGTCAAAAACGGGGAATACGCTTTTGACGTCCGGGGTTACAAATTTCATAACGTTGAACGGTTTTACCCAGGTGGTGTCGATCACCACGTCTTGAAATTTAGCATTCTTGGACAGGGTAAAATAGATCCGCGCCACCTCTCCGTCTCCCTTTGCCAGCGGCGATTTATTTCCGGACATATCCGCTACCAGCCCGATCAACACGGTCTGTCTGACCGTATCGATCAGTTGAGTTTTCATATCGAATTCCTCGGTTCTGGTTCGGCGAAATTTTACCGAATCACACCGGATGGGGCTGCTCCCGTTTCCAAACAGAAGAGGTATAGTCATGGCAGCCAGCTCCTCGTCGTTGTAAACGGTTACCGATACCATCGCCTTATTGCCTTTCTCATCCTGAAAAACGACCACCCGGCAGGTATCCGGCTTGCCGAAGGTGTCCTTTTGGGCAAAACATGAGGATGAGAATAAAATCCCGCCCACCAAAATCATCACCGGCACCAGGAAAAAACGGATATCTCTCATCACTTCCTCCAGTTTAAGTGGTAAATGTTATGTTTAATTATCATCTCATTTCGTTTTGGACTAGTATAACATAGTTTAGCGGTGAACTGTAAACGGTTACCGGTGGGTGGTTTTACGCCACCTCCTCCCGCATCGCGCAAAATTCCCCGCACATGGTGCATTTTTTAAAGTCCGGTCCGATGTTTCCCCTTTTTTCTTTAGCTCTTTTGGGATCCAAGCTCAAAGAAACCATTCGACTCCAGTCGAATTTTTTCCTCGCCTGTGAGATCAGATTATCCTGTTCCTCTGCTTTTACTACCCCTTTGGCAATATCTGCCGCATGGGCAGCGATTTTGGAGGCGATCACCCCTTCTCTCACATCTTCAATATCGGGCAATCCCAGATGTTCCGAAGGAGTGACATAACAAAGGAAATCCGCTCCAGCCGATGCTGCTACCGCCCCCCCGATAGCAGAGACGATATGATCGTATCCCGGGGCACAATCTATCACCAGGGGACCGAGAACATAGAAAGGAGCCCCCTTACAGAGCTTTTTCTCCAAAAGAACATTGGCTTCGATCTCATGGATGGGTATGTGACCCGGACCCTCCACCATGGCCAAAACTCCGCTATCTCTGGCCCGGTCGACCAGCTCGCCTAAAACCAGAAGCTCCTCCACCTGGGTGCGGTCAGTGGAATCGGCGATGCTTCCGGGACGCAGGCCATCTCCCAAACTCAAAGTGGCATTATATGCTTTGGTCAAAACCAAAAGATCGTCATAATATTCATACAAGGGATTCTCCCGGTTATTAAATTTCATCCATTTATATAAAAACGAACCGCCCCGGCTGACTATACCGGTGGTTCGCTTTCTCTGATCAATTAAGGGGAGGGCCCTGCGGGTGAGGCCGCAATGAACGGTGAGGAAATCTACTCCGGTCTTGAGATGATCTTCGATAACCGAGAATAAGAATTCCTTAGTCATCTCCATCATCGATTTGCCGTCCTGAGCCAGTTTACAGGCGGCCTCGTAGATGGGTACCGTTCCCACCGGGATGTTCGATTTCTTCAAAATCTCCAAGCGCAGGTCTCTGATCTCCCCGCCGGTGGAAAGATCCATCACCGTATCCGCCCCCAGCTCGATGGAAAGTTCCAGCTTTTTAATCTCCGAATCGATATCGATCCGATCCGGTGAGGTGCCCAGATTCACGTTTATCTTGGTTTTCAAACCCCTGCCGATACCCACCGGTTTGGTCCACCGGTGTAATCTGTTTTTGAGGATAACGATGGTTCCCTGCTCCACCCCCTCCTTCACCCGGGCAAAATCCACCCCTTCATCTTTTGCCACCTGCTGGATATCTTCTTCCGGCACCACTATTCGCATTTAGGATTACCTTCAAAACCGGTTAACTCGATAGCTACTGCGATACCATCGACTTTCACATATGCATTTAAATCGGATTGACGTCCGAAAGCAAATCTTTAAATCTTAATATAAGCTATCGGTTTTGTCAAGCAATTATTTATTCAAATTATGATCTGAAGACTCCTTACAACCTTATTCCCATACGGCAGTAAAACCTGAAGCGTTGGGAATCAAAGAGTTTACTGGCCTATCATCCTATCACCAACTTGAAGAAAAACGACTATGATCAGTTTGAAAATTTCTTTTTTACTTGACAAAGAGATAGAATATATTAGCTTATTAGGTGAGTCCACAAATATTATTCTGAAGATCACGGAATCTTGGACGTAGTGTTTCTAATCAATTATTTGTTCAAGACCGGACCTACACCTTCATGCCCTTGACATATAGGGAGGAACCGTGGAAAAATATCTGGGGTTTTTGGTGGCAGTAATATTATTCTTTGGAAGCTGTAATCTTTCCCTAGGTCAATGTCCGCAGCCTTATGACTTAGGTCAGTGCGACACTTTTTATCTGGAATGTTATAATCCAGTGTAATTCGATCCCCCGCCGTGGGACATATTTTTCACTTTTTTAATCACCCATGACGTGACCGATCTGGTTATCGATTCGCTTGACTGCGTCTATATCCCTTTCGATATCTCCCACAGCAATCCTGCCGCTTACTGCAGTGTGCTTACCCGAAGGAATCGTCTCCAATATGCCTTCGACACCGCCAACAGTATATTCAGACATTTCGGAGGAATGCGAAACCGCCTCATGGACTTGTATGAACAAGGGAACGGAGCAGAATGGAAACCAGGGGTTTCAGACATAGGATATGATCGCTTCAATTTGACTATCGGTCCTTGGGGAACGCAGGATCAAGCCTGGTGGGAAAGCAGCCGGGTTCTCTTTGCCACCATGACCCTGGTTGTATCCGACACCATGACCATCCTGATTAAAGGCGAGTCATGGCCTCCGGATGACATTGAGCAGGTTGTATTCTGCCGAATGGATGGAGTCTATTACCGCCCTCAGCAAAATTTCCTGTCCTTTTTCAAGATCACTCATCTGCCCAGAGGAGATGCCAACGGTGATCAGGTAATAAATATTGCCGATGTCATGTATATGATGAATTACCTGTTTAGACA
The DNA here is from genome assembly GCA_903908285.1 of uncultured candidate division Zixibacteria bacterium. Lineage (GTDB taxonomy): Bacteria > Zixibacteria > MSB-5A5 > MSB-5A5 > SM1-73 > CAIVRH01. Next base: position 52,709 of record CAIVRH010000014.1, read on the forward strand.
TGGAACGCCACCGGTCACGTTCGAAGCTGGCGATGTCAACTGCGATAACGATCACGGAATTCTGGATGTGGTGTATTTGATTAATTACCTATATAAAAATGGTAACTCTCCTGGTTGTCCTTAAGTTTTGAATCCTTCTCCACCCAGGGTTGATGACAGGGTGAGGGGGAATAGAAGAAAAAGAAGAGGGAAAAGGAAAGATTCCATTACCATGAAATGGAGAGGGGGACAAAGGTGAGATCATCAGTTGATCGGTTTTGTCTTTTGCTGCGGACAGCGGTATTCACCGTATGGTAACTACCAGCGGACATTTTATTTATTCTTTATCTCCCCTTCTTCAATCATCTGAATAGGTCGGATGCGAGGCAAAACCCGCGCTTTAACTTCCTTTTGCTCCCCGGAGCTCAGTTCGACCTGAAATTCCTCCTGTTCCAAATAATAGTGAGTGGGCAGATTCTGGTTATTTATCTTGATAATCCATTTGCCCGGTCTTAAGCCATCAAAAGAGAACCGTCCCTTCTGATCAGTGATCTGCTGGAGAAATTCTTTCCCGTTGGTGATCTCCACCAAAGTGTTGGCTAATCCTTCTTTGGTTTCCAATTCCTGTTTTCCCGAACCGGTTCCCTCATCCGGGCTTACCCAGAACCGGTTATCCGAAGAATCAACCGGTTGGTCCTCTGTCTTCTTTTCCGGGTTGGGCGCTAATATTTCCAGCCTTCCGTAGATCCTTCCGGATGTAAGCACCTCTAGTTTGATCTCCTTTTCCTCTCCTCCCCTTAATTCGATCATCCAGGGCAATCTCTCACCGGTGACCTGATTGAATCCTATGGAACGGCTATCCACCTGCAGATAGTGCCTCCCCGCCTCTAACTCCGGAAAGACAAACTCACCGTTATCGTCAGTGATTGCCGTAGCCCCTCCGGTGGTTAGGATCACTCGGGGAATAGGCGGCTGGTTTGTTCTGTCCGCATAATAAACCTTGCCCTTGAGCAGTGCCATTCCCCTTTTTTTGCTCCAGGGAATTTTCAAAGGGAGATTATACATTACCAAAAACGAAAAATCCCCGCGACCGGACGGCCGGGATTGGGTCCACTGGCTGCGCAGAATCAAAAGGTGGTGAAAAGGCAATGCATAGCTAAGGCTGGACAGGACATTGTTTCGACTGGGGCTGTTCCCGGAATCATACTTATCCCACCGGTAATTTAAGTCAAAAGAAATGTTGGCTTTAATATGCCAGGCGCCGGAAATTCCGATGCTCTTGGTTCTTTCCGGATGGCCCGAGAAACTGCTCTGTCCTATCCGGGTGTAAAGATTGTAGGCTTGGCGGTAATTGGGATGAAAATTAACATACAGATCGTATCTTTCCAACCTGTCGCTCTGGATCCCTTCCAGATGATCTTCAAATCTTCCTCTTTCCATATGTGTGCTTAAGCTGAATTTACCCTTGGTTTGCAGAAATCCTAATTTTAATGTTTTTTCCTCATAATCATAATCTACCGGTAAAACATCATCTCTTCTTGACAGGTTTTTATAATCCAAGGTGATTTCCGTGCCAAAGGGAAATAAATAAGACAGGTTCATCTGGTAATTCTTCTCCCGGTTGGCTATCCCCCCGGTAGAATCGACCTCCAGATTATTCTTATAGCTGCGATAGGATAAATCCCCTTTAAGCTTCCGGTATATGGGGAAGCTTAATGAACTGCTGACATAATCTAAGTCATTATAGTAACCGAAGTAATCTGAACCGGCATACGTTTTCTCCAGAGAGTACCGGATGTTACTTGCAACTCGTCCATCTAAATCCATCCGAAAAGCCAAGTCGTCGGATCTATGGTCTTTTTCATCCGAACTGTAACCGCATTCAATATTAGAATGCAGCTGATCACCGGGATTGAATCCGGCTTCAAGACTGTAAACTTTAACGCACCAATCCCGGGAGGACGGCGAAAACTCTTTGCCCTTGGCTAAAAAATTGCCTTTGAGACTGAAACTATCGCTGAATCTATACAGAAGATAAGTTCCCATTTTGCGAATTTTTGGCTCTCCCCACCTGTTTTCCAAAAAGAAAACTCCAAATCCTGCTGCTCCGGGTCGAAAATTCGCTTCCACTCCCCGGCTGTAGCTTTGCTTTTCGGTCAAAGGAGAAAGCAGATAGCTTCTGTCTCCAATATGAAAATCATAGTGTTTTGACCAATAGCTGATTTTAAACTCGTCTCTTTTTCCCCAAGAACTTTTGTTTTGGATATCCGGACCCCAGAATAGATAATCATACCTTCTTTTACCGGTTTGATCCAGTCTTCCGGAACCGGAGAACTCCACCTGAAACCCCCCTCTGTTTTCCTTCCCGGCATAGATTAATGCCATCTGGAGAGGTAATCTGCGGTAGTGATCGGTTTCTTCGGTCTTCCGGGGGATGATATCGGCTGACACCGTCTGCCTGGCAGAAACCCCGCGATCCGCCGGTTCTATTGGCTCGGCGATAATCTCGACGATTTGCCTGGTTTTCTGTTTTAGTTTTTCATCTGTCCGGATTTGGATTTTTACCGACCGGGAGCTTCCGGCTTCCAGGGTAATTTCGGGGGGTTGAATCTGGATGGGATAATTTAGACTGGATTGCGCTTGGAGCCGGATACGGGTGGTGCTATTTCCCCGGTTAATCAACCGTATCCCGATTTCGTATGCCTGACCCGCCACCACCATTCCCGGTTTATCTTCTGCCAATAACTCCAGCTTTAATACCGGTAAAACCGCCACCGACAGACTGTCACTGCCGGTGATGCTGTAATCACTTTGGCTCTGTATCGAATAGCAGACGCTGTATTTGCCCGGAGGAGAGGTATGAGGAACCAGAAAGGCAAAAATAAAAACCTCCTCTTCTTCGGCTTTCAGTTTAACGGAAAGATCGCTGGGTACAATCTCCTGCCAGCCTTCGGGCAGTATTAGTCTCTGCAGAAACTCCTCATCGCTTTCGGTGCGATTCGAAACCAAAAAACTGACGCTGGCGATTTTACCCGGCTCAATCTCTTGAAGCTCAAAAGAGTTTAACCTTACCTGCACCCCGTAACCTGCGGTTTCTGCAAAGCATGCGGAAAATAGAAAAGGGAAAAAACAAACGCAGGATATAAAGAATTTTCTCATCATTTGATTTCAAAATTATACCGGGCACCGAACACGTAATCATCCCCATTGTCTGCTACCACCAATGCCTGATACTGACCCGCAGGGATATCGGTCAACTCGATTTTTTGTCTTACCGAGCAACCCGGATAAATTCGCTTTTTATCACCATCAAAACGGCCCATGGCTTTCCCCCCCTCCGCATAGATCTCCACCCAAACGGAAGGAAAAAGCCACCTTTGTCCAGTATTTTCAATATCCATCTGGAGGATTGTTTTCCCGTCCTGTTTAATAAGCTTTTTATCACGAAACTCCATCCGGCGGGTCCCGCTGTCCCCGATATTGGTAACGATCTGAATGCCATAGCGGATTTTAGTTTTAATCCCCATCTGGATTTTTCCCGTCCGGTCTTGGATGTTTTCCGGACTCAGCTCCTCCGGCATGGGCTCGATCATCACCATGCTCCAATAGGTCCCGGTCAAATCCAAATTCTCCGTAGCGGAGATATCAGGGTTTATCGAAGCCAATTCCTTTCTTTCCGGAATCTGTACCGTGTAGTAGACGGTGGCTATCTGGTCGGGGAGAATAGTTAACCGGCCTGGACTCACCGATAACCAGCCGGCGTTGGAACGTGCGCTGCTCCCCGGTTCTCCGTAGATATTGGTTCCGTCCGCATCAAACCGGTAATCCGTTTGATAAACGTTCACCTGGCAAGGAGTCTGACCCGTGTTCTTAAGGTTAATGGTCCCTTCATACTTTTCCCCCAATTGAAGTGACCTCTCCTGGGCTAACTCTCCCAAAATGGAAATACCGGCAAAAGAAAAGTTGGCGGTCGTGAAGAAAAGCAAAAGGGTGCAAATAAATTTCTTCATTTCAGCTCCTATGGAATATCCACCACGGTAAAAGTAACGTTGGTGTTGTAGTTCTTCGGCGAAACATTAATAGACATTCCGGTCAGCTGATATTGAATGCCAATATTGCTTCTATCGCCGGAGCCGGAAAAAAACTGGGTGTCGGTGGAGCTGATCTCCAAGTACGAAAGGCCATCTGAAATGGTGCCGCTGCCTGATCCATCCGAAGTTCTTTTAACGTAGATTTTTAAATCTCCATGCCATCCCCCCTCATCCACCAACCGCACTTCTACCCTCCAATTGTCGGTGTCTCCCGCACAGCTGTATATGGTGATAGTCGAGGCGCCGGTGGTGCTTTCGTAGGCATCAATCAAGTTACTCCCCGCCCCTGAGGCCAAATCGGATTCGTCAACCGTTTCGTTCCATCCCCCGGTGGCAGACAGGTCTATCGCTTCCGCTCTGGTCAAAAACATCAAAAGAGGAATTAAGAATAAAAATGCTCTTCCCATTAGAATGCATCGGGGGTGGTCAAGTTCCATGACCACCCCGTGGATAATGACGTTTATTCTGCAGTCAAAGTGAGAGTGACGGTTTTTTGTGCTTCGGCTACCACCCCGGCTGCAACCGTAGCGGACAAGGTGTAGGTTATGGTTAAAGCATCCTCTGCCACGGTTTCGATCGATGTTACCAGGTTTCCATCGGTGGCGGTTAAGGCAACATCTCCCTGACTGGAACCACCGGTGGGAGCGACCAGATTTATCTCCAGGGTAACATTAGACGGCATATCGCTATTTATCGCTCCGGTTATCTTCCTGGCGGTTTGGTTGGTGGTGATCGCCCAGGTGGTAGAATTATCCGTAACTGAGTCCGGCTGAGAGCCTGCCGTGGCGCTGTTGACTACCAGGTCACCCGGGTTTCCGCTGACCGAGATCTCGTTAATGGCGCTGACCTCATAGGTCACCGTCTGTTGAGCAGTGTTTCCTGCCATCAACAAGGTGATTTGCCCCAGAACCAGCCCCCACACAACCACGCCCAATATGAGCTTCTTCATTTTTCCTGCCTCCCCTCTTGGGTTTATGATTATGATATTATTTCATTCATATCTTCAGATTCAAAAAAAATTGGCAACAATAAAAATGGGCACAGTCAGGATAGAATATCCCTAAGTTCAAAACTTGACCGTCCCCAAATTCAATCTTTCGCAAATTATCTTGCTTGCCTTCTGTGATTTATTAAGAGATTTCCTCCTGGTTCAAGGTTAGTTAGTTTCTCCAAGTTGATATGTATCATCTAATATTGTTGTCGGAACTGCGGTTTAATACCTTTAGTGCGCTTCACTCAATTCCACATTTTTTTAGCGGTTCTCTAGCCCAAAATAATAGGGGAAATACCCACAAGGTGGGTTTTTTGTTTTTCTAACCCGATCAAAACCATCCGTTTAATCCGTTTGTTCTCAGTTAAGTCAAATGACTGTTGACCGGTTTTATCTGTTCCTTTTAATGGTTAAACATTTATTTTTTGGTTGGCAGCGGACTGCCTACATCTTGTCACCTGTTTAATTCTCAATCCTTTGACCGATTTTGATTTCTTGCGGTGGACGGTGGAATATCGACTGTGGACGAATTACACCTTCCGTTTCGCCTCCTCCCATAACGAATCCAAAAGTGGCAGCCCCGCTTTTTGGAGCGGAACCTTTCTTTTTTTTAACTGTTTTTCGATATAGCTAAATCTTTTGATAAATTTATCGATGGTTCTTCCCAAGGCAAATTCCGGGTTGATTTTTAAGTGACGGCACAAATTCACCCACGAAAAAAGTATATCTCCCATCTCGTCCTCTATCTCGCTTGGCTTTATCCTTTTCTTATGTTGAGCTAATTTCAGTTCCCGTATTTCCTCTTCGATTTTCAAGAAAACATCATCCGGATTTTTCCAATCGAAGTCCACCCTCGAAACCTTTTCCTGCACCCGATAAGCTTTAAGCAGGGCCGGTAGATGTTTGGGGATGCCGGATAAAACAGACTTATCCCTTCCTTTTTGGGTGCTGAGTTTGATGTGCTCCCAATTCTTCAACACTTCTTCGGATGAAGCGGCTTTCTTCTTTCCGAATACGTGGGGGTGTCTGGCCTTGAGCTTGGCATCTAAGTGTTCTATAACTGCATTTATATCGAACTTCCCTCTTTCTTGGGCGATCTGGGCATGAAAGATTATTTGCAGAAGCAAATCTCCCAGCTCCTCCTTCAATCTCTCATCGTCTCCGGCTTCAATGGTATCTAAAACTTCGTATGCTTCCTCAATTAAATATGGAAGAAGAGATTTATGGGTCTGCTCTCTATCCCAGGAACAACCATCTTCAGATCTGAGTTGGGACATTAATTTGACCAGATCGGCAAAGTAATCCTTTTCTTTTTTCATGGAGTATCCGGTTTTGATAAGTTTGGTCGAGGTGGTCATCACCTCGAGCTATAAGCTATATGGATAGACAAAATCGAGTGATCAGATCTTAATTTACGCTGTCATGAAATTTAAAAGTCATGCAAACTCGCTCTGCAAACCCTGTTTTTCAAAAAGCATCACCAAAGCTTTCTTTTGGGCTGCGGATTTATGCCAGGTATTCTTGGGAACCAAAAACGCCTCTCCCGGTTTTAGGGCTATGGTCTCCCGGTCCATTACCAGTTCCACCAATCCGGAGATCACATAGAAGAACTCGTCATAGGGATGCCGATGTTTACGATAGTCCCCATCGAAAAGCCCTAAAAATACGTGGAAGTTGTCCACGTCCACCAGTTGAAAAGGGTTGAAGGATTTTTTGATCTTTTCCGCCTCTTTTAGAATATTGATTTTAGTCATTCATTCCTCCATTTGAAGATATTGAATTCGCCTTTATAGAGCCAAGAAATCGCTGTGGTTAATTTTTGAATTACTATTCAACGAACCGAGTTAAAAGAGCTTCATATGATTCTTTCCATAATTACAATTATTCAGCAATACGCATTCTCTGCATAAGGGATTTGTTGCCTTACAGATCTTTCTACCATGCTCGATTAAATTCAAATGAAATTGATAGATTTGCTGGGGGGGAACCAATTTCTCCAAGATCAGCTCCGCCTTCCCAGCGTCCGTTTTTTCGGAAACCAAACCCAATCTTCTGGATAATCTCAGAACATGGGTATCGACCGGCAAAGCAGGTCTTCTAAGGGAGAAAAGCAAAACGCAGGCAATGGTCTTCTCTCCCACCCCCTGGAATCGTCTCAGATACTCTCTTATCTTTTCCGTCGACCATCTTTTTAGAAAATTTAGATTTGTCTTGCCATTCTCTTCATAAATCTGATTGAGAATAACTTTTATTCTATTGGCTTTTATGTCTGCCAGTCCCCCTGACTTTATGGCGTTGGTAATAATTCTTACATGGGCTTTTCTCACCTGGTCCCAGGTTTTGAATCTGGATCTTAAACTTAAGTAGGCTCTATGACTGTTGAAATCGGAGGTGTTCTGAGAAAGAATGGTGGCGATCAGCTCGGAAAGCGGATCGGAATGAACTACCCATCTCTTCTTTCCGTAAGATTTCTCTAATTTTATGAAGATGACCCTGATCTTTGCTGGTAGATTTGATTTCACTTCGATTTTTGTCCTGGAGGCCGGTAAGAAAATTCGATATTATCGACTTTGAATTTTAAATTGCGATTTTGTTTTGAAATTTTGCATTACCCTTATTTACCCTGGTTCGTTTCTTGGTCAATTAGTTAGAATCTCAAAATCGATTTCAGCACCGGGATGGCGAAATTGACGGCAAAGGCAAAAGATATCAAATACATCAGCCAGTGAACCTCTCTTCCTTTTCCGCTCATCAGCTTGATCAAAGTGAAAGTGATGAAACCGAAGCCGATGCCGTTGGTTATGGAATTGGTCAAAGGCATGACGATCATGATCAGAAAAGCGGGAAAAGCCTCTTCAAATCTCTCGAACGGGAATTCTTTTAAGGTGGAAATCATCAGAAAGCCGACGATTATCAGAGCCGGGGCGGTTGCCTGTTTGGGTACCACCCCCGCAATGGGAGAAAGAAACATGGAGAGGAGAAAGAGGAACCCCACCACTATCACGCTGAGCCCCGACCTGCCTCCGGCTGAGATTCCGGCGGCACTCTCGATATAAGTGGTAACCGAGCTGGCGGAGCAGGCGCCGCCGGCGACCGCCGAGAGAGAATCCACCAGAAGCACCCGGTTAATCCGCGGGAGCCTTCCCTCGGAATCCAAAAACTTTGCCTCACCCCCCAACCCGATCACCGTCCCCAGGGTATCGAAAAAATCGGAAAGCATGACCGAGAAGATCAATATCCCGGCGCTTACTACCCCTAATCTGGAGATGGCGCCAAAATCGAATCTTCCTATTTTGGAGAAATCCGGGAGGGTTAATAGGGTGGTGGGGAAGCGGGCAGTATCGGGACCAGAAAAAGCAGAAAGCCCGGATGCATAATTGATCAGGATAGCCAAAACAGTAGAACCCAATATACCGATCAACAGCGCCCCCCTAACCCGTACCTTAATGAGAATAGCGGTCAGCAGAAGACCGAAAATCGCCACCACCACCGCCAGGTTATCGAACTTGCCCAAAGTTATCAAGGTAGCATCACTTTTCTGCACAAACCCGGCGTCAACCAGGCCGATGAATGCGATGAAAAGGCCTATCCCCACGGAGATGGCTTGCTTTAGAGAGAGCGGGATGGCGTTCATCACCGCCTCTCTGAATCCGGTGACAACCAGGATAGTGATTATTATTCCCTCCAAAACGATTACTCCCATAGCCGACGGCCAGGAGAGACCCATCCCCACCACCATCTGATAAGCCACGATAGCATTCAAACCCAGTCCCGGAGCAAGAGCAAAGGGATAATTGGTAAATAATCCCATGGCGATGGACATAATGCCTGCAGCCAGACAGGTGGCAGTTAGGGCTGCAGATATAGGAAGACCTTTACCCAGCCAATCTGGATTACCGACCAGACCCAGAATATTGGGATTGAGAAAAATGATATATGACATGGTCAGGAATGTAGTTATTCCTGCCAACACCTCGGTTCGAACATTTGTTCTCAGATCATTTAATTTGAAGTAATGATTCAGCATTGGATCACCCTCCAAAATTATCTTAAGGAAACATACAATATGCTATGGAATATTTCCCATACCTTTGTCATTGATAAGGAAATGAAGTGATTACTATTTTTGATGTTCAGTTTATTAACATCCCCTAATCTATTATAGATAATCGAATTACAAGATTTCAACCTCTTCCGTAAAAAAGCTGACGGATCAGGCAAAGGATTTGCAAAACACTCTGTTGGAAAATACAATCCTGTTCCATCAGAACAAGGGGGTTAAAGTGAAAGTCAAATTCACTTTGAATATGGAAAATCTTACCGTCTCTTCCCAAAAGAAAAACGAGGGTGAAGAGCAGATCGACCGTCTCACCATCTCCTGGATCAGCGATATTTCCGAGGAAGAGGTTTTGAACATGTCGGGCAGATGGATCGGCACCAAGGATTTTTTGACCCAGAGGATGACCGATTTAAAGAGAGTGGGCGAATCGAGCTTGACCATTGAACCGGTCGAGGAGATGAAGGTATGAAATTCATAGTTCAAAGGTTCAAGAGTTCAAAAGTTCAAGGGTTCTCCGCCTTCGGCGGAAAGGATTAAATATGATGGTGACAAATTCCGTGAGCGAAATTCTGGCAGTACCAGTCCAATGGTTTAAGGCGGCGAATGGGTTTGTATATGGTTACCTTGGTTTTTGGGGCCAGCTCGCCTTTGATCTTTTTCTCCTCTATTTGCTTTTTTTGATTGTCTTCAAAATCACCAAAACCGCCGTTCGATGTGTATTGTTTATAGCGATTCCATCCATGGTTTTATCTTTCGCTTCTTCCTATTTTCTTCCTTTCAGTTTCTCCATCATCCTGCCGGTTTGCGTGGCGCTGATGATCGCCATTAATATCGTCAGGTCGTAGCGCCGACGAGAAGTAAAGCAATTTCAATTAAACTTGTCAATAAAAATATCTGCCCTGTTCTTCAGATACCCAATACCTATCATAAACTACTGGCAAAATCCAAAAACAACCGTGAGAATTGGTGAAAACTCTTGCCAAAAGCGCCTTCTCTTACTATATTATTATTGTTCAAAATCGAGAAAACACCTTCGGGCTATGGGAGGTTAAAATGAGAAAGATCGCAATAACCATTGTTCTTTTGCTTTGCCCTATTTATTCCTTAGCTGATACCCACTATGTCTCTCCTCATGGCAATAACACTCCACCTTACACCTCGTGGGCAACCGCGGCGGATTCCATTCAAAAGGGGATAAATGCTTCTTCTTCCGGTGACACGATCAAAGTAGGAGAAGGGACTTACAGAGAGACTATCACGATGATTCCGGGAATAATTTTACTGGGGAGCGGCATGGATGTTTGTACCATTTATCCGGGGAACCTGAGTGTTCGGGATATAGTTTTTGGTGCGGATAGCGCTGATATTGAATATTTTCACATAAAAGGATGGCAACCAGGTCGAACGGAATTTTGTACTGGTATTAGAAGTGCTGTCGACTCCAAGTTGAAAAGGATATCCAACAACAAAATTACCAACTGCGATGACGGTATTTATATGGATTGGGTGAATACGGAAGTTTCAAATAATATTATCATGAGTAACGAAGTTGGAATTGATCTTTTCATAATGTATACCGGTTTAATCATCAACAATACCATATCCCAAAGTAACTTGGGAATAAATTTGTGGAGCACAGCATCCCCTAAAATAATCAAGAATGTCATTACCAACACCACTGATAAAGCGATCGCAGGAGAATTCACTGACTCTATGTTCTTTGAGAACAATCTGGTAATAGTAGGTAAACATTATGGTATTGCCCTGGATAGTTATGGCGGGTTCAAAAGGGCTCCTATAAGGAATAATACGCTAATAGGTGATACTACCGGTATTGGAGGAGGATATTTTCCACAGGTAGTAGGAATTGAAGACTTCAGCAATGAGATCAAAAACAACATAATATCTAAAGGCTACTATGGGATTGCGACTTCAAATTATCATGGTTACAACAGTAATTCACAGGTTTCCTATAACGATTTATGGAATAATGTGATCAATTATGATGTGTATGGTTCTGCCAGCATTGATACCTCGCTGGGTGGTAATATTTATCTGGATCCCATGTTTGTGGGAGGAGATGATTATCATCTGCAATATGGCTCTCCTTGCATTGATGCGGGTGATCCAAATATCAAAGACCCCGATTCTTCCAGATCGGATATGGGCTGTTATGGGGGAGCTTATGGAGAAACTTACTCCTATTTGGATTATCCACCAAAGCCACCCGACAGCTTATCTGCTGTATCAGAATCAACCATAATTATCCTCAACTGGAAACCCAATACTGAATCTGATCTTTCTCATTACTTAGTCTATAAGGATACCATAGCTGGATTCATTCCTGATACTTTCAAAATTGTCGGGAATATCCCCAAAGATAGCTCCGTCTTCAGAGATTATGATTTTGTCTTAGGAAAGACTTATTATTATCGGGTAGCTGCATGGGATATTATCGGCCACAAGAGTGAATATTCGGATGAGCTGGAAGTCGAAGCAACTTCAGTGAATGAACATATCGAACAAGAGAATCGACCCCCCATGTATCAATTATCTCAAAACTATCCCAATCCTTTCAATTCTGAGACAGTGATCTGGTATTTCTTACCGGATGTGGGTTATCAACCGGCAGAGGTTGAGATTACCATCTATAACCTTTTAGGTAAGAGAGTAAGAACTCTGGTCAATGAAAGAGAATATCCGGGGGAACATAAAGCTCGATGGGATGCAAAGGACGATTCAGAAAATGAGGCAGCATCAGGAATATACTTTTATCGTTTGAAGGTAAGCGGCTTGGAATTAGTCAAGGCAAAGAAGATGGTACTACTAAAATGAAATAAAATGACGAATGCTTTATAACGAATGACGGATCTGTCTATGACAGATAACCTAAGAGAGGAGGAGTATAAGATGAAAGCGAATTGGATTTACATAATATTGTCTTTTTTGATTGGTTGTTCAACTTTCTCGATCAGCCAAGGGGCAGGCAGATTCTATTATGGCACATACAGCGGGCATGAAGGGCAGAATTTTCCCTTCATAAGCGATAGCCTGAAGTTTAATATTGTTTATGATAGTATAAGCATAGATAATGTGCAATTATATGTTAACAATTCCCTCAGAGCCATAGTTTCAAATCATGCGGAAGGCACACCTGCTTATTACGCAACTTACAGCCATTATACTTTATGGGACCCAGAAAGTTATCAGGAATCGTATTTCCACCTAACTCCTATTGGTGGGGATACAGTTTTGGATGCTTCTGCTTACGGAGGAAAAGCAATGTACTTTAATCATCCTCCTGATTCTGCAGGATTCATTCAGACTGGCCCAGGTTATGATCAGGAGCTTGGTTCATCTAGTAACCCTATCCAATACACTGCTGAATTCCGGTTAAAATCACCACTTTATTTTCCTAATGTTATGAGTGGTAAGAGTGGTAGTGGCCCTGTGAAACTTTGTAGACTTATGGTGGTAGGGAATGGACAAGTTTTAGGTGACTCGACAGTGTATGGAAGAGAATTTAATAATTTCAATGGTTATAAGTCTTATAAAATCACTTATCACGCCACTCAAAATCATATCGAGTTTAAAATATACTGGTATGGCAACAGACAGCTATACGTCGACTATGTCAAAGTCTATGATTATAGTGGAAATAGGCTAATGACTGGACAAGTGGATCAAGCCATAAAAGATTATGTTAGCCAGTCTTGGGTGCATGACTACAGACTTACCAATGGAGACACGGTGGTTTATCGCTGGTTTTTGGTGGACGAGCCTTACTACATTGACTGTTTTGAGCCAAGCAGATATATTGATAGTTTGCTCCGGGAGAAAAGCACTGAAAGGGTAGGTTTCCAGGTATTCAATCAGTGGGGAAGTGATCTGGAGCATGAATACTTTATAAGGCAAAACCCGAAGGAATATAGTATCGACATTTACCCTACCCGGTGGTGGTTGGGGGAGACCACGGGTGCGACATATCAAAATGGCATCGACACCTATGTGCATCACCTAAATGCAGAGAAACAAAAAGCGATAGAAGAAGGGAAGGATTTCTGGGTAACCATACAAGGGCATTACTATGGCAAGTTGTCACCAGATAGTTTTTGCGTAGACACTCTGGATTATCCTCTGTGGGTCTCTGACAGTCTTGTTCCGGGTGTCACATATCCTGGATGGTATTGTTATTATCTTAAACGACCACCTACTCCAAATGAGGTAAGATTTCAAACCTTTTTAGCTCTCTGTTATGGTGCTAATTCCATTCTTAACTATTGCTACTATACGTATAATCATCCTGTACCGGAATATGGCGGAGACACGATCTTGAATTTCGGGTTATACAATGACTTGGTGAATCAACCTACTGATAGGTGGCGAGAAATTAAGAACTTCACTAGCCCGAGGGTTGTAAAGCTCGGACCATTGCTTAACCAGTTGACTTGGGAGGGTGCTTGCTTTGGTGACAGCGTTGGTGACTTCTACTTACGTAATGGCCCGCACAGCTACATCGACAGCATTGTTGGAATAATACATCCTGATTCCACCTATGTGCAGGTGGGATTTTTCTCTCCGCCTTACGGTGACACAATGTTTTTCATGCTGGTCAACCGAAGAACATTACCTTCAGAGAATGATACGTTTGAAGTTTATTTCAATTTCTCTGATGGACCATATGTGGTAATTGATATGTATAATTCTCCAGTACCAGAAGGCAAGATTTCTGGATTAAATCGGTATAAGATATTTCTACAACCGGGGGAAGGACGGCTTTTCAGGATAGAAGGGAATGCAAAAAGGGAGGGCTAGTTCGTAAATCCCAAAGCCCGAATTCTACGAACTTTCCGAATTATATAATCCCTGTTTTTGTCAATAAACCTATCTCCTCTAGTTTCTGATATCTGCATATCTACTTCGGGAATTTTCTCGATTAGTTAAAATCAAATAATACTAAACGAATGGTGTTGATAAAGTGAAGACAGTTCTTAGAAGATTACTCTATCATTCACAAGGTGCCGGTCCGCTTTTGAAAAGATAGTTGATTAAGGAGATCACATCTCCAACGTCCACTATCCCATCACAATTGGCATCACCAACGGTCAAAGGATAAGGCGGAATGCCGTTTTTGTAAAGATAGTTGGTCAGAAAAACGACATCCGATATATCTACGGAACCGTCACCATTGACATCACCAGGAATATAATAAAGAGTGTCACTGTTGTTGATTGCGAACATAAGCTCCCATACTGCCATGGGACGCTGGTACTGGTTCGGATATCCGGAGGAGATATCCTCTCCTTCTTTCGGCTCCGATTTCTCATCGGCGAGGGTGTGATCATTTCTCCAATTTGAAACAAAATTGGGGCGGGGACTATATCCTCCATCCCGCCAGGCCTCGGGAGTGTTGAACCAGTAAGCCAGATGATTTGCGACATATACCGGATAGTAGGCTCCATAGGCGGTATTCAGCGCCTCGTTGATCAAACCCGAACGATACATCATGGCGGCCAGGTAATAAGTGGTTCCCACCCAGTATTCATAAGATTCCCGTTCACCGCTGGGAACAGTTGCACCGCTGGGCATTCTCTCCAATTTAGCACCGTAATTCGAATTAGGAGCTACATTGACATTATATACCTTTCTCATGTGCGAGGTCAGCTTCCAGCGGGGCAGAATGTCGGGCAAACCGTATTCCTCGCAGTAGCGCTGACCACACAGGGCATCGCTGAAGACGGCAGTGGTATAGCTGCTTTTAGTATCGATATGGTAATAAAGTCCAGCGGTGTCCCACAGCTCTGCATCCAGATTTCTCCGAGCCACCTCCAACCAGGCTTGTACTTCCCCCCTTACCGGTTTGTTCAAAATGGCAGCCATGGTATCCATTGCTTCCAACGCACCTACCCAGAATCCGCCGTCGTACATATCCGTTCCCCACATGCCCAGACAGTCATGAGCGTTGTCATATCCTTTAGATTCCGGCAGTGAATCTTTGGGTTCATCTTCACAATCATAATCCTTCATAAACTGATATGTGCTCTCTATGGCGGGCCAAACATAGTTTAAAAAATCGACATCATTAGAGAGAGAAAAATATCTCCAGCATTGTTGAATGAACTTACTGGAATTGTCGATCAAGACGTGAATGTGACCGCTGTCACAGGGAGCCAGCCGGTTCTCGTAACCATGCGGGCTCAGCACAAAGAACGGATCTCCATGATCGCAAGCCTCACCGGAAAAATCTCTGGGCGAACCGATCTCCGGCGAGGTTTGGTGGGGAACGGAGGGATTGCACTGGTCATAATATAAAACATAATCCGCATGACATCTTAACAGGTCTCTTTCCATCTCCGGCCAGAATCTGGCAAAAACCACCGAACTATAATGGCCCACGTTGATATTGCCGGATAAAGTGTACGCCTGGGATTCCATGATGAAATTTTTGTGATCTTCCGGATGCAGACCCATGAATTCCTCGGGATAGCCGGATCTTAATCCCGATTCCCAAAAAGACCCGCCGAACTGGTTATAATACAGTTCATTGAAAGCCGCACAGATGAGCCAATCCGGGTAGCGGTTGTCGTCAATATATCTGGACATCCAAGCATCGATTTGCGCCTCCCAGACCGGATAGTTTTGGAGGGCTTCTTGGGCTATCTGGAAGGAATTGTCACTTGAAGTATCGAAATATTCGCAATACCTTTTCCACCACTGTGTGGAGTGTTCCAATCCGAAGATGTTTTTGAATTCGACTACCGGAAAATCCCAGGAAAGCACCAGTGGCACTGTTATTTTTTCTCCGGGAGCCAGCACTGCCTTTACCGCAA
The DNA here is from genome assembly GCA_903908285.1 of uncultured candidate division Zixibacteria bacterium. GTDB lineage: Bacteria > Zixibacteria > MSB-5A5 > MSB-5A5 > SM1-73 > CAIVRH01. The sequence continues at coordinate 68,660 of CAIVRH010000014.1, forward strand.
TGGCGGAAGCAGAATCGAGGGAGTTGATGTTGTTTGACAATATCCCATCATCGGAGAATTGGTTCCAAATATCCGAACCGTCCCCCCCTCTATCCCAACTGGCATAGGAAACCGTCACTCTTTCGGTAGCTTGGGTGGCAATGCACCATTCGGAATTTTCAGTTTCAACCGTATTGGAAGGGTTATTTGCCTTTAACACGATTCCTATATTTCCGGAATCCGAAACCAAGGTATTGGAAAAACCGGTTCTGACTCTCTTCCCGCCATTAAAAGGAGGATTAGGCCAGGTAAACATGACTGAAACTTCAGCAATTTCCGAAGTGGGATTGGAAAATTCAAATTGCCAGACCGCTACCGGATAGGAGGTTTCCCGATAATTATTGGGTATGATCGGACTAAAAAACTCAGAAGATACGTCACACTTGAAGCAGTTATAAACACACCACCCTTTGGGCTGGAGCGCATAATAGGAGCCTTCGCCTTGAGCCATTTTATTCCAGGCCGGCATCATCGTATCCCGGGAGAGACATTTGACCTTTTTCCCCCCCTCGCATTCTTCGTAAATATGGAAAGCTCCCTCCTTCAGCCAGGTACTGCTGTATTCTCCGACTTCATCCGCCCAGGGTCCAAAAGAGCCGCTGATATTATACATGAAAGCGCCGGCGCCGAATCCTCCCAGAACTATACCTCTCTTGGGACAATTGCTCTGACAACCGGTCGGAACGTCACCGATGGTCCTTTGCCATGCTCCTCTTGGTATCTCCAATGTTTTCCGGACATCCGCAGCAATATCGGTAATCCAAAATGAAAACAGAAGCATTACGAAACCATATATCAACCAACTGTGGCATATCCGATTATAGCGCATAAGAGTGGATCCTAAGATTATTCGACATTATAATCTTTGCCATATAATATAATCAATCTGTCGCAAAAAACAAGCAATATTTATCTGGGGGAAATATGCTTACCGGATTTACCTAAAAGAACCGAACAACTGACCGGGAAGATTATTCCCGCTTTCCATCAAAGGTCATCTGTCATTATCAACGTTGACCGGTGAAACTTTCTTCGGTACAGCTTTGTGCAGAATCAACAACAACTGAAACTCCTCATTTTATTTTATGCTTGACAAATTGTAACCGGGCTTCTTACATTCCTGAAAGTTATGCAAAACTTATCCCGGAGCTTATACCGCAGTGAGGAGAACTCACCTTGATCCTGCCAAAAATTAATCAAAAACTGCCCCGGATGGGATCGCGGTTTATCTATCTAATGGGATATATACCCACCAGACGATAGAATATTTAATATATCGACGGGAAAAGCGTAAATATTGAAATGGATGGTAACAAGTATTTGATCGTGCAAAAACAGAGAGGGAATCATTTTTTCCTACAGGACCATGAATGGAACTATTTTTCGATAAAAAACACATCCTGAAAGGTATCCGCTTATTCATCTTTTTGACCATTCTCGGATTTGCCGTAATAATCTTCTTCACCACCAGCCGGGAGAGTTTACAGGCGCTGCAATCGCTAAAGGTGCAATTTTTGTTTTTGGCGCTGCTTTTAGTATTTGCAGATATCTTTTTGGGCGGCTTGCGCATTTATATTTTCTTTACCAAAGAGATTTTAAAAAAAGTCCGCTTTGTCGATTGTGCCAAAGCCAATTTAACCAACTATTTTCTTTCCGCCATCACCCCCGCCAGTACCGGCGGAGGACCAGGTCAATTGTATAGCCTCACCCGCCGGGGGGTTCCAATCTCCGGTGCAGTCTCCGTGTTAGCGATAAACTTCTTCTCCACCCTTCTCTTTTTTCTTTTGACCTATGTTTTGGTTTTCTTTTTGACCCAACAGGGTATTTTTGCCAAGGGGTTGACCTACTTAGTCAGATTCAGCTTTTTGGCCTTCTCTGCCGCCTTCCTGGTGATGACGATTATGCTGGTAAAGCCCAAGTCCCTGCATATCCTGTTCCGCATATTCTCTTTTTTCACAAAAATTATCTGGAGGAAAAACATCGAGAAACGGAAACAGCTGTTAGAGAAGATCGAAGATCAGGTGGTACAACTGCGGTTCTATCTTCAGCATTTTTTCCACAAGGAAAAGCTCACCTTGTTGTTCAGCTTTCTTTTAACCGTTATGTATTATTTGAACAAGTACCTGATGGCTTACGTGATTTTAAAGGGTTTGGGATTGAACATAAATTTCCTGCAGGTGATGTATCTTCAGATCATCCAGTTTTTCATTATATATTTCTCCCCCACTCCAGGAGCTTCAGGTATTGCCGAGGTCAGCTCCGCCTCTTTGATGTCTGCTCTCATGCCTAAAGCATACCTCCCGATTTTTGCCATTCTGTGGAGGATTTTTAGCAATCACCTGGGGGTGGCTTTGGGGGGGTGGGTTACACTTAAGGATTTGAACCAGCATTTCAAGGAAAAGCAAGAGAAAGGGGAAGAAGTTAGTAAGGAAGTTCAATTAACTGAACCTTGAGCAGATTTCAAAAATATCGTAACAAGATGTTTAACTAACTATTGCTGAGAGGGGGATAATAGTGAAAAGAGTAATTGAAGCTCTGATAATCGGAATCATAGCTTCATTGATCGCTGGCATCATACTGGCACCTTACCTCATTCCTATCTTTTGGCAAACTTACAAAACGGAAATTTATATCTCTGCTATTTTCGTTTTAGTTCTATGTGTGCTTTATTTGATTCTGGATAGAATAATAAGTATTAAAAAAAGATTGTCTGGGGCTTTTGAAGTTTCCAAACCGGTTAAAAAACTCACTCCCGATGACTTTCATATTACTAACTATATCGAATTCTATATAAATAGGGAAAGCGACAAGGATATAGAAGATTTGTTGAGCAAAGGGGAATACATTTTCATAACCGGAATCCCCATGCTGGGTAAAACCCGTATGGCTTATGAGGCAACAAAGAAGCTAACTGATTTTTATTTGTTGAAACCCAAATATGAGATGATAGATATCGAGAAACTTAAGCTCCCATTATTTAAAAGGAAAATTGTTTTGTTTTTAGATGACATAGATAAATATGTGGGGAAATTCAACATAGATGCTTTGATTAGAAAGATAAAAGAAAAGGCAACAGATATTATTGTGATTACCACCTGCAGAAGCGGAAAGGAGTTTGAGCAGGTTTTCGCAGAGAAGGAGATGGAGAACTTATTGACTCAATGCCAGAAAAACAAAATCGAACCAAGACTCTTAGAAATGGATGAGGAGAAAAGATTAGCTACTGAAGTGGGTAAAGATTTAAATCAGATTGCATCCGACAGAACCCCGGGTTCTATTACCATCGACCTTCGATATATGAAGGAAAGGTATAATCAATTAAAAGAAGAGAAAAGCATTTTAAAATGCATGAAACTCCTAAGGAGCGGAAACATCTTTGTATGGAAAGAAGAATTCTTAAAACAGATAAGTAAGGAAATATTCAATTTAGACACTAATAGATCAAAGTGGGATGATTATATAGAATCTCTTTTGAGCGCTGGATTTATTAAAAGATCGAGTGATCAGATTAACATTTCTCACGATGCATATCTGGATGACAGGTTCCTAGATGATTATATTGTGTCAGATAACGACTTAATTCAACTTAAGAATATTTTATTTAAACTAAAAGACACAGAAAACCTCTTTTATTTAGGCAATGGTTTTATAACGATAAAAAACATGAGCGAAGCAGAAGATTGCTTCAGAAAGTCAATAGATATCATACCATATTATGCCGAAGTGCACTACAATCTGGGAACTTTGCTTTCTAAAGCTAAAAGATATGAGGAAGCGGAAAAAGAATTCAAAGAAGCTTTGTGGATCAATCCAGATTTTGCCGAGGTGCACTACAACCTTGGGACATTGCTTTCCGAAGTAAAAAGAAATGAGGAGGCAGAAAAAGAGTATGAAGAGACTCTGCGCATCAATCCGGACTATCTTGATGCACACAACAATCTGGGTATTCTGTTTAAAAAACATAAAAGATATAGAGAGGCGGAGAAGGAATACAGAGAAACGTTGCGGATTGAACCGGATTATGCCGAAGGTCATGGTAATTTGGGGATTTTACTGTCGGAATTAAATCGACATGAAGAAGCAAGGAAGGAATTTGAGATAGCACTAAACCTTTTCCGAAAACAGGGAAAAGTAGATGATATGAAAAAAACAGAAAAATTCTTGAAAGATATAAATTCTTGAACTCACCCCCTTTGCTCCCCCTCTCTTCGAAAGAGAGGGGGATAGGGGTTGAGTTATGGTGCGCCACGAGAAAAACACATAACACAGCTTTAAGAGGATAATAACGTGAAAAATCTCATTATATTTTTGTTGGTCTTGTTATTTTCAATAGCACCTTCATTAGTTCAAGCCAACACATGGTATGTGGTTGACTGGAAAGATGGAATGGTTGGACTGGGTACCAAAGATGAACCTTTCCGCGATCTGCAAGTCGCCCTGGATTATGCTTTCGATCAGGACAAGATCATAATTTTATCAGGAACCTACGAAGCCCGACCGGATTCGTTTCCTGAAGTTCTCTGCGGGAACTGCCTGGAACATAGAACCTATGTCAAAGCCACCCGAGGATTTTTGATCAAGGATAAAGCGCTAGAGATCGTGGGAAGCGGAACCGACAAAACCACTCTGGTTACCAAGGCGGGATATGGAGTTCTGTTCGATCACAGCCGCGGCTCTACCATAAGTAACTTGACCATCACCGGCGGGGTTCGCGATCCGGATGGTAACGCCACCGATGCCGGGTTGGTGGCAAAGTTTTCCACTGTGACCATAAAAAACGTGCAGATCAGCGGTAACAATCATCAGCTCGAAGACGTAGTGGTGGGGATTGGCGGGATCTTCGGAAGGGAAAATTCAGAGCTTTTCATATTTAACAGTATTATCGAGAAAAATGGTTGGGATGGGGTGGCTTTGTACCGGGGGGCAAATGCTTATATTGCTGACAATGTGATTTGTGATGGCCGGGGAGCAGGAATCGGAATTACCTGGGATGCTACCGCTATCGTTTACCGCAACCAGATATCGGGCTACTGGAAAGGAATTGGTACTTTCGGGGATTCCCGGGCAGTGGTCAGGAACAATTCTGTGTATGACAATTTGGGCTGGGGAATTATCGTCACCGGCAACTCCTTCATGGAAGCTTCTAACAACGTGGTCACTAGAAATGGCAACTGCGGCATGGCTCCCTGGAGCGAGACCGCGCATGCGGTTTTCATGAACAACATCGTCACCGAAAACGGCTGGAGAAAAGAATGGGTCTGCCCTTGCGTGGGAATATGGATGAACGGCAAACCGGAGAATTTTGTGATCTCACATAATGACATCTGGGAAAATAAGGAAGGAAACTACAAGGAGATGGAAGATCTGACCGGGAAAGATGGAAATATCTCGACCGATCCCCTTTTTGAAGGCAGAATGGATTTCCATCTCAAACCAAATTCTCCTTGCATAAACTCTGGTGATTCCACCTTCACCGATCCGGACGGGAGTAACTCCGATATGGGGGTATATGGCGGTCCCGGTGCTACCCCAGCTAAATAGACTTTATTTCTGCTATTTTGGATTAAAGGAAGCTATTGAATTAGATTTACTGTAGCTTGGGGCAAGGAATCCTGAACCAACGTGCGACTGTAGGTGTTAGGTGTTAAGTGTTAGGTGTCAGGAAGCGGGTGTCAGGTTCATGGGCTGAATTCTATATTTTGCAGTTTGCAATCTTCAATCTGCAATCAAAGTTTTCATTTTCCCATTACCTTTCCGAACAAACCGGATAATCAACAAAAAAGCCCCGCCATAGACGGGGCTTTTTTGAGCGTGCATTCCTTCCTTCGCTAATCTTCAGATATTGATACTTTGACTGCTATACAGACTCCTCCACGAGGATCTTCATCACAGAATGATACCATACCGGCTTTTACCGCGGCATCCGTGGTGGAGGTATAAGTAAAGCCGGTAGCTTCCCCATATTCATTGGTGTAATCGCTTCCGGTAACCGTTCCACCGGAGGTGTTTGTGGGATCAGCTACCACGTAATGCCCCCCTAACGGATTACCATATCGATCCCGGATGATTACCACCACCGGAACCGTGGCGCCATGGGGGATGGTGGCTTCGATGTCTATATCGCAATTCTTGCTGTAAGTCGGTCCGGTTAAGTAGGTAATATAGACGGAATTGGATACGAATCCCGATTTGGCGGAGAGAACGTTGATCACCCCGATTCCGTCATCCTGGTCGGAATAAGTCATGGAATAATCTTGAGCCAAAACCTCGCTTACCAATTCGGTTTCATACAAGCTGGCATGACATCCATCCGTGGTCGTTCCGGAGACAACCGATCCGAATTTCGTTTTCATCTCCACCGGAGTAAGATTAAGGACAAAATTATCATTCACATCCAGCACCTCCACCACCACATCCCCCTTGGAGATTCCGTCGGCCAGAAGAGAATGAGGGTAAGTGAGGAAAGTGACACTGGCTGGCGGTCCGGATACGATCAATATGGTGGTATCGGCTATCATGCCGTTTTCTCCCCAGGTCTCCGCCCATATTTTGGCTTTGCCGTCGTTTCGGGGATCAGCCGAAAGGTAGGTGGAATAAGCACAACCATTCTTGGTATTGTCGCAGCAGTGAACCGATCCCTCTTCGGTTCCGAAATGAACCGAGGTGGAATCGGGCACGGGATTACCATACACGTCCACTACGCAGGCACATAATTCGGCTTCTACACAATTGACGTCCCACCCCCGGATATTACAGGGAGTGACCCCGACGGAGATATCGTACGGAGGTCCGGAACAGATGGAAACCAAAGTGGAGTAAGAAAGAACCATTCCGGTTTTTGCCCGCACCCTCACCGGACCCGATTTGGTGCCGCTGGAAAGAGTAACGGTTGCCTCGCCGTCGGAATTGGTCTTGACCGTGATGGAGTCGGCAACTACTCCATTTAAACCCTCGCCGCCATCCGGACCGTTTATTATATAGAACTCCACCGGAAAGTCAGCTCCCACCCGGTTGCCATAGTCATCGTAACAAACCGCTCGGATCTGGGTGGCTTCCATCCCACCGGTACCCTGTACTTGTATTTTCGCCTCATCCGGCGTGAGAACGATATATGCTACGCTGTCGGTGGGGATCAATAGCAGGTCGGCATCCTCCTGCAGGAAGTTTCCTTCCGGTTCCGCGGTAACTTTTATGTAACTGGTTCCGGTTCGAAGCCCGGCCACATAAGTTACTGTAACTTCTCCATCGTTGGTAAGGGCGTAAGCAGGTATGAAACCGATCTGGTTCCAATTGCCATCATGGTTCACATCGAACTCCAACTGATCGATTCCAGTAGTGAAGTAACCATCCAGATCGACATCCACGAATTTTTCTCCGGCGGCAAATTTAACCACCGTCCCGTTGGGTGCCAGATTGCCAAAAGAATCGCTCACCGAGACCGTTACCTCGCTGGTAGAGATCCCATCAGCAGGCAACAAGGAGGGGATGATTTGAATTTGCAGGGGCTTGGCGGTGGTACCGGAGGAAACCACGTCCACCTGGATACTTTGGGCAGCGGTTCCGGCCAAGCTGACTTCAATGGTGGCAGTACCAAAATCGGTGGCTTTAAAGATGGTAGCCGAAGTGCCGTTTGCATCGGTGGTATCCACCGAAGGAACGCAGTACCCGATAGTGCCGGGGTTCACCGAAAAAGCAACCTGGACTCCGGAGACTGCCCGGTTGGCATCATCCTCCACCACCACATCCACCACTGCTGTCTGCCCCTTTTGCACCTCCGAAGGTACGACGGAAAGTGATTTCACCATAATCACCTTCTGGTTATCCTTGGTCGTATTCTTGGAGCACCCCAAAAGCAAAAGCGAAACTAAAATCATACTCCCCACTAACCAATAGATAGAATGGGAAAAACATTTCTTTTCCATGGTATTCTCCCTGTCTGAATTTGAACTTAGCCAGTTATCGTTATGATCGTTTTCTATTTTATCTGAACCTTCAGTTCTAAGAATTGGTATCGGCAAAATTCTCCAATAATTTAGAAAACCATACCTTTTATTGAACTCAAAGCCGGTTCTCGGTTCAAATGAAAATTCATCTGATTCGCAAGTTCAACAGATAGAAACCATCCAAATGACCGAAACCCATGTGATTCGTTATTGCAGTGGTCTGTCAACCGAATATTCAGCAGGTTAAATTAAATTTGCAGGAGAACGAAAAAACAGTGAGCATATAATCCGCCACTATAAATTGCCCTAACTGTATGGGAAAAAATAAATAAGGGTAGGAAAGGCAGGGTTAGTTTATTGGTTTATAATTCGGAGATTTCAGAGGATGACCCAAAGAGGTCATCGAGAGATCAAATGAGAATATCTTTTTATCGATTTTTCCGTGAATGTAAGAGTGGAAGAAGGGATAAAAAATCAGCGGATGAAACATTATTTTATCTCATCCGCTGATTTTATAGTGCCATACCAAATATTTTTCTGTTTCCTGATCTGAATTTATCCTGAACAGGGGGCGGATCCGCTTCTGTAAAGGTAATTGAGCAAGAAAATCACGTCCGTGATATCAACCAGGGTGTCCATGTTGACATCCCCCAATCCTATCGGATCCGGCGGCGAGCCTGCTTTGTACAGGTAATTGATAAGATAGATTAAATCCGCTACATCAATCTGTCCGTCCCGATTAGCATCCCCGCACGCAAAGGAGATATCCACTTCTTTCTGAGAAGGGATGTAGTTCTGTTTGGTAACGGTTACGTACATATACCCTTCCGTCGAGGAGGGGGAAGGTGTAAAAGTGACATCTCCACCGGCATCGGTAAAAGCCGTTAGATAGACCTCGTTGGACTTCCACAAACAAACATACGCCTGGTCTACCGGAACACCGGCAGTAGCATCCTCCACATGCACCGGAAAGGATGAACTTCCCCCGGGAGCAGTGGAAGCACAGGTGACCGTAAAACTATCCAGCGAATCAGTCCAAACCGGCATCTCCGGCTCGCCCAAGAGATTGAACTCCCATTCACAGTATCTCATATAATTATCGGTATTGGCATAATGATGCTTGGCATCCGCTAAGGTTTGACCCAGGTGGTGCATGCTGCGGCTGAACAGGCTCACCCACCACTGCTTGTCCAAGCCGGCAGAAAGACTAAAGGGTTGTCCGGAATAGAATAGCCCGTTACGGGTATTGCCGTTGAATGCCACCCCAGCTTGATTGGAGTTGTACATGACAAAACGTTCCGAAATACAATCACTGGCATCCATATGATTGACTTCACAGGCGAGGGAAACTAATATGGACAACTGGTTATCGTTGGTCAGCGCATCCACATCGCTAATACCGATGGACCAGGTATGGTGATAGTCGCCGGTACACATAACGGTGATATTGCCATGGTCGGCGTGATTTACCAGATTTTGACCGGCATTGAGGGCGTTGATGACCGCGGTTCTGTGGTTGGTAGATTGGCTGTCATAGACTTTGGTTACGTTAAACTGGGCTGGAATATACGCGTCGATACTGTCCTTTAACATTTCCTCCCGGGTAGAGCCATCCACATCCATTCCGATAAGTAAAACATCCAATGAAAAATCGGTTCGAGGAGGATCTTTTTCATACTTAAGAACCTTGTTTACGAAGAGAGTAACCTCGGCAGTGCTCCCGACTGTAGCTCTACCCACGAAAACCTCGTTGGTCCAATCATTGTCATAGTCGGAGTAATACTGATCGCTGGGCGCGCTTTGGTCGTAATATAAACGGTAGCCAAACGGAACCGTCGCAGTTTCACCACCGAGGAGAAAATAAGTGGTTCCCCAGTTAGTGGCAGCATCCATGACAAAGGCACGCACTTTCTGGGTGTCTGCACCGGTGTAGTTGGCGTAGATCCATGCCTTGGTTATGACCGTATCTCTTACCCCTTTCTGGTTATGCCAATCGACCAAAGGTTGAAAGGAGGAAGCATAAGCGGAGTCTGTAATGATGACATGGGCAAAAGGTCCTCCCGGGGGTATCATGGAAGTAGCCATTTTCAAACCTTGGACCAATTGAACTGCCTCGGGGTTATTCACCATTCCCTTTACCATCTGCTCGTAGGTTCTCCTATCACTTTCCGGAAGTTTGGATGAAAGGTAATCTCCGCATTCGTATCCGCTAACTCCTTCGATCTCGATGGTGATGGAGGAAAAGTAGCTAAGCTGTTTTTGGCTGGGAATGTAACTGAGAGGAAATATCTCCACCACTGCCATGCTTTGACCGGCTAAATCCGTCTGGTTGACAAACTGCACTAATTCTGCAGGATATGGCTGGGAAGAAGAATAGGTCTGGGCGTCAGGTGGAATGAAATCTGCATTGGTTGGGGATTGGCTGGTTAGCAACGGAAGTTGGGCTGGATAGATATTATACACACCAGGGATTTGCACTTCGGTCTGGCTAACCACCCGTACACTATTAACCGCCATTCCGGAGGGGAGGGCAATTATGATCTCCTTGGTTGGCAACATCGGTTTTCCCAGCTCTGAGAGCCAGTTACCGTCTTTGAGATTTACCATATCATAATCATTCAGCTGGCTGAATGAAAAGTCGTCTTTAGAAAACTGGGCAGTATACCTAACGGAAAGTGCATCTTTACCGTCGGCAGCTACGGCTTGTGCCGAGACAAGATCAACCCACAATAGAGTGGATACAAACAACAACAGCAGAGAAACAAAAATCGCCCCGGTAGAAAATGATATGGATTTATTCATCCAGTTCTCCTTGGAGGTTAGGTTGGTGAATAGGAACAAAAAAAAGAGATTTCGAGAAGGGTCATAGGGAATTTCTTCCAAATAATGAACAGCCTTAATTAATACGTTAATACTCTTAAATATAATTTAACTAAATTCCTGAATTTGTCAAAGGTTTTCTAATACTAAAATCACTCGAGTGCTTGGTTTCAAAGATGTAAATGTCAAACGCCTAAAGGCTTCTGATCTAAAACTGCGGTGCGTACTCTACATGCCCACCCTGGTGGCGGTCCAATTCAACCCCCTGCTTAAAAGATTCTATCAACGCCTGCTGGAAAAAGGCAAAGCCAAAAAAGTAGCTCTGATTGCTTGTATGCGAAACTCCTCAACATCATCCGGGCTATACTCATCAAACGCACTCCCTTCAATCCTAATTATCAATTCTTGACATGAAGGAAAGTATCCACCAGTTACCGGCTGATATTACTGATGTTACTGGCCTTTCTGATGATCGTTTCAATTTCCCTCCAGATATCTCACAGCATGAGATAAGTCATTCATAACAAAGGAATAGCGGATTTGCCATGCCGGTGTTTCTGATGTTTCTGATGTTTCTGACGTTTGTTTTTGATTTTTTTCATTTTTCGAAAGAGTGATTGAGGTTTAAGGCTCTCCATCATAGGCGGAACCGCTTATGGCGGAAAGGGTTCAAGGATTCAAATTTAAATTTATAAGTACATATCAGAATAAAGGTTTTTAACATATAGGAGATCCTCGACCAAAGGGAGAGATTCCCGAATACTTTTCGTCAACATTGACTCTCACCTATAAGGGGGATATCATTTTCAACACCGAAGTGGTATCAATTTTGTAATTGGGGGTAGGGAAGGAAAAGGGTTAGGTTTTTCCATTTGATCATATTGTCAGGAGCCTTAGGGCTCCTGACCGACCGGCTACCGTCTGAAAACAGAAGAAAAGAATTATGCAGGCAAGTAATTTATGCGGTCTATTTCAAGCCTTCCTATAGTTTGCCTTCTCCCTAAACCAGGGAGAATAGTTGATTACATGAGAAATTCAATTGATTACCCCCTTTTGTTGATATGATGTGAAGATATGATTAAAGTTACATTAAGCCTCCTTTGTTCAAATGTTTGGGAATGAATAATGTTGTTTTATTTCTTTTGTTTCGATGGCTTAGATTTAGTAATAGGTATTTTCTCACTCACCCATATATCACCGCTCCCTACCCCGCCAGGCCTGCCGCCAACAAAATAAAGTCTTCTTCCATCAGCAGTGATATAAGACCATCCGGCTCCAATTGAATCATTTATCTGCGGTCCTAAACGTCTTGCTCTACCCCAACCAGTGCCAGTCCACTGAGAAACACATATATAATAAGTATGGTTAGGGCCTCCCCATCGGGTGAAATAGATCGTTTGGTTGTCTGCTGTCACGCTGGCATGTTTTTCATACAGGGTAGAATTAACCGTGGTATCTAACCAGACCGGTGTGTCCCATTCTGAACCATTCCATTCCGAAACCCAAATGCCCCAACCATTGCTAAAGTAAAGTTTCGAGCCATCCGGAGATACAAAGAGGCTCCGCTCCGGTGGCGTTGATGATCGGTCCCAAATTGTTTAAAACACCCCACTCATGGTGAACACTATCCCAGGTGGAAACCCAGATCTCCCATCCTCCATTTCCGCCGGGCCTGGCAAACTCAACGCAATAAAGCTGCTTGCCGTCCGGTGAAAGACAAGGTCCTAAGTCTTCAAGCATGGTGTTCACATTAGGTCCGCAATTCTGCGGCTCCGACCAGGAACCGGATACGCTGTCCCAGAAAGAATACCAGATGTCGTTGTTGCCATAACTTCCGGGTCGGTTTGATGACCAGACCGCCATCCTTCCATCCGGGGTGGTGCGAAATGATTCCTCGCCATTATGACTATTAATCGGCAGTCCCAGGTTCACCGGCTCGCTCCAGCCACAATCCACTATATCCGGCTTTTTTCCTTCTTTAAAAAGATAGTCAATCAAATACACCACATCCCCCACATCAATCACACAGTCGGCGGTGGGGTCGCCACACTCATAAACCATCGGTGGCGGTCCATTCTTAAAAAGATAGTTGATCTCATACACCACGTCCCCCACATCCACCAAGCTGTCATCATTCACGTCGCCCGGCAACTGTGCCTGGGTGACAGATATTGACACCAAAAGGATGAAACTGAAGAGCAACAAGGAATTGACCAATCTCAGCATAAGATTCCCCTCGTCTTTTATCTATGTTTACCAATTATAGTATAACTTACCGACATATTTTGTCAACTACTTATTTTGATATTTTGGGGAGGGAAATGGGTATGAGGATAGCTAAATTGTATTATCTTATTGTCAATCACTATGTCAGGAGCCTAAGGGCTAATAACCTATTCGGCTGTCGAGTCTAAAGCTACATTTGTCAGGCAAAATCCGCTTGCTTTTTAAGAAACTATAACTATATTGGGACTGCAAAATAAAAACTTTACAATTCGGAATACCTCTTTTTGCCTACTCCAAAAACCGGAGGTTCCTATGCGTTCTCTAACGATTATAATTTGCACTATCCTCATTCCCTGCTCTTTTTATCATGCACGATCAACCGAAATCCATGCCGGATCAGAGGCGACTCCCCAGATACTCTGGTGGTACGATTTGAATGCTCCCTCTTTCGGGTCATCCGCGGTTGGTGATATCGATCATGATGGAAAATTGGAAATCGTTTTCGGAACCTATTTCAATGACGAATATATTTATGCCTTGAATGCCGACAGCGGCACTCTTCTGTGGAGATATAACACCGGGGGCTGCAATGATGCTTCTCCTGCAATAGCTGACGTCGACTTAGACGGTGCTTTAGAAGTGATCGTGCCCGCATCCTCCCCTTGCAGGATTTATTGTTTCAATGGAGCCAACGGAGCAGTCAAATGGTCAATTTCCACCAGCTCAAACTCCATCGACTCTCCGCCAGCGGTCGCAGATGTGGATAACGATGGTAAACCAGAAGTGATTTTTGGCACCTTCTATGGCTACGTTTACTGCCTTAATGGTGAGGATGGAAGCCAATGCTGGCGCATCAACCTGGGAACCAGCAGTTACATTCAGTCCGAACCTAATATCCTCGACGTTAATCAGGATGGGCAGTTGGATGTGGTAGTGGCTCAATGGGCCGGCAATAACCGGGTCTATGCCTTACGAGGAAACAATGGCTCCACTTTGTGGTATTCCGACTTGCCCAACGATGATATGTATCATGGCGGTTCCTTTGCGGATATTGACGAAGATGGCAAACCGGAGATCGCCATTGGCTGTTACGATAATAATCTTTATGTGTTAAATGGTGAAGATGGCAGTCTCAGGTGGCAATATACCGCACCTTATTACATCGGTGCACCTACCTCCATGGCTGACCTCAATAATGACGATCACCTGGAGATAGTCATCGCTTCCTACAATATCATAAGAGCTTTATCTCATACCGGGAGCATGCTCTGGAGCTATACTGCGGGTGGTGGTTCATTTCGCGGATCTGCCATCGCGGATATCGATGGCAACGGCATTCTCGATGTCGCATTCGGTGCAGACGATGGCATTCTTAGAGTGTTAAGAGGTGATAGTGGTCAGGTAGTCTGGACTTATAATCTGCAAGCCCATTATGGAAGAACTTTTGAGATGGACCATGCGCCGGTGATTGCAGATTTTAATAATGATGGCAAACTGGATATTTTCATCATAGGCGGATATGGAACTTCCTCTCCGCCCAGTTCGAACCATGGGCGGGCTTATGCGCTTTCTGCCGGAAATGGCACAGGTCCCGGTTGGCCTATGTTTCGACACGATCTCAGGCACAGCGGTAACTTTTATGGTTTCGTCTCTTTCATCCGGGGTGACGCTAACGGCGATAGTATTGTAACTGTCAGCGACGTGGTTTATCTGATTAACTATCTTTTCCATGGTGGCACACCGCCTGAACCGTTGGATGCTGGAGATGCCAATTCCGATCACACGGTTGACATTACGGATGTGGTATATTTGATCAACTACCTCTTCAAAGGTGGTCCACCTCCATGCAAATAACAGAAGACAAAACAAAATGTTCTTGATCCATTAACCCCAAAACCGGAGGTATGCAAAATGAAAGCCTCACGTTCGCTTTCGTGCCTTATTGGAGTTTGTATTCTCTTGGCAATCGGTTTTTTCATTTTCCCGATTGCAAGCTCCTTCGCTGCCGTGCCGCAGCTGATTAACTACCAGGGTAAGCTGACCAAAGCTTCTGGTGCACCAGTAGACACGACCATCTCAATGGTCTATACTATCTATTCAGACTCAAATGGTATAACTTCTAAGTGGAGCGAAACGCAAACATCAGTTAAAGTAGAGAAAGGAATATTTAATGTTTTGTTGGGGAGTACGATTGCTATTCCCGATTCGGTTTTTGATGGCAATATCCGATATCTGGGTGTGAAAGTTGGAAGCGACCCGGAGATAACACCAAGAAAGGCGATGGTGAGCGTGCCTTATGCTTATCGTGCAGCATCAGGTGGAGGCGGAAGTGATAATAAATGGATCTTCCGGATAACTGATACTGCCGACACAAGTATAACAACCGGCGGTAACTGGGGCATTGCCCGGCGCGGTGCAACTTTGTTCGGGGATATGGACTCCACGCATGTTAATCTTGGAGTTTCCTGCACCACAGGTGTAAGTACCCATAGTAACAAGTATTGCACTGTTGCAGGAGGACTCGCTAACACAGCCAACGAATCAGCTACAACTGTGGGAGGGGGATATCGCAATATGGCCAGTGGTTTTATTGCAACGGTGGCAGGAGGTGACAGCAATGTTGCTAGTAACAACTTTACAACTGTAGGAGGTGGGCATGTAAACACCGCCAGCGGTCCGTATTCGTTTGTAGCAGGTGGATTTCGTAACACCGCCAGTGGTTATGCTGCAACCGTGGGAGGTGGAAACGGCAACATCGCCAGCAGCTGGGATGCAACGGTGGGGGGTGGACAGGGCAACTTTGCCAGCGGAAGTCATGCAACCGTGGGAGGTGGATTTTCCAACACCGCTAGCAACCCTTTTGCAACGGTAGGAGGTGGATTTTGGAACACTGCCAGTGGTGATTCCTCAACCATAGGCGGGGGGGTGTGGAACACCGCCAACCGCCCTTATGCCATGGTAGGCGGTGGAAGTCACAACACCGCCAGCGGAGACTATGCAACGGTGGGAGGTGGATATTGCAACACTGCCAACCGATCCTATGCAACCGTAGGAGGTGGATATTCCAACACCGACAGCAGCGATGGTGGAACGGTGGGAGGTGGAATTAGCAATACTGCCAGCGGACAATATGCAACCGTGGGAGGCGGAGTGATGAACACCGCCAGCAGCTATCATGCAACCGTAGGAGGTGGAATTTTTAACACCGCCAGCGGGTATGAGGCAACCGTAGGAGGTGGAGATCACAACACCGTCACCGGAAGCGATGCAACCGTGGGAGGTGGTAATTATAACTCCAATAGTGGCGATGGTTCCGCTATCCCAGGAGGAGGTTATGATACTCTGACCGTAGCAGCAGTGAATTCTATGGCATTTGGTTATATGGTTTATGTCAACAACTCCTATAGGGTGATATTCTTTGACGGAACTATCAGTGGTAGGCTCGGCATAAACCGGGACGACCATGATGGCGGAATCTCTTATCCCATCCACGTTGGAACTAGCACCGCCAACGGTAACGGAGCCTATCTGACCGCTGGTGGTGTCTGGACCAATGGCTCTAGCCGCACATTTAAAGAAAAGTTTCAGACACTGAATAACCAGGAGCTTCTGGAGAAAATCTCCAGCTTGCCGGTAGAATCCTGGAATTATAAGAATTCGACGGAACGACATATCGGACCGGTGGCAGAGGATTTTGTGTCTGCTTTCGATGTAGGCGCTGTTAGAGAGGATGGCACCCGTGACAACAAATATCTCTCAACCGAGGACATAGCAGGTGTAGCTCTGGCAGGAGTAAAAGAGCTGATCAAGGAGAACCAAGAGCTAAAGCAAATGATCGAGCAACTCCAAAGGAACAATACCTTGTTGGAAGATAGATTAACCCATGTGGAAAAAACAAGATGATCACAGAGAGGTGTAAGATGATAAGAACAAAATTTGTCTTTTGGGTGTGTTTGATCTTGATTCTTCTCCTCAATTTCGCTTTAGCGGTGAGTCTGGAAAGGACTTCAACTCAGATAAAGCCAAAGGAAGAACCAAAGACCAGAGATTTCTCCAATGCCAACCCCATAACGACTACCGAGGTGAATCAGACTCCCAGTAGTCTACCAACGTCAACCAATTTCATTATGGTTACAGATGTCTTGGATGGTTTTGGTGGTCAGAAGCAAGGTAATGCCTGCGATCTCTCCTTTTTTGCAGGTGGTCAATCTTCACCTATCGGTATGGGATCAAGCACAAATTTCAAGCTCTATGCTGGATTTGTCTATCCGGCAGTGGTGAATTGCGGCGATGCTAATGCGGATGGGGTGATAGACGTGGGAGATCTGGTATATCTGATCAACTATCTTTTCAAAAGCGGACCCCTTCCCAAACCCTACCAGGCGGGTGATGCCAACTGCAGCGGAACTGTCGATATAGGTGACGTGGTATATTTGATCAATTACCTGTTCAAAGCCGGACCGCCACCAACCTGTTGATTATAGAATAATATCCAGATCCAAAAGAACGAGCCGAATCTCTGACTTCAGAGGTTCGGCTGTTTTTCTGTGCTGGAAACTTGATTATCGTACTTTAAGTTGTACTATCAGGAGTTACGCTGTTGATACGACTCTGTAAATATAACATTTAGATCGATTAAACTGACACAATTCTTTGTTTCACCCCATTTGGACAATTGCTCTCTCTTTTGCTTATAATTTTCTAAAAAAAACCGTTGACAAAGAAAAATTAATGTTTTAATATTGGAAAACCTCTGCGGGATTTTTATCCTTTCCCGTTAGATGAGGAAATGAATGGTCTTGGTTTGTACCGCATAAACAAACCAAAACCTTTAAGAGACTATAATGTCGTGTTAAACCTATAAAGAGTAAGAGGTGAAAAATGAAGCATGGTTTTGTTTTTCTTGGTGTGATTCTTTTTATTCTTATATTGTCTTGTTTTTCCTACGCCGGAGGCGGCTTTGCTTTCCCCGGGGTGGGTTCCAAAGCCCTGAGTATGGGAGGGGCTTTCCGGGGTCTGGCTGACGATTGGAGTGCTGCATTTTGGAACCCGGGCGGACTGGCATACCTGTCCAACACCGAAATCAGCTCTAGTTTCTATGTCCTCAACTTCAGACCCGAGTATACTCCCAGCATGAAACTTGGAGAATCGGATTATACTTTCGGATATCCCGCGGTTACTTCCTATCCTGAAGATCGGGCGTTTTTCCTTCCCAATATTTCCGGATTTTATAAATTTACCCAATTGAATGGATTTACCGGGGGAGTGGCATTTTATGCCCCATACAAGATGCAATCCCAATGGAATCTCTACAAGCCTCCCATGGGGTATAATAATACCATCGAATATCCCAAATATGATCATGTTACCAACATCTTGATTTGGGATATACATCCCAGCGTGGCGAAAAGTTTCATGGAAGGTAAACTCGGCTTGGGTCTTGGGATTTCCATCGAAAGAGCGGATTTCGAACTGCGCCGAACGGTTTTGGTTCCCACCACATATCCTCGACCTTACGATTTCTTCCCCTATGATGCCCGGATGAAAACCGATGGCTGGGGCGTGGGATTCAATGCCGGAGTTCTTTACAAATACAGTCCGAAACTACAATTCGGGCTTTCATATCGCAACCCGATTGATCTCAACCTTTCCGGTAGCATGAAACTGGAGATGTATTATCCCAGGATCACCGGCTCCCAAATTCTGGGAGGAATCACCAGCTATAAAGACAACAACTTCGAAACCACGCTATCACTTCCGGGTGAGATAGGTTTTGGGGTGATGTACAAACCGATAGAAAAACTCACCCTTACATCCGACATCAGCTCGGTCAACTGGTCCTGTCTTGAATCCATCGATACCAAAGATTTCACTCTTACCCAAAGCCAAAACGACACCCTCTATCTGGACGTAAGGGATGCCAAGATTCCATTTAACTGGGAAAATATAATCAGATTCAGTCTGGGTGGGGAATATATGTTAAAAGAGAATCTTAACGTCCGGGGAGGATATTTCTTCGAAAAGACCCCCATCCCCAACTCCACCTTTACCTTGCTTATTCCCGACGTGGGTGACAAACACAGCATCAATCTGGGTCTTTCATACAAAATCAATTCCGTTGAATTGGGTTATGATTATCAACTGGTAACATATAAAAAGAGAGACGTAAAGGATTTTGAAGATGTGAACGGAGATGGTCGTTTTGACAACATGCCGGGAAGCTACAAGATGATTTACCATTGTTCCGGATTATCTTTCTGCTATCATTTTTAATCCAGGGTAATTTTACACCCCGGGTGTAACCACACCCCGGGTGGGATTGAGCTTTAAACCGAAAAAAGGAGTTACGATGAAAAAGATTTTATTCGGACTGATTTTAGTCGGGTTGATTATTTCGCTTTTTATCGGTTGCGGGAAAAGAGAAAACCCCATCCGGACCACTTATAGCTATCGCGATCCCTGGCGATTAGAGAGGGTTTTTAGTTCTCTTCAGGGGAATAAAGTCAACGATCCTGCTACCAGGGAGGTATATATTTATCTGCCAGCCATATATAATCCTAATTTGCACACCCCTCAGCTGTTGCAGCAGGGTTTTTCCGTCCTCTACCTTCTGCATGATTTTGGTGAGGATTATTCTACCTTCGCGTCAGTTTATAAAATCACCCAGATTGCAGATCGTCTGATTGACCGGGGGGAGATTCAACCGATGATAATCGTTATGCCGGATGCTTCATCTATGGCCCTGGCCACCGATCCTCTGAAGGAAAATGTCGGAGGGACATTTTACGTTAATTCGAGTCTGTTAGGCCGTTATGAAGATTACATCACGCAGGAACTGCCGGCAGTAATAGATTCGAATTTTCACACCTACCTCAACAAAATCAATGAAGTGTATGTTCCAGATCCGAGCTACCGGGCGATAAGCGGCTTGGGAATGGGAGGGTATGGCGCCCTTCGAATTGCCATGGATCATAGTGATCTGTTCGGATCGGTAAGTGCGATGAGTCCGTATACTTCCTTCGAGTCGTTTTTTAGCACCGAGATAATAAACCAGATGTTCGAAGAGAATGGCATCGGCTCAAGCGATTACTCCTATGCCAGCTATAAAAGCCTCAATCCGTGGACCAACGAGCAACATCTCAACAAACCATACAGTCAACTCGTTTTCTCCATGGCTGCCGCTTTTTCACCCCACGATCCCTCGAATCAGGATAGCACGCATTATTTCACCCTGGTGGATATCAACGGGACAAAATACGGAGTGGATCTGCCTTTCGATCAGACCAGAACTATCCCGCCAGGCTCGGCTATCTGGAATAAATGGCTGCTCAATGATCTTAAGACAAAATTGAATAACGCTCCTGGTATTTTCGGAGATTTAGCCATCTACATGGATTGTGGTAATCAAAACACGCTGAAGTTATATGAAGGCACGCGGGCATTCGACCAACTTCTATCTCTGTATGGAAAGGAGCATAGTTACGTGGAATATGCCGGATACCCGAATTATCCAACCCAACAAGACAACTTTACCTATGACCGCTTGGTGGAGATTCTGAAATTCCATTCGCAGCACTTCCCTCCACCCGCATACCGACAATAACGGGTCGAGGATATATCACCCCATGGTTAGAGGGGCAGTTAACCCGTCTAATATCAGGGGAAAAAGGTTTTGAAAAGAGAAAAACAGCAGGAAAATTTTACTCCCCCCTGCTGTTTTTTATTGAATAAGTAGTGGTTTATCGGTTTGCTGGAAAACCACCAAAGAACGGTTTATCATATCCAACCTGGTTCTATTAAGGAGAAGACGCCAAATAGGCTGAACCCAAAGATACACCACCCGCTCCAAGTGTACCGATTTGTTGCTTCCACCGGATTGAGAATAACCATCCAAGGTGGGAATCACTTAAGGAAATCAATGATCCCAATAAATCAAAACCTGCCGGAATTCCCAAATAGCAAATCTTCCGTTTACCTGTGGGAATTTTTATTAAACGATTTTTTATAATCAGAACCAACGGGTTTTGATATGGTTGGCAAAGATCGTCCGAAATATACCGATGATACTCAAAAAGGGGTTATCTAACTTTATGCACACAATCTCTCGCCTGATCAAAAAATCCATCTTTTTCTGGGTGTTATGCATTTCCCTGGTCAGTTTTTCATCCATCGGGCATGCGGGAACCGGTCCCTCCTGGGTTCCGCTGGTTCCTGTTGCAGATAAAACTCCCCGGGTGAATATGTTACGATCCGATCCCGCTCAGTTTACTTTTGAAATCCTGGTGCCGGGAATATGGTCGGAGGAAATCTCCACCCCGGGGGGAACTTACTCCTTGCTTTCCATACCTTCTGCCGGGGTAACTTCGGTGGTTAGCGAACCCAATTTGCCAGTATTGACCAGGATGGTGCAAATTCCGTTTGGTGCAGTGGTGAATTTAAACGTGGAAAGTTATGAGGTCACAGAGAAAAGTCTAACCGATATGAAACTCACCCATCCGATAGCTCCGGTTCAACCTTCTATACCTAAGATAGCCGGAGCAGAGAAACAAGTCCGATTCACCATCAGCCAGAAATATTATCAGCAAAACTCATTTTTACCGGGAAATCTGGTCAAGCTGGGAAAAACCGGAATCATCCGGGGACATCGATACGTAACTGTCTTAATCTACCCGGTAAGTTATAATCCGCAGTTAGGGAAATTTAAAATATACTCCGATATAAGGGTGAAGTTGATCCTTTCGGGGTCGGATATGAGCACCACTCAAAACCAGCTTTTGCGTTATGCCTCCCCCCCGTTCGAGGAGCTTTGTTCGAAGTTATTCATAAATTATCAGTTCTATACACCCCTGGTCAAAACCAGCGCGGAATTGCCCATGAGCTATCTGATCATCTCCCCTCAGGATTTTTATCCGAGCCTGGCTTTGCTGGTAGACTGGAAAACCCGAAAAGGATTCCATGTGACTGTGGCGCAGACTTCGGAAATAGGCTCAACCAAAGAAGAGATAAAAAGTTATATTCAGAACGCTTACGACACCTGGACCATCCCCCCCACCTATGTTTTGCTGGTGGGGGATGTCGAATATATTCCCAACTGGATCGGGTCTTCCAGTTCCACTGCCACGGATCTTAATTACGTCAAGATGGATGAAGATGATTTTGCCGATATATTCCGCGGCAGATTGCCGGCGAAAAGTTTGTCGGAGGCGGAAGAGATGATAAACAAGATATTATATTACGAGAAGCCAACGTTACCCGATCTGGACTGGATGAAAAAGGCAAGCTTCATCGCCGCTTCCGATTTGAGCGGTTTTGCCGAAAGAACCCACGATTATGTGATGTTGAATTACTGCAATCCCACCGGGATGATCTGTGATACCATCTGGCAGAGATTGGGCGGATCGACCGCCATGATCACCAGCAGCGTCGATGAGGGGAGAACTATCCTGTGTTATTCCGGGCATGGCAGTGAAACCGGCTGGACCAGCGTTCCTTTCAATCAGACTAATGTGGCGAATCTAACCAATGCAGATGAGTATCCTTTTGTCCTTTCCCATGCCTGTTTGACCGGGAGATTCAGCGTTTCCGAAAGCTATGGCGAAACCTGGGCCAAGGTGGCAAATAAAGCCGGCATCGCTTTCTGGGGAGCATCCAACTATACCTACTGGGACGAGGATGACATCCTGGAAAAACGGATGTTTCAGGCGGCATTTGCCGAAACCTGCTTTTCCATCGGCAGCATGACCGACAAAGCTTTGTGGTATCTTTACCAGTACTATGGAGGGGAAGGCTACAGCCAGTATTATTTAGATATTTATAATATCATGGGAGACCCCTCCTTAGATCTGTGGACTAAGGTGGCTGATTCCCTCGTAGTAGCTTTCCCACACTTCATTTACCCCGGAACAAATTCAGTCACCATCACCGTGCGGGATATCGATTCAGTTGCGGTTTATGGAGCTTTGGTATGCTTAGAAAAGGGGGATGAGATTTTAGAAACCGGTTACACCGATCCTTCGGGTCAGTTAACTTTATATCCTTCTCCCCTCACCTCAGGGGCAATAAATGTGACCGTCACTGCCCATAATTTCCTGCCTGTGTTAGATTCCATCCTGGTATCATCCGGGAAGGGTGATGTTACCGGCGACGGCGAGATCAATCTGGGGGATTTGGTCTTTCTCATGAACTATCTTTACAAGAATGGACCTGCCCCCGCTCCTTTGACCAACGGTGATGTAAACTGTGACGATAAGATCAATTTGGGAGATTTGGTTTATCTGATCAATTATCTGTATAAGGGAGGCTCCTCTCCCTGTTCTTAAGAGGTAATCTAAGTATCAATATTCCGAATACCCCGGCTAATTTAGCGGGGTTTTTGTTTTATAAGCTATTATCCTGATGTTCATATATGGCAATGTATTCTGAATATTTCTCTTGACAAGTAAATTACTGACCTTATATTGTTAGTGGCAGAATCTAAATTCTTTATAGATAAAATGGAGCTAGGTTCACCTGTTAAGTGAGGGGATTGCTTGACAGAGGAAATTATTTATGAAAAAACCAAACGCCCCCAAAGGAGGCGAGGTAAAATGAAATTGAGCATAGCGAAATCCGTAGGAAAGAAAATAATCCTTATAGTTGCTTGTGCTGTTTTACTTCTGATTTTTGCTTCTTCAGGGTACGGAGGGGGTAATGGAAAATATCAATATATAAACCTCGAACACCCATGGAGTGATCCCTGTCTATCACCATCAGTTAATGGTACTGTTACAAACGCACTGATAATTCTGTTTGGCCATGATATGATATTAGGATTTATGTTAAATGGAGACAAACCAACAACCCAAAATATCGATCAATCAAATACAAATCAAGGAATATGGATAAAATACCCTCAAAAGTCGACCAAGAGATCGCATCAAAGATAGAGTCGATTGAATCTTTAGTTAAACAGAAGAAGTTCAGTGAGGCGTTAGCTGAGATTCGGGACTTAGAATGTCAGAAGATCGTAGACCGTTTCTCTCAAGAGGAAGGAAATATTCATTTCCTCTTGTCTTCGATTTATCACTATTTAGGTCGGTATCAGGAGGGTATAGAAGAATGCAGAAAAGCATTTGATTGCTTAAAAAACACATCGGAGAATGATAAGATCGCACAAATTCAGTTTACTTTAGGTTGCATTTATGTCGCATTAGGAGATTTTGAAAAAGCTGAATTAGAATTGAGGGATGCACTCGCCAGTCATAGACGTATTGGAAACAAACAAGGGATGATAAATATCTATAGCAAGCTTGCTAACATTTGTTTTATTAATTCTGATTTCGATATAGCGATCAAGCATCTTAAAGAAGGTATTAAATATTGTGATGAAAATGATGGGGAAACAACAAAAGCAATATTATCTGCAAATATGAGTAGAATTTTTATACTGAAAGGTATGTGGCGCGATGCACAAGAGACTCTCGTTTCATCCATCAAGATTTTTCAAGAAAAGGGTTGCAATTTGTATCTCGGTCAGGCTTACCTTTCTTTAGGTTATGTATGTCATTTGCAACGAGATTTCCAGAGAGCAAAAAGGTATTATGAGCAAGCTTTAAAAATCATCTATGAAAATAATTACTTGCGGGAGATGGCAATCTACTATGAATACTATGGAGAGTTAGCTTTCACCCAAGGGAATTACTTCTTGGCTAAGGACCATTGTAGAAATGGGATCAAGATAGGGGAAGAGATTGCTCCAGATAGTGGAATCGTTAGTCAGACTTATCGGCTCTTGGCAGAAGTTCAAATTGCAGAAAAGCAGTATGATGAAGCTTTGTCATCCTGTGAGAAGGCATTAAAGGTTGCGACATCTTTGGGAGAAAGAATCGAGATCGGAGCAATTCACCGGGCATTGGGGCAGATTTATACTGCTAATAAAGATAAGAGTAAAACCAAAGAGAATTTTGAGAAGAGCATCTCCATCTTAGAAGAGATCGGAGCGAAGTTCGAATTAGGTAAGGCTTATTTGGAGGCGGGAAAATCAGATGGATTTGAATATTTCGTTCGCTTGAAGTTTTTGGGCATTGCAGATGACTTGTTCAAAGAGCTTGGAAGCGCCTATTATCAAGGCTTGGTGAATCTCTCATTAGCTCATCTTCTCTTTGAGCACAATGAACTTGAAAGGTCTCTCCTCTTTCTAAATTCAGCCGAGAAGATATTCCGGGAATTATCTGAAGAGAAGGAACTGAAACAGGTTTCTGATCTGAAGAAGAGACTTTCTTCCACTCCAATAGCTTTATCGTTCCCCCAAAAAGTCTCCTTTATCCATGTAATCGCCCAAAGTCCTGAGATGCTCTCCGTAATTGACAAAGCCAAGCAGATCAAGGATTCAATTCACACCATTCTGTTGGAGGGGGAGACCGGAACCGGCAAGGACCTTTTAGCCCGGACCATTCATGGTGAGAGCCGTTACAAAGACAAACCCTTCGTTCCGGTCAACTGTGCCGCTATACCTAAGGATTTGGTGGAGAGTGAGCTATTCGGGTATAAGAAGGGCGCATTCACCGGCGCTAATACGGATAAGAAGGGATTAGTGGAGGCGGCGGAGGGAGGGACCCTGTTTTTAAACGAGATCGCGGATTTGCCGCTTTTGACTCAAGCCAAGCTATTGGGGGCGATTGAGGACAAACAGATCACCAGATTAGGTGATACCAAGCCGCGGCAGGTCGACTTCAGGATTATTGCCGCCAGTAATAAGGACTTGCAGGAGCAGGTGAAATCCGGGAATTTCCGGGAGGATCTGTATTATCGTTTGAGTGTAATCAAGTTAGTCCTTCCGCCCCTCAGAGACAGAAAAGGGGACATTCCTGTTTTGCTCGATCATTTTCTTAGGAAACATTTTGGTGATGACGGGAACGAGCTTTCCAGCATTCATCCCCAAATATTGAAAATATTTGAAAGCTATCATTGGCCCGGAAATGTGCGGGAGCTGCAGAATGAGATCATAAAACTCATCACCTTGAACGGGGAAGAATGCAGGGATGGGTCCGCGAATCTACCGGATAAGTTTTTATCTTCACCGTATATCTCCGAAACTGTTGGTTCTTTATATGATCAGGTGACACAATTTGAGAAGAACTTGATTTTGAAAGCACTCGAAGAGAATAATTGGATAAAGATAAAGGCAGCCAGGACCCTCAAGATGCCTGCTATGACTCTGAATAACAAAATCAAGAAATATCAAATAGAGATACCAATTTAAGTAGTCTGCTACCATTTCTGGTAGATTTTCATAATCCATTCATTCGCAACTGAATAGATCAGGATTCGAGGTCTATTACATCATCTCCCCTACCAAATCTGGTATATCTGTTATTCGTTAGCCCGAGGAGATTGAGGATATAACAAGAAGCTGTTGAAGTTACTTCCTTATATCACAACCACTTGCCAAAAGGTAAGTGGTTTTTTGTTTTCTGGCATGCTTCTTGTAGATGCTCTCACCGTGGTGGACCAATTTAGTGAGCAATCTTAATTGGTTTTACCCCTTCCTGTTGAAAGGAAAGCCCTGTCCCGCTTCTGTGCCGTCCCCGGAGGCGGGATGGGGTAGAAAGAAAGAAGATGACCAGGTTTAAAGTTTGACGGAAAATACATTTTTTACTCCTTTTCCCGCCAAAGGCGGGATCCCGACTCTTATCGGGACAAGTAAGTAGTTGGTTTGTGCCCAAAAAACGCTCCGCCCCTTCAACAATATTGACAATTGCCAAAAGGGGTGGAGCGGGAGAAAAGAGGAAGTAAAATGAAAATATGATAACAATCCCCATCTTAATCGTTGACAAGGAGGTGATCTCATCTTATTGTTAAGAATAAGAAATTTCAAGAATTGCAAAAAAACAGGAGGAGGTAAGATGAAAGCCCCAGGACTAATCTTTGGGTTGTTTGTGTTCTTCTTTGTTCATGTGGTTTGGTTTCTGCCCAGCCTTTTGAGACTATTGAGATTGGTACTGGTGCTCATCCTCGATGGTCGCCTGATGGAACAAAAATAGCCTTCATTTCCAATGAGTGGATGTGGATGCGAAATGCGGATGGCACTGGAGAGACTACGAAATTGCTTAAAATCCCGGAGTATGCCTACCATTTCTACTGGTTGGATTCTTCTGTATTTATGTTCCAAGACACCGGTGGTATTGCCACCATAACATTAGATGGTAAAAGAAGTGTGATAGCAAAAACCAAGAATGGAGAGACAGCCTCCTTCTATGTTCTTGGACCAATACTTTTGGCTGACGGAACAGTTGGTTATTATGAAGCCCCTCAAGGGAAAATGATTTGGGAAACAGAAAAACGGATATTCAAAGTGATAAAACATGGCATACTTCCTCCAGACTCAAGCTTGAAACAGATGATAGCACTGGAGCACGTTCGAAATCTGCCAGAATATGTGAATGAAGGTATTTGGCTCGAATCTCTTGACGGAACCATAAAGAAAAAGATAAGTAGCTACAGATACTATGATTCCCCTGTATTGTCGCCGGATGGAAGGAAAATCTTAGTGGTTGGTGGCACAAGGTGTGATGTTAGTGTCCTTGATTTGGGTGGTGAAGGGTTCTGCGTTGGCAAGAAATCAATTATCCCTGTAAATCCGAAAGATACTACATTCATTCGGGGAGAAGTTGATGGTATACCCCTTTGGTCACCGGACAGTAAACGAATAGCTTATGCCTATGTAAGATATAGATCAGTTAGCGAGGATAACGTGGAAATTGTCGGCTCCGAACTATATATAGAAAATCCCGATGGCACAAACAGGGTACAGATAAACATCCCTGATGGAAACCCAACTGGACCGGTCTGGTCTCCGGATGGATCAAGGATCGCATGTACTGACCGCTTAACTACGAAGATATTTGTCATAGAACTAAAATAGTAGTAGCCCTTTGCTACTTGCCTCATACATCGTCATTCTCCAATTTCAGGCTTTGGCTCGGCCTGAATAGGAAGTAAAATAAGGTAAAAATATCTATCGACAAAAAGAGAATTAATGTTATTATAAATGTGCAAAATAGGAAAATAGCAGGTAATAATTCAGGAGGAGCTTAAATGAGAACCCCAATACTGATCTTCGGGTTAATTGTGTTTTTCTTTGCTTCATGCAGTTTAGTTTATGCCCAGCCATTTGAGGAGATTGAAATCGCCACAGGAGCGGATCCGCATTGGTCACCGGATGGAACCAAGCTTGCTTATGTTTATCATGCTGCGCTTTATGTAGCAAACGCAAATGGGGAAGGTGAGCCACAAAAAATCGAAGAGCTTCCGGAAAATGCTGAAGGTTTTGCCTGGTTGGATTCAAATGAATTTCTGGTGTGGGGGAGGGATTACGGAAGGGAAGAAGGGGGTATGTTAAACAAAAGCAACTGGATCCAAGCGATAAATAAAAACGGAGAGAAACGATCCATTGCCAGAGATAAGGAGATTGCTGAAGATAGTAAGCCGCATGAAATTCCCCTCATCTCCGGGCTTACGATTTTAAATGATGGGACAATAGGTTATTGGGAGACACCGATGGGGGTGGAGGACGAATGGGAAAATACCAACAAAGTATTCCACATAATA
Source organism: uncultured candidate division Zixibacteria bacterium (assembly GCA_903908285.1). Classification (GTDB taxonomy): domain Bacteria; phylum Zixibacteria; class MSB-5A5; order MSB-5A5; family SM1-73; genus CAIVRH01. Next base: position 97,276 of record CAIVRH010000014.1, read on the forward strand.
AAACAGGGAAAGCTCCCACCGGATTCTGCGGTGAAGCAACTTCAAGCAGTTTGGCATTATGGAGGGATATACAGCCGCGGAGGTAAACAAGTATACCCGGAACAAGGTATTTGGCTGGAGAGCGTAGATGGAACCATAAACAAAAAAGTCAGCTCGTGCGATCACTGCTCATTTCCAGTTTTATCTCCTGATGGAACCAAAATTCTTGTAGTGTGTGGTGCAAAATGCCCTACATGTATACTAGACCTAAATGGAAACGAATCATGTGTCGGGAAGGAACCAATTGATCCTTCTGATCCTATGGATACGGTCTTTATCAGAGGTAATGTGAATGGATTGCCCGTTTGGTCTCCAGATGGGGAAAAAATAGCCTATGGGTATCACTGGTATAAACCTGTAATGGAGGGTTATGATGATGTTGACATTATTGAGATTACTTCTGATATATACATAGAGAACTGGGATGGCAGTGGTAGAATTCAGGTAACCGATACCCCAGATATAGCCGAAGGTGGACCGGTATGGTCGCCAGATGGATCAAAGATTGCCTGCACAGACAGTAAAACGGCTAAGATATTTGTTATAAAACTAAGATAAAGAAGCTAATATATTTAATAGGGAGGCTAAAAATGAAAAAGAACATAATATTTTCTGTTGTGCTTCTAATAGTTGCATTTTCACCGTCCATAATTTTCGCCGATTGGGTTGTTTGCATTGATGCGGGACATGGGGGACCGGGCGCAGATAAATATACTAATGGTGGAGATTTGTCGGGGACTGCTGGAAAATGTATCAAAATCGCAGAGCAGTGGGTTAACTTCAATGTAGCTTGTGAGTTAAGATATGCTATACTTCAAACAACGATGTACAATGTTGTTATGACCAGGCAATCTGAGGCTGATCCCTATTATGGGTATGGTATAAATGAGTGGGACCGGAACTTATGGAAACGTGCCCGAATAGCAAATTACGCTAAAGCAGGTCTAGGGGATATTTATGCTCGTCATGCTGATCAATTCATTTCTATCCATCATAATGGCTGGGACGATTCGCTTACACAAGGTATAGAAGTATTTTGGTGTTCCAAACAAACAACAGACAGTGGTTATTCGCGTTGCTATGTACCATCTCCTTTAATCGTTGACAAGGAGGTGATCTCATCTTATTGTTAAGAATAATAAATTTCAAGAATTTCAAACAAAACCAGGAGGAGGTAAGATGCGAACCCAAAAACTAATTTTAGGGTTGTTTATGCTCTTATTTGTTTCTCACAGTTTCATTTTTGCCCAGTCGTTTGAAACCATTCAGATTGGGAATGGCACTCAAAAGTTCAGCAAGCCAGTTTGGTCACCTAATGGAGAAAATTTAGCATTTTGGGGACATGGGGGAATCTATGTTTGCAAGTGGGATGGATCGGAACAACCCAAGAAGATATTCGATACCTTTGGTGAGGATTTAATGTGGGCATCGGATTCTGAATTGGTTTATTGGCAAAGAAAATATTGGGAAGAAAAGCAGGAAGGGAAAAGACCAAAGCGAATGGAAAGGGATTTTATAAAACTGGTAAATCTAAAAGGAGAGGAACAAACTATAACGGAAGGTAACAACTTGCAAGCCCCCTGTAAACTGCCCGATGGAGCAGTAATCTTCGCAGGTGAACAAGGATATGAGATAATCCGGGAAGGTAATTTGGGCAAAGATGCTCTCAAAGAACAGTTTGGCGTTACTTCCCATTACCCACCTATTTATGATTCAAGGAAAAAAGGGCCAGAGTACGAAGACACGGACATATGGATTAGCTCATTGGATGGAAACTTTAAAAAGAGGGTAACTTATGGCAAAGAATATTATACTCCCAGAATTTCGCCTGATATGACGAAAATATTAGCCAGTGATTTTATCGTCTTAGACCTAAATGGTAATGAGTTAGCTAATCTGAATCCCGGGACCAAAATGATTTCTAAGTATGTTAGTTCCATCCCCTGTTGTTCTAAATGGTCACCAGATAGTAAAAGCATCGTTTACACGATGGAAGTGGACAATGACGAAACACAGATGATTGAAGGATCAGAACTGTGCATCATAAATGTTGACGGTCCCGGTAGAACAGAAATTACTTCTACTCCAGCTGAAATTGAGTTGAACCCGGAGTGGTCACCAGATAGTGAAAAAATAGCCTGTAATTCGCTGAATACAGGAAAAATATTCATTATCAAGTTAAAATGAAAGCATTTTACTACTATGCATTCATTCTTCAAGGGGGATCAGATGAAAGGAAAATCACTTCTTAAATGTGTTTTATTGGTTTTGATTGGAATTACGTTTTTTTATTCTACATGTGTAGCTATTATCTACGTTTGTATAGACCCCGGACATGGCGACAATAAGCATGGATCTGAAGGTCAACATTTCCACAGTTTAGAGAAAAATGCCAATCTTAAAGTCGGATTGGCATTAAGAGATTCTTTGAACACACTTGGATATCCAGATTCAACAGTAAGAGTGATTATGACTCGAACTGGTGACACAAACCCTAGTTTCCAACAACGAGCTGCCTGTGCTATGGGTGATAATCCTGATAGTGCAAGAGCAAGTCAGTTCATTATTATTCATCATAACGGCGATACTTCTGATGTTACTAATTACATCATGTCTTATGTTTGCACTTATGTGGATCAAATTCCTGGTGACACTACTGAGAGGGACATAAGCATAAATCTGGTAGACAGGGTTCAGGCAAAGATGGTTGATATTTTGGGATATAAAGAGGCTTCTCAGAGACTAAAAGATAGCTGTTGGTACGTCTTAGAGTATACTAGCATGATTTCTGCTTACCCAGAAGTATCTTTTATGACATGTAGGAAGATAGATTCTCTTTTTCATTACGATACTACCTATGCAAGAAAAGAAGCAGGGAGTATATACCGTGGATGGCGTGCATATATGGGAGATGATCCCATTATAGTCGTAAGGAATCACTTTGACGGAGGTTATGTTTTGGTGGATAGTATCTCCCGTGAGTCCCCCTTTCACGGAGCTTGGATGAATGGTGAATCACATCGCATCGGAGCTTACAATCAAACTGGCTATGGTGCAGATGGCTACTATCGATGGTACGAGTTTTGCCGATGGCAAGACCAAATATCCCAGCAAGAGCGGAATATCTATGTTGGTAATGACGATGAGGTATATACAGCTTATTTCTCTTGGGACAATTCAGGCTCTCATCCCTATTACATAATAGTGCAAAGTCCAAATGGAGATGAGAGTTACGGCATGGGACAAATCATGCCCATTTGTTGGTATGCCGACCCGGGTATTATCGACCCTGATGGAAATTGTAATGGAACTTTTCTGGATATTTATCTTTCAAGAAACGGAGGTCAAAACTATGATGAAATTATTCAATCGGATTGGCCAACTTCCGGAAACGCATACGGCTGCTATGAATACTGGCATGTCACAGGTCCCCCGTCTGGTCAATGTAAAATCAAGATATTAGCACATGATGATATTTGTAACAATGATTATGATGTCTCAAATTATAATTTTGCTATATTGTGTGCTCCCCAGCCTAATTCTCCTTCTAATCTGATTGCAACGAATTATGGATGTGATGCACGCATTTCCTTATACTGGCAAGATAATTCTACAACTGAGGATGGTTTCAATATTTATCGGGATGGGCAACTTACCGGTTCCGTGGGAGCAAATGTTACCACGTTCACCCAAACGGGACTTCATCCGGGTCAAAGTTATTCTTATTATGTCAAAGCACAAAGACAAGGGTGTGAATCCGCACCCACCAACACGGTGAGTTCGGTTCCGGGACTCCTTACCCCAACCGCTCCTACGAATCTTCAGGTGGTGAACGTTGGGCCGTGCGAATTCCGAGCCACATGGCAAGACAATTCATCCAACGAAGATGGTTTTGTCATAAAAAATGGAACTTTTTTACATGCAAGGGTTGATCCCAACATTACCAGCTATCAGGGATACTATTTCCCGGAAGCAGAATGGAAGCAAACTGGTGATTTCTACGTGTATGCTTATACCGACGATCCTGGCAGTGGTTGTAAATCTTACTCCAATCATGTGAACCTTGACCCACCTGGTGGTTTAATGCTCTGGCCTACTGACATTCAATTCCACGGCTCTGATTGCTATTGGTATATCACCTGGCATAAAAGAGACAACTACGACCGGTGCCAGGTCAAAATCAAGTACACCGATTATACTACCACCACCGGCTGCGATGAACAATACAACTTTTGGTATACCCAGCTTTCATCCCCGGATAGTTTCCGGTTTCTGCCCAGTGTGGGCGATCATTGTTATCAAGCGCAGGTTCGTGGGGGCAAGTGGGTGGATTGTGGGTCCTACGGAGATATGAAATGGTCGGAATATCCCCCACCTACTTACTGGGTGCGGATTATCTGCAACAATCCACCCTGGGGTTGCCCTTACCTTTTTGTACCCGATGGAGAAAAATACGTTGGCGAGAATACCATTTTGGCGCCGGCAGAAATGTCAACGGAGAGGGACTTAGACATCAACGATTACTATCTCATACGTCAATCGTTAACTCCAATAGATAGTCTGTATAAGCTTCGTATAGCTGAATTCGAAAGTGAACACTCCTTCTTTGACCAAGTAAAGCTTTTGGCGGTAGATCATGATCTTAGCACGAAAGCGGCGGTGTCTGCAAAAGGCGAAGTATTCGTTTATAATCCCACCGACTATTTCGAGCCTATCTCCTGCAGTGATAGAAACGGGGTAAATAAAGACTCCCTCCTCCAATTAGAACCCGAAGATAAAGTTTTTCTTTCTGGATCGGGTTCTCTGACTTTAAATTTCGGATCGATTCCCTCGGATACCGGAAGTCTGATTATGCTCGCTCCCTGCTGCGGGAGCCCCAAGTTCCCCAAGGCTATTACCAAGATTGCATCCGGGGCAGAACCAACCCAGCAAATCGGCTTGTTGGTTGAGACGGAGGGGAATGGGGTTTGGCAGAAAGTCGACTCGCTTCCGCCAAGAATGGAACAGCAGGAAGTTCTGGTAAATCTCTCCGATCACACCTCCCCGGAGCGGGCGCTAAAAATAAAACTGAGCTGGGACGAAAGAGGTTATACCTTTTCCAAAGTTCGCTGCTTGCGGGCGCAAAGGTTTAATCAACCGGTATCTCTACCGTTGATTTCCGCTTACCATTCCTCGGCCGGTGAGGTGAAGCAGAAACTAACCTCGAATGACAATGACTATGCGGAAGTTTTGCCCGGACAAAATATCGATTTATCTTTTTCCTATCAGCCAGTCGAGCCGAATAAAGTCAGGGATTTGGTATTCGAGTGTAACGGGTATTATTTCACGGAAAATACGGCTCCGGACAGCAGCAGTGATACCAGCGAGATCTCGCAGAATTATCCCAACCCTTTTAATCCGCAGACTCAGATCAAATTTACCGTAATCAAAACTGCACCGGTAAATCTGGCAATTTATAATATTCTCGGACAAAAAGTCGCCACTTTAATGGACGAAACATTGCCGGTGGGAAAACATGTGGTAATTTGGAACGGCGAAGACGATTCCGGTCAAAAAGTGGCAAGCGGTATTTATTTCTATCGTCTTCAAGTAGGGGAGTTTAATGAAGTAAGGAAGATGATACTGATGAAATAAATATGACCGTTTTACGAATCTGCCCCGGTCTTTGTCCGCAGGAAAGGCTGGGGCATTTTTTTTGGTTTAACTCGTTTGGCTGTTTTGATGGAGAGTGGTTTTTAGTCCGAAACCAGCCATATACTGCATAAGCCAACGCAAATTCCAATGAAACATTAATATTTCCGGAACATTTCCTTTTAAGCTACAGTATAAAAAATTGTATCGAATTGACTTGGTCTTTATGACCATCAATTGTTCTTCTTTATAACAATTGCTTCTTCTTGCCCCGGAGGCCGCCATGCTGACTTGGAAATGGATTTTGATCTCTGTTCTGATATCCTTCTGCTTTTTTCTTCTAAACAATTCTGAACTGTTGGCTCAAAAAACGGATGAGGACACCATAAAAAGCATTACTGCAGTTAAAGTAAACGGAGGGGCAAAAATCGATGGGGTGCTGGATGAGGATTTCTGGCAGAAAGCGCCCCGCTCTGGGGATTTTACTCAATTTCAGCCGGATGAAGGCAAACCCGCTTCCGAATCCACCTTTATCCGGGTGGCATATGACGATGAAGCCTTGTATGTCGGAGCTGAGATGTATGATAATGAGCCGGATAAAATCATCAGCCGTCTGACCCGAAGAGACCGCTATGTCGAGTCCGACCTGCTCAATGTAATCATCGACAGCCATCATGATCATCAGACCGGTTATGCTTTCGTGATCACCGTAGCGGGAACGCAAAGGGACGGTTATTATTACAATGACACCTGGAACGATGAAAGCTGGGACGGAGTCTGGGAATCGGCCACTAAAAGAACCAACTGGGGATGGACTACCGAATTGAGAATTCCTTTTCACTGCCTCCGCTTTGCCCGGGAGGAAAACCCGGTCTGGGGGATTTATTTCAGCCGCCGCATCACCCGTAAGAATGAGTTGGACCGCTGGATCTATATACCGGAAAGCGCCAGTGGCTTCGTTTCCCGCTTTGGCCACCTGAAGGGAATGCAGAACATTACTCCACCCAGGAGTTTGGAAGTTTTACCCTATGTGGTATCTTATGAGAAATCTGAAATCAAAAGTTTGGGTAATCCGGACGGAAGGGACTTTTTTGGAAATATCGGATTTGACTTGAAATATGGAATCACTTCAAACATTACCCTCGATGCTACGGTTAATCCCGACTTTGGTCAGGTGGAAGCGGACCAGACCACATTGAATCTATCCACCTTCGAGACCTGGTATCAGGAGAAACGCCCCTTTTTCATTGAGGGATTCAAAATTTTCGAAACCCCCTTCAACCTCTTTTATTCCCGGCGGATTGGTAGAGAACCTTCTATTTGGCCAAGTGACACGAGTTATTATATTAACCGCCCTACCGCCTCCTCCATCCTGTTTGCTGGAAAAGTAAGTGGAAAAACCAAAAACGGAACCTCTATCGGTATTCTCGAAGCAATCACACAGAGAGAAACAGCTGAATATATGGATACAAGCGGTGTCCGCAGAAAGGAAGTAATAGAACCTGAAGCCAATTACTTTGTGGCGCGGGTTATGCAGGACATCTGGAAAAATTCATACTTAGGCATTATGGCAACCGCGGTGAACCAGAAATATTCTATTCCAGCTTACATTGGTGGTGTGGATTGGACTCTGCGTTTTAAAAACGGCGACTACCGGTGCAGTGGACAGGCGGTGGGTTCCAGGATCGGACCGGATAATCACGGCTGGGGTGGAATGATGACCTTTCAGAAGGAAGGAGGAGAGCACCTCCTCGGTTCTTTTAGTGCAGAGTATTTGGATCGGGGATTGGATTTGAATCGCTTGGGATACTTAAGGCGTCCAGATTTTAAGGAAATCTCAGCCTGGCTGCAGTACAAGACCACGAAAAATAAGTGGATAGTAAGAAAAACCTGGAATAATCTCAATCTGGACATTTGCGATAACTTATCGGGACTCAAACTGACCCGGGGGGGAAATTTCAACACTTCCATCGAGCTGACCAACTTCTGGAATGTGGGAGGAGGAATCTGGTCGGATTTTGAGAATGTATATTCCGACCGCGAAACCCGGGGCGGACCACCCGCTCCCATACCGATGGGGCAAAGCTGGTGGACCTGGTTCAATACCGACAGCCGAAAATGGTGGCAGGTTAACCCATCTTTGGAAGGTGGGGATAACTGGGACGGGCATTACAATTATTACAGCCTCTGGCTTAATCTGCAACCCAGAACCAACATCGAGTTCAGCGGAGGTCCCGGATATTATCACAGCCACGGCATCTCCCGATGGCTCACCTATCTGGAAGACGAAAATGATAATAGAACCGATGAGATTTTCGGTGAAGAGAACATGAAGCGTTTTGACATGACCATCCGGGGGACTTACATCTTCGAAAAGAACTTGACCCTGCAAATCTATGCGCAACCATTCCTGGCAGCAGTAGACTATCGAAATTTCAAGAAACTTGTTCCCCCAGACAAGTTTGAATTCGTAGATACTACCGTATACAATGAAAGAGACTACCAGCCGGATTTCAACTGGAAATCCTTCAACTCTAATGTGGTCTTGCGCTGGGAATACCGCCCGGGAAGCACCCTGTTCGTGGTCTGGACTCAGAACCGGGACACCTGGGAGGGGGTGGGCGATTTCAGATTCAGACATGATTGGAATAACCTGTTTGAAACCATCCCCGGAAATACGTTTTTGATCAAACTTAATTACTGGTGGAATATTTAAACCCTCCACCCCGATAGACCAAAGCAAAGAGAAGGGTCAAAAACAACGGGATAAGACAATTGAGCAAAGTACCCTAAAGATGCCTGTCGGGTTCCCCCCACCCGGCAGGCATTTACTATTTTATGGTGGAGCCTGAATAGGGAATCGAGTGCTTCACAATTCTCTAAATTCCGATGACTTTCATGTCTTACTGACTATCCTGCCATTTTATAGCTTGACAAAAAGGGGTTGCCGGTTATAATTCAAATGAAACTATTAAGTTGCCCGTGTAATCTGATTCAAAAGATACCTATGAGTAAGAAAGTATACATACAGACCTTTGGCTGCCAGATGAACGTCTACGATTCGGAACGTTTAATGGGCTTGCTGAATGCCGAAGGACATGCCATAACCAGGAATGAAAAGGAAGCGGACGTCATCGTTTTAAACACCTGTTCGGTCAGGGAAAAGGCGGAAAGGCGGGCTTTGGGTCGACTTTCGGATTTTTATCGATACAAGCAGAACAATCCTGAGGTTATGCTGGTTGTGGCTGGATGCATGGCGCAAAGAAAGGGAAAGGATTTACTAAAGGAGCAGCCTTACCTGGATTTAGTTTTGGGTCCGGACCAGATATTTAAACTTCCCCAATTGATCGGCAATCACCGGATTACCAACCGTGTGGAGACGTACGCTTCGCGGGAGGATTTCGAATCTAAGGACATCTGGGAAAAGGAGATGCTGCCCAAACGAAAGACCCCCTACACCTCGTTCGTTGCCATCTCCCGGGGATGTGATAATTTTTGTTCCTATTGCGTGGTTCCCTATGTCCGGGGACCGGAAAGAAACCGCCCATTTGACCAGATAATCCGTGAGGTTCAGCAAATTGCCGAATCAGGAGCTAAGGAAGTATGCTTGTTGGGGCAAAATGTCAACTCCTACCAGTGCAAAGGAAAGGATTTTGCCGATCTGCTACGAATGGTTAACGACCAGACCAGCATCGATTGGATTCACTTCATGACCTCACATCCCAAGGATTTATCCGGCAAATTGATCGATGAAATTGCTTCCCTCCCGAAAGTTTGCGAACATATTCATCTGCCTCTGCAATCGGGTTCCGATAGGATTCTTGAGATTATGAACCGGGGATATAATTCCGCGGATTATCTGAAGCGAGTAGAGCGAATCAAAGAGAAAGTTGAAAACGTAAGCCTCACCACCGACTTGATCGTCGGTTTTCCCTCGGAAAGCGAAGATGATTTCCGGAAGACATTGGAAATGATGGAGAAGGTTGAATTCGATGCTGCTTTCTTGTTTCGCTATTCGGTTAGAGAGGGAACCCAGGCGGCATCTTTAAAGGACGATGTGCCGGAGGAAGAAAAGCTCAAGCGACTTTATACCCTAATCCATCTGCAAAAAGAGATTTCCAAGAAGAGGAATCAAAGATTTTTAGGCAAAATCCTGGAGGTTTTAATTGACGGAAAAAGCAGAAGGGATAAAAATAAATGGAAAGGAAAAGCCCGAACCAATCAAACGGTGATCGTCGACTCAAAAGAGGATATTTTGGGGAAGATCGTCCCTGTGAAAATCAGCGAGGTGGACAGTTTCACACTATTCGGAAAACTGTAAAAAGTAAACAATACACCGTAAACGCCATGTGATTACGGCTAGGGGAAACGAGAGTGATATGCAAAAAATATTCGAAATTGCGGTTAAACCATTGATTGACTATTTCAAAATACGACACTGGGTCATCTTTCAGATCGATCCTTTAAGTACAAAATGGAAAATGGCTTATACATCAGGTTTTTCGAAAGATTCAATCCCGCATTTACAGGAATTGAAAGATACGGCAGATTTCTTTAAACGGATAGTGGATAAAAGAATTCCTCAAATGGTAAACGATATCGCAGAAACCGAAAGGGGATTGTTTCCATTGGTGGAAGTGGAAAAGGTTAATTCCTTGATTGCCGTTCCTCTCTGCTCTAAAGAAAATTTGTGCGGAATTCTGATCGCATTTAGTCCGGAGAAGTCCAGGTTCAATCAAGAGGATGCAAGAATCATCGCTCTCTTTGGCCATCAAATCGTAGAGATGCTGGATTTCTTCTCCCAACTATTAGGTGAAAACACGGATGAGCTGTTGGTTCAAATATTGGGGACTTTGGAACTTTTGAATTTCAGGTATAAGAACAGAGAAGTTGTCCCGGCAGCCGAGATTTTATCCGCACATGAGCGTTTTAAGAACAGGATTCTGTCATCTATAGCCGGTATGGAACCGTGCTATTTGAACCGGGCTCTTAAGCCGGAGATGCCGAAAAACGAACCGATAAAACTGCCCTCAGGAGAGGAGTTGAATATAGAAGAGGTGATTACCATTCAAGGAAAAAAGAATAACCCTTCCCCTGTCAAAAATATCCTGATCATAGACGACGAGCCGCTGATAACCGAGCTATTAGCCAGTATTTTAGAGAGATTAAACTACAAATCCAAAGTAGCTACCTATGGAAAGCAGGGTTTGGAGATGTTTGAGAAGGAAGCTTTTGATCTGGTGATAACCGATCTGGGGATGCCGGATATATCAGGCTGGGACGTCTCCAAAATAGTGAAGCAAAAAAAGCCGGAAGTTCCGGTCATAATCATCACCGGTTGGGGATTAGATCCGGATCCCAACAAGATGAAGGACTCGAAAGTCGACCAGATCATCACAAAGCCATTCCAGATCGACCAATTGGAAAAGACCATAAGAGACCTATTGGAAAAGTGAGTATTTTTGTTCAAGGGATAGGAAATTTAGTGCGCAGGCTGGTCACCTTGCCCACCATTAAAATAATGCGCCGGGGCTGGGAGCCTCGGCTACGGAAATGACAGCATTATTAAGATTATCGTGAGTGAAGATTAGAGGGGAGAAAATTATGCTTAGAACCACGGGAGTGGGGAATTACCCCAAAATAACTGAGGACAAAACCTGCCTTGGCCTCCGGCAAGCGAGAAATCAATTCGATCAGAAGAAAATCTCCGCTGAGGAACTGGAACAAGCTTATCAAGAGACCATCAAAAGGGTAATAAGAGAGCAGGAGGAAACGGGTTTGGATTTGATCACTGATGGACAGATCCGCTGGGATGATCCAGTTACACCTTTTGCCAAACACATTCATAGCTTTGAAATTGGCGGGCTTCTGAGATTCTTTGATAACAATGTCTATTACCGCCGACCGATCATCAAATCAAAACTGTCTTTTAAGGAATATTTCGTAGTCGATGAATTTAAATTTGCTAAAGCTTCATCCAAAAAGGAAATCAAACCGGTTATTGTTGGTGCCTTTACCTTTGCTCAATTATCCTTGGATGAATTCTATCATGACGAGGAGAAGCTGGTTCTCGAATTAGCCGGTATTCTGCACAAAGAAGCGGAAAAGTTGGAACAGGAGGGGGCGAAGATAATTCAGATAGATGAACCATCCTTATGTTTTTATCCGGAGAAACTCAAGCTGGTGCACGAGTCTTTGAAAATAATCACCCAGGATATAAAAGCTAAGTTTGCCCTGTATCTTTATTTCGGATCGATCAGAAAACTTGCCCCCGAATTATTCGATCTTCCGGTGGATATACTGGGTGTGGATGTGGTAAGCAAAAGCGAGAATTTGGATTTGCTATTGGAATACGATGGAAAAAAGGAGATCGGTTTAGGTTGTGTGGATGCGCGGGATACCAAGATGGAGACCGAATCTGAGCTTTTGACAATTTTTGAGAAGATTACAAAGGTAATCCCTTCAGAGAAAATCTATATTAATCCTTCCTGCGGACTCGAATTCCTCCCGCATGCTGAAGCGCAGAAAAAGCTTAAGAATATGGTGCAGGCGGTAAGGAAGTTCAACCGATAACAGTCAACGGTCATTTGACTCAACTGAGATGAAGCACCCAGAAAGGTGCCCGTCTGGACGGATACAACGGATAAAATCTTGAAGATAAACTATGACCGTGAAACTGGTTGTATTTACTTTCGATTAATTCTGCTTAATATGCCTTGACAAAGATATTATAAAATATATAATATTTTTTAAGATAATAGAATGAGTAAGGAGGTGGAAATTTTTATGATTTCAGTTAAGGAAAAATATGTAGTGGATGAAAAAGGAAAACGGGTAGGAATAATGCTCGATATGAAAGAGTACCAGAAGATACTTCTGGCTTTAGAGGAACTTGATTCGATTCGGGCATACGACCGGGCAAAATCATCGAAAGAAAAACCAGTCCCTTTCAGTCGGGCAGTTATTCAGATAGAGAGAAAACGAAAATGAGATACTCTCTTTTTATCCTCCCTAGAGCAGTTAAGGAACTAGAGAATCTTGAAAAAAGGGAATATCAAAAAGTCAAACAAGCCATTTTACAACTCGCTTCTAATTCAAGACCATCCGGCTGCTTGAAATTGACCGGACGCGAGGGGTGGAAAATTCGAGTGGGTAACTATCGAGTGGTTTACGAGATCAACGATTCAGAAAAGAGACTTATTGTTCTTGACGTTGGACACTGACGGGATGTATATAGATAGGGCGGGAATTGGTCAGACCATCTCTCGCTTATCACAAGTGCCTAATCCGGTGGAAATGAATTCTTCCTTCATGCTAAAGAACAAAAAAGCTTAAGGATATGGTACAGACGGTGAGAGAGTTCAATCGATAGCAGTCAACGGATGTAACAGATTAAACGGATTAAAACCTTTTGTATAGCTCTTCAGCATTAGTTCTGGGAGAACTTCAGGTGAATCCTCCAGGATGAACGCTTACCCTGGAATCATAATTGCTTCGGGGTTAGATTATCCCGCAACGATTAGTGACCTACTCATATTCCATAATCTTTAGAATCCCCCTCACCCTGCCCTCTCCCCTTGGGGAGAGGGATTTTTGACCAACATCGCTGCACCGATAAAGCCGGCATCGTTACCCAATTTGGCTTTAACGACTTTCAGGTTTTTTGTGGCAGAGGGAAAAGCCCTTCTTTTCACTTCTTTTTCGATTCGACGAATGAAGCTTTCTCCACCCTGAGACACTCCTCCGCCAACTACCACTATCTGCGGGTTCAAAAGATTAACCGCGCTGGCAATGCCCGCCCCTAAATAGATACAGGCTTGGTTGATTACTTCAGTAGCAAAAATGTCACCCTTATTTTCGGCCTTAAAGATGATTTCTGTGGTTAGTAGATTCAAATCCCCTTTAATTAATCTATGGATAATGGATTTTTTGTTACTTAGAAGAAGCTCTTTAGTATCTTTTACAATGGCGGGTGCCGAAGCATACATTTCCAGGCAGCCGATGCCGCCACAATTGCATTTTCTCCCCTCGTAGCAGATAGTCATGTGTCCCAATTCCGCTCCCGCATAATCCGACCCGTGAAATAATTCCCCATTTAAAATTATCCCACCGCCGATTCCTGTACCCAAAGTCAAGCAGAGAACGTCCCGGTATCCTTTCGCCGCACCGAATTTATGCTCCGCCAAAGCCATGACATTGGCGTCATTATCCGCATAAATGGGAGAATCAAAATAGACGGAGAGCCATTTCTTAAGATTTACATTCAACATCTGGGGAAGATTGGGACAGGAGCCTTCGATTTTACCGGTCAAAAGGTTCACCGTCCCGGGTGAACCTACTCCGATCCCCCCTATGTTGATCTTATTCTTTTTGGCAAGGGCTAACGTTTGTTCGATGGCCTTAATTATGTTACCCAGGATGGCATCCCGACCCAGATGCGTTTGCGCCGGCAATAAGCCCTTGTGGATAATCTCCCCCTTTGCAGATACAATGCCGAATTTGATGTTGGTCCCCCCCAAATCGACACCAATGTAATAATCTTTGATCATCTGTCTTGTTTTTAAACCTCACCCCCTGATTCCCCCTCTCCACAATTGTGGAGAGGGGGACCAAGGGGGAAAGGTCAAACTCTATCTCTTGTTGTAAGTTTCTATCCCTTTAGCCAAGCATCTCATGGCTTTTTTCAGATCATCCACGTTGAGGACGTAAGCGATGCGGGCTTCGTCCTCGCCTTTACCCGGTGTGGCATAAAGGCCCGGTCCCGGTGCGATCATGGTGGTTTCACCATCTAAATTGAAATCGGTCAGCATCCAGCGCGCAAAATCTTCGATGTCTTTCACCGGAAGCTTAGCCATGATGTAGAAGGCACCGCTGGGTTTAAGGCACACCACTCCCGGAATCTTCATCAATTCGTCATAGACGGTATCTCTCCGTCTCTTGTATTCCGCCGCAATTTTCTCGAAATAATCATCCTGGATAACCAAAGCTGCGGTTGCTCCAACCTGCTCTATGGTGGGAGAGCATAATCTGGACTGAGCCAGCTTCAAAACCGCCGCCATCACCTCATCATTTTTGGAGACTAAGCAACCGACTCGAGCCCCGCAGGCGCTGTATCTTTTGGACATTGAATCCAAAAGTATGGCCCGATCCTCTACCCCCGGGATATGCATGATACTGGTGTGTTTTCCCTCATAGATGAACTCGCGGTAGACCTCATCGGACAAAACAAAGAGATCGTGCTCCTGGCAGATCCGGGCGATCATCTCCATCTCCTGGCGGGTGTACACTGTGCCGGTGGGATTATTAGGAGAGCAGATCGATATAGCCCGGGTTTTGGCAGTGATCTTCTCCACTATCTTCTCTTGGGGGGGCAGGTGAAAGCCATTCTCCGCCTGGAGGGTTATGGGGACTAATTGCATATCCGCCATTTTGGCAAAACTGTTGTAGTTGTTATAGAACGGCTCGAATATGATGATCTCATCTCCCACATCCGCCACGCAGATCATGGAAAAGATCATGGCTTCGCTCCCTCCGGTGGTCACCTGGATGTTCTTTTCCTCCACCAGGATGTTTCTCCTTTTGTAATACTGCACCAAGCCGGTAATGAATTTCTGCAATCCCTTGGAATTGCCGTAAGCTAAAACCTCTTCATTGAAATTGCGGACAGCATCCATGAACTCATGGGGGGTGGGGATATCCGGTTGTCCTATGTTCAAATGATATATCTTAATACCTTTCTTTTTTGCCGCATCAGCCAAGGGGACCAGTTTCCTTATGGGTGATGCCGGCATCTCTTTTGCTCTTTGCGAAATCTTTGGGGTTGCCATTTTATCTCCTTTGTTCATGCACAAATTACCCTTTCCTTGAGACAATAAAGCAGATTGAGGGGGGTTTGTCAAATTTAAAATCAGCTTTATGTGCCTGAGCGGTTGGCTTGTATCTTTGTTACAGCCGTAAAGTAATGACTGTCTGTCTTTTGGTTTTGATACCTGCGGATAAAGCTAATGAACTCCGGCATGTTGTCCAAAAAGTATGTTATTTGAAAATATGGCTTGACAAAACGCATTATACTATCTATACTATAAGTGGAAATTACATTATTTAAACAGGGATTTAGCTATGAGACGGATAATCTTTCTGCTTGTAATTGTCTTTTTGCTGTGGTGGATCGATCCGGCTTGGGCAGCTGCCTATCAAGCCGGAGATGCCAACGGTGACAGCGTAGTGGACATTGGGGACGTGGTGTATGAGATCAACTATCTTTTCAGGAGCGGACCCTCGCCGGTGTTCTACGAATGCGGCGATCCTACCGGGGACTGCGTAATCAACGTGGGTGACGTGGTATACCTGATCAACTATCTCTTCAAAGCGGGCACAACCCCGCAGATAGTGGAATGCGGCTGGAGTGAGCCGGTCAACCTGGGATCACCTATCAATAGTACTAGAGGTGATGGTTCAATATCTTTTTCATTTAACTTTAAGAAACTTGTATTAGTCTCAGACAGAACTGGAACACATGGTGATGAAGACATCTGGTATATTGTGAGGGATAGTGTATCACAAGCATGGTCACAACCGATAAATTGCGGCAACAACATAAACACGGACATTCGAGATCCGTATCCCTGTATCTCCGGAGACGGGAATAAGATTTATTTTCTCTCCTGGAACAGGCCCGGGGGGTATGGAGGGTGGGATATTTGGGTTTCAAGCTGGGACAGCTCTGCCGGAATTTGGGGTGTGCCCGAGAACCTGGGAGCGAACATTAATTCCGGAGGGGTCTGGACTCCGTTCGTAACCTTGGATGATACCAAGCTGTATTTCTCCTCCACCCGCTATCCGGGGGGGATATTCGTCTCGGAGAGAAGTGGAGGTGACTGGGGTGTTCCGGTCTGGCTGGGTCCTAACGTGAATATGTATTTTAACGAAGAAGATCCCAGCGTAACAGTGGACAACCAGACGCTTTATTTTGTCCGGTGGGACTTGGAAGACTGCGGAGAAGGATTGCCGCACATCTGGGTTTCCTACTGGACCGGGACGGAATGGGGACCTTCTTATATGCTGCCATCCGGCATAAACTATCCATGTGCCGGCGCATCGGACCCCTGGATAACGCCGGACGGATCCAAGCTTTATTTCAGCGCAGGAATAAGACCGGGCGATATGGGTTTGGGTGATATTTGGATGTCTGAGCGGATTCCCGTAGAGAAAGGTAAGAGATTCATTAACCGCGATCAGAAAGTAATAATAAGCAGTGGAACCGACCGATAGATCGGGGCATAGGTCATGAACCCTATGCTTCTGACAATTTAAACAAAGTATTAGAACCCCGCCAGCCAGCGGTTTTTTTATATCCTTTTTTTCCTTGACAGGAGAGGAGGATTTGGATATACTTAAGCCAAGGTTTTTGAAAATTTCCAAAATCACCAGGGAAAGGAGGAAACCATATAATTCGAGTTAAAGGTTTAGTAAGCAAGGTTGAACTTTAGGATTTGACATTCCTGATTCAAAGAGTATAATACATTACTGGTTACAAGGAATTACCAAACCCAACCTTGCAGGGAAATGTAGCATGATTAAATACCAGGTTTTAACATACCAATTGATAGTTCTGATTTTATTAAAATACGCCGAGTTGAGAGGTGTTTTGTCCTATAACTAACTCGGCTTTTAAATTATCTAAAGAGGAGTTGGAAGTTTGGGAAAAAGACCGAAAATCATTCAAATTACTTCATCCATCATTATTTTTATCCTGGTGTGTATACCTTACTTGGTGTATGGGGAGACGATTACCCCGGGGAAAATAGCCGTTTCCACCCCCAACCCGGTGGAAACTACTCCGGCTCTGGAAAATAGCATCGATCCGGCAGAATATATGCTGGGCGCCGGGGACGAGCTATCCATCGACATCTGGGGTGAGACCAATATCCATAACACTTTGACGGTAACGCCGGAGGGGGACCTATTGATTCCCGGGGTGGGAAAAGTTTCGGTGGCAGGAATTTACCTGTCCGATGCCAAAAACACTGTCTCAGAGGCTATCCTGCAATCATATAAGAAAGTCCCGATTACCATTACCCTGACCAAGCTGAAAAAAGTAAAAGTGATTGTAAGCGGAAGAGTCAGATCACCGGGGGTATACTCCGTCTACGCCAACACCCGTATTTCGGAGGCGGTCGACACCGCCGGGGTTATAGAGGATAGTTCTTCCTTAAGAAACATAGTAATCACCCACATGAATGGGGAATCTTCCATAGCCGATATCTTCAAGTTTATCCGGATAGGTGATCGGATCAGGAATCCTTACGTCCAAGGAGGGGACATCGTATTTGTGCCCTCCCGGGAAGAAGATATAAATACTATCGGAATCTATGGAGCAGTGAAATCCGGAGGGGAATTCGAATATTCGGCATTTGACAGCCTTATGGACTTGGTAAACATAGCCTACGGGTTAACCATGGATGTGGACCTTCTCCGGGGTGAACTGGTCAGGTTCAATCCGGATCACCTCACCACCACCACTCTCCCCATTGATCTACAAGGATTGGTAGCGGAACACGCCCCTCTGAAGAATCTCCCTCTTTTTCCGGATGACCGGGTGTTTATCCGAACGATACCGAAGTATCATAAAAGAGACCAGGTGTATATAAAGGGAGAAGTGCTCTATCCCGGGGTTTACCAGATAGAAGAGGACAGCACCAGGCTTTCTGAGGTTATTACCAAAGCCGGTGGATTCACACCGTTTGCGTCACTAGCCGAAGCGGAAATGATTCGAACCTATAATGTAAGCGATCCGGAATTCGAAAGATTGAAAAAAATCCCGGTGGCAGATATGACCACGTCAGAATATGATTATTACAAACTCAGATCGAGGGAAAAACAGGGCAGAGTGGCTTGCGATTTTGAGAAACTTTTTGAAAGCAAGTTAAACCGCTACGATCTTACTTTAAAGAATGGCGATATCATCAACATACCTGCCAAGAGTATGGTGGTGAATGTCTCGGGCAGTGTTATAAATCCCGGACTGGTTCCTTATACTCCGGATGAAAATTATAAATACTACATTGATCATGCCGGCGGGTATTCGTGGAAAGCGCGCAAGAATAGCGTAGTGATAATCAAAGGCCAAACCGGAGAGCGAATGAAACCCTCTCCCGGGCGCAAAATCGATCCCGGAGATACTATTTTGATACCGGAGAAACCGGAAAGGGATTACTGGAAATTCATCAAGGATACGATGCTGGTTCTGGGGAATGTGGCAACGGTGTATCTGGTGATCCAACAGGCGACCAAGTAAAAACGGTTCGCAGTTCATAGCCCATGGTTTAGAATATTATAAGGATTATGCAAGGATGAGGAATGGAAAATAAAGAAATCGAACAGGAAAAGGTGGATATTTTCAGTTACCTAACAGTGCTGGTGAGCTATCGCAGGTTCATCTTTTTAAATATGGTTGGAGTATGCGTGATCGTTGCCATCATCTCCCTATTCCTCCCCAATTGGTATCGTGCTACCACCACCATTCTCCCCCCCCAGAGAGAGACTTTGAACTTAGGCATGGCTTCCTCCCTGCTTGGCGCAGCCTCCGGAATCAGCTCATCTTTCTCCCTGCCACTAATGGCCACCCCCTCGGATGTTTACGCGGCAATTTTGAAATCTAGAACAGTCACCGAGGCGGTAACGGAAAAAGAGAATCTGATGTCGGTTTATAAAATCAAATCGAGGGAAGCTACCATAAAAGAGCTTATCTCGCGGGTATCGGTGAATGTCACTCCGGAAGGTCTGATATCCTTGTCTTATGAGGACCGGGATCGAAACAGAGCCGCGGATGTGACGAATCGTTTTATCCAAGAGTTGGACCGGATCAACCGGGAGACCAGCACCTCCAAAGCAAAAAACGCCCGGATTTTTATTGAGGAGAGATTGGCTCAGACCCAAAAGGATTTAAACTTAGCAGAGGAAAATCTTAAGCGATTCCAGGAGGAAAATAAGACACTGGTGCTGAACGAGCAGATGAAGAGCGCCATTGAAAAAGCGGCGGATCTCAAAGCGGAGATGGTTTCCTCCGAGATCGAGCTGAATGTACTGAGCAAAACCATGTCCCCCTCCCATCCCCAGATTGCATCTTTGAGAAGCAGGGTAAATGAAATTAAAAGACAACTGGGGGTTTTGGAATTGGGAAATCAGGAAGAAAAACCGGAAGATAAAACGGTTTTGGACGTTGCTTTCAACCAAGTCCCCTCGTTGAGCCTGCAGTTAGCCCGCCTGATCAGGGAAGTCAAAATTCAGGAGACGGTGTTTGAGCTATTAACTCAACAGTATGAACAATATAAAATCGAGGAGAACAAAGATACTCCCACCGTCCAGATTCTGGATAGGGCGGTCCCCCCGGAGATGAAAGCCAAACCCAAAAGATCATTTCTGGTGGGAATAGCAGGCATTTTAAGCCTTTTTGTATCGGCTACTTTCGTTTTTGGACAAGAATATATCAAAAGATCAAGGAAGCGCAACCCGGAAGGTTTTAAAAGACTGGATGCGCTTTGGGGAGCCTGGCGCCAGGATGTGTATGATTTGAGAAAGAAGCTATCTATCAGATCCGGGAAAAAGGAATAAATAACAAAGTTCGTTCTCCGGTATTAAATCCTGTATAATAGTCGAAAGTTCGACAGCAAGAAGAAAGTCTTTGGCATACAAAGAAGTTGAAGAGATTAATCCCGTATCCGTAAGGGAACTAACCAACAGTCTGTAACAGAATCTCGTTAAAAATGACTATAGCGGTTCAGGGTTTAGATGGTGATAATCCGGCCAGGACCAGTAATTAACAGGAAACAGGGATTATTGTAATTCCCGACATTCGGATGCTATTATGGAATAGGTGAAGATAGAAAACAACCCGTTTAAATCGAATAATGCCCCTGCAAATTGATATTTCGTATAGCCTGTGAGGTAAATGCCATGGAAAATTTTATTGACCCATCTGCACAGTTAGAAGAGGGAACCAAAATCGGAAGATATTCGGTAATTGAGAAAGATGTGAAAATTGGTAAGAACTGCGCTATCGGTAACCATGTGATCATTTATGCCGGAACCCGGATCGGAGACTCTGTCCGGATAGATGACCATACGGTAATCGGTAAACTGTTGATGAAGGCAGCTGCCTCCGCCACCACCGTCGAGCAAAAACTCTCCCCGGCTCAAATCGGGGACAACTGTATTATCGGGACCTCGGTGGTGATCTATGCCGGAGCTACCTTGGGCAAAAAGATTCTGGTGGCGGACCTATCCACCATCCGGGAAAACGTAACGGTGGGGGATTTCACCATAGTGGGAAGAGGAGTGGCTATCGAGAATTTCTGCAAGATCGGACCATACTGCAAGCTGGAGACTAATGTCTACATCACCGCCTACTCGGAATTGGAGGATCACTGCTTCATCGCCCCCTGTGTTGCCACCAGTAACGATAACTACATGGCGCGAAACCGGGAGAGATTTAAACATTTCAAAGGGGTGACGGTGAAAAAGGGAGGAAGGATCGGACTGAATTCCACCATCCTGCCGGGAAAGGTTATCGGGGAAGATTCGCAGGTAGCTGCTGGGGCGGTGGTAACCAAGGACACTCCCCCCAAGAAGATAGTCCTGGGAGCTCCGGCCAAAGTATGGGGAGATGTTCCGGAGGATCAGCTTTTGGAGAATCAATAAAGAGATTCATCCCCCTCCGAAGGGTAAGGATAGGCTATTCGATTATCGGATTAAAAGTCAACGGAGGATATAAATGCAAGTTCCATTGTTGGACCTGAAGAGACAATATAGTGCCCTAAAAAAAGAGTTGGAGCAGGCGGTTTTATCCGTTATAGCTGAAACCAAGTTTATCATGGGTCCGGAGGTTGTGATTTTCGAAAAGGAAGCGGCGGAATATTGCGGATCAAAATACAGCATCGGGGTGGCATCGGGAACGGACGCCCTCTTATTAGCGCTGCGGGCTTGTGAAGTTGGACCAGGGGACGAGGTGATCACCCCTTCTTTTACTTTTTTCTCTACCGCTGGGACCATCACCCGCTTGGGAGCGACTCCGGTTTTCGTGGATATCGATCCGGACACATACAACATAGTACCGGAGCTGATCGAAAGTAAGATTACCCCGAAAACCAAGGTAATCATGCCGGTTCATCTTTATGGCCAATGCGCGGATATGGATCCGATCAACCGGATTGCCCAAAAGCATCATCTGAAAGTGGTGGAGGATGCAGCACAAGCCATCGGGTCGAAATATAAGGGAAAGAAAGCGGGAGCGATGGGGGATTTCGGCTGTTTCTCCTTTTTCCCCAGCAAAAATCTGGGAGCGGCAGGAGACGGGGGATTGGTGACCACCGATAGTCCGGATATGGCAGAATTCATCCGCATCCTAAGATTCCACGGAGCCAAGCCCAAGTATTTCCATTCTTTTATCGGTTACAACAGCAGATTGGATACAATTCAAGCCGCTATATTAAGCGTTAAATTGAAATACTTAGACGGTTGGACTGCCCGAAGAAGAGAACATGCCTTGGTTTATAATTCCGCCTTCAAAGGTTTGGATATCATTACTCCGCAGGAGGAGGATTTCAATTATCATATATATAATCAGTACACCATCGCGGTCAAAAACAGGGATAAGCTTTCGGCAGTGTTAAAGGAGAACCAGATCGGACATGAGATTTATTACCCTGTACCTTTGCACCTGCAGGAATGTTATCGTTCTTTAGGATATAAGGAAGGCGATCTTCCGGTTACCGAGAGAAAGGCTAGGGATGTGATTTCGCTCCCCATATATCCGGAATTGACCACTGAGGAACAGGATTTTGTGATCGAAACAGTAAAACGTTCGATCTAGTGACATTTTTTGGATCTTAGTTCAATCATATCTCGAAACCTGATACCTTTCCCCTTTTGGGGAGAGGGTTGGGTGAGGGAAATCTAATATAAAATCGAGTCCTATGAAAATCATCTCTGTAGTGGGGGCACGTCCCCAATTTATAAAACTGGCTGCGCTTTCCAAAGAGCTGAGGAAAAAACACCGGGAGATCATACTCCACACCGGACAGCATTACGATAAGGAACTGTCCGAAGTTTTTTTCTCTGACCTTTCCATCCCCAGACCGGACTATAATTTAGATATAGGTTCGGCTGAACATGGGAAACAGACTGGTAGGATGTTGGAAGCTATCGAAAAAATTCTACTATCGGAGAAACCAAAATTGGTTATAGTCTATGGAGACACCAATTCTACCTTGGCGGGAGCTCTGGCTGCCGCCAAGCAAAACGTTCCGGTAGCGCACGTGGAAGCAGGACTGCGCAGTTATAAGAAATCCATGCCAGAGGAGATCAACCGGGTCTTGACCGATCATATCAGCTCTTTTCTCTTCTGCCCCACTCCCACATCTGTAAAAAATCTGAAAAAAGAGAGAATAACCAAAGGGGTACATCTGGTAGGGGATGTGATGTATGATTCGCTTCGGGATCATATCGAAGTGGCAGAGAATAAATCAAAAATAATTAAGAAGCTTAGCTTACAGAAAAAAGATTATTATTTGGTTACGATTCATCGGGCTGAGAATACAGACATCAAGGAGAATTTACAAAAAGTGATCCAAATCATAGCAAACCTGGATAAAAAAGTTGTCTTCCCCATTCATCCCCGCACCAGAAAGAAGCTTGCCGGGTTTAGTCTTTGGAACCGGTTGCTTTCCTTATCTAATCTGATCTTAATTGACCCGGTTAGCTACTTGGATATGTTGGTTTTGGAGAAAAACGCCAGATGTATATTAACCGATTCCGGTGGAGTACAAAAGGAAGCATATTTTCTGGAAACTCCCTGCCTTACTTTAAGAGAAGAGACCGAATGGGTTGAGACAATCACAAGTGGTTGGAATTGTATTACTGGTCTGAAGTTAGAAAAGATCAAACAGAATATAAGCAAGAATTTTCATCCTTTAAGATCAAATAGAGAACTACTACGAAATGCTGGTGCTTCTCAGGCTATTTGTAGAATATTAATAAAGACAGTAAAAGCATAATCGACTAATCTCATAGAAGGAACATTACTTGATCAAGTCCATCTTAAAAGATACCAGCAAAGATGCATTGAGATATGTTCCCGCCAAAGTTGTCCCGGCGTTGGTAAACTTTGTCGGGTTAATAGTATTCACCCACATTTTCTCCCCTGAAGACTATGGAAATTATTTTATAGTTTTAACCACAATAACGGTTTTACACTTAATCGGTTCGAACTGGGCTTCCAGTTCGGTAATGCGATTCTATGCGGAGTTCAATCTTAAAGGTAAACTTAATGAACTTTTCACCAATATCATTTTCTCTTTTCTCCTTTGTAATGTAATAATTACCATCATTTACCTATCGGGGCTGGTTATTTTCAAAACTGAAATACCCGGGCAGTTAATCCCTTTTCTAAAGATAAGTATATTTTGTTACTTGTTTGGAGCTGCATATTTAGTGCTCCTATATTCTTTGAGGGCTGGTTTGCAGGCAACGGCATTTTCTAAGTTTGAAATCATCTCTTCGGTAGGAAAATTTGCTCTGGTTATGCCACTTGCGTTTCTACTGAAAATGGGATCTATCAGTTTGCTCTGGGGTATGTTGTGCATGAATCTCATTCTGGTAGCACTAATCTCCAGAAGATTATCTCTTTGGGGAAAATTGAAGAAGAGCTTGTTCTCCCTGAAGGTCTCTTTGAATTTCTTCAAATATGGGGCACCTTTGGCTCTTTCCGGATTGTCGGCTTGGTTATTAATATTATCAGATAGATATTTGTTGCAATATTTCGGAACGGCTAAAGATGTCGGGATCTATTCGGTTAGTTTTTCGGTAGTGGATGGCAGCTTTGTATTGCTGTATTCCATCTTGATGCTGGCGGCTTATCCGGTCATTGTCTTAACTTGGGAAGAGAAGGGAAAGGAAATGACCCAGCAATTGATTAGAGAATTCACTCGATACTATTTTATTCTTTGTATTCCGATCTTTGTTGGCATCTCTATTTTAAGCAAAGACATCTTTTCCTTATTTGTTGGCAAGGGTTTTGCAGAAAGTTACAAATTAGTTCCTCTTTTTGCCTTTTGTTCTTTGGCCCAGGGTTTATTTCAATATATCTCCACTCACTTTGAGCTTTATAAAAAAACTCTAATTTTGGCTTTGATTCTGCTCGCTGCAGGTGTGATCAATATATTGTTGAATATCTTGTTCATCCCTTCTTATGGATACATGGGAGCAGGGGTAGCAAAGATCATTGCTAATGTGATCTTGTTAATTTTGGGAATTTCTGTATCCCATGCATTTATACCTTGGCTTGCTCCTTTAAGATCAATATTCAAAGTGGCTTTTTCAGCAACCATGATGGGAGTGATTCTGACGTTTTCTAAGAGGATTTTAGCTACATCTTTGATAAATTTGATGCTTTTGGTTGTGATGGGAACATGCATATATTTTATCATTCTGTTGATTATTCATGAAATAAAACAGGATGAAGTAGATTTCGTAAAATCTCATTGTCATCGGTTGATCAAAACGGTAATACATTAAAGAGGAATAAGATTGCAAAACCAAAGTATCGAATTTTCTGCCCTCAATGAACCTCTGCCTCAGGTAAACAAGAATTTATTCTCAGTGGTTTTCTTGGTGACTCTGGTGACAGCATTAGCACTTTTGAATTTCTCGGCTTATGTAATCGGAATGATTGGTGTATTGATTTTTTTAGTCGGAGTCTACAATTTTCCAGAATTGGGTGTTGGTCTTTTTGTAAATGGATTATTCCTGGTAGGCTATTTTTGGAAAGGTTTGGGGGTAACTTTTCTTATTACACCTTTAGCCGTGGTTCTTTGCACTATGGGTTTAGTGCATTATATTTGGAACAACGGATTAAAGTGGCGGTTTGGTATTTTACCTGCAATAGTTCTCTTGATAGGTGTGCTGTTATTTATCGGTATATTATATTCACCTTTACCCGCACAGGGATTGGTAAAAACTGGAAGATATTTGAGTATGAATCTGTTTATCTTTTTTGCCATCATGCTCTTTACCGGTGACTTAAACAAATTAAAGAACTTATTGAAGATAATTGCTTTCATAGGTTTTGTTATAGCTATCATCTCTATCATTTATATAGGATTCATTGGACTAAGAAATATCTCGAGATTTACTTTACCCGGACAGAATGCAATATGGTTTGCCAGAGGATTAGGAATTTCGGTACTCGCAACTTTCTTTTGGATGGAGTTTACCCAAAAAAAGTTCCAGAAATTGGTTTTTATAGCCTTCGTCTGTTTAATGCTGTCTCTGATATACCTCACTGCATCCCGAGGTCCTCTTTTGGCACTTTTAGGAGTTTTGGTTTTTTACTTCCTTATACTACAGCGTGGTAAATATAATTTGTTCAAGACAATCTTTCTTGTGTTTTTGATTTCCCTCTCTCTTAAACTTATTGTTTCAGTTGCTTCTGGACAGATCTTCCACCGGATGTTGAGTCTCTTCACAAGATTTGACTTGACCACCTTCTTGCGTTTGCAAGCTTTTCATAAAGCTGAGACTCTATTTTTTAACAATCCTATACTGGGAGTAGGAACAGGTGGATTTGAACATTTTAGTATATTGGTATATCCCCATAATGTTTTCCTTGAGCTAGCCAGTGAACTCGGTATTTTAGGGGTGATGGCTTTTATTATTATGATAATTTATGCAATATTTTTGGGTTTCAGATTATTAAGAAGCCAAAAAGATTCAACTCTAGCGCTAAACCTAAGTAAGGTTTTCTTGGCTCTTCTTTTCTTCTCTTTAATCAATTCCCAAATAAGCGGAGATATATCTGGAAATTACGAGTTATGGTTTTCAGTAGCAGGGATATGGACATTGTATTCCACTAAAGAAAGACTTTTGAAAAGATGAAAAATGTTTTAGTCATTTCATATTTTTTTCCCCCGCTCGGTGGAGCCGGAATTCAGCGCACCTTGAAGTTTGTAAAATACTTACCTCAATGTGGATGGTTACCTATAGTCTTGACCCAAAAACATGGCCATCATTTTGCTTATGACTATGAACAGCTCGAATTTATATCGAAGAAGGTAAGAGTGGTTAGAGCAAATGCTTTTGAGTTTATTAAACTAAGGAAAACAATCAGAATAATATTAATGAATTTATTTACGCTAACCCATAGTAGTAACCAAAAGGGTAATACCCTTAATCAAAAATATATTTCTACGTCGAAGAGAATCTACCCTCTAAACTTATTGAGAAAATTTGTCGAGCAATGGCTCTTTATACCGGATAGCAAAATTAGATGGTTTCCAGCTGCCATGCACGCTGGATTGAAAGTAACCAGGAATACGGAAATAGATATTCTATATTCCACCTCTTATCCATATACCTGCCACTTGATTGGATACGCTCTTAAACTGATAACTAATAAGCCCTGGATCGCAGACTTTAGAGATCCTTGGGCGGATAATGCGTTTATGACCAAGGGATTTTCCCGATGGAGAAGGAGAATTGACCATCAGTTAGAAGGAAGGGTGGTACAAAAAGCCGATATTGTTGTTTTGCCTACGGAACCAATAGGCAAGCAATTCATAAAAAAATATCCAATGGAGAATTCAGCAAAGTTCAAAGTTATCCCCAATGGTTATGATGAGGAAGATTTTCGAGGAATTAAAGAGAAAAAACCAACCAAATTTACCATAGTTTTCACTGGAACTTTAACTCCATCGAGCTCACCTGGGCAGTTTTTTGAAGCTCTTTCCAAGATTTCTGGTGAACAACCGGACATCATTTCAGATGTTAAAGTGTATTTCGTAGGTTGGATTGAGCCAATCTATGTGAAGCTTATAAAGGAATTGAGATTAGACAACATAATTGAGATTATGCCCTATGTTTCGAGGAATAAATGTTTGCGAATCATAGCGGGAGCAAGTATTCTGCTATTGCCATTGGCAGAATCCTGGAAGGACAAGGGAATTTTTACAGGAAAAATCTTTGATTACTTAAGTGCCCGCAGGCCGATTCTGGCTTTAGTTCCCGAAGACATTGCTGCTAATCTAATCAGACAGACTAACTCTGGAATAGTGGTAAATCCCGAGGAAAGGGATGCCATTGTCAAGGCAATTTTAACTTTCTACGAAAAGCACAAAAATAATACTTTAGCCCTAGATAGAGGAACCTTGCCTGTGGAGTACAGCAGACAATATCTAACAAAAACATTAGCTCAAGTTTTTGATGAACTAATCAAACCCAGATAATGAGCATGAAAGTTAAAGAGCTCGTAAAGGCTTATACTGGTGTCTTATTAGGAAAACCGGATTATTGGCATCCTCGTTTCAAGGTAAATGAGCACCTCGATAAAAATGTATTGGGAAAATATTATCTGGACATGTCCAGTAAAGCTGATTACCCGGGGAAGTTCGATGTCAACGATGTTCCCTTACTTTTATTGAATAACCAATCTTATCATCTCCCAGTGACTATCGCCCAGTTCGGTTTAGGTAACTATGACAAGTATCAAACCACTAAAGAGGATAAGTATTTGAAAAGTGTTTTTGATGCAGCCAATTGGTTTGTAAATAACTGCTCGATAATTGATTCATCCTGTGCCTGGTACAATTATTATGAAAACAGATTATATTCCATTAAAGCACCTTGGGTTTCCGCTATTTCTCAAGGTCAGGGTATATCAGTGTTAGTGAGAGCATTCCGGCTTAGTCAGAAACAACAATATCTTGATATAGCTTTAAAAGCAGCTAAAATATTCGAGATCCCAGTGGATAAAGGAGGCGTAAAAACGATGGTGCAGGGAAAGTACGTGTTCTATGAGGAATATCCTACGCACGCCCCTTCACTGGTATTAAATGGTTTCATCTTTGGTCTCTGGGGGTTGTATGATCTTTATCTTGTGACTAGAGAAAAAGCTGTATTGCATTCATACGAAGAGGGGTTAAAAACATTGATACACATTTTGCCCTATTATAACTTCTTAGGCTGGTCACGTTATGACCTGTACAATTCTCACATACCTAATGTGACCAACATTTTCTATCATCGATTGCATATAGAACAACTGAAAGCAATGAATAAGTTGATCGAAAAACGGATATTTTTAAAGTATCTCACTATCTGGGGAAAATCGGAAGGTAATCTTTCTGTAATTATATTATCTCAGGCTGTTAAAATTTTACAAAAGCTTTCAGTTAGAAAATTGTGTGCAAATGTGAGATATGAGTAACTGGAGATATGATGAAAATCTGTTATCTAGGTGATGCCCCCAGTCCACATATACGCAAGTTTGTAAACCATTTTGCGAAAGAGAATAATGAAATTTGCGTCATTAGTTTGAGAAAGGCAGAATATCCAAACGCCTCCTTTTATCAGATACCGCGCCGGACACCCTTTGATGATCTAAATTATTTGCTGGGTTTTTTGTGGCTTAGAAAAATCATAAAATCCATAAATCCGGATATCTTGCACGCACACTACCTAACCAGCTTTGGTTTTCTGGGCGCACTAGCCAGATATCACCCATTTATTGTCAGCGCTTGGGGGACAGATCTTTTGGTAACTCCCAGGAAATCATTTATTTATAAACGATTATTACAATTTTCACTTAAGAGGGCTGATCTGATTTTAGCTGATGCAAAATTTATGAAAGAAGAACTCCTTCGATATGGTGCATCTGAAGAAAAATTATTGATTTGCCCTTTTGGTGTCGATATGGAAATCTTCCATACTCCAAGGAGGGAATTCGAAGAAAAGAAGGAATATAGAATTTTAAGCATGAGAAGTTTAATCAGAAACTCAAATATTGATGTAATTATAAGAGCAATGGAAATCATGAATCGTAAGGGGATCAAAGTGGTCTTAAACGTTACCAATCAAGGAACGGAGGAAATTTATCTCAAACAATTGTCGGAATATATGAAACTAAATAATCACGTTCGTTTTCTTGGATTTATTAAACTTGAAGAGACATACGAATATTTAAAAAGTTCGGATATCTACCTATCTATTCCTACTTCTGATGGTGCTTCCGTAACCCTTTTGGAAGCAATGGCGTCTGGTCTGTTCCCTATAGTCTCTGATATTCCAGCCAACCGTGAATGGATTAAGGATGGAGTTAATGGTTTCTTAGTTCCGCTAAACGATCCTGTCACCTTAGCAGAAAAGATCATTCTCGCTTTAAGACAGCACGAATTCCGAAGAAAAGCTGCAACGATAAATCAGGATCTAATTAGAAAGCAAGGAGAATTAAATCAAACCATGGGATTAATTTGGAATCAATACCAAATGTTAGTTGATTCCCATAAGAGATAGGTAATCCCTTATATCTTGTTGGAGAGGAATCACCTCTCGGTATTATTATGAGGGAGATATCTCCGCAGTTTTGTCTAAAAGCATCATGAATCCTTTTAGCCGAATTGTATACTATCGAATTGTGTTTTTCCAGAAAGTTATAAAAAATAATGAATTTAGTGCCTGCTGAAGGTGGAATCAAAAAATTAGTCATGAACATTTTATATATCACTCAATACTTTCCTCCAGATAAGGGTGCTGCTCAGATGAGAGCATGGGAGATGGTAAAAAACCTGACCACACTGGGACACGAGGTCACGGTGGTAACAGAGTTCCCTAACCACCCCCTAGGCATTATCCCCCGAAGATATAAATTCAAGTTTTTTGAAAGGGAAATCTATCATGGAGTTGAAGTGATTAGATCCTATGTAAAAGCTTCCCCCAAGAAAATTTTCTTAAGTCGAATAATGTTCTACTTTTCCTTCATGATAACCTCAACCTTTGCAGGTATCAAATTAAAACGCAAATATGATCTAGTCTATGCTACTTCTTCTCCCCTTTCTGTTGGATTATCTGGATATATGGTTAGTAGAATTAAAGGGATCAGATTTGTTTTCGAGGTCAGAGACCTTTGGCCTGATGCAGCAGTAGAATTAGGTGAATTGAAAAACAGATTTTTCATAAGAATAGCCAGTTTCATTGAGCAATTGTATTACCGTAAGTGCGCAAAAGTGATTGTGGTCACTAAGGGATGTTATCAGCATGTGATTAAGAAAGGAGTGGATGCAAGAAAAATAGAAATTGTATATAATGGCGCAAATATCGAAACATTCAAACCATCTAAGGATGGATCAGAGCTTAAAAACAAATATGGCTATGGAGATAAATTTATTGTTCTTTATGCGGGCAATTTCGGTTTAGTTCACGGGATGAATTCATTGGTGGAAGTTGTAAAATTATTGAGGCAGGAAAAAGATATAAGGTTTATATTTATTGGTGAGGGTCCTATGAAAAAAGAGGTGCTGCGATCACGTGAAAATTATAAGCTGGTTAACCTTCAAGTTCTAAACGACATCCCCGTAGAAAGAATTATAGATTATTTTAATCTGGCTGATGTCTGCTTAGTATCTGCTAAAAAATCAAAATTGTCCCAGGTACTTTTACCGGTCAAAATGTTTGATGCTTGGTCTTGTGGAAAGCCAATAATTTTAAGTGTGGATGGAGAAGCCCGGGAGCATTTGATTAGAGCAAAAGCGGGAATATGGGTTGAACCTGAAAACCCCGAGCAAATAGTTAATGCCATCAGGCATTTACTGGTCAATCCAGATTTGTGTAGAGAATTCGGGGAAAATGGACGCAAATATGTAGAAAAGCATTTCTCCCGGAAAGTTCAAGCTGAAAGATTGGAAATAATTCTAAGAGATATGCTTTACCACACAGTAGATTTACACGGCTCAAAGCCACGATTGATAGAAAAGATTAAATAGTTGGCAAACCAATCGTTAATGGATAAAATCAATACATGTTTTTATAATAGCCATCTGAGAAATAGTTTATGATATACCTATTGACCTTCTTTGTTACCTTCGTGACAGTTTTATCTATAACTCCTATTTTTATAAGAATAGCCCGAAAGTTTGATTTCTTAGACTACCCTTCTGCTGTGAAAATCCACACCCACCCCCTCCCCCTCTTAGGTGGGATGATAGTGTTGATTGGGTTCATAGTCGCTCTCTTTCTCGGTTTGGTTGTACCACCATCTAACTCATCAGCACTTTTTGAAGCTATCAACTTAATTTTGAAGGATATAAATCATCGCTCTGGATTCATTGTTACTGCCAAGGATAGAGTTAAATGTGAATTCTCCTAGGAAAAGATGGTGAAACGCTATAAGACTCTGTATTTTAAAGTATTAAACAGTTAACAATATTTTAAAATCTTGAGTTGTGTCTCTAAAGTATGGATTATATTATTATATTACCCGGTGCATTCGTTGTTGTTTTGGGAATTTCGAAAAAACAATGCGGGTTTAAGAGTAAAGTTAAAGGAAAGATAAGTACAATCTAGCCTCTCATAAAACCAACAATATGGAGTAGGTAATTTTAAAACTTCTTAAGCTTGTGATAAGAAAGCAGGTGGTCTATGAAAAATGCACTATCCGTGGATGTGGAGGATTGGTTTTGTGTGCATAATCTAAGTGATGTTATTAAGAAGGAAGAATGGACTAAGTGTGAACAAAGAATCACAATAAATCTTACCAGAATTCTAGATATTCTGGACGAAAAACAGATAAAAGCCACCTTCTTCGTTTTGGGCTGGATTGCAGAACATTATCCGGATTTGGTCAGAGAAATAGATGATCGAGGTCACGAAATAGCTACACACGGTTTATCTCATACCCTGCTTACTCAATTGACTCCAGAGCTATTTGATGAAGAATTAAAGAGGTCGATTCAATTGATTGAGAAGAGCACCAGAAACAATGTTATTGGTCATCGAGCTCCGTCGTTTTCTATAATTGAGGAGACTTATTGGGTCTTGGATATTTTGGCGAAACATGGACTCAAATACGATTCTTCCGTTTTTCCGGTATCCTTTCACCCAGATTACGGTGTTCCCGATGCTCCTCTGGGGCCTTATAAGATAACAGAAAAGGTATGGGAATTCCCACTTTCGGTAGTGAAAATACTGGGGAGAAATATTCCTATCAGTGGAGGTGGATATTTCCGCATTTTTCCATATCGTTTCATTCGCTATGGCATAAGGAAAGCGAATCTTGAAGGTCGTCCAGTGGTCTTCTATTTGCATCCTTGGGAAATAGATCCTCATCAACCGAAGGTAAAACTTCCTCCGCTGAAAAGATTCAGGCACTATTATAATCTGGATAAGACAGAACAAAGACTTAGAAAACTATTGGATGACTTCCAATTTACTACAATACGTGAGGTTTTAGATTTATGAACGAGGAGAAGAAACAGGAGATTTACTGGGATCAACACTTTAAAGAGTTTGATCAGATATACAGTTATAGGAAATCTAGATTAAAAAGTATTCTCGATAGTACATTCCGGAAAGATATGTATAAAAGGTTTCAATTTGTGTTTGAGAACTCCGAGCCTATCGAAGGTAAAACCGTCCTTGATGCTGGATGCGGAAGCGGTCGTTTTTCTATGGAGTTTGCAAAAAGGAAAGCAAAAAAAGTGACCGGGATTGATATATCTGAAAATATGATTAGTTTGGCAAAAATAATCGTTGAAGAAGCTAAGGTTGAAGATATTTGTGAGTTCCATAAATCTTCGATACTAGAGTTTCAACCAGAAATGAAGTATGATATTTCTATCGCTATAGGAGTCTTTGACTACATCAAGGAACCATTACCGGAGTTAACTAAGTTAGCAAAGTTGAGTAAAGGAATAGTGATTATTTCGTTTCCACGGATTTTCACTTGGCGAGCACCAGTCAGAAAACTAAGACTCTCTTTAAACAAATGCGATGTATACTTCTATTCTAAATCTCAAATCAAGATACTTTCTGAGCAAGCCGGACTTAACATCAATAAAATCAAAAAGGTTGGGAAACTATACTGTGTAGTTGCTTTTCCCAATACTTAATCCTCTAATTAGTTTAGGAATGTTGTGGATCATTTAGTTATTTTACTCAGTTCGTCTATTGTGGTCTTGGCTGGAACTCCAATTCTGATTAAATTGGCCAGGAGACTTGATTTCGTTGACTATCCCTCAAATCTCAAAATTCACACCAAGCCTACTCCTCTTTTGGGCGGGTTAGCAGTGTTCATTGGGTTCATAGCCGCTCTGCTTCTTGGTTTAGTTCTGCTCAATTTGCCAATTAGTGCAGACATTGTAGGTGTCCTCGTCGGTGGGGTATTGGTGTTGGGAGTAGGACTATTAGACGATAAAAAGGGCTTATCCCCCAGTTGGAAACTTTTAGGTCAGATCATCGCTGCCATATCGTTTCTAATATTAAGTCATAATGTCAGGATTTTTACCGGTTCTGATTGGGATATTTTAATTTTGCTTTTGTGGATAGTCGGCTTGATGAATGCGGTCAATTATATGGATGCCATGGATGGGTTATGCGGAGGGATCTCATTCATATCTGCATCCGCATTTTTGGTTATCGCACTCTTCACCCATCAAACCTTAAGTGCAATTCTGGCTTTGGCTCTTATGGGCGGACTTTTGGGTTTTCTGCGTTACAATTGGTCTCCTGCCAAAATATTTCTGGGAGATGCCGGATCCATGTTCAACGGATTCATATTGGCTTGTCTGGGAATATTCTTCGCCCGGGACAACACCTCCTATTCTTCTCTTTTAGTCCCCATTCTGATTCTAAGCTATCCCATATTCGATATCTCTTTTGTTACTTTAGTCCGCTTAAGGGAAGGGAGAAAAGTATATGTGGGGGATTACAACAATTCACCCCGCAGAATCGCCAGTTTGGGTATGCAGAATAAGAAAGTGGTTCTGTGGATCTATCTGTTCTGCTTTCTTTTGGGAAGCTTGGGAGTTTTGGTCTATTTCTTCTTCGAATCTCCCATTAAAATGCTGATCGCTGTTTTCGTCTGGCTGTTTTTGACCATCTTCGGAGTTCACCTGCAAAGGAATTTTGTCAATATCAGGGAAAAGCTGCTCTTGATAATAACTGACATGATTATGATCAATGCAGTTTTCCTCTTCTTTTTCTGGATGAAGTTCTACTCGGGTCTGTTTCATAATCAATTGGTCATTCCTTTATCCGAGTATACTGCCCCCATTATCTGGATCAACATCTTCTGGTTGAATTTGTTCGCGGTCTTTGGTTTGTATGAGATCCCAGGAGACTCCAGATTCAAAGACGAAATCAGAGGGTTAATCAAAGCCGTAGGAGCAGGAATTTTTGTTTTTGTGATATTGACTCTCAATCCTTCATATCTGCAAAGTAAATCTTGGATACTATTTATAGTGTACAGCTCTATTTTAATATTGGCTTTATGTTTAGGGCGGGGAATAATTATATACTTGATCAGAAAATTAAATCTTTTTGGAGCTTTCTTCCGTCGCAGTATAATCTTAGGAACAGGACAAAATGCCGAAAATCTATTTGACAAAATCACTTCTCATCCTGAATATGGGTATCATATTCTCGGATTCGTACAAGAGGATGAGACGGATCCTCTTCCCCGGTCGCCTGACATCATGCCAGAAGGCAAAGGAAGGATATTGGGAACCATCAGCGATTTGGATGAGTTCGCCCGGGAAAATAGTGTTCAGGATATCTTAATTGCGGTAGAGCCTGATTGGAAGGGCCCGCTGCTGCAAGAGGTAATGAATTCGGTGCACAACCTGGAGGTCTCCTTCAAGATCATTCCGGAATTAATCGATCTGAAAAGAGGGTATCAGACCGCTCCTCTGCGTTCCGGAATTCTATTACGCATCTTCCCCAGCCATATGCGAAGCTGGGAATGGCTGGTAAAAAGGTTTTTCGATGCTTTGGTTTCCTCGGTAATCCTTTTCGGATTTTTGCCTTTGTGGATACTGATGGCCCTGTTAATCAGATTCGTCTTTAAAACCTCCCCTTTGGTCAAACAAACCTATCTGGGGAAAAGGAGAAAACCGATTGAGGTTTTCAGATTTCGATTATCCCGGAGTGAAATCGGAGCAAAGATGAGGAATCGATCTTCGAAGGTTACCTTAAACCGGCTGGGAAAATTCTTAAAGCATTCAGGTTTGGAAAGTATTCCCATGCTGATCAACGTATTAAAAGGGGAGATGAGCTTGATAGGACCAGAACCGCTGCCTTCCGAAACTTTTGCAAACCTGTCAAATAAGTTCCCGCTTCTGCCGAAGAGATTAAATATTAAGCCCGGTTTGATTAGTTTAGCTAAAATCAAGGGAAAGTACCAGGAGTATGTAGAAACAGTCAAAGATCAATTCCCGGATGATCTGTATTATATGGAGAATATGTCGCTTTTTCTTGATTTGAAGATAATGTGGGGAGCTTTGCTCTCATTAGTGCGCAAGTAATCTATCTAACCAAAGGAAGAACCATGCTGGATCTAAAATTCATCAGAGAGAATGCGGAAAAAGTAAAACAAGCAGTAAAAAATAAAAATGAGAAGACGGACATCGATCTGATCCTGAGCTTGGACGAAAAGAGAAGATCGCTGCTCACCCAAGCGGACGATTTGAAACATCAAAAGAACGTGGTCTCCGATAAGATTGCTTTGATGAAAAAGCAAAAGCAGGATGCCCAGGAAGAAATCGAAAATATGAGAAAGGTTTCGGATCAGATCGATTCCTTAGACAAGCAAATCAAGAATTTGGACAATAATATTGACGCTTTGCTTTTTACCGTTCCCAATATCCCGCACTCCTCAGTTCCGGTCGGTTTTGATGAGAATTCGAATATTGTAGTAAAGACCTGGGGAGAACTTCCTAAATTCGATTTCGAGCCCCGGCCACATTGGGAATTGGGTCAGATCTTGGGCATACTGGATTTACCTAAAGCCGCCAAGGTAACCGGCAGCGGATTTATTGTCTTGATCGGAATGGGTGCCAGGCTTCAGAGGGCTCTGATAAATTTCATGTTGGATCTGCATACCAAGAAGCATAATTATACGGAAATCCTTCCGCCATACCTGGCGAATCGTGCCAGTATGACCGGAACCGGCCAGTTACCCAAATTGGCAGAAGACATGTATCTTTGTGAGAAGGACGATTTATTCTTGATACCCACCGCCGAAGTTCCGGTAACTAATCTGCTTCGCGATGAGACTTTAAAAGAGGATGATCTGCCTATATATTACACTGCATATACTGCCTGTTTCCGCCGGGAAGCGGGGACATACGGGAAGGATACCCGGGGGATGATCCGGGTGCATCAGTTTGATAAAGTGGAGATGGTTAAATTCGTGAAGCCGGAAACCTCATACGATGAGTTGGAGAGCTTACTGCAAAACGCCGAAGAGGTGCTTCAACTGTTGAATATCCCTTACCGGGTGAGGGTGCTCTGCACTGGGGATTTGAGCTTCTCCGCCGCCAAATGCTACGATATCGAAGCCTGGGCTTCGGGTGTGCGAAACTATCTGGAAGTCTCCTCCTGCAGTAATTTCGTGGACTTTCAAGCCAGACGGATGAACTTGAGATTTCGTCCCAAGGCCGGAGGAAAACTTCAAATCGTGCATACCCTGAACGGTTCCGGTTTGGCTCTACCTCGAACCATGATCGCTTTGCTGGAAAACTACCAGACCGAAAAGGGAACGGTGATAATCCCTGAAATTTTAAGACCGTATATGGATGGGATGGAGGAGATAAAGTAGGGACAATTTTCAGGAGTCAAGAGACCATAGATTTGTAGTTTAAGTATGCCCAAGGAACTCCTTGACAGAAAACTAAAAAACAGTAGATGTCTAATTGGATCATAAATAATGAGAAAACGAAACGATAAATATCTCGGTGGTTACGCCGATTACCCTTGGTTTTTCAAGGGGTTCATCGTATTGGGGATCGTTTTGATTGCTGCCATCTTCATCTATTACACCCAGGACGTCATCGGAAAGATCAAGGAGAATTCCCGAAAGGTTCTAACCACCTATGCCAAACTATGGCAGATGGCGGCTTCCGCCCCCACCACCGGGGCGGAGATCGATGTGATCTTTGAAGAGATAATCCAAAAAAGCGATTTCCCTATAGTAGTAACCAGCGCTGATGGTCAACCCCAAGCCTGGCGGGGGATTGAAATAAATTGGGATGATACTACTTATCTAAGTCGAGAGAAACTAAATAAAATTGTGAAGAAGATGGATGAGCACAGGGAACCCATTCCGATCTATTTTGGTCCAGAGAAGAAGATAATCAACTATCTGCACTATGGTGATCCCCAGCTGATCGCCCAGTTGAGAATGATGCCCATGGTGGAAGTGGGAGTTTTGACTTTGTTCCTGCTGGTCACGTTTATCACTTTCAGAAATATAAAGAGAGCGGAGCAGCGCACCATCTGGGTGGGGATGGCGAAGGAAACCGCGCATCAACTGGGAACCCCGCTGACTTCACTTCTGGGCTGGCTGGAACTTTTAAAGATGAAATGTAATCCCAAAACTCAAACCATAGAGCCGGATGAGGATCTGAAACTGGAGGATATCTGGGAAAGAATGAGAGTGGATCTGGTGCGTCTGGGAAAGATAGCCAATCGCTTTGGACAAATCGGATCCATGCCCGAGCTCAAGTCGACCGATCTAAATCCGGTTGTATCCGAGGCCGTGGCATATTTCCGCCAGAGGGTTCCGCATAACGGAACGGGAGTGATAATTCGGGAAAATTTGGAAGAATTGGTGCCGGCAAAAGCCAATGCAGAGTTGATGAGCTGGGTTATGGAGAATTTGCTCAAAAATTCGCTGGAGGCGGTTGATCCCAAGGAGGGGATCATCGAAGTCTCCACTCATCTGGATAAAGACAAAAAACTCATCTTAATTCAGGTTTCGGACAATGGCCGGGGAATCTCTCAGCGCCGGCAGAAAATGATATTCAAACCGGGATATACCACCAAAAAGAGAGGATGGGGATTGGGATTGTCTTTGTCCAAAAGAATAGTGGAGGAATATCATCTGGGGAAAATCAGTCTGGTCGAATCCACCCCTCAAGTTCGGACCACCGTTCTGGTATGCATCCCTATAGAATAAGCATCATCTCCAAATTAGTTGCTAATGGAGAAGGCTCTAAGGATCGAGGGTTCAAGGGGTGAAGCTAAAGGCTTAAGTACTTGTAAGAGCTATCAATACAGAACGGAAAGGAAGAAAATTTATAAAACTCTCAAAAGGCAATGATCGAGAGAGGAGGATGTTAAAGCACCCATACGTGTTTGAAAATAGACACTTGAACCCACGACCCCTTGAACCCTTTTTAGCGTTTTAAAAAGAGAAGAATCCCATTTAATGACCAAGCACGACTTCTATCTAATTTTATTATCCGCTCTCTTGCTCAGCCTTGCCTTCCCCCCTTCTCCTTTGGGCATTGCTGCTTACTTATCTTTGGTCCCTCTGGTTTTTGCCCTGAAAGGTAAAAGCTTATCTTCCGCTTTTAAGATAGGATACATCTTCGGTTTAATCTCCAACTCGATTCTGCTATTCTGGGTCTGTTGGGCGACCGTACCGGGAACTATTGCCGCTATCGTTATTCTGTGCTTTTATACCGCTTTTTTATTCTGGTTATATGCCCTGGTACAAAAACGGTGGGGTGAGGCAGCTTTGTTTTTCTTCCCTTTCCTATGGGTGGCGATGGAATATGTCAGGTCTTGGACCGAGATTTCCTTTCCCTGGTTAAATCTTTCCTATACCCAAACCTATTACTTGCCGTTGATTCAACATGCTTCCTTATGGGGAAACTATGCCGTCTCATTCTGGATAGTGTGGCTGAATATTCTTATATATATTTTCATCCAAAACAATAAAAAACGGAAGACCAGCATTATCCTCTTTGCGGTTTTATTGGTTCTGCCCTATATTTATGGTATGTGGGTAATGTCTAAACCGGTCGAAGGAAAACAAATCAAAATCGCTCTGCTTCAGGGAAGCATTGAGCAGAAAATAAAGTGGGAAGAACAGTATTTGGACTATAATATTCAGACGTACGTCAAGTTGAGCCGGAAGGCGGCCGAGGAGAAAGCGGATCTGATAGTCTGGCCCGAATCCTCCGCCCCCTGCTACTTGGCGGCAGAGTCGCTTTATTTTACCCAAGTGCAGTCGCTCTGCGATGAATTGAATACACCACTGTTGATAGGAACTGACGATTATAAAGTAGCTCCCCAAGGCAGAATAAATTACTTTAATTCCGCTTTTCTTTTCACTCCGCATGGAGGTTATCCTCAAGTTTACAATAAAATCCATTTGGTCCCTTTCAGTGAGAAAATTCCCTATGAGCAGATCCACCATATCTCTGAGAAAATTCAGCTGGGGCAATCCGACTTCTCCAGCGGAAAGGAACTGACCATCTTCAATATCCCCCAGGGGAAATTTGCCACCTTAATCTGCTTCGAATCGGTTTATCCTGCTTTGGTCCGGGACTTTGTAAACCAAGGAGCAGAATTTTTGGTGAACATAACCAACGATGGTTGGTTTGGCAAAACCCACGGTCCCTTTCAACATTCCCGAATTGCGGTATTCCGGGCGATAGAAAACCGCATGAGTATTGCCCGATGTGCCAATACCGGCATCTCCATGTTCATAGATCCATTTGGTCGGACTACCCAAGTTACCAAGATATTTACCCGAACCGTCGTAGCAAACAAGATACAGGTGAAGCCAAATGGTACCACCCTTTATGCCAGATATGGAGATTGGTTTGCGCAAGTTTGTTGTCTGATAAGCTTTTGGGCAATCTGGATGGCTTTACATCGCAAATCCACAAAACCTTAGTAAAACCAAACTATGGCAGATCCAAAAACTATATTCAAACTTATCCGCTCAAGTTGGCTGGTTATCATTTTTATATGCAAACTCAGCCTTGCGGGAGTGGGGGATTGGACCACTTATACCAACATGAACAGCATCAATCAGGTTTTTCTCCGGGAGGGTAAACTATGGTGCGCCACCACCGGTGGGGCAGCGGTTTTGGATATGAATAAACTGACTTTTGCCAAAATGACCAATGTGAATGGACTGGGGGGAAATTATCTATATTCCGTGGCCAGAGATTCCGGAGGAAGTTTTTGGTTTGGAGCACAGAATGGCACCTTGACCAAGTATACACCGGACGAAAACTCCTGGCTGGTTTATAACTTCATCGACCGGGACGAAAGCCGACTGCATATTAATAACATTGTCCCCGATGGAGAAATGCTATGGATTGCCACCAATAAGGCGTTGAGCCTTTTTTTGATCGCTAAAAACGGGGGGGAGATCAAGGAAACTTACCGGCGTCTGGGGGAAAATTTGAATGGGGAGGAGGAGGTTACCTGTGTGCGAATAGTGGGTGAGAAGATTTGGGCGGGACTTAAAGGCGGTGTGGCAACAGCCAACAAAAGTGACCCCAATCTAATGGATTTCTCCCGCTGGACCTCCTTTACCAAGGAAACCTCATCCGGTTTGGGGAGCAACACGGTTTACTGCTTGATTAACATAAATGATGACATTCTGGTGGGAACAGACCAGGGGGTTTATAAATTCAATCCACAGGATTCCACCTGGCAATCTCTGGGATTGGGGAATCAAACGATCAATGATCTCCAATATTCCAATCAGTATCTATATGCCGCTACAAGTTCCGGCATATATGTATATCAAAATCCGGTTTGGACTCCGCTTTCCGATTCCGGACTTCTCTCTACTGATCTTTACTCGATAACCATCGACTCGAAGGGGACTATCTGGGCGGGTACAGCGGATCAAGGCATTTCTGCATATAACGGAACTGTATGGAAAAACTATTTGATCGACGGTCCCCCCTCTAACGATTTTGTGGACATGGAAACGGATGATGACGGAAACCTGTGGTGTGCCCATGACATGTATGGTGCAAGTTTATTCGACGGAGATAAATGGACCTCCCTTTCCGAAATACCGGAAATCAGCAATCATCACATAAAAACGATAAAAGAGGATCTTGAGGGTAATATCTGGTTCTCCAGCTGGGGTGGAGGAGTGATAAAATATGATCGGGATACGACCTGGACCCGATACACGGAAAAGAACAGCCCGTTGAGAAGAATTCCCAATGATACTACGGGGTATGTAGTCGTAAACGACATCGCTTTAGATGAAACAGGAAACCTCTGGTTTCCACTTTGGGATGCCCTGGATTCAACCCGCATAGTCTGCTCCCCGGCGCAAAATGAGACCGCCTGGGTGGTTTTTTATGACCGGGATGGAATCAATCTACCTTATCGCGAGAGAGTGATTGCTCGGGAGGGACATCTTTACATCTGTCTGCGGGGATCGGGACTTTTGGATTATAACTATAATGGAACTTTACAGGACAAATCAGATGATCAGGTGATTCATTACAGCGAAGAATCGGATCATCTTTCGGACAATACCATCTGGTGTGTTCAGGTGGATAAAGATGAAATACTCTGGGTGGGAACTTCCAGCGGCCTGGATAAATACGATCCGGATTATGAGAGATTCAGGGCGGTCAAACTGCCCGATCCCCTGGGCCCCCAGGTTAATGATATCGCCGTCGATGAGAGA
This sequence comes from uncultured candidate division Zixibacteria bacterium, assembly GCA_903908285.1. Classification (GTDB taxonomy): domain Bacteria; phylum Zixibacteria; class MSB-5A5; order MSB-5A5; family SM1-73; genus CAIVRH01. The sequence continues at coordinate 139,448 of CAIVRH010000014.1, forward strand.
AACAATAAATGGATCGCCACCTCCAATGGCTTGGGAAAGATCAACTCTAAAGGTGAATTTGAGGAGTACTACACCACGTTCAACAGCAGGATATGCGCCAATAGCATACTCCGTCTGCACATAGATAAAAGTACCGGTGATGTGTGGATAGGAACCGATAACGGACTTTCCCGGTTCGAATCGGGTATCGGCGCCCCGGCCAAGGATCTGTCTGAAGTAATTCCCTTCCCCAATCCATTTATGATCGAGAGCGGGACCGAAAATCTCACCTTCGACCGTCTCCCCTATCAAGCCACAGTCAGGATATACACGGTTTCCGGAGAACTGATAAGAGAGGTCAAATCCGGGAACCAGTGGGATGGAAGAAATCAGGGGGGGGAATTGGTGGCAAGCGGAATCTATCTGTTTTATGTTCAAGACTCATCCGGTAAAAGCGCTATCGGAAAGATCGCGGTAATTCGACTATAAGATCAGCGGTGATAGGTTATAAGATTGTGCATCCTTGATTTTACAGCGGAGATGAGCCATAAAGCATCTGCTTATCCCGGTTCCCGTCTCAGTCCCGGTCTAATGCGAAACGATAGATGAGAATCTTATTCTTGGCTGATGCCAAAAGTTATCATACTCAAAGGTGGGTGGACTATTTCATCGGTTGCGGACATCAATGTTACCTAATAACCTTGGACCGGGGGATTAAAACCAAAGCGGAGGAGTTTTTTATTCATCCCGGTTCCCTTCCGAATTTCCTAAAATACCCATTAGCCGTTTCCAAGATCAGGAAAATTACAATCCAAATCAAACCCGATCTGATCAACGCGCATTTCGTTCCCAGCTATGGATTAGCGGGAGCGCGCTTGAAGTTTCATCCTCTGGTAATCTCCACCTGGGGATCGGACGTGCTCATCTCTCCCCATAAGTCCTGGCTGCATAAACTTCGGACAAAATATGTTCTTAAGAAGGCCGATCTTGTCACCACCGATGCTCGATTTACCGGTGAAGCTATATCGAAATTAGGCGTAAGTCTCGGAAAAGTGGTGGTAAGTCCGATGGGAGTGGAGAGAAATTTACTTGGCCCGGTGGTAAGAGCTGAAAAACCATATCTGACAATTTTAAGCAACCGGAAATTTGAAGCTTTGTATGATATACCAACGCTTTTGAAAGCCATCCCTTTGATTACCAAAGAAGCGATACGGAGGGTAAAATTTGTTATCCTGGGTGAAGGATCCCGGAAAAAGGCTCTGGTAATTCTGGCAAGGGAATTGGGAATCGAAGATTCTTTGGAATTTAAAGGTACCGTTTCCCGGGAGATGCTTATACAATATTATCGAGATGCCGATATTTATATCTCCACCTCCCGGTCCGATTCCACCTCCGTCTCCCTCCTGGAGGCGATGAGCTTCGGACTTATTCCCGTGGTAACTGATATTCCCGGGAATAAAGAGTGGATCGACAATCAGAAAAATGGTTTTCTTTTCCCCCGATCTGATCATGAGTCATTAGCCCGGCAGATTGTATATATTATCAACGAATTTAACGGCTGGTCTTTTTTCCGGGAAAAGAATTATAGCATCATACACCAGCGTGGAATCTGGGAAGACAATATGAAAGTTATTGAAGCCAAGTTCCGGCAGCTGATAGATCCAAATTGAATCAGAAGATGAGAGAAAAAAAAGTATTAGTTTTAGCCTATTATTTCCCCCCGATGGGGATGGGGGGGGTTCAAAGGATTACAAAATTCGCCAAGTACCTTCCCCTGTTTGGATGGAGACCTTTGGTCCTAACGGTAAAGAAGGTTGAATATATGGCTCAAGATCCTTCGCTGCTTGAGGAGTTGTCACCGGAGGTGAAAGTTGTTCGCACCGGATCGTTTGATCCTCTGAGGATTCTATATGTCTGGAGACGCCTTTGGGGAAAGAGAAAACAAAAGGGCGATTCTGTCCTCACGAGTTTGGGTAAAAGAGCAAGACTATCTTCCTGGTTTTACTTTCCGGACAACAAGGTGGGTTGGGTTCCCTTTGCTTTGATCAAGGGATTGAAGCTGTACCGGAGGGAAAAATTCGATCTGATCTTTTCCACATCCCCCCCTCCCTCCTTGCATCTGACCGGGTATTTGCTTAAGCTTCTTACCAAAACACCTTGGATTGCTGACTTCCGCGATCCCTGGATAGGTTACCAGCTGGAATCGTTTCCCACCCCCGTTCATCTTTTCTTTAAACAGAGAATGGAGAGATTCATAATGTGCCATGCAGACAAGGTGATCGCCGCTAATCCGGTTATAGAGGAAGGATTCGATAGAAAGTACGCTAGCTCTGGCAAAATTCATTTAGTGGACCAGGGCTATGACGAAGAGGATTTCCAAAACGTCCCAGATCAAACACCGGGAATATTTACTATTGGTTATCTGGGAACATTCAGTCCGGACTGCAATCCCGAACCGGTCTTCGCAGCACTTGGAGAATTGATATCAAAAAATAAAATTCCCCAGGATATGGTTAAATTTGTACATTATGGGCTTCCCTTAGGAATTGACATGGTCGCCTTGATAGAAAAATGCAATTTAAGAAACGTAGTCCAATCGGGAGGGTATCTCTCTCATAAAGAGGCATTGAATGAGATGAGAAAGACTTCTGTTTCTCTTTTGGTAACCTCAGATGACCCGTCAGTCTTTCCAGCAAAGGTATTCGAATATCTCCGTTTGAGAAAACCGATAATGGGCATTGTCCCTCCGGAAAGTCAGATAGCCAGACTTTTGATCGAGACGGGTACCGGGAAAGTCGTATCACCATGGGACAAGGATGGAATAAAGAATATTCTGTTAATATACTTCAACCGTTTCACTAAAGGACAACTTGTAACAGACATAGATTCCGACCTTCCCGGCAGGTACGAGCGTAAATCCCTAAGCCTGAAGTTAGCATCTCTTTTTGATCAAACCCTTTCAAAAAAAAGATAACCTTAAGCAAAAGATAATATGGATATCTCCATTATCATCGTCACCTGGAACTCGGAAAAGTACATCCGGAATTGCCTGGATTCGATTCTCCTCTCTACCGGAGACCTACAGTACGAGATCATCCTGGTGGACAATGGTTCCGCCGATCAAACCGTCAGGAGCGTGGAGGAACTCTATCCCCAGGTAAATTTGATACCGAATAGAAAGAATGCGGGATACGCCCGGGCAAACAACCAGGGGATAGAGGAATCTGCGGGTGAATATATACTCCTGTTGAATCCGGATACCGAAGTTATGGGGAATTCTTTGTCTCTGATGATCCAATTCATGGAAGAATATCCGAAAGCCGGAGCTATAGGTCCTCAGCTGCTCAATCCGGATAGAACCGTTCAGCCCTCCTGCCGGGAATTTCCCAACTATGCCACCCTGATCTGGGAGTTTACCGGCTTAAGCAGACTTTTTCCTAAAAGTAAAACCTTCGGCAGGTGGAGAATGGGATATTTCGGATTCAATCAAAAAAGAGAAGTGGACCAGCCTATGGGATCATGCCTGATGCTGAAAAGAGAAACACTGGAGGAAGTAGGACTCTTTGACGAGCACTTTCCCATGTTTTTTAACGATGTGGATCTGTGCTACCGGATTAAGAAAGCCGGATGGAAAATATATTACTATCCCGATGCCCAGGTCCTTCATCACCAGGGAGCTTCCACCCGTATGGTCAAACGCAAAATGATCTGGCTTTCCCATATGGCATTATTCAAATTTATTAAAAAACATAAAACCGGGATTTTCAATCACCTGTTACTCTACCTGATATGTATACCCCTTTTCCTATTCATCCCCCCCCGGATGATTTTTAAAAAGTAGAATAGCACCCTTCTAGTTTCTTCCGTAAGTCTTTCCCCTTGGCGACTTCATTTGATTTATAGCTGAACCAGTCGATAAATTGTAGAAAAGAGTTGGGAATTCCCAAGTAACTCATTGAATAATAACACAATCGAGCACTTTTATCTGGTTCTGAATTGGGAATAGCAAATAGAAGGTTTCTACGGGTTTCAACAATACCATAACAGGGGAAAAAAGAGGGGCAATTATCTGTATGAATAATAAACAGTTCATTCCAGAAATGCGGAGATCCCGACCAAACACTTTGGATTAACCTGCTCACCAGCGCAAAAAACCGCTCAAAAAAGAATTGACAAATCCAGAAAACATACTATCTTATAGGAAGAAAGAATATCCTCTGATTCTAAGAGGATAAACTATTCTGATGTGGGGTTGTGCGGTCCCATTTGAGTAGAAGTTCTTGCTATTTTTTTAATCTGGCTATAATCAGCGAGGAGAGAATTCGATACTGATTGTTGATTTGCCGTTACTGAAGAATTCCAATCTATTAAATCATAATTAACTGAGGAGTTTACCATGAGAGAGAAGCTCATATTTATGACCCTCTTGGTTGTACTTTTGTTCTCCTATAACCAAAGCGTGGTATTAGCCGATGATCCCGGTATTACGGATACCTGCCGGGTTGAATGTCTGGATTTCACTCCACCCGGGCAACAGGTAGTGATTCCGGTAATCGTTTATAATGATGAGGCGTTAGGCGGCTTGGCGGTTTCGCTTTCTTTTGGTCATGCCCCCTACGATGTGGTCTGCGATTCCATCAGCTTCGAAGGGACCAGAACCATGGGAGCAGATCTGGTTGGAACATCCATTGATACCGCCAATTATAAATTGGTTTTTTACATAATTTATTACACTTCCGATTTATCTCCGGGAGACGGGACCATAGCCAATCTTTTCTTCACCACCGGACCTGGCTGGGATACCACTTTGTGCGTTCAGGTGGATACCGTCTTCTCCCCGCCAACTACGCGCCTGGAATTTACCCCCCGGGCCAGCGGCTTGGCACTGCATCCGGAATTCAAGAAGGGCTGCTTAAACACCGGAGTTACCCCTACGCCAACGCTGATCGCCCCTTTGGATTTAAGTTATACATGCTCGCAAGACACGTTCCAGTTTATCTGGTCAAAACCCAAGGATACGGATATCTTTTATAACCTTCAATATGCCAAGGATGCTGATTTTACCACCGGGGTGGTGACCATTAGCGGATTAACCGATACTGTTTATTCCGCTGCCCTCCCCCGGCAAACATACTATTGGCATGTGAAATCTTACAACCCGTGCGGTAAGGAAAGCGCTTATCAGGATCAACCGCTCAGCTTCTATGTTTACTTAAGCGGAGACGCTTCCAAAGACGGAATAGTGGACGTGTCGGACATAGTTTATCTGTTAAACTACCTCTATAAGAATGGACCGCAGCCGGATCCCCCGGCGAGTGCCGATGTATTTCCGGATCAGGTGCTTGATATAAGCGATTTGATCTATCTGCTAAACTACCTCTACAAACACGGCAGCGCACCGGCGTGCCCCCCATATTAATCGGACTAGGATATAACGGTCATAGGCAGAAGCCTGAGATTTATCAGGCTTCTGCCTTTTTATTTTCGTGAAGATACTTTGTACATCAAGGGTGGAAATTATGGTTTAAGTCTATGCGCCATTATTCGATTCGGGTTTCGATATTTCGGTTTTACATTTTGGTTTAAGCTCACATCAATTTCTTTCAAGGATAACGAGCTGGTTATTAAATCATCGTGGTAGAAAATTCTATCTTGATCCTGAATATAATCAAAGACTCAATCATATAACGGTTTTAAGTTAGTGATTTTTTTGGGCAGTCACCCAGTTGACGATTGATATTTTTTTATAAACGATATAAACTACAACCGCAACCGGGTGTTTTTACAAAAAACCGGATAATGGTTCTATGCTTCGGTTGGGTACCCCAAACCCACAATAAAAGCTCATGAGGTTAAGGGATAAGGTGTGTTTGGAAAAGGATTTATAAATTAAGAAAGATATTCCACAATCAGGGAGATGTTCTTTTTCAGATCCTGGCGGTGGGAGATTAAGTCCAAAAAGCCATGTTCCAAGAAGAACTCGGAGCTCTGGAAACCAGGGGGTAGATCCTGTTTGATGGTTTGCTGTATCACCCGGGGACCGGCAAATCCCAAAAGCGCTTTCGGTTCGGCAATGATCACGTCTCCCAAAGAGGCATAACTTGCCATTACCCCGGCGGTGGTGGGATTGGTCAGAACCGAAACAAAGGGTATCTTATGATCATATAACCTGGCTAATAGAGCTGAGGTTTTTGCCATCTGCATTAAAGAAAGGATTCCCTCCTGCATCCTGGCACCGCCGGAGCTGGAGATGATCACCAGGGGAATCCGCCGCTCCAGCGCTCTTTCGATCGCTCGCGCAACTTTCTCCCCCACCACCGAACCCATGCTTCCTCCGATGAATCCAAAATCCATCACGGCAAAGCTGATCTCTTTTCCATTGATTTTCCCGATTCCGGTCACGATGGCATCGTTAAGATTGGTTTTCCTCTGGGATTCTTTGATCCTATCCGGGTATTTCTTCGAGTCTTTGAATTCCAATGGATCGGTGGCTTCCAGATTTTCATCAAATTCCACCAATTCCCCGCTGTCTAAAATCAAATTCATATAGTCTTTGCTTTTTATGCGGAAATGGTAGTCACACTTGGGACAGACCCACAGATCCTTTTCCAGCTCTTTTCTGTAAATGATTTCTCCGCAGGAATCGCATTTTACCCAGATGCCGTCCGGAATATCCTTCCTTCGCTGGGAGATGAGTCCTTCTTTTGCTTTTTTGAACCACTCCATGATTTTTCCTATAGGCTAAAATCTATTTTAAATCTCAGTTTACATCGATATTGTTACGCAAACTGAGCAAAAATGATTCATTGGTCGTTAAGCTTGGTGCTGTCCGTATGTTAAACCCAAGGCTCTGCATCCGAACTAACTTTTTCAAGTTCCGATAACGATTCCTCGTCCTCTTACTTTACGGGTTTCGATCGCTGACTTTATAACTGACACAAGTTTCGTTAATCAAAAACGATGTAATAAATGTTCCTTCCGGCTTTCTCTCAAAGCTCCTTTACCATGATTATCGCATCTTCAACCGGCAAGCGATAATACCTTTTTCTCCTTCCCGCTTCTATATATCCGAATCCCTTATATAGGGTGGCTGCCGGTATGTTCGATTCTCTTACGCTCAAGATTAAACTGGTGCCCCCCCTCTTCTTTGTTTCCGAGATCACCTCTTCCATCAAACTGCGTCCTATCCCCTTTCTGCGGAATTCGGGTGATACGGCAAAATTGGCTATCTCCATTTGATCATCCACGTACCACAGGCAGGTATAACCGACAATCCTCAAGTCCAGCTTTGCCACCAGCGGGATGGCAAACGGATGCTGCAGCTCCTCCTCAAAACACTGCCGGTGCCAGGGATCAGCAAAACACAATTTCTCCAATCGGGCTACTTCATCCAGATCATCGTAAGTCATTCGGCGAATCGTTATCCGGTCAAGTTCTTTTGACATTTTTAAATTTCAGCTCCGCTTCGGACATTCTGATATACAAAGGCTCCAGATTGGCGATACTCTCGGTCTGGCCGGAAATAATCTTTTCAAAACCCAACCGAGCCACACCGGCTCCGCTGGGAAGAGACTGTTCGTTTAAGGCAAAAACGGCCAGACCGCTCAACCTCCGGATCAACTCTTTTTGATAAAACTTAGCACCGGGTCCGACGAAAAGGGTCTTAAGGGAAATATTCTTGATTAAATCCTCAATGTCAACCACAAAATACTCGCTTTTTCTTTTCAGTTCGCCCTCCTTGGTATCATAAACCGCTGCATATACCTGATTCTTTCTGGCATCCAAAAGCGGCACTACCGGATATTGGCAAAAAAGGGATAGCGACGCTAAAACGTCCAGACTGGGAACAGCGGCTAAGGGCTTACCGGATGCGAAACACAATCCTTTTACCGTAGACAATCCGATCCTTAAGCCGGTAAAAGAACCGGGACCGATGGAAATGGCGAAACCATCCAGATTCCCCGCTTCCAATCCAACGGTTTTCAAGGCTAAATCGACGGTAGAAAGAAGCACCTCTGAATAGGTGATCTTTACGTTGAACTTCAGATCGACTAAAACTTCATCATCTTCCACTATGCCTACGGCCGCAATCATGGTGGAGGTATCGATGCCCAGGATTTTCATAAGCTGAATTCACCTCTCCCCCTCTTTCCCCCTCTCCATCCTTCCAGAAGCTCAAGATGGTGAGCAAAGTCGAACCATAAAACAGAGAGGAGGAAGAAAAGCGGGTGAGTTTTTAGAACTCCCCTACAATTATCTCCCTTTCATTCTCCGAGATTATCTTTAAGTTTATCTCGAATCGGGATTTTGGTAAAAATTCTCTGACTTTCTCCGCCCATTCGATCAGCGTGATTCCCTTGCCATAGAAATACTCCTCATAGCCTAAGTTAATGAATTCTTCCACATCTTCCAAGCGATATAAGTCGAAATGGTAAACCCAGACGGATGATTCATTCAATCTTCCCGGATATTCGTTGATGATCACAAAAGTGGGGCTGGTAACCGCTTTTTCCACCCCCAAACCGGAGCAGATACCCTGTACCAGAACAGTTTTTCCGCTCCCCAAAGAACCCGAAAGAGCCACCACCGAACCGGGTTTAAGCTGTTGGGATAAATCCCTTCCTAATTCCTTAGTCCCTTCCGGACTTTTGGTCTTCCTGCTCAAAACGCTCATACTGAGAATATAAACTGATTCAGTAAAATTAAAAATGAAAATTGATGGAAAAATACAATGGTAAGAATAAAAGACGCAAGGAAAGAGAAATATGAGTTAACTATCTTTTAATAAAATGACACTATAGCTTATGTTGATAATTAATCTCCCCTCACCTTAATCCTCTCCCCGGAGAGGAGAGGAAATCTTAACCCCCTGAATCCCCTTTCCTTCGACCCTGAAGTCTCCCTACGGGCTGAGCGCACTCAGTGCGAAGCAGGACCGAAGGGCAGAGTGAACCCCTTATCAGAGTAACAATAATAATTTCCTCCCAAGAGTAAAGGAAGGTTAAATCTGGCTGTATTATGCTTACTCTACGATCTTTATCGCTTTGGTGTTAGCGTAACCACCGGAAGGATCATCTCCTCCAAAGAAATCCCTCCATGCTGGAAACTGTTTTTATACTCCCTTTCGTACTCGTTGTAACTGGTGGGATAAACGAAGTAAAAATCCTCCTTGGCGATGATGTAGGTGGTGGACATGTTGTAGCGGGGCAGTTTATACTGCAGTGGGTCCTTGATTAATAGTGCCTCTTTGGGATTGCAGTTCAGGTGGTCGCCGTATTTATAGCGCAGATTGGTGGAGGTTTCCCTTTTACCCAGGGCGATAGTCCCCCGGCTGCCCAAAACGCTCCCATGATCCGAGGTCAAAACCACCATGCAGTCTTGAGCGGAAAGATATTGTAAAACCTTAAAAAGGGAGGAATGAATAAACCAGGGCCGGGTTAGGGAACGGTATGCGGATTCATCCGGGGTCATCTCTTTTAGAATCTCGGATTGGGATCTGCCATGAGCCAGGATGTCCAAAAAATTGAATACGATAGATAGCAGTGCCGTGTCTTTATATGAAGATATCTTTTTAGCCAGGTATTCCCCCTCGGATGCATCCAGCACCTTCACATATTTGGTATCCGATTTGAGCAGCACCCCCAGTTTCTTGAGCTGATAATCCATCAGCTGATGCTCATATCGGTTCCGGCTCGAATCATCCGTGGTGCCGGCTTTCCACAGCTCCGGGTATTTCTGGGCATGTTCGGAGGGAAAAAGCCCGCTGAAGATGGCGTTGCGGGAATAGGGGGTGGCGCTGGGGAGGATGGAATAGTAGTAATCTCTTTTCATGTGAAAATATTCATCCAGCACCGGCTCGATGGTCAGCCATTGATCCAGCCGCATGCAGTCCATCACTATAAAGACCACCCGCTTGGTTTTAGAAAAAAGGGGAAAAAGATACTGCTTTACCATATCCACCGAAAGCGGAGGGGGATTTTCTTTCGCCAGCCATTTTATATATGTATCCTCGATATAATTGCCGAACTCGATGTTGCATTCCTTTCTTTGCCCCTGATGAGACTGCCTTAAATCCGGATCGCCGAAGTTATCGATCTCTAAATCCCACTCACAGAGGGTCTGGTGGATATCGATCCACTCCTGCCAGGTGAGTCTACCAAAAAGAGCGGACCTGATTTTAGCCGAAGCTTTGGCATAATCCTGAGCCATCCTCTGGACCCTGATTTTCCTGGTGTCCAATATCTTTTTGGCGGCGGAGAGAATTTGGCTGGGATTTACCGGTTTAGTCAGGTAATCGTCGATCTTCTGACCGATGGCTTGCTCCATCAGATTCTCCTCTTCCGATTTGGTCACCATGATCACCGGCAAGTGCGGACTCTTCTCCTTTATTTCCTCCAGGGTAGTTAAACCGTCTTTACCCGGCATCATCTCGTCTAACAATACCAAATCGAAGTTCTTCTTCCCCACCAGGGTTACGGCATCTTCCCCGTTTGAAGCCTCGGTCACCTGGTAGCCTTTGGATTGAAGGAAGATGATCTGTGATTTAAGCTGGTCGATCTCATCATCCACCCACAGAATTTGCTTGATTTCTTCTTTCATAATTTCACCTATTCATAATTCGTTTAAAGTTTAAGGTCCAAGGTTTTAACTTTGAACTTTAAACATTGAACTCTGAACGTTTTAAATTAACGATACAGAATCCCGCTCTTATTACACTATCAAATTTTCCCCCTCCATCTCCTTTGGTTTCTCTATTTTCATCAGGTGAAGGATGGTTGGTGCTACATCGGCGAGCTTCCCGCCCGGTCTTAATTTCCCATGGAAATTTTCCATCACCAAAGCAAAGGGGACCGGATTGGTGGTATGGGCAGTGAATACCTTCCCATTGGATGGATCGATCAATTGATCGGCATTTCCATGATCAGCCGTAACCATAGCAATTCCTCCAACCTGTTTGACCGCAGAGACTACCTCTCCCACGCATTTATCAACCGCTTCGACGGCTTTTATGGTTGCTGCCATCACACCGGTGTGTCCTACCATATCCGGATTGGCATAGTTTAAAAGGATAAAATCATATTTCTTAGATTCTATCTCCTTTATCACGTTTTCGGTCACTTCAAATACGCTCATCTCCGGCTTCAAATCGTAGGTGGGAACTTTGGGGGAATGAATTAATATCCGATCCTCCCCCTCAAATGGTTTCTCCTCTCCTCCGTTGAAGAAAAACGTTACATGGGCATATTTCTCGGTTTCCGCTATGCGTAACTGCTTTTTCCCTTCCCGGGCTAATACCTCACCTAAGATATGAATCAGCTTTACCGGAGGGAAAGCTACCTTACATTTCAGCTTCTCATCATAGAGCGTTAGATTTATCAGATCGATGGTTAAACCGTCCGGTCGGGAGAATTCACAAAAATTCTCGTCCGATAATGCCCAGGAAAGCTCTCTGGCACGATCTGCCCGGAAGTTGAAGAATATCCCCACATCCCCCTTTCTTATCCTCCCCTCCTCGGTACTTTCACCACTGCTTATCACCATGGGAAGGATGAATTCATCCGTAACTCCATCTTCATAGGATTTTTTCACGGCACCGATCACATCATTGGTTTTCGGTCCTTCACCATACACCATAGCTCGGTATGCTTTCTCCACCCGTTCCCATCTTTTATCCCGGTCCATGGCATAATATCTGCCGGATACAGTGGAAAGTTTTCCCACACCGATCTCTTTGAATCTCCGCAGAAGATCCTCCAGATAATCCGCTCCCGCAGTCGGTGAGGTGTCCCGACCATCCATGAAAGCGTGGACATAAACCTTTTCGACCTTCCTTTCTTTAGCCATTCTAAGCAAAGCATATAAATGGTTCAGGGAGCTGTGCACTCCCCCGTCCGAAACCAAGCCCATCAAATGTAAGCCGACATTCCCCTGCTTTGCTTTTTCCATAGCCTCAATTAGAACCGGATTTTTAAAAAAGGTCTGATCCTGGATGGTTTGGTCAATCCGGGTGATCTCCTGATATACTATCCTGCCCGCTCCCAGATTGAGATGCCCCACCTCGCTGTTTCCCATTTGTCCCGCCGGTAAACCCACATCCAGACCGGAAGCGCTCAGGGTGGTGTATGGGTAATGTTTGAATATCTTATCCAGATTGGGCTTATTAGCCAAAGCAATGGCGTTTCCCTCTTTATGGGAATTTATTCCGTATCCATCCATTACCAGAAGCAGAATCATAAAATTTCCCTAAATTGACAAAAGTTGATTGATTTTTTTGGACATATCAAACAATCTACGTGATCAGATCAAAAAAGATAGAACGGGTGATCAACAAAACTTCATCCATTTCTTCATTTCCCGATAACCACCAGGACTAGGCAAGAATAGGTTGAAGATCAGAGGGCTCACCTTCCAAAGCAATACATATATCCATCTTCCGAACCTATATATATCCTCCCGTCGTAATATGCGGGGGAGGCTGAAATCATCCCTTTGGTCTGATATTTCCAAAGAAGCTCGCCGGTGTAACGGTTTAGTTCGTAGAAATTACCGTCATATGAGCCAAAGAACAAGGCGTCCCCGATAACAATGGGAGAAGAGTGAACCAATCCTTCGGTCTTGAACTTCCAGGAAAGTTCTCCTGTCTTTTGATTCAGCGCATACATGCAGTAATCGTTGGAGCCGATATATACCAAACTCTCGGTAACTGCGGGTGATGAATATATGTCCTCACCAGTCCGGAATTTCCAAGCCATTGACCCATCTTTCAAATAGAGGGCATACAGATAACCATCCACCGATCCGAAGAATATCATCCCGTCGTGAATGGCCGGAGAGGAATAGATGCCGCCATCCGCCTTGAATTTCCAATTTAACTTTCCGCTCTTTGCCTGCAGAGCATAAAGGAATCCGTCGGTTGAGCCAAAATAGACCATCTCTTCGTTTGTATTTAGTGACAGAGAGTCACTCTCCCATGGGGCAGAATTTTCCAGGCACGCGGGAGTGGATAATATGGAATTCTGGGATTTAAACTGCCAGATTTTCCTTCCGGTGGTTTTCTCCAAAGCCCACATGCTCCCGTCTCCTGTCCCCACAAAAATTTTATCCCCCTTTAGTTTGGGTGAGGCCGATATATCCCCTAAAATCACCTTCCACCGGACCTGTTTTTTGGGGAGATTCAAGGCATAAAGACTTTCTTTAGTATTATACCATCCGAAGTAGATCGTTTCTTCGTCACCGCAGGGAGAGGTGGAAACCAATGAGGCAATCTTGTAGTAACCCAGTTCGTTTCCGGAGACAGCATCGATGAAATCCAGTTTTTTATCCAGGGAGCCGACCACTACCATACCGCCCACTATGATAGGGGAGAATTTGACCGCTCGGTTCATGTCATACTTCCAAAGAAGCTTATCCAGCGTTGGGGTGAGGGTGGATATAAAACCGGTATTCTGAGCATCTCCCCGGAAGCTTTTCCAACCCGGGGAATCAGATGACTCTATCTTCTTCAGCTTAAAGGCGCTGGTGCAAGACATGCAAAGCAACAGAACTGACCAGGCAAAAAGTAGTAGGGTTCTTTTGTTCATTAGAAATTCCACCCAAAAAAGAAATCAAAGTCGGTGTCAGAGCTGATCTTATTAAAATCAGTTCGGCGGGAGACATCCAGCCTCAAGACCACCACATAACCTAAGCTGATCCTGGCTCCAACTCCAAAGCTGCCATAAAGCTGGTCGAATTCATTCTCCCAGGCATTCCCGGCGTCGAAAAACAAAGCCCCGCGGATGGCTTGCAAGGATATCTTCCCGAAAGGAAAACCAATGGAGAGATTGTCGATCAGAGGATACCGCAGTTCATTGTTTATAAGAATCACATGTCTCCCGTAGAACGCCTGCCGGTCGTAACCCCTTAAAGACCAGCTCCCTCCCAGGTATAGCCTCTGCGGCTCCTTGCCGCTGGAGGAAAAACCCATAGCCCGGAAAGCAAAACAACTATTTTTTCGTATCCGCAGGTATTTCCTGACATCGCACAATATCTGCTTATTGTAAGTCTCTCCCTTATCCAAATCAAAGGTAAACCCCAAAGTGAAATTGAACCTGGTCCCGTCTATAGGTCCGACATAATCCCAGATGCTGGTATCCCAGATCCAGGAGAGGTAATTGGTGGAAAGGAGCGCTTCCCGGGTTTTGGTCTCGATATATACATCCTTCTCGGACTGGCGCAGGAAAAAGCTGGCATCGATTCTTTTGAATTTGGACAGAGGATAGCTCGCCAGAACCAGCCCTCCGTATTGTCTTTCCGTATAAAAACCGTAAAATTCATCGTAGTATTCATCCTTGAGATGAAAAAGGCCATACCCGTAATTCAGCCGGTGAGTCCGGTTCAGGTAGGTCACTCCGAAGTTGAAACTGGATAAAAAATCCCGGCTGGATTCGGAGCTGTTACCTATAAGAAAAAAATACTGATGATTTCCCAGCATATCGGTGAATGCCGCTTGAAAACCCCCCACCGCCCCGTAAACCGCATCATAAGAAATAGCCGATTGGGCTATGTCGAAGGAGAATCGATTACGGTATTTCACCGACCCGCTTTTCTCCCCCCCTTCAATCCTTTGGGGTAACCAGGCTACTCGGTTCGAAGAAGAAAGCGAGCTATCCGAGACAGTGAAATTTGCAGATCCGGCATTATTTCCTTCCAAGCTCAGCTTGTGAATCTGGTAAGAGTACCCCTCGTAAGCGGTAAAATATATGGTCTTACCATCACTGGAAAAGCTGGGATCGAAAGCCCCGGTCAAAAAGGAGGTAAGCTGGGTGGCATCGGTATTCCGGTTCGGTTTTCCGGTAGACAGTTGAGAATCTGCTGGTGCATCATCCATCAACGGTTGCCGGACTGTATCCTGCTGGGTATGAAAGGGCAACAGGTAGATTTCGTAATAACCATTGCGATCCGAGGAGAATATTATGTTTTTGCCGTCCGGAGACCATTCGGGTGTCATATCATAATGCTCCCCGGAAGTCAATGCACTGATTTTGCGGGTGATAAGATCGTAAACAAAAAGATTTAAGTACCCTTTTTCCCCGTCTGATCCCCGATCCGAAGAAAATATAATATGCCTGCCATCCGGTGACCAACTGGGATTCTGCTCCTCGTAAATGTCACCGGTCAAAACGATCAATGAATCATATTCACCCGAATGGGCGTCTGAAGAGAAATCGATCCCATAAAGATCTGCAAATCCTTTTTTATCCACACCCACAAATGCTGCTTTATTACCATCCGGAGACCAGGTGGGAGAGGACAATTCCACCAGGTTAGGGAAACTCCTTTTATCAGTGATCTTTCTTTGCTTTATATCATAAACATACAATGCGTCATTCTCCTGGCTTTTGGAGATAAAAACAATCTTACCGTCGCGGGATACTCCGATCTTGCTTTTCAAAAGGTGCAACGATTCAAACTGGGGTGACCTTTCTCCTTTTAACAGAGTTTTCAACTTTTTCTTCTCCCCCTCCGGTGACATCATATTAATCGAAGAGTACCCCAGTTTATTCGACTTGAACACCACCCATTCCAGCGGGGCTGTGGGATTTTTGGGATCGGATATCGAAACCGGCTCGGGCTTCACGTTTATCCCGTCAAAGGTGAGCTGGGTGGACACCCGGTTCGGAAGATCTTTGGTTTCGATGGCGGGAAAATATTTCTTCTTGAGAGAATATTCCCAGTCCTCCCAAACTTCTTTCAGGTTCTTATTGAAAGTGAGTCGGAAGATTTCGCCGAAATTCTCTGCTTTCCAAAAGTTTTCAAACAATAACCCGATCTTGTCATCTCCAAATTCCTCCGCTAAGTAACCGCAAAACGCCTCCCCCATCTTATACATCAGATAAGTTCCCTCTACCTGATATATGTCCTCCTGATTCAAGAATCTCCCGGAGATTACCAAATCCCGGATCATCATGTCCGCCTCGCTGTCCCACTCCCGGGACCAGTGTTCCGCCAGACCCTCCTCAAACCACACCGGGGGACCGGGATAGTTGAACTTTCGATGGGATTTCATCACATAGGGCAGTTTCTGCAGGACAAACGTGTGAACCAGCTCGTGCTGTATCACCCGGGCAAACCGGAAATAGGAGCCATCAAAGGGGATGACCATGCGTCCTTTCATGAATTCGGTGAAACCTGCCACGTTTTCCGGCAAAAGGGAGGGGATTACGTTGGTCTGGGCAAAGTAATTGGACGAGCTGTAGATAATCAAGGGAATCTTACGGGCGATGCGGTGGTTGAACTTGTTTTCCAAAAACAGATAGCTATTCTCCGCACAGCCAGCGGCGATTTCCGCTATTTCCCTCTCGGCGCTATAGAAATAAATCTCAAAATGCCGGGTGGTTAGAACCTGCCATTCAAAATCGGTATACTGGACCTTATTTTTGCCAAAATAGTATTGACCCGAGGAAGATCCGGAGAACCAGATAAAAAGGGCAATCAGAAAAAATATTCGTTTCATTATATGATTATAATCAATCCTGATCTAAAAATCAACTGCGTAGAATCGGATGTCGACATCCTATGATACGATATGGTTAGCAGGGAAGAAGAA
Source organism: uncultured candidate division Zixibacteria bacterium (assembly GCA_903908285.1). GTDB lineage: Bacteria > Zixibacteria > MSB-5A5 > MSB-5A5 > SM1-73 > CAIVRH01. The sequence continues at coordinate 156,012 of CAIVRH010000014.1, forward strand.
CTTCCCCTGATCTTCGTATTGGATTTTTGAAGGATTCAAACCATATTGGTTTTCCTTACCCTTTCCCAAAAGTACGACTATTCCTGCCGCAATGAAAGCTTGATTAAAACCCTACCCCTTTTGAAGAGCCATCCCGCTCTTTTCATTCCGGGAGCGGTGGTTTTCCTTGCCGCTTATCAATTTAACCGTTCGATGGGCCGTTTCGATCAAGCGGTCGTTTACCAATAGTCCTTTAAAACCTTTCTTCTTTTTTCTTATGAATTTTTCAATCTCATCCACACAATCCGGAGAGCCTATTTTCCCCAAAACGCTCAAAGCTGCTATCTGAATCTCGTCTTTTGGCTTGGGCGGCAGATGTTTAATTCCCGGTTCCTCATCCGAAAGGATTGCCAGCAAAAACTTTATGATCCGATTAGAGTGATCTTCCCCGATCGTTTCCTTTCCACCAATTTTACCGATGGCATTAAGAACGGTGAGTTTATCCTGAGAATGGCGTCGAAAATGCTCCAAAAGCGGATCTAAACATTCAGCATCACTCAACAACCCCAGAGAGGTGATGGCGCTACGACGCACCTCATCTTCCGGATCACTTAAAAAGTCCAATAGTATATTCACCGATTCAACCCGATTCAGTTTCTCCAATACCTTGACCACCTCCAACCTAACCCTGAAATCCGGATCTCTACTAAGCTGGGACAGAACTTGGATACATTTATCATCCGGTATATTTCCCAGAACATAGATGGCATTTCGCATCTTGTACCAGGAGTCGCTATTCAGATGCTCATTTTCTTTTTCCCGGACAAAAGAAGCTTCATTGGACACAAAAGAGGAAATGGCTTGTATGGAGTTTTCCCCCAGCCGGCTCAACACCCTCAATGCGCTCATGCGGGTGGCCCGGTCAGACGAGGTAAAAATGGTCAGGAGTTTTTCCGCAACCTTATCCTTAGCCAAACATTCAAAGATCTCCTCCACCTGTTTGATGAGGTTCATGGGAACACCCTCTTTAATATAACCAACCAGAAGCGAGAGCATTGGTTCATCCGTGTTATCCCGGATAAATCTTGAAACCACCTCTTTTACTCCTACCGGATAAGCTATCTCCGAACTCATACGGTTATTATATTCGGTCAGTATAAATAGCGCTTCTTTGAATTCTCCCCTCTTCATCCTTTCTGAAAATATGACTTTCCAAATCTCGGCAAAATCCTCCAAAACGGAAGCGGGTAGAGGTCCTTTAAACTTTTCCGACAATCCCCGCATAATATAATCGAACTCAGGCTCCATCCCCTCTTGGATGATCCGGTTTAGCCCTCCTTTCAAAATTTTCGAAGCCAATTTTCGGGTTTCGCTATTTTCCGAATCCAACCGGGAAATGAGCAGATTGGCGGCATAGGTCTTAATATCCGTCTCATGGGCATTGAGCACCCGATGCCAAAGAAACATTAATTTCTCCATATCCACTTCTTCGATTCCAAGCTTTTCTATCATTCCTGCCAGCTCATCCAGCACCGACTGGCTTATCAACCATTTCTCATCAAAGATAAGATCGAGATGTTTTTTCTCAACTATGCCCCGATTCGCCAATAAGCTTTTTATCTGAGGCAATAGTCGTCTTTTATCCTCATCCTCCATCAATTTGTAAACCAAAACCACCATTTCGTTGAGGGAGGAATTTTCTTCAAAAAGATCGAGTTTATTCAGGTTCTGTTTCAAACCCGAAGCCAAAAGGTGCATCAGATCATCTTCGGTAAGCTCCTTTAACTCATTCTGTATCTGGTCCGATAACTGGCGCAGATCATTCACCGGACCGAATTTCTCCTCTATAGCACCGACAGGAGTTTGTTTATTCAACAGGATGTCCCTAACCAAGTCCGGATTTTCCCGGATGATCTTGGATATCTGAACCTTCAAATCCGCCCCTTCCAATACCTCAGATTTTACCACCACTTCATCTGTTGAAACCAGCTCATATCTGACCCGGTCCACATTAATGGAATGAATTTGTTTCATCTCCAGAAACTCAGTTAAGCTTTTCCCCAAAGCTTCGGCAGGTGTTGGTTTAGCAAAAAAGCCCAGAAATGCGGCAAATTCATCCCGGGTTAGGCTGTTAGTGAAAGAAAGGCTGTTTATATTTTGATCGTTGAACTCCTCCAAGAGCTTTTTAAGATAATAAGTTCCCTCTATGCTCTTGCCGTTAATAACGATTCTATTCTCCATTTGAGTAATGGTAAGATGATCTACCGAATTGAAGGCTTTCCTTATGGCGGAGAAACACTTCTCTATTACCGGTTCAACTGTAGGATGCCCCGGCGGATAGGTTTCAACGGTCTTGATAGCTCCATTAAGCAGCTTGGAAATAAATGCATAATCAATCGGGACTGAATCAAGCATAAACTTGCCTCTTTTAGATTTTCCTTAACATTTGAAGAAATGATTAAATAATAGACTTTTTTATTAAATCGACAGATTTTTGCACAGGTTTACACCTCGACCCAACAAAACGCTTATCCTTTGTGTTAATATTGTATTAGTAAGTAGAATAGTCATGTTTAATGATAGGTAATAAGTTCTCAAGTAAAAAAGAAGCTTTGTCCGCCCGCCCTCAACAAAGCGGACAAAGCTTAGGGGAGTTTAGAAGTGAAGAAAGGGAATGACAACCTAAATAGTGTTCAAAAATCATGCCAAGCAGCTGTATTTAAAACTCAGTTACCTTTTCTTTTTTAACTCATTGAAATTGACAGAGTTTCTCTGGGCACTCAACCGATGGATATCAAGTCTGGAGAATCCAACGCAACTTCCTGCGTAGGAAGAATGAATTGATTATATCCGACCTGGCTTGTAATTTATTAATTAGCAAAGCCTTACGCAGACGCAAGAGGCTACGGTGATAGTGTAGCTTGATGAGAATATTCTGCGTTCAATTCAGCAAACTCGCAATGTTCCTTTGAGAAGCGCGAAATATATCCAATGTTCCTCAAGATAAATTTGCACTTAGGAATTTCCAGTCGGATTTCCATAACAATATAGACAGTTATGATAACAGGCAAACCAATGTCCGATATCAAGAGACTTGGTGCAATGACAGTCTTCTCTTTGGGTATGATCTTTAGCTTGCGAGCATTGTTCCTGCAATGGATGTAGTTCAACTAGAATTTTCCCATCAATACACCCTTTGGTGGTCAGGTTCGGAAGCACACAGGTGGAAAGCTCCACCCCTAATTTCTTTGCTCTGGGTATCATTTGGTTTTGGATAAAATCGACGGTTTTTTCCATCGAATGATCAATAATTCGAAAGTCATTGGCTTTTAATCTCTTCTCTGCCCTCCGGTAAAGTGTAACATAAGAGACAATGACTCTTCTTATCCCCAAAAGGTGTGCTCGATTCAGAATATCTGTAAACATATTAATATCCAGGTTGGATAAATGAATCCTTTCCCGATAAATTAAATCAATCAAAGGATCATACCGGATCACTAATCGTTGTGGAGAACCTATAAGATCAATAACTGCGGGTAGTTGCCAGAAAACCTGGTCGACTGTTGGTGTATTCGGTTCCAAAGGCGTTCCCCCTAAACCGGTTACGGTCAATAGAATGACGACTTGGTCCAACTGTTTCAAAATCCGGTTCAATTGAGAATGAGTCAGTATATTCTGAGGATTTTTGGTCCAGATCACCAGCGAATGGATATTATCTGTTCCGATCTCTTCCAATCTCTCCACCATGTAGTCCGGATAAAAGGCAACTAAATCCACCCTCCGGCTGGCAGAAATGACCTTCTTGTAATGATTCTTTCTGATCATGACTGAAAAATTTGGTCCTTTAGGTCAATTTTATTCAATCACTTAAAGTTAAATAAAGATACAAATGAAGCAAGACAAACTTGCGAATATCTGCTAAGAACCCGTTTATGATATATCAAAATCCCTTGACAATTTATCGGTTAAGGCTTAATTTCTCAAATGCCAAGCTCAGTCTAATATATGTGGCAGAGGAGGATTAACAGATAAAATATGGCTTTCGAAAATTTATCCGATAGAGAGAAGCTAATTCTCCAGTCTTTGATTGATTATTATATAGCCACTGCCGAACCGGTGGGTTCACGGGTGGTAGCACAGAAATTCTCATTAGGCATAAGTCCGGCTACGGTAAGAAACACCATGCAGGACTTGGAGGAGATGGGTTTGGTCACTCAACCCCATACCTCTGCCGGTCGGATTCCCACTGACCAGGGATACCGGGTGTATGTGGACCGCATGATGGAACGGGAGGCTTTGTCGTCTATGGAGGAAGATCAGATCAGAAGGGAGATCCATCCAGATTATGCCGCGGTGGAGGATATCTTGGAGCAGACCGCCAGGGTGCTGGCGACAGTCTGTAAGCAATTAGGGGTGACCATATCCCCTCGGTTCTACCAGGGCGTTTTAACCCGCATTAATTTAATACCTGTAGCTGACAGAAAATTTTTGGTGGTATTGGCGGTTAAACATGGTCTGGTACGAACGATTCTGCTGGAAGCCGAATCCGACATAAGCATGGACCAGCTGGAGAATACCGCCACAGTTTTAAACGAAAGACTATGTGGGTTAACTTTGGGGGAAATTAAAGACTCAATTGATTTGCGTTTGAAAGAGACTTCCGCTGCCGATCCCCGTCTGATAAAGATATTTCTGGATTCCACCGAAAACCTTTTGAATTTCGGTGAAACGGAGGAGATGCACCTGGGAGGAACCACCAATATCCTGGATCAACCCGAATTCAAAGATAGAGAAAAGCTTAAAGGTTTGATCGAGGTGCTGGAAGAAAAAAAGCTTTTATCCGAGCTTATCTCCGCACAGGGGATTAAAGAAGGAATCTCTATCACCATAGGAAAGGAAATCGAAAGAGGAGAGATACAAACCTGCAGTATCGTTACTTCTCCTTATCGCGCCGGAAAAGTCAAGGGGACTATCGGAATAATCGGGCCGACCCGCATGAGATATTCCAAACTGGTTTCGCTGGTGGAATATACAGCTAAACGTTTGAGTGAAGTACTTTCGAAATAAATAGAAACATATGCAGGCATTGAGAATGAACGTCATTGCCCAGACGGGCACGTCCGTGCGAGGAACCGTAGGGGACGAAGTAATCTAAGGAGGGATTGTTAATTTTGAGTAAGGAAAAACATCCGGAAGAGAACAAAAAGAAAGCCGAGGGGCAGGAATCCGAGTCGCCATCTGAGCTTATAAAAGAGACAAAAAAGGATGAGGAAACCTCCGAACCGGAAACGGAAATAGAACTTTTAAAAGAGCGGCTGGCCAAAAGCGAAGAGCAGGCGAAGGAGCTGGAAGACCGACTTTTGAGGCTGGCGGCGGAGTTTGATAATTACCGGAAGCGGACTGCCAGGGAATTTGCTTATCTGATAAAGAATGCCAATGAGAGGTTAATCCTGGAACTTCTGGAAACACTGGATAATTTCCAGCGGGCTTTGGATTCGGCCAAAACTTCGAGCGATTACGAGAACTTCCACAAGGGGGTGGCGCTGATTTACACCCACATGAAAGATCTCCTGTCCAAGGAAGGGCTTAAGGAGATCGAAGTTATTGGCAAACCATTCGATCCGAACTTTCACGAAGCGGTGACCCAGGCGGAAAGCGACAAGTATGATGATGGAATCGTAATGGAGGAGATCAGCAAAGGTTACTTGCTGAATGATAGACTGCTCCGAGCATCCAAGGTAGTGGTATCGAAAGGAAGATCGAAAGAAGAGGAGAAAGAATCGGATGAAACCTAACCGAAAAATCGCCATCAAACTATTGGATAGTTTACCGGAAGAAAAATTGAGAGAAACTATCACTTTCATGAAATTCCTTCAACAGAAAGAGGAGTGGGAAGCGACAGAAGAAATTCTCTCTGATACTAAGCTCAAAGCCACATGGCAAAAAGGGAAAAGAGAAGTAGACGAAGGGAGAACCGAGAGTTGGGAAAATGTGAAAAAACGGATGTTCACTCCCAAAGGAAAATCCCTGAAGAATGTATAAACTCGAACTCGCAAAAAGTTCTGTTAAAGCTTTGCAGCGCTTTGATAAACAAGCACAAGAGCAGATTTATAAAGCATTGGAAATCCTCAAAGCCAATCCTTTCCAAGCTAGTAATATTAAGAAATTGAAGGGTGAACTAAAAGGTAGGTTTAGATACAGGACCGGTGATTTGAGAATCATTTATAAAGTTGATGGAGAAACCAAGACAGTATTTGTTGAGGCTATTGGAAGTAGGGGGAGTGTATACAGATAATTAATCCGATCTTCATTTTTGGGAAATAATGTAGTTGTCATAATATATTACCAGTTCAGGGAGGTAAATTTAAATGGCAAAAGTAATCGGAATTGATTTGGGAACGACCAATTCATGCGTGGCGGTGATGGAAGCGGGAGAACCGAAAGTGATACCTAATCCGGAGGGGATGAGAACCACGCCTTCGGTGGTGGCATTCACCAAAACCGGTGAAAGACTGGTAGGACAGGTGGCAAAAAGACAAGCCATAACCAATCCGGAGAATACGGTCTTCTCCATTAAGCGATTGATGGGGAGAAAACATAATGAGGTTTTTTCGGAGGAAAAGCTGGTCCCCTATAAGATCGTAGAGGCTTCGAACGGGGACGTACGTGTAAAAGCAGGGGATAAAGAATATTCTCCGCCGGAGATCTCTGCCATGATCCTGCAATTCATGCGGAATGCGGCAGAGGAATATCTGGGTGAGAAGATTACGCAGGCAGTGGTCACCGTCCCGGCATATTTCAACGACTCCCAAAGGCAAGCCACCAAGGACGCGGGAAAAATCGCCGGATTGGAGGTTTTGAGGATAATCAACGAGCCAACCGCCGCATCATTGGCTTACGGGTTGGAAAAGAAAAAGGACGAAAAGATCGCGGTGTTCGATCTGGGCGGAGGAACATTCGATATCTCCATCCTCGAATTGGGGGAAGGAGTATTCGAGGTTCGAGCTACCAACGGTGATACTCACCTGGGAGGAGACGATTTCGATCAACGGGTGATCAATTGGATGGCGGATGAATTCAAGAAACAATATGGAATCGATCTGACCAAAGATCGAATGGCTTTGCAGAGACTAAAAGAAGCCGCGGAAAAAGCCAAATGCGAGCTTTCCACCACCATGCAGACCAACATCAACCTCCCCTTTATCACTGCCGATTCCAGCGGGCCGAGGCACCTGGATTTGACCTTAAGCCGCGCTAAGCTGGAGCAATTGGTGGATGATTTAGTACAGAGAACGGTTCAGCCATGTAGACAAGCTATGCAGGATGCCAAACTTTCACCGCAGGACATTGACGAGGTAATCTTAGTCGGCGGACAAACCCGAATGCCCAAGGTCCAGGAATTGGTGAAAAGTTTGTTCGGTAAGGAACCTCATAAAGGGGTGAATCCTGATGAAGTGGTGGCGGTAGGAGCAGCCATTCAGGCTGCAGTCCTCTCCGGTGAAGTTAAGGACGTTCTTCTGCTGGATGTTACTCCTCTCTCTTTGGGCATCGAGACTTTGGGTGGGGTATTGACTCATCTGATTGAGAGAAATACCACCATCCCAACCAAAAAGAGCCAGATATTCTCCACTGCGGCGGACAATCAGACCGCAGTGAGTATCCATGTTCTTCAAGGAGAGCGGGAGATGGCGATAGACAATCGGACTTTAGGTCGCTTCGATCTGGTAGGAATTCCACCTGCACCCCGGGGTATGCCGCAAATCGAGGTAACTTTCGATATCGACGCCAACGGCATCGTACATGTTTTCGCCAAGGATTTGGGTACCGGCAAGGAACAGAGCATCATAATCCAGGCCTCCAGCGGGCTCTCCGAGCAGGAAGTCAACAAGATGGTGAAGGATGCGGAAGCTCATGCGGAGGAGGATAAGAAGAAAAAGGACGTAATCGAAGCCAGAAACAAAGCCGACCAGATGATCTACACCACCGAGAAGACTCTGAAAGATTACGGAGACAAAATATCCTCGGACGAAAAGAAAAACATAGAGGATAAAATCGAAAAAGTTAAACAGTCGATGAAGGGGGAAAGTGCCGACGAGATCAACCGCTCCGTAGATGAGCTGATGCAAGCTTCCCACAAGATCGCCGAGCAGATGTATAAACAAACCGGTGCACAGCAGCAAAGTACTCCGCAGGAGCCACCCCAGGAGGAAAAGAAGGATGAAGGGGGAAAAGGGAAGGGTAAGGACGGCGCCGTGGATGCGGATTTTGAGGTGGTGGACGATAAGTAGGATTGAACCCGGTCAACGGATGGAGCGGATTAAGCGGATGAAACAGATATATTATGTCCACGGTCAACAGTCCATAGTCCACAGATAACACCACTCATATGTAAGTAGGGGTGGAGCTTAAGCTCCACCCAAAATAAACACCAGTGTCATGCTGAGCGAAGCGAAGCATCTAATTTGAGATTCTTCTCCCTTTAGGTGCAGAAAGACAGAGGATATTTGTATTGGCTCATTGTTGGTATTCCTTACCCAGAACCGTGCTACGAATTTTGACTTGACAAAATAGCCGAGTGATGTATATTTTCCCTGCATGATTTATATGAATCTGCGATAAAGTGCGTATAGTTATTTACCGAAATGATGAAGGAGGAAGTTTTCTCCTCATATAATTAAGAGATTCCCCCGCCTTTGGCGGGTGAGTTACGGCGGCTTAGCCAAGTGGGAAGGCAGAGGTCTGCAAAACCTCTATTCTCCGGTTCAAATCCGGAAGCCGCCTTTTTAATTCGGTTCAAAGTTTGTGGTTTGTGGTTCGTAGTCCACACAATACCCAACCAAAATATTTAGTTCCTCGTGGAGATTATTGTTGGTATGATACAGAAAATGGAAAGTGACATACGGAAGTTTTTGAAGGCGAATGCGGATCCGGCTAATGTGAAGAAATATTCGCGGTACTTTAAGGAGGGATACGATCCGTATGGTGTGGACTGGGAAAAATTGCATCTAAAGATCGAAGATTGGTTTGTCAAATGCCAGAAAGAAATGAGTCAAAAAGAGTTGTTGACCTTATGCGAGCACCTGATGAGCACGGGGAAGTACGAAGAAGCCAGCATCGCTATTACATTCATGGTAAAATTAAGGAGCCAGTATAACAAGAGTTTGTTTAATACCGTGGGTAAATGGTTTGAGAAATATATAACTAACTGGGCACATTCTGATTCAGCTTCTCATAGTATTCTATACCTTTTCTTGGACGATAAAGTTGTAGAATTCAAAGACCTATTTATCTGGGTCGATTCTCCGCACCGGTGGAAAAGACGGGCGGTTCCGGTGACTTTAGTTAAGGATTTCTCCAAGAGCGGAAGCGTTCCCCAGGCTTTGCAGGTTGCCCGAAAATTGATCTTAGATCCTGAAAAAGTGGTTCAGCAGGGTGTGGGTTGGCTTTTACGAGAGGCTTGGAAGAAATCCCCGGAAAAAGTCGAAGCTTTTTTGTATCAATGGAAAGACCAGGCACCCCGATTGATCATCCAATATGCTACAGAGAAGATTGATAAGGAAAAAAGAAAGAAATTTAGACGGGAATGAGTAAATATCTAATAGTTCCCCCCTCACCCTAACCCTCTCCCCAAGGGGAGATGGAACTTGGAATTTTGAATTGTGTTGGGGCGGGGGTACTACGAACCACGAACTATGAACAAATAAACTGCCCTGCGGGCTGCCGGAGTGGCGGAATAGGTAGACGCAAGGGACTTAAAATCCCTCGGTGAATTTCACCGTGCCGGTTCGATTCCGGCCTCCGGCATTTATTACCCACCCCCTCCCCTCTTCCCGTCCGCAGTCCATCGTCCTTCGACTTCGCTCAGGACAAGTCCGCTGTCCGCCGCTAAAAAACTAATTAACGAAACTCTCATCCCGCTTGCCTTTTGAGCATAGTACTCTCTGATTTTTTCCCTTCCCGAAGAATGAGTTTTTTTGGTTTTTAGCTTGACAATCCAGCAGGAACTTCATTTTATGGCCTCTTGAAACAAACCAGCCACTTCATCCCTAATGAGGAGGTTAACCATGTTCAAATCCAAAATCAGTTTTGTCATCATGCTGTCCCTGCTGTTATCTCTGATCTTTGTATGTGCTCAGGCGGAGGAAAGCTTCCGCTTTGCGGTTATCGGAGACAGAACCGGCAGCGCCCAACCGGGGATATACGAGAGTGTTTTGGCTGAAGTGAACCTGATGGACCCGGATATAATCCTGACCGTGGGCGATCATATCCAGGGGTATAACCAGGACAGCATTACTACTAACAAACAATGGGATGAATATTTCGGATTGTTGAAAGACATGAAAGCTAAGTTCTATTTCACTCCGGGCAATCATGATATGTGGGATAATATCAGTGAGATCAACTACAAAAACCGGGTAGCGCAGCCATATTACTCTTTTGATTATAAGAATACCCATTTCATCATTTTGGATGTATCCCGTTGGGAGAAATATGAAGAGATGCCCAAGGAGCAGATTAATTGGCTGATCAGCGATCTGGAGAAAAACCGGGATAAGGAAAATATCTACGTTTTCTATCACAAACCGTTCTGGTTCGAAGCGGAAAGAGACAATAAGCCGGATTCCCTTCATATGATTTTCAAAAAGTACGGGGTGGATGCGGTGTTTAATGGGCATTATCACGGGTATTTTGCCACCCGAAAAGACGGAATCCTTTATACTGACATGAGTAGTTCCGGCGGGGCACTCTCTACAGAGAATATGGATTTGGGCTATCATTATCAATTCCTGTGGTGTACGGTAAATGTAAACAAACTGGATGTGGCAGTGGTTAATTTGGGGAATATCTTCGATAGGAATTTTGTTACGGTAGATGATAAAATTATCCTGGATGGAATCGAAGGTGGAAAGTATATCACCTTTTCTCCGGTTCTGATCGATGAGAACGCTTCGGGCTTTTCCGGCGAAGAAAAGATGAGTATCCTAAACGGATACGAGAAGACATTAAAAGACACCGTCCGGTGGGAATGCGAAGACAATTGGACGGTTGAACCAACAGCACATACTGTGGATATAACCCCATCGCAAACAACGAGTTTAGGCTTCAAAGTTAATCTAAAAGGTGAACTATATCCCCTCCCTAAATTTAAACTGAATTATCCGGTAAATGAAAAAAAGGTTTATCCGGTGGAGGATCGTCTCTGGATAAAACGCCAGATAGCTTGTAAGAGAATGACCACCCCTCCAATATTGGATGGAACGATATCGGAAAACGAATGGAAAGGGATCGCACCGGTAACTTCATTCTGTTCTCCCACCGGTGATAGGTCCATCGTCGAGCCAACGAAATTTTATTTCGGTTATGATACCGGTAATCTGTATATCGCGGTAAGGTGTAATGAAAGCAAGAAGGATCAAATCGTCTCCCAGGCGAAAACCCAGGACGGAGCGGTTTACCAGGAGGATTGCGTGGGGTATTTCATCTGTCCGGATACGGTCCTCAAGGATATTTACCAGATATATTTCAATCCACTGGGAACACCGTTTGACCAGTTGATCAAATATGACGGGGGGAATTACAATGCCGACAGGAAATGGAACGGGAAATATCAGGTGAAATCTGCGGTGGCGGAAGATGGATGGAACATAGAGATAAAGATACCGTTTTCTCAACTGAAGACCAAACCCAAAAGAGGGGATGTCTGGGATATCAACTTCAGAAGGAAACAAAAACGGTTAAATTCCTCCTCGGATTGGATGTACCCGATAACTTATGATACCAAATATTATGGAATGATGAAGTTTGACTAACCATTTATTTGGAGCTGTTTACCAATAATTTGTTACACTGGATTTGTTTAAAATTTGCGCCTGCGGTTACCTATCATCCGCTGAAACTCGATGGTGGTTCATCACAATGGAACCGCAATCCAAATCGGTTAACCGTGGGCTTGATAAGTTACGCCCTAATCGATAAACGAGTAAGCATTCAACCCGTTTCGAATAGCAGTTAGTATATTAGCGGAGCAGGGTTTTCCAAAAAGATATTATCATGCTTAATAATATTCCACATTTGGGTGAGATACTGTCTGTCCTCTGTGCCATGGTCTGGGCGACTGCGGTCATCCTCTTCAAAAAAAGTGGAGAAAAAGTCACCCCTTTAGGCCTGAATCTTTATAAGAATGTGCTGGCTTTATCTCTTTTTGCTCTCACTTCTCTGATTTTGGGTATCACCCTCTTCCCTCCGGTCACCTGGCAGGATCATCTCTTGGTTTTTACCAGCGGATTTCTGGGCATAGCCATAGCCGACACTTTCTTCTTAAAAACCCTGAACCTGCTGGGAGCAGAGTTGACCGCCATAATCAGCTGTATGAACAGTCCGCTGATAATAGTTCTATCTGTACTTCTTTTGGGCGAAAGGATGAGAGGATATCAGCTGTTCGGTGTAGTTTTGATAATTTTGGCAGTGGTAACGGTTTCGCAAAAGAAGGGACGGAATAATATATCGCGTCAGGAGCTCTTCCGGGGTATCGCTTTGAGCGCTTTATATCTGGTTTCTGGAGCACTCGGTGTGGTGATTTTCAAACCGCTTTTGGATGAACTCCCCTTTCTCTGGATCATCCAGATGCGCCTTTTGGCCGGATGCTTGGGTACCGGTATTTTCCTGCTATTCCTTCCCGACAGGCAGAAGATTATGAAATCCCTTTTAAAAGTGGAAAACTGGCGCTATATGCTGCCGGCATCTTTTCTGGGAGCCTATCTTTCCATGGTCATCTGGATCGGGGGGATGAAATACACCCAGGCATCGGTGGCTTCCGCTTTGAATCAAACCACCAATGTTTTCGTATTTCTGCTGGCAGTTTTGTTTCTTAAAGAACCGGTGAATTTAATCCGGGTGGTAGCTATAGTTTTGGCTTTTGCCGGAGCGCTTTTGGTTACTTTCGGTTAGACCGGTGAGAAATCGTGCTTTCCGATAAAATTGAAGAAAGAGAAATTTACCTTTGGTAAACGATTCTACCGCCCAGAATAGTATATTCCACTTTTGTATCGGGAATTATTTCCGGATCCGTTTCGAAAATGTCTTGGGAGAGAATCACTAAATCTCCCAATTTTCCTGCCTGGATTGAACCCTTGATATTTTCCTCGTACGAAGCGAAACTAGCCCCTTGGGTGAAAGCATGAACCGCTTTTGCCACGCTAAGTCTTTCACCGGGATTCCAGCTTTCCTTTTCACCGGGTTTTTTACGCATAACCGCTGCATAGATTCCTTTCAAAGGGTCCAGGCTCTCGATGGGAGCATCCGACCCGAATACCAATAAAGCGCCATGGGTCGAAAGCGTTTTATAGGCATAAGCTGAGTGGCACCGTTTCCCCCAGTATTTCTCGGCAATCGGTCTATCCGCAGGGGCGTGCACGGGTTGGACTGAAGAGATGACGTTGAGTTTTTTGAATCTCTCGATGTCACTCGGATGGAGCAGCTGGATATGTTCAATCCGATGCCGTAACCTGTTTTTCCCTTCAGTATTTGGGACCGAAGACTCTATTGCGCTCAAAGCATTATGAACGCCTTTATCCCCTATAGCATGAATGGATACGCTTATTCCCGCATAGCTGGCTTTTTTGGTTATTTCAGTCAATTCCTCCAACGAGGTAACCTCTATGCCGAAATTATCACTCGAACCTTCATAGGGTTCGAACATCAGGGCAGTTTGAGATCCCAGCGTTCCATCGCAGTAAAGTTTCACCCCTCCGAATCTTAAATATTCGTTGCCAAAAGATGACCCGATACCTAAACATATGACGGAATCCAAATCGCCATCCGCAATCCAATGGGATACCCTCAAAGTCAGATTCTCATCCAGCCAGAGCCCCTGAAATAGACGAAATGCTTCCTGGTCTTCAAAATTATGGATTCCGGTCAATCCAAAGCTATTGGCCATCTTCAATGCCTTCCGGAACAACTCCCGGCAAACCTGAGCGGAAAGGGATGGAATTTTATCCCAAACCAGACCGATTGCATTCTCCTTTAAAATTCCCGTGGGTTTTCCCGTCAGAGGGTCTTTTACTATTTTTCCGCCGGACGGATCATCCGTGTTTTCATCCACCCCCGCAAATTGTAAAACTAATGAGTTTACCCACAGCACATGATGATCCTTGCTCTGCAAGGCGACCGGATTTTGCGGGCAGATTTTGTCCAAAGTTTCCCGGGTAAAAATCGATTCGTCTCCCCAAATATTTTTATCCCACCCATCCCCCACCACCCACTCCTTGGGAGTGAGATCTCTACAGAAATCCGCGATGACCGATAGGAGTTTTTCAAAGGAGCTTATTCCTTCCAAGTTGGCTTTATTCAAACGATATGCCAAAGAAAGAAAATGAGTGTGCCCATCGATCAAACCCGGTATGACGGTCTTACCTTCCAGATTTATGACCCGAAAATTTGCTCTCCCCAGATTCTCCACGTCAGTGTTTTTGCCTACCGCAATTATCTTATGATCCCTAATTGCCACTGCTTCGGCTTTGGGGTGCTGAGGATCCATGGTGTAGATTTTGCCGTTTAACAACATCAGATTATCGTTCACGACGCCTAACCTTATTTTTACCTCTCCCCCTGTTCTCCTATCTTTCATTCAGTAGAGAGAAGAGCAAAAGGAGGTGAAGTTTTGTACTTATCGCTTGTTCGTTATCAATTTCATTTTTCATTACCCGATATTGGGTGGTTTGAAATTCACCAAACCTCTAAGACCGGGCTTCGAAAACCGGTTGATTACCTCTGAGCCAGCGTTCTCTTATCCCCTTCCCTCTGTGTTATCCCCAATTGATCCAGCGTTTCCAGGATCGGCACCATATACTTTCGGGTGGTGGAAAGATGCTCTCGCAATTCGCTCACTGTTGCCGGTCCTTTCTTCCGGATAAATTCAACCACCATATTTTTCACCTTCTCAAAATCCTCTTTTCTAAGAAGTATACCCTCCTTCATATCCATTACCCGATCCTGTTCGATCAAAAAGAGTAAGATCAGCTCGGATTCCGGACCCCGGCTCACTATCTCATCTTTGGTTGGAGCTGAAAGGGGATTAGCTGCAAGCTCCTGGAGTAATTTATCCGATAATACCAATTGCTCGGTGGATAGTTTGGCTTGGTGGCCAGGAAGACGGAGATAAGCTCCCTGCTGCACAATCTTTCCCTCTTTCACCAGATGCTTGATCATCTGTTCCAGCAAGGTTGGCTCGATACTTAAGCGACTGGAGAATTCCGCCGATTTGGCGCCGATCTTAAAAGGGAATCTCTGATGGGTATTTTCGATCTCAGATATAACCTGGCCTGCTGCCCGATTCCATTTGTCCCGATCTGCCACGAACTCTTGAGTGGAGAATATCTTGCCCTCTTTTTCCAGTTGCTTTAGATTCGATTGTATCTGCTCCTGGCTGAAATTACTCGATCTTAAAATCTCCTTCTTCAGGATCAATCCTTCTTTTGCCAGTTCGGATAGAATCAAATCCGCCAGGTTTAAGGAAACTCTTCTTTTAAGATCGGATATCGACCCTTCATCTTTTCTTTTGATCATTCCTGGCGAAACATCCAGCACGATTCCACCCCCTATGGTAATCTGGGGTGAAGGTAATCGGAGAATAAAATGATCTCCGATCCGGGCAAGGAGTCTTTCACTGCATTCAAATTTCACCAAGTCCGATCCTCCGGGTGGTATTTGATCTTTATCCAGAATTTTCACTTTAGTCAGAAGCTCGGTCGTTCCGAGAATAAGCAATAATGTGGAATTATGCTTTATGGGATGACTTACAGTGGAAACCACATCCACCTTGCCAATGAAACTGCCGATAGATTGGTCTTGACCCAATTTGGCAACCACATTCCCTCTTTGAATCTTCTCTTTTTCCACCCCGGCCAAATTCATCGCCACCCGGGTTCCGGGCATAACTTTGGTTTGGGTTTTCTTGTGAGTTTGCAGCTCCCGGATCCGGGCAGAAATCTTACGGGGGAGGATTTCTATCTCTTCGCCCAACTGGAAACTGCCATCTCTCAAGGTTCCGGTCACCACTGTTCCCCGACCCGACATGGTGAAGACCCGATCAATATATAGCCGGGGTTTGCCAATGTCTTTCTGAGGCGTTATTTGGGCGATCATCTTTACTATCTGGTCATACAACTCCTGTATACCGGTTTTTTGGGTAGCAGATACTTTAACTATGGGTGCGTTTTCCAAGATGGTCCCTTTGGTTTTTGATTTTATATCCTCCTCCACCAAGCTTAACCAGTCGGGATCGACTAAATCTATTTTGTTTATAACCACTATTCCGGTTTGTATCTTCAAAATATCTAATATCTGAAGATGTTCCTCGCTTTGGGGCATCCACCCGTCGTCTGCTGCCACCACGAACAGGACCGCATCGATTCCCCCCACTCCCGCCACCATGTTTTTGACGAATCGCTCGTGACCGGGCACATCCACAATCCCTACCTCGCTCCCATCTGGAAGGGAGAGCCAGGCAAATCCCAGATCGATGGTCATCCCCCGCTCTTTTTCTTCCGGCAGACGGTCGGGATCGATTCCCGTCAGAGCCAAGACTATGGCGGATTTGCCGTGATCGATATGTCCCGCAGTTCCCAATACAAACATATAATTTATGAAAGACCCTATTATGGCAGGGTTAAATGCCCTGCCCTATGAATAATAATATGTTTCTGCTCATAGAGGCGGGAATTTATCCCGTCTCGGAAAACTGTCACATAACCAAACTTGGTGCCGAGGCGTGAAGCCTCGGCTACGCGATCACTTGACCCCTCGAATCCTTGAATCCTTGAACCCTTTTAATTCATCCGGCATGAAGCATAGAACCGCGGCATAAAGCCTCGTCGACACGCCATAGATCAAATCCGTTATTCGTCATCCGTCATTCGTTATTGTTTTATCCCCCCAGATATGCTTCTTTCACCTGTTGATTGTTCAGAAGACTCTGTGCCGAATCCTCTAAGACTATCTTTCCCGTCTCCAGGACATATCCCCGATTGGCAATTTGCAGAGCCATGTGAGCATTCTGTTCCACCAACAAAATAGTGGTTCCCTGCTGGTTGATCTCCAGGATAGTATTGAAGATGGATTTTACCAAAATGGGAGCCAAACCCAAAGAAGGTTCATCCAAAAGCAGAAGTTTGGGATCAGACATCAGCGCCCGACCGATGGCCAGCATCTGTTGTTCTCCGCCGCTTAGAGTCCCGGCGCTCTGTTTTGATCTCTCTTTGAGACGGGGAAAGAGGGTGAAGGTTTTTTCTATGTCTTGATTAATCTTTTCTTTGTCTTTTCTGCAGAAAGCGCCCAATTCCAGGTTTTCTAAAGTGGTAAGATTGGGGAAAATCTTTCTCCCCTCAGGAGATTGGGAAATGCCCAGCTCCACGATTTTGTGCGGTACCACTTTATCGATCCTTTTACCTTCAAAAGTAATTGTCCCTTTTTTGGGTTTTAAAAGCCCGGAAATTGTATTTATCGTAGTCGATTTTCCCGCCCCGTTGGCTCCGATCAAGGTGACAATCTCTCCCCGGTTAATGTATAAGGTAATCCCCTTGAGGGCATGAATCGCTCCGTAATACACGCTCAGCGAGTCGATTTTCAATAATTTCGAATCATCCATCATATTACAGATTTGAGAAACGAGAAATGAGAATTGAGTTAAAACCTTTATCGTTGACACCACCGCTGAACCGTGATGGCTCAGCTACGCTTTCAGCTGAGGCATGAAGCCTCGGCTACGCATCACTTGAACCCTCGCCCCCTCGAATCCTTGAACCCTGTTTTATTCGTCATTCGTCATCATTCATTATTTTATTTCATTTCCTCTCCCAAGTACGCCTCGATCACCTTGGGGTCTTTTTTGATTTTCTCCGGCGGACCTTCAGCTATTTTAATCCCGTAATCCAAAACCACGATTCTTTCGCAGCAGCCCATTACCACTCTCATATCATGTTCGATCAGAAGGATGGTCAAATCGAAATCGATCCTGAGCTTGCAGATAAGAGTCATCACGTTCTGTGTCTCTTGCGGATTCATTCCGGCGGTAGGCTCGTCCAATAGCATAAGTTTCGGCTCGGTCGCCAGAGCGCGTGCCATTTCCAGCCTTCTCTGTTGACCATAAGGAAGATTCATCGCCTTTTCATCTCTTACTGCATCTAGTCCAAAGATTCCAAGAAGCTTCATAGATCTTGCGGTCAACCCTGCTTCTTCTTCAAAGAATCTTTTGCTTCGGGTCACCGAGCTCCACATTCCCTCTTTGGAATGAAGATGACATGCCGAGCGGACGTTATCCAATACCGTTAGATTACTGAACAGCCTGATGTTTTGGAAAGTTCTTCCGATCCCGTATGCTGTAATCTGGTAGGGCTTTTTCCCGTTGAGTTTTTTGTTCTGGAATATTATCTCACCTAAGGTCGGATTATAGACCCCCGTTATCATATTGAAAACCGTGGTCTTCCCGGCTCCGTTCGGACCAATCAGTCCCACCAACTCCCCTTTTTCCAAAAACATATCCAGCCGGTCAACCGCTTTCAATCCGCCGAAATGCATAGAGCAATCTTTAATTTCAAGGATAGGCATAATGATCGTTTAGGTTTTAAATCGTAGGGACAACTCACGTGGTCAGACGACCACCCGTCTGGGTGGAACATCCCGCTAAAGGCGGGGAGTTGTCCCTATAGTTTTAACCATCCATACCCTGCGCTTTCTTCCCAAACAGACTCTTGATTCTTTGCAAACTTAACTCTTGTACCCCGAAAATTCCCTGGGGACGGGTAAGCATGAGAATTATCAGTATTAGCGAATAAATCACCATCCGGTAATCTTTCACTACTCTTAAGAACTCCGGCAAAATGGTCAAAATAATCGCTGCCAAAATCGAGCCGGTGATGCTCCCCATTCCACCCAGCACCACCATTATGATAACCTCGATCGATCTCATGAAGGTAAAGCTGTTGGTATGCAGATACATCAGATAGTGCCCGAAAAGTCCACCCGCAATCCCGGCAAAAAATGCACCGATGACGAATGCATATACTTTGTAATAGGTGGTGTTGATCCCCATCGCCTCCGCTGCCACCTCATCCTCCCGGACCGACAGGAACGCCCGGCCGTGCGTGGAGTGGATTAAATTCCGCACGACGATAATGGTCAGTATCATAAAGAATAAAACCCAGAACAAGTTAGTATAACCCGGTATGTCTGCAAAACCCCGGGCTCCGCCCACGGCATCTATATTTAAGATCATAACCCGGATGATCTCTCCGAACCCCAGAGTGGCGATAGCCAAGTAATCCCCTTTAAGCTTTAATGAAGGTATCCCCACCACCAAACCCGCCACTGCAGCCAGCATCCCGCCTAAGATTAAAGCTAAAACGAAAATGATCGATTTAGCCAACCAGGGAAAAAATATAACCGAACTTAAACTCTGGATTAAATTCCTCCCGAAATAGTAAGTGAAGAAAGCGGAACTGTATCCTCCGATGGCCATAAAACCCGCATGCCCGATGGAGAACTGTCCGGTGAATCCGTTTATCAAATTCAGGCTCACCGCCAGCATGATATTAATCCCGATTAATATCAATATCTGCAAAAAGTATGGATTCATCCGGGAGGGGAGGTAATAATTCACCAGAAGCAGAAATCCTAAGGTCAAGATTATGAATATCGTTTTCTTGAATCTCATAAATTTAATTTCTTTTGTATCCGTTATTCTTCATTAGTCATCTGTTATTATGTTTTTGAACTCACCCCCTTGATCCCCCTCTCTTATCAGAGAGGGGGAGACTGAAGGGAATGCTTCTATTTTGCCGTTATATGGTTCGATAAACTCACCACAAATCCGTTATTCGTCATCAGTCATTCGTTATTTCTTTTGCTCTCTTATCAGAGAGGGGGAGACTGAAGGGAATGCTTCTATTTTGCCGTCATGGTTCGTTAAACTCACCACAAGTCCGGTGCCGTCATCAATCATTCGTCATTTCTTTTGTTTATACTTTCTCCCCCGTAAATGCACCCATCAGTCCTGATGGTTTAAATAAAAGTATAATGATCAGAATCGCGAAAGCGATAGCATCTCTATAGGTGGAGGAGACGTATCCCACCACCATCACTTCGGCTATGCCCATAATCATTCCGCCCAACATGGCTCCGGGAATGTTGCCAATTCCGCCTAAAACCGCTGCCACAAAGGCTTTTATCCCGGGCATTATCCCCATCAAAGGTTCTATCTTGGGATTGGTTAAAGCCACCAGGACACCTGCTGCTGCTGCCAATGCCGAACCGATCATAAAGGTGATGGAGATGATCCGGTCGACGGAGATTCCCATGAGGGATGCGGCATCCCGGTTGAAGGAGACCGCCCGCATGGCTTTGCCGGTTTTGGTTTTTTTGATAAAAAGCTGGAGTGATGCCATCAGGCACAAGGATACCACCAGAACGATTAATTGCTGATTGGTGAGGATTATCCCTCCGCTTGAGATCACGTCACTTTTAGTAATTATCTGGGGGAAAAATTTGGGATCGGCACCGAAGATCAATTGACCCGCATTCTCCAAAAACAAGGATATGCCGATGGCGGTTATCAAAGCAGTCAATCGGGGAGCTTTTCTTAAGGGTTTATATGCTCCCCGCTCTATAATAAATCCCAGGAGCGCGCAAACCAGCATGGCGAACAGGAATACCACCACCGCTCCAAAGAGGGTCGGCTCCTGTCCCAGATCCAGCCACCGGACCGCATAGAATCCGGCAAAAGCACCCACCATGTACACGTCCCCGTGGGCGAAATTGATCAGCCTCAACACCCCGTAGACCATGGTATAGCCCAAAGCGATCAGGGCGTAGATCGAGCCCCAGGCGATACCGTTGATTAGCTGTTGGAGGAATTCAGACATTAATATAGTCCTGATGACGAATGACTGATAACGGATGAAGGATAAAACCTAAGGGAGTCACGATATTTGAAGGATGGTGGATAACTTGTGATGGATGACGGATAAAGGCATTAGGAAAACAAATAGCTGACAAGAAAGAAATGGAAATCCGTTTTTTCATTTTGTAAACAGAATTGTTTTCAAAGGTTTTTCTTCTTCAAAAACGAAATAAGAGCGCCTATCTGTTTAGAAAGTGATTTAGTTCTTTCCAGTAATATCTCTGACTCGTTTTTATTCACATATCCCAATTCGATACAGATGAGTATTTGACTTCTTACCTCAGACACAGATCCTTTAGCGATATATAAAAACCTGATAAATTCCTTTCTCGAACTCCTGTCAAAACCTTCTGCAATATTACTAGATATAGAAAGGGAAGCTGATCTGATTTGATTGGTTAGGCACCAGTCTTTTGCAAGCCTTCCTTCCTTAGTCAGCTTATATATCCATACCGCCAAGTCTCTTGATTCCTTCCAAATTGGCAAATCCTCAAAATCTCTATATACAGGCATCTTCTATCCGATATTTTTCATCAATCATTGACCATTGATTTCTTCTTTTATCCATCTTTAATCATTGGATATGGATTCTATCCGTCATCAGTCATTCGTCATACGTCATATTTTCAAGGATTGATCGTCTCGACAAACATAACCTTCCCCCCCTCGATTTTGACGACCACCGCCGTCTTTTTAGCATTTCGATTCTCGTCAATGGTAATCATTCCGGTTACTCCGGGGAAATCCTTGGTTTTTGCTAGGGCATCCCGGATCGGTTGACGGTTCCCGGGGGTATTGATTGCTTCCATCAAGTAAGAGGCTTTGGGATTCTCCTTATATGCTTTCTTTATATTCTGCTCCTGCAAGATTCCGGATCGTTTTATGGCATCGAAAGCGATCTTGGCGGCATCGTAGCCCAAGGGAGCCATGGCGTCGGGGGTTTCGTTATACCTGGTTTTATATTCGGTGATGAACTTTTGAATCTCCGGTCTGGGGTCCTCCGGAGTGTAGTGGTTGCTGTAATAGGTATTCTCCAGAGCTTTACCGCCTATTTCCACCAGACGGGGTGAATCCCATCCGTCCCCACCGATCAAGGGAACTTTGATTCCCAAGTCCCTCGCTTGCCGTGCAATCAAGCCGATCTCGGTATAATAACCGGGGATGAAGATAACTTCCGGGTTTTTGGCTTTAAGGGAAGTCAATTGCGCCCTGAACTCTATATCCCCTTCGGCGTATGATTCTTCGGCTATCACCTGACCTCCTAAACCGGTGAAGGTTTCGGTAAAAAATTGAGCCAAGCCCACGCTGTAATCATTCTTAATATCTTTGAGAATTGCAGCCTTGCTCACCTTTAAGGTATTGCGGGCGAATTTGGCCATCACTTCCCCCTGAAAAGGATCGATGAAACAGACCCTAAAGATATAATCCCCCACCTGGGTTACCTTGGGATTGGTGGAGGCCGGGGTAATCAAAGGTATTTTCGCATCCTGACAAATCGGGGCGCCGGCCAAGGTGCGGGAGGATGCCACCTCTCCCAAAATCATCAACACCTTGTCTTGATTGATCAGCTTCTTGACCGCGGTGGCAGCCTCTTCCGGTTTGGACTGGTCATCCTCCACCACGATCTTGAACCGCTTCCCCTCCATTCCTCCGGTCTGATTCAGCTCATCCAAAGCCATCTCGATTCCTCTTTGGGTCGATTTCCCGAAAGTAGCGGTCACACCGGTCAAAGAGCCGAATTCACCCAGTACTATCACATCCTCTTTCTGGGCACAGGAAAAAATGAACAGACATAAAATCACTCCCATAACTCCCCACCATAAACCGGAACTTCTTTTCATCAATATCCTCCTGCATTTACCAGCATCCAGGGGTGCAAAAACCACCGATTTTTCTAAGTAGATATATCCGCAGCCCGCATTTGTCAAGCTCTTTTTGGGCTGATGCACGCTGTTTGTTCGTTCACTACATCGTCAGCATACCTGAGACTGTCCGTTTACTTCACTTTCGTCGTCTCTTCTTCCTTCGAGGTTTTGGTCTCTAATTTTTTGAGGATTTCCATTACGTCCTGAGTTCGACCGGGGTCTCCTTTCCACCAGCGAACAAAATTCTTTAAATTATCTATCGCCTCCTGTTTCCTGCTTAGTTGACGATAGATATTCCCCAGCTGCAAGTAGGCTAGCGCATCTTGAGGATCATATTCCAATGTCTTTTTGTATTCCTGGATGGACTGCTCCAGCATTCCTTTACCCAGGAAGACCCCGGCGAGAAGATAATGCACTTTCGGATCGTCCTCCCTGACTTGAAGCGATAGCTGGTAGTACTTTTGAGCCTGCTCCAAAAGCCCCTGATTAAAGTATTCTATTCCGATGTTATACCAAACGAAAGCGCTATCTGCACCATTTTGTATCGCCTTTTCATAGTATTCCAAAGCCAACCGGTGCTTTCCCTGATCCCCATATATTGATCCCAGATTGGTATATGCATTACCCAGACCGGGATTATACTCGATGGCTTTCTGGTATTCCTCTTCGGCTTTGGCATTATCCCCTTTTTGGGAATATACCACCCCCAGGGTATAGTGTGCCTTTCCCGGGTTTGCCGAGGAATATCCGGGAATCGGTAAATTGACTAAAGTCAAAATTGCAACAAAGATTATAAGATATTTCCCCAATTCAGAATACTTTCCCCGTTTTGCCGCCGAGACGAACCAGTTCAGTGCGTATGCCGCAAAAAGGATCAGCACCGGAAGAATAGGAACCCGATACCGCTCCGTTACAAAAAAGAGAATTATGCTTAGCATATAAACAAACAGGAAGATTTCTAAAACCACCACATCCTTTTTATCTTTGTGCGCCAGCATGATCCCCACCAGAGCTAAGGCAGCAATCATTCCCAAGGGGAAATAAATCACAAACCTCCAGATTAAAGGCTTCAAAATAGGCGCACTTCTGGCAAAGAAATAAAAATCTTTATTATTGGACAATTCGTTTCCATTCCAGAAAAGCACCAGCTTCTTCAGCATCAATTTTAGGAATTTGAAAGGCTGGGTCCCTGCGAATTTCAAACCTTCCCGGTACCAGAACCGGGATACCTCCGAAGGTTTTAAAGTCTTGCCGGCAGATTTCTCCGCTATTCTTATGGCATCCTCATATGATCCCCACCAGGTGGCTCGGCCTCCCGGAAGAATGGCAGAAGCGCCGTCCGCTTGGGGATTATTCCCGATGTAGAAATTCATCCCCCCCTGCGAGGAGATAAGAACCAAATCATGGCCCTTGACATAATTTCTTAACGTTACCGGCAAGATCACAAGCATCGTTCCCAGAGCCAGACATCCTGCATAAATCATGGCTTTACTGCCTAAAATCCTAAAAATTCCGATCCGGCCGTGACCGGTTGATCTTATCAATATCCAGAAGAAAAAGACCATCCCCACCAAAAGGATATTGGGTCGGATCAGGGCGGATAAACCCAAAAGCATTCCGCCGAGAATCCATCTTCGATATGAAGGCTTCTCTCTTGCCCGGATAATAGCCAAAATCACCAGCAAGCCCGAAAACACCTCCAGCACCGGTAGGAGAAGTTCCCCGTCAAAGAAGATCATGACCCCGTAAAGAGAAGCCATCACCCCGGCAATAGCCGCCACTCTTCTATTGAAAACCTTCTGGCCCACCCAATAGACTAAGACGCAACTTAAAGACCCGATGAAGAATTGGATCAGCCGAACCGCCAAGAAGTTCCGGCCGAGCATCCGGTAAATCAGCGCCAGGAAATAAGGATAAAGCGGAGCACGAAAAAAAACTCCACCGTGAATTTCCTCTCCTTTTAAGATCATCTGAGCCCACTGATCGTGATATTCAGCATCCATGGTGGGGGTATCGAAGAGCGGAGAACTCCTCATTTCAAACAGATAAATGCACCTGATGGCAAAAGCCAGAACGAAAATCCCGATGATTATGGATATCTCTTTTGTGCCTGGTTTTCTCATAAATCCTCAATCTTCGATTTTTCAAGCTAATCACAAATCCTTTTAAAGTCAAGCAATTACCAAGGGTCTTTCCCCGCATTACCTCACCGCCATTTAAGTTCCGAAGCTCTGTCGGAATTAGTTTCTCGGAGACCCTGCCGAAAATTCTTGACAGTCGTAAGAGGTTATCATAAATTTGGTTTTTGTCGTATAAATAGGTTCAACCAGGAGCAATATGATAGAGAAGCTGATCCATGAAGAATGCGGAGTCTTTGGTATCTTTGGGGCAAAGAAAGCAGCCGAGCTGACTTATCTCGGTCTTTACTCTTTGCAGCACAGAGGGCAGGAAGGAGCCGGGATAGTATCTTCCAACGGGGAAAAGTTTTATCAGCATAGGGGGTTGGGGGAGGTTAATGAAGTCTTCGCCAAAAAGGAAAACTTGAATGAGCTGAAAGGGGATTTGGCCATCGGGCATAACCGTTACTCCACCACCGGCGCCTCATCCTCGGTGAACGTTCAACCCCTTTTAATCACCTACCGGAAAGGAAATTTAGCCTTGGCGCATAACGGCAACCTGACCAATTCCTATAGCTTACGCTCAAAAATGGAGAAAACCGGCTCCATTTTTCAAACCTCCAGCGATAGTGAGATAATTCTACACCTGGTGGCTCGTTCCAAAAAAGAGACGGTGGAGGAGATGATCCAGGATGCACTGGGGAAGGTAAAAGGAGCATTCTCCGTGGTCTTCAATACCGGTGATTCCTTGATTGCCGCCAGAGATCCCAACGGATTTCGCCCACTGGCCCTGGGCAAAGTCAACAGCTCTTGGGTGGTGGCATCCGAAACCTGTGCTTTTGATATCATCGGAGCGAAATACGAGCGGGATATCGAGCCGGGAGAGGTGGTGGTGATCAACCGTAAAGGAGTCAAATCCTATTCCCCTTTCAAACCGATAAAACACGCTTTTTGTATTTTTGAATTCATCTACTTTGCCCGCCCGGACAGCATGATCTACGGAGAAATGGTGGACAAAATCCGACGGAGACTGGGAAAACAGCTGGCCAAGGAAAAGCCGGCACAAGCCGATATCGTGATCTCGGTCCCCGACTCATCCAATACCGCCACCTTGGGTTATTGCGAGGAATCCGGGATAAAGTATGAGGTGGGTTTGATCCGCAATCATTACATCGGCCGGACCTTCATCGAGCCGGAACAGACCATCCGGGATTTGGATGCCCGGATCAAGTTCAATCCGGTCAGAGGCGCGCTCAAGGACAAGCGGGTAGTGGTGGTGGACGATTCCATAGTCCGGGGCACTACCAGCAGGAAACTCATCAAGATGCTGAGAAATGCGGGGGCGAAAGAAGTGCATTTCCGGGTAAGCTCACCCCCCATCACCTCCCCCTGTTTTTACGGAATCGACATGCCCACCCGGGAGGAACTGATCGCCTCTTCCCAGACGGTGGAACAGATCAGAAAATTCCTGGATGTGGACAGTTTAGGCTATCTTTCGCTTAATGGAATGCTCTCACTGCACTCCCTGGAGGGGAAAGACTTCTGCGCGGCATGCTTCTCCGGAAAATATCCCACCAAGATAGAAAACAACTGCGGGAAGTTTGTGCTAGAAAGAAAATGCTGTGGACAATCCTATTGACCGGGAGTAAAATTTAAGTTGTCGGTAATTGCTATTCACCAATTGAATCCTGCTTTTTATAATAAATATAATCTCATTAACTGAATCATAACCCTGTGGGTAGAATCCATTCCCTCTCTCAAAAAAGCGAAATCCGCCGTTTTGTCAAATTTTGCCTGGTGGGGGGATCCGGTGTTTTGGTCAACATGTTCTTTCTGTGGTTTTTCACCGAGAAAGCAAAATTCTATTATCTTCTCTCCAGCCTGATAGCCATCGAGATATCGGTTTTGAGTAACTATGTTCTGAACGACCTTTGGACCTGGCATGACCGGGGGAAAGAGGGAAAAACCGAGTATTTCAAACGAATGCTGCAGTACCATCTATCCAGCAGCGCTGCCATATTGGCTAATCTTTCCATCCTCTGGCTTTTGACCGAGCTGGCTCATATCTATTACCTTATTTCTAATCTCTTTGGGATTCTGTGCGGAACGTTTTTAAATTATTTTCTTAACGACCGCTGGACCTTTAAACACAGAAGACAGGTGTGATATCCCTCTACCTTTAGAGGGTGTGTCATATTTGGGTTTTGATTTTGTAGCCGCAATCTTTAGATTGCGTAAGTTATTGTAATCCAAAGAACTTTTTTTCGCCCATACGGGCGGCTACAAAAAAACTAAATTATGACACAGTCTCTTACAAAAGAGGGGAAGGGCTTAAACAAAATTCAGCAAATTCAAAGAGTAAACTGAAAAATTCAAGCAGACGCTTGCCCGTCTGGGCAAAATTGCAATACATAGTTAAAAATCTGCTTAATGTTAGTTTGTAAGTTACATGAATATGCGAGTATCCTCCCTCTCGAAGAAAGACTATCTCCGAATAATCCTCTGGGTAATTTTAACCATTATCGTGCTGGGTTATTTTCGGAATACCTTGAGAAAGGGGATGAATGATTTCCGGGTGGTGCATCGGGCAGCCGGGCGGGTTTTGCATCGGGAGAATCTTTACAATTTCGATGACGGGCATTACCTTTACAAATACTCCCCCTTTTTTGCCGTTCTGGTAGCTCCGCTGGGACTATTATCTTTCAAAGCGGGTGAGGTGATCTGGCTTCTGGGCATGTGCCTTTGTCTTTCTTTCGTTTTGACTCAATGCAAAAGGATGATCCTGGGGGATAAACCACCTCCCCTCTATTTGTATATTCTGACCATACTCTTTGCCTCCAAGTTTCTGGTACGCGAGATCACCCTGGGGCAAACCGATTTTTTGATCCTGGTTTTCGTTTTTCTGTTCATCTCCTTTACCGATAAGGAAAAGTATTTCCTGTCTGGATTATTTCTTTCCCTGGCGGTCATGATCAAACCCTCCTGTTTGATCTTTGTCCCCTATCTGTTGTATAAGGGAAGAATCAAATTAATCGTCTATTCGGCGATCACCGGCGCTCTGCTTTTGCTTGTTCCGTCTCTAATTTATGGTTTTCCCACTAACCTGTCTCTTCTTGCTGGTTGGAAGACGGTGATGTCCGTTTCGTCACCCCCGCTTTTAGCGGTAGACTTGAATCAATCCCTGTTTGCTTTCTTTTACCGATTCCTGACACCTACGCCACAGCACGTTAACATTTTGAACCTGAATTATACCTCGGTGAAGGTGCTGATATACATTATCATATTAAGTTTATTCTTTTTTCTGCTCTTTTTGAATCGCAGATCAAAATATGCAGAAGGAATTCTCTTCCAACATAGGGAATGTATCGAATACTCACTCCTGTTGATCTTTATGTCTCTTTTTTCCCCCTTAGGCTGGGTCCAGAATTATTCCTCTTCCATATTGGCACTCATGATCCTGATTTATTATGTTTTGAAAACAGGTTTCCGGGATAAATTCACAGTCAGCTTGATGCTTTTGTTTTTCATCCTGGTGGATCTAATAAATTTCGAGATAGTGGGAAGAAGAATGAACGATTATTCCCTGTATCTTTCCTTTCTCACCTGGGGAATTTTCATTTTGATTTTCTGTATATCCAGGCTCAGATTATCGAAAATTGTTTGAAAACTCAAGATACCCCCTCTTTCATATCCAGCTTTTGAATCTTCCATTTCTAACGCCGGTTGGTTTTCCTGCCGATAATAAAACCAGTCATTAATCATCCGTCATAATTCATGATAATCAGTCATTATCAGGTTTTTTAGGGGGTATATGGACAAAGCCAGGATCTTAGTGGTCGACGATGAAGAGTCGATGTGCAAGTTCATGGAGATCATGCTCAAGAAAGAAGGCTATGCCGTCGCCACCAGCCAGGACGCTCATTCTGCCCTCCAGAGAATCAGGACCGAAAAGTATGATCTGGTGATCGCCGATCTGATGATGCCCGAAATGAGCGGACTGGAGCTTCTTTCTCAAGTAAAATCTTTGGATGAAGGCGTCGATTTCATCGTGATGACCGCCTTCGCCTCTGTCGATTCCGCCATCGAAGCATTGAAAAAAGGGGCTTTTGATTATATCACCAAACCCTTCAAGTTGGATGAGATAAAGATTGCGGTAAAAAAATCCCTGGAGCAGAAAAGCATCACTCGCGAAAATATCCTGTTGAAGAAGGAACTCCAGTCCGAGTATGATTTCAACCGCTTTATCGGCAATAGCCCGGAGATCGTCAAACTTAAGAAGATGGCAGAGAAGATCGCCAAATCGGATTCAACCGTACTGATTGAAGGAGAGTCGGGCACCGGTAAGGAGTTGATTGCCCGAGCCATCCATTATCATAGCCAGAGGTCAGGCCAACCGTTTGTCACTATAAACTGCGCGGCCCTCCCGGAAAGTCTCTTGGAAAGCGAGTTGTTTGGACATGTGAAAGGTTCCTTTACCGGAGCTATCAAGGACAAGGATGGTCTGTTCAAGGTGGCGGACGGGGGAACTTTCTTCTTGGACGAAGTGGGAATGACCTCACCGGCTATTCAAGCGAAATTGCTGCGGGCACTGGAGGAGAAGGAGATCACTCCGGTGGGAGGTACTGTTCCCTTGAAAGTGGATGTCCGGCTGATCGCCGCTACCAATGCCGATCTGGAGCAAGAGGTAAAACAGGGGAATTTCAGAACCGATCTTTACTACCGGCTGCATGTCATCCCCATAACTCTCCCTCCCTTGCGCGAAAGAAGGGATGATATCAAACTCCTCTCCTACTATTTTGTCAAGATATACTGTCAGAAGATGCAACTAGAGGAGAAGGTCATTTCGGACGAGACCATGGAACGGCTGCTTTCTTTCAAATGGCCCGGTAATGTGAGAGAATTGGAAAACGCGATCGAGCATGCGGTATTGTTGTCCCGGGGGAATCAGATCAACCTAACCGACCTGCCGAAAAAGATACAGGAAGACGAGAAAATCGATTTGGTTACCGAGGAACAACCGACTGCCCCTCCCTTGGAAACCATCGAAAAAGCCTATATCTTCTGGGTTTTGAGCCAGACTGGCTGGCAGAAAGGCAAAGCTGCCGCCATTTTGGGCATCGACAGCTCCACCTTGTACAGGAAGATAGAAAAGTATAAGCTAAAATCCCCTTCCTCTTCAGTCGGTGACATTTGATGGAGAAAACCTCAAAAGAAAATTAAGTATCCGGTTGCTGCCCGGCTGAGTGGGTTTTATTTTGTAGCTTATAAAATCTATTTGCTACACTTGCACCGGGAAGAAATTTCAGTGAAAAAGTCTAAATCTTTGTTGTCACCCTATTTGCAACGCCTCAAGCGGTATCCCGTCAGAGGCGGGGATGGGGTTTAATAGTGCTCGGAGCTTCGACCGGATCAAGCGGGCTGGTCGGGCCATGAATCGAGCCTCTACAAACTTAACCTAAGCTTGATGCCAGCTGACATGAGAGAAAATTTGAAACATGCAGTAGATTTACCATCCCAAGGCGGGGGTTTATTTAACATCGAAAATATCGTCGGGTTATTTGTGTTTGTTTCATTCCTCGCAGTTTACGTCAAGACATTATGTCCTGCAGTCTTCTGGTGGGATTCCGGCGAGTTAATTGCCAACATTGCCGTTTTGGGCATTCCCCACCGTCCCGGCTTCCCGATCTATGTTCTGCTGGGAAAGTTTTTCTCGCTGCTTTCTGGGGGGAATTTTGCTTTCCGGGTGAACCTGCTTTCTGCTGTTTTTGCCTCCGCTTCACTGATCATCTTCTATAAAGTCTTTATCAAAGCAGCCTGTCTGTTTTTCCCGGGAATGGCTAAAAGGAAAGGATTGCTTTTATTCTCGGCTCTGTCTTTTGTTTTTATTTCCGGCTTCACCTTCACCTTCTGGATTCAAGCGGTGAGGGCGGAGGTATACTCGCTGAATATATGTTTTTTTTCCCTGCTTTTGCTGTTGGTCATGTTATATCTCAGGGACCGGAAGTTGAAGTGGATTTATCTATTCTTTTTTCTGTCGGGACTGGGTTTAGGCAACCATCATCTCAGTTTATTATCCTCCCTGCCAGCTTTACTGTTCTTGATCGTCTTTGGGCAGCACGCTAATACTGCCGATTATTCCTCATCCGTTATTCATCATTCGTCATTGATCATAAATATTAGAAGATTACCCTGGTATTTTCTCTTTTTCCTGTTAGGCCTCAGTATCTACCTATACCTGCTGGTGCGTTCCATGTCTCATCCGGTTTTGGCCTGGGGAGAGACTAAATCCCTCTATTCCTCCGCCAGCAGCGTTTTTGCTTTTGACACCCTCAAGCATTTTGATTTCGGTTTTCTGGCGAATATCACTACCCGGTTATTCCAGATATTTTCATTTCTTTCCGATCAGATGACTCTCTTGTGCTTTGGCTTGGGTCTGGTGGGGCTATTTCTCCTCTTCAGGTACAACCGAAGGATGTTAATTTTTCTGGTTTTGTTGATCGCCGGTAACTTTGCGGTGGTGATCTTCATGACTACCGAGTTCATCCCCACCAATCCCGATTTGCATGGTTACCTGATATTCTCTGTCCTGGCATTTGCCTTGTGCGACGGCCTGGCAATTCTGTTGATATTAAACCATATTGGTCATTCCTTATCTGCCGTTCGTTATCCGCTGATGTTTCTGTTTGGCATACTTCCCCTGATCCTCTTGCTAAGGAATTATCCTAAGGCCGATCTTTCCGGAAATCGCATAGCTTATGATTACGGGTGGAGTGTAATGGCAGGTCTTGATCCCGGTTCGGTCGTATTCTCGGACAATGTCAATTTGAATTTCATATTGAGGGAGCTCCAGTACGTTGAGAAGCTCAGACCCGATATAACCGTTATCGATCGGGGTCTCCTGGGTTTTGACTGGTATGTTGAACAAAAAAGAGCGGAGTTGAAAGATCTATTCTCCGGGCTTCCGGAAAACCTGACAGGGGAGCCGGCCTTCAGAAAGCTTTTGGAAAGATGCCTGGAGTCAGGCCGTCCGACCTATATGGAATTCACCGAGAGAGACTCCAGTCTGGTAAACCGGCTGTTACCCTCGGGATATGTCTTCAGAGTATCCCCGTTAAACATCGACCGGATCACCGACCAATATCTGACGCACCAAAATATATGGGATACCCATGGTCCCTTTCGGATGGAAAGCAGAGTATTTCAGAAGGACTGGGATGCTCAACGGGTGTTTGCCCTTTCCTTCTACCGGCTGGGTTTGTTCTACGAATGGAAGGGAATGTTCTCCATGGCATTGGATGAATTCTACCGGGTTAGAAAAGTCGATCCGGAAAACGAGGAGCTTATCCAGAGAACCAAGCAGCTGGAGACAATGCAGGTAAAACTGGATTCGTTATCTTAGAGTGCCATTACCTCTTAAGGATTGCCGTCTTTATCCTGTCCCCGAAATATGATATATCTATAATAAGCCGGTATATGCATTTTGCAAAATATCGGGGAAAAGGGAGGTGTTAAGCTAGGTGTATAAAAATCAATCAGTCCTTTACTGGTTGAATATTAACATCTTATCTTATCGATTTATGACTGCATAACTTTTGCTGTGTATATATGATGCGCATATAAAGGGAACATATGAAATCAGAGAAACCAAATACACAAAGAGGATTTACCCTGATCGAATTAATGATCGTTGTGGTCATCATCTCCATCCTGGCTGCCATGGCTATACCTCGATTCCTGCGGGCTTCGGTGAAAGCTAAACAGAGCGAAGCCAAATTGAATTTGAAGCAGATCTATACCATGGAACACGCTTATCGTCAGGAAAAAGACTCTTACTTTCCCGGCGACGGAAGCACCGTGGTGGCTCAGCCCGGAGAAAATTTTGCTCCGATTGGTGTGGAGATCATGTTCCCGGCCTACTACAGCTACTCCATTACCGGAAATGCCAGCAGCTTCACCGCCGTTGCCGGCACCAAAAGAGAAACCGGACTGGACGAAGATGCCACGATCGATGTATGGACCATAAATCAGAATGGGGTTCTCACTTGTACCATCGATGATTCCAAGGATTAAATGAAAAACTGAACTTCTGCGCTAATTTAGGGGATCAGCATAACCTTTAAAGACCGGACGGGAAGCGGGGATCAATTTCACAAGTTATGATGTGGAATTTATTCAAGGGGAGAGGAGGGACTCGGAATTCGGAGTTCCTTTTTAATTTTTGGCTGTTATGTTTTTTTGAACACCAATATATCTAATCTGACAAGATTGAGAAAAGAGATCGATTCCTGCTTTTTGCAATAAGAATAGCAGTATCCTTTAAGAATGCAGGTCAAGCCGAGGTATTTCAAAACTTGAACAGAAATATTATCGTGATTTATAACATGAGCTTAGGGTAACTTGAACCGGACGGAAAGCAAAATGGCACGGCTTTTGCCTTAGTAGCTTACGGAAAAAGATAACAAGCAGTGTAAGAAGTGAACAAATAACCTAAAACGAAGGAGGGGGTGAGAAAGATGTTAAGTAAATTTCACAAGAGCCAGAAGGGCTTCACCTTGATCGAGTTGATGATCGTGGTGGTCATCATCGGAATCCTGGCAGCTTTGGCTATCCCGCGGTTCATGCGAGCCACCACCAAGTCCAAACAGTCCGAAGCCAAGCAGATATTGAAGCAGATATATGTGATGGAGCAGGCATATCGTCAGGAATATGATGCTTACTGGGGCAATGGCATCACCGCTTCAGCCGCCGCTCCAGCCACCATGGGCCGTATTGGGGTAGATATCGGCTCCACCGCTAGATATACCTATAGCCTGGTAGCTGCTACCAACACCTTTACTGCTACCGCCAACTCGGGCGTGCTGGATGACGACGCTTCGCTTGACACCTGGACCATGAACGAACAAGGAGTCTTGACTTGCACCGTTGATGATGTGACCAACTGATGTAAGTACCTCACTAAAAGTGAAAGGGGACTCGGACTTATGAGTCCCCTTTCCTTCTCAAGATCGAATTCCCGTCCCTTACAATCTTCGTAGAGATTACACAGTATATAATTATACCACATGTTGGAATTTTATGCCACCCAGGAGGTAAAAGAACATGTTAAGCAAATTTCATCGAAGTCAGAAGGGATTCACCTTGATCGAGTTGATGATCGTGGTGGTCATCATCGGAATCTTGGCCGCCTTGGCTATTCCCCGGTTCATGCGAGCCACCACCAAGTCCAAACAGGCCGAAGCCAAGTCGATCTTGAAGCAGATATATGTCATGGAGCAGGCGTATCGTCAGGAGTATAATACTTATTGG
The DNA here is from genome assembly GCA_903908285.1 of uncultured candidate division Zixibacteria bacterium. Lineage (GTDB taxonomy): Bacteria > Zixibacteria > MSB-5A5 > MSB-5A5 > SM1-73 > CAIVRH01. The sequence continues at coordinate 190,235 of CAIVRH010000014.1, forward strand.
GGCAATGGTATTTCCGCTTCAGCCGCCGCTCCAGCCACCATGGGCCGGATTGGGGTAGATATCGGCTCCACCGCTAGATATACCTATAGCCTGGTAGCTGCTACCAACACCTTTACCGCTACTGCCACCTCGGGCGTGCTGGATGACGATGCTTCGGCTGACACCTGGACCATGAACGAACAAGGAGTCTTGACTTGCACCGTTGATGATGTGACCAACTAGATGGTAAGACTTGCTACTTTATGGAAAAGAGCCTTTACTTTTAAGTCTCCTTTCCTGTTTGAGTCATGCACCATACTCAAAGTAAAGAATTGAACAGCAAACCTTCAACTGCCAAGACATGAAAAATTGATGTTAATTATATTTCATAGTAGTCAGAAGGGATTCACCTTGATCGAGTTAATGATTGTGGTGACCATCATCGGAATCTTGGTGACCTTAGCTCTCCCTCTATTCGCCCGGACCACTACAAAGTCCAAACAGTCCGAAGCCAAACAGATATTAAAACAGATCTACATCATGCAGCAAACATATCGGAGTGAGTACAATTTATACTGGGGCAATGGTATCAGTGCTTATGCCGCTACTGCAGCTTCTCGGATTGCCATGCGCCGGATTAATGTAGATATTGGATCCACCGCTCGATATACCTATCGTCTGGTGGCTGCTGCGAACACCTTTACTTGCACGGCTACCTCCGGTATCCTGGATAATGATGTTACGGTGGATACCTGGACCATGAACCAACTAGGGGTTTTAACTTGCACCAGCAATGATGTGACCAATTGATGTAAGTGCTTCACCAAAGCGAAAGGGAACTCGGACTTAAGAGTCCCCTTTCCATCTTAAGATCAAATTCCCGTCCATTACCATTTTCCTGTAGATAACATTGTATACAATTAAAACCGCCTGTGGTAATTTTATGCCACCCAGGAGGTAAAAGAACATGTTAAGCAAATTTCATCGTAGCCGGGAGGGATTCACCTTGATCGAGCTGATGGTCGTGGTGGTCATCATCGGAATCTTGGCCGCCTTGGCTATTCCCCGGTTCATGCAAGCCACCACCAAAACCAAACAGGCAGAAGCCAAGTCGATCTTGAAGCAGATATTTGTCATGGAGCAGGCATATCGTCAGGAGTATAATACTTATTGGGGTAATGGCGTTACCGCTTCAGCTGCTGCTCCCACCACTATGGGTCGTATCGGGGTGGAAATCGGTTCTACCGCTCGATATACCTATAGCCTGGTAGCTGCCACCAGTGCCTTTACCGCTACTGCTACTTCCGGCATACTGGACGACGACGCAGCCGTGGATACTTGGACCATGAACGAACAAGGTGTTTTGACCTACATGTCAGATGATGTGACCAACTGATAAATCTGATCAGCTGATCATGGAAAGGGAGCTTAAGATTTTAAAGTCCCACTCGATTATTCATAAGCTCGATTTCCCGTCCTCCTCTATCATATTAATAGCCAAGATCTATAGAATAACCGAATTATATAACCTTAAAATCACAAAAGAGATTTAAGAAATTATGTTCAGTCAATACAACCGCCGCCGGAAAGGTCCATCTTTGATCGAGTGGGCAGTCGTATTGGTAATCGTGGGCTTGTTAATTTCTTTGGCCATCCCGAGATTCGCCCGGCTGATCATCGAATCCAAACAGACTGAAGCTAAGATGCTTTTAAGGCAGGTCTATCTCATGGAGTTAGTGTATCAGCATGAGTACAACTCCTATTGGGGTAACGGCCTTAAAGCTTCCGCCGCTCTGCCAAATACTTTTGGTCGTTTAGGGTTTGATCTCATGCCCGGCGCCCGTTACACCTATTCAATTGCTCAAGGTGAAAGCACATTTTCCATCATTGCCACCTGTGGCATCTTGGATAACGATGCGGTTGCAGATACCTGGACCATAAATCAGAATGGATTCCTAAATTGCACCAGTAACGATGCGTTCAAATAGAAGTTTAGAATCGGTATGTTGTCAAAATGGTGGTGACGGGAAGAATTCATTTCTTTAGTTTTCACAGAAATTTTCTGCAGGATATGTGTTTCTCGAATTGAGGATATTAGTTCAGATTTACCCCATGGTTTTTTCCCTATCCACACTTTCAGAGATTCCTCCGCATAAAAGAACTCCACCACTCACCCACTGCTCACATTTGGATAAAACATCCGGGTAAAAGTCCACCTAAATGTTTCGCCAAGTATACCGACCTCTATAATATGCATAAAGATAGAATGATCATCGGTGGGACAATCTTCGCCATAACTTTTGGCATATACCTTCTCACTCTTTGTCCCACCATCTATTGGGAGGATTCCGCAGCGTTTTCGTCGGTTCATTCTCTTTTGGGAATTCCCCACTCGCCCGGCTTCCCTATCTATGTTCTTCTGGGTAAGGTTTTTTTGTTAGGGCCTGTGAAAAATCCCGCTTTCCGGTCCAATCTGATGTCCGCTTTCTGGGGGAGCTTATCTTTAGTCATTTTATATATTTTAATGCTCAGATTAGGAGAGGGGATCAAACATAAATCAAGACCAAACGCTCTCTTTTCGCCGCTATCCATGGCTATGGGAGTATTATTCTTAGCATTTTCATCCTCTTTCTGGCTTCAGACTATCCGGGCGGAAGTTTATACTTTGAACCTGCTTTTTACCCTGCTTTTGATTTTTCTGTCGATCAAGTGGTCAGAAATTGAACCATCCTCTTCGTCCCATAAGCTATTGTTTTTATTCTCATTTGTATTTGGCTTATCCTTGACTAACCATCCTCTTTTGATTATCACCCTGGCACCTGCTTTTCTATTGTTTTTCTTGATACATGGTTTCAAGCGTTTCCTTTCTCCAACCAAGTTAATAATTGGGGTCGCATTCCTTTTGCTGGGAATATCGGTATATCTCTACCTGCCTATCCGATCTAGCCTTTCCCCTGCCATCAACTGGGGAAAACCGGATACCCTTTCCGGACTGTTTTCTTACCTTCTCAGAACCACCCAGCCGAGTATTCCTTCATCTGTAACCGGATTCCCTTATCTTGGCCGGTTGGGATTCAATCTCTCCTTCCCGGTAAATCAATTTGGCCTGGCCTTTTTCTGGGTAGGGGTGGTGGGGGCTCTTTTGCTGTATAAGATTAACCGGAGAATCTTTCTTTTCACTTTTTCCGTCTTCATTTTAAATATTATAACCGCCACCTGGGCAACAGATTTTTCGATGAAAAACTACGATCTTTTGGGTTATCTTCTCCCCTCCCTTTCTATGTTTGCCATCTGGTTTGCTTTCGGGACAAATTTGATTCTGTCTTGGGCTACCGGGATACTAGGAGTAAGACCGAGCGATTCCAAAAGTGGAAAGCTCCGGATTCCCCGCTTTTTGCTCAATTACTCTTTATTGGGAATAATACTCCTTTTTCCACTCTTCCAGGTTTGGAGAAATTTCTCCGGCTGTAATAAAAGATCGCAAGTCTGGGCCTATCGTTATGCCAGCCAGATTTTAAGCTCTGCCAAGAAAGATGCTTTACTTCTGATAGGCGATGATAATACCCTGACCCCTTTGTGGTATTTGAATCTTTCTCAAGGCATTAGACCGGATGTCAAGGTATTAAGCATATCTGCAATCGGGCAAGCCAGTTATAGAGAACAAATCAGCCGGCAATATAGAGATGTAAAGCTTCCCCTTTATGGTTCAAAGGACTTAGGAGAGTTGGCTTTGGAAATTGCCCAGCTTAACGCAAACAATATCCCGATTTATGCTACTTATTTCTCCACTAACCCTCTTTTTGTCCAAAACCTTCGTACTGCCGGATATCTATTCGAATTGTATCCAAAAAAGGTGAATTTGGCCGATAATGATATTGAGCGGCAAGAGGAGTACTTAAGAAAATATTTGAATTCGGATAACTATGATGTCATCACCCGGGAACATTTCGGAAATTTGGTCTTTAACCTGGGAGGATTTTATGATCGTTCAAATATGGCACCGAAATCCATAGAATATTTTCTTTGGGCTTTGGAAATCGATCCTTCCAACTCCCTGATATATTTCCAATTGGGAAAAGCATTTTTAAGAAGCGGGGACAAAGAAAAAGCATTTGAGTTCTTTCAAGCGGGCTTAGAGCTGGATCCATACAATCAGGAAGCCAGAAAACTTTTAGAACAAAGCTAGGAAGGAAAATGAACAAAAAATATAAACTCGACGTTTCCGTAGTTGTTCCCATGTTCAACGAGGCGGAGAACGCTGCCGATACATTGGACCGAATCAGCCGGGCATTAGACTCTGTTCCCAAAAATTGGGAGATAATCGCGGTGGATGACGGCTCCACCGATCAAACCAAAAAGATAGTTGAAAACTATTCTCGTTTCCATCACTGGGTTAAGCTGGTCTCTTATCCTCAAAACCAGGGTAGAGGAAAAGCACTAAGAGCCGGATTTGCTCATGCCCGGGGCGAGATAATATGCACTACCGACGCGGATTTAAGCTACGATGAGAAATACATCATTCGGATGATCGAGGAGCTGGACCAAAATCCGGACGTGGATCTGGTGGTCGGTTCACCTTATACCCGCGGAGGAAAAGCTGAAGGGGTCCCTTTCATTAGACTGTTTATGAGTAAATGGGGAAATAAAATTTTGGGATTTGCCATGAAGGGCCAGCTATCAACGGTGACCGGGGTACTGCGGGCATACCGCAAGGAATGTATAAATTCTTTGGAACTGGAATCGGATGGAAAGGAAATTCATTTAGAAATTCTGTCCAAAGCTTTGGCCATGAGTTACAAAGTAAAAGAAATCCCCGCCACACTAAACGCCCGAGTAAAAGGGATGTCAAAATTCAAACTTAAAGCCACCACCGTTTCTCATCTGATTTTTTCGTTCTTCGAAAGACCTATACTCTTATTTGGTGCCATCGGTCTTTTCATGCTTTTTTTGGGATCTTTAGGTGGGATTTATGTGATCTATCTCTGGCAGAAGGGAACCCTCAATCCCAACCGGCCGTTGATGACTTTGATGGTACTTTTGATCGTAGCCGGAATCCAGGTGCTTCTCTTCGGATTCTTAGGCACACAGCTGGTTCATCTCCGAAAAGAGATCTACAAAGTGCAGAGGGAAAACAAGGGTTTGGAGAAAGAGCTCGGAAATCTGCACCGAACCATACGGCAAGAAAGCACAAGGGTAGCATCGCCTCCCCAGGTCAATAGAAGAGCAATGGTGGAAGTTTCTCCATCCCGGAACACCTCCCTACCACAAAACAGACCAAACCACAAACATTATGCCAGAAAAATTCCCCCGAAAGATGTCTATCAATAAAAAAATCTGTCTGATCACCAATCGCTATCCGATATATCCGGACGATGTGGCATCTCCTTTCGTGCGAGACTTCCATCTGGGATTGAAAGAAAAAGGAGCAGAGATTTCTGTCTTTACCCCTTACTATCAATCGGAAAAGGTAGATGGGACCGAGGATGTGGTTAGATTCCGCTGGCTGGGGGAAAGGAAGGTGGTGGGGAGCTTGAATTTATTCAATCCTAAGGAAATGATCCAGCTTCTCTCCTTCATGCGAAACGGAAAACGCCGTCTTTTTGAGCATTTGAGAAATACCTCTCCGGATTCTTGTTTGGCTTTATGGGCACTCCCTTCAGGATGGTTTGCTTATCAGGCAAAGCGGAAACTGGGTATCCCCTATTCGGTGTGGTGTCTGGGCTCGGATATTTATATCTGGGCAAAAAGACCAATTCTGCGTGGACTCATCCAAAAAGTCTTGCAGGAAGCCGACCATCTTTTTGCCGACGGCTTCGATTTGAAGGAAAAGGTGGAAAAGCTTTCGGGAAAGAAATGCACTTTCCTCCCCAGCCTGCGAAAATTACCTGAAGGATTTGAGGGAAAGGAGCAATTGGATGCCTTAAGGTTTAATTTTCTGTATCTAGGGAGATGGGAAAAAGGTAAAGGTTTGGATGATTTGATTCGGTCATTTGATGTTTTAGCCCACAAACTCTCCACCGTTAATCTTTACATCTTGGGATGGGGCAGCTACGAAAAAGAAATGCGGAAACAAATCATAAATCTCAAATTAGAAGAACACATCAAAATAGTGGGAAAGGTATCTACCAGCTCTGTGGCAAATTATTTGGAACAAGCGGACTGCGTGGTGATCCCATCCAGGAGTGACAGCATCCCTTTAGTCTTCTCCGAGGCGCTCCAGATGGGAACTCCATTGATCGTAACCGATGTGGGAGATATGGGCTATCTGGTGAAAAGATTCAATTTAGGGAAAGTGGTCATTCCGGGAGAGGTAAACGGATTAGCCCAAGCTATGATTGAATTTGTTCAGGAAAATAAGGATTACTCCAAGAATATACCCGAAGCATTAAAACTGCTCGATATCGAAAATGCGGTGAATGACTATTTAATGACATTGGCTCCCCAAACCATTCCTCATACCTATAGTGAATCAATTGAGGTTTAATAGTAGAAAACACCCTAATCTGATTTATCTTTACCTTTGTCAATGGATAGAACACCCAGATAGGTTTCTGTCCAGATGGATAAATCGATGTTTTTTATTTCTAATCCGCTCTATCTGTTTAATCCGTTGACCGATCATCTAGCACGACGGCGCTACCCCTCCCTTGAACAGATAATTGATCAGAATCACTATATCTCCCACGTCCACCACCATATCGCAATTGGCATCGCCTGAGGGTACGGGATAAGGAGAGCAACCGTTTTTGTACAGGTAGTTTATCAAAGAAACCACATCGCCAATATCTACCACCCCGTCTCCGGTCGCATCACCGCGGGTATAGATAGTCGGCAGATCGAAATTTATACCGGCAGAGTTATCCGGCATGGTGACAAAAACCAAATCCCCCTCTTCTAAAGAATCCTGGTGATCATACCACTGATTATCGCATTCGGAGGTGGTTTTGACATAATAGTCTCCGGTACGCAGACCGGTTATCTTATAGCTCCCATCCGCAGAAGTAGTGTTTTGTCTAAACGAAATCCCTACTTGAGATAGCAGCGGGATCCCCTCTTGAAGCAGGAGCTGAACCAGTGAGCTTTCATACGCCGCTACTGTGGTATTGGAAAGAGGGTTTCCCTCCTGATCGTAAACCTTGCCGCTGATCGAACCTCCGGTTTCTAAGAAGAAATTTATCCCGGGAACCGTGAAGGGGGAAGTGACTGATATTAAATCCGCACTGCTCCAATTGTCCTGGTGATTATAGAACTCAAAAGAGTTGGTGGTATCCCCCAGGGCAAAAACTTTCCATAAGCCGCTGCGAAGTCCGGAAAGCGTATAGTTTCCGCTGGTGTTGGTAAAAGCCACCTGGAACCACTCCAGCGTATCCGCCAGCAGGATTCCCAAGACCAATGCGCTGTCGCCCAAAGGTCCGCTAACCTCGCTGGTGACGTTTCCCTCTATCTTCCCGCCCGAGCTTAAAGTGAAGTTCTTGGAGGAGGTGGTGCTTCCCTCGGTGACAGAAACGGGATCGGCGGTTACCCAGCTGGATTTGTTGTTGTAATAAACGTCGATATATCCCAACAAATTGAAAGTTCTCAGCTGGTAAGTCCCGGTGGGCAATCCTTCGATGCTGTAACTGGCGGATCCAAACACGCCTATGGGCATGTCATAGTAAATGGATTTATGGGTGGTATCGATGGCAAATATGAAAGCATAAACGATTAACGATCCGGGCAGGTTGACCGTGCCGGTGATTTTTCCTCCCAACCGAAGGGAGAAGTTTATGTTTTCGATGGTGTCATGGGAAACCACCACCGGATCCGGCGTTTCCCACAGGTATTTATTGTTCCAGTAAACATCCACGTAGATGGAATCTATGCCGGTTCGTACCGAATACTTGCCGCAGGGGATGTCACCTATGAGGTAATATCCGTCCGAGCCGGTGGTATAAGTAAAACTGCGATAGGGACAGTTAAGCTGGCGGGCGGTGACCACCACATTGGGGATGGGATTACCACCGGATGCTTTGGTGACCCTGCCGCTGATGGCTCCGGTCTCTGCACCAGCCTTGATGGACACCTGCTCATCCGCTTCAGACCTATCATCTGGAGGTGTTAATGTATTTGCTTGTTTTATGAGCAATGGCTTGTTCATCATCCAATTTAACAGTGGTAGTGAAGGCAAATCATTGTTTGTCGCCCAAAGATCAGAACAAAATCCGAACAGCAGAACCAGCATTAGACAAAAACTGAATACTTTCGTTTGCATCTTATCCCTCAGGAGAAAAGTTAAGAGTTTAAATTTTAAGCGCATTTGTCAACGGACCTGTAGTGAGCGAAGTAAATCTATTTAACGGATAGAACGGATGAAATCTTAATCAACCCATTTAATCCATTTCATCCGTTGACCGATAACTTTTACTATTCCATTTTCCTTCTTCCATCTTCCATAATATTTATCCATCATCAATCATACGTCATTGTTTTTCATTTTCCCATCTTCTATTTTTCTTTGTTCTTTCCCCATCACTTTAATCCTCTCCTCAAAGGGGAAATGAGATAAGAAAGAAGAGGCTAGCACGACGGTGGTGGTCCTGTTTTAAACAGATAATTGATTAGGTACACCACATCCCCCACATCCACCGCTCCGTTACAAGTAGCATCACCGTCGGTAAATGGATCTGGAGGCTGTCCGCCTTTGAAAAGATAGTTGATCAGATAGACAATATCCCCGATATCGGTGTTGCCATCGTTATTCACGTCCCCGCAGATCGGGTGAGTTTCACTTAAGTTTCTCAAGATGGAGACATTATTGCTCCAATAATCCGTTACAGCTAAGTCCAAGTCACTATCCCCTTCCAGATCAGCACAGAAAACAGAGGAAGGATAATGTCCCACCTCATGATTCACCCCACTCTGAAAGGTTCCATCGCCATTGCCCGCCAAAATGGAGACACAGTTGCTGTAATAATTTGCCACCGCTAAATCCAAATTACCATCCCCGTTCAAATCCGCACAAAAAACGGAGTAAGGACCATCTCCCGTCGTATAATTGACCGCGCTCTGAAATATCCCATCTCCGTTATTCTTTAGGATGGATATATTATCGCTATAATAGTTTGCCACCACCAGGTCCTGGTCCGAATCCTTATCCAAATCCGCACAAAATATGGACCAGGGACCATCCTCTATTCCATAGTTCACCGCACTTTGAAAGGTTCCATCCCCATTGTTCTCAAAAGTGGAGACACTGGCGACCCCTTCGTTTGCCACAGCCAAGTCGAGGTCTCCGTCGCCGTCCAAGTCCGCACAGAAAATGGAATGGGGACCGTCTTCTGCTGCATAGTTGGCTGGACTCCTAAAGGTTCCATCCCCGTTGTTTTTTAGAATGGCGATATTATAGATGGTGAAATCCGTAACCGCCAGGTCCAGATCCCCATCCCCGTCCAGATCCGCACAGAAAACCGAACCAGGACTATGTCCTGCTTCATAGTTGATTGCACCCTGAAAGGTTCCATTCCCGTTGTTCTTAAGGATGGAGACATTATCGCTCAAAAAGTTCGTTACTGCCAAGTCCAAATAACTATCCCCATCCAGATCCGCGCAGAAGACGGATTGAGGACCAATCCCCACCATATAGTTGACTGCGGTCTGAAAGGTACCATCCCCGTTGTTCTTCAAAATAGATACCTTATTGCTCCAGTAATTCGTCACGGCTAAGTCTAGGTCACTATCCCCGTCCAGATCTGCGCAGAAGACAGAAGAGGGATAAACTCCAACTCCATAGCTGACCGGGGGAGCGAAGGGGAGGCAGTCCGGGCCGGTTCTGGGGATCTGACCCCAGACTGGCATAATCGACAATAACACTATGACAAGCCAGATGATTTTGACGGGTATTTTATGTTTCAGCATTATAATTTCCTTTTTGTGGATTAATGGTATTCGCTGTTACTTGCACGGTTCCGGTCCCGACTTGAAAAGGTAATTAATCAGATAAACTACATCTCCCACCTCCACGAAACCATCGCAGGTGGCATCTGCGGCCAACAATGGTTCAGGCGGAACGCTGCCTTTGTAAAGGTAATTGATCAAGTACACTATGTCCCCCACGTCCACAATCCAGTCCCCGTTGGCATCCCCGGACTTATAAGGAGGAGCATTATAATGGAAAGTATCCGTCTCCCCCGGACCGGGACAGGATTGACCCATCACCAGCATTGCCGGAGCGCCTCCGTCTATCCTAATCCCCAGATCGTAGAATCCGCTGCCGCCCGGTTCAGCCACCACCCTGATCTGATAATCTCCCACCAAACGGTTGGGTATGGTCACTATATCATCTTTATCCCCATCCAGGTTGTAATCCCGTGTGGTGTCGTAAAACGCGCTCGGGATGGTGTTGAACCATAGACTGATAGAATCGCCAATTGGGTCGGTGACGATCAGATCCACCGGTGAAAATGCAATAACCCGCAAGGTGTCAGTCAAATAGGCAACCGTAAAGCTCCGGGTTTGGGTGGACCACCTTTCTGCTCCCCAGTTGTCGTGAGCGCTGACCTTCCAATAATAATAGCCGGAATCCAGAACTGCAGTGAACTTACTAAGAGAGAGATCATAGTTGATTAGGGTATAAGGTGGTTCGAAACCGGAAGAAGTACTTATGTAAAGATCATATCTTATCTGGTCTCCGAAATTAGGATCATAAGGAGTCTGCCAGCGGAACATGGAGGAGCCGAAAATCGTATCTCCGTCAGCGGGTGAAATTAGTGAAAAAGCCCAGGGTGGTTGGTTAGCAGAATTCTGGGTTAGGTTCTTCAAGATGTAGACAATGTTCCAACTAACCTTTGTCACAGCTAAGTCCAGATCAGAGTCCCCATCTAAGTCCGCACAGAAAACAGAATAAGGATTACCTCCTGTCACGTAGTTAACCGCACTCTGAAAAGTCCCATCTCCGTTGTTTTTAAAGATGGAGACATTGCTGTTATTAACATTTGCCACGGCTAAATCCAGATCAGTGTCCCCATCCAGGTCCGCACAGAAAACAGAAACAGGAGCATCTCCTGCCCCATAGTTGACCGCACTTTGAAAAGTCCCGTCACCGTTGTTCTTCAAGATGGAGACATTGTTGGTACCGTCATTTGCTACGGCCACGTCCAGATCACCATCCCCATCCAGGTCCGCACAGAAAACAGAATAAGGATAACTTCCTGCCTCATATTTGACCGCACTCTGAAAAGTACCGTCCCCGTTGTTCTTCAGGATGGAGACATTATCGCTATTAAAATTTGCCACCGCCAAGTCCAGATCACCATCTCCATCCAGGTCCGCACAGAAAACAGAATAAGGACCATCTCCTGCCCCGAAGCTGACCGCACTCTGATAAGTTCCGTCCCCGTTGTTCTTCAAGATGGAGACACTGCCACTTATGTTTGCCACGGCCAGGTCCAGATCATTGTCTCCATTCAGGTCCGCACAGAAAACAGAATAAGGATACATTCCTACCACATAATTGACCGCACTCTGATAAGTCCCATCCCCATTATTCTTCAAGATGGAGACATTATCGCTACCAGAATTTGCCACCGCCAAGTCCAGATCACCATCCCCATCCAGGTCTGCACAGAAAACAGAAGTAGGACTATCTCCTGTCCCGTAGTTGACCGCACTCTGATAAGTCCCATCCCCGTTGTTCTTTAAGATGGAGACATTGTTGCTAAGATAATTTGCCACAGCCAAGTCCAGATCACCATCTCCATCCAAGTCCGCACTGAAAACAGAATGAGGCTGATCTCCTGCCAAATAAGTCACCACAGGGGCGAAGGGAATGGAATCGTATTTGAAATATTTTATGGTAACATAGTCATAGCTTTCACTGTAGAAACTCGTCCCGGTAACAAAGACATGATTAGAATCATCCACCGCTATGGCGCGTGGATAATCCCAGGAATTCGACAATCCGTTAAAACGAGCCGCCCATACTTGCCTTCCGGTTGGATCGTACTTTACCGTAGCATAATCACCATTCGCCTCGTCTCCCTCGCTTTCTCCGGTTAAATAGATATTCCCGGAATCATCCATGCTCATGTCAGAAACTCGGTCATAGCCATTTGTTGGTGCATTATATTTTCTGACCCAAGCGGTATCTCCATTAGCCAGGTACTTGATAACCAGATAATCATCATTAGTTACCATATCAAAGTATTTTCCCGCCACGTACACGTCACCTGCTCCATTTACTATTATGGCTCTAGGGTAATCCCCGGTGTCTATGGCTGCGGTGTATCGTCTGATCCAGGCAGTATCTCCGTTGGAAAGGTATTTTATGGTAGTGATATCTTCGGACATATCTCCCCGGTGACACAAGCCGGTAACATATGTATTTCCAGAGGCATCGGTAGCCATAACCGAAGCTCGATCTTGTGAATTATTCGAATCGTATCTTCTCACCCAGACGGTGTCACCGACCGAATTATATTTTATGGTAGCATAGTCTTCAGCCGTCACTCCGCCATAACTTCGTCCGGTGACGTAAACGTTGCCGGAACCATCCAGAGCTAAGGCACTCGCTTCATCGTTTTCACCTCCCGGTCCATTATATCTTCTGATCCAGGCAGTATCACCATTGGATTGATACTTTATGGTGAGATAATCATAACTTCCCGATAAAGCAGAATAGCTGTATCCGGTCACATAAACGTTGCCCGAAACATCCACTGCTAAAGCAGTGGCTTCATCGTTGTCAGTTAGTTCATTGTATCTCCTAACCCAGGAGGTATCCCCGGAAGGATTGTATTTTATGGTGACGTAATCATCGTTCATTACACTTCCAACGCTGACTCCTGTCACATAAACATAACCAGCTCCATCTACCGCAATAGCCCTCGCGAAATCATATAAGTTACCCGTTCCATTGTATGTTCTTACCCAGGCAGTATCTCCATTCGGGAAATATTTTATGGTAGCATAGTCATAGGTGGTTTCACTGCCTATACAATATCCGGTCACATATACATAGCCTGAATTGTCTACCGCGATAGCTGCTGCATCATCGTAGCTGCTCGCAGGTCCATCGTATGTTCTCACCCAGGCAGTGTCAACATATTCGGCAAAAACCGGCGTGGTCAGGATAAGGAAGACCAAAAATACAAATAGTCTGAACTTCATATGGCACCTCCAAAAAGTTGAGAGGGTTGAGCTAAAAGTTATAAAACGTTTAAAGTTCAAGATTCAAAATTTCTATCTATCACCTAACTCCGATCACCTAAACCCTGAAACTTATTAACAACTCGGTCCTGGTCCTCCTTTAAACAGGTAGTTGATCAGGTACACCACATCTCCCACATCTATAATGCCGTCACAAGTGGCATCTCCGGATCCCAAAGGTTCGGGACCGGGACCGCTTTTGTATAAATAATTTATCAAATACACCACATCCCCCACGTCCACGCCCCAATCACCATTGGCGTCGCCGCTCCGGTACCAGGGTGCACTGTAAATATAGGAGTCGGTTTGCCCCGGAGGCGGAGAGGAATGTCC
>CAIVRH010000015.1 GCA_903908285.1 uncultured candidate division Zixibacteria bacterium
GAAGGGAGATTTGGCATGCTCAAACAACACTACCGGCAACATCGTGGTTTATCTAAATTGAGAAGAGAAGCTTATCTCGTATGGTATGTCTCAATTATTATCAACCACAAAAAACCAACACGTTTTTACCATTAACCCAAATCGGCGTTATTTGGAAGGAATTGTCAATAGATGAAATGTATTGATTTGTATTATAGCACTTCTCGGAGATAAAGCGTTGCACTCCCTTTGACTACGCCCAAGGCAAACTGTGTTGCAATGACTCCTTAAGCCATCTCACTTGATTTTTTTGGCTATCCAGCTCTTTTCCAAATAGACCGCTTTTTGGGGGCAAAGCTCGTGGCAGCACATGCAGTTGATGCAGTTGGTGTAGTCGAATTGTGGTCTCTTTTTTCCGGGAAGGATACTTTTGGTTGGGCAATTTTCCAGGCAGATATTACAGTTAATGCAGTTTCCATCCAAAATGTTCGGTCTTACCCAAACCAAGGGGGCTACTAACTTGACCATAAATTCAGGGATCATGTTCAGAAAACGATTGGAAGGGAGAACGAACTTAGGCAGGAGTAAGGTATTTAAGTCTTCGCCCCGGATTTCTATCTGTTGATACGATTTCGGCCCCAGATTCTTCTCTTGAGCAATGACAGTGGTGTCGATCTCCTTGTCCTTGAATCCCATGATTTTTGCGGCAACTATATCCAAAGCTACGGCATCCGAGCTGGCAAGCAAAAGCCCCGCATATTTGGGATCTCCTGAGGCGGGACCATCCCCGTCCATACAAACTATGGCATCCATCAGCGTCAGATGCGGCTTGGTTAAAGAAAAGATATCCACCAACACCCGGGCGAAGTCCTTGGGCTTGGGCGCTTCTTTATGATATTCCCCTTTTCTGAATCCCGGAATCGAGCCGAACATGTTCTTGACCGCACCGGTCATCAAAGTCAAAGTGTGGGTCTTGAGCTTGGCCAGACTGATGACCACATCCGCATCTAACACCGGTTTGGCGATATAATACGTTTTCCCTTCGGGTGTAGTCTTCGGATATACCCCTTCGCTTTCAAATGCCAGAAGCTTCGCACCGGTTTGACCAGCCACTTCAGCCAGCTTGGTATTTTCCCAAACTCTTCTCACCCCCCGATCCACTCCGCCGGGACTGTCTCCCAGCAGGGGAACAGCGCCCAGCTTTTGTACCTCTTCCACTACCGCACGAACAACCGAAGGATGAGTGGTGACGGCGCGAGAGGGATCTTTGGCCGAAAGCAGATTGGGCTTGATCAAAACCTTTTGATCTTTCCGGACAAACCGGCCCAGTCCGCCCAGATGGTCGAAAGAGGTTTTGACTGCTGTCCGGACATTATCGTAGGAGTAATCGTCGCACCTTACAATGGAAACTTGGCTATTCATTTTCGGAAGGAGACTCGGAGAGGAGGTTGGATGGGTGAGTGATGGTAATTTTTATACTTTTGATCCGCTGACCCTGCAATTTTTCAACCACGAGTTCAAGTCCGGTTTCATCCGATCTATATTCGATCTTCCGCCCCTGTTCCGGAACGCTGCCCACCAGATCGTAAATAAAACCCCCCACAGTTTCGAAAACTTTCTCTTCGATTTTGGTTCCCAGGGTATCGTTCAAATCCTTGATGCTTACCTTGCCATCTACCCGGTAGGTCTTTTCATCCAGCTTTTGGATGGGAGGGAGTTCTTTATCATATTCATCCTGTATCTCCCCCACGATCTCCTCCAAGATGTCTTCCATGGTAACCAAGCCGGCAGTACCGCCATATTCATCCACTACTATGGCAACGTGGTTTTTGTCCCTTTTAAACTCCCTTAATAGCTCATCCACCTTTTTGCTTTCCGGAACGAAAAAGGCTTTCCGCGCCAGGGAAGACAGCCGGGAGGTTCTCTCCGGATCATTGGCCAGAAGGAAAAGATCCTTGACATAAACGATGCCGGTGATATGATCGATATTCTCTTTATAAATCGGGATACGGGAATGTCCGTGTTTCTTCACCAAATCCCTTATCTCTTCTAAAGTAGAGCTTTCCTCCACACAAATCATATCGGGACGGGGGAGCATGATTTCCTTTACCAGGGTCTCTCCCATTTCCACCACCCCGTGGATCATTCTTTTCTCTTCCTCTTCAAATCCGGTTTCTGAAGAGATGGTCAAAGATTCAAGTTTTTCCTCGGATTTATCCCCACCTTGCTCATTTTCCAAACTTTCCTCTGCCGGAGAATAATGGAAAAGCCGATTTACAAATCGTAATATGGGATGGATAAACTTTTGAATTAGTTTCATGACGATATAACCTCACCTTATTCCTAGTATCTTCTTTCTCCACAAGGAGACCGTGTCACAATGTAGCGGTGCGATTCCCAGACGGGAGCGCTGCGCGGGCACCGTTGCTCATCGCACAGAATGTATGGGGTCGGATAAATCCGACCGCTACAAAGTACTGTCCGAAATTTGTTAAAACAAATTATGACACTGTCTAAAAAGGGATAAAGGGACATAGGAGAAATCCTCACGTCACTTTTGTTCCCTTTAGGTATTTCACCTCTTTTCTTCTCATTACCGTCTCTTCTCCTTTATTCCTATGATCATATCCCAAAAGGTGAAGCAGTCCATGGGCAACCAAAAGCTTTAATTCCTCTTCGAATCTGACCCCGTATTCGTCCGCCTGCCTTTTAGCCTGATCTAAGGAGACATAGATATCGCCCAGACCGGGATATTCGACCGTCTCGGGTTTCCCCTCCTTCATTCCAAAGGAGAGGACGTCCGTGGTTCTATCCCTTCCGGTAAATTTCCGGTTCAATCCCTGCATGAACTTGTCATCCACCAATATCAGATCAACGGAGCATTCTTCTTTCTCAGCGTTAAGGATATTTTCAACCAGAATACTTAAGGATCTTTTCCTGACCTTAAGAATAGGATGGATGTTCTTTATACGGATTGGTTTCATTTTGTGTGATCCGGCAGAGGAGTTTTAAGAAACATCAGGTTTTTTCCACCGGTTCCGGATATTCCACCCGCAGATGAAACATGCCGATCAGCACCGGAAGGAATGCCTGTTCAATGGCAGAAAGCTCATAGAAGGTGAGATTGGAATCGGCCAGCTCTCCGCTTTCCAGCTTGGAATCGATGATCTTTTTGATTACGCTCTTCAGCCGGGAGGGTTTGGGATCATCCAAAGTACGGGATGCTGCCTCCACCGCATCCGCCAGCATTACTATGGCAGTTTCTTTAGTGCGGGGTTTAGGTCCGGGGTATCGATACTCGTCTTTTAGATTTTGTCCGGCTCCACGCTCCAATGCCTTATTGTAAAAATAGCTCATCAAAGTGGTGCCATGATGCTGGCTGATAAAATCGATCACCGCTTGCGGGAGATTGGCTTTCTTGGCCACCTCAATCCCCTCCTTGACATGAGATTCTAAGATCAACGCGCTCATGGAGGGGGTGAGCTTCTCGTGTTTGCTCTTGGCCCCCATCTGGTTCTCCACAAAATACTCCGGCTTTTCCACCTTGCCGATGTCGTGATAGTAAGCTCCCACCCGCGCCAAAAGGCTTTTGGCGCCGATGGCTTTGGCTCCCGCCTCGGCTAAATTGCCCACGATGATGCTGTGATGATATGTTCCCGGCGCCTCTAAAGACAGCCTTTTCAGCAAGGGGCGGTTTAAATCGGAAAGCTCGAGCAAGGTGATGTCGGTGGTCACATCAAAGAAGGATTCGAAAATGGGCAGAAGCCCCATGGTCAGAATGGTGGAGATGAATCCGTTAAACAGTCCGTATCCGCACAGGGAGAGGATGGATCCGGAGGGGGATAGTTTCATCGACTCGGAAAAATAGATAAATACCACATAAGCGAAAGAGATATAAAGCATGGGACGGTAAAACCGATAGCGGTGGGTGACGTCTTTGACGCTGAAACAAGCCAGGCTACCGGCAATTATGGTGATGAAAGACAATTTGAAATCAAAGAAATTCACCACCCCCAAAAGCAACCCCAGGGTGAAGGTGAAAGCCAACCCCACCTCCAGGTCCAGCAGAATGGTCAAAAGAATGGAGGAGATGGTGACCGGGATGAGGTATTCGGAAAAGTGCCAGCGGAACATGAACAGATAGGTTAAGATCATCTGCAAAATCAGAGTACAGGTGATCATCAACAGACGGTTGTTGTCGAAGAAGATTAAAGGACGAAGAAGATAAAGAAATAAAGCCAGTCCTGCAATCATTATCCCCACAAAAAAGATCCTTCCCAGAAGGGGAAGTACAAAATGCCAGGGATCGGAGGTAAAACCGGTTTTAAGCCGGAACTCGGCAAGGGATGAAAGTTTCTCCAAATCCTTCTCGGTAATTTTTTGATCTTTCGATATGATCACCTCCCCTTTCAGCACCATCCCTTTATGCTGGGTGATCAAATCTAAAGCCTTCTTCCGGCGAGCTTCCGTCTCCTCCCGATTCAAGGTGATATTGGGGACTACGAACCAACTCCCGATCTCATACATGGCTTTGACCAAAAGCTGGTTGTCTTCGAACTTAACCAAGGCAAGGGACAAAAGCCTTTCCTTGGCTTTGGGGAGATCCACCAGCTCATCGGCAGGAATCAAAGTTTCCTGGTTGGGTTTAAGCAAAACTGCCTTGCGGTAATCCCCGAACGGCAGATCTTCAACTTTATCCACCAAGCCCTTCTGATAGAACTCTTTGAGGATGAAGAGCAGGTTGGAGCCGAAGACATCCAGATCCTCGCCGTTGTTGAGATATAAGATACCTTCCTCCTCCAACTGGGGGAAAGCCAGGCGCAGGTTCTTCATTCGGGATTCGTTTTTGGGGTTGGAGAGTTTAATGCTGTCCACCCGGGCGAAAAATCTTTTCAACTCGGCAGCAACCGACTCTTCCTTGGCGGGATAAAATTGCAGGACCACGGGTAAATTGGACAACACCATACTCCGGTCCCGTTCCAACTCCTCTTTGTCCTTTAAAACTGGAAAAGTGAAAGGGGCAATCACATCCTCTTTGGCTATGCTTCCTTCCGGAGGGAGATTGAGCGATTGATAAATGGAGGAGAAAGGAAACAAGAACACGATGAGGGCAACGGTAATCAAAGCCAAAGCCAGTCGAAAAGCATAATTCATGACTTGGAGTTGAATGCCGTTTTTGTCCGAATTGCCCGGTATGGAGAAGACGGGTTTCTTTACGGTGCTCATAGAGTTTTATCGTCAAACCATCGCTTAAATTTCGAAAATATCCGGATTAATCATGTGGCTCTTCAGGGGAATCATCTTTAGACGAACGGGACCTGGGCGGGGTTGGGGGTCTGGCTTGTTTTTCGTATCTTTCATACGCCTTGATGATCTCTTGTACCAGCCGGTGCCGGACTACGTCTTTTTCCGTAAGATAGACAAACTCAATCCCTTTTACTCCTTCGAGTATCTTTTGGATCTGAACCAGTCCCGAGCCTTTTTTGTCATCCAGATCTATCTGGGTTATATCTCCGGTGATCACCGCCCGGGAGCCTTCCCCCAGCCGGGTCAAAAACATCTTCATCTGTGCCACGGTGGTGTTCTGGGCTTCGTCTAAGATGACAAACGAATTATTCAGGGTTCTTCCCCGCATAAAAGCCAACGGAACGATTTCGATCACCCCCATCTCCATCAATTTGCGGATCTTTTCCGCCGGCAGCATATCGTGGAGGGCGTCGTATACCGGCCTTAGATAAGGATCGACTTTGGCGCGGATGTCTCCCGGAAGAAAGCCCAAATTTTCTCCGGCTTCCACTGCGGGCCGCACCAAAACCACCCTCCCCACGTTCTTTTGCTTCAAGGCGGCTACCGCCTTAGCTACTGCCAGATAAGTCTTACCGGTGCCGGCTGGGCCGATAACAAAGACCATATCGTACGACTCCATGGCTTTGGCATAGTCTTTTTGACCCAAGGTGCGCGGTTTTATGCTCTCCCGGGTGAATATGGAGGTAACCACAGCGTCGGTGTTTAGATCGTTGGAAGGCCCGACCCCGTCCTGTTTTACCATGCCGATAGCGTATAGGACATATCTCTCTGTGAGCTGGCCGGTTCGGTTGAGGTAGTTGATCAGATCGATTAACAAAGTCTCCAGATTCTTCACATCTTCTTCTTCACCCTGAATAACCACGGAATCGCCCCGGGCGACCATTTTGGCGTCGAATTCGCTTTCGATCAAACGCAAAAACGACCCCCCCTGCCCAAAGAGCAGCCGTTGGTCTATTCCCGATAGGTCAATGGTGCGTTGTTTTGCCAAATTTGTTACTCAGTCCTTTTCGGTGTTATTGGTCGGATGAATCCGACCGCAACAATATAATTCAAAATTCAAAGAGCAAAATTTAAAACTACAATTCAAAGGTCAAAATTTGCTACTTATGGTGTTCTTTTTGAATTTTTCATTTTTAATTTTGAATTCTATTCGTCTTTCACAACTTTTATCTTCAACTCCTTGAGCTGTTTTTCGTCTACCTCGGATGGTGCTCCATCCATTAACGATTGAGCCTGGGTGGTTTTGGGGAAGGCGATCACGTCGCGGATCGAATCGGAACCGGTCATCAAGGCTACGATTCTATCCAATCCTGGAGCGACACCGCCGTGAGGCGGGGCGCCGTATTCCAAAGCCCTCAGCAGAAAACCAAACATCCTCTCTGCCCGGTCATCGTCGATCCCCAGGGCATTTAAAACCCTCTGCTGAAGCTCTCGTTTGTGATTACGGATACCACCCGAGGCAATCTCCATTCCATTCAAAACCAGATCGTATTGCCTGGCTCTTATATTTGCCCAGGGGTGATCCCGCTGGTCCACGGGAATGGTGGTGGTGAATCCCTCTTCCAATTTCACCAAGTCCTCTTCGTAGGGCATGGTGACGATATTGTGCATGGCATCAAAACGTTTTTCCTCCGGGTTGTATTCGAAAAGCGGGAACTCATATACCCACAGGAAATTCCACTTGGTCTTGTCGATCAAATCATATTTATGAGCTAGGTGCAGCCTAAGTTTTCCTAATGCCGCCAAGACAGTTTTGGGTTGGTCAGCTATGATCAAACCGATATCCCCTTCTTCCAAATTCAGAGCTTTGGCTATGGAGTCTTGCTCCTGGGGGGTGATAAATTTGGCAAAGGAGGATTTATAACCCTCACCGGTCCGGGCAATGGTGAGCAGCCCTTTGGCTCCGCATTCTTTGACTACTCCCTCCAGGTTCTCGATATCTTTGCGGGAAAGCTTGGCGCCATCTTTGAAATTGATACCACCGATCATCCCGCTGCTTTCGATGGTCTGGGAGAAAACTTTGAACTCTGATTCCCTGACAGAATCTGTCAGTTCGGTTATCTCCATACCGAATCGGGTATCCGGCTTATCGCTGCCATATCGTTCCATCACTTCCTGGAATGTAAACCGGGGGAATGGAGTTTTCAGTTCCACCCCCAATACCTTCTTGAAGACATGAGCCATCATTCCTTCCACTACAGAGAAAATGTCATCTTCGGTGACGAAGGACATCTCCATATCGATCTGGGTGTGTTCCGGCTGCCGGTCTGCCCGCAAATCCTCGTCTCTCAAGCACCGGGCTAACTGGTAATACCTGTCGAAACCGGAGATCATCAAAATTTGTTTCAAAAGTTGAGGCGATTGGGGGAGAGCGAAAAATCTCCCCGGATTGACCCGGCTGGGAACGATGAAATCCCTGGCGCCCTCGGGGGTGCTCCTCATTAACAGAGGGGTTTCTATCTCATAAAAGCCGTGTGAATTCAGATATTCCCGCACGGCGATGGTCACCTCATGTCTTATCTTCATTTTCCATTGCAAAGGCGGGCGTCTCAAATCCAGATACCGATAAGTTAATTTTAGTTCCTCACTCGCCTTAGGTTCATCCACAATGTCAAACGGAGGAGTTTTTGACTCATTCAGTATGGTCATCTTTCTGACTATTACTTCGATCTCACCAGTTTCCATATCCTTATTTGCCATCCCCTCGGGTCGGGCATTCACCTCTCCTTCCACGCTGATCACATATTCTGCCCTCAGGTGAGATGCCTCATTCATGGTCTTCTCATCCACCAGATCCGGTTTGAATACCACCTGGGTGAAACCATACCGGTCTCTTAGGTCGATGAAAAGCAGGCCGCCGTGATTTCTCCATTTCCTCACCCAGCCATTTAAGATGACGGTTTTGCCGACATCAGATTTTCTCAATTCTCCGCAAGTGTGTGTTCGTTTAAGATGTTTGAATTCCACAAGTTCTCCTGTTTGTCAAATATTAAGATCTAAAATTGAAGTGGATCGATATAATAATCTATTTGCGCTCTCCAGCTTCTCTATCTTCTTTGTATATTTCATATTTGTGCGGCATAATGAAGGCAAGATACCCTTTCTCAGAAAAAATCCGTTGTAGCTCGGGGAAATCATTTTGCCAAACCTGTTCACCTGTCATGTCGAGTATATACACTCGGTCAACATAAACAGGTCTCATTACTTCTACTCCCCGATGTAGAACCGGCTCAGTTCCAATTTTAGCCTTTCCTCTAGCTATAAGATATTTCCCGTCATCTGAGAATAGCTCCGCATTGCCTAATCTCCATTCCTTTTGGAATATTATTGAGTCATTAATGGTTTTCATCAATGTGATAAAATTGTGCTTACCCAAAACAACATAATCTTCATGCGGTGAAAAACAGATCGAGCCAGAGGAAGTATAACAGGTATCTATATTAGTTAGTGTTCTGCCTTCCTTGTCATAGAGAATCGTTAATTTGCCTGCCACATCACTCCCGGGTTCTAAAACTGAAGCTCTGAGAACAAGGTATTCTCCTTTCTCAGAAAAAGTAATACTTCCAAGAGATACTATTCTGTCCATCTTAGTTCGCCAAAGTTCCTTTCCTTTGCAGTCATATAGTATAGTCCAAAGTCCTTTTTTGTTATGAGGCAGCGCGTCGTCTGCCCAAGGTGTCTCTAGGGTAACTACTGCTAAGTACTCGTTATTCCCCGAAAGGATTGCCCACCCCATTCTGCTGCCCCAGTCAAGATCACCAAAAAGAGGAACTGTTTTCACCGCACCTGAAGGACTGTAGAAATCGATACCGCCATATTCATATCTGGTTCCCACTACAGAGCCACCTATGTCAGAGATAAGCATTCGATCAAGGGGTTTGGTCCCATACATAGGACCTTTGATTTTATATATCTCCTTTCCCTTATCATCAAAAATATTGTATTCATCCTCAACAATGTAATCTATGTTACTCTTTTGCTTAATGTAATCATGGATTGCCACAAAATTACCTTTATTTGAGAGGATTGCCTCTCTCCCAGAATATTTTCCATACTCTCCAGGATTGTTCGCTATCAGGGATTCTCTTGCGATAATCTTTCCACTTGTATCAAGAAACTGCACTTCCTTGTCCTTTAGTACAATTACTTTGCAATAAATCCGCTCAATGCCATCTTTGAGGAAAGAACCAAATGCTATATTACTTATGGTGTCATCAAATGTCGCTTCCTGAACTTTCTTGAACGCTACCTGGTTTTCCGTTGTTTGGGCTATTGAAGCAAATGGCAAATTCATCAGAAAAGAACATAGAAGGAGAAACTTCAACCATTTTCCCATAGACAGAACCTTGTCGGATAGGGCTACGCCCATATCCGACCTACATCATCGATGTGCCCATATGATTACGGGAGTCCACACTTCAGCTTCGCTCTATGCCAAAGCACGCGACTCCCCTATACTTCATCGCTCCCTTATAATGCTCTTATAATACTCACTTGCAATCCAATTTCCAATCATTCTTTCTTAAGCCGGATTTCTATAAGATATATCGGCTTAAATCCTCATCCTCCACTATGTCTTTGAGGGTGTTTTCCACCATCTGTTTGGTCACTTTTACTTTCCTGGTTTTCAAATCCGGCATCTTGAACATAATCTCTTCCAAGAGAATGGTCATCACCGTGTGCAGCCTTCTGGCTCCGATGTTTTCCGTCCTCTCGTTTACTAGATTGGCAATTTTGGCGATCTCCCGAATGGCATCATCGGTGAAAGAAATATCCAATCCTTCGGTGGCTAGCAAAGCGATATACTGCTTGATTAACGCATTTTTTGGCTCGGTTAAGATGCGGATGAAATCCTCGGTGTTCAAACTATCCAATTCCACCCGGATGGGGAAGCGGCCCTGCATCTCCGGAATTAAATCCGACGGCTTAGCCACGTGAAAGGCGCCGGCGGCGATGAAGAGTATGTGATCGGTCTTGACCATGCCATACTTGGTCATCACATTGGTTCCCTCGACTATGGGAAGTAAATCCCTTTGTACTCCCTCCCGCGAAACATCCGGTCCCTCCTTACCCCGTTCCCCTACTATTTTATCGATCTCATCGATGAATATTATCCCGGAGTTTTCCACCCTTTCCAAGGATTCTCCGATCACCTCATCGAAGTTAATCAGCTTCTCTAACTCCTCCTGGGTCAAAATCCTCTGCGCCTCTGAGATGGTTACTTTTCTTCTCTTGGTTTTCTTGGGGAACATGCCCGAGAACATCTCCTGGAAATTTACTCCGAGTTCCTCTATCCCCTGAGGAGAAAACACCTCGATCACCGGGAACCTGTCGTTGGGAACGTTGATCTCAATGGTTCTTTTATCCAGTTTCCCCTCATGCAGCTGCGCTCTGAGCTTATCCCGGGTGGCAGTTCCGTTGTTCTCCGAACCGTTCATCTCTGAAGAGTCGGGGAAAGGGAAAGAAGGAGTGCCGTATCCACCGGCAATCGGCGGTTGAAAATCCATTCTTTTACGGCGGGGTTTAGGGGGTAATAGAAGGTCCAAAATCTTTTCTTCAGCCAAAATTTCCGTCTTAGGTTTCACTTCCTCGGCTTTTTCCCTTCTTACCATGGCCACAGCCAGATCGGTCAGATCCCTTACCATCGATTCCACATCTCTTCCCACATAGCCCACTTCGGTATATTTGGACGCTTCCACCTTGATGAATGGAGCATTGGCCAAGTTCGCCAACCTGCGGGCGATCTCGGTTTTTCCCACCCCGGTGGGTCCGATCATGATGATGTTATTGGGCATGATCTCGTCTTTGAGTTCCCCCTCCACTTGCTGTCTTCTCCACCGGTTGCGGAGGGCAATGGCCACCGATTTTTTGGCCCGGTCCTGCCCGATGATATATTTATCCAACGCCCGGACGATCTCCTGGGGGGTCAACTCTTTGCGCTGGTCTTTATCCAAGGTTTCTTCCTTTTCGCTAAAATCCTTAAACTCGGCAGCGACATGATTCTTTATCTGTTTCATTTTAAATATATCCCCACTTTCTTTAAGTCCATTTGCATACTATCATCCAATACCAATATAAGCAAATTCTGGATTTTTCAAAGTACTGCTTTGCATTATTGCAAAATTGTGTTTTTCTCTTTTGTTGTATGGGACGTAACTATGTCGTCCATATTTATTCTAATCCGGAAAGCACCCTCATATTAATCATTTATATGCCATCAGCTTACGTTGCGAATCGAACGGGTGTTTGATAACAGGATAATGCAGAATCTACCTTTTCTCCAAAAAAACCAAAGGAGTGTAAGAGCCTGTCAATTGATTTAAAACAGGATTTACACTCCGCGAGAATTGCCTTAATCCAACTCCTCAATAACTATCCGGTCATTGGTATAGACACAGATGGAGGAGGCGATTTCTATGGATTTTTTGACTATGGCTTTGGCATCCAGATCGGAATGGGCTACCAGCGCCCGGGCTGCAGCTAATGCGTAGGGTCCGCCGGAACCGATAGACACAATCCCGTCATCCGGCTCTATCACGTCTCCGTTACCGGAAATCACCAGAGCATGTTCCCGATCCAAAACCGCCAAAAGCGCTTCCAGACGGCGCAGATACTTATCCATTCGCCACTCTTTCGCCAGTTCCACAGCCGCCCGGGGGAGGTTTCCTCTGAACTCCTCTATCTTGGCTTCGAACCGCTCGAACAAGGTAAAAGCATCCGCTGAAGCACCGGCAAAACCCGCTATGATATTGTTGTTATATAGCTTACGTAATTTATTGGCGTTTTGCTTTACGATGGTGTCCTCCAGACTCACCTGCCCGTCCGCACCGATTGCCACCTTCCCGTTACGTTTTAAACCTATTATAGTAGTCGATTTTATCATCCTGTTTCTTATCCTGGGTTTTTAGGTTCGTTATAACTTTAAAGCTCGCCTTTTGTTTCTGCTTATTCGTTGTTCGCATCTGATATTTTCTATTAGTTGTGCTCTGATACGAACTTTGCTCCCGCTGAACGAATACAGAATACTATTTATATTATACGTAATAATAATCAGTTTAACCGTTATTCTGTGGGGAATCTTTCTTCATTTCCGCCCGGGGATGTGCTTTTTTATATACTTTCTTCAATCTTTCCGTGGTAAGGTGAGTGTAAATCTGAGTGGTGGAGAGGTTCGAATGTCCCAACAGGTCCTTAACCGCCATGATATCCATACCGCTATCCAAAAGATGGGTGGCGAAGGTGTGTCTTAATTTATGGGGGCTGGTTTTTATGTCCTCGCTGACTGTTAGAGCGTGTTTTTTTACTATCCGGGCTATACTGCGGCTGGTGAGCTTCTTGCCGGAATGGTTCAAAAAGAGCACCTGGTTATCGACTGAACCGGGTTCTTTTAGACTTAATTCGCGCTTTTCCAGATAGTTCTTCAAAGCCGAAAGGGCTTCTATCCCGACCGGGATGATCCTTTCCTTTTTTCCCTTACCCATCACCCGGATCAATCCCGTGGGGAAATCAATGGATGAAAGCTTCAATTCCGACAGCTCCGAAAGCCGCATGCCGGTGCTGTAAAAAAGCTCGAGAATAGCTAAATCCCTCAAACCCCAGACATTTTCCCGGGAGGGGAGCCGGAGCAATTCCTGCATCTGGGAAACCGTTAGAAACGAGGGGAGAGATTTTCTCTTTTTAGGGCTGATCAAATAAGCCGCCGGATTCACCTGCACTTTCCTCTTTCTTTGGAGATATTTAAAGAACGATCTCAGCACAAATACCCGGTGAGATATGGTGGTTTCTTTAAGTTTCTTTATTTGTTTTAATTCGACCAAAAAACCACGCATTAAAGATCGAGAAAACTCATCTGAAGAATCAGCCGGGATTTTTCTTTTTTTTAAAAAATCAATGAAGGAGGAAAGAGCGTCGTGATAGGAGAGGATGGTGTTTTCTGAAAAGTTCTTTACCGTTTTTAGATGATGGAGGAATTCTTCTTTTTCTTTTTCAATATCTTCCATTTGATCTTTTAATCTTGTTTTTTTTATACCTACAGTCAATCTCGATTCGCTAATTTTCGGTTAAAGAGAGATTTGAGATAATCAATATCAAAGATGACGCCACGGAGAATGTAGATAAATTCAGTTTGCAGGGCTGAATGCCCTTCAGGATGATTCCCTTTCCTTCGACCCTGAGGTCTCAGGACCGAAGGGCAGGGTAAACCCTGCTCTATGGTGGATTAATGATTATCACTCATAGCGGCGGGAATCGCGTAAGTGTTCATAAGAAAATCCCGCCCTGAAATCTGATTTGTCAATCTTTTTTTGCTGCGGACGGTCGACGGCGGACTGTGGACGGACTTTCATCCGCTGACCGTTTCCACCGGCTCGAGCTTCTCATGCCCGCATTTCAAACATTTCAGATAATCCCCCTTGGTTTTGGATGATTTCATCACCAAAAACTTGGCTTCGCAGTTCGGACAATTCTCGGCTATGGGTTTGTCCCAGGTGGCGAATTTGCATTGGGGGTATTTGGAGCACCCGTAGAAGAATTTTCCCCTCTTGGTTTTTCTTTCGCTCAAATAACCGCCGCAGCCTTCCTGGGGACAGTTTACCCCCATGGAGAAGGGCTGGGTGAACTTGCATTCGGGATATTTGGAGCAGGAGAGGAATCTTCCATACCGGCTGGTCTTGACCATCATCGGAGCACCGCAGAGGTCGCAAACCTTATCCGTCAGAACCTTTCCGTTCTCACTCGGATCCAATGGCTTGGCGTTCTTGCAATCGGGGTAGGCGGAGCACGCCAGGAATTTTCCGTTTCTTCCCCAGCGGATGATCATGGGACTGCCGCATTTATCGCAGATCTCCTCGGTCTTCTCCTGGGTAAGCTTTTGTATTTTGCTTTTGTTGTTCTCCACCTTCTCCAAATTAAGCCGGAAGGGTTCGTAAAATTCCTTCAGTACGTCCACCCACTTTTCTTCCCCTTCCTCGATTTTATCCAACTCTTCCTCCATGTTAGCGGTGAACTTAACCTCGAATATGTCCGGGAAATTTTTCACCAGAATTAAGTTCACCGTTTTTCCCAGTTCGGTGGGATAAAGCCTCCGGTTTTCCGCTTCCACGTAATTTCGCTGCTTGATGGTGTAAACGATCTGGGCATAGGTGGAGGGCCGGCCGATGCCGTTTTCTTCCAATTCCTTGATCAAACTGGCTTCGGTAAACCGGGGGGGAGGTTTGGTAAAATGCTGTTTATGGATGAGCTCCAATAAGTGCAATAATTCATTTTCTTTCAATCCCGGCAGTTTGAATTCCTCTTCCTCATCCCCGTTCTCTTCTTTCACATCCTGATAAACTTTCAGGAATCCGTCGAATAAAAGCTGCGAGGCGGAAGACCGGAACAGATATTTCTCTGCCTCGATATCTACCGAGGTCACCTGGAAAACCGCCTCGGCCATCTGGGAGGCGATGAACCGGTTCCAGATCAGCTGGTACAGCTTGAACTGGTCTTTGGTTAAAAACTTCTTTATCTCACCCGGGGTCTGCTCCAGGTAAGTGGGGCGGATGGCCTCGTGCGCCTCCTGCGCCAACTTTTTGGATTTGTATTCCCTGGGTTTGGAAGGAATATAATCGGTGCCGAAATTCTTTTGGATGAAATCTTTGGCGGATTTCTTAGCCACTTCGGCGATCCGGGGAGAGTCGGTCCGCATATAGGTGATCAGTCCCACGCTCCCCTGGTCCCCCAGCTCCACCCCCTCATATAACTCCTGAGCGATCTTCATGGTTTTCTGGGCCGGGTAATAGAGCTGCCGGGCGGCATCCTGCTGGAGGGTGCTGGTGATATAAGGAGCATAAGGATAGCGTCTTCTCTCCTCCTGGCTGATCTTATCCACCAGGTACTTTTTGGTTTTCAAATCCGAGATGACATCTTCAGCACCCTTCTGGTTACTTATCTGGAAATCCTTTCCGGAGATTTTTACCAGCTTGGCCGGGAAGGATTTCTTGTCTTTAGTCTCCAGAATGGCGGTTACGCTCCAGTATTCCTGGGGGACGAAATGGGTTATGGTTTCTTCTCTTTCGCAGATGATGCGCAATGCCACCGATTGTACCCGACCGGCGCTCAAACCCTTATACACGGTTTTCCACAGAACCGGCGAGATTTTGTAACCCACCAGCCGGTCCAAAATCCTACGGGCTTGCTGGGCGTTTACCCGGTTTAAGTCGATTTCACCCGCATTTTTTATTCCTTCCTCCACCGCCTCTTTGGTGATTTCGTTAAACGAGGCGCGCAGGATTTTTGCTTTGCTTTTTTGGATCTCCTGGGCGATATGCCAGGCGATAGCTTCCCCTTCCCGGTCCGGGTCCGGAGCCAGATAAACCGTCTGTGCTTTTTTGGATGCGGACTTGAGCAGGTCTATTATCTTCTTTTTACCTTTTATGATCTCGTAGCTGGGGGTAAAATCGTTCTCTATATCCACTCCCAGGTTTTTCTTCGGCAGATCTTTCACATGTCCCACCGACGCCTCCACCACAAAATCTTTACCCAGAAATTTCTTTAAGGCTTTGGTTTTGGTGGGTGATTCCACTATCAGCAGATTTTTGCCCACTGGAAATGTCCTTATTTCAAGGTTATGCCCTTAATCGATTCTTGTTTTGGCTGACACCATAAACTAAATTCGGGTTAAACTTTCGCCGGTTTTTCAAATTTCACTTTTCCGGCTAATACATCCCTTAAAGCTTGAGAAGTAACTTTGGGCAGCTTGACGGATTGAGCGTCGGTTTCTTCTCCCTCGGGTTTATCTTTGAGCCTTTCTGCGTTTAACCTGCGGGCATATTTAGCCACAGCGATGACCGCTTCATACCGGTTGATGCCCATCTTTCTCATTCTTTCAGCTGCATCTAATTCCATCAGTTCCTCCTTGAGTAATCCATTTGCATGGTAAAAACACTAAACGGAACGTCTTTCCGAAATCTTTGAAAAATAAATAACGAATGATTGATGACGAATGGCAAATAGATATATGATTTTTTAGGATTCGCCATCCGCTGTTCGTCATAGGTCTTTGATTTTTTTCCCCCCCCATCCGGCAAAATCAAACCGGCTCGATTGAAGTCTTTCCGCCTCGATAATTTTCTCCACCGTGTTCACGGTATGACTTATGTTCTGGTTTATGATGACATAATCATACTTCGACCAAAACTTTATTTCCTTTAATGCGGTTTTCAACCGCCGCTTCATCTCCTCTTTTTTTTCGGTCCCCCGGTGGATGAGCCGTTTTTTTAATTCGTTTAAAGAGGGGGGGAGAATGAATATCAAAATGCAATCCGGATATTTTCTCTTGAGAGCCATCCCTCCCTGCACGTCCGGCACGAACAGCGCCACCTTCCCCTCTTTTTTAGCCCGGTTTACGAATTTCTTCAGCGTTCCGTACCTTTGCCCAAAAACCCACGCCCATTCCACGAACTCATTATTTCTTATTCGTCGGTTGAATTCCTCTTCTCCCAAAAAGATGTAGTGTTTACCGGGTATTTCACCTTTTCTTTTTTCTCTGGTAGTGGCGGAGACGGAATAGATATAGTCTTTATGTTTCCTGAGTATCTTTTGGCATATTGTGGTCTTGCCCGCACCGGAGGGGGAGGATAAAACCACAAGCAGTTCCTTAGATTTCATGTATAAAAATCACCGGCTTAAAGGTTACCCGCTCTATTATCTTCACTAGAGGCTCAGCTGTATCGTTTCTGCTTCATCCATAAGACGTTTTAACAAAGTCTCTACACTCAATATATTTGCCCACTTTCTTAAATAATCCATATCCAGATTACCTAGTTGCACTTCATATACCCTCAGAGCATCGGTGAATTGCTTTTCACTACCTCCGGACAGTTTAGCCCACCTCAACTTAGCTAAAATCGTATCTTCCGGGCTGGAAACTTGCACCTTTAATCCCATAAATTCTTCTGCGTACCTTCGTGAAAAACGTGATTGATCAAAAGGATCAGCAGTTAATATCCAAAAATCAATTTTATTTCCTTCATTTACAACAATTAGATTAAACATGCTCTGATTCGCAATTGCGTCAAGTATAGCATCTTCATCCAGATAAAAATCAGGAGGAGGAAAAACATCAACTAATTTATGAATATTTGATTTTTGGATAGCTACAACTATGTCAATATCATGCGTAGACCTTGGTTCACCTTGCAAGCTCGAAACAACAGAACCGGTTATCATATATGGAACTCCAGCCTGATCAAGAGTCTGAATAACCTTCTTTAATAATTCCGGTTGTGACATTTATCCAGCCGCTCCAAAA
Source organism: uncultured candidate division Zixibacteria bacterium (assembly GCA_903908285.1). GTDB lineage: Bacteria > Zixibacteria > MSB-5A5 > MSB-5A5 > SM1-73 > CAIVRH01. The sequence continues at coordinate 17,576 of CAIVRH010000015.1, forward strand.
GTAGTTTTTTGAATTCTTCTGCTGAAAGATCGGGAAACCTTTTGTGTAATCCATGGATAAACAGTTGTTTGGTGAATTCGGATAACTCAAATGCTTGTGACAATCTTTTTTCAGGAGACATCTTACGAAGCGCCTGAATATATATTTTGTGATTTGGATTCTTTTTGAGATTCATAATTATTTATCCGATTTCCGTCATCCATCACTGGTCATTCGATGTTCTGCACCTGCTCTCTTAACTTCTCTATCTCCTCTTTCAAGAAGATCACCTTTTTCGATATGGCGGTATCGACGGACTTGGATCCGATGGTGTTGGCTTCGCGGTTCATCTCCTGCAAAAGGAAGGTCAGCCTTTTTCCCACCGGCACCTCTTCTTTCAGGGCGGAGAGAAACTGAGAATTATGGCTATTGAAGCGGACGCATTCCTCGGTAACGTCGCATTTCTCCGCCATCAATGCCACCTCCAGCTCTATCCGGTGATCGTCCACCGGGATATTTTCGGTCAGTTCCTTTATCCGGCTGTTGAGTTTTTGCCGGTAGATTTCCACGCTCTGGGGGGTCAAACTTTCTATTTCGCCGATAGCTAAATCCAGCTTAGTTACCCGTTCGGCCATATCCTGTGAGAGCTTGGCACCTTCGGCTCTGCGCATCCGGTTGAATTCCTCCAAAGCTTTTTGGCTGACTTTCTCCAGTATCTTCCAGGCCCGGTCCAGATCGTATTCCTCCTTCTCCACCTTTATTAAATCCGGCAGGCTGAGGAAATAATCCATCCGGATTTCACCCGGGAGATCGAATCTCTCTTTCAACTGGCACATGATTGCATGGTAAACGTCCGCCACCTCTTGGTTCAGTTTGACAAAGGTTGCCGGGGGGGAGGTCTCCTCCCAGGTTAAAGCGAAGTTGATCTTTCCCCGGCTGATGGTGGAGAGGATTATCTCTTTGAGTTTCGATTCCAAGGGGGACATATTTTTGGGAAGGCGAAACTGGATTTCGCAGAAACGATTGTTTACCGAGCTGATCTCAACCGTGGCTCTTAAATTCTCCTCAACCAACTCCGCCCTACCGTAACCGGTCATACTGGTGATCATAAGCTTTCTCCGTCAAAAGGTGGAATTATATTCCTTTTCTGGATTTTGTCAATTAAAATATGATCAATTAGTGAAACCTCACCCCCTGTCTCCCCCTCTCCGTTCACGGAGAGGGGGAGACAGGGGGTGAGGTTACATTTTACCCGATCTTAAAATAGCGATCACCAGCCAGATTCCTAATACCCCGGCAAAGACATAACCCAAAATCCCAATCAGCGAATAGCCCAAAAGGGTGTATTTGGTTTCCAGCCGCATGATCAAGGACGAACCTACAATAATAGCCGCAATGATCAATGCGAATGAAACCCGGTTGGATGCCCGGTCGATCTCCAGGATCAGTTTGTCCAGACCCTTGTGCTGAAAGGTTAAAGTGATCCTACCCTTGGCCAGATTCTTGACTATCCTTTTCAGCTCAAAGGGGAGAGTGGTTAAAAGATCGCGCAGATCTAAGGAGGTGGTGAATAAATCTTTCAGAAGGGCTTTGGGTTTGAACTTTCGATATGCCAGTTTTTTGACATACGGCACCGCCTGGGTAACCAGATCGTATTCCGGGTCCAGCATTTTAGCCACTTCCTCGTAGGTAACCAAAGCTTTGGAGAAGAGCATCAACTCCGACCGGATGTGGATGTTGTAGCGGTGAATGATCTCAAACGCCTCGTTGATCAACGTCTTCATGTCCAGGCGGGAAAGCGGGATCTTGTGATACTTGTACAGAAAATCCGCCAAATCCGCTTCCAAAGCCCGGGGGTTGACATCCTCTGCCACCACTTCCATATCCTGATAAACCTTGACTATTCCTGCCGGATGCCAGTTGACCACGGAGATCAAAATATCCGCCAGCTCGTTCATGCTGGTTTCCGAAAGCCGCCCCATCATCCCGAAGTCGACCGGCGCAATGATGTTACCCTCCAGGGCGAAGAGGTTTCCCGGATGCGGATCTGCATGAAAGAAACCATCATCGAAGATCTGCTTGAAAACCATCTGCCCGCCTATCTGAGCCAGTACTTTTTTATCGATCCCCCGTTTTTCCAGCTCCTCTAAATTGGATATCTTCACCCCGTCGATGAACTCCATAGTCAAAACCAGGGCGGTGGACATGTCCCAAAAAACCTGGGGAACGAAAACGGATTTCTCCTCTTTGAAATTCTCCCTGAAGATCTCGATGTTCCTGGCTTCGTTATTGAAATCGATCTCCCGGCGGATCGATTTTTTCAGCTCCTCTCTGATGCCGGACGGATCAAACTGCCTGGTTTCAGGCACATATTTTTCCAAGAGATTCACCAGATCCCTCAAGATCTCCAGATCTGCTTCGATCACCTCCCGGATACCAGGCCTTTGAACTTTCACCACCACGATGCTCCCATCTTTGGTTACGGCTTTGTGAACCTGAGACAGGGATGCTGATGCGATGGGGACGGTATCGAACGACGAGAAAAGCTCATCCAAAGGAGATTTAAGCTCCTTTTCCACGATGTCTTTGACCAGAGGAAAAGGAAAGGGCGCCACTTCGTCCTGGAGCTTGGTTAACTCCAGCACTAAATCCAGCGGGATCAAGAATGGCCGCATGGAGAGGATCTGACCCAATTTGACGAAAGTCGGTCCCAGCTCCTCCAAAGCCAGCCTGATCCTCTGGGCGTAGGTCAGCCTTTCCAAGCCTTCGGCTTTCTTCTGGGCTATTTTCCCGATGCGCAGACGGGTGAAGATGTTCATCTGGTGGAGCACCTGGCCGAAGCCGTATTTCAAAAGCACAGAGATGATCTGCCGGTACCGGCGTAGACTACGTGCCCTTCTTAAAAGTGGAATCCGCATAAGGTAAGAGGAAATAAAGGTTTTACTCTCCGGTGTCAAACAACCTATCGATTCGTCATTTTCCTTATCGACTGAAAAGTATATCATACCAAGCAAGGTTAGTCAACAGAAAAATCTCTTGACGTTGAATGTATGAAATACAGAAGAGTCAGGTGTAGCGTCCGAGCTTCGTCTCGGACGAAATAAGAAAAGCGCCGCACTCCCCTACGCTCCGTTCAGATTGAACAGAGCTGCGACGCTTCATGCCCCTCCCTCGGAGCTTTTTTCCTTAAACCTTACATCTTTAAACTAACCCCCATTCACTATGCCCTAATTCTTACTGCTTTTCTTTTTCGCATAACCACCCAGGCGCTGACTACGATCAATACTACCAAGATAACCAGACCCCATTCGGTGAGGGTGGGAGCATCACATACGGAATTGCCTTTTGAACAGCTGAACGCACAGTTTAACGCAAAAAAATGCCATTGCTCTGGGCGACGGCGTACACCTTTGTCTATTAATCTATTCATTAAGTCTCCAGGAATGCAGGAAAATATTGAGTCTGCGCATACATGCGTTCCGAATGTGTCCGGCTCAAGGTTTACGGTAAAACCATCACAAGTAAAGGTGCGGAATGAAGCCGGTCCTGATGTTACATGGCTGCTAAAGTTATTATAATTCACTGTAAAGCCACAGGCGTGGCACAGTTCGTGGTGTGCTACCGAAAAGAAGTCATATTTGTTTGGGTCTAGTGGCTGGTTAAAATCACACTGCCATGGGATGCCTAAGTTATTGTTAAACCTAATTCTTGCGTGTGTCGGTTCTCCGTTCCCATCTGGTTGGAATTGGTCTGTTTCCGCTAGTGTGATAAACTCTCCCTTTTCTGAAGTACCAATAAATAATTCTACACCCGCTTTCATATTAGGGAGTTCTAAAGACGGTCCACCCAAGTCAGCGTTGAAAAAATCAATAGTTAATGTATTATCGCAACAAATATGCCCTTCCCATGCTGTTATATAGTTACTAAGGGATACCCTCTGGGAATCAGCGAGATTCCCAAAATTATGAATAATGTTCATGCCAAGACATATTTTCGGTATGAATAAGAGAAGTAAGGCGACTAACATTCCAACCAACTTGACCCAAGATATACGCATGTTTCAACCTCCTTAAATTAAAAGGTTAACTCACAAGGTAAATATGATTCAATCCTTGTGGAAAAACTGCTCCAAAACAAGTCTTCAAAGCATATAAACATTCACCTCCTCAGAATTGTTTAATAGTTTGTATGTTTGTTAGTTCAAAGATCAATCACATCATTGAGAGAGTTCAGAGTTGCGAGTATAGAGACTTAATGTCAGGTATTTCTTGGATTTATACTGAACGAAAATCCCGACTTACAACTCCAACCTTTTTAGCCCTCTGACAGAGGGATATTTTAAATTTATTGGAAAGGAAAGGAGCTTAAAACCGCATCCAAGGCTTGGATAGGCATAACCGGGTTGCTTGAGCGAAATCCTTTTCCCTAGCAACCCTTTCTATGTTCTTCTAAACTCCCGATTTAGTGCAGAACAAAATGTAGTATAGTCTATTCGTCAATTTTGTCAAGTCTTTTTTTACTTTTTGATTAACTTTTTATGATATTATATAAGCCATTGTTATGGTTTGAGTTCGGTATATAACCGGTATTCAGTTAGAATGAGTTTGATACTCAACGTCCGTAGAACACATCTTTATTCTTGGTTAAAGATATTAACAATATCTCTTTGACAGATTCAAATACTATTGACCTTCTTGCAAGTTCTTCTTGCTCCTGAAGGTTCGTGCCATCTTTGGTCGTATGTCAATCTTAATATTTTTCTTGTGGCGGGGCGGCTTGAAAATCGATATATTTCCATTGCGCTGATAATTTGCTTGAATCGCTTAACTCATATCGAGGTCAAAACATGAAGTCGTCCAATTCTAACCCGGATCATGACCAGAATAAAGAACAAAAGGAGACTCATCCTCCAGGTGCTCCTGCTTTATCTTCGCACTTTATCAAGGAGATCATCCAAGAGGATTTAAGGACCAATAAATGGGGGGGGAGGGTTCAAACCCGCTTCCCTCCCGAGCCGAACGGTTATTTGCATATCGGTCATGCCAAATCCATCTGCTTGAATTTTGGCACCGCAGCCGAATTCGGTGGGAAATGCAATCTGCGTTTCGACGATACTAATCCGAGCAAAGAAGAGGTAGAGTATGTTGATTCGATCAAAGAAGACGTCCGGTGGTTGGGGTTCGATTGGGAGGACCGGTTGTTCTTTGCCTCGGACTATTTTGAGCAGATGTATGAGTATGCCGTTCAATTGGTCAAGCAGGGTCGGGCATTCGTTTGTGATTTAAGCGCCGACGAAATCACCCAATACCGCGGCACCTTGACCGAACCGGGGAAGGAAAGCCCGTATCGAAACCGCTCTGTCGAGGAGAACCTGGATCTGTTTGAGCGTATGCGGAAAGGGGAATTTCCCAACGGTGCCCGGGTACTGCGGGCGAAAATCGATATGGCCTCTCCCAATCTAAACCTACGTGACCCGATCATGTACCGCATCGTTCACGCGGAGCATCACCGCACCGGCAACCAATGGTGCATCTATCCCACCTACGACTGGGCGCACGGGCTGGAAGATTCCATCGAAGGAATCACCCATTCCATCTGCACGCTGGAGTTTGAAGATCATCGGCCTTTATATGATTGGTATTTGGATCAGCTGGGGGTTTACCATCCCCGGCAAATTGAGTTTGCCCGATTGAATCTCAACTACACGGTGATGAGTAAAAGAAAGCTTTTGAGATTAGTGCAGGAAAAGTACGTTTCCGGATGGGATGATCCCCGGATGCCGACCATCTGCGGCTTCCGCCGGCGCGGTTACACGCCCGAATCGATCCGGGTTTTTGCGGACAAAATCGGAGTAGCAAAGAGGGACAGCGTGGTCGATTTTGCACTGCTGGAGCATTGCTTGCGCGAGGATTTGAACAAGTGGGCACCGAGGGTGATGGGAGTGCTGCGTCCGCTGAAGGTGATTATTGACAACTATCCGGAAGATTCAGTGGAGGAATTGGAGGCAGTAAACAATCCGGAAGATCCCGCTGCGGGAATGCGGAAAGTCCCCTTTTCCCGTGAGCTATATATCGAGCAGGATGATTTCCGAGAGGAGCCGCCTAAAGGATTTTTCCGATTGTCACCGGGTAAGGAAGTCAGACTGCGTTATGCTTATATCATAAAATGCGAGAGTGTAGTCAAAGACGAGAAGACCGGTGAGGTGAAAGAGCTTCACTGCACGTATGATTCGGAGACCAAGAGCGGTTCTGCCGGGGCAGACCGAAAGGTGAAAGCGACATTGCACTGGGTGTCGGCGTCGCATGCCATAGAAGCAGAAGTGCGGTTGTACGAACACCTGTTTATCATACCAGACCCGGATGATGTGCCCGAGGGAACAGATTTCACCGCCAATTTGAATCCAAAATCGCTGGAAGTACTAAAATCCTGTAGAGTGGAACCGTCTTTAGCCGACGCAAAACCAAAAGACCGGTACCAGTTTGAAAGATTGGGTTATTTCTGCGTTGATCTCGATTCAACCAAAGAGAAACTTGTTTTCAATCGAACGGTTACCTTGCGGGATGAATGGGCGAAGATGGAGAAGAAGCAGAAAGAAAACAAGTAGACCCGGAACCGTAAGCTTCCGATAGACTATCTGCTGAACCAGGAGGCAACCCAAAAAGCGTAGTGGAAGCCCAAAAGGAGATATTCATCATGGAATACAGTTCCACCGATTCAAAGATCAACCGCATTGCGTTTATCGGCAACTACCTGCCGCGCCAGTGCGGCATAGCCACGTTCACCACCGACTTGTGTGAAGCCATCGCTGCCGAATATACCGGGACCAAGTGTATAGCCCTGCCGGTTAACGACATCGAGACCGGATACGCCTATCCGCCCCGGGTTCGATTTGAACTGGCAGAAAAGGATATCGACTCGTATCGACGTGCCGCCGACTTCCTGAACATCAACAATGTCGACTTGGCATGCCTGCAATTCGAGTATGGCATCTTTGGGGGGAGGGCGGGAAGTCACATCCTGGCCCTCTTGCGTGAATTACGCATGCCCATCGTTACCACCCTGCACACCATCCTGCACGACCCCGATCCGGATCAGCGCCGGGTGTTGGAAGAAGTCGCAGCTCTATCCGATCGGTTGGTGGTGATGAGTGAGCGCGGCGTGGAATTCTTGCACGAGGTCTACCGGGTGCGGAAGGAGAAGGTCGATCTCATTCCCCATGGAATCCCGGATGTACCGTTCGTTGACCCGAGTTTTCACAAAGACCTGTTTGGAGTCGAGGGCAAAATCGTATTGCTCAGTTTTGGATTGCTATCTGCGAACAAAGGGATAGAAAATGTCATCGCCGCCCTGCCCGCGATCGTGGCACGCTATCCCAACGTGGTCTACATTATACTCGGCGCCACCCATCCCCACGTGGTGCGGAACGAAGGCGAAACCTACCGGCTATCCCTGCAATGGATGGCTCAGGAAAAAGGCGTGGAAGGCAACGTGATCTTCTACAACCGTTTTGTAAGTCTGGAGGAGCTGATTGAGTTCATCGGCGCAGCGGACATTTACATCACACCCTATCTCAACCGGGTGCAGATCGTCTCCGGTACACTGGCTTACACGCTGGGAGCAGGGAAAGCCGTGATTTCGACACCCTATTGGTATGCGGAAGAGATGCTGGCCGAAGAACGGGGAGTGCTGGTGCCTTTCCGCGATCCGGCGGCTTTGGCCGAGCAAGTGATCGATCTATTAGATAACGAAGCCAAGCGTCATGCCATGCGCAAGCGCGCCTATCTATTCGGGCGGGCGATGATCTGGCCGCAGGTGGCGCGCCGTTACATGGAGAGTTTTGAACGTGCCCGCGGTGAACGCCGGCATTTTACCCCCTCCGGCTTTGCGGTCAAACCGATCGACAAGCGTCCGGGTGAGCTGCCGCCCCTCAAACTCGATCACCTGCACCGAATGACGGACGGGACCGGGATGCTGCAGCATGCCAGCTTCACCGTGCCCAACTATCGTGAGGGCTACAGCATCGACGACAACGCCCGGGCGCTGATCGTGAGCATTCTTCTGGAGGAATTGGGCATCAGCGAAGCTTATGAGCTGGCTTCCCGTTATCTGGCCTTCATCTGGTACGCCTTCAATGCCGAGACCGGACGCTTTCGCAACTCTATGGATTACCAGCGCAACTGGCTGGAAGAGAGCGGGTCGGACGACAGCCACGGTCGCACCCTGTGGGCGTTGGGTACTGTATTGGGCCGCTCTAACACACCGGCACTTCAGAGTATGGCCGGCTGGGTATTTGAGCAGTCTTTGCCCGCCATTTTAAATACCACCAGCCCCCGGGCCTGGGCTTTTGCGCTCATCGGTATCCACGAGTATCTGCGGCGGTTTGCCGGCGACAGCAAGGCTAGCCGAGTCCGCGAGGAATTAGCCGGGCGATTGCTAAAGTTGTATCAAAGCAGCCGCTCGGATGAATGGCACTGGTATGAAGACAGGTTAACCTATTGCAACGCCGCGCTGCCACAAGCCATGCTCATGTGCGGACAATGGATCCCGAATAGCGCCATGACCGAAGCCGGGTTGGAGTCGCTTGGCTGGCTGACCGACTTACAGCGCGATGATGCGGTCGGGGGTCATTTTGTCCCCATCGGATCCAACGGTTTTTATCGGCGGGGGAGCGAGCGAGCCCGGTTCGATCAACAGCCGGTGGAAGCACAAGCCACGGTCTCTGCCTGCCTCGAAGCCTACCGGATCACGGGCGACAAGCGCTGGCGCAAGGAGGCCCGACGCGCCTTTGAGTGGTTCCTGGGGCACAACGACCTGAACCTGCCCATCTATGACCCGACGACCGGCGGTTGCCGGGATGGTCTCCATCCCGACCGTCCGAACGAGAATCAGGGGGCAGAGTCTACGCTCGCTTTTCTCCAGTCCTTGCTGGAGCTGCGCCTAACCGAGAACGCTCTTCTATCTGAGGAGGTCCGACCACAATGAAAAATCTTCATCCCGAACTCTTTTATCGCCATAAGCTCAATCCGATCTTAACCGCTGCCGATTGGCCTTATCCGGTCAACAGCGTTTTTAATCCCGGCGCCACTATGCTTGCCGATGGGACCACTCTGCTTTTGTGCCGGGTGGAAGACCGGCGCGGCCATTCCCATTTTTGCGCGGCTCGTTCCACCAACGGTGTGGACGGCTGGCAGATTGACCCCCAACCCACCTTACTTCCGGATCCCGAACACTTTCCCGAGGAACTGTGGGGCATCGAAGATCCGCGTATCAGTTTCATCCCGGAGCTAAACCAGTATGCCATCGTCTATACCGCCTTCACCCGCGACGGACCCGGGGTGGCGCTGGTTTTCACCGAAGATTTCCGGCACTTTGAGCGCTATGGGGTGATCATGCAGCCGGAAGATAAAGATGCAGCCCTGTTGCCTCATCGGATTGGTGGCAGCTGGGCCTTGATCCATCGCCCGGTAAGCGCTCCCAGAGCGCACATGTGGATGTCCTATTCTCCCGACCTGCGCCACTGGGGCAGCCACAAGCTGATGTTGGAAGCCCGCCGTGGCGGATGGTGGGATGCGAATAAAATCGGCCTTTCACCCCCGCCCATCGAAACCCCCCAGGGTTGGCTGGTGATTTACCACGGTGTGCGGATGACAGCAGCCGGCGGTCTTTACCGGCTCGGACTCGCTCTGTTTGATTTGCAAAGACCGGAGCTTTGCCTAAAGCGCGGTGACGAGTGGGTCTTTGGCCCTAAAGAACCCTACGAGCTGCACGGGGACGTGGACAACGTTGTCTTTCCTTGTGGCTACACCATTGCTCCCGATGGCGACACCCTCCACCTGTACTACGGCGCAGCGGATTCGAGCATTGCCCTTGCCACCGGCAGTGTTCGCGCCATTCTTGAGTGGCTTGAGCAAAGCAAATGCCGAATTCCATAACTATGCTATCATGCTGGAGTGATAAAGTCTTTCAAGGGCAGAGTAGTCGAATAAATCTTTAAAAGGCTGGGCTATTCTGTGCTGATCTGGATTCAACCAAAGAAAAACTGGTGTTCAATCGAACCGTTTACCTTGCTCGATGAATGGGCAAAGATGGCTAAGACGATGAAGTCGTAGGGACAATTCATGAATTGTCCCTACATTATCTTTGAATTAGTCAGGAGCGTGGGGCTCCAGACCCAAGGACAGAATATGATGACGAAATTCGAGTTTTTATTAGGGAACTGGAATCTTGAATATAAGATTCTAAAGAGCATCTTTAGTCAGGGAGGGTCGGACTCAGGAAAGGGGACGTTTAAGAGGGCATTGAAAGACAAATATGTCTACTTCGATTACCTTACCAAATCGGGTGGGGAAGCGCATGCGATTTTTGCCTGGGACGAGAAAGCAAAGGTGTATCGATTCTGGTGGTTCGAAAATTCGGGAAGTTTCCAGACCGCAACCTGTAATTTCGTGAATGAGGAGACTTTGCTGTTGAACTGGCACGACACGTTATTAATCCAGACTTTTACCAAAGTTGATCCCGATAGGGTGGTGTTGAGAATGGAGCATCCCGACAATCAAGGGAAGTATGAGATGGTACTGGAGGTGATATTCACCAGAGAATGATTTGGAATGTTCGGATAAAATGAAAACTTCCCTAATTTCACCTCTCCCCCTCTTTCCCCCTTTCCACATGTGGAGAGGGGGACCAAGGGGGTAAGGTCGTTTGATTTTACTTTACAAGAAACTGATGTACTTGATCTACGAACTTGACAATCGATTACTTATTGTTGTTAATTAGGTTTGAAAGTGAATGTTATTTAATCATCTCCTGACGCATACTGGAATGCCGAAGGCATTTAATGTTTATAGCATTTGTATCTTGTAAATATATCTTCGATGCCGTAGGCATCGAAGATTTGTGAAAATTAGTTTTCTATAAACGTTTCACCCCTTCGGGGTGAAATATCACAATCTAATGGAACAATAACCTGATAAAACCTATGAAAGAGAAAAATTTTGCTATTATCGGCGTGGCAGGCTACATCGCCCCGCGTCACCTCAAAGCCATCAAGGAAACCGGCAACCGCCTGGTGGCGGCGGTCGATCCCCATGATTCCGCAGGCATACTGGACAGCTACTTCGAAGGGGTGCAATTCTTCACCGAGTTTGAAAGATTCGACCGGCACATCGAAAAGCTTCGCCGCCTGGGAGAAGAAGATAAGCGGGTTCATTATGTCAGCATTTGCTCGCCGAATTACCTGCATGATGCCCATGCCCGTTTTGCCCTGCGGGTGGGGGCGGATGTCATTTGCGAGAAACCGGTGGTTCTCAATCCCTGGAACATAGCGCCGCTCCAGGAGCTGGAACAGGAGAGCGGTAAAAGGATTTATACCATTCTTCAATTGCGGGTTCACCCCTCCCTTTTAGCCCTGAAAAAGAAACTGGAAAACTTACCGCAAACCGCCAAGAAGAATATCGAGCTAACTTACATCACCACCCGCGGACCCTGGTATCGGGTTTCGTGGAAGGGCCAGCTGGAGCGCTCGGGCGGGCTGGCTACCAATATCGGTATTCATTTGTTCGACCTGCTGATTTGGTTATATGGCAAAGTCGAGCACAGCGAAGTCCATATCGCCACTCCCACCAAAACCGGCGGCTACATAGAGCTAAACGGCGCGCGGGTGAAATGGTTTTTATCCATTGACAAAGAGGATTTGCCCCAGGAATGCAAAAAAAACAACAAGAGTACGCACCGCTTGATTCTTCTGGACGGAGAAAAAATAGAGTTCTCGGAAGGGTTTACCGACCTGCACACCATAGTTTATAAAGAGATCCTGTCGGGAAAAGGATTTGGTTTGGAGGATGCCCTGCCTTCGATAGTCCTGGCTCACGCTATCCGCAATGCCAAGGCTTTAGGCATAAACGAAAACTCGCATCCATACTTAAAGAAGATTGGATGATTCTTAGAGTTAATTAATCTCAGGAGCGCAAGGCTCCTGATGCATCAGTTTTTCCCAGTTTTACAATCAATAGGAGGTAGTATGATAAAATTAAGGATGGTGGCTCTGCTGTTGGGAGGAATATTGCTCGTGATCAGCAGCTGCGCTAAGTTCAAAGAGGTGAAGTTGAATATTCCGAGTTCCACACGGCTGGAAATCACTCTTTCCAACAGTGTGCAAACCAATGTAAACCAAACCGGCGAACACTTTTCGGGCTCGGTAGCCAGTCCGGTGATGGTGGAAGGAAAGGTCGCTATTCCTCAGGGATCCAAGGTGGATTTGGTGATCACCAAGCTGGTCAAGGGTGGGACTTTGAAGACGCCGCCCGAAATCGCATTTACCGCCAAGGAGATCACTCTTCCGGATGGCAAGACTTACGCCGTGGTCACCAACGAGATCTACCATAAAGGGAAGAGCCATACCGATCGTGAGGTCAAAATGATCGGCGGAGGAGCGGCAGCCGGAGCGATTGTCGGCGGCATAATCGGCAAGGGAAAAGGCGCTGTGATTGGTGCGGCTGCCGGAGCAGCGGTCGGTACCGGCGCCGCTGCGGCTACCGGAAGAGAGAACCTGGAGCTTGTCCCCGGACAAGTGGTGGCATTCACCTTAATGCAGCCGCTGACCGTGACTATTACAAACAAGTAATTCAAGCTGTACCAATTCGGTTTTGCGGGTCGAAACAGTTTTGGATATTTCAGATTAAATAGCAGTGGCGCAGGTCAGGAGGCGCAGCTTCCCAACCTACCTTCTGGATGGAGAAAAAATAGAATTCTCGGAAGGTTTCACCGATTTGCACACCACAGTATATAAGGAAATTCTATCGGGAAAAGGATTTGGTTTGGAAGATGCCCTGTCTTCGATTGTCTTAGCTTACGATATCCGCAATGCCCAGCCGATCGGGATAAGCAAAAGCTCGTAATTGTCCGGTTCTTTTTATTTCGCTTATGCATCGGTCGAATCATAATCGACGAAATGATTCTTTTCCGGTAAAAGAGAAAGTAAAATGAAGATAAATAAGTTTTTAACTATATTTTTATTTATTCTGGTATTGTTGTCAGCTAGTGAAAAGTCAAATACCGGGGGGAGAGAAGTATTGTTCGGTGTACAACTGAATGGAAAACATGGGTACATCGACAAAACTGGGAAAACAGTTATCAACCCCCGATTTGACATGGCAAGACATTTTTCCGAAGGCCTCGCAGCCATAAATATCGGAGCGAAGCGTGTAAACCATACGTATGGTGGTGGCAAATGGGGTTATATTGATGAAGATGGCAAGATTGTAATTAGACCGCGATTCGATGATGCTTCAGATTTTTCGGAAGGTTTAGCCAGGGTAAAGATTGGAAACAAATGTAGTTACATCAATAAAAAAGGGGAGATAGTCATCAATACTGACGCCCTACATGCTGGTAACTTTTCCGATGGTCTGGCACTGGTTTGGGTAACCGGAGGATGTGGGTTCATCAATAGAAAGGGGAAGTTAATTAGTCCTATGTCTGATCGAAATGCCGGAGAATGTTCCGAAGGACTTGCTGCCATAATTGTTGAAAATAAATGGGGTTTTATAGATACAATGGGAACGGTGGTGATAGAGCCGAAATTTAATGATGTTCTGCGTTTTTCGGAAGGGATAGCAGCGGTGAAGATCGGCGATAAGTGGGGCTATATCGATAGAACGGGAAAGATGAGGATAGATCCACAATTTGATCGAGCGACAAGCTTTTCTGAAGGGCTGGCAGCCGTAAATATCGGAGCGAAATTAGTCAACGTTGTCGGTTACACCGGGGGAAAGTGGGGTTATATCGACAAAGAAGGGAGGATGGTGATTCCTCCACAATTCGAGAATTCGGGTGACTTTCATCAGGGGCTAGCTCGGCTAAAGGTTGGTGGTTATAAGGGTAAATGGGGTTATATTGATAAAACAGGGAAGGTAATAATAAGTCCGCAATTTGATCTAGCTATGGACTTTTTTGAGGGCTTGGCGGTGGTTGGATTTGGAGACAAATTAAAATTTGAGGACATATATGGTTACATAGACAGTACCGGGAAGTTCGTGTGGCCACCAACGAAATAGCATGTAAATCTTTGCTCGTCCTTTAGGGCAATTCTGTTTGGAGATTATTATGGCAAAAAATATCAATTTGCTAGCTTATTGCGGTTTGTATTGCGGGGCATGCAGTTTCAAAGTGGCATTCGATGAAAAGAACCGGCAGCATTTGAAAAACATGCCGTCGAAATATGATCAGTACAAAGATGCCGAGCTTGAATTCTGTCCGGGTTGTCGCCTGGATTCACAATGTGGAAGTTGTAAAATCAGGGCTTGCGCCAAAGCGAAGGATTTGATCAACTGCAGTGAATGCGTCGATTTTCCATGCGCCATATTGAAAGAATTTAATGACGACGGCATGCCACATCATTCCGGTTGTATTCCAAATCTGAAATTGATCAAGGAAAAAGGGATAGAATTCTTCATGGATTATCAGGAAAAACACTGGACCTGTGCCTGCGGGGCGAAAACATCTTGGTATCTGCAGAACTGCACAAAGTGCAGCAAGAAAATGGACAATTCCTATAAAAAGCAGTAAATAACTGACTACCCCGGGATTCAATTACCGGGAGTAAAATTCTGAATCTTTTAGAGGAGGTGATAGAAATGGACCCCGATGTCAACAAAACAAATAATAGAAGATGGATGAATGGTTTTATCGGTTTCACCGGATTTGCGGGCTTTCAGGCTTTTGCCTACCACCAGCCCTGGCAGCTTTTCTTTTTCTGCTTTTTTACCTTCTTTGCGGAATTTGGACATCTTAGAAAGGAATTAAGGTATCTTAGATATCTTGGCTATCTGGGTGGTTTGGTGGCGGTTTTGGGCGTACTGAAAGTCTTCCCAGTCTGATCCTGATTCGAAACCAGGACTTCGGAAGTCCGACTTTACAATCAGGAGCGCAGTTAGCTTGAGCGGTAAAATCCCGCAAGTATGCAGCAGTTGAGAATCCATTGGTGGAAAGTATTGAATCACCATATGGAAGATCTCTGCATTCATCTTTTAACCTATTGAACTTCCGGACAGAATAAAGAGATGGAACTAAAAATGAGATATTTGAACCAAAAGATAGGAGGTAGATCATGGAAGCCAGAAGTTGTTGTAAATATGCGGCTGAATTGATCGGCACTTTTGTTTTGGTTTTCATCGGCTGCGGAAGCGCGGTTATTGCCGGCGGACATATCGGTTTTTTGGGAATAGCTTTTGCATTCGGACTGTCGGTATTGGTTATGGTTTATGCCATAGGGAACATATCGGGATGCCATATCAATCCGGCCATTACCATTGCCATGCTGGGTGCGGGAAAGATAAAGGGGAAGGATGCGCTAGGCTATATAATCGCTCAGTGCATCGGGGCCATTCTCGGGGCGGCGGTATTGTACTTGATCGCCAGCGGATTACCCGGATACTCTTTGGCGAATGTCGGATTGGGTCAGAATGGATATGGAATTCATTCCCCCATGGGATATTCACTTCTATCCTGTTTTATAGCGGAAGTAGTCCTTACCACCATATTTTTGGTGGTTATATTTGGTTCCACCAGTAAGAATGCCCCGAGCGGATTCGCAGGAATTCCCATTGGCTTGTCTTTAGTGCTGATCCATTTGGTTGGCATACCCATAACCGGTACTTCCGTCAATCCTGCAAGAAGTTTAGGTCCGGCGGTCTTTGCCGGGACTGAAGCTCTTTCCCAGTTGTGGCTCTTCTGGGTCGCCCCGATTTTAGGCAGCCTGATTTCGGTTTTAATCTGGAAATATCTGTTAAAAGAGAGGGAGGAGAATATCAGCTGATAATTATTAAGGAGATGACCCATGTACGAACACCGTTCACAGCCACTGTTGACGAAACATCTTTTCCTCCGACGGGTGGCAAAACATATCCTGCTGGCATGCGGAGTTATTTTCGGATCTTTGTTTATCGGTATTCTGGGTTACCATGTAACCGATGGTCTTTCCTGGCTGGATTCTCTGTTGAATGCCTCGATGATCTTGGGCGGCATGGGACCGGTGAATCCGATCCAAACCAGCGGCGGCAAAATATTCGCTTCTTTATATGCTCTTTTCTCAGGGATAGTTTTCCTGGTAACTGCCGCCATCCTGATAGCGCCGGTGGTTCATCGGTTTCTGCACCGGCTGCATTTCGAAGGAAAGAGCTAAAGAACTTGGAGTCGGGTGCCAGGTAGTGGAACTCAAAAGTAGCAAAGACGTACGTGATTTAGCACCTTCCGCCAATGGTGTTTTTGGCATTATTTATAATGGGAATATATAGACGTACAAGAATCTAATAAAATATAAACAGTGTGACCCGGGGGAATAACTTTGAAACGAATCCGGCTAATTCACTGGAACTTAAAGGAAGCAAAAGAGAAAGCAGAGCGATTGAAGGAGATGGGTTATGCAGTTATCTATGATCCGCCGGAAGGACCGGTTTTCCTGCGGGAACTGGGCAAAACTCCCCCGGATGCAGTGGTGATCGACCTGAGTCGATTGCCGTCACAAGGGCGGGACATGGCTTTGGCCATCCGGCACCAGAAAGCCACGCGATATCTGCCCTTAGTTTTCGTCGAAGGAGAGCCGGAGAAAGTTGCCCGAATTAAAGAACACCTGCCGGATGTTATCTATACAACATGGAGTCGTATGGGCAGTGCGCTTGGAAATGCCCTGGCTCATCCTCCGACCGAACCGGTGGTGCCACGATCAGTATTCCAAGGATACTCGAACACCCCGCTTTTCAAAAAACTCGGTATCAAGGCGCATTCGATAGTAGGGTTGATCCATGCCCCGTTTGGTTTCGAAAAGGCACTGGGTGAACTGCCTGACGGAGTAAAACTCAGCCGAATAAACAGAGGACAAAGAAATCTTACCATCTGGTTTGTCAAATCGGTCAAGAAGCTTGAAGGTCATATCAAAGCCGTTGCCGGTTCGATCGAAGACGGCGGTTTATGGATCGTTTGGGCCAAGAAAACTTCGGGATTAACTTCCGATCTAACACAAAATAACGTTCGGAAAGCGGGCCTGGCTGCGGGACTGGTCGATTACAAGATCTGTTCCATCGACAAAACCTGGTCGGGGTTGCTATTTACGAAACGTAATTTAACACAAGAGATGTTTCCAAAACATCCTAACCTATGATAGGCCTATGAATGTCGAATATAAAGAGGTGATTATCTATACCGATGGAGCATGTGAACCCAATCCCGGACCAGGAGGATATGGTGTCGTGTTTATTTACGGTAATCGGCGAAAAGAGATATCGGGCGGATTTAAATGGAGCACGAACAACCGGATGGAAATCTATGCAGCGATTAAAGGATTGGAAGTTCTAAAAGCACCGTGCAAAGTCACTTTATTTAGTGACTCGGAATATATGGTCAACGCCATGAAACATGGATGGGTGCATCGATGGAAAGAAAAAAACTGGTGGCGTAATAAGAATGAAAAAGCTGCCAACGTGGATTTATGGGAAAGGCTTCTTCCTCTATGTAGTTTACATCAAGTGGATTTCGTTTGGGTTAAAGCGCATGCGGGGGTCCCAGACAATGAGCGTTGTGATGAGCTATCGGTATTATCACTACAACAGGACCACCTGCCAGTCGATGAGGGTTATACTCCAACAACAGAAACCAATCTATCTTCTAAAGGTAAGATCACGCAGGAGGGAGAATCCTGCCGAAAATGCTCTACCCCGGTAATCAAAAAAGTTCCATTCCATAAAAAAAAGCAGGATCAGTCTTACTATTATGAGTATTACCTGGTTTGTCCCAAGTGCCAAACCATCTATTTTCTTGAAGAAGCAAAAAGGTATTATAAGTAAACCATATTTAATATTAGCGGAATCTGTTTTCAAGCGGTAAGTATGAAAACGATTGAATTAATAGTCAGGGGTGTCCTGAAACACAAGGAGAGCATTCTTCTGGTCCGGCAAAAAGGGGGAACGTATACATTCCTGCCGGGCGGGCACATCGAATTCGGAGAACCGGCAAGGATCGCGTTAGCACGTGAGATAAGGGAAGAATTAGGTTTGCCCGTTTTAGTAAATGAGCTTTTGGGAGTGGTGGAAAACCGTTGGGGTGCAGGCAATGATATCAACCATGAGTTGAGCCTTATCTTTACTATAGATTGTGGTGATCTTATTTCCAAACATACTCCCGAATCAAAGGAGATGCATCTTGAGTTTTTGTGGCATCGGCTGGATGATTTAAAAACCGCTAATTTAAAACCACTATCCCTCTGCAAACTTTTACCGGATTGGCTGCAACGCGATATGACCAGCGGTTGGAGTAGCACGTTCGAAGACGAGTAGGTTCGAACCGCCACTCTGATCAATTCCATTATATGAAGAAAGAGCGAGAAGAACCAACTAGAGTTCATTCCTTTACCCAGAGAGTGAAGGATATCATTAAAAAGATACCGAGGGGAAAAGTTGCCACCTATGGTCAGATTGCCACGTGTGCCGGCAATCCGCGGGCTACCCGGGTGGTGGTATGGATACTTAATTCGTCCTCCCCAAAAGATAAACTACCCTGGCACCGGGTGGTCAACAGAAAAGGGCAGATATCTTTGAAGCCGGGGCAGGGTTACGAAATTCAAAAAGCATTATTACGGAAGGAGGGAGTCGAGTTTGATGAGAATGATAAAATAAATTTTGACCGTTTTCTTTGGTCACCTTCCTTTTGTATCAAATCAAAAAGGTCCGGAGTAAAGAACACCTGACCTTCATTATATTTTTGGTTTAAAATCATACATCATATAATATGATTTCTAACTGATGAGATAATTTTCATTAAATTACTCAATTATCGTCTTCCCCCATCCAAAGGAGATTTTGTTTCTAACACTGACAAAAGATAACCACTCCGAGTTTGGAGACCGAGTGGGTACAAGAAAAGGTGAGTTAACGTGAAAATACAAATTGAAAGCATATTGTTTGTGGCACTGTTTTTTATGGCTAACCTAGGACATCCTAAATGCGCCAATTCCGAAACAGAGAGAATCGTTCCCCAAGGGACGATTAAAGGCCGGGTGGTGGATGCCGAGACCAAAAACCCATTGCCGGGGGCGAGCATCATCTTACTCGATACCAAACGGGGAACAATGGCTGATACGGAAGGGAATTTCGTTATTGGGGGAGTGCCGGTCGGCGGTTATACGGTGAAATTCACCCTGTTGGGATATGAGCCTTTGTCCCAAACGGATATCATCGTTCGATCGAATCGAACCACGTTTCTGGAGGCTGAGTTGACTGTATCTGTTCTGGAATTAAAAGGGGTGACGGTAACCTCGGGGTTTTTCTCCCGAACGGAAGAGCAGCCCACCAGCGTCATCAATTTTTCCTCTGAGGAAATTCGCAGGGCACCCGGTTCGGCCGGGGATGTCAGCCGGATCATCCTGGGGCTTCCCAGCCTGGCCAAGGTTAATGATCAGTCCAACGATTTGATCGTCAGGGGGGGAAGTCCTATCGAAAACGCTTTCTATATTGACAACATCGAGATACCGAATATCAACCATTTTCCCACCCAGGGCGCATCCGGGGGCGCGATCGGAGTGGTGAATGTAGATTTTATCCAGGATGTCAATTTCCACACTGGCGGATTCTCTGCTAAATATGGTGACAAGCTTTCATCCGTCATGGACATCATCCTGCGGGAGGGGAACAGAAGCGAGTTTGACGGTCAGCTGGATTTGAATTTTGCCGGCTTCGGAGGCCAAGCGGAGGGACCGATGTTCAATCGGAAAGGTTCCTGGCTTCTCTCTGTCCGGAGGAGTTTTCTGGATTTGCTGGTGGATGCCATAAACACGGGTACCGACGTAGCACCAAGGTATGGGGATTTTCAGGGCAAAACGGTTTATGATATAAATGCGAACCACAAATTGATCGGACTAATAATCGGATCAGACGATCATAACAGCCCGGACAAAGCTTCGGCGGTGGATAACGATATGATCGTTTACGGGAATCAGAATATCTATGAAAACACCGCCGGGATCGACTGGCGCGCGCTGTGGAGCAAGAACGGTTATTCCAATACTTCCATATCATACGCTTCCTCAAAATTCAACGAGGATTATTACGAGACCTCGACCGATCTCCATCTCCTGCAAAACCGCTCCTGGGAGCAGGCCTATCAATTGAGAAATCTGAACTATTTTCGTTTAAGCCAAAGGAATTCCATAGAGTGCGGAGTTGAATTCAAACATCTGATTACGGATTACCGGAATTTCTATGCTGTGTATACCGATGCTTTCGGTGATACCGTTCCTTCCTTTGTCTTGGATGACGAAATTACCGCAAACAAGATGGGAATATTTGTTGACTACATCGCCAAGCCATTCACCCGGCTTACCACTACCCTGGGGGTAAGAGGGGATTATTTCTCTTATAGCAAGAAGTGGAACATATCGCCCCGATTGGCCTTCTCTTACCAGATCACCAACCGGACTTGGGTCACTGGGTCAACCGGTTTATATTACCAGAACCTTCCTTTGATACTGCTTTCTCAAAACGAGGAGAACCGAAATTTAAAGGACCCGGTCGCAGTACACTACATTCTGGGAATAGAACATCTGATTACCGAAAACACCAAGTTTACTTTGGAGGTTTATCAGAAAGATTATAGCCACTTCCCAGTAGATCCGACCCAGCCGGCTTTGTTTTTAATCGATGAAATATACTACCGCTACGGGTTTTTCTTCAACCACCAGAACTTACTCGATAAGGGGAAAGCTTTTTCCCGGGGAGTGGAAGTGACCATCCAAAAGAAACTGGCGGAGAGATTCTACGGATTGACCAGCGCCTCCTATTTCAGAACCCGGTACCAGGGGAGCGATGGCATATGGAGAGACCGGGTGTTCGATAACCGTTTTATCTTCAGCATCGAGGGGGGGTACAAGCCGAACCGGAAATGGGAATTCAGCTTGCGTTGGATTTATGCGGGAGGTCCCCCTTACACCCCGTTTGATCTTCAAAAATCAAAGGAGATCAACCGGGAGGTTTTGGATGAGAACAGGATCAATCAGAGCCGCTATCCCGATTATCACTCATTGAACGTTCGTTTTGACCGGCGTTTCAATTTCAAGAAAACCAACCTGATCTTTTATTTCAGCATCTGGAATGCGTATAACCGGAAAAATATAGCATCTTATTTTTGGAACGAGAAAAAGCAAAAGCAGGATGTGATTTACCAGTGGAGTTTTCTGCCCATCTTCGGTTTGGAATATGAGTTTTAATTGGGGTGAGTTAAAAA
Organism: uncultured candidate division Zixibacteria bacterium; assembly: GCA_903908285.1. Lineage (GTDB taxonomy): Bacteria > Zixibacteria > MSB-5A5 > MSB-5A5 > SM1-73 > CAIVRH01. The sequence continues at coordinate 38,822 of CAIVRH010000015.1, forward strand.
CCCGGCTGAAGCTGGTTTGAAGTAAAACCTAAATTCTTCCCAGCCACTTTAGTGGCGTTTTACTCCCCCAAGTCTCTAGGTTGGTGAGTTAGACCCGGCTAAAGCCGGTTAGAATATCATTCCTAATTCTTTCCCAGCCACTTTAGTGGCGTTTTACTCCCGCTGGTTGCGGAGTCGTTCATTCCGTGCAATATCAGATTAGTGGTCGAGCGATAGGTTGAATCAGACTTTTTTCGTCTATGTTTGCCCTGCCAACGAGGGGAGAAACTTCATACATCTCCATTAAATTGGAAGGATACGGTCGGAGCAATTTCTCAATAGTCTCCACATCCTTTAATGCCGGATCGATCCATTTATCCTCATTCTCCGGCCTTAAGATCACCGGCATCCGGGGATGAATTTTTGCCACCTGACTGTCGGCTTCAGTGGTGATGATGGTATACGACTGGATTTTCTCCCCTTCCTCATTTTTCCATTCATCCCATAAACCGGCAAAGGCAAAAAGCCCACGGGATTTTAAAACTATCCGGAACGGCTGTTTATTCTTGGCAGTTCCGGTTTTGCTCCATTCATAATATCCATCCGCGGGAACCAAACATCTTCTTTTGATAAATGCCGTTTTGAATGACGGTTTCTGGGTCAGGGTTTCCATCCGGGCATTGATCATCTTATACCCGATGGATGCATCCTTTGCCCAGAAGGGGATCAATCCCCATTTCATCCGGGCTATTATCCTTTGATTCTTATCGTTTAACAAGACCACCGGATTATTCTGGGTGGGAGCAACGTTATACCGGGGAGTATACTGCCCTATGTTCTGCAGGATTTTAAACCGGGCGAAAAGAATCTCTTCTTCGACTGTTATGGTGTATCGACCACACATGGGTTATTACTAGGTAAATGTTTGAAATTGTAGGGGCGATTCCCCGCCTCTGGCGGGATGTTCCACATGAATCGCCCCTACAGAAACTCCGCAGATCGTTAGAACGACCAGTTGATGATGGGGAAGACCGGAAATAGCCCTCCCTGCCGGATAATATTTATCAGTCCTATCTGTAATCCCTTGGCCGTTTGGGCATAGTTCACGAAGCCCAACTGGAATCCATTCATATTTCCAGCATAATTCACAAAGCCATACTGGAATCCTTCGAATTTGCCATTCGTGATATTCACAACGTTGTCCTGCCAACCGGCACAGTCGGAATCGGCCAGACCTACTAAACCATACTGCAATCCTTTGAACTTTCCGGTAGTGGTGTGATTAACCAATCCCACATCCAAACCCGTGACCGACACGTTCCTGCCATAAATTAAGTTAAGACGAAGCCCGGTGATGGAGTAACGTTCCGGAAAGATCTGAACCGGCGCTACCAGCGAAATTTGAATCGGCCGGGTCTGTGCCAAAACCGGCGCGGCAGTCAGAATGAGCGCACAAACAACAAACACCGAGAACAAACAACTTTTTCTTGCCATGGTTTCCTCCTTTCCTCAGATTAAGGTTAACTTGAAGACACTCTCTAGGGTTGTTCCTTTACAGGTTTTGTTTGTTGATTCAAGAATTCCAACATTCCAGAAAAAATATTGAGAAGACTCATTCTCTTGCGTTCTTCCATGGAATCTTTTGAATATTCCAGCTTGCCGAGTTCTTCCACATATTTCTTTAAATTTTCTTTTGAGAATTGGTCTTTAAATAATAAGCATGTCAATTCAGCAGTATTTCTTATCTCCTTTTTTTCCTGTTCCTGCTTTATTACTCTTGTTCGGCTAAAGAATTCATGATCACTTTCTTCAGGAAGACGTGAGTATCCTCTACTTCCGTTACAACGACTAATAAGGCTACTGAAATACATAGGTTGTTCTATAACCGTTCGTATTCTATTTTCAATGTCAGGGGGGTAAACGAATAATAGAATGTTAGCCCACATATCAGGATTCACTTCCGAAAAAAGGTTTGCCAAGACATCGTCCAATTTCTTATCTTCCTTTTGCTTTAGCTCAGAAATCCTGCCTAAAGCCCACGACTGGAAATTATCCCATGATATCCAAGCGAGCGTATTCTTTTCGAGATTGTTTTTTGTGATTTTCCACTCTTGTGGGAAATAATGTAGCCATATACTCCGCCTACTTGGAGAGTCAGTGATACTCTCAAAGAAGACTCGATAAAAAGTCGCCAACAAATCTAGTATGTAATATCTCTTGTCATTTTCGACTACTACATAATCTGTTTTGTGGCTATTAATATGGTTTTTTAGGTATTTAAAAAATGGTAAAGATACTATTTCCCTTCCTTCAAGACTACGCTGCTCGATTCTTAAAATTACTGAATCTAAGATTCTGAAGATTTCTTCATAAACTGACCACTCATCGAGTTTCTCGTTCTGACCTAAATATGACATTTCTTTATGCCATATTTGAAAATGCCATTCTAAGATTTTTGGGAAAACTTCTTTTCGCACTATGAGAAAGATTGCTGAGCGGTTATCTGTGAAATTTTCGAAGTCATTGAGAAGTTTTGATGCAGTTTTGAGATTTTCTTTATTATCATTTAAATATTTGTCAAGTGTTGTGGAGAATATTTGAAAGAATTCCATTTCATCTTGTGGATTAATACTTTTTGTTTCCCATACAGAGCGCCAAACACGTTTTAGGTCGTTGTGACTCTTTAGTTCTCTCAAATAGTTGAACCTGAACTCGAAAACATCACCCTTGATCCAACGGTAAACTCCAAGCAACGATCTGACCATTAAGTATATTCCAATACAGGATAAAGCAAACTCAAACAAACGAAGTTTACCATGTGAAATTCCCCATAGAAGTGTAGGAAGAAATATGATAGCAGCATATGAGAGTATTCGTTTGATGCCAAAGACTTTGTCTAAGACAACATTGCGGTCGAGGTTGAAAAATTCAGCATTGTCATCTCTTCCCTTTCGCTGATAAATATCTTGTAATGTGGCTATTGCTAAAGGTATGAAAATGGTTAGCAGGGCTATGCCTGTAGCTTGGATTGCACTAGGTAAATTGTCCCATCTTTCCAATAATCTAAAAACACTGGTCATCAAAGTGCCCACTATCTATAAATAAACATTAAAGATGTTGCAGGAACAACTCATGAGTTGTCCCTACAAAACTCCTCAGCTTTTTGGATTCTTTTTATCACTTCCTCTTTATCCAATGACTCTAAAATATCAAAAAGAGGAGGACCACCTGTTACTCCGGTTGTGGCCAACCGTACCAGATGAATCAATACAGATGGTTTTATCTGCATTTTATCTGCCTGTATACGCAGAAATTCCTCAATTTTCTCCTTTTTGAATTCATCTATCGGGTATAAGGATTCCCAGAATGTTCTCAACATCTTCGCAGCAGCAGGCGAGTTAAAAAGCTTTTTCACGGCAGACGGATCATACTGATAATTGAATGAAAAAAAGTATTTTCCTTTCTCCGCAAATTCCTTCAAAGTTTTGCATCTTTCCTTGAGTAAGACGACAAATCCAATCAGCCAGCCTCTCCTCTGATTCACTATATCATCGTTAATCAAATTCTCCTTTTTAAGGAATGGAATAATCAAATCCAGTAGATCTTCATTATTATAAGAGCGGATATACTCACCGTTCATCCACTCCAATTTCTCCTTGTCGAATACCGGATTTGCCGGATTCACTTCCTCCAGGGTGAACAGCTCGATCATCTGATCGATAGTAAGCATCTCCCGGTCTTCTTTGGGAGACCAGCCCAATAGAGTGATGTAATTTGCCAATGCTTCGGGCAGGAATCCCTCTTCTTTGAATTCGCCAATCGATGTCGCACCGTGCCTTTTGGACAATTTGGACTTGTCTTTGGCTAAAATCAAAGGGATGTGAGCGAAATGGGGAGGAATTATTCCCAAAGCCTTATAGATCAAAACCTGTTTGAAAGTGTTGGCGATGTGATCGTTTCCCCGGATAACATGAGAAATCCTCATCTCAACATCATCCACCACACAGGCAAAATTGTAAGTGGGGGTTCCGTCCGACCGGAGGATGACCAGATCGTCCAAATCCTTATTCTCTTTTTTTAGCTCTCTATAGACTATATCAGAAAAAATGGTCTCTCCCTCGGGAACAAAAAGCCTTACGGCTTTGGGTATGCTAGTTTCTATCCTCTCTTCTTTTTCCCGGTCTGAAAGATTATAGCAAACCCGGTCATACTTCCACTCTCCCTTGGCTGCGACCACCTGCTTTCGTTTATCCTCCAGCTCCTGCGGAGAACAAAAGCAGTAATATGCTTTCTTTGTCTCCAAAAGTTTTCGGGCATAGTCCTGATAAAGCTTGGTTCTCTCGGATTGATAATAGGGTCCCTCATCCCAATCCAAACCCAGCCACTTTATACCGTCCAGAATAGCATCGATCATCTCCCGGCTGGATCGGGCGGTATCGGTATCCTCGATCCTTAAAACGAATTTCCCCCGGTTGTGCCGGGCAAAAAGCCAGTTGTAAATGGTGGTCCGGGCAGTCCCCACGTGCAAAAATCCTGACGGACTGGGAGCCATTCTTACTCGGATCTCGCTCATGTTTCCTCGAATCTATTTTTAAAAAACTTACTGAATAAGTTCATTCGTATTTGTACTTCCCCAGCATTCCCTCGTCCGGCTCGGCTTTTGGTGGCAAGACGGTTGATGCAACGGATTTTTCCTGCTCCAAAAACAGCTTTATTCCGCCTAAGCCCTTAGCCAGCAGATTATAAATCAATGTTAGGATTGCGGTCACCACCGCGCCAATAACTGCATAGAAGATACCCAGAAAGAAAACCATGAGGATGCCCAGAACGCCGGTGAACAAGGTTCCCAAAGATTGAAATTGTCCCCCCATCTGGCTTAAAAAGCCGCTCACCATGGTGAGCAGCATGGCGTAAAAAACCCCGAACAACAAGCCAATTACCCCAAATAGGATAAAGGCGATCTTTACGCAAGACCACACATCGATTCTTTTTATTTCATAGGTCATAGGATGCCTCAGGGTTAAAAGTTATATAAAGTTTACCTCGTGTCATTTGTTTAGCTTACCCGCTTCAAATTTTAGATCATCGGAACTATACAAAAAATCCGTCCCAAAGACAAGGAATTTGTTGTATGGGAAATATATATTATAAAATTTACGGTCAGTCTAATCCGTTGGTATGCACCATAAGGTATATAGCCTTGACACTCCCACAAGGAGGAAACGTTTTGCTTGACTTAAACGGTCCGGATGTATTATATATCAACCATAATCGAAACTAGTGGCAGAAAATTATGGAAATAGAATCATTAAAACACAATATAAAGGAGGTTCTAATGTGTTCATGTAACAGTTTTTCCAATAAGTTATGCGGGTGGGGACTGGGTTTTCTTTTGTTGTCCTTTTTCATTTTTGCGGGGAATGTATGCGCCAGCGATATCAACTATGTTTCAAGCACGCTCTGGACTGAGTTTTATGATGTTCAGGTGGAGGGAAATTATGCGTATTGTGCTTTTGCCAACGGATTGGCAATCGTCAATATTTCCAATCCAGCTAATCCCTCTTTCGTAAGCCAACTCTATTTTACCGGTACAGGAGATGGAAAAGGACTTTTTGTTAAAGATAGCTACGTTTATCTGGCGGATGGAGACTCGGGACTGAAAATAATTGACGTGAACGATCCAGCCAATCCAAATTTGGTTGGAAGTTACGTTACCCCGGGTCGTGCTTGGGATGTGTATGTCAAGGACAGCTTAGCCTATGTGGTAGATGATTATGGATTGCAGATAATCAAGATTAGTGATCCTGCCCATCCAAGCTTTAAGGGCAATTACGAAACTCCAGTGTGGGCTATGGATGTTGTGGTCCAGGACAGCTTTGCTTATATAGCTGATTATACTAAAGGTCTGCTGATAATTAAGGTGAAAGATCCAGCTAATCCAGAGTCAGTGGGCAGTTACGACACTCCCAGCATTGCTTACGGTATTTGTGTCAAGGACAGCTTGGTTTATTTGGCTGATTATGCCACCGGTCTTATGATATTCAACGTGAAGGATCCGTCCGATCCAGATTCCATTGGCTGTTATAATACAATCGGCTACGCAAGAGACGTTTTTGTTAAAGACAGCTTGGCTTATGTGGCGGATGGCCTTTATGGGTTGCAGATAATTCGGGTGAAGGACCCAACCGCTCCGGATTCAATTGGCAATTACATGACCCCAGGCTGGAATGCAGGTCATGCGGAGGGTGTTTTCGTTTTGGGCAACTTAGCTTATGTAGCTAATCGGACACTCGGTTTACAGATAATCAATGTGGGTACCCCAACCAGTCCAAGTTTAGCTGGCAGTTACAATACCCCAGATTATTCTTATGATGTGTATGTTCAAGACAGCATGGCCTATGTGGCTGGTTATGCCGATGGTCTGCAGATAGTCAATCTGAGTGACCCGGCCCATCCCGAAGTAGTTGGAAATTATGTCACCTCAAATTATGCTTATGGTGTTTATGCTCAAGACAGCTTGGTTTATGTGGCTATAGGCGGCAATGGTTTGCAAATAGTTGGGGTGAGCGATCTAGCGAATCCACATTTAGTTGGCAGTTATCACACACCAGGCTTTGCTCATTGTGTTTTTCCTAAGGATAGCTTAGCTTATGTGGCGGATGGTACTGGAGGTTTGGAGATAATCCGAGTGAGTCATCCGTCCACTCCCGACTCACTTGGCAGTTATGATACTCCGGGCAATGCCTATGCTGTTTATGTTAAGGATAGCATAGCTTATGTAGCGGATTACGATAGCGGTTTACAGATAATCAAAGTTAAAGACCCGAAGCATCCTAGTTTAATTGGCCATTATAAAACCAAAGGTCAGGCTTGTGATATTTTTGTCAAAGATAACTTAGCCTATGTGGCTGATGTTTCCTACGGTTTATATATATTTGACATAAGTGATCCAGCCCATCCGGATTCGATTGGCAGAATCGACCCCTCAGGTGGTTATACCTATGGTGTGTATGTCCAGGATAGCTTAGCCTATTTGGCTTATGACTGGAGTGGGCTGAAGGTGATCAGCGTAAGTGACCCAGCCCATCCAACCTTAAAAAGCAGTTACGACACCCCAGGCAGTGGTGAGGCTGTTTTTGTAAAGGGTAATTATGTTTATTTGGCAGACAAATATTCTGTGATAATCTTGGAGACTCCTTATGGTCCGTCAGATGTGCGAGAAATAGACCAGGGAACAGAGTTACCTTCGGATTTTACATTGTCTCAGAACTATCCCAACCCGTTTAATCCCACCACCACAATTAAGTTCAAAGTTCAAGGTTCAAGGTTCAAGGTTCCCATCCCTACCACCCTTATAATCTATAATATATTGGGGCAGAAGATTAGAACCTTGGTGGATGAACCGTTGAAACCAGGCACATACGAAGCGGTTTGGGATGGAAAAGATGATTCGGAAAAAGATGTTTCGAGCGGGATCTATTTCTATCGAATCAAAATAGATAAATCTTCGCAAACCAAGAAGATGGTGTTGATTAAATAACGACCACTGTTCATGGTCTACAGTCCGCTGCTTCTACTTTATTTGTACCGATAAGACTCATCCGATCGTAATGGTCGGGAGTTTGTTGGTGAATAGTTGATCAGGGTACTCTCATGTATTCATTCCAAAATAAATTTTCTAAACTATGTCTATGCGTGCTATTTTCTGTCTTTCTGGTATTCTTGATTGGTTCGGTTTGCGTTTTCGCTGACGGGCTCACCTATGTTTCCAGCACCCTCTGGACCCAGCTTAATGATGTTCAAGTAGAGGGGAGGTATGCCTATTGCGCTTTTGCGAACGGACTGGCAATTCTGGATGTCGCCGATTCAACCAAACCTTCTTTAGTCAGTGAACTTTATTTTGCAGGCACCGGAGAGGGGATTTTTGTCAAAGACAACTATGCTTATCTGGCGGACGGGAACATCCGGTTCCGGATAATCGATGTGAGCGATCCAGCCCATCCGGAGTCGGTCAGCACTTACGATACCCCCGGATATACTTATGACATAGTGGTCCGGGATAGCTTAGCTTATGTGGCGGACGGACCCTACGGATTGCAGATAATCCGGATCAGCGATCCGGCCCATCCCGGTTTTGTGGGCAGTTACAACACTTCAGGCAATGCGAGGGACGTGGTAGTCCAAGACAGCTTAGTTTATGTGGCTGATTATGACAAGGGTTTGTTGGTTTTCGATGTGAATGATCCCTCCGATCCGGTTTTGATAGGCAGTTACGACACACCCAGCGTCGCTTGTGGCGTTTTTATCAAAGACAACTTAGCTTATGTGGCTGATTATGCTTCCGGCCTTTTGATATTTGATGTGACCGATCCAACTAACCCGGATTCGATCGGCAGTTATAACACTCCGGGGGCGGCTAATCATGTTTTTGTAAAAGACAGTCTGGCTTTTGTAGCTGACGACTCCAAGGGTTTGCAGATAATCGGGGTGAGTGACCCGACCCATCCGACTCTGGTGGGTAATTATAGTACTCCGGGATGGGCGTATGATGTTTTCGTTCGGAATGAATTGGCTTTTATTGCGGATTGGTCAAAAGGTCTGTTTGTACTCGATATGAACGATCCAATCCATCCGGATTCGATCGGTAGTTACGGTATTCCGGATGAGACTTATGACGTTTTCGTCCGGGACAGCTTGGCTTTTGTAGCCAATAATGGCGATGGTCTGCGCATCGTCAATGTGAGCGATCCCGCCCATCCGGTGGTAAGGGGGAGTTGTACCACCCCGGATTTTGCATCGGGTGTATATGATCAAGACAGCTTGGCGTATGTGGCGGCTTACAATGGCGGACTGCAAATAGTGCGGGTGAGTGATCCGGCGGCTCCGACCTTAACCGGCACTTATAATACCCCGGGTAAGGCTTACGGGGTGTTTGTAAAGGACAGTTTAGCTTATGTGGCTGATTATAACAAAGGCTTGCAGATCATCCGGGTGAGCAACCCCGACAGTCCGGATTCTTTGGGGAGTTACGACACACCGGGTTTTGCTTATGATGTTTTCGTAAAGGACAGCTTGGCATATGTAGCAGATTATGACAGCGGTTTGCAGATAATCAAAGTCAAAGACCCGGCTCATCCCAGTTTCGTCGGCAGATACAAAACTCAGGGCCAGGCTCGGGATATATTCGTCAAGAACAATTTGGCTTATGTGGCGGATTATACCTATGGTCTTTTGATAATCAATGTGAGTGATCCGGCTCATCCGGGTTTGATCGGCAGTTACGATCCCACCGGAGTGGTTTATGGTTTGTCGGTAGAGGATAGCATGGCCTACTTGGCTTATGGTCCTACCGGTTTGTTGGCAATCAGCATCAGCGATCCGGCCCATCCCAGTTTAAAAAGCAGCTCTGACACCCCGGGAAACGGCAATAACGTTTTTGTGAAAGGCAAATATGTTTATGTCGCAGATAAGTATTCCTTAATAATTATGGAAACCAGCTTTGGTTCGAATGATGTCCGGGAGATAGAACAGGAAACGGAGCGTCCATCAGATTTTACGTTGGATCAAAATTATCCCAATCCGTTTAATCCCACCACCACCATTATGTTCAAGGTTCAAGGTTCAAGGTTCAAGGTTCCCATCCCCACCACCCTAACGGTCTATAATTTGCTGGGTCAGAGAGTGAAAACTCTGGTGGATGAGCCATTGAAACCGGGCAGTTATGAAGTAGTCTGGGGTGGCACTAATGATTCAGGAAAGGAAGTATCCAGCGGGGTATATTTCTATCGAATCAGGACTACAGAATTCTCGCAGACCAAGAAGATGTTGTTGCTGAGATAAAAAGCATTCAATTGGTGTGTCTTTTTGAGGAAGGGAAGGCCATAAATAGAGGTTTGACATATAAATGAAAGCAACTAGAAAGACTGAAATTAACGTATCCTATAATGTATATATACATTATAGGATATATAGATTCTTACAGTCTGCGAAGGATAAGGTAAGTACAATAAATAACTTAGAGCTCATTATGATCTAATTGGATTATACTTTTATGTAGTATACATACTACATAAAAGTTATATCATATATCTTTAAAATATTAAATTGGCAGGACAGCTACATCAAATTAATTATGGATCTATCCAGATTAAAAATTGCTAAGCCTGATATTTTCAAGCTTTTTGACAAAATGCCAACAAAGGTTTTCAGGCGATCACAAATCGAAGAAATTATTACTCAGAACCGAGAATTCTGGCGACTATCTACCGCAACGACTGTCAATAGATTTATTGCTTTTCTCATACAGGAAAATAAACTTAAGGAAATCAGATTTAAATTTCCTACACGATCAGAAATAAGGTACACGTGGTGTGATACTCCTCTGTATGAGGTAGTGCTTACAATAAAACCGAATTCATATTTTACACACTACACCGCAATGTTTTTTCATCAACTAACAGAACAAATTCCTAAAATTATTTATCTAAATCAAGAGCAACAACAAAAGCGTAACCGAGAAGCACATCTTACGCAGAGTTCCATTGATTTAGCATTCAAGAGACCAGTCAGGGTATCTAACAATATTGCCTTGTGTGGTGAATATAAGATATGTTTACTGAATGGTATGTATACTGGTAGGCTAGGAGTAATCGAGACTATGGGATTAGGAGGAGAGAAAATTTATGTAACTGATGTTGAGAGGACACTTATCGACATCACGGTCAGACCCACATATTCCGGTGGGATATTCGAAGTACTTAATGCATTCAGACTGGCAAGAAATAAAGTATCAGTCAACAAGCTTTCTGCTATCCTGCAGAAGCTTAATTATATTTATCCCTATCATCAGGCTGTGGGTTTCTATCTCGACAGAGCTGGTAACTACAAGGATTCTTCTATCTCTCTGTTTCGGAAATTTGGAATGAATTATGATTTTTACTTAACCCACCAGATGAAAGATATGGTTTACTCCAAAGAGTGGAAGTTATTTTACCCAAAGGGACTCTAAGGTCTGACATTTATCAATAACATAATCAAAATAGAAATCAAAATCCTTTAATTGGACTGTACTTTTTACAGTGTTTTTTACCGCATCGAAACTTGGTCTATGGAATTCTCGCTCTTCCCTTATCCTACCAATCAGCTTCAGTGGTACCTTCTTAGCTTCGAATATATTCTTCAGTAATTCAATGTTATCCGGATGTTCCAGATTGATTTTGAAAGCTTCTATAACCGTGTAAATGTCGAAGAAATCTCTAGCTCTTCCTGAGCCATTAGAAGCTTTAACTATCTTTAAATATTCCGGCATCTGTTGGCATATAGCACGTAGTTTCTCTAAAACGATCATTTCAGGAGTATAGACGTAGATTGTGAAACCATCAAGTTTTTCTTCTTTTTTCCCTTCACAATATTCAAACTTGCTTATATCTATCTTGATTTTCCTCTTTTGATCTACACCCACAACGGTCGACTGACGGCGCAATGAATCCATGCTTGAAACCAGTTGTTTATACCTTTCTGTTTCGATGATTTTAAACTCAACCTGATAACCACCCCAAAAATCTTTCATTTCGGGGCTTATCATTTGTGGCTTCTGCGTAAATCCTATATCAAAAACTTCGTATCCTCCAGTCTTGAAAGTCTCTGTTACAACTTTTCTTATTTTTCCTTCTATGATCTCAAGTTCATCAGGCTTGAATTCATTTACAATTGAAAAATCCAGATCAGCCGATGCACGATTTGCTAATTTGTATACAATGTCGAGAGCATTCCCCCCTTTCAATACCAACATTTCCATTAAATCGTCATCAGAAAACATGGCTATTAAAGTAAGTCTTTTAATCTTTTCAATTTGGTCTAAATCCATACGCTATCGATTCTTCGATTTTCTTACATGATTGGACAAAAGATATAGCGAAAGATGAGATTCTACAATGATTTTATACAAAATGATCCAAAGTTGAAAACTCCATTAGAGAATTGACAAAAATCTCGACCCATAGCACAAAACGTTAATCGAAGTTTGTATTTCACGAACATGAGAAATAAACAGTCTATTTCTTCTTATTCACTTCTTCCAGCGTCTTTTTGTATTCCTTGCTTTTTGGGTCCATGCTGACTGCCTGATTGAGTTCCGCTAAAGCCAAATCCTTCTTCCCTTGCAGATCGTAAATCATTCCCAGCCTCCAGTGAGCACCGGACAGGGGTGGATTATTCCATTTCGGTTTGGTCTGGAGATATTCCTTAAAGCACATCTCCGCTTTATCCAAACTGTCTTTGGCAATCACATGTGCCCTTCCCACCTGATATAGAGCCGTTATTTCACGAGGATATTGCCGATAAAGCAGTTCATAGATCTGCGCTGCCTCATGGTATCTTTTCTGCTCCATTAAGAAATTGCCCATCAGGTAGGAAGACTGGTGATGAAAAGTGGTATCCAGTCGCAAGGCAATTTTCAGATAGTTTTCTATCTTTACCGTGTCATCCAGCTGTCCCCAGTAAACCGCCCAGCCAATGGCGCCGAAAAGCGAATCTATTCCCGGGATGATTTCCGCCTGCTTTTTGGCCTTGTCTTTGTCTCCTCCTGCAATTCCCGGAGCAATTACCAGATATTGCATCAAATCCAGGCGCGCGGTTACATTGGTGGAATCCAAAAGCACCGCCTTCTCGTATTCCCCCTTGCACTTTTTTGCCCGGAAGATCGCCATCAGCTTGCTCCCATTTTGCGCCTGCATGCCATAACCCCGGCCCAGCCAAAGATGATAGTTCGAATTGAAATCATTCAGTTTAACCGCCTTCTCCCCATACTTAACGCAGTTACCGTCATCCCCCAAATACAAAAAGGTTTTGCACAGAAGGAAATTCGCTTCGGGATTCTCCGGCTCTTTAATTGCAACCTGCAACCACACCTCTTTCGCCTGCGCATATTCCTCCTGGTCAAAGAGTCTTTTTCCTTCTTCCAGAGTGTATACCTGAGCAAAAGAAATGTTAGCAAAAAGTAAACATAACGAGACACACAGGGCTATTTTTCTTACTTGGGGATTAAATTGAGAAATGGACATGAGCTGCTCCTTTTTTCGGACAAAATGAATTTACGGGAGATCGAGTGGTGTTGTTCCAAAATTTAAGCCGCTTATAGAAACTCGAGCAAACGTTCTATTTCCTCCGGGGTGTTGTAAAAATGAGGGGAAACTCTTATGCTCCCCTCCCGCAAACTGACCAGGATATTGTTCTTCAGCAATTTTTGATACAGGTTCTTGATGTCTTTTCCGGAAAAAGAGAGAATGGAGGAGCGGCGGTCATCCTCCAGCGAACTGGTGATCCGATAACCTTTCTCCCTCAGACCGTCTATCAGCACGTCCAACAGTCCAAGATTATGCTTCTCGATGGTCTTTATCCCTATTTCGGAAAGCAATTCTAGAGATGAGTGCATGGTCCAGAGCAGGGAATAGGGGTAGGTTCCCAGCTCGAATCGTCTGGCAGAAGGGAATGGCTGAAGATCGAATTTCATAACGTCGGTAAAGTTAAGTTTCCAATCCACGGATAACCAGCTAAAGAACGAGAGATTTACTTTTCGTTTGGCTCGAGAGGAAAGGTAGAAGAATCCCGTCCCCAAAGAAGACAATAGCCATTTCTCCCCCCCGCAGCTCAAGAGATCGATCTGGTGCTCCCTGACGTCCAAATCCACTGCCCCAATCCCCTGAATTGCATCCACCACAAAGAAGATGTCCTTTTCTGCGCAGATATTCCCGATGGTTTTCAGATCATTTTTATACCCATTGAAAAACTGTACAGAGCTTAAAGCCAGCACTTTTGTATTTTGATCTATGGCTTTCACAAAGTTATCCATGTCAAAAAAACCGTCTTTGCTCGGGATAAACTCAACTTTTATCCCCTTTTGTCTGAGATTGGTCCACGGGTAGACATTGGCGGGAAATTCCACATCGGGGAGAAGGATTTTGTCGCCCGGTTTCAAATCCAGACCCCAGGCAGCGATGTTGAGTCCGTAGGTGGTATTAGTGATAAAGGCGATCTCTGCAGGTTTGGCGTGGATCATCTTTGCCAGCAGGATTCTGATTTCATCCAGCTTATGGAATGCGTCTTTGTCAATGTCATCCGTTTTTTCTACCTTCAAATAGTTGTAATATTCCTGGGTAGCTTTCCAGCTTCTCTGGGGAAGCGGTCCAAAACTGGCGTGTTTTAAAAAGGTGACTTTCTTGGTAAAAGGAAATTCCTTCCGGTAGCGGGAGAGGTTAATCTCGGCATGTTTCATGGAATCCTCAATTCTTTGGTGGTCACGACACAAGGTGAATTCAAAATTCAAGATTCAAAATTCAAGATTGCAATTCAAAATTTAAAATTATCAACAACGTACCATCCACAACTTCAATTTTGAATTTTGATCTGTAATTTTTCATTTTGCTTTTTTAATTTTAAATTTAGTACCATTAATGAATCTAATGAATGAAATGTGAAAACTTTATCTTCATGAAGGATCGGAAGACCGGTAATGAAAAACTACCCCGTGAGGGACTCGAACCCACAACCTTCTGCTCCGTAGGCAGTCGCTCTATCCAATTGAGCTAACGGGGCATTGCTATTTTGCTACGTAAAAAAGATATATATATTTTCAATCAAATGAAAGAGAAATTTTGGTGGAATGTCAAAAACCCAAGGTTTCTGTCTTACTCAACTACCCCAGAGATCCTGAATTTGCTCATAGTTTAGTATGTGGATATTATACTTTTGCTTTTCCTTTTCATACATAAAATGGAAATACTTCTTTTCCCTATAATTTATGTTTTGAATAGACCAGGTATATTTAGCTTCAATATAACAAGTTAAGTTAGTCCTTTTTGTAAGGGTTAGAGACAACCTTTGAATATATGGTTTTGCATTTGTTATTTTAGATATGCGAGCCAAGTCAACACTGAGTGTTTCTTTTGGGCTGTTCTCATATTTTAATACTATATAGAGTGAGATGTCCTCTGCATCTGCAAAACCTGTATTAACAACTTGAACATACAAAAACATACTTGTGTCTGCGAGATCAATCTTTGTGGGAATAACTTCTATTCGAGGTCGTTTTTCTTCTGTGTATTGTTTGGAAATTTCTTCTATTGATTTTCTCTGCAAGTCTAATTGCGCTTGTGTTCCTTTATTAGCTTGCCACATAAAATACAAAACTACGATTGCTGCTATGAATGTTAGCAGCTCAAGAATACTTTTAAAAGCAGCCCAACCACGCTTCACTGGTTTGACATAGCTTCCACAATACTTGCATTTTTTTGCATTATCTTCAATCTCTTCTTTGCATATGGGACATTTCATTGAGCCCTCCCATTTGTTTTATTCTGGGTGGAGCTGAAGCTCCACCCCTACAAATCGTTCACAGTCTGATGGTCTGATCTCTTTTAGTGCCGGTGGATACAATCCAGATCGGGGTTTTCAACTTTTTGGCGATGTAATCCAAATAGCGTTTTGCCTTGTCCGGTAATCTCTTGAATTCGGTGATTCCCTTCGTACTCTTTTGCCAGCCAGCCAGCTCTTGGTAAACCGGCTTACAGTTTTCCAAAGTGCGTAAATCCGGGGTGAATTCGGTTAAAAGCTTTCCCTTATACCTGTATCCCACGCAGACTTTGATTTTCTCGAAACTGTCGAGCACATCCAGTTTGGTGAGGGCGATTTTGGAGATTCCGTTGATCCTGAATGAATACTTGAGCAATACGAAATCCAGCCAGCCGCATCTCCTCGGTCTGCCGGTGGTGGCGCCAAACTCGTTTCCTCTTTCCCGCAAGATATCGCATACCCCAGCTTTTTCCTCGGTGGGAAAAGGACCGTTTCCTACCCGGGTGGTATATGCTTTGGTAATCCCTATCACCTCGCCGATCAATACCGGGCTTACTCCCAAACCGGTGCAGACTCCGCCCACCGTGGTAGTCGAGGAGGTGCAATATGGATAAGTTCCAAAGTCAATATCCAAAAGCGCACCCTGCGCCCCTTCGAACAGAACGGATTTGCCTTTACGGATGGCTTGATCCAAATACAAGCCAACATCTGCTATTAGGGGTTTAACTTTTCTTATGAACTTTAATATATCCAAACTCTTTTTCTTTAGAGAAGCCAGCTCGGTTTTGGATAACTTTCGCAGAAGGTTATCATTGATTTTCAGGTTCCACTCCACCCGCTGTTTGAAAAGCTCGGAATCGAAAAGATCGATGACCCTGATTCCCTCCCGGGCGATTTTGTCTCGGTACGCCGGACCGATACCCCTTCCGGTGGAGCCAATCTTGCCTTTTCCTCTGGCCTCTTCTTCCAATTTCTCGATAGCTTTGTGATAAGGCATGACCAGGTGGGCATTCCGGCTGATCAAAAACCGTCCCCGATATTTGATTCTCCTTTTTTCCAATTCCTCCAGCTCGGAGAACAGATGTTCTAAATCGATTACCACTCCGTTTCCGATTGCGCAAATCTTGTTTTGATGTAAAATTCCGGAGGGAACCAAATGGAGTATGAATTTCTCGTCCCCGATAACCACGGTGTGACCGGCATTCGCTCCCCCGGAAAACCGGGCAACGATATCCGCCTCCCCGGTCAGTATATCTACGATCTTCCCTTTTCCCTCATCCCCCCACTGCGTGCCCACAACCACACGATTAGACATTTACCCCTCCTATCAAATTCTTTCGAGGCGGGATAAATTCCCGCCTCTATGAGTGGCATAAATACACCGCTCATAGGGCAGGGTTTACCCTGAAGGGCATTTAGCCCTGCCCAAAGCCATATTTTATATCACCCGCTCAATCCATTTCAATATCCGGTCTTTCCCTTCTCCGGTTTTGGCGGAGAATAAAACCAATGAATCTTTATCTGCATGCAGAATCTGCGATGCTTTCCCGACGCACAGGGTAAGCTCAGATCGGGTCAGCTTGTCGGTTTTGGTCAGGACAATCAACTTCTCCTTGCCAAAGAAATCGAGCCATTCCAGAAGTTCCAAGTCCGGTTCCAAAGGTCCGCGCCGGCAATCGATCAAAAGCACTGTCCCTTTTAAACTCTCCCTGCTTTTGAGGTAATCTTCCACCAGCTTTCCCCAGCTTTCCTTCAGCGAGCGGGAGGTCTTGGCATATCCATAGCCGGGCAGGTCTACAAAGTATAAATTCTCATTGATTAAAAAATAATTTATCAGTCTGGTTTTGCCCGGCGTGGAGCTGGTCTTGGCCAGATTTTTCACATTCACCAAGAGGTTTAAGGCAGATGATTTTCCCACATTCGAGCGGCCGGCAAAAGCAATCTCCGGCAGCCGGTTTGGAGGAAGATGCTCTAAATCCGCTACGCTCTTAAGATAAGTGGCAGTCTTGATTTTGAAAGGCATTAAGCTCTATTGAAACCTCACCCCTTTGTATCCCCTTCAGGGTGAATCCCTTCAGGATGAACCCCTCTCCGTAATACGGAGAGGGGGAAATAGGGGGAGAGGTTTTTAGTTTTGGCGTTCGAATATACAATCTGAATAAAAATGATGTCGATTTGTCAACGCTATCGAAACTCATTTGGAATAAGCCAGCTATTCTACGCTGCTTTTTCCTTTTTGTTCCGATAAATCGGCAGCGATTTGCTTAGGATGGTCTCCTCAGTGATGGTACACTCTGCTATGTCACTCTTGGACGGGATCTCGTACATGATGTCCAGCATGGATTCCTCCATCACCGATCTTAATGCCCTGGCGCCGGTTCCCCTTTTTCGGGCGATCTTCACCACCGCTTTCAACGCGTCATCCGTAAATTTAAGCTTGATTCCTTCCATCTGGAAGAACTTCTGATATTGCTTGGTTATGGCATTTTTGGGGGCGGTAAGTATCTGCATCAATGCGTCCGAATCCAATTCGGTCAAGGCGCAGATAACCGGAAGACGCCCCACCAGCTCCGGGATCATTCCGTATTTTACCAGATCATCCGGCTCCACCATACCTAATATTTCACCTTTCTCCTTTTTCCTCCGGGCGCTTAGGTCTGCGCCAAAACCCATGGTCTTGTGGGTAATCCGCGATTCGGTTATCTTCTCCAATCCGTCGAAGCCACCACCGCAGATGAACAGGATATTTTTGGTGTTGAGTTGGATAAATGCCTGCTCCGGATGTTTTCTTCCCCCTTTGGGAGGAATACTAGCAATGGTCCCCTCCAATATCTTGAGTAGAGCCTGCTGAACCCCCTCACCCGAGACATCCCTGGTAATGGAGGGGTTGGCATCCTTTCGCGCGATCTTGTCGATCTCGTCTATATAGATGATCCCCTTCTCTGCCTTGGCCAAATTATAGTCCGCTGCCTGAAGCAGCCGCACCAGTATATTCTCCACGTCTTCGCCCACATACCCCGCTTCGGTCAAGGGAGTGGCGTCTGCAATGGAGAAGGGGACATGCAGCATCTTTGCCAGAGTCTGGGCCAAGAGGGTTTTTCCGGTGCCGGTGGGTCCCAACAAAAGGATGTTGCTTTTCTCCAGCTCCACGTCATCGTCCAGCTGTGGGAATAATACCCTTTTGTAATGATTATACACCGCCACCGAGATCGACTTTTTGGCTTTGTCCTGACCGATCACGTACTGGTCTAAAAATTCCTTTATCTTCTTGGGTTTGGGAAGCCGGAGGCTTATATCCTCTTTGCTCTTTTTTAAGTCCTTATCCAGAATATCCTTACATACGTTGATGCACTGATCGCAGATGATCGAGTTCACCCCTGAAAAAAGCTTTTTCACCTGATCGGCGCCTCTGCCGCAAAAAGAACACTCCTCAACCAAATCGCTATTCTTTTGATTTTCACCTTTGTGGTTCAAGGCATTTTCCTTTCAATATGGATGCGGAATAACTTTTTCAAACTCACCCCCTCTTTCCCCCTCTCTTTTAAAGAGAGGGGGAAAGAGGGGGTGAGTTCTCGATATTGTCCGAAAGTCCTAAAGGACATTTCGGACCTACAATCTGAGTCTGTCGAAGGGCAAAAGCGAACCCTCAACATGACATTTCACTTGTTTGATATAGACATGGCGTCAGAAAATCGGGTCGGGTCTACTTTGTCTTCTTTTCGAATACCTCGTCGGTCAGACCGTAAACCTTGGCTTCCTCCGCCGACATAAAGTAATTCCGGTCCGTATCCTTTTCGATCTTCTCCATTGTCTGTCCGGTGTGTTTCACCAGGATCTCGTTAACTTTCTTCTTCACGATGAGCAGTTCCTTGGTATGGATCTCGATATCGGTTACCTGCCCTTGCACTCCTCCCCAGGGCTGATGAATCATCACCCGGGAGTGGGGTAAGCACGCTCTTTTCCCCTTGGCCCCCGCGCACAGAAGCACAGCACCCATGCTGGCAGCCTGACCCACGCAGGTGGTGGCGACATCCGGTTTGACGAACTGCATGGTGTCGTAAATGGCCAGTCCCGAAGCGACATAGCCGCCCGGACTGTTTATGTACACGTTTATATCCTTCTCCGGATCGTCCGCCTCCAAAAAGAGAAGCTGGGCAATCACCAGATTTGCCACCACATCGTCGATGGGAGACCCGATGAAGATTATCCGGTCCTTAAGCAGGCGGGAGAATATATCGTATGCTCTCTCTCCCCTGCCGGTCTGCTCTATCACATACGGAACTAAAGTCGACATGTTCTATCCTTTCGCAATATGTTAAACTTGAGTTGATTATTCATTTTGTGCGATTATGTATTTTGTTTTTCCGAATCCTTTTCGCTCCCGCTGTCTTTTTTCGGTTCGGGAGGAGTGTACTTTTCGTCTTTAATCTGTGCATTCTTCAGCAGGAATTCGACGGTTTTTTTCTCCAGCAGATCTTCTTTTATTCTTTTGGAAAAGGACGGGTTCTCCAGGGATTTTATGGCGTCTTCGGATTTCATTTGCATGGTTTTGGCATTTTGCTCGCACCAAGCTTCCATTTCCTCTTTGGTTACCTGAATTTTCTCTTTTTCCGCGATCTGGTGAAGGAGAAAATCCCACCGGATTTGAGCTAACGCAATATCCTGGTACTCCTCCCGGGCTTTCTTTTCATCCACCTTCTGGTATCTTTTCTTCAAATCCTCGAGGATCGAGTCCAAATAGAAATCGAGCAAGGTATCCGGGACTTCAAAGGGATTGCGCCTGATCACTTCGTTTATCAGGTCGGTCTTCAGCTCGATCTCCGCATCCTTCAAGTCTCTGCTTGCCAAACCCTCCTTTATTTTGCCTTTCAGCTCTTCCAAGTTTTTATACGCTCCGACGGTCTTGGCGAAATCGTCGTTGGCTTGAGGGAGGATTTTTTCCTTCACCTCTTTGACATCGATTTTATATTGCACCTTTTTCCCCGCCAGCTTCTTGTTGTGGA
Organism: uncultured candidate division Zixibacteria bacterium; assembly: GCA_903908285.1. Lineage (GTDB taxonomy): Bacteria > Zixibacteria > MSB-5A5 > MSB-5A5 > SM1-73 > CAIVRH01. The sequence goes on from CAIVRH010000015.1 coordinate 59,152, forward strand.
AATCCGGCTTATAGTCCACCTCAAACTCTTTATGTTCCCCGGCTTTGGCCCCCACCAGGGCGGTTTGAAAATCCTTGATCATATTATGGGGGTCCAAGTAGATCTTTTGGTTTTCGGCTTTGTCTTCCTTCCCCTCCTGCATTTTAATGATGTCGATGATCAGGTAATCGTAGAGTTTGGATTCCCTCTCCACAGGATGAAGCTCTGCCAAATCCTCCCGGAGATAATTCAAAGAAGTCTCCATATCCTTTTCGCTGATCTCTTTTGTTCTTCTCACCAGAGGAAGCCCGAGGTAGTCTTTTGCCTCCACCTGGGGCTGGATTTCGAATTCGGCATTGAATTTTAAGGCTTTCCCTTCCTCGAACTGGATGTCTTTTATCACCGGCAGACAAATAGGGTTGAGAAGGGCTTCCTTCACCGCATCCTCGTATGCTTTGGGCACCAGAGTTTCCAAAACCTCCTCTTTGATTTTTTCCTTGAAGCGAAGCTTTATCATGTCCATGGACGCTTTCCCCTTGCGGAAGCCGGGGATTTTGGCGAGGGACTGATATTTCTTGTAGGTCGATTCAAACTCGTCATCCACCGTCTCCTTGGGGATTTCAATCTCCAATGTCCTTTTCCAGCCTTTTCCCTCCTGCAACGATACAGTCGTTTTCTTTTCCTCTTTCTCTGGTTGAGTCAAGCTATCTCCTTTTTCGATTTTACCAGTTTTCGGTTAACCGTCGCAAGTTTAAAGTCTCCAGCAAACTGTTGACTTTTGACTAATGACTGCCAAAACTTGCGGACGGGGAGATTTGAACTCCCACGGTCGGAAGACCAACAGCTCCTAAGGCTGTCGTGTATGCCAGTTTCACCACGTCCGCTTTTGCCTAAGCAAATATATCCAAGCGGATAAATTAACATAAATTATTCCAAAATCAAGTTAAAAAGTGGGTTACCATTCGGATGATGATCGAAAAGCGCATACCTGATACGCTGGCGGTGAGCTTGACATGTGAAGGTCTACGATTATATTCACAAAAACCGTATTATGGATGATAAGATTACTTTAAGGTGATATTCTATGAAAAATCTGAAAGTCGATACTGCATCAAAACATAAGCACATAGCTTCGCAGGAGGATCAGCTTCTCAAGTGCATGAAATGCGGAACCTGCCTTTCGGTCTGCCCTCTTTACGCCGAGATCCGATACGAACCCGCATCCGCCCGGGGGAGGGTGGCTTTGATCGAGGCGGTGAAGTTGGGGAAGCTGGATTTAAGCGAGGCCTTCCGTAAAAACATAAATTTCTGTTTGAACTGCAAGTCGTGTGTGGAGGCCTGTCCCAGCGGGGTAAGGGCGGATGATCTGATCCTTTGCGCCAGAGCGGATTTGGTCGAACTGGGTAAATTCACCTTCTTGGAAAGATTGATCTTCAGGCATCTGATAAAACGGGGACGGCTTCTTCCGCCAGTAGCAAGATGGGCGACCTTTGTTGGAACCTTAGCCAACAAGATTTTGCCGAAAAAAAATCCCCTGACCCTGTTTTTACCTTTCCCGGATGGATGGAAGGAGAGAATCTATCCTAAAATCGCTAAGAAGCCTTTTAGAAAGAGGGTGCCCGAAGTGGTGACGACCAAGAACCCCAAAATGCGGGTGGGGTATTTCTACGGATGCGGTACCAATTTGGTCTATCCCGAAGTAGGCGAAGCCATGGTGAAAGTGCTTACCCATAACGATTGTGAGGTGGTGATCCCCAAAAACCAGGTCTGCTGCGGAACCTCCATCTATAATTCCGGCGATTTTAAGACGGGGATCAAACATGCCCGGAAAAATCTTAAAATATTCAAGGATGCCCAGGTCGACTGTATCGTGGTCAATTGCGGTTCCTGCGGATTGACCCTAAAGAAAGAATACCAAGAGCTTTTAGGGGTAGACTTTGACATTCCGGTTTACGATATCTCCGAGTTCCTGACCGAAGTAATAGACATGAAAAGTGATTTTAGAACTCCAAATGGAGAGACGGTCATCACCTACCATGACTCATGTCATCTCAACCGGGGACAGGGGATAAAATCGGAGCCACGAAAAATTTTAATGGAGCTTCCTGGAATTAAATTCGTGGAGATGAAAGAAGCAGACCGATGCTGCGGCGGAGGGGGATCATTCCATCTGAAATATTATCCCATCTCTAAGGGGATCATGCGGAAGAAATTGGACAATTTGGAACCGATAGATGCTGACTTTCTGGTAACAGGTTGTCCCGGCTGTATGATGCGATTTGAGGAGACCTTCCGGCAGAAAGGTTTGAAACAGAAAGTGAAGAATACGATACAGCTTTTAGCAGATTCTTATCCGGATGATGAAAATCCCAATAAGTGATTTAAGGACAAAATCCCATTTGTATACTTTTCCGATTAATCCTTCACCCTACTCTTTCCCTAAAGGGGGGAGGATCAAACCCGCCCACTTATTACTATTCATATTCCTTTTCCCTCTCAGTCTTTGTTCTTTTCCCTCAAGTGCCTGTGGGGGAGCCTCGGTACAGGGACGAGATCAGGGAACTTATAGATACGTGGTAAATCTTGTGGTGGACAGTATGTCCGAAGAGATGGAGGATACCGGCGAAGTGATCAGAATCAATTCGGATTTTGATGAGAAGAACAAAAATGCCCAGGGGAATCCGCTATCGGATTATCAACCGGATGAAAAGAAGGGGGATAGAATAGAGGAGGACGATCCTAATTTAAAGGACGCGTCCTTGTCCATAAAGGGAGAATCCGCCAACGGGAAATGGAGACTTACCTTCCCTGAAAACATAATGATCTGGAAAAGAACCGGTAACGGGGAGTTCGAAAAACTGATTTCTGCAAAATTATCGGACGAAGTCCCGATACCGTTTGCCTGTAATTTAAAGATCGAAGGGATCAAGGGGAGCCAAACCACCAACGACGTCAGGATTTTGGCGGAGTTTACTCCGGCCAAATCAAAGGAAACTTACCGGGATTCGGTTTCTCTCACGGTTCTGGAAACTAAGTTTGTTCTAACCTTTGATGACGGGCCATTGCCGGATAAGACGGACAAAATAGTGAGGGTGCTTAAGAATTTCTACTGTGACGGCGAACCGGTCAAAGCCGCGTTCTTTGAAATCGGAGCCAAGATCAATAAATTCGGAGAGTTAACCCGATTCGTCGATTTGAATGGACATTTAGTCGGCAATCATACCCAATATCATGAGCGATACGGACACAACGTTTTGCCGGATGTGATGATCCGAGAGGATATCGATTCATGCGAAGAAGCGATTCGCCAAGCCTTGGGAAAAGAGCCGGTGAAGATCATCCGAAACCGGTCGCTGGCGAATGAAGACAGATTCGATAGAGCGGCTAAGGAAATGGGTTACAAGATTTGCCGCGGCGAAATGCTGAACGATTGGGAATCCTCATCCAACTTTACCCAGATACAAGAAAGGGCAGTACGAATCCTAGAGAGCTGGAACACAAAAGAGAATCCTAGGCTTCATACTTACCCGGTCATATTGATCTTTCACGATTTCCCGGAAGCCACCTATGATCATATCGGGGAAGTTATACGCTACCTTCAGGATCAAGGATTCGAATTAGTGAATTTTGATCCGGAACAGATATACTAAGTATCTTTTTCCTATACTCAAATCATTGGCCGAGGCGATCAACCGATCCACATATCTATGCTTTCCCCTATTCGATCTTTTCGCCATAAAACCCTCAATTTTCCCTTGCGTGTTCTTCCAAATAATCGTTCATTAGGTAGAGGTTAGGCAGTTAGCGTTTGAACCCTAAACCACCGAATTTGATTTGAGCCGCAAAATAGCAATAACCTATCTGTTTTTGTATCTATCTCTTTTCCTCCTCTCATTTCATTGCGGGAAAAATCCAAAAGAGGAAAGCTTTAAACCGGCGATTGATTTCAAACTTCCCGATTTGACCAATAAAATGCACAGTATGCTTGAGTTCAAAGGACAAATAGTGGTGATTAACTTCTGGGCCACCTGGTGCCCCCCCTGCGTGGAGGATGTTCCCAAGCTGAATAGCCTATACAACCGGTATAAGATCAGAGGGGTCCAGATGATCGGGATAGCTATGGATAAAGACAGTCTCAATCTTTTAGACCAATTTGTGAAAATAAACCATGTAAGTTACTTAATCCTCAAGGGCAATGAACAAGTATTGGCTAATTTGTCTGCGGGTCCTTTGGGAAAGAATTTCCGGGGTGTACCTACCACTCTTCTTTTGGATAAAAGAGGACAAATCTACTCAAGATTCGACGGTTCGTTTGATTCGGAACAACTTGAGGAAAGTTTGCAGACTTTGATAAACCAGAAATGAGAAAGGCGAAATGAGAAATGAGAATTGAGTAAAAAAAGATAACCCAATTTTCAGTTCTCGCTTCTCATTTCTCAATATAAAATTATAAATTAACTCAAGAGGTAGTTGTTATGAATACTAAGTATCGGTTTCCAACCCTGGTTATCCATGCTGGGGAAGAAAAAGAGTCGCCCTATGGAGCGGTTACCACCCCGATTTTTCAAACCTCCACCTTTGCCTTTAAAAACACAGAAGAGGTCAAAGAATTTCAGATGGGAGATGCCTCCAAATATCTTTACACCCGCTATGGAAATCCAACCCTTAAGGTAGTGGAAGAAAAGATGGCGACGTTGGAGGGTGGAGAGGCTGCTTTGGTGGTCTCCTCCGGCATGGCGGCTGTTTCCACCATCGCTCTGACTTTGGTTTCGGGCGGTGAGGAGATCATTTCCACCGAGCCGGTTTACGGCGGCACCTATCGCTTATTCAAGGATGCTTTCCCTAGGCTGGGGATCAAAGTCCATTTGGTCCAAGCGGACAATATCGATCATGCAAAAAGCTTACTCAATGGCAATACCCGGCTTTTATTTTGTGAAACGCCCACTAATCCCAACTTGAAGATTGCGGATATAAGAAAATTCGTGAGCATAGCCAAAGAGCGTAAAATACCGGTGGTGGTGGATAACACCTTTGCCACCCCTTATAATCAGAATCCCCTATCTTTGGGAGCCGATTTTGTAATCCACAGTGGCACCAAATATCTGGGAGGACACAGCGATCTGGTAGCCGGGGTGATCATCGGTCCGAAGAATCTGATAGTCAAAGCCAGAGAGACCATGAAGCTGTTCGGCGGGTGCATCGACCCATTTGGGTCTTTTCTCCTTCAACGCGGACTGAAAACCCTGGCCATAAGGGTGGAACGGCATAATCAGAATGGCTTGAAAGTGGCGGAATTTCTCTCCGGTCACAGCCAAGTCAACCGGGTGTTTTATCCCGGACTTTCAACTCACCCTCAACATACCCTGGCGGAAAGCCAGATGAGAGGTTTCGGAGGAATGGTGTGCTTCGAAGTGAAGGGGGGGTTAGAATCTGCCACCAAGGTGATCGACAGTCTTAAAATCTTCATCAACGCTACCAGCCTGGGTGGTGTGGAATCCCTAGCCAGTCTGCCGGTTTTAACCTCGCATTTTGGTTTTGAAGAGACGGATTTGGAAAGGGCAGACGTCACCCCGGGGATGATCCGGTTATCCTGCGGAATCGAAGACGGAGATGACTTGGTGGAAGACTTGAAGCAAGGACTTGACAGGTTATAGGTATCAGGTTATAGGTGACAGGTGTAAGGTTATAGGTGAAAGGAAGGATATGCCGAGTAAAGTTTATTTCATAAATGCACGGGTAGAAAAATTTGACTACCAATATAGCGTAGAAGGAAGATTGGAAAGAATTCTGGAGAAGCTCAATCTGAGGAAATATTTTGCAGAGAATGAGCTGGTCCCGATAAAAATGCACCTGGGCAATCCCGGAGCACACCATACCATTCGCCCGAATTTCGTCCGGGTGGTTGTGGATCATTTGAAAAAGATCAAAGCCAAACCTTTTGTGACCGATTCGGTCCGGATCAAGGGTTACGAATACTTAGAGACCGCCAACCGGATGGGGTACAATCCTATGAGCTTAGACGCACCGGTTATAATCGCGGACGGTATTTTCGGGTCGGATTCAGTCAAGGTGAAAGCAGGTGATTTGCTAAAAGAGCTTTTCATCCCCTCTGCAATTTATGACGCCTCATGCATGATGGTTCTCTCCCACGTGAAGGGTCATATAGATTCAAGTTATGGAGGAGCAATCAAGAATCTGGCCATGGGATGTGTGAGCGCCGTACCCCGGGGATGCAAATGGAGCGAAGGGGGAAGAGGGAAGATGCATTTCCAGATGGGTGAGTTGATGGCTTGGAATAATGACCTATGTACTTTCTGTGCTATCTGTGCGCATAATTGTCCGATGGATGCCATCACCGTCGAAGGGAAATCCTTTGTGGTGGATGACGATAAATGCTGGAGGTGCGGAAGATGCGTGCGAGTTTGCCCGGAAGGGGCATTATTCGTGCCTCTCTCCATGGAGAATTTTTCCATCGCCTTAGCAGAATCCACCCAGGCAGTTCTTTCAACATTCAAACCCGGAAAAGTCTTTTATATTAACTTTCTTTTCGACATGCAGCCGGAATGCGACTGCATGTCTATGTCCGACACGCCGGTGGTGCAGGATCAGGGAATTCTCTTGAGCGATGACATCGTGGCGATAGATAAGGCTTCTCTCGATTTGATTACCCAAGCTAAGCCATTGCCCCAATCCAAAGCCGAGTCTCTGGTGATAAAAGAGGGTTTGGATGTTTTCAGCCTGCTGCACGGGAAAGATTCAAAAACCCAGATCGAGACCGCGGAAAAATTCGGTTTGGGGACAAGCGATTATGAATTAGTCAATGTGTAGGGGCAACTCATGAGTTGCCCCTACAACGATCTCTCCTCCACCATAAGCGGGATTTCCGGAAGAGATATGGGGCAGCCTGAATACCTTTATGTTAACTCTATCCCGTAAAGCCGAAATCTATCTTCTTTTCATGACTTTGATCTGGGGAGTAACCTTTCCCTTAGTCAAAACCTCATTAAATTATGCCTCTCCATTTGTATTCTTAACCCTCCGGTTTTCCTTGGGCGCGCTGATAGTGGGACTTTTTTTTTACAAAAGAATCTCCTTTAAAGACAAGGAAGTCATCAAAGCCGGAATATTAATCGGGGTCTTCCTTTTTCTGGGATATGCTTTCCAAACAATGGGGCTTAAAGTTACCGCTGCCTCCAAATCGGCTTTCATCACCGGGCTATTCGTGATCATGGTGCCACTGTTGTCTTATCTGATCCTGAAGGAGAAACCAAGGATATTCTCTTTTTTAGGCCTGGTTCTGGCGGTATGCGGACTTTATCTGATGACCCGCCCCAAGGGTTCGGAGTTAAACTTAGGCGATCTGCTAACTTTTTTTTGTGCAATCGCATTCTCCATACAGGTGATCTTGGTACAGATTTATACCAAGAAGTTCGATTTTATTTCAATCACCTTTATTCAAATACTGATAACTACTTTTTTATGCGTTCCTTCCATGTTCATATTTGACCGGATCAAGCTGGTCTATCATCCCAGTCTGCTTTTAGGCATTCTGGTTTGCGCCATACTAGCTACCGCTTTGGCTATTTTCATTCAGAACCGGATGCAGAAAGATACCACTGCGGTCAAAGCTTCGTTGATCTATGCCATGGAACCGGTCTTCGCCGCATTCTTTTCCTTTCTCCTTTTAGGTGAAATTTTGGGCTGGATGGGAATCTTGGGCGGGGGACTGATCCTCGGCGGCATGCTGTCATCCGAGTTAGGTCGGCGATAAATCTTCTTTTCACCGCTTTGTTAGTGGGCGGGATATTAAACCTGCTCCTATGATAGAGGATAAGGTCAAGTTCCCCCGATATATTTATTGGTTTTGCAGCCAGAGGTTAAAAAAGGAATTCAGCTTTTGGTCTTCAACCGGGAAAGACTTAAAGAAGAATATATTCCCAGGGAGGCGGTCAGTAATACCAGGGAGTATAAAACAGTAAAAGAAGACAGTTGCAGAATCACCCCTCCGATAACCGACAGAAACACGGTTGGTCCCACCAAAGTATGCAGGAATCCGATATAGAGCGGACGATCTTCCTCCGTCGCGAGTCCCAAAAGGTAGTTAGTGGCTCCCAGACCCAAACCTGAATTGGTGCAGCCCAAAAAGAAGAAGATAAAATAAAAAAGTACCATCGGTAGAGGGGTCAAAATATTTGCGAGCAGAATTATGGGAGGAACAGCCGAACAAAAGGAGCTTAATAGGATGACTAACCGGTTGCTCACATTATTACTCAAGTATCCCCACAGGAGATTGGACAAAACATAACCGCTCATCTCACAGGTTAAGAATACCCCCACCGTTCCGGGGGAGATGCCCAACACCTTTCGGGCGAAAATCACATAAAACGGATATCCCAGCACAAACGAGCCGACAAATACACGAACCCAGAACAATTTCCGGAATCTTCTGTTCTCTTTGAATATCGTCACCCCCTTACGGAAATTCTCCTTCCAGTGTCTTTTCTCTTTGGACAAGACCGGTTCCGGTTCCTTGACATAGCTGAAAGAAAAAAGGGCAAAGAGAATGAGCACCGAGGCGATGGTGAAGATAATACCACTATTGACCGGGAAATCATGGGTATCCAGAATCTTCTTCACGATCAACCCGCCCAAAGCCGCCAAGCTTCCACCGAAAAACATCCTCATCCCGAAAAAGCTTCCCCTTTTGTTGGCAGGAATGGTTTTGGCTACCACGTCGGTAAAAGCCACACCGGACAAACCTCCGCCCAGTGAGTAGATGGAATAAAAAACAAAGAAGAACAGAAGCAGCCAGCCGGGATTTTTAGCACCAAATACGAATACCGATAAGGTCAACAGGCAAAAAGCCAAAGCCCGCAAATAAGCAACCTTGGTATAAAGCGGCAGATGCTTATGATGATGAGAAGTCACCATTGCTACCGGTAGCTGGGGAATAAACCATCCGAATGACTCCAGGGTCGAGGCTAATCCGATCAGAATGCCGGATGAAGAGAGCTTGCTTATAAACCAGGGGAGTACCGTTGAGCCGGAGGTGAAGGCCCAGGCAAAATTGAACAAAATCCCGTTGATCACCCCCAAAAAGAAATTCCTCCTATAATGTCTTTGGGCAAATTCGGTTATACCCGAATATCCTTCAATCATGGCAAACAAGGTAACATTCCTTCAGGAATTGTCAAGGAATCACTGGTTTGGCAGGGCAGCCACGGGTGTGAAACCGCTCGATACAAAGTGCCACTACTTTCAGTCCGATTCTCCTCGCACCCTATTCTCCCTCCAGAGGAGGAGTCTTCAGACTTCTTGGTCGTGTAAAAAGCGTTGACACTCCACCACTTTTTGTTTCCTTAAGCTAAAGTGAAGCGGGAAAACGTCGAAAAATAAAAGGAGTGAACGAATGAATCCAAACGGAAACATGAAAGTCGGATTCTTTCAGTTTTCTCCCGTTCCGGGGAGAAAAGAGGAAAATGTTGAAAGGATCACAAGCTCATTAAGGGGGGCTTTAGCTGACCTCTTGGTTCTGCCGGAGCTTTTTAGCACCGGTTATCTCTTTGAAAACAAGGAGGAACTCAAGAGGTCAGCTGAAATTATTCCGGATGGCCCCACCTTCTTGAAACTGGCGGATTTAGCGGCAGAAGAAAAGTTCAACTTAGTCTATGGAATAGCCGAGAGAGAAGGGGATGAGGTTTTTAACTCATCGGTATTGGTCACCCCGGCAGGAGATTTTTGGGTATACCGAAAGTTACATCTGTTTAATCGGGAGAAATTATGGTTTTCCCCCGGCAATAAGGAACTGGAGGTTATCGACATAGGCAAAGCCAAAGTGGGAATGATGGTCTGCTTCGATTGGATATTCCCCGAAGTGGCACGCATATTGGCTCTTAAGGGAGCCCAGATCATCTGCCATCCGGCTAACTTGATACTCACATACTGCCAGCACGCCATGATTACCCGGTGCGTGGAGAACCGGGTATTTGCCATAACTGCTAACCGGACCGGAACCGAAGAGAGGAAAGAGACCAAGGTGGCTTTTACCGGAAGAAGCCAGGTGGTGACCCCCCAGGGGGATGTTCTGATACAGGCAGACGGGGTGGAAGATACCTTGAGGATCACCGATATCGACCCGAATTTGGCTCTGGATAAGAACTTTACGTCCCGCAATCATCTCTTTGATGACCGAAGAACGGAATTTTACCGGAAGGGGAATCTATGTTAGATTCGAATTCTGAAAAAGATCACCCGGTGGATGTTTCCGGGGTAATCAAAACCAAGGAATTCAAAACGATGGGTCATTTCGGGAAGGTTAAACCGGCTAAGATATTGGTAATCGACGACGAGCCGGAGATCACCGATATAATCGAAACCTTTCTGGAAAATGCCGGATATGACGTAAAGTCGGAGAATTCCAGCACCATCGGAATAGAAAGAGCCAAAAACTATCTTCCGGATTTGGTCCTTTTAGACATCATGATGCCCTTCATGGACGGGTATGAGATCTGCAAGGAGCTGAAAAGGAGTGAAAAAACCAAGCATATTCCGGTGGTGTTTCTAACCGGAAAAGACGCCCAAAGCGACGAAGGAAGAAGCTTTGATGTGGGCGGGGTTCTCTTTATCAAAAAGCCTTTCAGCTGTGAGCGCTTGATGGAGATCGTAAAAGTTGTTTTACTGACTGCGGAAAAAGCCAACAAGTAATAATAATGATAGGGGATTTCAGATACAGGTCTATGTGAACTCAAAAGTACATTAAGGGGGGTAGCCCTGCATCATACGGTGCGGGGTAAACCATATACCGAAGGGTACCTGGTAAGCCGGCACTTGATCTGAAAAGAAAAGTTCAGATTAGATGCTGGCTTTTTATTAGGATAGTAGTATTTTCTGCTTGACAAGCAGTTGAATATACATATATTTATGGGTGAGAAGACTTAGGTATTTCAAAATACGGGATAATAATTGTGGGGATTTTATAAATGGCTGCTTAGAACCACATCTTTATGCTTTACTGTTAACTTTTTGACGCCCCCAAAGGAGGCGAAGTTAAAATGAAAAAGAAAATAATGTTTATGGTTGTTTGCGCTATTTTACTTCTAATTTTTACAGAGTTCAGTTTTGCGGGGTTTGATCCGAAATATGCGCAGATTCTGGAACACCCGGAACAAGAATATCTCAGTCCACCACAGGGTGATCACTTTGGAGATGCTGCTTGGGTGGTTGTTCCGAACTGGAATAGCTTTTTCTTGTTAATCGACATCAAAGTAGTCTCCTCCAAGGAGAAACCGAACCCACAAAGATTGATAATACAGGAACTAAAAAACAGAAGTAATAAGATTGAGAAAACAAGATGAAAGATTTTTCGATTGGAACTTCAAAAGAGTTAAGGTCTAAACTAGAGCTTATAGAAAAACTCCTTAAAGATAAAAGATATATGGAGGCTTTAGCTGAGATTAGAGATTTCGAATCCAGTGAAAGAATTGGCACAGTTCCTTCTCAGGAATTGTTTCAATTCTATTATCTCAAAGCCTTCGTGTTGCGTTCATTGGGTAGATATCAAGATGCTCTGGAAAGCGGTAGGATGGCTCTTTCCACAGTCAAAGATACAAGCGACAACAAGAAAATAGCGCAAATACAATATATTCTTGGCTTAATTCATATTTCTTTAGGAAACTTGAGAAGTGCAGAAGTAGAGATAAGAGATGCATTGACTGGATTTAAAAGGGAGGAAGATTATTATGGAATTGTGGATACCTTAAGCAGGTTGGGACAAATAGATTTTATTAAATCCAACTATACTAAAGCGGTCGACTATACTCTTGAAGCCATAGAGTATTCAAACAAAATAGGAGATAGTAAAAAGACAGCAATCCTTTTGGGTAACCTTGGGGTGAGGTACACCTTAATGGGCAGGTGGAAAGAGGCTGAAGAAAACCTGAGACTAAATGTGAAATTGAATGAGGAAAATCAAGACAAGATTAATTTAACCCGAGGTTTATTATCTCTGGGTTATGTGATGTATTTAAGGAGAAAGTTTAAGGATACCCTCATTTGTTACGAAAAAGCCTTGAAACTTATCTATGAAAACAATTACATGCGGGAGATGGCAATCTACTATGAATACTATGGTGAGTTAGCTTTCGCCCAAGGGAATTATTTCCTGGCTAAGGATCATTGTAGAAACGGGATCAAGATAGGGGAAGAGATTGCTCCAGATAGTGGAATCGTTAGTCAGACTTATAGGCTTTTGGCAGATGTTCAAATTGCAGAAAAGCAATATAATGAAGCTTTATCCTCCTGTGAGAAGGCATTAAAGGTTGCAGAATCGTTAGGAGAGAGAATCGAGATTGGTGCAATTCACCGGGCGTTGGGACAGATTTATACCGCTAAGAAAGAGAAGGAAAAAGCCAAAGAGAATTTTGAGGAGAGCCTCTCTATTTTGGAAGAGATCGGAGCGAAGTTTGAATTAGGTAAGGCTTATCTGGAAGCGGGAAAATCTGATGGTTATGATTTCTTTACTCGGGTGCAATATCTGGGCAGAGCCAAGGAAATATTCCAGGAGCTGGATTCTGCCTATTATGTGGGTTTGGTTCAGGTAGCTATCTCCAGACTTTTCTTTGAACAGGAAGAGTTCGAAAAATCACATCTATTCTTAGATGACGCAGAGATGATATTTAAGGGGCTAAAAGAGGATAGGGAGCTATCGGTAGTTTCGATATTACGGAAAAACATAGAGAAAGTGACGGGTAAGTTTGAAACCAACAATGATACCAAATGCAGATACACTTTTTCTTGTGTCATAACTCAAAACCGCAACATGCTGGATCTTATAGAAAAATTGCAGAGGATCAAAGACTCGGACTTTACAATTCTATTGGAAGGAGAAACCGGAACCGGCAAGGATTTACTGGCCAAAGCTATTCATTATGATGGCAAAAGAAAAAATGCCAAATTTGTAGCCGCTTTGTGTTCTTCAATTCCGGAATCTTTGTTGGAAAATGCCCTGTTTGGCCATGCCAAGGGAGCTTATACCGGAGCGGGTGAAAACAGTGCGGGATTATTCGAGGAGGCAGGCGACGGAACCTTGTATTTGGATGAAATCGCTGAGATTCCAACATCCACCCAGGTAAAATTATTGCGAGCCATCGAGGAAAAGGAGATCACCCGCATAGGCGAAACCAAACCGAGGAAAGTTGACGTAAGGATCATCTCCTCCACCTCCCGTAATCTGTCGGAAAGGGTGGAAAGCGGGTTCTTTCGAAAGGATTTATATTACCGGCTTAATGCTTTAAGCTTCAAACTCCCACCTTTGAGAGAAAGGAAAGAGGATGTACTTCTTTTGATGGAGCATTTCCTGAAGGATAATGGTTGGGGTGAAGAGGCTACAGGAGTTTTGAATGAACCTGAGCTCATCGAAATAATGCAAGAATATGATTGGCCCGGGAATGTGCGGGAGCTGAAACATGAGATTGAAAAGCTGGTTACCATGACAGACACAACTGATGGTGTCAATCTGAATTTATTGAAAGAGAAGTTCCATCAACGCTCTGGTGAAAATGGAAAACCTTCTTTATGTGAAGAGGTAAATGATTTTGAAAAGAATAAGATAATAAACGCTCTGAAACAGAGCGGTGGTAATAAATCGCAGGCAGCCAGGATATTGGGTTTTCCCGAAGCCACTTTGTGGAATAAGCTGAGGAAGTATAAAATAGAATAGAGTTCTCTGACATCACTTCTCAATAAATTAATCCTCCATTTTAAAATTTCAATCCTCCGAAATTGGAGGATTTTCTATTTCATAGAAACACATTAAGTTATCAGACTTTTCGCACAATTATCAAAATCCGATCCTCCAATTATGGAGGATTTTTAATTTAATCTTCAGGTGTCTTGTTTTGCTGCTTCCCAATGTAAGGTTCTAATCTCTTATTCTGCAATCAGTTAAGATCATCATCCTTAAATATCTTCCTGTTATAATATTCTGGCATAGTCTTTGATGTGAAAAAGGGTGTTGATCATTTTTTAGAGCAATTGGTTTTTACTCCTTTCAAGAAAAGTCCCATTCTCCGCTCCAAACGGAGGATGGGGCAGAAAAAGGAAGAGAAAACCTGGATTGTTCGGAATAAGTTAACTACATTCATAGTATATTAGGGAGGTAAAGATATAAATGAAAAGGAATTTGCGATATTTGATGGTATTATCAATTATTACCATATCTCTTTTGGATGTTTCGTGTCCAAAGGATAGTAGCGATGATAAGATAAATGTAACTACGGATACAACTCGTACTTTCAACATGGAGTATGACCATATGGAGAGTTATGATGTTTTCAATGGTGTCGGTCAAGACAGGGTAAAGAATGCCTTCGAGCCTGCAAAGACAAATTTAAACATAGCCTGGAGCAATTGGATTGATGACCAAGTTTGGGATTATCGTTATTTAGATAGCCTATATGTTACTACGTATGCTGATAGAACTAACGGTCTCTTCGACCATAAATGTTACCTGCTTGCCATGGGAGAAGTAATCCATTTGCCTGTACCAGATATTGGTGGAGCAACTCGGGATGATGGTATACAAGGGAAAGTCAGATCCTTTATTTTTGTGTATAATATCAGGCAACATTTTCCAGATTACGAGGAAATGGTTCACAAGGTTGTCATTCACGAATTGGGGCATGCTCGTGCTAGTCTAACGCATCTATGCATCTTTGATAACACCATGAGTCCCGACCATGATTTTGAAGATTGTGTAATGGCTGAGGGTAGATATGCTACGTGTACGGGCTATGATGTTACTGTGTATCTACATTTCTGCAATAAATGTATAAATGAGATTCAGGCTGTGAAATGGTAATAGATATGAATGGTGTAAACGGATTTGCCATCACACCAAACACGGGAGGTATTCTCATGCCAGAAAAAACTTATCAGACTATAATTTGGCTTATTTTTCTTTCTGTATTGATCTTCTCACCGTCAATCTCATCGGGTCAACAATTGCAACTGAATATCCATCTTTCAGATACCTCTTACTTTATTGATCAATCTATATGGCTGGATGTTGGATTGACAAATATAATCGCAGACACGATGCGAACATTGCAGTTTAAATTCCCCGGCGGTGATGTCCTGAATATTATTCTGACCAACGAAGAGGGAGACACACTAAAGCCGGCATTACTTTTCGAGTTTCTCGATTGGTCCGGTTTTATATTGAATCCAAAAGAAACCTATTATGAGACCTTTGATCTGGCGGATATCTTTCATATAACACCAGGCAAATATGAAGTATCTGCTAGATATAACTATAGACACAACAGACTTGACACACCCAATATTAATTTTGAAGTAACTAAACCAACGGGTGCTGAACAACAAGCTTTGCAACTATATACAGAAGCCTTTAAAAACCAAAACCGCGAAAACTATTTTCCTTCAAAGCAACTACTAAGCAAACTTATTACCAGCTATCCTAAAAGTGTATATGCTGAAAAAGTTTATTCGTGGCTTAATAGAGATACAGATTTATTAGAAAAGTGCCCCGATTCCGGTTATCACCAAGGTTATCTCAGAACAGCAGTTAACAAAATGAGCAAAGAAGAAAAGAAGAAATTTCTTGAAAAGGTAATTAAAGATCACCCAGGCACCAGAAGCGCCAAGTTTGCTCAACAGATGTTGCGGGGGTGGTAAAGGCAAAAGGATTTGATAGGTTGAAAATAAAGGAGTGACAAAATGTTAAAAGGAATGCTAAAAATAGGTTTGTCCTTGGCATTTATCCTGTTTTTTCTTGCTATTAACAGCCCCGCCCAAATTCTTTCTTTAACTGATGAAAACGTAATTGGGCTTAACTTGGATCGTTTGAAAAAATCCATACAGAAGACGGATACTTTACAAGTCTTTGAAATCTTAGGCACTCAGGTCTCAATCAAAGGTGAAATAGTTGATCCGAGGTCTCAAGTTCGTTCCATCTTTGAAAAAGCTGGCAACAGAAAATTGTCGATCTCACCACCTTCAGAAGCAGGGAACGGAAAGTTCTGGGATTTAGAATTCACTGATTGTGATCTCATATTTGATAAGGAGACAACAACGGCTGTCATCACCTGTAAATTGAAATTATGGGCTGCGAAGACAGATATACCTCGAAAGATAAGACAAACATCAGAGAGCTTCAGATTCAGAAAAATCGATAAAGAATGGAGACTGGTTGGTTTTGACAATCTTTTAGACTTTTTGTGGGGGGAGGTGAATTCAGGTGAATAATATTCGAGTTATCCACTTGTTTTTTATTATGATCCTAATCCTCATGTTTGCTCAATCAGGTAAAGCACAAGGAATTAGTGAATATGCATTGCTTCAGAGGAGGATTTTTGCAGACCCGGATGTGTGGCATCTCACTAAAGCGTACGCCAACAGTGAATGGGGTGTAGACCTGTATGCTTATCCCACTTCAGTTTCCATGGTGTATAATGTTGATAGTACCAATGGTGACGTATATAGTGCCATGTCCTTCGTATCTGATTATGCTTTCCACCGAATTGTTTATAGTGAGGCCTATTCGGATTGGATCCGGGCATATGGCTCATTTGGTTCAGGTATCGGACAATTCAATTCTCCCTCTGCAGTTGTCGCCTTTAATCGTCCGAATGGAGACTGGCAAAACCATCATATTTATGTAGCGGATACTTGGAATAATCGAATTTGTGGTTTTACTTATAATTGGTCAAGTCAGGTATTCTCTAATACCTATGAAATAACGGGTAGTGGATTGGTGCTACCGCGAGACTTGGACTTAAACAATGGAGGAGAATATAGCAGTGCTAGCAACGACCGAATTTGGGTGGCTAATGGGGACAACACCATCAAGAAATTTGACCTTGATGGTAACCTTCTTTTGACATTTGGCGGTTTTGTTGATTTGAGAGGAGTCGCTTGTGGTAGAAGTTACTTCACGGATACACCTCCTCCTTATGAGCGTTTTGCAAACAATAACTACATCTATGTAATATCTGATAGTAGGTATATACACAAATACTATGAAAACCCGCCGGGAAATATTCAATACATAGGAAGTGTGATGATAGGTCCAGTCTGTAATCCCCCATGTCCCTGGTCCGAAAAAATAACCTCCATAGATGTTGATAACGTTGGACAAATTTGGACAATAGTAGTTGATACACTTTCTGGAACAAGTCGTATTGATAAATACACACCTGATCTCGATTTCCTCTGTAGCTTCAATGCTGGAGGAATCTTCAACCATCTTCAAAGCTTCTCTAATTCAGGTGGCAAATGGGGGTGTAGTAATGTGATTGTCCTAGAAGAATGGGGCAATGAAAGCGGAGCTCTCTACTACTGGATAGGAACGGATATCGTTGGATATATGACGGGTTCTAATCAAGAACACTGGCAGCATTATGCGGCTTATACCCTCGTTGATCCTGCATTGATCTCGGTGAAAGTTTTTAATACAGGTGGCTCACTAGTTAAAACCGTCAAGGATACTATTCCTCGATTCTTCGATTTTTCAGGATATGGATACTATGGGTGGGATGGTACAGATAATTTTGGTCAAATAGCGCCTACCGGTAATTATCGGATAAATGTCATAGCTTATTCTGCTTATCTTAATGGCAGAACTGGGGAGCATGAAAACATAGTAAGCAAAGATGGATGGGTTTATCATATTGATTACAGTCAACCTTTACTCGTCCCCACCATCACTTCTGTTCAAGCCATAGACACTTCACTTTTTGTTGTTTGGAATGATAATAATAACAATGAGCTGGGATACATTATTGAGAGAAAGGATATGACAAGCGGTCAATGGAGAGTAATCGATACCACTTCTTGGGATGTTGTGAATTATACCGATCATTATCAGGTAATGGGGAGTGAAACCTATGACTATCGGATAAAAGCTTATAACTACTTTGGATCTTCCGGTTATAGCAATACAGTTTCTAAAAAAGCACACCCTCACCCCCCGACGAATCTGTATGTGGTAAACTTTTATTGTAATCGACCATATCGTCCATATAAAGTGACATCCACCGAAGATGATATTTCCAAATTCAAATCACAGGATAAAACCTATTACAATTCACCCTTCCCCGACAGCATTCCCTCGGATGCTTCATGTTTCTATGCAGATTATCCAACCAATCAAAAACCGGGTACTTTTGCAAAAATGGAAGTATGGTCAAGGTCTTGCCAGTGGTACAATCATAACTATGTTAAACGAGAAACCACATTTGTTGATCTTCAATACCGCCTGCTGGTTCAAACTAAGCCGGATACTACCTACTGCACTCGTGACTGGACGTATTATTTCATGACGAGGACCATAGACATATATGGGGATTCCAGCGTGTTTGCACCGGGCAGTTGGGGCTGGCCTTACGCTTGTTATGTGGGTTCGTGCCATATACCTATCCATGGTTACGATAGATTGAATAAACCGGCAATTCCAGTTGTATTTTCTTTAGACCAGAATTATCCCAATCCATTCAACCCGGAAACGCAAATCAAATATTCCCTGCCTCAAGATGGCAAAGTGAAGCTGGTGATTTTCAACATCATAGGGGAAAGAGTGATAACTTTAGTGGATGAATTTCAAGCAGCCGGTTATAAGACAGTGCGGTGGGATGGTAGGGATGAAAGGGGAAAAGAGGTTGCCAGTGGTATCTATTTCTATGATCTTATCATCGACGAGTTTAGAGATGTGCGAAAGATGGTCTTGATGAAATGACTCTAATAAAAGGCCGGATTGATCATCAAGAGATCGCTGTTTTAAGTTAATGCATAAGGGTGTCAGTTCTTATTCAATAAATAACCATGGTTTTACTTCATTTTTCTTTACCCATTTTCTTTTTTCACTTTTGTAAATAAAACAGTTTTTCATCCAATTGCCATTGTGCATCAAAAAATCCCGCTGCCCGGACTCCGCCCCAACCTTTGAACTTGACCATATCATCAAAGATCATAAAATCGGGCAGTCCTGCGCCGGAATAAATCGGGTTAAAGAAACTCGACAGCTTCAACCCATCCAAACCGGTTCCCTCGTGTACCAGCACGAATTTCCGCGGATTGTTTGGATTAGGATAGATAAATTCAACTGCCATCCGCTCCCCTGAAATCTCCTTTTTGTCCAAAAAGATTTTCCCGTCTTTTATTTGTATGGGTAAACTTCCGTTAAGCTGAGAGGTGACCCTATTTTCATTCGGCCCGCCAAAGAGAATCAGGTTATAATTATCCATCACCTCTTTGGTCACCTCGGTATCGGGAAGAATATCCGTAAAACCATTTCCCACCCTCCACCACCGGGCAGCCTCCAATCTGGCTTGATGCAATGTAATCTCCGAAATTGCGGAATCCCCCTTAGTCCCGAATACCAGTACAAACGGGGAGAAGTATGCTTGTTTTATAGGACCGTAGAAATTAGGAGATTTCTTCAGAGGAGACGGTTTAAGTTCACCGATTTGAAACTTACTTCCCTTTTTTGAAAAATGAAGCTTTTCATCAGCCCGGAATTTGTAGGCAAGCTTCTCTCCGTTGATCAGGAAAACTATTTTGCCCACCGGAACCAAACCATCAGTCAAAGAGAGGCTAAACTGACGAATATTCTTGGCATTGATCTCAATTTGACTCCCAGTGACTTTTGCTTCCATTCGGGATTCAAAGAAGGGCTTCTCCTGCTCGGCGATCTCCACCCAATAGCTCTTGTAGCTTTGTCCGATGTCCGTCGTCTTAAAGATTATATGATGAGGGAAAGGGTCTCTTCTTTTATCTTTAAAGAACGACATGATTTCTGGATCATCCACACACAAAATATGGCTCAAAGTATCAAGTTCATACCAGTGAGGTTTTCCGGGAATCTCCTTGTACTGATATGGGTAGCCCAATTGTTCCAAAAGGGAGATGAAAAGCCGCGCATGCACCGGCGGGACGTCGTTATCCGATCCTCCCTGCTCAATAAATAAGGGGAGGTTTTTGGCATTCTCTACGAAATTGGGAGAAAAGTCTTCTCTCAAACTCATGTCCCGGATGGCGATTTGTTCCGGCTCGGCAAACAGGTAACTTTTCTGCAGAAACCAGGGGATATAAAGCTGAAAGGAGGTCCAGCCCGCTTCCGGTGCGGCAGCGGCGAACAAATCCGGATGAGCCAGGGCAATATGCCAGGTCCCGTGCCCTCCCATGGAATGCCCGGTCAGATAAACCCTATTGGTATCTATGGGGAAGCTCTCTTTTACCAAATCCAAAACCTCCAGCGCATCCAGTCTGCCCCAATCCTGCCAGTCGAATCCAAATTTATGCCGGTTGGTCGGTGCCACCACCAAAGCCCAATCCTTTGGAGCATAGCAGTCTACCTGGCCGGAAGCCTCAACTCCTGCCCCGTGCAAGGTAAGGATAAGCGCATACTCTTTCTTCGGATCATAATCCTTAGGCGGGAGAATTGCATAATACTGACACGAGTGATCCATATTCGATAGGAAAGTGACTTTATATGTTTTCCCCTTTTCCCTGACTCTTAATAGAAGACGATCTTCCGAAGAGTCATTCCGGTACGAAACCCTGACCGGAATGGAAACCGTGTCTATTCCGTTTATAGGCTCGGTCGTTTCGATGGATAGCGGAATTTTTTTAACACAGAGCGGAAAAAGGGAAGGAATGATAATCTGGTTTTCTTTAAAGTATTTACCATCGCCAATAGTCAGTTTGATATCTCTTAATCGCTCGGAAGTGGTGTTGAGAATGGTAATACCAGCCCATGCTTTTTGTTTTTCACCGGCTAAGATGTCGGGTAAAGTGGCATCTTTGGAAATCAGCATTACCGGAGCAGTCGGGGGGATCAGCTTGAACAAAAAGCTTTGATCTCCATAGCCACTCACCTGAACCAAGACCCGGTTGATGCCATCTTCCAATATGACCGGAATCCGTACCAGATCGTGACCATAAGGATCGCCGTAATAGAGTTTACCATTCAAATAAAACGATCCGGCCCTTTCCGCTATGGCTAATGCTCTTTTTCTCCCATGGTTTTCAAATTCGGCGTAAGCATACCCGGCATCAACAATTCCAGCCACCCCATATATGTCCGTCAAAGTATCCCACCAAACGTCTGCATAATGTAGATTTACCCATCCAGAAGAATCGGGGGTGGTCTTCTGCCAGCTCACCTTTCCACTCTGAGGTAATATACTGCAAAGCTGTTCCCCTTCCCGGGGACGGTAATTCTCCAAATTCCCTATTACTCCGACTATTCCTTCCCGCGCACCCACGGAAAATGGACCGGCATAAAGCCATTCGGCAGGAGATAATGTATCCTCAAGTGGGGGGAGGAATTTGTCTTGAGCAAGGAGTGATATCGGAAATAAGATTACAAGGAATATGAATATAGCTGGATTAATTCTTAACCTAAAACAGCTGCAGTTTTTCATGTTTACCTCCAAGATACGAAGAAAAGGGACAATCACCCTTCGGGTTAAGCGCATCAGCCCGAAGCCGGGATTGTCCCTGCACAATTTGTGAATAGTATAGGCGGCATTCTTTTCCGCCCGATCGAATGCTTATTCTTAAAGCGTGTTTTGATGTATTAACCACGAACCAATAACCACGAACCAATAACCGAATTAAAGCCACCGGGCGGGATCGAACCGTCGACCTAGGGTTTACGAAACCCTTGCTCTACCGACTGAGCTACGGTGGCAGTCATCGTTAATAATTCTTAAGTGCGGGGTGTGGAGAAAAAGTCAGAGGTTTTCGAAATATAGCAAGATGGTCTAAAGAATAAAGTTACTTTTAAAACAGAAGATCACTTCTGTCTCTTTCTCAATTCATCATAATATAGTTTTTCCTTTTCCTTCTGCTGGAGCATAGTCTGCAAAACATTAGCGGCCCGGGGATCCACCTTGGTTAGGGCATCACATAACAACGCTGCCTTTTGCGGATACCCCTGTTCCGAGTAAGTCAATGCCAGATAAAGCATAGCCGCCGTGTCGGAAGGATTTGCCTGAATGCCTTTTTGGTATTCTTCCACCGCCAGAATATAAAAGGCTTGACTAAGTTTTGAGAAAGTCGCGGCATCGGAGGTATCGGCTCGCACAGTGTTCTGATATTCCTCTATTGACTTATTTAATTCGGCTTTATCCCGATAAGAGAGCGATCTTAGAGTATCCGCTTCCATATAAGTCAGTTGATCCAAGTTCATGGCTCTTACCCAAGCATTCATTCCTCTGACATAATAAGCATGTGCCAAAGCGGTATGTATGCCGGGATAATTGGGATTGATTTGGAGTACTTTCTGGTATTCCCCGATGGCGGCAGCGAATGAATTCAGGGTATGGTACAGGGCGCCTAAACGGAAATGGGCGTCGGCCAAGCCCGGATCCAACTGGATGGCTTGGCGGTACTCCTTTAGCGCTTCCTGCGGCATTTTTTGCTCTTCGTACTGCAGTGCCAGGTTAAAATGCTTTTTGGCCTGGTCGGTTTTCTTACCGCAAGCGATGGTGAATGAAAGGAGGATACTAATAATTAGCAAAGCGATGGTTAACCACGAAATACCGATTTTCCTCTGCATGTTTTTGCTCCTATTTAGAATTAATTCAAGCTCGAACTACCTTAATTTCAATACCATGAACTTCAGAATCACAAATACTGCTTTAATTTAATGGTATTTTGTAATCCATAGATATATCGATTTAAGTATGTCTCCAACAAACTTTATGCCACCCCGCAGAATCGAACTGCGGACACACGGATTTTCAGTCCGTTGCTCTACCAACTGAGCTAGGGTGGCAATATAGTCTTTATATACGTGACCAAAGAGCTATTGATATAACGCTCTTTTGGATATGATTCAATATGCTCACCAACCCGATTATAATCGGGTTGGTGTCGCCAATTTAATAGTATCGACCGGATTTGTCAATAATTAATTTAGTACGCTAACCGGTTGGAATTATTACGTATCCACAATGAAAACCTGGGTTTGGGGTCAATCCCAAATAGGACATTTCTAAATTGGTAAAAATAGGACATTTCTAAATTGGTGTGACATCGTTGGGGAAATGAGTTGACTTTAAATATGATATGAATTACCATTGAATTGAGATCAAATCTGCTCCCTTAAGAATAAGACCATGCAGAAGATATTGATAAACCAGTACAAAAGGCAGGATGTCTTCCGGTGTTCTCACCAAGCCCATTTCCGCTTCGAGAACAATGTATCGGTCTATCATGTATTGAAGGACAAGAAATGCTTTCCCGAAGGGTGCATCTGGTTTCTGTGGAAATGCAAACTATTGAATAAGGGCCATTCCTGTCCCAAGCGTTATCAACACGTGGGACGGGATTGTTTCTCCTGCAAGAACTACTTTGAGGAAAAGATCCAGTACCAGCCGGAGATGCTGTTGAAACCGGAGGAAGCCAAGAAGTTTCACCGGGAGTTAGAGGAGTTCGAGGAATGGCTGGAGATAACTGTTGGAAAGTGGGTGGAGTTCTCTGGAAAAGTCTTTTCGGTCAAACCGCATTTTAAAAAAGTCATCTACGGTAAAAAAGAGATATTGGAATTTCCCGGGTATTTAATTAGTTTCAAGGAGGGCTACTTGGATCGGGTTCTTTTCAAAGATTCTATTTTTGTAACCGTCAGCAGAAGAACCCAGCTAAATGTAAAATTTTCAAGGGGGGATGAGGTGGAATTTAAAGCCCGGTTAAGGGAGGATAGAGGCAGGATAGTATTAGACAGGATCAAACAAGTTGAGTTTGTTTTTAAGGAAGAAGCGGAAGTCTGGAGTTTGAGCCAGGCGCTGGTCGCCAAGAACACCGGTAAGGAATTTGACTGCCAGCCGGAAAAATGCATGATGTGCGAGAACGGCTCCCTTCTGGATGTGGTGGAAAAGAGCGGAGACAGCCACAGCGCCAAAAGGCACCTGTTCTGCCTGATCGGTATGGAAAACCCGGATGAGTGCGTTTATCAACTGGCCAAGAAAATCAAAGAATATAACAAAATAAAATATTCTGGTTAATAACCTCTCCCCAAGATCCCCTCTAGGGTGAATTCCTTCAGGGTGAACCCCTCTCGAAACGGAGAGGGGGACTTTAGGGAGTGAGTTTACATGAAGATTTTGTCATTATTATAGGAATTGGAAGCTCCCATTATGCCCGGATTTTTCCCGCCTGAACTAATCGACCAGATCCGTGATGCCAATGATATCGTGGACGTGATTTCCGAATACGTCCCTTTGAGGAAACGGGGAAAGAATTACCTCGGATTATGCCCTTTTCATGCGGAGAAGGACCCTTCCTTTACCGTTACCCCGCAAAAGCAGATATTCTACTGTTTCGGCTGTGGAGAGGGGGGAAACGTAATCCACTTTCTGATGAAGCACGAGAAGATGAGTTTTCCCGAAGCCATCGAGCTATTGGCAAAAAAGGTCAATATCCCCCTGCCCAAGGATGACTGGAAGGAGAAAAGTGGAGGGCTTTCTGAAAAGCTCTATTATGCCAATCAATCGGCAAATGAATTCTTCGTCAAGAATCTACATCGAGAAGCACTTGGTAAACCGGCGCTGCAATATCTAAAGAAAAGAGGATTTGATCCGGACACGTTGAAACTTTTCTCCCTGGGCTTTGCACCTCAAGATTGGGAAGGGTTGGTCCGATTCGTCCAGACCAAGGATATTACACCGGAGATCTTGACCCAGGCGGGATTGGCAGTGGCGAAAGAGGGAAAAGCGGGTTACTATGACCGTTTCCGCAACAGAATCATCTTCCCCATCATAAATCTTTCGGAAAAAATCATCGGTTTTGGCGGCAGGGTCTTGGACGACAAGGATGAACCCAAGTATTTGAACTCGCCCGAGACCCCGATTTACCAGAAAGGCAAGATTCTTTACGGACTCTATCTCTCCAAGGAGGAAATCCGGCAAAAAGGGAGCGCCGTATTGGTGGAAGGCTACATGGATCTGATCAGTTTGTATCAGGCGGGAGTTAAAAATGTGGTAGCTTCCTCCGGCACCGCCTTCACTCAGGATCAAGCCCATCTTTTGTCCCGGTATGCGGAAAAGGTATACCTTTTTTTCGATGCCGATTCTGCCGGTCAATCCGCCACTTTCCGCAGTGTGGATTTGCTCTTCGGCGAGGGGCTGGAGGTTTTTGTGGTGAGCTTGGAGCCGGGAGAGGACCCGGATTCCTTTGTAAGGAAATTCGGTAAGCTGGCAGTGGAGCAGAAGATCAAACAGGCCATATCCTACATCGATTTCAAATTTGAATCCTTAGGAAAGGATTTCAGCCAGCTCACCATGAGGGAACAGGAAAATGTGATCCGGGATCTGGCGGAAACCGCCAAAAAGATCGCCGATGAGATACGAAGGAATCTTTTTGTCAAGAAAATAGCCCAGAAATTCAGGATGGATGAATCCTCGGTTTTTAAATTGGTAGGTAAGAAAACACGATCCGCAGCCCACAGTCCACAGTCCGTTGATGTCCGCCATCCGGCGCCTGCCACCGACCGCCGCCCGCTATTGGAACCACTGTCCACCGGTCAGGAGAAAATCGAGAGAGGGATTTTAAGGTTATTGATGGAAGATCACAAGCTGTTGAAAACAATTTCCGGGAAATTACACCCGGAAGATTTCCTGCGTACCGAGCACCGGGAGTTATTCGAGCTTATCAAATCGGAAAAGAAAACTTCTCCGGCCGCTCTACTGGACAAGATCGAAGACGAAAAAACCAGAGAGCTGGTTGCTCAGATCGCCACCATCGACATAGGTCCGGCAGATACTTCGATTCTTCTGTCCGATCACCTTAAGGCGCTGGATAAACTGAGAAAGGAAAGCAAGATCAAAACCCTGAAAAGCGAAATTCAGAAAGCTTTACAGGACGAGGATAGAAGCACCGCCGATCGTTTGACCAAAGAGTTTGAGAGACTGAAGAAAAATTAGTAGGAACAAATCATGCAAATTGATTTTCGTGTAGGGACAACTCAAAAGGTTGTCCCCTACAAAACCAAAAATCTCTTGACTTAAATGTCTACCATACGTAATATTATGAAGAACGATTTCCTTTGGGCCCATAGCTCAGCTGGTCAGAGCAACTGACTCATAATCAGTGGGTCGTAGGTTCAAATCCTACTGGGCCCAGAAAATAAACGTCCGCAGTCGGCCGTCCGCCGCTAAAACCCAGCAATTCCACCCGTGTTCGCTTAACCCGCATATTTGCTTAATTGAACTTTTGAACTCTTGAACCTTTGAACTGGTTTTCCTTCCACGGTCCACTGTTTTTCCCTTTGTTTCCCCCCGGTTTGTCTAAAGGCAAACACTCCAGCAATTGAACCTTGAAACGCTTGAACTGTTGAACTTTCTTTCTCTCAACTTCCTAAGTTTTAGAGGTGAGGGAGACTATGAACTATGGAAAAATTAGCAAAAGGGTATATAATCCGCAAATAGAAACGCTTGGATACGATCCATACCTTTTTTGTTTATTAATTAGAAGATAAGTCAGAATATATGAAAAGATGATAGCAAATTTTGCAAATACTAATATGAACTAATAACCATAACCTAATCCACAATTACTACGAAAACAAGCCAATTGAATCAGTCGTATACTGATAGACTGCGTTTAATACCCTATTAAATGGATTATGATTAGCCTGGATATACCCCAATAAATATCGTAACACAAATTTCATTACCCGCATCTAATTGTAATTCAATGAATTACAATTGGATGAAAATACTTCAAAAATCACTTGACATATTGGTTATTATTGCTATAATAACAATGAAATAGTATACCCAAATATCGGGCTGGCTTGAAATAAGAGACAGGCTATTTGTCTATCTCTCTACACAAACAATTTATCTCTATAGGGTGGGCTTTGGAAGGATTCTGAAGCCTGGTTGCGCCGAATCTTTTATGGAGAAAAGAATCCCCGCATCTTTCGTCCTCGTTTGACTTGATTTCTCAGCGGAGAAAAATAACTCAATAAAGCTGGTTTATGGTTCACGGTTAAGATCAAAAGCCGAAGAGGTTTGCTCTGGGCTTATGCTCTTAGATTTTTACTCTTAACTCTACACTCTCAACTGTTTTTTCCGGAAGTGATCTTTATATGCCTTAACCTTACGTGGTTGGGCACACGCCCGTTTCTATAGGTCCGAAATCCGGTATGGCCTCGGGCAAAAGAGAAGATGTCGGATAAGTCTTGCTACCTATAGCTGGCAGGCATATCTAACCTACAAACTGACACATTATACCAGCCCGACCGATTGCCACGATTTTTGTGGCATTAGGTGGTGCTGGAATGTGGCATTTAAAACATGGAGGATGATGCCTATGAGAGAAATGAAATGATAGTATGGTGATTAGTTTGTCGTTACGATTTAGTGTAAAAAGTAGATTATTTACAAAGAGGTCAAAACCACAGGGGTTTTGACCTACTAAACTTTTTTCCCCGGAGATCGTCTTTATGTGGCGTAACCTTCCCTGGCTGGGCAGGTGCCCGTTTCTGTAAGGATCTAGTCAGTTTTTTTGACAAGTTGAAGGGTGGAATGCCAATTGTAAATGACTGTTGGTCTTCAATAGAACAAGGAGAAAAAAAATGAAAACCAAAATGGCGGAATATTGCATGACGGTAGTCATTGCGTTAGCTATAGTTATTGCTTTACCGGTTCACCAAGCGGAGGCAGCTTGTCCATTTAAAACATTGTCCAACTTTGACCTTCTCAATTTTACTGACCAGAATGCCAGTGGTATGGATTTGACTTTAAGAGGTAATGGGCTCACATGTGCCCATATAAGCAGTTACTATTCAGGTTGGGGCACTGTTTGGGACGGAACAAAATGGGTTCCTCGAGGAGGTTGTCAAGATCTCGGCGGTGGGAGAATAAGAATTACCTGGTCTGATCCAAATAATCCAATTCTACCTTCCGAGTATAGACACTTTGGGTTGAGTTATAAGGCAGGTACCCCTGACGTAAGGGCAGAGGCAGCTTACTGGACCTCTAACCGTGCTGTAATAGGAGCGATTTCCGAAGATGAACAGTGGTGGATTTGGGATGATAATACCAAGTCTTATACAGATGTAATCGTGCCAGTGGACGTGACTCCATTAGCTCCTGATCCCGGTCCCCCGTGGGGAATTAACCGGGCTAGTGCAGTAACATCCCAGGTAATTCCATTGGATAGTCTCACACAAAATAATCCAATGGTCACTTCTCTGCTCTGGACAGAGCTTCCACCAGACACTCTGTATGGGGATGGGGATTCATTAGTACTAGTGACAAATCCTTTACCAGAACATGGAGCAGCAGTAGTGAAGTATTCGGTGTATTCAGGTGGGCTAAAACTCGCAGTCTTCATTAATGAGGCTACACTGGAAACTGAAGAAGCCATTCCCACTCTCACCGAATGGGGTCTGATCATCTTTGGGGTGTTGTTGCTTGGGTTTATTACGTGTGTTTTCCTGAGAAGGAGAAAGGTGGTAGTGGCAAGGTTATAGGTGAAAGGTCAAAGGTGAAAGGGCTAAAAGAAGAGTGCAAAAGCTTGTTTTTGTGGTCTTCACAACAGATGTGATAGGTGTTAGGTGTGTGGCGCAGCTCGGTCGATGCGTTTGTATTTAAATCCGAGCTTGCACCACCCATCCATAGAGAATTTGGTTTTCTTTGAACTGTATACTCTCAACTCTAAACTCCCATCCCGGAGGTGAACTTTATGTGGTATAACCTTCCATGGATGGGCAGGAAAGGAGGAAACGACAATGTTAGTAAATAGAATGAAGTGGATTGCTTTGGTGTCTATGTTCTTGCTTTTAATCCTTGTCACTGCGGGAGAAGCCCTCGTAATAAAAGGAACACACAGCGGAACGATAAACGGAGGAGATCCATTCTCAGCTGAATTTCAGGGAACTGCGAATCCTCTGACTGGACAAATCGCGTTGACAGTCTTCAGGTGGCCACCATGGCCGGATACAACCCATTGGCCTCCACACATGTGGGCCGGGTGTACTATGACGTGTATATACTCTACCGTTTTCGCAAAGCCTACTGGGGGAGCAGTTAATTTCTATGATATTCTTGGCGGTAGCGGAGATTTCACGCATACACGCTATTACACCTATCCGGGTCACCCACAGGACTCGGCGCAAGCAACTGTAAGTATTCACTTAGTTCCGGACAGCCTGATTTTCAGTGGAAATTGGGTCTTTAATACTAGCACTCTCCCTACTGACTTTGTAGATATTGCAAAATTTGACCAGTTTTTGACACCGATTGGAGATGGGCTCGTAAAGGGCAACGCAACTGTCTTCGCGATTTGTTCCAACGGTGACAGCATGGCAATATCTTTTACTGGTGTGTGGGATTTGGGCCCTGGTAACAACTTACCTGCTCCAGAGACAGGTACTTGTGACTTTGACTTAACTGAGGTCAATGACACCATATATACCGTCGAAGGAACATGTTCTCTCCGGCCAACCGGCGTTATCCCCACCCTCACCGAATGGGGTCTGATCATCTTTGGGGTGGTGTTGCTTGGGTTTATCAGTTGGGTATTCTTGAGAAGGAGGAAGGCAGTGGTCAGTGTTCAGTGATCAGTAGGAGAATGTCCACAGTCGACAATCCATCGGGGTGCACTGTATGGTGCACCCCACTGCTAAAAACATGTCAACGGTATGAACCATATGGTTCATACTAACGGATTGAGCGCCCAGACGGGTTTGTCTGGGGGCGTCCGTCTGGACGGATGGATCGGATGAAATCATTTTTAAATCCGTTTCATCCGTTGACTGAAGGATTTGTCGGGCAGACGTTCACCCGCCTGACCTACGATTTTTTTCAATTCTTGACAATCATTGGTTGATTGAATATAATTAGCTCAAAACAAAGAACGAATTAAACAAACGGAATTTTGAAATGGGTGGCAAAGAAAAATTCAGAAAGAGCAAATTGACCTCAGGAAAAGAATCCCCGCCAGAAAAGTTCAGTTTGAAGAGAATACCCTGGGCGCTGGTGAAGATATATATTCAATTTGGTGCAATGCTGGTTTTCTTTTTCTTTCTATTCAATAGCGATTTCTTCTACAAAGGGGCGATGGAGCCTTTTACCGCTTTTTTGGCTTTGGTTTCATCCAAAATTCTCAACGTCTTTGGCTTAGGGACCTACGTGACGGGAACGAATCTTTCCTCCAAGGATTTTGGTATTAACATCGTGTATGGATGCAACGGGGCTTATGCCACTGCCATTTTGCTTTCCGGAATCATTGCCTATCCCTCTCGAATAAAAGAAAAATTAATGGGTGTAGTCATCGGAATACCGGCAATTTTTATCATCAATCAACTTAGGGTGATTTCCCTTTTCCTATTGGGAAGAAAATACCCTGCAGTTTTCGAAGAGGTGCACGTATATGTCTGGCAGCCGATCATCATCATCTTCGCCATCCTGGTCTGGGATTTTTGGGCGAGGAATATTATCCAAAAAGATAAAATCAAAAAATGCCCGGTTTCTGATTAGACTGGTTTTCTTCTTCCTTTTGTTCTATCTTTTGTGGTATTTCCTTTCCCCCCTTTACGACCATATTTTAGCCCCACCTTCTGCTCTTATACTTAAGCTCAGTGAAATCGGAGGCAAACACATAACCAATTCAATGGAGGTGCAGGGGAAATACATCCTTGTCCATAACGTGATATCGGAGAAGAACCCAAAGCTTACGGTAAGAGTTAATACTAACGTGGTGAATTTTGACATGGTGTTGCTCTTTGCCCTGATTTGGGCTGTTCCCGGTGTCAGTTTGAAGAAAAGAATGAAGATTTTTCTTTTGGGTTTTGCCATCATCTTTGTTATTCATCTGTTAAAGATTTTTATTTTCGTCAAGCACGAATATGCTCCCAATATCAAAGTTGACGGGTTGCCATACTGGTCGCCTTTTCAGCAGAAAGCCTATCACTATCTGTTCGATTTTATCTTGCTGGTGGTGAACCAAATCTTTCCGGTTTTGATCTGGAGCTTGCTTTACTGGAGGTATTGGTGGAAAGGAATTAGAGGAATGTCCACAGTCCTCGGTCCGCAGTCCACAGCCAAAAACTTGTCAACGGATTGAACAAGTAAAACGGATTAGAATTATGTTCATTCGTTACATCCGTTTAGTCCGTTGACAAATTCTTCACCATATCCGTGACGAACAAGATTTGGGGGGGGTGTGGAGAGGACTATGAACCATAAACAAATAACCAGCAATAAAAAATGCGGAGGTTTTTTATTCCGCATTTTTATTGCTTTAGCCGATGAGAGGAATTGAACCTCCAACTAACTGATTATCTGATAAATATGAAAATAGTTTAGCTGCAAGATAATCATAGAACTACTTTGCGACATTGGTGGAATAATTCTATTAGAGCCCGCTTATCATTTTGCATTATTCCTGTTAGTTACTTTTCCCGCTTCCTTCCAATTATCAAAAGCTGTAAGTACTTGTGAAATAATTTCTTACAATATTAATAATACTAAATAGATGATTCGATAAGTTACGAAATAAAGGAACAAGAATGAATTTTATAAGTACATATAAATTTGCATCCAAAAGAAGAAGAAAATCCTCAAGAAATCTTTGTAATTTCAAAAAGAAAATCCTCCAGTAATGTTGAACCACTATAATGAAAGGTGCTGAAACTATATTTTGAGTATGACCAAAATTGATTAAGAGGAAGTGGAAAGATAATTTAATTCATGCAGGAGTTAGATAGAGGAAGTAAAAGATTAAAAAAATAATAGACTAAAGTTTGACAATTCTTCACCGAAAGTAAGAAGGATGTATATGACAGGGATAATGAGATTTGAAATATTATAGAAGAGGCATGTAAAGTATTAAAAGATACATTGGAACATCCTATTAAAACGCCTAAATGGCTAGCAAACCGCTGAATTAGTTAATACTTTGTACAGATTCTTGAATAGTATATGACTTGACAAAAAAATTTGCAAACCTAATGTAATTTACACCGTAAAATATGGTCAAACAAAAAAGCATATAGAGTAACATTTAAAAAGCTAGTGCAAAGAATAATTGTGTTTATGTGAAAGTAAAGTAAGATAAGAACATAACAGAGAATCTAAACTTAGATCACTTTGCAAAAAGAAATTTTAGTTTATTTATACCTATAAGAATGCAAAAAGGAGGGATATTTGGATACAAAGACATAAGGAGCATCTATTTTGAGATTCATCAGAATAGTCCTCGAAATCATCGCCCTAGGTGCTTTTATCTGCTGGGCATTGGAACACGCACGTACGATAATAGTCAAGCTAATTATCGAAGCGGGAGATTTTATATATGCAGTAAGATGTGCTTTAAAGAAAGCCTGGGAAAAAGCCGTAGCTAAAACCTTGAAAAAAGAAAGTAATAAAGTATGTAGAAGTATTAAAAAAGAAAGCAAAACCAGAATCTAAGAGAATCAGAAATTAAGTTAAGCTCCGAAAGGATAGTTGGAAATTATTTTGTTAAGAAAGAGGATAGAATTAAGAAGGTTTTAAGAGAAGATACTTGACGCTCAATATTCATTAAAAATTTTAAAAGTGTAAATATAAGCAGGGGAGGTAGATCCAGAAAGTTATGATGAGTTCTATTTTTTATCTGTTGTATCATTTATATTAACATTTTCATAATATCGAATCTTCCAATCAAATTTAGGAGTCCTGTATTTTCTAAAAACCTTAGCAGTTCGTGGTCCCATGAGCGTCAAACCATGCTTCATATAAGGACCAATTCTACAGTATGTTAGATTGCCTCGTCCTTCTAAGTCTTCAAAGTAAATGTATAAATCGAAGACTTTGTTAAGAAAGAATAACTCTTTCTCTGTGTTTGTTTTTCCTTCAAGTTCTCTATCAAAAATATTCTCAATATTAATACTTATATCACTGATTTCCTGAGGTTGTAAATAATCTTCTTCAAAAAACAGCTTATTTGTAGTATCTCGTCCTTGGATAAAAGCCCATTGTTCATAGAATTCATAATGCTTTGTTGTGTCTATAGGTCTTTCCAAAGCTAGAAAAATATTACTAGCAGGACTGTTCCCCACATTTTTTATTCTTATAATAAAAGAATTTTTATTATCAGATAGTCTCGAATATTCACGACTAATAGTTAATCGAGGTTTCATAAAGCCATATTTCTGTTGCTCTGAAAGTAAGGTTAACGTATTCTTGTTATTCTGATATTGAAAATAGTTGATTAGAAACAGACCGAAAGTAATAAAAACCAACACTTTTTGATGCCAGTTTGTGAAAACTGTATTCTTATGCTCGTTTGATGATCTGGTTTGTTCACTCATTTTAGCCCTCCACGTTCTAAAGGTCTTTGTTCTATATTATTAAATCAGATCTTCTATGTCAAGAGTATTTTGTCAATGTTTGGTGTAGCAAAAAGCAAAATATGCTCTTGACTTATACTTTTTCAATTGCAATTTTATGTGGGTGCATCAGACCTTAGCGGAGATGTTAAACTACTAAAAGGAGGTGGTATGAAAAAGCAAGTCATCTATTGGTTAATCATAGGGTTGTTGGTAGTTATTGTTTTAGTGCAATTCCGTTTAAATCAGACATCATCTAAATCTATTTCATCTGAACCTAAATTAAACAATCAGAATCAGAGTGAAATCGGTCGCTTTCAATATTTTGTTGACCCTAATAGTGGAGTGAACCCCTTTAGTAGATTCAGTGGATTTTTGGATACAAAAGAGGGACTTGTGTATGTATGGGTCATTGGTGAGTGGCAAGTTTGGGATATAAAGGAGCAATTTGAGAATCATTTTATATCCGAATATACTGACTTGGAGACTCACTTAAGTGATAAAAACTTACCCAAGGATTCCAGTGCTGTGAGATTCAGGAAACAATGGCTGGAACGAGAATATAAAACTCTTACTTCTAATTTGAAACGTATCGGAAAAGACTAAAAAGAATTAAAAAAAATAAAATTAGGACACCACCCAAATTCATCTTAGTTTTTTCTTAAACCAATTATATTTAGTTAGAAAGAGAGATTTCTGTTGTATGTTAAAAAGAGACACACAACTTATTTTTCGAAATATTATGACTTTATGAGAGGAGGTCGAAAAAGGTAAGTTTAAAGTTAATAATAACTTAAAGAAAAAGAGCCGATGAAAGGAATTGAACCTTCAACCTACTGATTACAAATCAGTTGCTCTACCATTGAGCTACATCGGCGTCTTAAAATCGTCCGCAGTCGGCTGTCCGCCGCTTACCCCCATCCGCTACCCCCCGTTGTCCACAGTCCACGGTCCACAATCGACAGTTGAATGCTTATAACTCAAATCTCAATTCTCAAATCTCAGTTTCTCAAGCAGTTATTTCTGCTGGGCTTCCTTCTCCTGCTGCGCTTCCTTGATCAGCTTGTCGGCATTCTCCTTGGGGACCTCCTCGTAATGAGAGAATTCCCTCCGGTGAAGTCCCCGACCCTGGGTCATGGAGCGCAGAGAGGTGGAATATTTATATAATTCGGCCAAGGGGGCGGAAGCTTTGATCTTTTGGAAATTTCCTTCCCGGTCCATACCTAAAATCCGGCCTCTGCGGCTGGATAGATCACCCATCACATCACCCATGAACTCCTCCGGGACGATCACCTCCAAATTATAGATCGGCTCCAACAGAGTCGGTTTTGCCTTGATAGCCGCATTTTTAAATCCCATCGATCCGGCGATCTTGAAAGCCATATCGGAGGAGTCGACCTCATGATAGGAACCGTCATATATGGTTACTCTGCAGTCCACCACCTTGTTTCCTGCCAAAAATCCCTCCCCCATGGTTTCCACCACTCCTTTTTCCACTGCGGGTATATACTTGGAAGGTACCGCTCCCCCTACGACCTCGTTCACAAACTCAAATCCACCTCCCCGGGGTAGAGGTTCCAGCTTAAGCCAAACGTCGCCGTATTGCCCCCTGCCGCCGGATTGTTTTTTATATTTACCTTGTGCTTCCGACTTGGCATTTATGGTCTCTCTATATGGTATCCGAGGTTTCTCCAACTCGGCGTCTACACCAAATCTACGTTTTAAACGATCTATCATTACATCCAGATGGAGCTCGCCTTGTCCATAAATAATGGTCTGCCGGATATCGGAATCCACCTCCATGATGAGAGTGGGATCCTCTTCCCGCAGTTTGGCTAATCCGTTAGCGATCTTTTCCTCTTCCCCTCTGTTCTTAGGGCGGATTCCCATATTGATCACCGGCTTGGGAAAATTGACCGGAGGAAACATCACCGGATCTTTCTTCTCAGAGAAGGTGTCTCCGGTCTTGGTGTTCTTCAGCTTGACTATGGCAGCAATGTCTCCTGCATATACAATACCTATTTCCTTTCTCTCTCTACCGTTTAAAGAATAAATCTGCCCAATCCGCTCGGAAACCTCCCGGGTGGAATTAAATACATCCATTCCGGATTGCAGCTTGCCTGAATATATTTTGAAAAAACTCAGCTCTCCCATATGCGGCTCAGACACGGTTTTGAAGGCAAAGGCACATAAAGGCCCATCCGGGCTGATCTTCACCATCTTCTCTTTTTCGGTACCGGGCACTTTCCCCTGAATCTGGACAAAATCAGCCGGGGAGGGGAGATACGCCACCGCACTGTCCAAAAGGGAGGTTACCCCTATGTTTCCCAGGGCGGATCCGCAGGTGAGGGGGTAAATTTTCCGCGCCACGATTCCTTTTCGCAAACCTTCGATGACTTCGTCGATCGAAAGCTCTCCTTTTTCGAAGAATTTCTCCAATAAGGCATCTTCTGTTTCCGCTACCGCTTCCGTCAGTTTATCCTGATATTCCTTGGCTTTCCCCTCCATCTCAGGGGGGATCTTATCCTCTCTATACCTTCCGTCCCCTTCGAAATAAAGAGCCTTCATTTTGATCAAGTCAACCACCCCTTTGAAATTCAAACCTTCCCCGATCGGTATATGGATAGGTACTACCTTGGTCCCAAAGGCATCATGCGCCTCTTTCAAGACTTTTTCAAAGTTGGCATGCTCTTTTTCCATCCGGTTGACATAGAGCATTCGGGCCAGTTTATAATTCTCGGCAATATTCCAGACTTGTTCGCTTCCCACTTCCACCCCGGATTGAGCGGAAAGGACTAACAAAGCGGTCTCGGTAACTCTCAAACCTCCTACCACCTCCCCGATAAAGTCCTGGTAGCCGGGCATGTCCACTAAGTTTATCTTGTGGTTTTTCCACTCCAGATTAAGCAGGGAGGAGCCGATGGATATTTTCCTTTCGATCTCATCGTCGGTATAGTCGGATGTGCTGGTTCCATCGGCCACCTTGCCCAGACGAGTGGTGACCTTGCCGCTGTATAGCATCGCCTCCACCAGGGAGGTTTTACCTACACCCCCATGACCTACCACTCCTATGTTTCGGATTTGATCGATCTTAAAATCCTTCACCCTGACCTCCTGTAGAATAAAGATTATTCACTACATATCCCAACTTTGGATACACAAATCAAACTATAATAATACTCAATTAAATCATTTTGTCAATTATTTCTTTCGCTGCCCGGGTATACATTCGCGTTAATCCAATTCAAAATTCAGAGTGAAAAATGGCAATTCAAAAATAAAAATTAAACAGAATCGCCTACCCATTTTTCCCTTAAGGAAAGAGGTTAGGATATGGTTCGATATCTTCTATTTGAATTTTTAACTGCAATTTCAGGCTATGCTTTTTAAATTTTAAATTTGTATTTATGATAAACCGGGAACTTAATCTCCATAAAGCCGTTGGTAAAGTTTCAGGGTTTCTATTGCAGTTTTCTCCCAGGAAAAGAGCTTGGCTCTTTCCGGTCCCCGCCGGCGAAGCGTCTCTAGAAGGTCGGAATCAGACAGCACCGTATCGATGGTAGCGGACATTTGCCTGATATCGTATGGATCCACATAAACCCCTGCATCGCCGACCACCTCCGGCAATGAGGTGGAGTTCGACACAATCACCGGCAGACCGCAGGCCATGGCTTCCAGCGGCGGGAGCCCAAAGCCTTCATAATAAGACGGGTATACAAACAGGGAGGCACGCTTATAAAGTCCGGGAAGATCATCTTCCGGCACATATCCGGTAAAAATAACCCGATCCTGTAGTTTTAACTTCTCCACCAGACGGAAAATATGCTCGTATTTCCATCCTTTCCCTCCGGCCAAGACCAAAAGAAATTCGTTTTTCGCCTGAGTTTGAGCATAGGCTTGAATCAGCCCCTTCAAATTCTTCCGGGGCTCCAAGGTTCCCACATAAAGAATAAAATTCCCCTTGATTTTAAATTTTTCTTCTGTGGTGCGTAACTTCTCGTCTGCGGCAAGGGGCTGGAATGCCTGGGAACATCCCAAATAGATGACATGAATTTTATCCTCCGGGATTTTCAGATACTTCATTATTTCATTTTTGGTGCTGAAAGAATCTGCGATAATGGCATCTACTTTTTGGGCATAGTTTTTTATCTTAAAAGCATAATGCCATCTGCCGGAGGAGATGGTGAACTGTCGATAAGCCAAAAAGTTGAGGTCGTGAATGGTCATCACTGACTTTCCCCGGGCCAAAATGTTCAGATTGTAGTTGGGAGAATGATATATATCCACCTTTCCCACCAGCCAATCGATTTTCGGCAACTTTATCGTCCCCCAGGAAAGATTCAAAAGTTTATTGGGGATGCGGAAAAATCTATTTTCGAAATTGGGATTTTCGATTTCAGGTATGTAGGGTCTGACGTTTAAGTGATGGCTGTAGAAGAGGACATACCGGTTTTCCCGGTCCAGGCGGCTTAAATTCTGGATTAAGTTATAAGTGTAGGTTCCTACCCCGGTCCTTTTTTTCAAGACTGAGCGCGCATCGATTCCGATTCTCATTTTTCCCCCACCATAAATATATCCTGCGCCCCACCCAGGGCATAAGCCAGCTTGGCAAAGTAGGAATGGCTTACTGCGGACTTAAACGGATACATTAGGTTAATTTTGCAAAAATTTATATTCTGGTTTTCGACCATTATGCGGATTTATCGACCGGAAGGAAACCAATTCATAAACCTGGTAAGGATTAGCTGAGTCTTCTTGCGCCAGGTTTCAGGCATTCGGTTAAGCGCCGATTCCAACAGATTTATATCCTCGGAAGTCAAGCTTCTGGTTAAAAACAAATCAAATATATACAGGGGAGGGGAGACCATCAAGGCTAAAACCAAGCCGGTCACTCCTTTTATGCTTTCTACTATCACCAGCGCCACTAGCCCCATCAAAAGAGAAGCAACGAAAATTCTTAATAGGTTTACACCGGGGAATTTCTGTTTCATATATTTTTTGTAGGCATAGATCATCAACATCACCCCAGCCAAAGCCTGGGCGAAAGCGGTCGCCCAAGCCACCCCTTTAGCTCCCCAGACCGGGACTGAAATTCGACAGATGACGATATTAACCAATGCTGCAAAAACTCCCACCCATACTACTATTCTCTGCAGCTCGGTTCCATACAGAAGCGACGAGCTGGAGGTGGAAATGAAGCCCACCGCACCGCCGATAAGCAGTATGTCAAAAAGTAAAACCGCCGGCTGGTAGGATTGACCATAAAGCACGGGCAAAAGCTGTTGGGCAATGGCGATTCCTCCCAGGCAGAGAGGGAATGAAAGCATGGCTAAATAGCGGGTGGAGTTGGAATGCACCTTGGCCAGCTCTTCTCTATTCCCGCCTCCATATACTTCCGACATGGCGGGAAGCAGGATGCCGGTTAAAGCCCCCGGCAGAAGTATCATAGTCCGGCTGGAGAGGATAAAAGCCACGTTGTAGTAGGCGATTTCGGTTGGCGTGCTGAAAATGGAGAGGAACAGAATGCCGAATCGCTCCCAGACGATGGAATCCAAAACCATAATCACAAACACACTGGCGGAGAATTTGAAGAGTTTACTGCTTAAGTCAGAAACAACCTCCAGTCCGCCGTCCACCGTCCGCCGTCCGCCGCTATGCATAAAATCGAATTTCGCTCTCTTAAGATAAAGGTAACTGATCACCAATAGGACATTGGTAATGGTGCTGACTGCCACCAGCCATTCCATTTTTTCGCTGGTGTATAAGACCAAAAGGATGAATCCCACGGTCAACGGTGAGACTATCAGGTTGATGGTGGCAATCAGGTCATATCGCTGCAGCCCGCAGAAAAGCCCGTTGTAAAGCCACATCAAGCCCAAAGGCAGAAGGACCGTAGCGGCGACTTTCAGGTAGAGCGAAAGATCGGGATTTTTGTACCAGTGAGCAAAAAGGGGTGCAAAGAAGAACAAGAGCAGACTCACCACCACCCCTGCCAACAGCTCGAATCGGAACAGCTTTTTGAAGATGGAGGTGATGGCGGAGAAATCGTTTCTCCCCCAGTATTCGGATACGTATTTGGTGACGGTGGTATTGATTCCCAGATTTACCAAAAGCCCCACCACATACAAAATCCATATTACGAAACTGTATACCCCATACCTCTCCGGACCCAAAAAACGTGCGGTAACCACCGAAGCAATAAATCCAAAAGCCAAAGTTATGGATTTTATCAGGAAGTTATATCCGGCGTTTTTGGCGATTTTTTTGTGGATGGACATGGTTTCAGAGTTCTACCGTGGGCAAAAAATTATGAACCTTATATTTAAACAGGTCGAACCTGGTTGATGATAATTTTGTCTCCCAACACACCTCGGATATTTGACTTGGGCGTCAGTCTAATTTAAGAATGCTTTCATCATGTTATGCTATTTTTCGTTTTAAGTCAAGCATTTCCGAATTTGCCAAAGATGCCCGGATGTGGCAACCGGGAGAGGTGGAATAAAATTAAAAGGATACCTGGTTTATAAGCGGTCTCCCTTTTTTTGGGTTCGGCATACGACCCGAAGTTATCCTAAGGCATTCTTCTCCCAACCAGATATCATCACCGTGATCGCCGCATCAGAACGAAGCCATCTTTCTCGGCTAAAACCTCCCATTCGGAAGATCTTTTCAAGCTATCGAGTAACGCAGCGTTCTCCCTTTTGGATAACAGCCACGAGTTTCCCTGGGTATCAAAAAGGAGATATCGAGCCTGGTCGATACCATCGGGAATCAAGTATCTATCCGCTCGAACCGGAAAATGAGATTGCAGATCTACCTGGGAAGATACGGCAGCTGTTTTTGGAACTTGCTTGATTAACTGTTGCGCGGTCTCAAAGCGTCTGTCGATTCTCCAATTTGCAGGATTTGATTGTTTGAATATTCTGGAGTTGCCAAAGTTTACCAGAAGCATGGCCAGGGCAATCCCGAATACCAGCTTGGAAGCATGCTTAGGCCACTTTTTTTGAATGTCATCCAGCGTCAGAACTGAACTGTAAAAAAGGAAAGGGATTATCAATAGCCCATAGTAAAGTAAAGGCCCATTCAGCAGGGGATTGTCCGAAGAGTAAAGCATAAACCAGCCCGGCAGGATCAAAAATAGTAATCTACGCCAGGAAAGGAGCGGAAGAAACAGAAATACCGAGAACAGATTGAACATCTTAATCATTTTTGGCATG
The DNA here is from genome assembly GCA_903908285.1 of uncultured candidate division Zixibacteria bacterium. Lineage (GTDB taxonomy): Bacteria > Zixibacteria > MSB-5A5 > MSB-5A5 > SM1-73 > CAIVRH01. The sequence goes on from CAIVRH010000015.1 coordinate 99,688, forward strand.
GTAAAAAGAACCCGGATGTGTTGTAAGGGGTTAAGCATATGGACCAGGATTTCCTGTGGGGTTTTTCCATAACCCGACCAATAGCTCAAAAACGGGTAAACTGTGTTTTCCTGCCCCGAGCGAAAATGAGGTATGATTACAAAGATGAAAAGCGTAATACAAATCGCCGATAGGGAGATGATCGCTATTCCCCGGCGCCAGTACTTGAGCGAAATTAAGTAAAACCCCAATCCGATTATGGCAACACCGGCATCTTCTTTCACCATCAGGGCCAGGATAAGGAATATAAATAATGTTTTCCACAGTTTCCGTTCCCAGGCCCAGAATGCCCAGAAAAAGAGAAGCGGGTAGAATATCTCCATGTGGAAATCGTACATCAAACCGTAATTCACCACCCGCGAGAAAAGATAAGACAAACTAATGGCCACCGCAGCCCATTTCATCGAAAATTTCATCCGGGCTATCAGATACAAGGGAATCACTGCCAACGCAGCAGCCAGCGCTTGAATAATAAGTAAAGTGACAGGAGAACTAAACAGAGCATACAACGGCACCAGCAGTAGAAGAATGGGTGAGAAATGCTCGGCGAAGAAGGAAACGCCGACCGCCCCTTTGATAAAAAATCTGCCATGCAAAGTATTCCAAAGAATGGATTCGAAATCGGCCAATTCACCGTGTACTCCGAATGCGAAATACTGGTGTATTTTTAATGCCAGAAAATAGGCTAAGCCGATGCCGGCTATTACTAAAAGGTCGATGTATTTTCGTTTGTCAGGATTCATTGTATGATTTAGAAATGACGGATAAAGATTATAAATACTGACGAGGTAATAAACCCAAAAGCCAAAGTGATGGTTTTTATGAGGAAGTTATATACGGTGTTTTTGGCGATTTTTTTGTGGATGGACAAGGATAATAAAACTCCTGCTCGAGGACAGCCATGCAGGTTAATCATGGCGAAGCCTGGTTGGTAATTGTTTTTATCTGTCTACTGATTTAACCGATCGAAACGGATTAAAGCAGTAACATCCGTTTAATCTACTTAATCCGTTGACAAATCAATTCTAGTGAAATAACTCCTTCTCTATCAACTCACACAAAATATGACAAATACAGATATGTGTTTCCTGAATTCGGGGGGTGGCATGGGAGGGGACAATGAGGGAGATGTCGGTAAACTTCTTTAGCTCACCCCCGTCTCCGCCCAAAAGCCCCACCGTTTTCATCTTTTTCTCTTTTGCCTTCTGAGCAGCTTTTATCAAATTGGGTGAGTTGCCGCTGGTAGAGATGCAAACCAAAATGTCCTCCGGCTTCCCTAAAGCTTCAACCTGGCGGGAGAAGACCTGCTCGAAACCAAAATCGTTGGCACACGCGGTGAGAATGAAGCTGTCGCTGGAGAGGGTAATAGCAGGAATAGCGGTGCGGGTATAATCGGAGGTTAACCTTACCACCAATTCGCCCGCAAAGTGCTGGGCATCAGCAGCCGAACCGCCATTTCCGCAGAGCAGGATCTTTCCACCTTTGTTAATGCATTCCGCCAGAATATTAGCAACTTCGACTATTTTCTCCGCAAGCTCCTCTTTAACCCGTTCTTTTAGCTCCACGCTTGCTTGTATCTCTTTTTGGATTAAGCTGATTTTTTCCTTTGTATCCATGCTGCCTTTTTCTCCTCCCTTGACGGGAGGGTGATATTAGTTCAAAATTCAAAGAGAAAAATTCAAAATTACAGAGTAAAATTAAAAATTTACGACAAGATAGGAGCTAAGCGAAAGCAATTTTGATTTTTGAATTGTAATTTTGAACTTTTCATTTTTAATTTTGAATTTCTTTTACCAATCCGACCACCTGATATTGGTAATTAATCTCATCTAACCTTTGCTCATCTTCTCTTTTCGTGTGTGTATTGCTTCCGCAAATTCCTTCATGATCGAATCGTCTTCTTCGAAAGCGTTGCCGATCACCACAAAACTGGCGCCACTCTTCACTTTGCTGTATGCTATCTCCGGTGATCTTATACCGCCGCCGACTATGATCGGTATGGAGATTAAATCCTTGGTTTCGCGAATAATGTTGTCCGGTACCGGATTTTCTGCACCGGAACCGGCTTCCAAAAAAACAAATTTCATCCCCATATATTCTGCCGCTAATGCATGGGCTTTGGCGATATCGGGTTTGTCCTTGGGTATGGGCTGGGTTTGGCTCATGAACTGGACTGAAGTGGGAGCGCCGGACTCAATCAAAAGATAACCGGTCGGGATCGGCTCCAAACCGAACTCTTTTATCATCGGCGCCGCCTTCACCTGCTCGCCAATCAAAAAATGCGGATTTCTGCCGCTTAAAAGTGACAGAAACAGGATGGCATCCGCATGCCGGGAAACCTGGTTGGCATTTCCCGGAAAGATCACCACCGGAACAGATACATTAGCTTTAATTTCCTTAACCGCATCGTCGAATCGAGAAGAGAGGAGAAAACTCGATCCGACCAAAATCCCATCCGCTCCGCCTCGTTCCGCTTTCCGGGCTAATCGTACTATCTCCGGCACGTCCATTTTATCCGGATCGAGAAGGACGAAGAATCCCGCCCCTTTTTCGTCTCTGATTTGTAGTAATCTTTGATATACGGACATGATTTCTGCAAAACCTCTCAAAACACTTTAGAACGGTCGGGCAGGGTGCCCGACCTACGAAAGAATCCGCAGGTTGAACTCCCGGCCCATGATAGAATTCGTAGGCAGGGCTCCCAGCCCTGCTAACTAACAGTTAACCTTTCCCTCTGTATGGGGATGAGGTCATTTAATCATCTTTTTCACGATCCCCGGTAAACTATCCAGCGCTTCTTTCAATTTCCCTATATCCTTTCCCCCTCCCTGAGCCAGATGTGGTTTCCCGCCGCCGGTTCCACCTACCAATTGAGATATCTCTTTGATTATGTCTCCAGCTTTTATTCCTTTTGATTTTATCAGATCATCCGTTACCACTGCCACGAAAACGATCTTTTCATCCAGTATTCCGGCCAATACTCCCACGGTGGATTTCGATTTCTCTCTGATGGTGTCCGCCAATTTCAACAGATCATCTCTCGATTCCATTTCCATCTGGTGAGCAATTATCTTAATCCCGTCCAGATCCACGCAAGACTCGATCAAGTCCTCGGCTTTGTCTTTGTCAGAGATTTTCTGCGCTTCTTTTGCCTTTTTCTCCAATTGTTTATTCGCTTTGATCAGAGTATCCACTCTCTCCGGCAGGCTTTCTTCAGGTGTCTTCAAAAGGAACGAGAGATTTTCCAACAGTTCTTTTTGTTTATTGACCAACCGGTAAGCATATTCCCCGGTTACCGCTTCGATTCTCCGCATTCCTGCGGCGATGCCGGTTTCGGAGAGGATTTTGAACAACCCGATTTCCCCAGTGGCGTCCACGTGTGTTCCTCCGCAAAGCTCCCGGGAATACCCCTCAACGTCTACCATCCTGACCACATCCCCATACTTTTCCCCGAATAGCGCCATTGCCCCCATTTTCTTCGCTTCCTCAAAAGTGATCTGCACACTTCTGACCGACCGGTTCTCCCAGACTCTCTGGTTAACTAAGTGCTCCACCTTTTCCACCTCTGCTTCATCCATAGCTTTGAAATGGTTGAAATCGAACCTCAATCTTTCCGGTGCCACCATAGAGCCGGCTTGATGCACATGCTCACCCAAAGTATCTCTCAATGCTTTGTGTAGAAGATGTGTGGCAGTGTGGTTACGCATAATTGATCTTCGTCTATCAATATCAACTATCGCCTTTACGTTTTGCTCAAGTGTCAATTTCCCTTTTGTAGTCTTCCCAATATGTAAAATAACATCACCTTGTTTTTTTACGTTTTGCACTTCAAATTCAAAATTATTCCCAACGATCTTACCTATATCGCTTACTTGTCCTCCTGCTTCTGCGTAAAAAGGAGTTTTATCTAGTACAATATAATCTGGAATTGGTTTTGAAGTATCGAATGACGCACTGATCATATTCACGATCATCTCTGAAACACCTTCATGATGTAAGGCATCAGTCTTTCGACCTGCCAGTTCCGCTGCTTTTATTGTTGGTTCAAAAAAAGATGAAACTGAACTTCTAGATCTCTCTTGCTGTCTTTCCATCTCTTTGTTAAAACCATCTATATCGATTTTTAAGCCCTTCTCCTCTGCCAATACCTGAGTCAAATCCAACGGGAATCCAAATGTATCGTAAAGTTTGAATACATCTTCTCCCGGTATGATCTTTCCACCTTTCTTTAGAACCTTCTCCGCTACTTCTTCAAACAGCTCCAGCCCCAAGTCCAAAGTCTCCCCAAACCTCTCCTCTTCGGATTTGATAACCAGAGCTACGTGTTCCGATTTTGCAGCGAGCTCCGGATAAACTTTTCCAAACATGTCCACCACCACACTGGAGAGCTGATAGATGAAGGGCTTGTGGAGTCCCAATAATCTTCCGTGCCGGGCAGCTCTTCGGAGTATCCTTCGGAGAACGTATCCCTGTCCTTCGTTGGAGGGGATGGCTCCATCAGCAATAGCAAAAGAGAGGGCGCGAACATGATCGGCAATCACCCGGAAAGATGACTGATGCTCTGATGTTTTGTACGAAAGGGATGATACCTTCTCGATCTGCTTGATGATGGGGGCAAAAAGATCAGTATCGTAGTTGGAATCCACATGCTGCATGATGGCGGTTAATCTATCCAAACCCAAACCGGTATCGACCACTTTTGCCGGAAGATCGGACAGGTTCCCTTTTTCGTCCCGGTAGAATTGCATGAATACCAAATTCCAAATTTCCAGGTACCTGCCACAGGAACAGTTGACCCCGCAATCGGGACGATCGCATTTGTATTTTTCACCCTTATCGTAGTGAATCTCCGAGCAGGGACCGCAGGGACCTACCTCGCCCATCTCCCAGAAATTGTCTTTCTCGCCAAATCGCAATACCCGTCCTTTTATGACATCAGTATGCTCATACCACAATCGTTCTGCTACGTCATCCTCGCGGAAAACGGTAACCCACAATTTTTCTTTAGGCAGCCCGCAGACTTCGGTCAAAAACTCCCAACCCCAGATTATGGCTTCTTTCTTGAAATAATCCCCAAAGGACCAATTCCCCAGCATTTCGAAGAAGGTATGATGGGAGGTGTCTTTTCCCACTTCTTCCAGATCATTGTGTTTTCCGGATACCCGGATGCATTTTTGGGATGAAGCCACCCTTTTGTGCTCAGCCACTTTCTTACCCAGGATGATATCCTTAAACTGATTCATTCCCGCATTGGTGAAAAGTAAGGTAGGATCATCCCTGGGGATCAAAGACGAGCTGGGGTAGATCTTATGATCTCTATCTTTAAAATATTGTAAGAATTTTTCTCTGATCTGGTCGCTCTTCATATGAGGTATAAACTCCGTTATATTCTAATAATATTTTCTGATGTAATTAGTTTAGATTTACCATATACAATTACATTTAATTTTCTTATAATCCATTCCAAGTTTTTGCCACATTGCTTTGGTTTCTTTACAAAGAGCAATTTTATCGTAATGGTATCTCTCATGAAGATAATCAACAAGCATAATGTACATATCATATCGCAATTTGAATTCTACTTTTTTACCCCAATTGGATGTTTCGGAAAGATATTTCAGCCAGGATTTGTCTTTACTTCCGTTGATAGTGCTCTGTAATCCTCGAAGTGACCCGATAGTTATTCTCTCTGGTCTAAATTTTTCGAAGATTCTATCAATAAGTTCTCTATATATCTTATCCCAATTAGGGACTGGGATTATCGGATCGATTCTTATTCGAGTCTCATAACCTGCTTCCTGTATCTTTTTTGCGGCTTCAATTCTCTCCTGAGTATTAGGTGCTCCATTTTCCCATTTTTCTGCTACCTTTTTTGCGTTAAGTGTGAAACTGACAATCACTTGTTTATGGGGATACATTTCTAATAAGTTCTTCACATTTGTCGATTTGGTAAGAAATAGTACCTTATGCTTTGATTGTGTTTTAAAAAGAGAAATGATAAACTTAGAAAACGGTTTACCTGAGTTTTCACTCATCAAAGAATCAGCTAATTCTCCAGTATTGAGAATTTCTGCAGGATGAGCAGTAATCGAGAAAAATGCTTTAAGGTGTGATTCTATTTTCTCATAATCCTTGACTCTAGGTTTTGCTTTTTGAGGAAGGAATCGTAGTGTCCCCTTTAAATAGCACCATGAGCAGTCAAATGGACATCCTGTTGCCCATTTTAGCTCGAGGAAGTGAGGACAGACAACATCCGTTGTCTTGATCGGAATGGGGGTCTTGTCGAATCTTTTGATGATTGAGCCATCACTGATTTTCTGTATTTGCATATTTTTCACCCTTTGAACACATACAACGGGTACTTGTATCCGCTCTTCTTAACAGGACGAACGTGGTGCCTTAACTCAAGAAGTTTCAAGGCATCTCTTACATCTTTTTCCAAGTAATCCGCGCCATTTATGTATTGAGAGATTGGGAGCCAATCTTCTAGTATTCTATTGTATGGGACACTCCTGCCACTATAATGAGATGTAAATTCATCTGCAAGAAAATCAATAGGTCTTTTTTCAGGGAATAGCACCAACTGGCGCAGTTCTCTGTGTTCTTCAGCGTACATGATGTCCTTCATTATCTTCAAGCCAGTTATATTGTCAGTGAGAAGAATTAGATAATAGAATGTCCTCTGAGAACCTGGGAAATTGATCTTAAAGGGATACACAAACCGCTTGCATTTTCTAAGATTGTTTAAATAGGTAGCTAGGTATCCCTCTTCTTTCTCTAAGTTATCGAACAACTCCTGTAGAAAGCTGAGGTGTTCGGTCTCTATTCCCATCATCCGCGACACTCTCTCGATGGTTTTTCGAGCTTTGTTTCTTGTTGTTTTGTCAGGATCATCACAGTTTTTAAGCTGCCCCAAGCAGCGCTGGAACTCATTGTAGCTAAATTTTATAAAAATCTCGGTTTTTGGTCTTTTCAAGACATTTGTGAGTTGGTCAAATTCTATCCCAGAGATTCCAAAAGGGTCCATGAAGAAGAAACTATTATATCCTTCTATCTCGCAAAGTATCTTGTCAAGATTGTCTAAGAATTCGCCTTCAATATTAGTTATCTTTGCATCTTTTTCGAATTTTGATGTCTCCTTTTGCAACTCCTGAAAAGTTGTGGAATCTTTTTCCACATTAATAAATCTTAACTCGTATTTCCATCCCTTATCTTTTTTATGCATCACATAGATTTGAACTGCTCTTATTGGAGAACCAGCCACTTTGGTTTTGGTTTCTGGATCATTGTACCATCCAGGTCCAGCAAAACCATCTATATAATATAGGACATCACTTCTTTCTTTAAGAATCGTTGCCCAAGCAGCAAGATATTTCTCAAGAATAGCTAACTTCATTTTTGTCTGTGAATGTATATCCCACATTTTTGAATAACCCCCTGTTAATTATTTGTTTCAAACTTAATTACATCTGTTTACTTGCTAGCAGAATTTCGCATGACTTGGTTTATCAAATCATAAGTAAACCCTCTTCGCATTAAATATCCATACATCCTTCTCTTTGCTACTTGCGGATCCAAATTCTTGTACTTCTTCTTTATTTTCTCCAAAAGTTCTAGCACGGATTTATCTTCTTCCCCGCACAACTCACCCGTCACCCGATCTATTATCTCTTTCTTTATTCCTTTCTTCCAAAGTTCTAACCGGAGCAACCTCTTACCTCTTGGTTTGTATTCTAATCTCTCCTTCACCCAGGCGGTGGCAAACTCCAAATCGTTAATTAAATCATATTCTTTCAGTTTTTCAATGGTTCTTTTGATGATTTTCTCGTCAAAGCCCCTTTTTTGGAGCTTTAACCTTATCTCTTTCTCGGTGCGGCGGCGAAAAGAGAGAAATCTCAATGCAACATCCTTAGCTTCGTTCTCGTTCTTCTGGAGTAGGATTTGTTTCAGATCCTGACCCGTTACGCTCTCTCCCTTTTTCAATCCGAGTCTGGAGACTACCTCTTCATCTACTCCCAATGCGAATTTACCGTCAAGAAATATCGATCGCCGCTTTGGGTTTTTCTTCTGGCTTTCGATTTTGGTGATGATCTGTGGCTTAATCAACGCAATTTCAACAAAATATTTATGTCCGAAAGCTCTTCGAGCATTTCAAACCTACAATTCTTGCGATTCTCTATCCCAAGGGAAAGGGAAATATGTAAATGGTAATTGCAGACTATTTGATTCATCTGAGTTATAGGGGCAATTAATAAATTGCCCCTACAAACAAGATAATCTATTCGCTTTCCCCATCTTTCCATCCTAGGGCAGGATTTGACACTCCGGCAAAATCTAACCTACTTCGCTTTTGCTTTTGCGGGTTCTTTTTCTTCTTCCTTTACCTTCTCCAACCCTAATTTCTCTTTGAGCTTTTGCTCAACCTCTTGGGAGATGTCCTGGTTCTGGATTAGAAACTCTATGGCATTATCTCGCCCCTGTCCCAGCCTATCGTTTTTGTAAGAAATCCAGGTGCCGCTTTTCTCCAATACTTTTTCAATAACTCCCAGATCGATCAACTCTCCGGTTTTGGATATTCCTTTGCCGTAGATTATGTCAAACTCTGCTTCCCGGAAGGGGGGAGCGACTTTGTTCTTCACCACCCTTACCCGGGTGCGCGATCCCAAAACCCTGTCCCCTTCTTTGATGGAGGCTATTCTACGGATATCCATTCTCACCGAAGAATAGAATTTTAGAGCGGTGCCACCGGGGGTAGTCTCCGGATTGCCGAACATCACTCCTATTTTCATCCGGATCTGATTGATGAAGACCACGCAGGTTTTGGATTTGCTGATGGTGCCTGCCAGTTTTCGCATGGCTTGAGACATCAAGCGGGCTTGTAGCCCCATGTGCGAGTCCCCCATCTCACCCTCGATCTCTGCCTTGGGTACCAGCGCGGCCACCGAATCGATCGCTATTATATCCACCGCCCCGCTGCGCACTAAAGTTTCGGTTATATCTAATGCCTGCTCTCCGGTGTCTGGTTGGGAGACCAAGAGATTATCTATATCCACTCCCAAATTCTTGGCGTAGGCCGCATCAAAGGCGTGTTCCGCATCGATGAAAGCGGCAATGCCTCCCACTTTCTGTGCTTCGGCCATGATATGTAAAGCCAAAGTGGTTTTTCCGGAGGCTTCCGGACCGAATATCTCCACTATCCGTCCCCGCGGCACTCCCCCCACACCCAACGCCACATTCAAACCGAAAGAGCCGCTGGATATAACCGGGATCTTTTCTCCCAGAGTATCGGTTCCCAGTTTCATGATCGAACCTTTGCCAAACTGGCGCTCGATCTGCAACACTGCCTGCTGCAATGCTTTTTTCTTTTCCTCTTTTACTTCGGTCATTTCGCTTACCTCTCTTTCCTAGCCGTTTATTTATGGAATTCTCTTACCCAACCTGTAACTTATTTTCCATTTTTCACTGATTCTGAATTCTGTCCTTCAGTTTAGCATTTTGAGCCTTGAATTTTGAACTCTCCGGGTCTGATGAAACCGGACATCCTAATCTCCGTTGACTACCCTCCCAATTGTATCTTCTTCAGCGGTGTATAAATCGCTCCGGCAGGGTGAAGCTGGCTTTTCATCACCACCACTTCCTTCACCTCAATTTCATCCGTAACGAAGTCCGAAGATTTCACCTGTTCCATTAACTTCTCGATATTCTTTGGAGATTTTACCCGGCCTATGGTAAAATGGGCGGAAAATTTCCTCCCCTCTTTGGGAAAACCGATTTTCTCCATCTCCTCTTCGACTCTGCCTGCCAGGTAGGATAGCTCCTTTTCCCCGCTTCCTGCTCCAATCCAAACTACTCTCGGTCTTTTGAAATCAGGAAAAGCACCCATGCTTTTAAGATTCAGGGTGAACTTATTTGCACCCTCCAGTGCTTTTTCCGCCGCCGAGAAAACCTCATTTATTTTATCCTCTGGCACTTCACCCAAAAATTTCAGGGTGATGTGGATATTCCCCGACTTCACCCAGGAGACGAAAGCCCCTGTTTTCTTAAGTGGTGCCTGGGCTTGTTCGATTTTCTTTTTTATGCTTTCTGGCAATTCAATGGCGATGAATGTTCGCATGTGAACCCTCTTGTCATCCGTTTAATCCGTTCAATCCGCTGACAGGTATTGTGGTCGGATAAATCTGACCGCTACGATTGATTGAAAATCCGTTCCATCCACTAAATCCGTTGACCATTCAACATAAATAACCGAACAACATTCAAAGCCGCTTGAGCGGCTCTCTCGCGGATACTTCTTCGATCTTGTCCGAAAATAAATCTTTCCGCAAAGGAATCTCTTTCATAAGCGAAACCAATATACACCAATCCCACCGGTTTTTGTGGCGTGCCTCCGGTGGGACCGGCGATTCCGGTAACGGATAAGCCGAAATCGGACCGCGCCAGTTTCCTCACACCTTCCGCCATCAGCAGCGCTATTTCCTTGGAAACCGCACCGTACTTTTCAATATCTTCCGGGGGAATCTTCAAAAGCTCGGTTTTAGATTGGTTGCTGTAGGTGACCACTCCTCTTTCGAAATAGCGGGAGCTTCCGGAAATGTTGGTGATTCTTGACCCGAGCAAACCACCGGTACACGATTCCGCTACCGCAATGGTCTTTTTTCTTTCGAAAAGCAGCCTTCCAACCACTTCCTCTAAGGTTTGTTCATCCACCCCGTAAATCAGCGAGCCTAAAATCTCCCGGACTTTCCTTTCGTATTCATCCAGCTTGGTTTCAGCCGGGTCTTTTTCCTCCGATTCCATGGTAAGCCGGATGGTAACCCCCAAAAGAGTGGGAAGAAAAGCGATTTTAATTTCCTCCTTGGGATCGATAAGCTTTTCTATCTTTTCGAACAGGGCGGATTCCGAGATTCCGGTGGTTTTTAGCTTGCGGTGGAGGATGAAACTTTCAGCTCCCGTGGACCCGCTTACCCTCTTGGCTCTCAACATGGGCATGACCTCGTTTTCCAGCATCCACTGCATTTCCACCGGCACACCCGGTAAAGCAAAAAAGAGGGTATTTTCATCTTCCAAAAAGATCCCGGGTGCTATTCCCCACAAATTGGACAAGGCTTTGGTGCCCTGAGGGATTAGAGCCTGGTTTTGGTTTATGCTGGGCATGGGTATCCCGCGCTTCTGAAAAGAATCCTCTATGTTTTTTAATATCTCCGGATGCAATACCAGATTCCTTTTGAAGGTTTTCACTATAGCTTTTTTGGTCAGATCATCCGACGTCGGACCCAATCCCCCCGTGGCAATGATCACATCCACTCTCGATCTTGCGGTTTCGAACGCCTCGGCTATCCGGGTTATATCGTCACCCACGCTGGTTTTAAAAACCACCTTCAGTCCGGATGAGGTGAGTTTCTCGGCTACAAAAGGGGAATTGGAATCCTCGATCTGCCCATAAAGCAACTCATCTCCGATGGTGATGATTTCTGCTCTCATGTCACCTTTCCTGTCTGGGTATTGGTATAAAACGCCTATTTTATTTTAAAATTTACAAAATATAGGATCAGCTGCAAACTTAAGTTAGCATATATGCCGGCTACCACATCGTCTAATGTTACCCCCCAACCGCCTTTCAATCCCTCCATCCATCGGGCGGGAGGAGGCTTGACCACGTCGAAAAATCTGAACAAGAGAAATGCTCCGGCATAAGGCACTATCCCGGCTGGCACAAATATCAAGGATATCACCATGCCGGTGACCTCGTCGATCACTATAGGCTTTCCGTCTTTTCCAAAGAACTCTTCACCCCAGGTGGCTGACCATACGCTGATAAAAAACAAACCTACGCTGATCGGGAGTAATATATAAAAAAAGGACGGAATAAGAAACCAAATTATCACCAGGGTGATCAGACTGGCAAACGTCCCCCGGGCAACCGGAAAATAGCCGGCGTAGAAGAAGGTCGAAATCAGTTTGGCTAATTGCTTTTTTTTCAATGGTGATAAGAGTTAAAATTCATTTTAAAACCCCTTTGAGCACGAAAGCATTTTTCACCAGGTAATCCAACCCGGTTACCACACTCAAAAGCATGGGGACAAAAACCATGACATCGAATGCCCGCAGAGCAGAGTGGGTGGTGAAAATACTCCAGTTGTAGCCTAAGGGTAGAAGTGTCGATTTAAGGTTTATGTAAAGAAGGATGATGATGATCACCGTCATCTGGCTGCCGGTTTTCCATTGTGCCAGAAGGGAGGGCATGATCACCACTCCTTTGTAAGCAGCTAAGCTACGCAAACCGGTCATCAGAAAGTCCCTGAGAATCATCACCAGAATCATCCAGGTTTTGACATAGCCCAAAGCCACGAAGGAGACGAATGCGGTGAAAACCAAGATCTTATCTGCCAAAGGATCCATGAACTTCCCAAAGCCGGTGATCACGCCGGTCTTGCGGGCCAGATAACCGTCATAAAGATCAGTTAATGAAGCCACGATGAAAATGAAGGTTGCAAAATAGTGCGAATAGGTGTTGTTGGTCAGAATAAAAATCATGAAGACGGGAGCCAAAATTATCCGGGCTATGGTCAGCTTGTTGGGAAGATTCATGGGTTCTATGAACTATTGGATATTTAGCCTAGTACACCTTCGAACCGGATTTAATTAGTACCTCCGATTCTTCTTTTCGCTCATTGGGCTTATTAGCCTTTAAAAGATTAATTTATCAATATTGGATATTAAAGCAATTCTTTTTTATCCTTTTAAACAATGAGTTAGGGCGTATGGCAATACGCCCCTACCATGTTCATTTATGACTTTTTCATATCTTTAAGCCGATTCGGGGCTGCTCCATAACCCTTGTTGGTTTGGGACCACTCGACCAGTTTGGCACAGGGAAACTTGGTGCATTCATTGCAGAACTCCAATCCCTTATCGTCTACACTGCATTTCAGTACCCAGCAGTCCGGGGACCAGTGTTTAGCCCTATCACCCCTACATCCCGAACAATGGATATTCTCAGGTTTCACCTCTTCATTCCGCTCCTTTTTAAACCAGTCTGCAATATGTTGAGCTATTTTAGGATCATTAGATGCCTGGAACATATCGTATTTAAAGCATTCGATACCACATGCAGCAATCATCTGATTTACTTCGCCCATACTTGATACCTCCTCATTGGCTATCAGCTTAACACCATAATTTAGTCTTGAATAATAAGCGGGCAAGGACTTTTTTGCCGGCTAACTTCGTTTTGAAAGAAGATTAGGATTTGGAGGTGATTTGAGGTAGAAAACGGGCGGGAGTATTACGGAACAGCGAAAGGATATCAATTGTCCCACCGGTCGGGGAACCTGGACTAAGCAGAGATAATGAAAATTAGAATTCGGTTTCTTTTCCGACACCTAAAGTGAGAAAAAGGTATTTCACCGAATCATTTTGAAGACATCGATAAATTCTCCTAGGGCATGGATTGACAGACCGGTGACAGAATCGGCATTAGCCAGATTGAAATTGATGCGTACGTTTTTTGCCATACCGATATGGTAACCGGCAAAACCGGTTTCCGACAGGGGCAAGAAAGATATGGAGAAAGGTGGAGCATACTCGGCGATACTTATTCCGATATTTTTGTTGCCGCGCCAGGTGGAACGAAAAAAGATGCTTCCCCGTTCCCCCTTTAGCTCCACCATGGTTTCTACCGCCCCTTCCTCGAAAGAAGATGGCAAAGTGCCCAGGGTTTCTACTTTTTGGATCGGTCCGGTCTCTTCCCTGGAATCCCTTATTCTGGAATCGATAAACCAGCGAACTTGCTTAAAACGCTCCTTGGGATTTGACAGAACTTTCTTCAAAGGTTCATAGTCTCCTTTTACCGCTGCCTGAAAAATATCCATCGACTTATCGTTGAGATCATCGTAAAGGTAAAGCTTGGCTTTCTCCTGAAGAGTTAGCAGGTTAAAGGCATCCTGTCCCTGGGCGGTGATCACCAGTGCCCGGTTTTTTACCTCGACTATCAAGTGCCCTCCGGACTGCAGCCGGTAGTCGCCTTCATACTTCTTTGCGGCGGCGGAGTCAAATTCCAACACGAGGGGAGGATTGGTTACCTCTCCGCCGAAGATAAGAGTCTCGATTTTATCCCTGACCGCATCGATCAACGGGGCACCGTCATACGACTGGTTGCAGAAAAGGAAGGATACCACGTTCGAATCCATATACATCCTCATCTCCGCGCTGTTTCCCAGGGTGCTCCCTCCGTTGTGCTGGATCAAAGTTCCATGTTTGCTTTTCAGTACATCCCAGCCATAGGCGTAATCATTCAGGAAAGGGGTAAAGAGTTCCTTCTTGGCATCGGATGAAAGGACAGAATCACCTTTTAAAGCCAGATGCCACCGGTACATATCACCGGTGGTTGACAGGATACCACCGTTGCCGATGAGATTCCAATAGGGAAAGGGTTTATCCAGAGGTATGCCATTATCGGTATCCTCCACGTACCAGTGAGCAACCACCTTTTCATCCCAGTTGGGGATACGATATCCGGTCGAAAACATTCCTGCCGACTGGAACAATTCCGAATGCAGAAACTCTTCGTACGATTTTCCGGAGACCTTCTCGATTATGGCCGCCAGCAAGGTATAACCTGCATTGGTATATGTAAATTTCTCACCCGGCTTGGATTCTAAAGGCTGAGCCATGATATTTGCAACCGTCTCGTCTCTCCCAACCTTATCATAATCCCTCCCAGCGTCTTGAACTAATCCGGAGGTATGAGTGAGCAGATGTTGTATGGTGATATTTTTCTTGTCTTTGGGAACGCCTTCAAGATATTTACCGATAAGATCTTTGGTGTCAAGTTTCCCCTCTATCTTCAGCTTCATGATAGCGGCAGCGGTGAACTGTTTGGTGATGGAACCGACGGAAAAAACGGTTTCCGATGTGTTGCCAATGCCTTTTTCTCGGTTTGCCATCCCATACCCTTTGTTGAGATTGATGAACCTATTTTTTACCACCAACAAAGTTCCGGAAAAACCGAAAGGAGTTATCCGCGTTAGGTATTGATCCAGCTTCACTCCCGCCACACCGGTGGTTATTTCCTCCCCCCATCCGGCCGGGTTTGATGCCAAAATATGGCTGGCGAAAAGAAGCACCATCAACCAAATTTTAGTAGACTTGTGCATGGTCAATTCTCTTTTAGGATTTTTACCGCATCTTTCGCTGAATGCTTCTTCTTTAATGATTATACCACCGGCAATAGATACATATTCCGGACAACTTGATCTAAACGAACTCCCCCCGGGCAACCATAATGGCTTTTCCCCCCACCTCTACCTGTATCTCTTTTTCAATTACCTTGGCTCTCAAAAATAACAGAGAAGGTCTTCCTATCTCTTGCCCTTGTTCCACTCTTATATCGATTTGATCGTTCCCGAAGTAACGATACTTTGCCAGATAGCCGGCCAGACAACCATTGGCGCTTCCGGTAGCAGGGTCTTCCGGAATGCCGTAGTAGTCGACAAAAACACGGACATTCAAATCGTTCTCTTGGCTGTAGGTTTGGGGGCAGAAGACTAAGATGGCTTTGGCCTCCAAATTCTCTATCAACTTAAAGTATCCGGTCTTATCGATCTTTGCTTGCCTTACCCCATTTAAGGTTTTCAGCGGTACCATGATGAAAGGGGTGCCGGTGGAAACTTCCTGAATGGGAAATTTTGGGTCGATCTCCTGTTCCTCTATATTCAGCACTAAGGCGAGGGAGGATAAATCCAAAACCGTACCGAAGGCCGGATTTATCTGTTTCATCCACATGATATCCACCTGTTCCCCCAGATACTTGAAGGTAACCGGGATCTGCCCCACCTTCAGATTGAGAACCACTTTTTCGACCGGTTCTTTGATGATTTCCTGTTGAATCAGATAAGCGGTTCCCAGAGTAGGGTGACCGGCAAAAGGGATCTCGTGCTCGGGTGTAAATATTCGAACATCATATCCCCCGTTTCGCTTTTCTTCGGATAAAATAAAAGAAGTCTCCGAAAAATGCATCTCCTTTGCGATCTGCTGCATTTCGGCTTCAGAAATCCCCTCCGCATTCCTAAAGACTGCGAGCTGATTACCTGTGTATTTTTGCTCAGCGAACACATCCAGTATGTAAAAAGTCCGTTTTGTCATGTTGATTTTTCCCCTAAGCATTTTAAATTCATTTTTCCTCAGATTTTAATTCATCCCAGGCATCAAAAGCCCGCCGGAGATGAGGAATGGTTATTGAGCCTCCCACGACCAAAGCAATGGCGAGCGCTTCATCCAGTTCATCATCCCTTACTTTCTCCTCGTGACAACGAATGATATGATACTTGACGCAGTCATCACACCTGAGCACCAATGAAGCGACCAGACCCAAAAGCTCCTTGGTTTTGGCAGGAAGAGCGCCGGCTTTGTACACCTGTGAATCAATACTATAGAATCTTTTGATGCTGGTACCGCCGTATTTCATTACGATCTGGTTCAATCTTTCTCTTTCCTTTTGAAATTTCCGGATTTTTTTCTCGGGCATCTCTTACTCCTGAAAATTTTTACCAGGTTGGTCTTGATTTCCATATTCCCATAAAGAAGAAGGGGAGAGGTTAGGATTTTTCTCCTCTATAAATATATACAATTCCTCCGGTCAGAGGCTTGCGAAGTATATTTCTAAATCCAGCCGATCCCATCAGCTCAACTATTTCTCCGGGCTGCAGAAAGCCGGCAATGGATGAAGAGAAGTAACGATAAGCAGCCATCGAGCCGGATACGATTCCCCCCATCACCGGAATTATAGTTTTCAGGTAAGCATTATAACCCCAACCGAAAAGATTATTTCGCGGCGGGGCAAACTCCAATATCAAAATCCGTCCACCCTTTTTCAAAACACGCGCCATTTCAAGTATTCCGCCCTTCCGGTCGGTTAGATTTCTCAAGCCGAATCCGATGCTGACTAAATCGAAAGACTCATCCTCAAACGGCAGATGAAGAGCATCACCCTGAAGAAGCCTTATTCTTCCGGCCAGTCCTTTCTTCTCAATTTTTTCCCGAGCGATTTGAAGCATCTCCTCCGAAAAATCGATACCGATGATCTCGCCGGACTTATCTGATTGAGCAAACCGGATAGATAAGTCACCGGTTCCGGTGCAGACATCCAATATTTTTTCCCCGGGGTTTAACCCGGCACACCCCACCAGTTTTTTTCTCCATCTTTTGTCGATATTAAAACTGAGGAGATGATTCAAAAAATCATATCTGACGGCAATAGCGGAGAATAACTTCTCCCTTTCGGAACGGGTTGCTTCGGATGCTTTATGCTTCCTTTGGTTTGACAGGTGATACCTTCTCTTTTAAGATTTCACCGATGCCGGCAATGCTTCCCAGTATGGCGGATGCTTCATACGGCAGAAATATTTTGGTGGCCTGACCATCCGCCATCTTCTGTAATGCCTCCAAGTATTTTATAGCTATCAGATCGTTGGACGGATTTCCGGCATGGATGGCTCCATATACCGTTTGTATCGCCTCACCTTCTCCTTTGGCTACAGTAAGCTTCTGATACCGGTCGGCGTCCGCTACTTTCTTGATGGCCTCGGCCTGTCCTTCGGCTTTAAGGATTGCAGATTGTTTGCTTCCCTCCGCTTCCAGGATCATGGCCCGTCGGTCCCGCTCCGCCTTCATTTGGCGGTGCATTGCCTCCATGACGTCTTTGGGCGGCTCGATTTTTTGGAGTTCCACCCGGGTAACTCGGGTACCCCATTTGTCCGTGGCATCATCCAGGATCTGGCGCAGTTTGGTATTGATTACTTCCCGGGAGGTAAGAGATTCGTCCAGTGCCAGATCCCCCACCAGATTTCTCAAATTGGTCTGCGCCAGTTTGGTGGCAGCCATATAAAAGTCAGCCACGTTGTAGGTGACCTTGACCGGATCGGTTACCTCATAATAGACCACCGCATCCACCTCCACTACCACGTTATCTTTGGTGATCACCGCCTGGGGAGGCACGTCCACCACCTGTTCCCGCATATCCACCTTGATCATGCTTTCCAGGATGGGAATGATGATGGTGAGTCCGCTGTCCGCGGTGCGCTGATATTTCCCCAACCTTTCGATTAATCCTTTTTGCCAGGGCCGGATGGTCTTTATCCCGCTGGCAACAAAGATGAATACTACAATCGCTCCAATCACGTATAAAGCCGGCATGTTATTCTCCTTCTTTTACAATTTTTACCACCAGATGTGTCCCGTCCACTCTGGCCACCTCCACCAATTTTCCCTCCGGTATGATTTCACCCGTCTCGCTGTCTGCCCGCCACTCATCTTTTCCGACTCTGACCCGCCCGGTATTTTTCAGGTTGTCGATCGCCTCTATTACCACCCCTTTTTTATCGAGGAACCGGTCTGCTCCGATGCCCGGTGGCTGTTTTTTGGTAAAGCGTTCCGCAAACTTTCGGGAGACTGCAAAGAGCACGGCCGAGAGGACGATGAAGCTAGCCCATTGCCATCCTGCACCCAAGCCCAAAAGAGCCAGGATGCCCGCCACCGCTGCTCCCACCCCGAACCACAAGAGGAAAAATCCCATATGAAAAAGCTCGCCGATGATAAAGACTGCCGCTATAACCATCCAGATCCACCAAATCTTATCACCCATTATTCCACCTCCTTTAAAATGTATCCCCTCTATAGTTTTTCATATCCGATCTCGATCTCGCCACTTTCCCCCATGGCGTCTTCGATCAATTTGGCAAAGTCGGCACTCATCCCCTTTTCTTTGAGGAGATCGAGTGTTTCCCGATTGAAGTAGTAGTCGAAATCGGTGGTACTTTCTTCCTCCAGGTTGTCTTTTAAGAACTTCAAGTCCTCTTCGGTGATTCTGCCCAAATACTTTCCGGTATCTTTATCGATCAACCTGATCATACCCTTCTCCTTTCGTTTGAGCCGGTTTGACAAGACATCTGGGGTTTCCCCCCGCATCGGTATATTACTTCATTCCGAACTCTGTTTTCCATTTCACCGCGTATTTCTATAGACCTACCCTTTGCTTTAGTTCATATGGCTCATGGTGACTGTCTTATGACTACTTATTAATACCGAATATTGTTTCAAAAATCAAGTCCCAAATATCGAAAGTTACATCTGCAAAGTGTAGGCGAGCCTTCACATATCCTGAACTCATCGGGGCAGGAATTTATCCTGCCCCGACTTAGCACACCGCCGAGGTATGAAACCTCGGCTACGCGGATACACAACCAGGAATTATAAAAGCCGTGGAATTGCCGGCACATTTATCTTGCTTTTGAAGAGTCTAACCTTCATATTTTCCCCAGGTGAGCATATGAGATATTTAGGGTTAATTCTAATAGTGGCTTTGACCGCTTTCTTTAACTGGCCATCCTATGGCCAGACACCCAGCCGGTTTGCAGCCGAGCCGGACAGCTTGGTAATCAGGCTGGATTATCTTCCGCTAGCCAATGACGATTTTTCCTTCCCCTTAAAAACGCCTATCCGAAGATTGAAAATCGGTCTGGCTTTGTCGGGGGGAGGAGCCCGGGGATTGGCTCAAATTGGGGTTTTGAAGGTTCTGGAAAAAGAGAACATCCCCATCGACTGCATTGCCGGCACCAGCATGGGAGGAATCCTGGGAGGACTTTATGCCGCGGGTTATTCAGCCGAGGAGCTGGAGAAAATCGCCAAAGAGAGCGATTGGAACGATCTGTTAACCGATACCCCGCCGCGTCTTTCCCTCTTTCTTTCCCAACGGGAAGAAAAAGAGGGGTCATTATTTCAATTCCGATTGAACGGATTGAAACCTTATATTCCCACTGCCCTTACCTCGGGTCAGAAGCTGACAAATCTTTTTACCAATTTAGCCATGCGGGCGGATTTGACTTCGAAATGGTTCAAAAAACCATATTCCAGCTTCGACAATTTGAAAATTCCTTTTCGAGCGGTAACCACCGATTTAGTGACGGGAGAAGAGGTGGTGATAAGTTCCGGGGATCTGGTTTTGGCTTTGAGAGCAACCATGACCATCCCCCTGGCTTTCAGTCCGGTGGAGGCGGGAGACAGTCTTTTGGTGGACGGGGGACTGGTGGATCCGATCCCGGTGGGTGTAGCCAAAGAGATGGGAGCGGACATAATCATAGCGGTTAATACCGTTTCATCCCTTTTGCCGGCGGATAAGATCAAGGACCCTTTGGATATTGCCAACCAAGCCACCAGTATCATGCAGCTTCCCCGGTTAAGGGAGGAGTTGAGCCGGGCCGACTTGGTGATCACTCCGGATTTATCGGGGTTCTCATCCATGGGCTTCAACCGAGCCGGGGAGTTGATTACCCTGGGTGAAGCCACGGCAGAGAGTTTGCTTCCGGAGATTAAAAAAGTGATTTTATCCAGCCAATCCCCATCCGGAGATTCCATTGCACCGGAGTTTAAGATTTGCGAGCTTAGGGCGGAGGGGAATGAAACCATCCCGGCGGATTCCATCTTGAAGCTCTCCCGGATCCAACCCGAAACCAACGTTACTCCGGATCAAATCCCATCGGACTTGGAAAGGATTTATGCTTGCGGGTATTTCAGTGACGTCTATGCGATCCTGCGAAAGACCAAACCGGACGAGTACTCTTTAACTTTCCGGGTTTCGGAAAATCCCCCACTGCGAAAAATCGTTTTCGAAAATAACTCCATCTACCCCGACTCCGTTCTTCTGGGGGTGATGAGCTTAAGCTCTCACCGGATTCTTAATTATAAATTTCTACAGCAGGGTTTGGATTCAATCATGACCAGCTATCATCATGACGGGTACAGCTTGGCTCATATCGAAAAACTCCGGTATGATTCCACCGCCAGCCAATTGAATGTCAAGATAAACGAGGGAATCGTAAATCGTATCGAGCTTTCCGGAAATAAGCGCACCCGGAAATGGATGGTTTTGAGGAATTTTCCGCAGAAACCAAACCAGCCCTTCAACTCCCGGAAGGTTACCTCCGGGTTAGGCAACATCTACAGCACCGGACTTTTTGAAAAGGTAAATTTCTCCACTTATCCTACGGATTCGGGAACGGTGCTGCGGTTGAAAGTAAAGGAGCAAAAGTTCAGAATCGTCCGGTTAGGAGCGCATTATAATGACGAATACCAGACCGAGGGATTCCTGCAGCTGGTCGACGCCAACGTCTTCGGGGTGGGAAACGAAGTATACACTCATTTTCAATATGGTGACCGAAAACAGATCTACAGGTTGAACTTCAAGGCGGATCGCATCTTCAAAACCTACTTAACCTATAAGCTGGGTTTGTTCTATCAAAAGGATAAAAAAAAGCGTTTTCAAGACCAAAATGAAATCGGTGGTTTCCGGCAGAGTAAAATAGGCGCATATTTCTCATTGGGACAGCATCTTT
The DNA here is from genome assembly GCA_903908285.1 of uncultured candidate division Zixibacteria bacterium. Taxonomy (GTDB): domain Bacteria; phylum Zixibacteria; class MSB-5A5; order MSB-5A5; family SM1-73; genus CAIVRH01. The sequence continues at coordinate 121,113 of CAIVRH010000015.1, forward strand.
TTAAATTCGGAACCATTTCCGCGGAGACTAAAGCGGAGAACGTAAAAATAGAAAATGGAGGGTCAAACTACAAGTATAACATCCGAAGCATCACCCTAAGATCGCTGGTGGATACTTTCGACAAATACCCTTTCCCTAATCGGGGGAAATATCACCATCTTTATGCAGAGCTGGCCGGGGACATCCTGGGCGGCGATTTGGTCTACCGAAAGGCTTTCACTTCGCTGGAGTCGTATTTCCCCCTGCATAAGAGAATCAACTTCCATCCCAAGGTGGCGATAGGGATTTCGGATGGAACGGTGCCGATCAGCGAGGAATTTACCCTGGGCGGATACGATAGTTTCTATGGTCTTTTCTCAGAAGAGTTAAGAGGGGATAAAATGTTTTTGGGGAGCCTGGGTTTAAGATTCCGGTTCTTTCGCCGCCTATACTGGACGCTGAAGTACGATACCGGTGAGGTTTGGACTGTTTTGGAAAGCATCAAGCTGAAGAAACTAAAGCATGCCTTTGGCTCCAGCTTAGCTTACGACACCCCGCTCGGACCTTTGGAATTCGCTTACGGCATCGCTACCGATCCGGAGAATCCAAGCTCAAAAAGCTGGGACAAGTTTTATTTTAGATTCGGATTCGACTTTTAAGAGGACCTATGGCGCCGGAACTTAACCGATGCTAAGCGTCACTTTTATTTTCTTGGGCTCATCCATTGGAAATCTATATTTCACTTACTTCCCCCCCCATTAAGACAAACCGGCACTATTCGATATTTTCTTTTTTTATTCCCGGACAGCCTGAAACCTTAACCCTCTGGTTTCGTAAAATATATTGGTAAGCAAAAGGTGAAAATCATGCACTTTTAAAGTTTCCTTAGAATTACAGGAGAATTCCAGATATGAAGAAAAAAATCATCATAGCAGCCATAGTGGTAGTAGTAGCGGCGGTTTTGTTTTTTGCTTTAAAAAGCTCGGGGAAAAAAGTGGTGGGGAACAATTCGGTCAAAGTGGAGAAGGGGAAGATAATCGACAAGGCGCTGGCTATCGGAAGGATCGAACCCAAGAACCAGATATCGGTCAAATCGAAAATCTCCGGAATAGTGAAAACGGTCTACGTAGAGATGGGTGACTCGGTTAAAAAAGGCGATCCCCTGGTGGAAATCAATCCCGATCCCACCCCTTTGGAATATGCCGAAGCCAAAAGACAGGTGGAGATCGACTCGGTGAATTTCGAAAATCAGCAAAAGGAATTCTCAAGATCCAAGGAGCTTTTGGATAAAAAGCTCATCTCCCAGCAGGAGTATGATCAGGCCTCCCGCGGCTCCGGTGAATCGGAGTTCAAATTGAAGCTTTCCGAGGAAAGATTGTCTTTGATCGAATGGGGAAAGTCCAATATCGCGGGAAGAAAAATCGAATCGATTATCCGTTCACCCATACAAGGCTCGATTTTAGAAAGGAAGATAAATGTTGGAGACCCGGTGGTTCCTTTGACCTCGTATCAGGCCGGAACCGAGCTGTTCACTTTAGCGTACATGGATGAATTGATCTTCAAAGGGACCGTGGATGAGATAGATGTGGGTAAGCTCAAAGAAGGGATGCCCACCATCTTGAAAATCGGGGCGCTTCCCAATGACACCATCCAGGGGGTGTTGTACAAGATTTCCCCCAAAGCCAGGAAAGAAGACAACGCTACACTTTTTGATGTGGAGATTAAGATAGTGAAAAAAGGCTCCTCTCTCTTAAGAGCCGGCTATTCAGCCAATGCGGATCTCATCATAAGCAAGAAAGAGGATATTCTGGTGATACCGGAGAGATTGGTGGAATTTGTGGAAGATACCGCTTTTGTTCAATTCAAAGACCCTTCCGGTAAAATACAGAAAAAGATTATAAAGACCGGCCTCTCCGATGGTTTGAACATAGAAGTGACCGAAGGTCTGAAGGAGGGGGATATGTTAGCGGAAAAACCTCCCAAGGAGATAAAATAGATGCGCTTTTTCATGTACCTGATCCAATTCTTAAGAGACATGCGTTCTCAAAAATTGAGAACTTTTCTCACCATCTTTGGGATTATCTGGGGAACCGCTGCGGTGGTTTTACTTTTGGCTTTTGGCAAGGGTTTACATGCCCAGAACCAGAAGAGCATGCACGGTTTGGGAGAGAGCATCGTGATCATGTGGGGTGGAAGAACCAGCAAACCATATATGGGTTTTGGGAGAGGTAGAGGTATATCCTTGAGAGAGGAGGATGCTCTTCTATTAAAGAGGGAGATCAAACAGATGGATGGAATTAGCCCGGAGTATTCCCAGTGGAGCACTCATATGAAGTACAAGAAGAATGCGGTAACCCAGGAAATGGTGGGGATTTACCCGATATTCGGGGAGATGAGAAACATCTATGCAGAGATGGGGGGACGTTTCATCGATCAGGTCGATCTGGAAAAAAGGAAAAGAGTGGTCTTCATCGGCAATCAGCTAAAAGAGGATCTATTCGGCAAAGACGAAGCCATTGGCAAGTACATCATCATCGACAATGTCCCCTTTCTGGTGATCGGGGTGATGAAGAAGAAATCGCAGGATTCCAGCTACAGCGGACGGGATGATAGCAAAGCTTTTATCCCGGCATCCACCTTCAATGCCATGTATGGCTACAGATACATAAACGATATCATATTCAAGCCGAAAGACCCAAAACAAACCGAGTCGGTGAAAAGTCAGGTGTACAAGGTCTTAGGAAAAAGATACAAGTTTGATCCGGAAGACAAAGAAGCGTTGATGATGTGGGATACCACCGAGATGGACAAATTCGTTGGAAATTTCTTTTTGGCTTTCCGGGCCTTTTTGGTGGTGATCGGAACCTTCACCTTGATCGTAGGCGGAATCGGGGTATCCAATATCATGCACGTGGTGGTGGAGGAGAGGACCAAGGAGATCGGGATAAAGATGTCTCTGGGAGCTAAAAAGCGTCACGTCCTATTCCAATTCATTTTTGAAACCTTTGTTATTACATTTTTTGGTGGGGTCATCGGATTTTTGTTTTCTTTAGCAGTGGTGAAGATTTTTCCGTTTTTCAAGCTGGAGGAATACATGGGAATACCTACTATCACGCCGGTGGCAGTATTGATCTCAGTGGGTGTTCTGGGAACGGTGGGATTGATCTCCGGTTATTTCCCCGCCAAGAGAGCGGCGAATTTGAATCCGGTGCAGGCACTGAAATTATAGGGTCCAGGGTCCAGTGTCCAGGGTCAGGAGATCAGATTTCGACCGGATGATTTCGTAGGGTGGGCACCCTTGCCCGCCTAATTTCAGCGTAGCCGAGCCCGCCTGAGGTGGGTAAACCTTCATGACTCGGGAAGTAAAAACGGAGTAATTATGTTTATCGGTAGCGAAAATCGCATCGAAGATCGTCAAGCGCAAAGCGAAGTTGGAAAAACCGAACACCGATATCCGAGAATCGATATACGATTCGAGCCTCGCCACCGATAAACGAATTTCGTGTAGTTAAGTACCCGAATCTTCGCGGTTCGAGAATTCATTTTAATAAGGAAGAGGTCATCCCATGCAGGGACTTTTGATCTTCAGATTATTCTTAAGAGATTTAAAGAAACAGCGAAAAAGAATCACCCTTACCATCATGGCCATTGCCTGGGGCACCATCTCCATCGTCTTGCTTTTGGCTTTCGGCGAAGGGGTGAAGAGGGGATTGTCCAAGGCACAGCACGGCATGGGACAGGACTTGGTGGTCATGTGGGGGGGACAGACCTCTATACCCTATCAAGGTCTGGCCAAGGGACGCAGGATATCTTTCTCGGATGAGGATGTGGAGCTTTTGAAACAAAGGGTGCCGGAAATCGAAACCATCAGCGGTGAATATGGCAGATGGGGAGCGTCCTTAACTTACCGGAAAAATACCGTGTCGGAACATGTTACCGGAGTCTATCCTTCCTTTGTGGATATGAGGGCACACTTTTCTCAGACGGGAGGTAGATTTATTGATGATCTGGACATGCAACAAAAACGGAGAGTGGTCTTTTTGGGCAACAAGTTAAAGGATCGGCTCTTCGGTGCTGAGGAGGCGGTGGGGAAAAGCATTATCCTAAACAATATTCCTTTTACGGTAATTGGAGTTATGATAGAAAAAATTCAGATGGGAATGTATGGCGGACCGGATGCGGATAAGGCTACCATTCCCGCCACCACCTTCAAAGCCATTTATGGAGACAAGTATTTGGACAACATCGTCTACAAGCCAAGAGACGTTTCGCAGATAGAAGAGGTGAAAAAGAAGGTGTCCGAGATAATGGGTGCAAAATATAAATTTGATCCCAAGGATAAGCAGGCTTTGTGGATTTGGGATGTGATCGAAGGACAGAAGGTATTCGACAAAGTCATCTTAGGGTTTCAGATATTTTTGGGCATCATCGGGGGTATGACTCTGTTGATTGCGGGAGTGGGAGTAGCCAATATCATGTACGTGGCGGTCAAGGAGAGAACCAGGGAGATAGGGATAAAGATGGCTTTGGGGGCAAAGCGATTCCAGATCATGAGCCAGTTTCTCTTGGAGTCAATACTCATAGCTATTCTGGGAGGAATCATCGGGATTATCTTCTCGATAATAATCGTTAAGATCTGGGGTGCGGTCCCGATGAAAGCCGAATGGATGAAGTGGCTGGGAAAACCAACCATCTCCTGGCAAATCGCCCTGATAACCGCAGTTATATTGGGAGCTATCGGTATACTATCGGGAATCTTTCCCTCGCGCAAAGCCGCCAGCGTAAATCCGGTAGAGTCGCTAAGATATGAATAGGGTTCAAGGATTCGAGGGTTCAAGGGTTCAAGTGGCTCGTAGCCGAGCTTTTATGGGATTGTTAAGAAACACCAAAAGGAGTGCACCAGCTTGCTGGTGCGGTTTATTATAAAAATTAAATAACGCGTAGCCGAGCCTTTACTTGTCCTGAGCGAAGTGCTTCGACTTCGCTCAGCATCCTGAGTTTATCGAAGGATCGAAGGACGGCTCGGGAAGTTAAATGAGAGTAATTATCTTTATCGGTAGCGAAATCCGAATCTGGATCCATAGGACTCGCATCGAAGTTCGTCAAACGTAAAGCGATATTGGAAAAAAAGAACAACGATATCCGAGAATCGACAGACGATTCGAGCCTCGCCACCGATAAACGAATTTCACGAGGTTAAAACGCGTAGCCGAGCCTTCACGGCTCGGCAAAAATCGAGGGAAAGTTCAAAGTTAAAGATTCAGGATTGAATAGAGATGAGGTTAATCTGATGATAAGCATGCGAAGCATTCGAAAAGTTTATTCCACCGGAAAGATGGAGGTAGAAGCTTTACGCAGAATAGATCTGGAGATAGGGGAAAATGAATTCGTCTCCATCATGGGACCATCCGGTTCCGGCAAATCTACCCTGATGAACCTGATGGGCTGTCTGGATACCCCCTCCTCCGGCGAGTATTTCCTGGATGGTCAAAAAGTGGAAAATCTAAATCCCAACCAGCTGGCGGAAATCAGAAACCAGAAGATCGGATTTGTATTCCAAAGTTTCAACTTACTGCCCTATGCCACTGCTATTGAAAACGTGGAAATGCCATTGATCTTCGCCGGTGTAACCTCCAAAAAAAGAAGGAAAAGAGCGGAGGACCTTTTGGAAAAGGTGGGATTAAAAGAACGAGGAGAGCATAAACCCACCGAATTGTCCGGGGGTGAGATGCAAAGAGTCGCCATTGCCCGATCTTTAGCCAACCAACCCCGGCTGATCCTGGCGGATGAACCCACCGGAAATTTGGATTCCGCTTCCGGGGGCGAGATCATACGCTTATTCCAGGAACTGGCTCAACAGGGACATACTATCGTGGTCATCACCCACGACAACGAGATATCCCGCAGAACTCAACGGATAATCAAATTAAAAGATGGATTGGTAGTTGACGGACAGAGAGATTAAGGCTTCCGGTGAAAAGCAATAGTCCAATAGAATGCCTAAATATCTAAACTCAGTTGGGATCCCCCACCATCACAAACCCGCCCCATAATAATGGGTGGGCGGTACCGTATTTGGACCGGCGGGCGTTTATAACCTTCAATGTCGACTGGCGCAATGCTTCCTGTTTGGTTTGACCGCTCAACCAATTCTGGTAAAAGCCGCGCATCAGCTCACAGGTCTCCTTATCCGGCACCTTCCATAAACTCATCATTATGGTTCGAGCGCCCGCATGCTGAAAGGCGCGCCCCAAACCATAAACTCCCTCCCCGTTTTTCACCTCTCCCACTCCGGTTTCGCAAGCGGACAGCGTTACCAGCTCAGTGCCGCTTAGATTCAATCCGGATGCCTCCATTGCCGTCAATATCCCGTCCTCTGTCGGATCGATACTCTCTTGCTTCTTTTCCATTAAGCGATTCGCCCCGGCTAACGCCAATCCCGAGCGAAGTAAAGGATTTTCTATCATCCGGCTGGTATTCACCTCCGGATCGCTACAGAAATAACCATGAGTGGCAATGTGTAAAATGCGGGGAGATTGTGACAGCCCTTTTAGTACATCCTCCTGGGCATGGCTATCACAATACAGGTCAACCTTAAGATGAGCTACGGATTTTAGAATGCTCTCCACCGATCTGGCTTCGTCCCGGCTGTGCCTGAGTCGATTGAACGGCACATCCAGACACCCGCCGGCTCCGCGCGAGGGTTCATACTGAGGGGCAGTTGGGCGGATCGCTATCAAAGTCTTCGTCTGGCTATTAACCGGTGTCTTACCAAAAAAATCGAAATCGGGATCGGCCAAAATCAATGCCCCTTCACCGGTCTGGGTTTCTTTCTTGAATTTCAACAAATCCCGGCCGGACGACAAATAGCTGATTCCATATTTCTCTACTAAATATTTACCATCCGGACCAGGCAGGATTCCGAACGGTAACAGATTCAACTGTCCGTCCGGTGAAATCAATATGTTCGATTTCCCGACCAGTTGAGATTCCAGGGGGGCAAAGATGATATCATAGAGTTTACGGGTGATTTCAGCTAACCGCCTTTCCGATTCGACCGCCAAGGGAGTATATACCTCCTCTCTGGCTTGATATATCTCTTTTCTCGCCAATCCAACCAGACTGTCAATTAGACTAGCTGCTCCAAGATTAGCCATAGCCACTCTTCCCTCATGATCGATAGAAAAAGCCAGATATCTGGATGGAAGAGCTTTGGCTTCCTCCTGGCCCACTTTCTTAAAATCGTATGGGTCATATCGAATAAATTCCCATAATACACTCCCGGAAGGCAAGGCATTTGCCACATCTACCCAGCTGAATTTTCTTGTGGCCAGCTCATCCTTGAATTCCAAACACAAGTGACTCAATTCTGTCTCCAGAGAATCCCGGATGGTGTTCAATATTTGAAGACTATCCCCATATATTTTAGGACCTGAACTATTGATATTGCTCAGACACAAATTGGCGATCTGACGCTGAATCTCCTTATGCTGTCCTTCTGTCTGAACGATCTTTTCATCGTCAGAACAATATGCAACCTCCTTTTCTGCCGAAAGGGCATCAAGGATAATAGCTTTCCCTTTAAGCACCATCTCCAGAGCACTACGTCTGGTTTGGGTGCTGGTGTCGATGGCGGCTAAAGTGAGGAAGGTGTGATCGATCACCGGATTTTCCTTAACATACCTCATCTTCTGTACTTCGGATGTGTAAGAGAAAACATCCTCTATGAATTTATGTCTCGACTTCATCAGCATATTGCAGTCTGCAAGGCTTTTATCATATTTTTTCCAAGCAGCATAGAGTATCGCCAGATGATTCAAGCTGGTACCGGCTTGGGGATGACTTAGCCCATAGGCTTTCTGTATTATTTTCAGCGATCGGTTGTAGAAAGCTTCGGCTTGATCATATTCACCCAGAATCGCATGCAGGTTACCGAGGTTGTTTAAAGCATACCACAAATATGGGTGTTCAGGACCATATGACTTTGAATTTTCTCGTACTCTCAGCGCCTGCATGAGCAGCTCTTCTGCCTCTTTTAGTCTGCCCTTACGCATATAGATCTCGCCGAGATTGCTCATACTCTCAGCCAGGGGGGGGTAAGCTGGGTCTATTTTTCTTCTTATGACAATTGCCTGCTGATGCAGAGAGATAGCGTCATCATCCTTTCCCTGCTCCGAGCATATGGTTGCCAATCGATTTGCAATGGCTGCAGCCTGCTCTGTTTCTTCGCTTCCAGTCCTCTTAATGATCTCCCAAGCCCGCCTAAGACATGTCTCTGCCTCCGGATAACGTGACTGCAAATAGTAAATGGTACCAAGTTCATGCAGACAATCCAGCCAAGCTCCGCTATCTACTACAGGCATCGCTTCCAGAATCTGCAGAGCTTGTTTTATGTAGATTTCTGCTTCGGATTCTCGCGACCAAGTCCTGTACAAGGCTCCCAGTCTATAGAGGGTTTTTACCTTTTCGGTGGGATTGAATTGATGATATTTCTCCGCTAAGTCCAACCATTGATGGTAATATCGAATCGCTGTTGTGAAGTCGAATTTATAACCGTAGCAATTCCCTATTTCAGTTATAACATATGAATAAAGCGAGTCTGATTCGCCATATTCCCTCTTTATCTTTTCGAGCACAACTCCATAAACAACCAAACTGGAATCGTAATTCTTGCCTGTGCGCAATGAGTCTGCTTGATTGATCAGATTATGAATGTCGCTTGGAGTATCGTTAATTGGGGCTGATTTTGCCCTGAGTGGAATAAAAATGGAAAAAACAACAAAAACCAAAAGGCAAATTTTCTTCTTCAGTAATGGCTTCATGTCCGTTACCATGTATAGTAAGTTTAAAATTGAGGATTGGAGTTATTGTTTGACTCGGAAAGTGTATTCCTGCCAATTTCCGGTTTGCGGATCGGTTATAACCAATCTGTAGTTGCCTGCCTTCATTTTTGATACGGGCAGATCTAAATAGCCGCATCCCTTTTCGTTGAAATCTTTGTATTTGTAATTTTTCAATACTACTTTATGATCACTCGATTCAACCACCAATTTATAGGCTTGACCAACCCTTGCACCGTCGAATTCAAATCCGATCTGGAAACGGGATTTTGGTCTGATTTGGAAAACATCTCCGCCTGCTGAACGGTCCGAAGCGAGATATACAACTTGTATGCTTTTATTCTCGTTTCTGACTAGCTTCGTTACTCCTAAATAAGCGGGGATTATCATCACAAGAATTATGAGGTATGCCATCGCCGGTTTGAAAACAATTGGAGCGTCCGGCCAGATACTTCGCCATAGCTTTTTCAGAAACGGTTCTGGATGAGGTTGTTCTTGCTGAAGGGAGTCTCTGATTGATTTCTTCACCTCCTCATCCGAAGCAAGCAAACTTGCTACTCTCTCAAAATTCCTGAGTTGCTCAAAACAAAACTCACACTCCAAAAGATGGATCTCAAAATGCTCAACATCCTCATCGGACAAAGCTTTCAGCTCATAAGCATGTAAAAGATTGCCTAAATTCAGGTTTTTACATTTCGACATAAACTAAATCCTACTGGTTTCCAAACAGGTTTGTAGTATTCCACGCCCCCGGTTAAGAATGACATAAAGATTATTTGGCTTCAGCTTTAGCCTTTGGCTGATTTCCTCGATGGCATAACCCTGATATATGAAATTCAAAACCCGGGCATAAAGTGGGTTACGCTTGATGATCCGTTTTAAACAGTTGAGTAGTTTCCTTTTCAGATCATAGTCCGGTTCCGGGGATGAACTCTTCAAGGTTTGATCCGCTTCTGATTCGGGAACTAAACTTTTTTGTTTGACCATCAAACCCTGTATATAGTTGCCAATCTTCATCTTCAGTACCCCATAAGCCCATGCTTCAAATCCTATGGTGAACTTCTCAGTTTTATATTTCTGTAATACAGTCAAACATGCTTCCTGGGCAATATCCTCTGCTTCTCCGTCTCCTATTCTTCGTTTGGCGAAAGCCCTAAATCTTACAAAAAGATATTGAAAAAGCTCATTTTCCGCTTTCTCATCACCTTCCAGGGCTCGGTCTAAAAAGTGTTCCATAATAATAGTAACCTATGTATTTATATCAGTTTAAATTAAATATAAGCATAATGACATTATCTGTCAAGAAAAACCATACTAACGTAATTGTGTTCCAGTCCTGTCATATTCTATTTTCTTACACCTATTCTTTTGTAGGAGAATAGATTAGAGGGTTTAGGGCTAACAGGGAATGTATGTTTACCAACAACTAATCCCCAAATTCATACCTAATTTCCCACTCCCTGGATGGCAGAGGATGGTAAAACTGAAAGGATAATTCTGAATAAACTTGGCAATTTTGGAATTTGCTGTAAGAATTCGCGCCTTAGCCAAACAAACTATTTGGAAACGGAAAACAACAAGGGCTGAATTTGAAACAGTTTGGCAAAAACCTAATGAGAGGCGGTGATTGATAAAAAAGCAGGGAGTGATAAGGAGAGAGTAAGGAGGAAGTATCCGTTAATGATACAGGTCGAAAGGAGGTAAACAAGAATACATAAGGAGACTTTAGGGGGCATAAAGCAAACAGAAGTTATAGTTAACCTTTTATATGTTCGATAATCAGTAGATTCATAGGAGGAAATCATGTTTAGATCATTAGAAAAATCACAGAAGCAGGCTGCATTTCCCAAACCTACTCGCTCTCGGGCGAGAGAATCTTTCTTAGGGCTTGCACTGCTGTTAACACTCACCGTACTCCTACCATTGGGTTCAGCAGTTGGGCAGGAGGCACTATATCCAACAGATGATGCATACATCATTCACGGCAGCCCAGACCATAACACGTGTACTGAGCCAGAGCTTCAAATCAGGAACGATTATGGAGTTGGTGGCTCATCAGGATGGGCAGCGGATGTACTAATAAAGTTCGACCTGTCTCAGTTTGCTAATCAGACGATCTGTTCAGCAAAGTTGAAACTGTTCTACTGTCGCTGGAACAGCAATAATCCGAAAAATCGTGTTCTTAAACTGTTCCGCAATATGGCTGACTGGGAAGAGTGTAATGTTACCTGGAATAATCATCCTGACACTGCGGCGCAACCGACATCGAGTTGTGCGGTCCCCGTAGTAACGGAAACTTGGATGGAGTGGGATGTGACAACCGACGTTCAAGCCATGCTTCAGGGAAGCATCCCCAACTATGGCTGGCACTTGCTTGACGACAATTACTGGGGAACTGTTAACATCCCACAAATCTATTTCAAATCAAAGGAATATTCCGACATAACTTACAGTCCACGACTGGAAATCAGCGGTATACCCTGCGGTGATGTCAATTGTAACTGCGTGGTTGATATTGGGGATGTGGTCTATCTGATTAACTACCTGTTCAAGGGTGGACCGCAACCATGCTCTTGTTCCGAAAATCCTCCAATAGCATCTTCTAATTCAAAACAGAGTCTGAACAAAAACATGAAAGCTTCCTCTATCGGTTTTGGACAACCAAGGAGAATGAAGGATTATTCATTTGAAATCCCGTTGATAGGCAACTTCAATATGGAGGCTGCTGGCATGCAGTTTGAGGTCAGTTACAATCCCAATGAGGTCACTCTACTCGACCCAGCTTTGACATCACGTACAGAAGGTATGCAGATTTTCTCTGTTGCCCAAGACGGGATTCAAAGAATAGGACTGGTTGACCTCAATGGGCAAAATTCAGTGTCAGCGGGAGAAGGTCCTCTGATCATGCTCAGAGGTAAGGGGACCAATCTAAGCAGTATCACTATCAAAGAAGCAACCTTGGTGGACCGGGATGCTATTAAGATTCCGGTGGAGATCGTTGAGGCGATGAAAGATGGAGAAGAAGGTCTCGATGCAGATGGATCAATTATACCCAAGAATTTTGTCCTCTCTCAGAACCTTCCTAACCCGTTCAACCCTGAAACCCAAATCAACTATGATCTGCCAAGTGCTTGTCGGGTAAAGCTGTGCATATACAATCTTTTGGGACAAAGGGCAAGAACCTTGGTGGATGAGTATCAATCTGCAGGGTATAAAACTATTAATTGGGATGGCAAGGATGACCGGGGCAACCAATTGGCGTCGGGTGTCTATTTTTACCGTATTCAGGCGGGTGACTTCATGGATGCAAAGAAGATGATTATGATGAAATAGATTGAAGTTACCAGCTTATCCCACGTGGGGGGAGTAGAAAGGGAGCCTTCCGATATGGATCATCGGGAGGCTCCTGTTTTATTTATTCACAATCTCTTGACAAATCTCAAGTTTGATATATCTTGTTATTAGATGTAAAGGGCTGGTATACCAGAAATGCGAAATTTAACTAATTCCTGTTGCTGTTTTATAAAGGTATAAGTTCCACATGTTCAAGCCATTAACAAAACTATTCAGACAGAAAGTTAAGGCAGTATCATTATATTCTAACCCCTTATTTGGAGGTTTGCTATGAGCAAACGTCTAAGTTTTTCCGTTTTTCTTAAAATTATTTTAATCGCAGTACTGCTGATGGGGGGATTTGTTTTCTACCCAAGCACTACCGCTGTTTCCGGGGAAATAGAAAAAAACTTCGGAGATCATCTCAAGAGCCTGTCCCCGGATGAGTTTGTCTCTGCTATCGTAATCCTGGCAAATCAGGCGGACATAAAAACTCTAAATGAAGAACTAAAGATGGAAAAAGCAACCCGGAAGGAACGACACCGGCGGGTGATATCGGCACTGATGGAAGTTGCCGACCGGTCCAAAGGAGACATAACCAGTTATCTGAACACGAAGAAAAGGGATGGAGCAGTCCGGGGATATACCCATTTTTGGATCATGAACCTGGTGGTAATCGAAGCCCAACGAAGCGAGATCGAAAAGATAGCCGCAAGATCGGATGTGCAATGGATAGAGCCGAATTTCCAAGCCAGTTTGATCAAGCCGGTAGGGGAGAGGGATCCCAAGGAGTCATCCAAGGGAATAGGGGTAACCCCCGGGTTGAGGGCGATCAACGCACCCCGGGTTTGGCACGAGCTGGGTTACACCGGTTTGGGAAGAATATTGAGCAGCATCGATACCGGAGTGGACAAAACCCATCCCGCCCTGTCCGGCAGATGGAGAGGTAACCATGAGCCCTGGCGGGAATGCTGGAGAGACTGCTTAGGATACGGGGATACCATCCCCCACGACTATAATGATCATGGTACCCACGTGATGGGCACCATGACCGGTCTGGGCGTTTCCACCGGGGATACCATCGGCGTGGCCTGGCAGGCGGAGTGGATTAACGACAACGCCATAAACCAGAATACAGGTACGGCTTTCGACAACGACATCCTGGATGCCTTTCAGTGGATTGCCGACCCGGACAGCAATCCCAACACCGTGGATGACGTGCCGGATGTGTGTCAGAATTCCTGGGGGATCGACCATCGCTTTTCCGGTTACCAAGACTGCGACAACCGGTGGCAGACGGTCATAGTGAACTGCGAAGCGGCAGGTGTGGTGGTCACATTCTCGGCCGGGAACGAGGGGCCAGCTGCGCAGACAAATAGATCGCCAGCCAATAACTGCACTACCCCGGTAACCAATTTCTCCATAGGTGCGGTGAATGCCACCAGTTACAATTGGCCATATCCCATTGCAGATTTCAGCAGCCGGGGACCGTCCGACTGCGACATAACCAAGAAAAAGCCGGAGGTGGTGGCGCCCGGGGTAACCGTTTACTCCTCGGTGCCCGGAGGAGGCTACCAGCAGAACGGCTGGGATGGAACTTCCATGGCAGGTCCGCACGTGGCGGGAGTGGTGGTTTTGATGCGGCAGGCAAACCCGGATTTGGACGTGGATTCGATCAAGCATATCTTGATGAACACGGCGAGAGATGAGGGTGCATTCGGAGAGGACAACAACTATGGCTGGGGATTCATCGATGCCTACGCAGCAGTACTGGCTGTGGTTAACGGCATGTTCCTGGCCGGAGACGCCAATCGAGATTCGCTTGTGGATATAGCTGATGTTATTTTCCTGACCAACTACTTGTACAAGAGCGACGTGGCTCCCACTCCCAAAGCAGCAGGAGATGTGAACGCAGACTGTATAGTGGACGTGGCGGATGTGGTCTATCTGATCAATTACCTGTACAAGTCAGGACCGGCTCCGGTGAAAGGTTGCGCATAAAGTCAAAAGGAATATGGAAGAAGGAAAAAGGAAAATAAAAGCAAATGACGAATGACGGAAAAACCGTCCGCCGTCCATCGTCCTTCGACTTAGCTCAGGACAAGTCCGCCGACCGCCGCTGAAACAAAAAGAAGAAAAAGCGATGACGGATGACGAATAAACACCAAAAAGATGAGAAAATCCCCTTTCCTCCAGTAGGAGAGGGGATTTTTTTATTCGTACAGCAACCTTGAGCTACTCCCATTTAGGGAGAGGGAAAGTTTTTCAGGATGAACTTTGACTTCCGGACTTACAGGACTTACTGAACTTACTGGACTTCCGGACTTCATTTTTTTCATTTTTCAATATCCTGGAACTCACCCCTGTGTCCCCTCTTCCCGCCTTTGGTGGTTCGACTCCGCTCACCATCCTGAATTTATTGAAGGACGGGATATTCGACTTAAGAAGAGAGGGGAAACGTAACCCGCCGAACGGGGGACTTGGGGGGCTTGGGGGTCTTGGGGGTGGTTGTTTTTAATTTTTTGTTCACTTTCAACGCCGGAAAAAGTTCAAAGGTTCAAAGGTTCGAGAATAAAAGTTCAAAAGTTCAAGAGTTCAAAGGTTCAATAAAGCTAAGACATTAAGAGTTGAGAGCTCATAGTTACATATTCTGTACATTCGGAAAGGATGTATGCATAATACACTCCGTCTCTCATATATTAGGGAGCTATGCTTTTCACCACCGAAGTTGGAGTGATTTTGTAGTTTGGGGAAAGAGAGACTAGGAGTTAGAACTTGGAGATAAGAATTGTCAGGAGCCTAGGGGCTTCCGAACTACCGACTAATTGCTTGATTGGTAGATTGTGTGAATAGATTAAATTTTCTAAACAATTTGATATAAATGCAATTGTCTGAGAATAAGGTGTTGATAGATGGCTGCATACCTTTCGGCCATAATTTTTACTTCTCTGGTACCACAATAATTTTAGAAGGTTCAGAAGGGGATTTTTTATGCGTGTTTGGCTGTTCTATACGCTCAGATATGACGTTAGTTTCAGCCAGCGGTCGCCGAACGGCTGAGACAGAAATACCGCTTTTAAGAGCTGTGATTACGCCAACGGCCTCAAGATAGTTATCTACAATAAAAAGCTTGCCCGGCGCGAAAGGTAATCTTTGAAGATCATTCTTCATTCGGTTGCGATTTTCACGGACAGCAATTACCGGTATGCCTTGCTCCACTGCCGCAAGCGTTGGCAATCCAATGCAGCCATCCGGAATTACCAAACAGGATATATCAGCAGCAGTCAATACCGCAGGATGTCTAAAAAGCATCCTATCGGTGATGATTCGAGGACTGCGATGTAAGCCTTTAAGAACACAATGCAGAAAACATGTAGAAACCGCTTCGGCAGCCATTCGAGGATCTACTACTCCAAAAGTGGCGTTTGCTTCCGCCATATCTTCAGCCATAGGGGAATGAGCAGTTGGTATATTCAGTAGCAGGGATAGACTGTGAGTCAACATAGCTTCTACACCACCCCATGGATTAATTACTTGTCCACCCGATTGAAAGTATTCCTCATAGAGACCTTCGGATATATCAATCTTTGAAGCAATAGCTACAGCATCAAATTCCAAACGACGGTTGCATAGAACCTCAAGCAATGTCTCCAAACCTTTGACTTGTCCTACTGCTCTGCCAGATGATGAATATCCCGCCTGCATATACATTGTTGGACTCATTCTAACAACACCGGAACAATCCAAGCCTAATGTTGTCCTTGCTGCCGAAGCCGCATTAACTGCCAGATCCGAGATAGTCTCATCCTTTGGTTGGTCAATTACTAACAATACCCGATTTGCCCTTACCTTTTGCAAGCCTATAGTCCCCATAAGCAGTCTGGAAATAACACTGCCTTCCACATAGAGCCCATTCTCCGGTAGTTCATTAATATCTGAAGCGTTTACTACATTCGGATGAGTGATTAGCGTATCGCATACAGAAGCCAGCAACCTTGCTGCGGGTGTTGCATCACCCGCATGACCGCCTATTTCTGCGCCAATTCCGGTAGGCACTATCATCACCGCATTAAACTTGTCGGTATTCTCTATTTCTCTTTTAACAAATTCAAATATAGATGCTGGTATAGCTATTGTTTGTTCTTCTGCGAATGTGAGAACGCCCAATTCGCAATGGTATCCGTCTGTGTCGCTTTTTGTTACTACAAATCTTACTGGGATTTCACCAATGGAAAGGTGTTTTTTGATAGCTTGCTCAAAATACTTGAGCAGAAAAACTTTCTCTTTTGATAATGGAACATGTATCTCTTTTTCAATCAACAGCATCTTAAATTCTCTCTATAAAATGAGTTCTGCACTTTTTAGCACCAAACCATTCTTTTGTAAGTTTCTCTGCAAGCTTTTTATCAAAAGCCTTACAGGAAAATATATTAACATAAGCGGCTTTCAGCAAGTCCAAAGTGTGAATGGTTATATTGCTAGTAAGGATAAATTGTACTGCTGACGTCCCTTTTGTATGAGGCAAAGTCTGTTTTTCCTTCGCTGGAACACATATATCATCCCAGAAATAAAGTTCGCAACGCTTCATGTCAATAGCCCCGCAAAGTATCTTAAAATATCCACGGAGACTTTTTCGGTTAAATTTTGAAATATCACACCCATGTAGGTCTATAATGAGTTCAAAGCCATACGGTGCAGATTTTTTGTATTTCATTATTATGACCAGACACCAAAGTCATTCATAAGATACTTAATTAACGATCCATGTTCACCTTTACAAGTATCACGTAATGCTTTCTTGGCAGTATAAACCCTAGTGTCATTACCTAATTTGCGAATCTCGTCAATTGCATTCACTGTATCAACAAATATCTTCAAACGCGCCGTAAGCAAGGAGGGCCTATCTAGGTCAGCATGCTCCACGGTAGTTATGCCACGATGTGATAAGGTTTCCCTATAGACTCCTTTGGGTTTACATTTGTAACCCAGATGCTGCTCGATATCATCGACAGCCGCATCGAGAATAGGTTCATTTTCGTCATATTCGTTGCCTTTATGTCCATTGCATATACCACACACTAGATGGAGATTATCCCAATCGTATGTTTTTTGGGGATATTGATCTAGCGTTTTTCGTTTTGGCATCCTGTGTTCAATCTGTTCGTAGCTGACATCATTAATGATAGACTCACAATAACAGCAATACGAAAAATCCTCATCACCGTAAATGCGCTTCAATGCTTCCAGTACGTCATCTTGCTTATATTTATTGTAGAACCTATCTGGTACTTTAGTTCCATTATTTTTGGCTTCTGCAATAGCATCCATTAATTTATCGGTCCATTTCTTGCAGTGCTTTGCAAGGGAACTTGGGATTCTTTTAGGTCTTATTACTTTTCGCATTGACTTTCTTTATTTGCCTTCTTGAGATAATCTGTAATGGCGTTAATCTTCGTAGTTATGGTAATAGGGTCACTTTCAGGAAGCCGTTGACCAAGACTCCTCCTAATGCTATGGAATTCTCTTCTCTCAGATGAAGATAATTGCTTATTTATGAGTTGCTTTTCATACAATTTCCCGTACCTATTAATCACATCATTCAACTTCGACGGTCGTTGCTCGGACAAACCCATAATTTCTCTGTAGACATCCTCGGGCAACCATCCATATACATTTCTATTTTCTTTTGCATGTCCACTTTTCAGTGAAATTATCTTGCAATGCTCAGAACCTGAGGCCACTAGTGGAGAATGAGTAGTAGCAATAAATTGAATTTTAGGAAACGCATCCTGCAAAAGTCTCATGATATTAATTTGCCAGCGCGGATGCAAGTGCTGCTCAATTTCATCAATAATCACTATCCCAGCCATTGTCTTAGGGTCTAAAGATTTGCCAGAAAGCATTCGCCAACTTAAGAAATCCATAATCCATGTAACAGTAGCTTTATACCCATCACCTAGAGAACTCAATTAGTTACGCCCCCAATGCGATTTTATTTCGATTCCCGTGGGCGTGATAATTATTTTATCTTTTTCACCCAAATTAAGCACATGCTTTAGCAAGCCACGTATGCGAGCAAGCATTCGCTCAGAGCGTTTTTCTTTTTCCTTTGGATCATTTTTGCCAGCTCTACTTCTGGCTTTCTCAACTAGTCGACGGATAGCTAACTCAGAATTCTGCATCGGTTCATAATAACGAAAAAGAGTATATACCGCATCAACTGCTGTGTATTCTTCAAGGTCGGCGGTACCTTGAGTTTGTCGTCCTGGACCATATCCACAAACAAAAATATCTTGCCAAGGGAAATCGTCTTGAATTGATTTTTTCCCATTTAAATAAACAGTTTGTTTAACGCGTTCAAATGCCGGAAGGGATTCTATAAGTGTTTCAATTTTATATTGCTTATTCTTGTATTCTAATTCAATTATTATTTTTCCAGGCTTATAAGAATTCTTTCGAACTAATTCTCCAGGAAGCTCTCTATGAAGACCGGCAGCGCTCGATTCATCACATAAACCCATTGCTAAACTTTTTAGAAGTGTTGATTTGCCATCTCCGTTGTCACCGAGAATGAGAACCGAAATTCCATCTTTTTCGAAGTTAATTTCGAACTCGCTAAAACAACGAATGTTTTTTAGATTTATTCTTTTTATGTACATTTTAATTATCCTTCGTCAACTTTGCCCGATTTAGTAGTTATCTACTAAATTGCAAAAAATTAAAACCCGATTTCTTAATAATCCACCCTGTTACATTATTTATTATAGCCATTTGTGCCATCTTGTCAACTTTTAAATTGAATTAATCTATTCGATTATACAGATTATGTGCGATCCTTCGACAAGCTCAGGATGGTTACCAAAAGCGAACCATAAACGCACCGCCCAGACGAGCGGACGCTCCCGTCCGGGGGCGGGCGTCCGCCCGCTACATTGCGAAATACCCCTAGGGGGTATGAAAAGCTTTTTGCTCGTTTGCGTCAATCATGAGGATTCTTAGGATAGGGAAGAGTAGCTCCTGACGCAAACTTTAACTTTCCTGTTGGATACAGATTTTTGTTATACCCATCATATCAAATAAAAGGATAAATTTCTGGCTCCTTTTTTCCTTTTTCATACATATATAGTTCAACTTTAGGCTGGTCCCCTGAGAATTGTATCTTAATAATAGCGAAATTTCTTTTACGATAGCGTTTAACGATTTTTGCGCTGACAAGTCTATTCTGATCTAGATGAAATTCAAACTCAGAAGAAAAATACTGTAAAACTAAATCTAGCAAAAAAGCTGGAGCATTTGTAATTGGTGAAGAAGTTATTTGATGAATTGTCTTCCCTGACTCCTTTTCAATCATTTGTGCAACTGTTCCAACATGTACATCACCACCTAATATAAATACAGGTTTTCTAGTATCTCCAGACCAATCATATAACAAATTAAGTAGAATCCTTTTCTCCTTTTTGTTATGGGGAGTTGACCATTGATCCCTAACATCATTTTTAAATATTCCAAAACTACCTAATTTTCGACTTAAATGACAAACAGGAACAGAAGTAATGACAAACAAGAGTTTACTTTGTTGAACAATACTACTCTTCAGCCAAGCTTCTATATCATCCCATTGTTCTTTTCCAGCTAATGGAAAAGTATCACTTGGAGTTTTATTGTCATAAAGTGAAATTAAACGGTGTCCTCTAAGATCCATGAATAAAAATGCTACCGGGCCATAATTGAAAGTGAAATAGAGTTCTCCGCTGCGCAAAGGATCAGGATTATGACAATGCTGAAATTCAATATAGGCTTGACGAGCTATTTCGAAAATACTTTGATGTTCCTTATCTGAATGTTCCATATTCGAGCCCCAGCCATTAGTAATTTCATGGTCGTCCCAAATCATGTACTGTGGAAATCTTCTGAAGACCTCGTTGATTTCCTGATAGCTCCAGCTTTTTAAGTAGACCTGTCGATAATACCATAATCTCTTCTCAGGAGATTTCTCTCCAAGGCTCCATTCCCATGCGTTAAATCCCTTATAGTCACTATAAACCTGGTCACCTGCTTGGATAAGAAAGCTACAATTATGCCTGAGCATCTCCTCACGTAAGAACCGCCACATCGGAACAGTAATTTTTTCATCTTTGTCTTTTTGGTAAACAGGACGATGACATGAAATCAAGGCAAATGAGAGAGTGTCAATATTACTGTTGGGCTCAGGAAATGGTCGGATTGTATATATCTGATCATTTTGTTCTTCTGCAGATCCCAATCTTATTTTAAAATATACTTGCTCTAAGTTAGGGGGCAAATCGAGTTTTGCTAAACCTGCCAATCCATTAATGGATTCATTCTTATGAACTGAACTTGAGACAGTCTGAAATGGAGTTGTAGAAATCTTATACTTACACGATTCATCTTTGTATAGGTCACACTGCGGAATTTCTTCTTCACGACCAGCGGAATTCCAAAATACCCAAACCTTTGTTTTGTTGTTTGTGACTCCCCCTACAATTGGTCCCAATATCGGTTCCATTATTTGCTCCTTGTATTTATTTACTCGACTTAGTTGAATAGCCAAGAGATGCACATATTTAGCATAATCTGTTTTATCAACAGAATCCTGACATATTATGATCTCTGTACGACAGTTACCCCGGGCAGGGACGTTCGCTTAGGATTCCCCGTACTGGGAAGATAAGCTCCTGACACACCCTTTAAAGCCCACAATCGTGTAAATCCATTTTGTATGCATATTTATTATAGTTATTTATTTAATCCTGTCAACCTTAAATTTGAATTATTTATTCGATTATACTGCATTGGGGAAGGTTTTGAATATCTTGTAAGCCCCCTCTCTCTTGATCTCTCTCCCACAAGGGGAGAGAGAAAGTAATTTCCTCTCTCCTTAATCCTCTCCCCAAAGGGGAGAGGGAAACCAATATTTACATTATCGATTTCACCCTCACCTTAATCCTCTCCCATCAAGGGAGAGGAAAAGAACAAAAAAAAGCCATCCATTCGGATGGCTTCGGTAATCGACATGATTAAAATCTTACGCGTCTACCGGTGTTTTTATTTTAAGCTGCTTGATCTTGAATCTCAAAGAAGATTCGGGAATGCCCAGAGAAGATGCCGCGGTCTTTTTCACCCAGTTGTTCTCTATCAATGCCTTTAAGATGAATTGTCTTTCCCAGGCAGCCACCCGCTCGTATAAAGAGAGGTTCTTGGCACCGGGTTCCTCATCCATTCCGAATTTCTCGGAAAGCAAGTCCGCTGCCACTATCGCTTCCCCGTCTTTTATCGCCACCAGTCTTTTGACCTCATTCTCCAGCTCCCTTATGTTTCCGGGCCAGTCGTAAGTCTGGAATAATTCCATGATGGCGTGAGAGGGTGAGAGGGTTTTTTCGGTTCCGGCAGGGGTATGCAGTTTAACAAAATGATTCACCAGAAGCGGGATATCCTCTTTCCGGTTTCTCAACGGAGGCAGGGTGACGTGGATGGTGTTTAGGCGGAAGAACAGATCCTTGCGGAAAAGGCTCTTTTCGATCTGGTCTTTGATCTTTAAGTTGGTGGCTGAAATAACCCGGATATCCACTTTGCGGGGTTTGGTATCCCCCAGCCGAGTCAGCTCCTTTTCCTCCAAAACCCTCAAGAGTTTGATCTGGGTGGAGGGATTGATCTCGGCAATCTCATCCAAATACAAAGTTCCGCCGTCCGCTTCCTCGATCAGCCCGGTTTTATCCTGGGATGCGCCGGTGTACGCTCCCTTTTTGTGACCGAAAAGCTCGTTCTCCAGCAAAGTCTCGGGGTAAGCGGCGCAGTTGACCACTATAAATTTCTTATTCTTACGATTGCTGTTATAATGAATGGCCTTGGCTACCTGATCTTTTCCGGTTCCGGTTTCCCCTTCCAAAAGCACGGAAAGGTTGGTATCCTTGACCTGATGAAGTTTCCACAACACCTCCATCATATCACTATTTTGAGTGATGATGTTGGAGAATGCGCTTTTCTCTTTCAATTGCTCTTTTAAACGTAAATTCTCTTCGCCCAATTTTCTGTTTTCTATCTCCGCCACTTTCAGAGATATTATTTCCGCAAAAGCTACCGCTAAATTCAGCTCATCCCGGCGAAACGGATTGGCAGACACCCCGTTTTTCTCCCGGTCCAAGTACAACAAACCCTTTATCTCGTCGCCCATACTCAGCGGGATAAGAATTAAGCTGGTGATCTCCCTTTGGCTTCCGGAAAACAAACTGTTTTTACCGGAAGTGGAGTAGATAGGCTCACGCATAGAAGTCAGCTCTCCATTCAGCCGGGAGAAGCTCGAACGGAACTTTTCTGTCTCTTCGGGGGAAAGATTAAAGCTATAAAGGGGAGGAGAGAATTGATCCTCGCCATTTTTCAGGATGATACATCCCCGGTCAGCCTGGACTCTTTTGGCCAAAAGGGTTAAGTTTTGGTTTACCTCTTCCTCCCGGTCGACGGGATGGGACGGCTGATTTTCCGGAGGCTCGACTTCGGAGAGGAATCTTCTGACGATGTTATACTGGTTATCCAAAGACAGGCTTTTCTCTGCCGCTTTTTTCTCTACCTTCAGGCGAAATTCCGCCACTCTGCGTAAAATTTCTTCCTGGTCGGGCAAATCCTCCGTTTTGATTCTACCCAAAAGAATCTCCGCCTGGTTTATTTCTTCGATACTGCTGTCGCAATCGGATGTTTCGAAATACACTTGGGCCAGCGCCCATCGATTTAACCCGTCATAATAATCCAATCCATACGATTTTTCCGGGAAAAGCTCTTTGAAAAGACCCTGGGCTTTCTTCAAATACTCCAAAGTTTCTTTGGCATCGAAAACCTCCGCCTCTCCCGCAAAGAGATAGGCCCGGGCAAGCTCAAATCTGCTTCCCACCTTCTCCAAAAGATACGAACTTTGCTCGAATTTCTCCCTTGACAGCTTGATATTGTTCTTCTCTTTGGCAATCTGCGCTTCGAGGCGGTAGATGATCCCCTCTTCGACTCTCTCGTTTAGAGCTTTTGCCAACTCCCATGCGCTTTGGCAGGAATTCTCTGCCAAGTGAAGCTTTTGGGTGGCAAGCTGAAGCTGGGCTAAAATCCGGTAAGATTGGCAAAGCAAACTGCTTTGGGGGGCGATTTCCCTGCCTATGGCAATGGCTTGGTCGATACACTGATAAGCCAACTCGTAATCCTTCATTTCCCCGGCCAATTCGGCGCGATATTCTAAATAGACCGCCAGATCCCTTTTTAATTCCTTCTTCTGGATCATTACAAATGCTCTTTGGTATAATTCCTCCGCCTCTTTGAATTTCCTCTGCTGGCAGGCGGCATAGCCTAAAGACAGAAGATTTCTGCAGATGCTGGTTTCGTTGTTTACCAGCTCATTTTGCCGGATGCTGTCATTTAGGCGCCGGGTGGCTTTTTCCCATTCTCCCAAAAGCAGATGGATCCGACCCAGGTTTCCCCAGATGTGTGATATCATAATAGCGCTATTGGGGATTTTTTGAACTTGTTCGGTGGCGGCAGTCAAAGCTTCTATGGCCCGGTCAAACTCGGCCTGGATAAAGAACACCTGGGCCAGCTTGTTGTAAGCTTCCGCTATTCCCTTTACCTCACCTGCCCGGCGGAAGGAGGCAATGGCATCCTGCAACTCCAAAGCCGCCTTCTTCAAATCCCCCGCGTCAATATAAATATTGCCCAGGAGCAGCTGAACCTGGGCAATTCTTCTATTGTTTAGGGTGTGTTTCAAAAGCTCGTAAGCTTGTTTTCCCTTTTCTTGAGCTTCGCTATATCGGGCTAATCCACGAAAAATCAGGCTCTCCAGATAATAGACCTCCCCTATTGGGTTGGAGGAGGTGTCATTCCCTTTCTTCAACTTCTCCAACTCCGCCTGCGCGGATTTGTAATCTTTCTCAGCCGCCAGGGATTCGATAAGTTCGATCTTCTTTTCCGGACTGTCCATTTTTATCTAAATTAAACCATCCAAAACCTAATGCGGATGCATCTACTTGATGAAAATGAAAAGATGAACACGATTCTTCTCTGAAGACTCAGAAGCCTTTCCTTTTCCTAAATTTTCCCTCTGTACACTTGTTACCGTGTTAATGATAATGATGGGGTGACCTATCCCGATGGATATCAACCAATTACTATTGGTTGGGTGATTCAACGTAGATTCATCCAAAGCACTGCCCCGCATCAAATCATCCCACGGATGCTCCTGGTCCGGACCGCCGGCAAAACTATGGTTGAAAGCAACCAGGGCCACCAGAAGGAGAGATAGGAGAAAGACTCGTTTCAGCCAGAAAGATCCGCCTCTTCCGGAGATTTTCAAGCTCTGCCATCTCATGTTACATCGCCTCCTTACGCGACGAAAAGGGATATTTTCGTTTCCGTTTAATAAAAAAGCTTACATCACTTGATCTTAGCTTGCCATTATCAGTAAAAAGCCACTTTCGATGAATGAACCGCACACCTTCCCAATATCAATTTAAATAAATTACTATTTTTGTCAAGTTATTTTTTTAAAAAATTCCATAGAAAACCGTTTTGACTCACCTTGAAGCCGGATATTCCCCTCCAAAGAGTTGAATCCTTTGGAGGTATATAATAATTCCGCAGCAAATCCCTTTGGATGAAGAAAAAAGGCACTTAAGGCTATTTGTCTGCCTCTCAATAAATTATACGTATCCTGTGGGCCAGTATTGTATGAAAAAGTTACATTTCCAGGAAAAGTACGACATCTTGCACCGGTCCTGATCCACACAGATCCGGAAAAAGGTAACCCCTTACCTTTATCCGCAATCGGGTGGCAGGTCAACTCTCAAGGGAATCTATCGGCGATTCCGCGTCAGGAAAAGCCATAAGTGTTCTTTTTACCATCTATTTTGTCCGAAAGTCCTAAAGGACATTTCGGACCTACATATATTCTGCTCCGAAGTTTCATTAAATTTGCTTGACAAAATGTACATGGAGGTTTAATTTTCAAATTCTGATATTTAAGAATTTGCAGCTGGACAATTAATCGTGGGAAAGGAGGAAATCTTGAAAGATCGGATCAAAGAGATTATCGATTATCTCAAAAAGAAGAAGGTGGATTACGCTGACATCCGGCATCAGAAGTCACAGGTAGAGGATATAAGTGTGAAGAACGGGAACGTGGAGGCACTATCCCGGAACGAGGATCAGGGGATCGGCATCCGGGTGATTGCCAATGGCGCCTGGGGCTTTGCCGCCAGCTCCATCCTGAGTCTGGAGGAGATGAGAAGGGTGGCGGACAACGCCATCGAGATTGCCCAGGCATCCGCCATTACCAAAAAGGAGGATGCCCGGTTAACCCCCACCGACATTCACCAGGACAAGTACCAAAGCCGGTACCGGATCGATCCTTTCGAAGTCCCCATAGACAAGAAGCTTGAGCTTTTGCTCAAAGCTAACGCCATTTTGAAGAATAACCCAAAGATCAAGGTGGCGGAAAGCTCCATGAATTTCTTTCGGACCGAAAAAATTTTCGCCTCCACCGAAGGTGCCTATATTGAGCAGCTGAAACTGGAGAGCGGAGCGGGGATTTCAGCCACGGCAGTGGAGGGGACCGAGGCGCAGAAGCGCTCCTTTCCCAACTCACCGCGGGGAGATTATGCAGCCCGAGGGTATGAGTTTGTGGAAGGTTTGAAGCTGGTGGAAAATGCGGAAAAGACCAGGGAAGAAGCAGTGGAATTGGTTTCTGCCCCGCCTTTACCCGACACGGTAGCCACCATCATTATCGGGGGCAACCAACTGGCTTTGCAGGTGCACGAATCCTGCGGCCATCCCACCGAGCTGGACCGGGTTTTGGGAACGGAGATATCTTTTGCCGGGGGAAGCTTCATGTCGATAGACAAGCTGAACCAGCTCAAATACGGCTCCGACAAGGTAACCATCGTGGCTGACGCCACCATCCCCGAGGGATTGGGCGGTTTCGGCTATGACGACGAGGGAGTCAAAGCCCAGCGGGTGTATCTGATCAAGGACGGTTTGTTCGTCGGTTACCAGACTTCCCGCGAGACTGCCGCGGTTCTAAAACAAAGAAGCAACGGCACCATGCGGGCGGACGGGTGGAACCGGATACCCTTGATCCGGATGACCAATATCAACTTGGAGCCCGGTGAGTGGGAGCTGGAGGATTTGATCAAGGATACCAAAGACGGTTTCTATCTGGAAACCAACAAAAGCTGGAGTATCGATGATAAGAGGCTGAATTTCCAATTCGGAGTAGAGGCGGCTTGGGAGATCAAAGACGGTAAATTAGGCCGGATGTACAAGAACGGAGTTTACACCGGCATCACCCCTCAATTTTGGAACAGTTGTGATGCCATCTGCAACCAGAAGCACTGGCATATCTGGGGAGTGCCCAACTGCGGAAAAGGCGAGCCTATGCAGACCGCGCGGGTAGCTCACGGCACCGCCCCCTCTAGATTTCGCAACGTCAAAGTGGGAGTAAGCAAATGATCGGAAAAGACAAAATACTGAATCTTTTAAACTCGGTTATACAAAAATCCAAGGCGGACTTAACCGAGGCGGTTTATATCGGCGGAGAGGGCGGGCTAACCCGGTTTGCCAACTCCTCCATTCACCAGAACGTCTCCGAGCGGAACAGCCGGGTGTATTTCAGGGTAGCTTTGGGCAAAAAGATCGGGGTGGCGTCCACCAATTCCTTTATTCAGGAAGATTTGGAAAAATCTTTATTAAACGCCTTCGAGATTGCCAAAAACCAGAGGGAGAATCCTAATTTCCCCGGGCTTCCCTCCAAGTCGGATTATCCCAAACTCAACACCTATTTCGAGTCAACTGCCCAGTTTACCCCCACCCAAAGGGCGCAGGGGGTTAAAAAGATACTCGACCAAACCAAAGCTTCCAACCTCACCGCGTCCGGCTCTTTTTCCACCGGGTACACGGAAATTGCGGTGGTCAACAGTAAAGGGGTTGCCGGTTATCAGCCCCTCACCTCCACCTATCTCAACTTGGTGGTCACCGGGGACGACAGTGCGGGTTATTCCGACCAGCTCACCCGGAACGTGGACGATATGGGGATCGATCAATTAGCACAGACTGCCATCAAGAAATGTATCGACAGCAAAGCTCCGAAATCATTGGAGCCGGGTGAGTATACGGTGATTCTTGAACCCTCTGCAGTGGCGGCTTTGATCGAATGGATGAATTACATAGGTTTCGGCTCCAAATCCCTTCAGGAAGGAACCAGTTTTCTGGCTAACCGGATCGGGAAGAAGATCATGGGAGACAACGTTACCATGTACGACAATGGTCCGGATGAGAGCGCCATCGCCTTCCCCTTCGACTTCGAAGGTGTCCCCAAACAGAAGGTGATGCTGGTGGAAAATGGCATCGCCAAGGGTGTGGTATACGATTCCATCACCGCCCATAAGGAGGGGAAGAAATCGACCGGCCATTCCCTGACTCCTGACAGCTCGGAGGGTGGATTGGCTTTGAATATGTTCATCGAAGGGGGAGACTCCTCTTTGGATAAGATGATAAAATCGGCGGAAAAGGCGATTTTGATCACCCGGTTTCATTACATCAACGGTTACTTGGATACCAACAATGCCCTTTTGACCGGGATGACCCGGGATGGCACCTTTTGGGTGGAAGGTGGGAAGGTTCAGCACGGGATCAAAAACCTGCGCTTTACCGAGAGCATGCTTAAAGCCTTCTCCAACGTAAGGCAGATTTCCAAGGAGAGGAAGATCGTCAACTCGTGGTGGGGAGATGTGGGTTGTATCGTCGCTCCCGCCATGATGATGGACAACTTCAAATTCACCGGTAAGACAGAGTTTTAAAGTCGGTTCGCATTTTAATCTGTTAAAATAAAAACGCTTGTCCCTTCAAGTTATCAAAGGAACAGGCGTTTTATTATGAAAGAATTGTAAAAAATACTTTACAAACTAACTATATAAACTATTATAATGTAATTGTTCAATTAGCTGATTAGGTCGGGAGCTGTAATGTCCTGACAGAATTTAAATCCGGGATATTTGGTGTACAGACATAATGACAAACTAACTGACACGGATGTTGTACCATTTTACAATTTAATGAAATAAACAAATGGCAAGAATAAACGAAGCAACTGATACCGATTTAAAAGTCATTGAAGGACTAAAAAAACTCGGTTGGAATCCGGGTGACACTTTGCTTTATCAACAGGAATACTCTTTGATACCTGAACAACAGAAGATTTTTGAAGGCAGAAAAAGCATAAAACCAGATATCACCCTTACAGACCTTAATGGTAACATAGTGGCAGTCTTTGAGAATAAATTTGAAGACGAGAAAAAAGCCCTAATAAAACTCCGTACCCTATATGCCACTGTATTGAAACCACGTTTTCTTTATGCATGTTCTCCTGAGAGAATTCTTTTTTACGACACTGAGTGGAAGGGGCTTGATGCCGGAGAATTTCACCAGGTGAACTCCTTCATGTCGCTTGAAGAAATGCTCTTAAAAGTGGAGCAGGCGAAAAAAATCAACTTGGATCGCGAAATACATATTGAAAAGAATATTGCGGGTGGTATCAACCCAAGCTGTGGTAAAGAAACCTATTTTCAGGTTGAATGTATCGAAGCACTTCTGCATAAATATAAAGAAGGTAAGCAAAAGATGCTTGTACATATGGCTACAGGGCTCGGTAAAACAAGAACTATGGTTGCTTTTGTCAAAGCCCTTCTGGAATATAATATGGCAAAACGTGTTCTCTTTGTAGCGGATAGAGTAATGCTAGCAGATCAGGCGCTAACTGATGGGTTTTCATTGATTAGTAAACAGTTCTCTCCCGTTCGAATTACCTCTTCTAATTATCGGCAATACAAAAACGCTCAGATTCACATCGTTGTGATAGACACGTTAGAGAATATTTTTCAGGATATCCCGAATACTTTTTACGACCTAATAATTGTTGATGAATGTCACCGTTCCATAAATATTAACCGCAAATTGATATTTGATCATTTCCTATGCCCACAAGTTGGGTTGACTGCTACCCCACGGAAAGCAATTGCCGCGAAAGGTAAAGACATTTCTGAAGAAGACCTTGCCATCTTGGATACCTATAAATTATTTGGGTGCGAAACTGGCGAGCCCGATTATCAATTCGATTTAGCTCGGGGGATTGATGAGGGATTTTTGGCCCCCTATTCCGTACTGTCCATCGAAACAGAACTAACTAAATTGGCACGTGAGAAAGGTGTAGAATTTAGTTATGTACTTGACCCTGACGAACGAAAGAAGATCGAACTTGATCATACAAAAAAGTTGATGTTAGAACAACTTGAGCGAAAATATATATCTGAAGATCGCTGTTTGCGCATTGCAGAAGAGATAAAAGCAAATTCCACGTATGGCGAAAAGGTTCTTCTTTTTGGAGCCAGTCAACCCCATTGCACTATGCTTGCTAAAGCAATAAATAAGGTCTTTGCAACATCTGAAGACGAAGCCAGTCCAAGATATGCCGAAGCAATTATTTCTGATAACAATGACCTGAATGCCACTTTTAAGAAATGGTTCAAGGATATCAGCCATAAACCTTTTATTGCAGTATCAGTCGATATTATGGGGACGGGGGTTGATATTCCCTGTATTCGCTATATCGCTTTTGCCACCATAACAAAATCAGTGGGTAAATATGTACAGATGCTTGGACGTGGCACGCGCCTTGACCCAAAATCAGGTAAATTCAGCTTCAAGGTTCTTGATTTCGTCGGCTTGTGCACAGCAATGGAGGATAACGGTAATGGTACACCGAAGGAAAACAAACACATAGTAAAGGGAAAGGGTGGCGGTGGTCCGGGCCCCGGGCCAGGACCAAGAGGAGAATGGTTTATTATCGATAATCCCGATCCTGCTCACCTTATCCAGCGTGTTTATATTCACGGCGATACGATAAAAGTAATCGATAATATCCCTATAGAACGAGCGCGAGCTTTGTTTGAAGAGGAATTGCAGAAAACAGACGAACCAAGATTAGTTGCTCTTAAAAACAAAGTCGAAAATAACAAAGAATACGCTCCTAGTGAACAAGAAGTAGAAGCCATTAAGAATTGGGCGAAAAATCCAGAGGTCTATCTTGACGAAGGCCAATTGCAGAAGGTATATGATTTTGGGCAAGGTTCTATTTGGGACTTTTTCCTCCACGCTTTACGCATAAAGAAAATCCCAAGTCCGAGAGAACGCATAGAACGAGGTTTTGAGTCATACATTAAAACCTATAATTTCAATGATAAACAAATCCAGATATTACGAGATCTTAAGGATATAGTCGCCGAAAATATAGCTGCAAAAAAGAAATTCAATCCACAGGAAATATTCAATAATCCAGTTTATGCCCGAATTATCGGGGCTGATTATCAGGAAGTAAACCAGAAGTTTGATAATCTTTTACCTAAAATTTTTGAAGAATTACAAGCTACATTTAACGCTTAAAAATTATGGCAAGATCAACCGTACATTATGCCGACAACGAGACTAACAACATCCTGAAACGCCTTCACAATAAGTTGAGGCCAGCTGGAACACCAGTTGAGCGAGTTGAATATATCATTGAGTTATTACTCCTTCGCATTTTTGAAGCAAAATTAAAACAAGATGAGACGTTCGCTCCGCTCCGCAATATTTTCAAAGCCGAAAATTACCGACTGCTTTTTTCACATTTGCTTGCGCTTACAGGCGACCAGGTGTTGTCTGAACTCAATACAAATATTTTTCCATTCTACGCCTCCATTTTGACGAAAGCACGTAAGATGATAAGTGGTAACATCCCAACTAAAATTCAGGATCAATTGGTTTTAATGGAAGAAGTATTTGCCAATTCTAACTTTACCAACAATGTGAAAGGGGGAGTCATTGCGGAAGTAATCGGTTTAGTTAATGAGATTGATGAAAAATGGATTATAAAAACCGATTTGCTTGGCGACGCTATCGAATCCGCATTGTCAGAGACAGGAGGAACCAAGGATTTGGGACTGTACCGAACCCCTAATCATGTGCGACAGATGATGGTGCAAATGATTGATCCTGATTTTACGGATACCATTTTCGATCCGGCCTGTGGAACAGCTGGCTTTTTGTTTGACTCCTATGAATATGTGATTGCAAAGGCTCGTCAAACAAGAAAATTCCCTCCAGAACATATTGCTAATCAGTTTTACCGTACCGGCATAGGCGGTATCGAGTATCAGGGTAGAATTCGCAAAATGGCAGCAGTAAACATGTATATCCGCGGACTTAATCCGCACAATATCGCGCAAGGGGATAGCCTCAAGATGTATGACCCTTCGAGCGATGCCGGAAGCAGAAGCGTGGTGATTGCCAATCCCCCCTTTGGTGCGGAGCGCGACCAACCGGCGTACCCGAATGTATGGGAGGAATACTCTAAAGAATCAGAAACAACTATTCTTTTTGTGAAGCTCATGTTTGAACTCCTTAAAAAAGGTGGACGGTGTGCGGTGGTCGTTTCCGAAGGCTTTTTAACCTGGGGGCAAAACAGCGCCTGTGCTCTACGAAAATTGCTTTTGAACGAATCAAATCTGCGAGCTATCATCGGCTTGCCTCAGGGGGTTTTTGTGTCCAAAAGCGGGCAAGGAGCCAAAACTTCTATTCTCTATTTTGAAAAAGGCGAACCGACCGATTTTGTCTGTTGTTACAAAATAGAAAACGATGGTTTTTCGATGGGTGTGAACCGTAAGCCGATTGAGGGGAGTCAGATTCCTGAACTCTTGGAAATTTTTAAAGTAGTTAAACAAGGCAAAAAGCCAAAGGACACAAAATACAGTTTTTGTATCCCAAGAGATTGGATTGAAACCCTTGATCCGCGCGTAGCAGAGCGTATCAAAACCGAAGTCAAGGAGCGGCTTTCGGAAAAAAACAAAGCCAAACGCAAAAAACTTATGACTGATCTCGATGAGAAATTATCCAGAGGGAAAATTAGCAAAGAAATGTATGACGAAAAACTCTGGCAGTTTGACAATGTGGTGGAATCGCAGATTGAAAATGAAGTTGCTAAGGCGATTGAAAAAGCGCACTCATATCATTTTAATCTCCAAAACTACCGCAGTAATCTATCCGAAGACCAGATAAAAGATTGGCAGGAAGCTTTGAAAGGTGTTGAAGCTAAAAACGGATCAACCATTGAGAAAAAATATCAGGAGCTCAAAATATCCGATCCTAAAACCGCTCTGCAAATCCTTGCTTCTTTTGATCCACAAAATGCTTTGCATGTGGATATTACAAGGGAGTATTTGAGTAAGTTAGGTAAAGAAGAGTTGAAGAAAAATGAGAAACTGAGAAAACTGGGAATCATTCTCAAAAAAGACTTTCAATTTCCGCTTATTGAATTGGGCAAATTGATTAAACCTAAATATGAAAAGATCAAGAAAAACGAATATAATGGGGACTATGACATAATCGAAAAGATAGGCTTTGGAGATGGCAATATCTACTTGAGAGAAACAAGAGAAACTGGAATGGATTTATATAAAGCTAACAAAAATGATTTAATCACTTCAAAGATTAACGTCCATCAGGGAGCAATTGCACTTAGTCCTGCTGATGTGGTTTGTTCTACTCATTATCAAGTTTATGAAATAAATACTTCTGAAGTAAACCCGGTGTATTTAGTCTTAGTAATGCGAACCAGAAAGTTCCTAGACAAAATAAATTTAGAAAAAGCTGGTGGTATAAAGAACGAGGCAGGGGCAGCCTTTCTACTGGAATTTAAAATTCCTCTTCCGCCTCTCTCGATGCAAAGCCATATTGTCGAAAAGATCGAAAAGCAAAAGCAGATTATTGAGGGGGCGGAGATATTAAATGCAGTTAGAGAAATAGATTTTGATGTGTTTAAAGATTATGAGCTAAAACACATTGAAGATTTTGCTGAATTAAATCCGAGAAAAGATATTAGTTTGAAAGAGGATGATATGGTTTCCTTTGTTCCAATGGAAGCGGTTGATGATATTACAGGAGCAATATTAAATCCCCAAGAACGGCAATTGAAAGAAGTTAATAAAGGTTATACTTATTTCAGGAATGAGGATGTTATTTTTGCAAAAATAACTCCTTGTATGGAAAACGGTAAATCTGCGGTTGCTGAAAACTTAACAAATAAAATTGGATTTGGATCAACTGAATTTCATGTAATCAGGGTTCTAATAAACAAGGCATTACCAAAATATATTTACTATATTTTGAGAACAAAGCATCTTCGAGAATTAGCCAAAGAAAAAATGACTGGTGCATCGGGGCATAAAAGAGTTCCAGAAAGCTTTTTGAGAGAGTTTAAATGGCCGATTCCTCCTCTCACAACCCAACGCCAAATCGTAGAAAAACTTGACCGCCAGATGCAGGCACTCGATGGCGTGCGACTTCTCAAAGTCGAATCAGAGAAGCAGATTGAGTTGATATTAAAACAAGTGTGGGGTGAGCAGTCGGTAGATCAATAGCCCTTGGGCTCCTGTCAATATATGTGTCTGTAAGTTCTAACCCGTAGTCTCTCTTATCACCCAAAACAAATTCAATACAACTTCAGTGGTGAAAATGATAGCTCCCTAATATATGAGAGACGGAGTGTATTATACATACACCCTTTCCGAATTTACGGTATGTGTTGCTTTGTCTTAATTGAACCTTTGAACTTTTGCTCTCAAACTCTTGAACCTTTAAACTTTTCGCCATGGGCTTTCAAAAAACAAAAATGTCAAACGGCTCTTCCGTTATCCTGTGGAATGACAACCTTTTATCTCAAAAGAACATTCTTTTGATGAAAAAATTTAAAAAACAAAGCCCAGTAAGGTCAGAAACGTCAGAAACACCGGTATGGTAAATCCGCTATCTCCTTTGTTATGAACAACATAGCTCATACAGCAGGATGGCGGAGAAAGATGTAAAACAATTACTGGGAAGGTCAGAAAGGCCAGAAAGACATGTATCCGTTTGCTAAAGCAAACGGGAATAGTACCGAGCCGTCCTTCGACTTCGCTCAGGACAAGTAAAGGCTCGGCTACGCGTTTGATTGATTGAACCTTTGAACTTTAAACTTTGATCCTTGAACGTTTTTCCCTCGACCCCTCGAATCCTTGACCCCTTGACCCCTTGAACCCTTTTCCGTAAAAAGCCAAAAGATGCGGTTAGAAAATAAAAAGCCCTCCAATATTAAGATCGAAGGGCTTTTATCGAATAAACCAATTTATCGAATAAAGCGCTATTTCAAAACCGAACTTAAATCCATGAACTTTTCATGCATCAGAGTCAAAGCATCGTCAATCTGTTTTTCGGTCCCTTTTTGAGCCACATCCACCAGCTGGTAAACCGCATCCTTAAGCGCCGTCCTCTTGGCTTCGAAATCATCTTTGATATCCTTGCAGCTGCTCGGAAGCTGAAATGCCATCAGGCTATCCATTTCCGCCTTCAGAACCGGCATGGTCTCTTTTACAGACTTGTAATCCTTTGCCGGCAGCGCCTTGTGCCACAGAAAATAAAGGGTTTCATGGAAGCTGTCCAGCTGCTTTATCTCGACCATGAATACCTTGTCCAACTCCTCATATCCCCAGTGCATCTGCTCGAAGGCAGAAGCCAAAGCGGAATCCACGGTATCGGCCGCCGCCACATTATACTGGTCCACGTAAAAAGCCAAATTCTGTCTCTTGAGAAGAAAATCCTGTTTTTTCTGCTCGTCTAAATCAGTAGGAGCGGGTATCCGGATTAAAACCAGCAGCTTCTTTTGGAAGAGGGGGGCTTGTTCCCGGATGGCTTTGAAATCTTTCTTGGGATAGGCTTCGTGCCACATCGGATACAAAATCGAGTGGAAATCGTTCATCGCGTTGGCCAGCTGATTGGTCGTGTCTTGAACAGTTGAATCGGTCATAACCGGTGTTATGCTCACCGGAATATCGACTTTGGCGACACTGTCTTTCGGGGTGATAACTACTTTCTGCGCCAGCGCTTTTCCCTCAGGTCCGAAAGACCAAATCATCAATCCGGTCAAGAGAAAGGCGAAGATGGCGCCAAGCTTCAGGTTGTGGTTAAAACGCATCTCTACCTCCTTACAGGGTTTATTTATGTTTTCTGCTTTTCAATGCCCAGGCCAGAAGAGGGAGCATGATCTCGTGATGTCCGGTGAAAGTGAAACCTCTCCCGGATTTTTGGGTGGGCCGGGATACCACGTTCACATTGGGACGATAATGCTGAATCATATCGAAATTGGCGGTGGTAAAATTCTTGACCTCTCCTTTTATGTTCCGGGCTACCGACAGTGCCTTCAAGAAAACTTCCGGCAGAATCACTGCGGATCCAATATGCAAAACCACACCTCCATTATTCAATTTAACCACCTGGTTAGCCAGAACTTTAAAATCCGCATAAGTCGCCTTTCCCACGGAAGCCGGATCAAAATTGGGATGCTGATGCACTATATCAGTTCCGAAAGCCACATGCACGCAGGCGGGGATGTTCATCCGGTAAGCATTCGCCAGAAGACTGTATGGTTTGAACTTTGCGGCCATCTTCATAATCTTCTGGCCCAGGGCTTCTCCCATTCCCAAATCATTCTTACCGGCATAGGATGATATCCGGTTGAAAATCTCACCCGTCTGTTTAGCCATGCCGAAGGAGCCGTCTTCGATTCCCTTTTCCACCTCCTCGGAGGTCTTACCCCAGAAGGCGATCTCCAGATCATGAATTGCCCCGGCTCCGTTGGTGGAAAGCAAAGATACAAAACCCTGCTCCATTAAATCGATCAGAATAGGGGAGAGCCCGCACTTGATGGGGTGAGCGCCCAGCATGAGGATAATCGGCTTTTTCTTACGTTTAGCGTTATAAATGGCATCGATAAGCGATCTAAAATCCTCTGCCTTCAAACATCCGGGCAGGCTTTTTAGAAAGTCATTGATATCCGAATCCGATTCAAGCGGCTTCCCAAATTTTTCGATTTGGGTTTTGCTTTTCCGGCTTTGGATCGAATACGTGCGAGCTTTTTTCAGATCAATCCGGGAATATTTTGACATCAAGATCAACCAAATTGAAATTTATGTTTTCGGGTCATGCTGACATCGGAGCATTATCCCTAATATTTTCCTACTTCTCCCAATTTATAACTTACCAGCTCGGTGGAGATGGAGCCGATGATCACCTTGCTTTTCATCAGCACCGGCATCTTTCTCTCATCATCCGTCAACCATACGGTCAATTTGCCTTTCTGTTCAAATAACCCGGGAGTTTTGAGCAGCGGTTCCACCACAAAACAGTTGAACTCCCCTGCCACCACCTTCACCTTTTCCTTGCGCAAAACCTTAACCTCCAGAGGATAGGTCTTCTTATCGGTATGATTGTCCACCAGAATGGATTTACCCACCTCTAGATCCTGGGTTCTGACGAAATAGAAGGCAGAGAGAACATCCTGAACGTATTCCGGCACCTGAAATGTATCTTTCCCGCCGTTATACAATGCCAGGTGATTCTCCTGGTCAAAAGTCATGGAGACGTCGGATTTAAACTTGCCCTCCCTCAAATGTTTGTCATAACGCAGGGAATAAAGCCCGTACGATTCCATGAATGATTCCACTTTATCGTCCACTTTGAAGAAAACGGAAAAGAATTTGTTGGATTGGGCGGTGGAGACGATATGGTAGCATTTCCTCCCCTCCTCTTTCACCATATCGGGGATCTCCATTACTGCGGTTCCGGCATTGATCACACCATATCCCACCGAGAACTCCAACCTCTCCCCGGGTCCAAAAGCCCGGTTGGTGACCACTCTTTTAAGCTGTTTTTCTTCCGGCAAACGGAATTTTATCTCCATTTGAGGCGGGGTTAAAGGGGTCTCTTCGTCTAATTTTGAATTTGTCGGGGTCAGGCTCTGCTTGGATTCGGAGGTGTCTTTCTTTTCCGGTTTAGGTGATGAAGTCTCCTGAGCAGAAATTTCCGGTATTGCACTATATAAAAGGACACCCAGGCATATTATAGTAATCGGAAACAGTATATGCCGGAATCTAATGAAATGTACCATTTTCCCCTTCATTCCAAAATTCATCCGGAAGCTTGAGAATTACTTTTCTCCGCCAGCTTCAAAATATCCGGGAATATTCTCTTTAGCTCTTTTTCAATCTCTTTAAAGCTTCTTTCATAATCCGCCAAATTACCCCCCACCGGATCTTTGATAAACAAAACGCCCCGATCCCGGTCTCCGTTTGACCCCAGCCGGGATTTGGGGAAAAGCTTCAAAAGAAAAGCTTTGGAAGAGGAACTCTCATCGACCTGTTTGATAAAATCAAGGTGTTCCTGGGACATGACTAAAATCAGACCGGATTCTTCCAATAGCTTTTTAGTTAATTGCCGGGAACGGTGCCGGGATAAATCCACATTCTTATCTTTAGAGACCTGAATGGCAAAAGGAGTGGCGGGCAGGTTCTCCAGACTGCTAATTCCAGCCGAGCTGACTTTTACCCACCCCTTTCCGTGATCCTTCATCATCTTTTTGAGAATCCCTTCTGCCACGGGACTGCGGCAGGTGTTGCCGGTGCAAACGAAGAGAATTTCAAAGTTTTTCTTATCTTTTTTCTGCATGGATAGAAAGCTAAAAAATCCGGTTTGTATTTGGTATTTCTAAACTCAATCGATAAATCCAAAGACTTCGGTCGACTTGGCAGCTGTAACCTTTAAAGGTCCTTTGAAAAGCCCAATTCGCAGGGTCAAATGCCCTGCTCTATGATATGAATCATATGGTCCATATCAATGGGGATAACTTTTTGCCCCAAGATTCAATATTTCCAACAAACCCTCGAGCCTGTGATTATTATCCGTTTTCCTTACCCGTGAAATCCTCAAGCCGGAGGTGCTTTAGGATGAATAGCTTTCAGATATTCCATCAGTTTATGGCACAATCTGGTTTTTCGGATGTAATGGGGGATGTCGTAAGGAGAAAAGTATCCCTCGTTGGTTATCACCTGCTGGCATAGCAGAAGGGGGATTTTTTCGAAATAGGGATTTTCCACTTTAACCCCCAAAAGCTCCTCTTCCAAAATCTCCTTAGTATCGCCTTGGGCAAAAGAATCGGGCAACCAATCGGTGGAGATGAACTTGCTTCTTTCACACGCTACATAAAGAGGAACCTGATACTCCTTGGATAGCAGGCCCAGGCAGAAGGTCCCGATTTTATTAACAAAGGAGGTCTCGGAAATCGAGTCTGCCCCCACCAAAAGAAGATCGACTTTGGGCACGTAAGCTCCCATGGCGGCATCGGTAATTAATGTTACGGGGATATTGGCGTTTCCCAGGAAACGCGCCAGAAGCTGACCCTCCAACATAGGCCGGGATTCACAGGCAATCACCTCGAATGCTTGACCCCCTTCCTTGGCTTTCTTCAAGATGGCCAAAATCGATCCGGAAGAGGAAAAGGTCAACACCCTGGAGCCGTCTTCGATAAGTTTCTCTCCATGTTGGGCAATAAGCTGAATGGAGCTTAAGGAATTGCAGTTGAATTCCTCCGCTTTCTCCTTGGTAAATTCCGACAACTCCTCCAGCGAAAGGGTAAGCAGAGACTCTTCTGCCGAATATAATATGGAGTTAACCAGGTTGAAAATCGGTGCCATATGCGGTTGAGCGGTGATGAGTGCCACCCCCAAGGTCAATAGCTTTTGGAAGAATTCATCATTGGAACCGGCTTTATGCTGGGTGGAAAACAAAATAAAAACCAACGCAGCTTCACGGGAAAGCTCGGACGCACCGGAAACCCGGTCGTCCCGGATTTCTTTCAGCGGTTGAATATAGGATGGTTCGGTTTGAATCATATTCAACGGGATTTTTGAGGAGGTATCTGCATCAGATGCGGCAGGGGCCATGCATGTCGAAGATCCCGCCATAGGCGGGGAATTGCCCCTACTGGATTGGTGTCTGGACAGTTGCCCGGATCGTATTTTTGAAATGAAGTTTTACAAATCGATTCAAGGCGTCTTTACCCATCTGCTCCACTAGCTTTCGCGCTACCAAATCCACCTGTTCGGAAGCGCCTTTGGGCAGAGGGAACCCGCATTCCTCGGAGAGTTTCTCCATCCGGCGCACGAATTCGGCCCGGGCCACGATGGAAGCGGCAGCCACACCCACATCCGCTTCCGCACCGGGGGTCTGGGTTAACTCGATCTTCTTTCCCATCTCCATCAGGGCGTTCTTTATATAATCTTCCGAGCCGAACTGATCTGCGATAGCTTTCTGGCAATCGACTCTCAGCAGAATATTCTCTATCACCCGGGCATGTCCCCAGGCCAACAGGGTGTTTAAGTTTTTCATCTTTTGATACAAAAGGTTATATTTTTCCGGGCCGATTACCACCACCGAATAAATACAGACGGAGCGAATTTGGTAATCCAATTCCTTGATCACGCTGTCCGAGATCTTCTTGCTGTCCCTCACCCTCATATTCAACAGGAGGTCTTTGGTTTTTGAGTCCACATGCACCCCTCCGATGACCAGCGGACCGAAATAATCGCCTTTACCCGATTCGTCGGTTCCGATCCAACCGGTATCTATTCCACTTTTAAGAATAAGGCGGGGTTTCTCCTCAACTTTACTACTCTGGTTTTTCCCCTTCGATATATTCACCCCCGGTTTTTGCTTTTGAGGCGGAAACAGGGAGGCAGTCCGATCTTTCTGGTCTTTTCGGGCTGGGGTCTGAGAGAACTTTCTGCCGAATCTCCTTCTTTTGAAGGGTGCGGAGTTACTTTTAGGCGGTGGATTAGGTTTTGCTGCTGTCACAGGTGGATGGTGAGGTTTCTGGATAACCGAAACCCCTCCTTTAGATTTTGATTTATCCTGCTTAGCGGATGGCTCCATAAATATCCTTAAAAAAAGTGTTTGGATTTAATATCCGCCCTTCTGGACTCGTTCGATATATTCACTGGTGCGGGTATCTATCTTTACGTATTCGCCTTCGCCGACGAAGAGCGGAACTTTTACCACCAATCCCGTTTCCAGGGTAGCGGCCTTGGTGAGGTTGGTTACCGAATCCCCCTTGATCCCGGGTTCGGTGGTGATGATTTTCAAAATTACGGATGCGGGCAGATCCACGTTCACCGGCTGGCCTTCGAAAAACATCACCCGGTACTCGGAGTTCTCCTTTAAATACCATCTGTATTCACCCAGCTTCTCCTGGTTCAAAGTTACCTGTTCGTAGGTTTTGGAGTCCATGAAATGAAAATCTTCTCCGTCCGAATAGAGAAATTGCATGGTCTTATCCTCGAAATCCGGCTCCTCGAACATTTCGCCGGCGGAGAAGGTTCTTTCCAGAACGGAACCGGTTTTGATATTCTTCATTTTGGTCCGAACGAATGCCCGCCTCTGAGCGGTTCGGGCATGCTGAAAATCGACGATATAGTACACCTCCCCTTCAAACTTGACCCTTAAACCCTTGCGAAAATCAGTGGTGGAAAGCATCAACCAACCTCCAAATACATTAAATTATTGAACCCGATCCATATTCTTTCCTTACGCAATAAACCAATATAACAGAAAATACGTTTCAGGCAACAGTAACTTTGACCATATTAAAGATTTCCTATTAGTCATCGAAATGGCAAAAATTGCCTGTATGAATTCCGACCAGAATGTAGATGATCATTTTGTTGATGTCAACAAAACGATAGCTATGCCCAAGAAAAAAAGTTATTAAAGAAGGATTCTTCTGGAAATGAAGAATAAGGCAACGGAAACGACTCTGGTGATTGAATAATTGATCGAAAATAACTGGACTGAAAGTAAAAAAAGGGGCGGGAAAAGAACCCGCCCCAACCATATCTTAAATGTATTTGCTCTTATTTCAAAAACGAAGTAACCTCCACCGTACCCAGCGGTTCCAATAATGGTTTAACCGTCTCGGCTTTGCTTACCACCACCATCTTGAGATTATCCGGATCGATGTATTTTACAGCCACTCGTTGAATATCTTCCTTGGTTACCGCATTTATTCTCTGGGTGTAGTTGGTAATATAGTCCTCGCCCAAGTCGTATAACTCCACAATCAAAATCTGGGTGGCGATTTGCTCCGGGGTTTCGAACTGCAGCGGGAAATATCCGGTGTAGAACGATTTGGTATCGGAAAGCTCCTTGTCCGTCACTCCCTCGGCCTGGATTTTTCTGAGCTGGTCGATTATTACGGTAATGGCGGCCGCAGTGGAATCGTTTTGGGTAAAGGTGCTGACGTCGAATGCACCCCTCCACTTGAGAAAATCGAAACTGGAGTTGATCCCATAGGTCAAACCTCTTTTGGCTCTCACCTCGTCCATCAGACGGGAGGCAAATCCGCCCCCGCCCAGGATATAATTCATCACCCTCACCGCAAATATATCCGGATTCTTCCGGTCGATGCCCAAATGACCGATTTCAATATAAGTTTGGGTCAAATCCGGTTTATCCACCAGCAGGATCTGGTGTCCTTTGATGGCCGCAGGTTCAACCAAGCTGGGGGGGGTGACCGGTGCTCCGCTCCATTGAGAAAATTTTGCCTTGATCTTATTGATCACCTCGGCATTCTTCACATCTCCCACCACCGCCAGGATGGCATTAGCGGGAACATAATATTTCTGGTGAAAGTTAACGATATCATCCCGGGTCAGGGTAGTTATGCTCTCCTCGGTTCCTTCAGTGGGCTGTCCGTATGGGTGATTACCAAAGACAAATTCCCGGAATTTTTCACCAGCCACGCTGGCCGGATCATCTTTCTGCTGTTTGATCGATGCCAATGTCTGTTTCCCCAACCTGTCGATCTCATCCTGCTTGAAGGTGGGATTCAATATTATGTCAGCCAAAAGTCCCAAACCGGTATCAAAATGCTTGGTCAATACCCGGCAGGAGGCATAGGTAGCATCCCGGTCCGATCCCGCATCCAAACTCCCTCCCACAAAATCTATGGCTTCAGCCACCTGGGTGGCAGATTTGGTTTTGGTCCCTTTGCGCAGAAGTCCGGCAGTCAGATTAGCCAATCCCCCTTTACCCGCCGGATCACAGGCGGAACCCGATTTTATAAGCAAGCGGAAAGCCACTATCGGAAGCTCATGTTGTTCGATGACGATCACTTTCAGACCATTGTCCAGGGTGGTTTTCTTAATGGGGGGAAGTTTAATCTCCTGGGCGCTGGCAGTCGCCAAACACCCCCCCAGGATGAAGAGAATAAAAAATAGGATAAATAAATCTATCCCGATGAATTTTGAGTTTTTTTTCTGCATTTTATGCTCCTTTTCTTAACACCGAAATTTCCAATTAGATAAACCCTTAGGATTACTGGGTGGCAGACTGCCCGCCCGGCATCTCCGGAACCAAAACTACCAGGTTACGGTTGTTCTCCTGAAAATATTTCTTGGCAACCCGCGCTACATCATCCGCCGTGACAGCCTGGTATTTATTGGCTTCGTCGAATAATTTGGTGTAATCGTTCAATTGGGTTTGATAGTAGCCGATCGATTCCCCTTTATCGCTTACCGATTGCAGACCGAAGACAAACTCCGATTCCAGCTGGTTTTTTGCCTTGGTTAACTCTTTGGGATCAACCGGTTCGTTCTTTAGCTTATCTATCTGTTCAAACAGGGTCTTTTCCCCCTCTTCTGCTGTACGTCCGGGCTGCATGATGGCAAAGGTAAAGAAAAGCCCGGGATCCTGTAAGGTGAAGCAATCTCCCGCTACTGCCAAAGCGGATTGATCCTGATAAACCATCTTTTGATAAAGCCGGGAGCTTTGTCCGTTGAAAAGGATCTGCGCCGCCACCCGGAGAGGATAAATATCCGGATCCCCCATCTTCGGGATATGATAAGTAACCATAAAAGCGGGCATCTGGCCGATCTTGTGTATATAAGCGATTCTTTCCCCCAGCTGTTCCGGCTCCACCGTTCCCACTTTGGGGGGCGGAGTCTGGGAAAGAACATCGTCATAATACTTATGCATCAGCTTCATCACCTCTTTGGGATTGACATCCCCCACGATCACTGCGGTAGCATTATTGGGTGCATAATAAACCCGATAATATTCCTTCAGGTCGTTTAAGGTGATGTTGTCTAAGTCGGACATGAAACCGACTATATGCCAGTGATAGGGATGAGCAGTAAAGGTGGTATTAAGCGCCTGCTCAAACAAAAGCCCGTACGGAGAATT
Source organism: uncultured candidate division Zixibacteria bacterium (assembly GCA_903908285.1). Taxonomy (GTDB): domain Bacteria; phylum Zixibacteria; class MSB-5A5; order MSB-5A5; family SM1-73; genus CAIVRH01. The sequence continues at coordinate 164,444 of CAIVRH010000015.1, forward strand.
ATCCACTCCCATTCTCCTTTCCTCCTTGACCACCTCCCTTTCCGACGAAAAAGTCTCCTCCGTAGGATTTAAGTACTTTTGTCTCTCGGCTTCGAGATTGATCACCAGTTCCAGCTTATCGGCGGCGATTCGCTCCCAGTACATGGTGTAGTCAAAGGTGGTGCCGGCATTGTCGATACCCCCATTCGCCTGAACTATCCGGCTGTGCTGTTCCGGACCGACGTTCTTGGATCCTTTGAACATCATGTGCTCGCACAAATGGGAAATGCCGGTGATGCCGGGTCTTTCGTTCTTTGATCCGACTTTACGCCAAACCTGATAGGTTACCACCGGCGCAGAATGATCCTCTGCGATTAAGACGGTCATTCCATTATCCAGGGTGTATTTCTCCACCGGGAAGTTGATTTGGCCGGGGCATACCTGGGTGAGGAAAACGACCAGCAGGGTTATTAAAAGGGATCGGGTAAGGAATTTTGTCATGAATCCCTCCGGTTAAAGTTTGATTTATTTTGATGGTTGGCACATTTTAATTCAAAATTCAAAGAGCAAAATTAAAAATTACAGAGTAAAATTAGAAATTTACGATAAAATGGATCAAGTAGAGTATAATTTTGAGTTTTGAATTGTAACTTTGAACTTTTAATTTTTAATCCCGCCTTTGGCGGGACGAGTCAATTCCCCGCTGCTTGCGGCGTTTACGGTTCAAATTCCTTCCGATACTCCGCTGCTTGCGGCGGAGTCGTTCATTTTCCAAAACTTTTAGTAATAGCGAACCAATATATGGTATTTGCTATTTGATGTCAATCCGATAAGGCATGAGGAGAAGGATATTTTCGTCTCCGAGTATATCATTCTTTTTCAGTCCTTCCAGGATGGATTTCAGATCAGATGAGGAAGAAAACATCGATCCGGAGCCAAAATCGAAAGAGAACTTCCTCTCGGGGAAAGAGACGATCTCCACTTCCGAATTTTCTGATAAGCCGGCTTTCTCTTTGGCAATAGCCAAGGCCAGCTTCAGCCCTCCCAAAAGATCCACCAGACCGTTTTGTTGAGCCTGTCTCCCGGTCCACACCCTCCCTTGTCCGAGGGAATCGACCCGGGCTTCGGACATTCTTCTCCCCTGTGCCACCTTACGGACAAAGTCCGCGTAGAATTCTTTTATCTGTTTTTGGACCATTTCCCTCTCCTCGTCGCTGAAGGGATGAGAGGTGGAATATATATCCGCGTGTTTTCCTCTTTTGACGGTTTCGATGTTTAATCCGATCTTTTCATAAAGACCCTGAAAGCTGAATTTCCCCGAGATCACCCCGATGGAGCCGGTATAGGTAGTGGGCATGGAAATGATGGTATCCGCGGCGCAGGAGATCCAGTATCCCCCGGAACCGGCTACATCCGACATGGAGACGATGAAGGGTTTTACCCCTTTGGTCCGGATGATCTCCCTTAGGATCACATCGGATGCTATTCCGGAGCCTCCCGGGCTGTCCACCCGGAAGACTATCGCCTTGATGCTTCTATCTTCGCGGGCTTTTTGAATGGATCGAGCGATGGTCTCCGACCCCATATAATCTCCCAGCAGGAAATTTTTCCCGCTTTCCCCCGAGCCGATCATGCCGGTGGCAAAGATGACCGCGATCCGGGGAGGGATAGACCAGCTATATTCATAGTAGTGCCGATTCCGATAAGCCTGGTGAGCAAGTTTTCGGGGTTTTATTCCCTGGGTATGTTTGATCAGATCATCCATCTGGTCATAGAACAGAAGAGTATCCACCAAATCCGCTTTCTTGGCTTCGGAAGCGGTAAAAGGTCCGGCATCTATTTTAGACTTGGTTTCCTCCCGGGTCCATCCTCTCTGCTGGGCTATCTCCTGGGTGATCTGGTCATACTCATCATCCAAAAGCGAGTTGACCACCTCCCGGTGAGCGGGAGACATGCTGGTGCGGGTAAGAAGATCGGAGGCGCTCTTGTAATCGCCGATATGTTCCATGTCGGCGACTATACCCAGTTTTTCCAAAGTTCCTTTTATAAAAGTTACATTTGCTTCCAATCCGTTGAGTGCCAAGTAGCCGGTGGGTAACATGACAAGTTTGTCCGCAGCGGTGGCTAAATAGTACTCCTTATTTCCTCCCTCCTCCATAAAGGCGATCACGCTCTTTCCGCTGGTTTTGAAATCGAGGAGAGCATCTCTGATCTCCTGAACCTTGGATATTCCGCAATTTGGCGACTCGATTCGAAGCAGCATCCCCCGAACGGATTTATCATCCTTAGCCCTCCGGATCAGCTCCAGCAATTCCATCAATGTGGGTTTGGTCTTTCCGAAGATGCCCATCCGGCTGTTTTCCTCTACAATCTCCCCGGAAAGCCGGAGCTCGACGAAATTATTTTTCTTCTCCAACAGAGTGCGATACCTGTCCGCGCTGAGTGTTGCATAGACGATCCCCTGGCTATAATCATAATCCTTGGTAACGGAATTATATGAACCCGCTCCCAAGGTTGGCAGGTTGATCCTTCCTCCCAAACCGAAATTGCCGTCATCGTCAAGGTCTCCCGACAGGATGAACCCGTCCACAGGTTCCACCTCCGCTCTGAACCGGTAAACGGCATCCTTTGCTTTCTCCTTTTCCCCCAGCGAAGCATCCGCTGATAATGTCAGTCGATCTCCGATGGGTCTGACCGCTACACCGTAATCAAATGAAATGTCGGTTTTCTTTTGGTCGAATCGGGGCCGGTTCAAATCCTTAGCCACCGCTCCGATGGAGATATACTCAAACGGACGAGCTAAAAGTCCGATCTTCCAGGAGGTGAGTTTATCGTAGTTTTTATCCCGGGAGCCAAACCAGCTGTAGCTTGTTCCCCAGAAAAGACCACGTGAGAATTTTCCGCCCCCGGCGAGGGTGTATTTTCGGTATGTCCGGTCTGCAATATTCCCCAGCCATTCCGCCGAGAATCCCAATCCCCCTGCGGACAAGAGCCAGGCATAATCCCCTTGGAAGCTGGAGTCGGAGAAGGTGTGGAAGAAACCGGTTTGAAATCCCCGGTTTATTCCCAAACCGGCAGGATTGAAATTTATGGCTGAAATATCGTCCGATGTTGCCGCCGAACTATAGGGGAGGAGAAAACTCTGGGTTGGCGATGGATAGCTCCACCCTAACGAAACGGAAAAGACCACCAGCCATACCACAGCCGGAAATATCAAACATCTCATTTTATACCTCCTTTTTTGAGCAAATTAAGTCGGGTTTGGCACATGCAGAGCGGGTTTTATTCGGTTTTATAATACACCGGAATCGAGAATACAGACCGGATATTATCATCCCAGGGATGCTCGTGAGGTTCCATACCTGTTACCTTTGAGGGTTCACTTTTAGATGAACTTGATTATAGATTGATATAATAAAAGGATTAATGCAGGCCATACCAGAGTTTGATCCCCAGACTTTTCATGGTTGGATTATCTTGGCTTACACTCTACGCCACTAATTTTGAAGGGGGGAGCTATCTTCCTTCCAAAAGAATTTGTCCGATTCCTTCGATATTGATTTCGATTTCAGAGTCCTCCTCGCCGCAAATTCCTTCCAGTGTCGTTTTGTTTAATTCCGTAGGCTGGATAACGATGCCACTGGTTTTTATCTTTCCCCCTCGTCCCACGGTTAGCATCAACCGGGCAGAAAGATCAGTGGGCACCACGACATCGATGTTACCATAGGTATTATTGATATAAAGGGTAGCGTCTTCTATTGCGGTCAAATCCAAATCGATCTTGGAGTACACTGTTTTGAATTCACTTCCCCCCCCCCTTAGAGTAACATCGGAGGCATAGATATTGCCATAGACCGTGTTTGCATCCAATTGGCCTTCAAACCTTTCCACATTGATTTTGCCGTAGCTGGTTTTAAAATAAGCTTTGCTGTCTTTGGTGTTTACATCCTGAGCCAGAATGGAATTGTAACTGGTTTCGACATTCAAATCACCCTCGATATTCTTCACTTCCACCTGATCGTACGATCCGGTGATATTAGTCTCCTCGGAGACATCACTGACCTGGATATCGCCATATTGGTTCTGAATGTCTACTTTGGTGAAGGGACCGGAAAGGTCCAGATCGAAGCCCTGAGTTTTTGTTTCCACGCTGAAATTACGGGGCAGGAAGATGTAGAGGCTGGCTTCTATCCCGTAATTTGAACCTTCCCAGGGGGCCGGGTGAGGGGTAGTCAGTTTCAAGGTCACCAGGTCCTCATTCCGTTCCAAGTCCAAGTCCACCATACCGGTGAACTGTTTGGCTTTCTCCGTGGTATTGGCTTTTGCCCAGATTTTGAATTTCACCTGGCAGTTTTCCTTATCCCATACCTCCAGATAGATTTGTCCGCCCAGATTGGCCGGAGCGGTCAAAATAAATTGGCTGGCTCCTCCTACGGAAATCTCGGACTGGGAGGTTAACGTGTATTCTTCAATGCCGAATGCGGCGGTGGACAAATAGAAAATAAAGAGGAGAAAAACAAAACTTGAGAAAATGAGACGAGAAAAAACAAATTCGGTTCTCAATTTAGCCTCGGGTTTGGGCATTCCAATACTTCTCATTTCGTCTATACGATTTCTGCCCTGGAGAAGTTTCGGAAAAGACATACCGATTTTTCCTTTCTCTCTTCCCCTGTCGAATATTGCAGTACCTTAAGTAAAATCCCAAATTCCGAACGGCTGTTTTTTTTCGTCACGATCGCATTTAGCTATTTAGTGCATCTTATATAAGCAGAGTAGGATCTTACATTTCTTATTCGTCGGGGTTGATCTCCTCGGCACTCTTGCCGCTCCGGATTTTTCGCACGACCCAGAATGTCAATCCTCCAATTATAATGAGGGCGACGATTATCTTCTCATAATGTTTGATCTGACCGATCAAAGCTTCCAAACTGGCACCGAATACATAGCCCAAACCTCCCATAACCACCGCCCAGACCAGGCAGGAAAGAAAGGCAAAAGGCAGATATTCCCTTTTCTTCATTTTGATCAGCCCCAAAAAGGCGGCGGAGGCGAATCTTAAGCCGTAGAGGTAGCGGGTGATGAAAATGGCCCAAATCCCAAACCGGTTGAAGAGCTTCTTGGCTTTGGGATAATACCTTCTGGCTTGAGGAAACTTCCAGAGTATCCCTACTCCCCTGGTTCTTCCCAGATAATACAGGGCTACATCTCCCAAATATGCCCCGGCCAGAGCCACCAGCATCACCACATCCAGTCTTAAATAACCTCTTTTGGCCAGGAATGCCGCAGCGATAAGAAAAGACTCCCCCTCCAAAAAAGAGCCAAAGAAGAGAGCGATGTAGCCAAACTGTGCCAGAAGATTCTGCATAAAGTGTATCGTCCGTTGACCGTTGTCGATAGTCCGGGGCTAAGTTGTCGTTGGTAGAGAGCGTCCGGTCTTATAACCTTACTCAAATTTTCTTCACTGTCGGGAGCATCCATAACCACCAGAGGTTTAAGCAGCAGGCTACGGACTTGTCCTGAGCGAAGTCGAAGGACGATCGACAGCGGACGAGCTGTTCTAGTTCTAAATACAATACTTAAAATTCAAGATTTAGGATTACCCTTAACCTCTATCACCTATCACCTGCATTTACTCCACTATCTCTTTTAACATACTATCCTGCTGCCTCAACTTTTTAATCATGGTATCATAGCGTTTGATATTTCGGGTTGATTTTAGGATAAGATAAATTCCCAAAACCACCAAGCCCACACACAAAGCCAGAAGGGGGATAAACAAAGAGAGTATCTGGAAAATGTTGTAGAATCTGGAGGTGGCGATCAGGATGGTTAAAACCGAAAGGGGCAGGGAAAGCACCGCAATCCCTGTGCGAAAAACCGATAGGGAAGTCCTCTTCTCCGATAAGATCAACTGAATCTGATCAATCAGAAAATCCTTAGATTTTTGTTCCATGATTTCTTTATACCTTCCTCTTATCGCTCTTATCCTTACTAAGGAGAGGAGGAATAAAAGGGGAGAGGTTTCTTTGTCCACAGTCGACTGTCCACAGTCCACCGCTAACCCCAAAAAAAGAGCTTGTTTTTATTCGTCATTCATCATCCGTCATTGTTTTCATCTCCCTTATTCCATTTTGCTGATCGGGCGGGGGTTCCCAGGCTGACACGTCCGTGCAACCCCCGCTCGAGCCAAAACTTTCTAATGCGCAGACTCCAACTTATCTAATTTTGCCTCCAACGTCTCAATTCTTTTTTGTTGCTCCTTGACTAACTCTAACAGATATAAAGTCACTCCATCATATTTCACTGCATCCGGCTTGCCTTCTTTGTCATAGACAACCAAATCCGGAATCTGTTGCTCCACATCCTCGGCGATCAAACCCACTTCCTCCTGTCCGGTAGTCTTCAAGGTGAATTTCACCGGCTGAAGTTTAAGAACTTCTTGTGGATTAGTCTCCAACTTACTTATATCTTGCGCGTTCCTCTTGCTGGAACTGAACTGATGCAATACTCCATTAGCATCTGCCACCACCGTAGTGCCAGATTTAGATAGTGAGTTCAAGGGGACATATCTCCATCCGTAACTTGATGATTTCATATAAAGGTAAGACTCACAATAGGCTATATCTCCAACATTTCCATGAGGGTCATCTGCTCCAGTAGGAATGTATCCTTGCCTCAATCTTAATTGGCTGTATCCATTTGGACCATTAATGTCCAATTTTGATGTTGGATCTGTCGTCCCGATGCCGACATTAGCGGCCGGGGTTAAGATAATGTCGCCGACATCCGTGCTTATCTTCCCGTCGGTTCCGTCATGGGTGATCTCGAGGTATTTACCCCAACTGCTGGTGGCGCTACTGCCATGAACCTTAAGATGAGTATTATAAGCTCGGATAGCGGACCAGCCGGAATAAAAATCGAAATACTGATCCTCGGTGTCGTCTCCTACAAACGGAGCGACACCATTATTATCGAACTTAACTTTGAATCTATCCGGGTTATTATGGCTTGAAGTGCTGAGCACCAGCTCACCATTATCCCGATTGAACTTGACGCCTCCTTCTACTTGTAACTTCCGAGTGGGGCTGGAAGTGCCTATGCCTACGCTATCCGAGCTGCTGTTCAGATATACTCTAGTGCCGCCATCGGTCCATCCGGTGGTACTGGATGCACTAACCCAGCTTAATCTACCAAGACCGTTGGTTTGCATCACATATCCGTTAAAGCCATCATAGGGGGGGAACTCATAACCGTCTTCCTCATCTCCGAAATAGATATGGGGCATATCGACCATGAACGTAGAATCCTGGGTCAGCTTGCTTTTGATGCCAAAAAGATAGGAGTAGTCACCTGTGCTGGTGATGGTGTCGCCATATCCCCCCAGGATGGCGGAGTAATCTCCGGCAGCCTGATTGGAATATCCTCCGCTGACTGTGCTGCGCTGCGCGCTGGCGACGTTGTTCGATCCACCGCCTACAGCTGCATCTGAACCACCGACAATATTCAATTGTCCCCCGGCAATGGTTGCATATGAACCGGTTACGCTGTTAATCCATCCTCCGCCGATAGTGGCGCCATCACCGTAGGTCTGGTTGATTCCCCCTCCGCTCACCGTGGCATACGATCCGCTGGTCAAGTTGGCATATCCGCCTCCCACGGTAGTCCAGCCATCTCTGGCCACATTCCTGAATCCTCCGCCTACCGTACAGTATTTTCTGTTCTGTCCGCTGGCTCCGGTGGAGCAGGCTACTCCCAGATTCACGTGGGTGGAGTCGGCCGTACCGTAAAGACCATTGCCATATCGGGCTAGGCCCCACCTGCCGCCGGTTCGAAGAGTGGTGTCCGCACCGTCGCTGATTAAGAAGGTCCAGGTAGTGTTGCTTCCCCATGGTCCGGTAAGGGCGTAACTGGCAGTATCGGTTTTCTCCGCTCGATAAGCGTAGCCCACGCTGGTGAATCTTAGGCGGGGCATGGTCTCTGCGCCCACTCCCACTTCCAGCCAGTATTGTTGGTCAAACGCCAAATTCAATGCGGTTTGTTTCCCCATAATCACGTTGAACAATCCATTGGTAACCTGCACCCCATTCTGAGTCTCGGTCCATAAAGAGCTTCCACCGGTGGTATCCGTCCAAATCTTGAAAGTCAAATTGTAAGACCCGCTCAAGGGATTGCCGGAGTTGTCGGTCAACATTCCCTGGTAATTAATCATATGCGGTATTGTTGCTTCTACCGGTGATGTTAAATAAAACAAAGCTATAATTGCGTTTGTCAACAACAATATCAAGGACTTTTTCATTTTGCGCTCCTAAAAGTTGTAAGGTTAAAGGTGAAAGGTGAAAGGTGTAAGGTCTAAGGTTAAAGTCCATATATCCCTTTCTTTACAGGTTCACTTCTTAGTGAAGATAATGAATGTTGTATTATAAGTTGTCTGTTGTCAACCGGAATCTCTTTTCCTCTCATCCTCAGCCTTTCCCCGGAGGAGAAAGAGGATTATCATTTTTCTCTTTACATCTTTTTTGTTATTATTCGTTATCCGTTATTTGTCATCAGTCATTTCTTTATTTGCCTTCTAACACCTCAATTCGTCTCTGCAATTCCTCATTCTTTGTTTTTAGCTCCTTCACCACCTCTAAAAGATAAAGAGAAACCAGCTCATACTTAAGACCATCAGGTTGATGTTCCTTATCATAGATCACTAGGTTGTTTAGTCCCATCCCATCAAACTCCTCTGCGATATAGCCAATCTCCCTCTGCCCGCTCGCTTTGTCCATAAAACTCTTGGGTTCCACCTGGAGAATCTTGTGAAAATCATCTTCCAAAGGTCGAACATCTTCCTTGTATCGCTTGGACGAGCTCTGATAATAAAAATCACCTGTGGCAGTATTAACCTTCACATTATTGTAACTACTGGTACTGGGAAGACCATACACAGCTAACTTCGTACCGGGAGTCGTCGTCCCGATGCCAACATTGCCGGCAGGAAGTAATGCAATATCTCCAGCATCTGTGATTATTTTCCCATCGGTTCCGTCATGGGTCATGTCTATGTATTTACCCCAACTGCCACTGGCACTGCCAAAGACCGTGATATGTGCATCATAGGTGCGGTTGCTGGAAAAACCGGTATAGAAACTAAAATACTGATCCTCGCCATCATCCCCCATAAATGGTGCGGTGTTGTTGTTGGCGAAGTAAATACCATATCTACCTCCATCATCGTGGGTAGGGGTGCGAAGCGTCAATACTCCACCATTCTTGTTGAACTGAACATCTCCATCGAAACGGCTATAAGGCATACCCACCATGAAAGTGGAATCATCGGTTAACTTGCTTTTAATGCCAAAAAGAAAGGAATAATCGGCCGTGCTGGTGATGGTATCGGCATAACCTCCGAGAATGGCTGAATAGTCTCCATCAACCAAGTTTCTACTCCCCCCACAGATTGTGCCTTTATAGCCACTTGCCGTGTTGCTGTATCCACCACCGACAGTTGCATGATCACCGCTGGCGGTGTTTAATTCCCCACCCCCTATGGTTGCTACCAGGCCGCTGGCGGTGTTTAATGCTCCACCCCCTATAGTTGCATCCTGGTTACTAGCGGTGTCAGAAAATCCTCCTCCAACAGTTGCTCCGTCTGCACTCGCTTTGTTTCCCCATCCACCTCCTATGGTTACACAATACCCGGCAGCGGTATTTTCTCCTCCCCCACTCACAGTCGCGTAACCACCACTGCCAGAAGCGATGTTTAAGAACCCCCCTCCCACAGTCGCGTAACCTCCGCTGGCATTATTCTGAAGCCCACCCCCTACAGTGGCTGATTGGTCACTGGCTACGTTCACCTGTCCACCAGCTACGGTTGCAAGGTATCCACTGGCGGTGTTCCCCCATCCACCACCTATGGTTGCATCTTCACCACTGGCATTATTCCATTTTCCACCTCCTATAGTGGTATAGCTTTGACTGGCAGTGTTCCCCAGTCCACCCCCTACAGAACAATATTTATAGTTTTGTCCACTGGTTCCAGTAATACAGCTTCCTCCAAGATTTACATGGGTAGAGTCTGCATTACCATAAAGGGTGTTGCCATATCGGGCAATGCCCCAGCGACCACCGGTTCTAAGGGTAGTGTCTGCGCCATCAGATATAAGGAAGGTCCAGGAATTAGCTGCTCCACCAATGTTTGCCCAGCTCAATTTACCACTCCCATCGGTCTGCATCACTTGACCATTGGTACCTCGTGAAGTGGGAAACTCATAGCCGTTGCTTTCTTTACCAAACCATATATGAGGCATATCCACCATGAAAGTGGAGTCCTGAGTGAGTTTACTTTTAATCCCGAAAAGGTAAGAGTAGTCTCCTGAGCTGGTTATGCTATCCGCATACCCACTGAGGATAGCTGAATAGTCTCCAGCTGCAAAGTTGTAATATCCCCCACCAATGGTGCTATATTTGCCATTAGCAATGTTGAACTTTCCACCTCCGACTGTCGTAATAGAGTCATTTGCCCAGTTGTTATACCCACCTCCTACCGTGGCACTATAGTTAGTGGTGTAGTTAAGGTATCCTCCTCCGATGCTTCCATACATTCCACCGGCTCGATTCTGCAATCCACCCCCGATGGTCGATGTAGAACCGCTGGCGATGTTATTATATCCGCCTCCGACCGTAGAATTCTCAGCGATGGCGTTATTTTGTCTTCCTCCACCTACGGTTGATTCCAAACCATTGGCAGTGTTAGCTATTCCCCCGCCAACGGTGCAGTATTTATAGTTCTGTCCACTGGTTCCTGTAGTGCAGGTTACTCCAAAGTTAACATGCGTGGAGTCGGCATTCCCGTAAAGAACATTCCCGTATCGAGTAATTCCCCAGCGACCACCAGTTCGGAGTGTGGTATCCGCGCCTTCACTGATTAGAAATATCCAAGTGTTGTTTCCACCCCACGGTCCCGCAAAGGCATATCCAGCAGTGTCTGCACGATAAGCATAACCTACGCTGGTGAATCTTATGCGGGGCATGGTCTCTGCGCCCACTCCCACTTCCAGCCAGTATTGTTGGTCAAACGCCAAATTCAATGCGGTTTGTTTCCCCATAATCACGTTGAACAATCCATTGGTAACCTGCACCCCATTTTGAGTCTCGGTCCATAAAGAACTCCCTCCAGTGGTATCCGTCCAAATCTTAAAGGTTAAATTGTAAGATCCGCTCAAGGGATTGCCGGAGTTGTCGGTCAACATTCCCTGGTAATTAATCATATGTGGGATTGATGCAAAAGCGGAATATCCAGAAACAATTAAAAATAGTGCTATGGCAGCTAAAGTTGTTTTTAAGACGAAACGCTTCTTCACTATTCCTCCTGTTGAGATTGAAAGTTATAGGTTCAAAGTCCAACGGGTACAAGTCTTATTTAAGCATTTCTATCCACTAACTTCTTGCACCCCAATTTTATACTCTACTTCTCTTTTCCAGCTTCACTTGAACCAAAGCTTTTCCAGGCTTCGGCGTAATGTTTAAGCTGTTTATCCACCAGGAAGTTCACACTTTCCTCGTCAAAATCACCATCTTCCTTTCTTGTCCCGGCTTTGACTCCGGTGAGGATTTCAATTCCCTGGTCTATGCTCTTCACCGGATAGATGCGGAATTTTTCTTCCCTGACCGCTTCCACCACTTCGTGTTTCAACATCAGATCCGGTACGTTCTGATAAGGGATTATAGCTCCCTGAGTTCCGGTCAAGCCTTTGGCTTTGCATACGGAATAGAAACCCTCTATCTTTTCGTTCACTCCCCCGATAGGTTGGATATCACCTTTTTGATTGACCGAACCGGTGACTGCAATATCCTGCCTTATAGGAAGTCCGGACAAGCTGGAAAGGATGGCATATATTTCAGTGGAGGAGGCACTGTCCCCATCCACTCCGGAATAAGATTGTTCGAAGCAGATGCTGACACTGGCAGTTAAGGGTTTATCCTGGGCATACTTCCCGTTAAGATAACCGCTCAAGATCAATACCCCTTTGTTGTGAGTGCGACCGGACATATCGGCTTCTCTTTCGATATTTATCACCCCGCCTCTTCCCATGGAGGTCCGGGCGGTGATGCGGGTGGGCTTTCCGAAAGAATATTCTCCTAAACTGTAAACCGAAAGGCCGTTGATCTGACCCACCACGGTTCCTTCGGAATCGATCAGGATGGTGCCATCCTCGATCATCTCCTGGATTTTGTCCTCGGGCAAACCCACTCTTTTGATCCATTCCTCCAGGGCTTTTTCCACATGTTCCCGTTGGGCCATTTTGCTCCCCTCATTCTTCGCCCAGTAACTGGCTTCGGTGATCAGATCCGCGATCACGGTGAACCGGGTGGAAAGCTTCTTCTGATTTCCCGCTGCCCTTACCCCAAACTCCACCACCGCTCCCACCCCGCTTTTGTCGAAAGGCATAAGCTGGTTTTCCTCACAGATCTTTCGGATGAAGCAGGCATATTCATAGATGCTTTGATCGTCTTTGGTCATAACCGAGTCGAACTCCGCTTTGACTTTAAAGACCTTTTTAAAATCGTCGTCCAAGTTATAGAGCAGATGATAAATGTGGTTGTCTCCGATCATCACCACGTTCACCTTGGTTTCGATCGGTTCCGGCTTCATCCCGGAGGCACCCAGAATATAAAAAGGATCGTTGGATTGAATCTCCAATTGTCCATATTTCAACGCCCGCTTAAGCGACTGCCATGACCCCGGCTCCATCAAGACATCCAGGGCACTAAGAACCAGATAGCCCCCGTTAGCCTTAAGAAAAGAACCGGCTTTGATTTTAGTGAAATCCGTCCTCCACATGCCACCCCGTTCTGCCGTCCTTTCCACGGTTCCAAACAAATTCCGGTAGGAGGGGGTGGTTTCAATGATGATGGGAGAGGTTTTAGTCTCGGAGTTATCCACGATCACGTTCACCTGATATTCTAAAAAATCATCCTCGAATTTCATGGAGGGTAATCCGGGCAGCGATAACTCCGGCGGTCTTTCCTTCACCGGTTTGAACCGGTCCAAATCAATGATCACACTTTCCTGCACCTGGTTGAGGTAGTCTAGAAGTTTTCCGTCAGGATACTTCTTCTTTATCTCTTGGATAATTTCCATCACGATAGGAACGATCATCTCCCTATCCAAAGCCTCCAAAGCTTTTTCCAATTCCTTGACGATTTCCCGGCCTTCCTTGAAAACATCCTCCATCAGCTTGGCTAAGGCATCATATTTGGCTTTAAGCAGGTTGAGCTGCTCGGCGGAGAACTTTTTTTCCCTGACCAGCTTGTCTAACTTAGCCAGACTGGTGGGTTTGTTCTCAATCAACGGTTGCACATCGGGTTTGACATAAGGTCCCATCTGGATCTGCACCAAAGCGAATCCCTCTTTTCTTACCTCCTCCTCGAACTCCTCTAATATGGCTTTCTGGCCCTCCTCCGATTCCTTGGTCAGCTCGTCCCTTCTGGCTTTGTAAGCTTCGCTCTCAAATACCGAGGGGATGTTGTTCTTAAGAGAAGATATGAGGTTTTCCATGTCTTTTTTAAAGAGCTTTCCCTGTCCGGCAGGAAGATTGATAACCCGGGGTGTATCCAGATCCCGAAAGTTATTCACGTAACATAGGTCACCGGGAACCGCCCCTTTATTTTCCAGCTTTTCCAAAAGATGTTTGATGGTGGTCATCCTTCCGGTTCCCACGAAACCGGCGATGAAGATATTGTACCCGACCGCATTGATATCCAGTCCCAGCTTGATCGCTTTGACCGCCCGGTCCTGTCCGATGATCCAGTCACACGACTCCACATCGTCGGTGGAGGATAGCTTTAGTTTTTCCACCGGACATAGCCACCTAAGTTTTTCTATCGGAACCTCCTCAAACTTCATATTATCTGCCATTGTCTTCACCCTCCTTCGGTATATCCTATTGAATGCCGATTATAAAGTTAGAATGACCATTCTAGTAAGAATCTTAATATCCTAAGGCCAGGAATTGCTTAGTCTCCAAAACAAGTTCCTACTGCTCTGGCAGCTTCGATCAAGGGGAAATCCATCGGCACTTTTTTCAAGCTGGCAATACCGGATTGGATCGGGACCGAGATGATATTCCTACCCTGAATGCTGGTCATATAGCCGAATTTTCCGCTTACCGCTAAGTCTACTGCATGCTTGCCGAATTGGGTAGCCAAAATCCGGTCGAAATCGGTCGGTTTCCCGCCGCGCTGAAGATGTCCCAGGATAATTACCCTGGTCTCCAGTCCACAAACCTCCTCTATTTGTTCGGCAATGCGATAGCTAACCCCGCCCAATCTGATCGGATCGGTGCTGCCTTTTACTTCTCTTTTGATTACCAATTCGGTGCCACCGAGCTTTACCCCCTCCGACACCACCACCAGGCTGAATCTTTTTCCGAGCTTGCTTCGTTTTTCCAGTTCGGCACAAACCTTTTGGATGTCAAAAGAGAACTCCGGAAGTATGATCACATCTCCTCCGCCTGCTACCCCGGAATATAACGCCAGCCATCCGGCATAGCGTCCCATTACCTCCAAAATCATCACCCGGTGATGAGACTCGGCAGTGCTGTGGATGTTATCGATGGCTTCGGTGGCCACCGCTACCGCGGAATCAAAGCCGATGGTGTAATCGGTGGCGGATACATCATTGTCAATGGTTTTGGGTATTCCCACGATGGGTACCCCCAACTGGTGAAACCGGTGAGCAATGTGGAGGGTTCCGTCTCCACCAATACAAACCAACGCATCCAAATCCAGACTGGAAATATTCTTTAAGGTTTCCTTGGAGACATCCTTCTTCTCTTCACCGTTAGCAAAAGGATTAGCCTGATTGGAGGTGCCCAGTATGGTTCCGCCCAAGGTCAAGATTCCCGACACGTCTTCCCAGATCAGTTTTTTGGTACGGTTTTCGATCAATCCTTCAAAACCATCCTTTATCCCCACCACCTCCATGTCGTGACAGAAAATAGCGGTTTTGGTGACGGCCCGGATAGCCGGATTCAATCCGGGACAATCGCCTCCGCTGGTCAAGACTCCGATTCGCTTTTTTCTCTTCATGGTTACTCCTTTAGGTTCGTTTATTTTTCGTCCGAAATGATAGCTTAAATTCTAAACTTTATCAAGAACATTTTTTATCCATTCGGTTTTCGTCATCTTTCTTTGGAGAAAATTAAGCTTGCAGGCAAATGGAATTGATCGTATATTGGCAGGGAGAGGAAAAAGAAATCTATGAAAAACGTTGTGGTTCTGGGATCCACCGGATCCATCGGGAAAAACGCACTGGAGGTTTTGTCCCTTTTTCCGGACCGATTCCGTCTTTTCGGAATCTCCACTAATATAAACATTGGCTTGTTGGAAGAGCAGATCAGATGCTTTAAGCCGAAAATGGCAGTGGTAATGGACGGAGAGAATTTCCAGCGCTTTCCCCGAAAATATGACACGGAGATTTTATCGGGCATGGACGGCTTAAAAGCACTCTGCTCCCATCCCCAGGTCGATTTGGTAATAAATGCCCTGGTCGGATCGGCGGGACTTTTACCCAGTTTGGAAGCTTTGGAATCGGGGAAAACGCTTGCCACCGCCAACAAAGAATCCCTGGTGATGGCCGGCGAGCTTTTAATCGGAAAAGCCAAAGAGAAGGGGACGGAGATTCTACCTATAGACAGCGAGCATTCCGCCATCAAACAATGTCTTTTAAGCGGAAAAAAAGAGGAGGTAAAAAGGATTATCCTAACCGCCTCCGGAGGCCCGTTCCGGGGAAAGAGCCAGGAGGAACTATCGGATATTACCGTAGCAGAGGCTTTAGCTCATCCCACTTGGGAGATGGGGAAGAAGATCACCATTGATTCCGCCAGTTTGATGAACAAAGGACTGGAGGTAATAGAAGCGCGCTGGCTTTTCGACATTCCCCCGGACCGGATCAAAGTGGTGATTCATCCTCAATCCATCGTCCATTCCATGGTGGAATTCGTGGACGGCTCCATTATCGCTCAAATGAGCATGCCCGACATGAAGCTCCCTCTCCGGTATGCCTTATTTTATCCGCAGAGAGTTAATAGCCCCAATTCTTCTTTGGATTTAACCCAAACCCGACCACTCACTTTTTTTGAGCCGGACTTCGGCAAATTTCCCTGCTTGAAACTAGCATACCAGGCTTTGGAAATGGGCGGAACCGCGCCTGCGGTTTTGAACTCGGCCAACGAGGTATTGGTAAACGCTTTTCTGTCCATACGGATAAAATTCACCGACATCTGGAGTTTGCTAGAAAAGGTTTTGAACCGGCACAAAGTTAAGTTGAATCCGAACTTAGACGATATTTTAAAGGCAGACAGCTGGGGAAGAAAAACTGCCGAAGAGTTATGTTCAAACTGACTTTAGTCACAAGAATAAATTCCAACTGACTTTAGTCAGGTTTTGAAGCACGCCACTGAAGTGGCTTAGAAGAATTCAAGCAGTTATATTCCAACTGACTTTAGTCAGGTTTAAAAACGCCACCAAGGTGGCTGGGAATAACTGAAGTGGCTCGTAAATAAATAAAACCAGTCTCTGAGAAATTCGTATAGAAGCATTGGATACATACTGAAAGGGAAAAGATGACCACATTCTTCGCCACCATATTCGTCTTGGGAATTTTGGTTTTCGTGCATGAACTGGGACATTTCTTGGTTGCCAAAAAATCGGGAATCAAAGTCGAAAGGTTCTCGCTCGGTTTTCCTCCAAAGATGATCGGGAAAAAGATCGGCGAGACGGAGTATTGCATCTCCTGGATTCCTTTGGGCGGTTATGTGAAGATGGCCGGGGAGGAGCCGAGATCGGAGGAGATCAAAGGGGAGCCTTGGGAGTTTATGTCCAAGCCCCCCGGCATTCGCGCTTTGGTGGTGGCAGCCGGCCCGGTGATGAATCTGGTTTTGGCGGTTTTGGTCTTCTGGGGAATAGGGTTCTTTGCCGGTATGCAGGATGTCCACGAGGAAAGCACCCAAGTGGGATACGTCGCTTCGGGGGGACCGGCAGATAAAGCGGGTATAAAGGTGGGAGATAAGATCCTTTCCATCAACGGTGTGGAAGCGACCTCATACACCCAGATGAGGGAAAACATATTAAAGTCGGTGGAAAAACCGATCGAAGTAAGGTGGATGCGCGACGGAAAAGAATATTCTGCCAAGATCATCACCTATAAAGAGAAAATGTTGGACGAAAAAGGCGATAACGTGATCGTGGGGAAAATCGGGGTCGGGCCCACTTATACCAAGGTGAACGTGGGATTTTTTAAATCATTCATAGAAAGTATAAACACGACCAAATTCATACTGGTGGAAGAGGTAAAATTCATAGCGGGGTTAATCAACGGCACATCTTCGACAAAACTTTTAGGCGGGCCGCTATTCATCGTTCAGACTGCCGGAGAAACCGCCAAATCCGGCTTTGTCGACCTGCTATCTTTTCTAGCGTTATTGTCAATCAATTTAGCTTTGGTAAACATTGTGCCCATTCCGGTATTGGATGGCGGCCACCTTTTGTTTTTGCTTATAGAAAAGATCAAAGGCTCGCCCCTATCCTTAAAACAGCGGACTGCAGCACAACAAATCGGTTTTGCCTTCTTGATCCTCCTGATAATCTTCGTTACATACAACGACGTTATGCGCTTGATAAGGTAGAAAAGAGTATCGAGTTATGAGTTTTGAGTTAAGAGGGAAGGGCAAAATCTAAAAAACTCTTCCAGAAGATTGTTAAGTAAGTTCGTAGGTGGGGTTTATCCTGAAGGGATTCACCTGAAGGGCTCCCAGCCCCGCGTAAGCAAGTCTTTATAGCTTACCAAACAGCTTCCTTCGGTTCCTGATAATAATACTGCAATTTATAGCCACGACCTTCAGGTCGTGGGATAAAGTGAAGAACTCTTACCCTCATTTGGACTTTAGCCTCCATATTCTTTATTTAGGTTTAGCGGCGGACTGCGGACTTCTTTCAAGCCGTCATTCTTCATTGTTTAATCATTCTCCTTGACTTTCCTGACTTTTAAGTTATAATTATATTAATTTTTCAACTGCTATTCGATTAGATTGGCGTAAGCCCATTACCTTAATAAGGAGTTGAAAATGACTAATTCGAAGATCCCGCTTGGAGCGGGGAAGTTATTCATTTTAGTGATTTTGCTTTTGGTGACAATTCCTGCTTTTGCCCAGGTTAACACATCTTGGGTGAGAAATTACAATGGACCAAGCAACTCGGATGATTAGGTCAAAGAGGTGCTTTATGTTCTCATACACTATGCCCCAGATCATCCCCTGAGCGAACATGTTTAAACATAGGTATTCAATTGCTTATTCAAAGCACTTATCGTTAAACCCACTCATAAAGGAGAAACCAAGATGAAACAAAATGCTTTGCTATTAGTAGTAGTGACACTGATGGTTTTGGCTCCCTACAATCCCTCAAGGAACCTAGCGTTCTCAGACTGCAACTATAACTGGGAATGCGATAGTTTGAATATGGTTGCTGAGGTTTCAACACCACCTGACATCAACATATCAGTTTTAGCAACAAACTATGACCTGCCAGGCTACACTGATGACGTAAATCAACTTGCAATTGTTGTGACTTGGAGTCATAGTAATCTTACGGCAACATGTAATTTGGTTAGCGCAAGCTTCGAGCCGCTTGTGGGGGGATGGGAATGGCAATACATAGACATTCATAATATTGAAAAGTTTGTCATTATGGCAACATATACTTTTGGTAGTGGCTGGACGTATAGCTTTAACAGAGTTCCTCTAGCCACCTTGATGTTTTCCGTTAGTGACACCATGACAATATGTATAGAGGACACTATTATTACATCCCAAGGGGGTTGGGGCACTTATTTCGGGACGCGGAATGTGGAAACTTATCTCCCAGGGGGCAACTTCACCACCTCGGTGTTTTGCGTTGGCAATGTTCCTAATTGCGTACAGATAGGCAGTTTGACAATCTGTGCACATTCAATGGTTGATTTGGGGAATGGAGATTACATGGCACAAGACAGTGTTAGAATAGGTGATCAAGCTGGTGAGAATTTCTATCTTTATTTGGGTGACAATGCAGAAGTCACTTTTAACCTGGAAGAGGGAACGGTAAGTAATGTTGCATTAGGTAGTAATGTGCATTTAAACGCTAAGGGCAAGGATTACAATGTTGATGCCATTTCATCCTTGAACATAGATGCACCAGCAGGAGACGTGAATTTTGCTGGAACTGTACATTACTCAGATAATGCTATCTTTCAAAACTCCTTTAGTGGTGCTTGTTCCTTGGCTGTGAATAAGCACGAGATATATGGCAGAGTTCAATTCAACGATCCTTATTTTGGGACTATAGGAGTCCATGCAGGTTCTTGGAAGTTGGATAGCTGTGCCTTCTTCGGTATCCATAATGACTTCAATGTTACAGTTCCGATTGGATTTACTGATTTGACGCTGATAAATGGAAAGGTGACATTAGGTGTTTTCACCAACACCGGTATTTTTAGAGTAGGATTAACCAATGGGGCGATGGAGTTCAAGGAAAGTGGAGGTGCTTTTGGGTTTGACCTCTCCGGATTGTTTACACCACCCGGAGTCCCCTCACAAGGAATGATTGATGTGGATCTGGCACACAAAAGGGTTAATGTGGTTAAAGATATTCCTATTGGTTTATGGAAATACCCAAAAAAGGATAGCTCCGAAGCAAGATCATCCGGGTTATACTCAAAAACAGTACGCACTGATTGGAGCAGTCTGAGGAAGATAGATCAAAACACTTATTTGGTGGACGTTTACGATGCAGACGGAAACAAATATCAAAAAGCCCTAATAGGTGTCGGTTTGACGATAAAGGGGGAAGAGCCATACACGGATTTAGATTGTGACGGCTATCATGACCCGGATGAACCATTTGTAGATGAGGATGGAGATGAAGCTTGGGATGAGGGAACAAACATAGCGCTTCTCAACCAAGCACAGCAACCAGTTTTCGACGCGCATGGCCATGCCACTTTAGATTTATCTTTGTTTTCATATGTCCACTTTACCTGTGGTGATCTGGTTGTGGATATTGACTATCCTACTAATAAGCTGATAGACTTACAGACTTGGGCTGGTTTAAAATTGGGTGATATTTTTGACGTTGCCCTGACAACCGGACATTTTAATCTTGATTTTGAAAATCAAGAGTACTATGGAGAGGCTACCTTAGGTAATCCCCAGTTTACAGGCCTTTCTTTTGCTGCAAACTTGCTCATTACTTTCCAGCCATTTCAATTCACAGGCGAAATAAATGAAAATTTCAACATTGAAGGAGTGGATTTTTTTACCGCTGACGGGGTTTTGCATTTGGACCAGCACGGGTTCTATTCGTCTTCCTATCTTGATGCTTTCCAGATAATTTATGCAGAAGGCAAATTTTTTATTACAACAAAAGCACTGGATGGGTCTTTTCTCGGGGATTTTCATATCGATGGATGGCATCTGGCTCAATTTAATAATAGGTTTCATTTTGGACCTGACCAATGTATGTCTGGCTCTGGTAGCGTTACACTTTGCATTTGGAAATTGTGCAGAGGTGTGCCCTTTTCGTATAGAATTTGCAATGAAATAGACTGGCGGGTGAATGTCGGTGGCCTCTCTGTAGGCCTCGGCTCGCCAGCTAAGCTACACATCTATGATTCACAAGGAAGACATACTGGAATTAATGCACAAGGTGGAATTGATACCCAAATCCCAGGTTCTGAATTTTATGTATTCACAGATATTGGACAGCAATTAGCATTTCTGTCTGATCTTGATTTAGTTGATGGCTATACCATAGATGTTGAAGGTTTAGCAGACAGTGTTTTCGATTTGGATATTTTGTATCCAAATAAGACAAATGGAAATGCTTATAATGTAGGTTATTTTGAAGAGCCTACTCAGGTAGGCGCACTTCATAGAGTGTATCTCGATATACACAATAGTTGGACTATGCATAACGATTTAGATGGAGACAACGTCTTCGAAAGTCAGACTCAACCGGATTCCACCGCACAGGCTACGTTAGATACAACAATGGTGACCATAACCAATGTCGAATCTGAGATCATCTGTGCTAATGAAGCGAGGGTAACTTGGAAAACCAATGTTCCTGCTACAAGTGAAGTCCTGTATAGGTTAGAAGGTGACAGTGTTTACAAGTCTGTTTCAGATACAACGTTTACCACGTCTCACTCGGTCATAGCAGATAACATTTTAACAACAGACACATATTATTACTTTCCTGTCTCTGTTGATACTTCAGGTAATATTGCCAGCTTCCTTGAGAAGAACTTCAAATTGGAGTATTTAGTGGGTGACGTTACGATGGATGGGGTTATTGATGTTGGTGATGTAGTCTACTTGATAAACTATCTGTTCAAGAATGGTATTGCCCCTGATCCAATTCAAGCTGGTGATGCTAATTGTAATGGAATCGTTAATGTTGGTGATGTAGTTTATCTAATAACCTATCTATTCAAAGGTGGACCTGCACCGTGTAGGTAGAATTATAGGAGGTAATTTAGAATTGTCGGGTTGTCCCTCCCTTCGGGTCTGCCTCGCACTGAGTGCGCTCGGCACGAAGTGAGACTTCAGGGTCGAAGACCAAAAGTGGAACAACCTCATTTGTCCATTTGGCTCCCCGTGGGATTGTCTATTTGGATCGTAGATATTTTGTCGGGCAGTCCTTCAGACAGCCCGACCTACAGTTTCCCCTGGTATTTTGATGGGCACTTGACTAAAAGCTGATCGGCTACGAATACCCCGTTTTCAAACTTTCCAATCACCACCACCTGCTTTGCTTGCTCGAAATTGGCGGGCTTGGTTCCGCTGTAAACTACTATCATCTTATCTTTCCTTTCGTCCATTATAGGGAACTGCAGCTGGTGAGTATTTATATCGTATTTAACCTCCGGGAATACCGTCTCACCGATCACCTGAACCATAGCACCGGATTTCCTCGCTTCGGCAAAGCTAACATAAGGTGTCAAAGTCTTCTTGAAGGAAACGGCTCCAAAGATTACAAATACAACAATGATGGCGATCCCGATGATGTATTTTGCTTTCATCCATTCTCCTTAAGCTCACGAACTCGAAACGAAATCAATGCTCCCTAATCTGGTCCCCCTCACCTTAGTCCTCTCCCTGTGTATAGACCAGAGAGAAGGGTAACAGGTGTTCGGGGACATGGGTAACACATTTGTATTATACATTAGGATCATTTTTCTTTCAAGTTAATATGTGTAATTCTCTGTTTACAAAAGAAGATATCCATAATTCCATCCTC
>CAIVRH010000016.1 GCA_903908285.1 uncultured candidate division Zixibacteria bacterium
ATGACTTGGATCACCTGGACATCGCTTTTTTTGCCATAATCTGACTCCAATCTGAAAACGTTTCCAGTTTTTCCTCCATTATGCCATATTACTCAACCGATTACCACATTTTTACCAACACGAAACTTCCATTAACCCAGAAACCCAAAGTAAATGTCGGATACACTCTCGACTGAAGCATATCCGACATTTATAAAATCAAGCATTCAGATTGTGATTCTCTTCCGGTCAGTCCTAAAGCTCTATGACCTCCTCACCGCTAAAGGTGTCCACCTTGGAGAGAAGTTCGCTTAACTTGTCTTTTATGCAATACTGTATGCGGGAAACCATCTCCTCGGCTTCATCCACGCTCCGGGCTTCGAAAGAAAGGTTCAAATCGTTCAATCTATGCGAACCCAAGCCGTCCATGCTGAAATCGATCGAGGGCATGCCGAACTTCTCGATCTTCTCCGTCTCCTCAAAGTTGAAATCAACGTTTTCCAATGAGACAAAATACTCGCCGCCCTTAAGTAGTTTTTTTACCTTTAACCGCATGGCCAACCTCCATTTATGTCAACCGTTCAAGGCGCATTGAAAAATTCAACTTCGAGGTGGGATAAATTCCCACCTCTATAAATGGTGACGAATCACCATCCACAGAGGAGGACATTTGAACCCGCCTGCATGTTTCTCAATTACCTCCCTTAGGTCAACATTAAGTTTAAAGTTTCTCCTACACTTTTCACTCCGGTTATCTTCATATCAAATTTCTGATTCAATCCTTTCAAGTTTCCCTGCGGAATAATGCAATTGGAAAATCCCAGCTTTTCCGCTTCCTTTATCCTCCTTTCGATTTGACCAACAGCCCGTACTTCACCCCCCAACCCCACTTCACCGATAACCACCGACTCGTGATCTGTCGGTATTTCTCTTAAACTGGACGCCACCGCCACCATCATCCCCAAATCCACTGCCGGCTCGTCGATCCTCACCCCTCCCGCCACGTTAACGAACACATCGGACGAAGCTAAAGACAACCCCTCTCTTTTTTCCAGGATAGCCAAAAGCAAAGCCAATCTTTTGTAATCGATCCCGGATGAAACCCTCTGCGGGGTGCCGTAACTGGACGGGGAAACCAGCGCCTGTAGTTCCAGCAAAAGCGGTCTGGTTCCCTCCACACAGCAGACTACCACCGATCCGGAAACCTCCTTGGCTCTGTCCGGCAGGAATAACAGAGAGGGATTCTCCACTTCCATTAGTCCGGTCTCCTCCATTTGGAAAACTCCGATCTCGTTGCTTGAGCCAAAGCGGTTCTTCACCGCCCTTAAGATGCGGAAGAGATTGCTTTTCTCCCCCTCGAAATAAAGCACGGTGTCGACCATGTGCTCCAGCACCTTGGGTCCGGCAATGGAGCCGTCCTTGGTCACATGCCCCACCAGAAAAACCGGAGAGCCGCTCTGTTTGGCAAAACTGATCAATGCCGAAGCGCACTCCCGGATCTGGCTGATGCTTCCCGGAGTGCTTTCCATATTCTGGGTGTAGGTGGTCTGGATGGAATCGATCACGGTCATATAGGGAACGTCCTGCCTTAAAACCTCCAGGATCAGATCCAGATTGGTCTCGGTCAGTATTTCAATTCTATTCGGATTTATTTTTAATCTTTCAGCCCGGAGCTTGATCTGCTTTAAAGACTCCTCTCCGGTAATATACAATATTTTGTCGTATTGGGAAGCTATTTTTTCGGAAATCTGCAAAAGCAGGGTCGATTTCCCTATCCCCGGATCACCCCCCACCAAGATCACCGAGCCTTTGACGATCCCACCCCCCACCACCCGGTCAAACTCCTTGATGCCGGTGGTTATCCGGTCCTCATCCGTCAAATCCACTTCTTTTAAAGGGACAGAGGATACTTTCTGTGAAGAACGCGATGTCTTATGCCGGGTAACTTTCTCTTCCACCATGCTGTTCCAGGTCCCGCAGTCCGGGCACTTTCCCACCCACCGGGGGGATTTGTACCCGCAGGATTGGCAGAGATAAATGGTTTTTATCTTACTTGGATTGAGCATGGTTTTTTCGTCCGCCGTCGGCCGACCGTCCAGACGGACGCCCGTCTGGGCGCAGTCCGCCGCTTACTTCAACTTCTTTCTTAAAGCTTGCATCATTGCAAACATCTTCTCACTAAATGCATAAGCAGCAGTAAAAGCGTTTTCGTTCAAATAGCCGTGTCTTTTTTCTAGGTGCAGGCAAGCGACAACTTCGACACATGACCTGATGGCCAGTCCAATAAACCTCCCAAATTCCGGATCGCTTTGACTGGTTGAACCTTCGGCAATGTTCAATGAAACTGATGTTGCTGTTCTTGTCATTTGTGTTTTAAGATTATATTCTTCTTTGGGAGGTAGTAATCTGACTATTTCATAAATCTTGTCTACATATTCCAATGATAACTTCCACACCTCTAAATTCTCAAACTTGAAACTCATTATTTTGCCTTTTATTCTTGCGGCGGTCGGCCGACGGTGGACTGCGGACGGCTTTGCCTTTGCGACGGTCGGTCGACGGCGGTCGGCGGACATAATTATAACGTCTCGATCGGCCCTTGGGAACTCCCTTCAACGAACTGCCTTACCACCGGATTATCCGTCCGCTTGACCTCCTCCGGCGTCCCCACGAAAATGATCTTCCCCTCGTACAGCATAGCGATCCGGTCTGCGATCTTATAGGCGGAGACGATGTCGTGCGTGACCGCGATGGAGGTGATGGAGAGGGTGTTGCGCAGACAGACGATCAGCTCGTTGATCACGTCCGACATGATCGGGTCCAGGCCGGTGGTAGGCTCGTCGTATAGGACATATTCCGGGTCCATGGCAATGGCGCGCGCCAGACCCACCCGTTTTTTCATCCCGCCCGAAAGCTCCGCCGGCTTCATCTGTTCTACACCGGACAATCCCACCAGCTTCAGCTTAGCCGCCACCTTTTTCTCTATCTCTTTTTCCGAGAGGTTGGTATGTTCCCTTAACGCCAATCCCACGTTTCCGTCCACCGTCATGGAATCGAACAGCGCCGCGGCTTGAAAGAGCATCCCGAATTTCTGCCGGAGTTTATTGAATTGGCTGTCTTTGAACAAGGTGATCTCGTCACCGTTGACGAAAATCTGACCGGAATCGGGCCTCAATAGCCCCATGATCAGCTTCAACATCACGCTTTTCCCGCACCCACTCCTCCCCAGGATGACCATGGTCTCTCCCTTTTTTATGGTCAAATCCACCCCGCGCAAAACCTGATTCCCCCCGAAGCTTTTAAAGACGTTTTTTATCTCTATCATGATTTTCTTTTCAAACTTAACAAAAGCTAAATAATATTACCTTAAGATAAATATTCTAACCAAACAATATCGTCGCCACGATATAATCCGAAATCAATATCAACACCGACGCTAAGACCACCGCTTTGGTGGTGGATCTGCCCACACCTTCTGCCCCGCCATAGGTTTTGAATCCCTGATAGCACCCGATGATGGAGATGATGCCCCCGAAGACGAAGGCTTTGAAAAGTCCGGAAAACAGATCCATGCTTTTGAAGAACGATCTCATTCCGTTGATAAAAGTGTGGGGCGGTACATGCAAAGTTGCGGCGGAGATTCCCATACCTCCGGCCACCGCGATAGCATCGGCAAAAACGGTTAGAATCGGCAACATCAGCACACCCGCGATGAATCTGGGAGTTACCAGGTACTCCACCGGGTCCAAGGCCAGAGTCTGGAGGGCATCGATCTGCTCGGTTACCTTCATGGTGCCCAGCTCCGCGGCAATACCCGCTCCCACTCTTCCCGCCACCACCAGCGCGGTCAGCACCGGCGCCAGCTCGATCATCACCGCTTTTCCCACCATAGTGCCCAGGTACCGGATGGGGACATAATCCGATATCTGATAGACCGCCTGAACTGCGGTAACCGCACCGGTGAAGATCGAAACCAAAGCCACCAGGGGTAGGGAATTCACCCCCATCGCGTGCATCTGCTCGATGATCAAATGAAATCTGGTTACCGCCTTGGGCAGACCCCACAACATTTCTTTGATCATTACGGCCAGACCGCCCACATCCTCAAAAAAAGCGATGGTCTTTCTTCCCACCAGGCGGAAAACATTTTCCGGGGTATGTGCGAACGGGATCTTACTCATTTCTTCCTTTACACGAATCTCTGCATCACGAAAATTTGTGGATGCATAATATAGTTCAATTAAAAGTTCAAAGAGAAAAAGTTAAAATTACAATTCAAAAATCAAAATTATACCCACTTTTTTTGTTGATATATTTATTTTGAATTTTAAACTATAATTTTGCACTTTGCATTTTGCACTTTGAATTTCTTTATTGATACGGCTCCTCCCGGTGGACAAACTCCATATTCTCGAACCGGGCATAGTCCCGGATGAAAGTTAAGCGCATCTCGCCGGTGGGCCCGTTCCGGTGCTTGGCTACGATTATCTCCGCTACCCCCTGGGTAGCGGAGCCATCCTTGAATTTTTCTATCCCGTAAAACTCCGGGCGGTAAACGAACATCACCACATCCGCATCCTGCTCGATGGCTCCGGATTCACGCAAATCCGCCAGCATGGGCTTTTTATCTCCGCCCCGGTCCTCCACCTTTCGGGAGAGCTGCGAGACGGCAACCACCGGCACGTCCAATTCCTTGGCCAAGCCTTTGAGTGAGCGGGAGATCATGGAGATCTCCTGCTGGCGGGATTCGATGTTCCGGGGTCCCTGCATCAGCTGCAGATAATCCACCATGATCACCCCCACGTCGAACTGGGCTTTCAGCCGGCGGGATTTAGCGCGCATCTGCAGAATTCCCAAATTGGGGGTGTCGTCGATAAATATCTGGGCTTCGGCCAGAGGACCCACTGCCACCGCCAGGTTGCTGTATTCATGATCGCTGATCTTGCCGGTTCTCATCTTGTAGGTGGAAAATCGCGCCCGGCTGCAAAGCATCCTTTGAGCCAATTGGCTTTTGGCCATCTCCAGGCTGAAGATGCCTACGGCGGTTTTTTCGACAATGGCGATATGCTCCGCCATGGAGAGACAAAAAGCGGTCTTCCCCATGGAGGGCCGGCTGGCCACCACCACTAAGTCCGATTTCTGCATGCCGCCGGTTAAAGTGTCCAACTCCGTAAAGCCGGTGGGTATGCCGGTGATCATCCCTCCCTTCTTCTGATATTCCTCTATCGCCTCGAAGGTATGAGGGAGAAGTTCACCCAAGGGAATAAACCCCTCTTTTATTCTTTTTTCGGAGATGGAAAAGATTCCCTGCTCGGCCCGGTCCAGAAGATCGTCCACGTCCTGGGCAGCGTCGTAGCAATTGGTAACTATCCGGGTGCTGGTGTCGATCAATTTCCTCAAAGTGGCTTTTTCTAAAACGATGTTGCAGTGATATTCGATATTGGCGGTGGTGGCGATTCTCTCGGTGAGCTCCAACAGGTACATTCTACCGCCGATTTCTTCCAGCTGTTTCCGTCGGGTTAACTCTTCCGAAACGGTTATGATATCCACCGGTTGGTTCTTATCGTACAAGTCGATCACTGCCGAGAATATCTTTTGGTGATCTTCCCGGTAAAAACAATCCTGGTCTATCACCTCCAGAGCTTTTCCGATCGCTTCTTTGTCTAAAAGCATCGCCCCCAAAACCGCCTGCTCCACCTCGATGGCCTGCGGCGGGATTCTTTCTGATTGTGAGGAAATTTTACGTTCTGCCATTTTGGAACTCCTGTCAACGGATGAAACGGACTTGTAGGTCGGATATGTCCCCCGTACGGGGGACTATCCGACACCTTTGTTTTGTCCGAAAGTCCTGATGGACGTTTCTAACCTACTATTACTGCTTTTCTTGACCCTGGCCCCTGGCCTCAGGACCCTGTCAGTTTATCATATTCCTTTCTCAAAAACTGCAAATCCTCCCAGGCGAATTTCTTATAAGTCTGGTATCTCAAAAGCGCTGCCGGGTGATAGGTCACCAGAAATTTGATCCCCATGAAATCGTGAAACTTACCCCTCAGTTGATTCAACGGGCTTTTGGTCCGAAGCAGGGCTTGCGCCGAGATCCGACCCAGGGCACAGATGATTTTCGGCTGGATCAGTTCGATCTGATGCAAAAGATACGGCTGGCACATTTCGATCTCGTCCGGCGCGGGATCGCGGTTCTCCGGCGGCCGGCATTTCAGGATATTGGCGATGTATACTTCTTCCCGGCTAAGCTGGATGGCGGCAAGCATCTTGTCCAAAAGCTTCCCCGCCGCTCCGACGAACGGTTCACCCAAAAGGTCCTCATCTCTCCCCGGCGCTTCGCCGATAAATAATAGCTCGGCTTCGGGATTTCCCACGCCAAAGACGAAATTGGTTCGGGTTTTGCAGAGATGACATTTTTTACAATTCTTTATCTGCTGGTGGAAATCCTCCAAGCTGGTGTTAATAAATCTCTCTTCTTTTTTAACGGGGGGCTTTTTGGTTTTCACCGGATTATACACCTCGTTGAATCCTAAGTCTATCTGCTGCCGGATGAAATTTTTGGTCAGTGCAAAAACTTCCAGCATTTTTTCGTATTCGGAGTTTGTCATATTTGTAAGTGTCTGGTGGCTGGGCAGGGTGCCCAGCCTACGAAGGTTTCTTGGTCCCGATAAATCAGTCTATTTATTCGGAACCGTAGGCGGGGCTCCCAGCCCCGCCTATACAAAATCATTAATTTCCTTTTTACTTCTTCATCAACCCGCTCACCTTATCCAACACCTTCCCCGCCGCTTCTTGTTTGGAGAGAAGCGGGAGTTTTTCCACTTTTCCCTTTTTATCGATTAGGGTAACCTGGTTGGTGTCTACTTCGAATCCCGCTCCCGGGACATTGGGATTATTCACCACGATTAAATCCAGATTCTTCTCTTCCAATTTTTTCTTGGAATTTTCTATCTCATCTTCCGTCTCCAAAGAGAATCCCACCAGAATCTGTTTTTTCTTAAGCTTTCCCATCTCTTTTAAGATATCCCTGCCCGGTTTAAGCTCAAGCCAAATCTTTTCGCTGGTTTTTTTGATTTTATCCTTTGAAACCACATTGGGGATAAAGTCCGAAACCGCTGCGGTCATGATCAGGGCATCCGTTTTCCCAAAGTGCGATTTAACCGCCAAATACATCTCTTCTGCCCTCTTGACCGGAATAAAATTCACATTACCCGGAATAGACAAATTAGAAGGTCCACTTATCAGAGTAACTTTAGCCCCTCTTCTTTGTGCGGCTTCCGCAATGGCATAGCCCATCTTACCGCTGGAACGGTTGGAGATATACCTGACCGGATCCAACGGTTCCTCGGTTCTGCCGGCAGTAACCAGGATGGATTTTCCTTCCAAATCATTTTTTCCGGTTATTAGTTTGATTACTTCACTTACGATGACTTCCGGCTCCGGTAAACGTCCCTTGCCTGTTCCGCAAGCCAAAGCTCCGGTCCCCGGCTCGATGAAGAGGTATCCCAGCTTTTTCAGATATTCCATGTTCTCCTGGAAGATGCGGTTCTCATACATATTGACGTTCATAGCCGGAGCGATCAAAACCGGCGACTTGGTGGAGACTAGCACGGTGGAAAGAATGTCGTCTGCAATTCCCGCTCTCATTTTTCCGATGATGTTGGCAGTGGCCGGAGCGATCAAGATAAAATCCGCCCAGTTAGCCAAATTAACATGTCTTACCCCCACCATTCTTTTTTCCGGGAACATCTCGGTGACCACTTCATTTTCCGAAAGTGTCTCCATGGTCAAAGGGGTAATGAATTTCTGGGCATTTTGAGTCATGATAACTATAACCTGCGCCCCCAATTTTTTCAAACGCCGGACTATCTCGCAGGTTTTGTAGGCTGCGATCCCTCCGGTTATCCCCATGATTATTTTTTTGTTTTTCAGCATTGTATTTCCCAATCTCTTAAAAAGAGTTGAAGGTTTCGTAGGGGCGAATCTTTAGATTCGCCCGTTTGAAGGGTGGTGCTCAAGCTCCCCCCCTACGGATTTGTTTTAGCTTTGTACCCCTAACCCTTTCCCTACGAAGCATTCATACGAATCTCTCCAAATGGGAGAGGAAATAACCTTTTTCTTATCCCCTCCGAGCCATCCTTCGATCCTTCGACCCTTCGATAAACTCAGGGTGCTGAGATAAGTCGAAGCATAAACTCAGGATGCTGAGCGACTTGTCCTGAGGTAATGCCGAAGGAAGTCGAAGCACTTCGCTCAGGACAAGTAAAGACTCGGCTACGCGTTTGATTGAACCTTTGAACTTTTAAACTCTTGAACTTTGAACGTTAAACATTAAACGCTTTTCTTGTTCTTGAACCCTTGAACCTTTGAACTTTTATTTGAGCAGCACCATCTTCTTCGTTTCGCTTGCTTCTCCTGTTTTCAGTTGATAAAAATATATCCCGCTTCCCACCTCCTGGCTGTTATCGGATTTTCCATCCCAGACCACTTCATAATCTCCGGTGCTCTTCGGCTCATCCACCAGAGTCCTCACCTTTTGCCCCAGCACATTATAGATTTTTAGGGTAGTGGGGAGGGGAACTTTGAACTTTGAACCTTGAACTTTGAACTTAATTGTGGTGGTGGGATTAAAGGGATTGGGATAATTCTGCGCCAAACTGAAATCCTCGGGTAGACTTACCGGTTCTTCGTTGTCCCCCTCAACCCAGCTAAAACCTCCGCTGGTGGTATGCAAGATCGTGCCGTATTCGCCTGCTATCCAGCCGGTGTTGGTGTCGACAAAAAAGATGTCACGAAGATCATTTGCAGTTCCGGACACTTGCATGTCCCATTCGATACCGCCATTAGTGGTAGATAGGATTACACCTCCGGATCCCACTGCCCAGCCGGTATTGGCGTCTCTGAAATACACGCCATAAAAATAACTGGTTACTCCGGAAGTCTGTGGATTCCAGCTGCTACCGCCGTCGGTAGTATATAAGATGGTTCCGTTAGTTCCAGCAATCCAACCTGTCTGGGTGTTTATAAAATATATACTATAGAGGTTGTTCGTAGTCCCGGATGATGTGGAGTCCCAACTGACGCCTCCATTTCCGGTGTGCAAGATATTGCCCGTATCTCCCACTGCCATGCCATTTCTGGCATCCCAAAAGAAAACGCCTTCCAGATGCCGGGGGGTGCCCGAAGTTTGAGGATTCCAGTTGGTTCCTCCGTTGGAGGTGTGGAATATCTTTCCGGAATCTCCCACTACCCAGCAATTACTGTCGCTGGTAGCATATACTCCCTCCAGATACTTGTTAGTTCCGGTAGTTTGCGAATTCCAGTTACTTCCTCCATTCGTGGTATGTTTGATTATCCCTCCGGTTCCCACCGCCCATCCGTTACTGGCATCCTTGAAATAGGCGTCGTGAAAGTATTGGGTGGTTCCGGAGGTCTGGGGAAGCCAGCTGTTCCCTGCATCGGTGGTGTGCAGGATTGTCCCTTTTTCGCCCACCGTCCAACCGGTATTAGCATCTACAAAACATGTTTTATAAAGGTGTACCGTCGGTCCGGAACCGGAACGATTCCAGACGGCTCCCCCGTTGGTGGTGTAGATGGTCGCACCGCCGTCTCCGACTGCACAACCGGTATTAACGTTTACAAAATGGACGCGGTTTAATACACTCGTAATTCCGGAACTGAGAGTATCCCAACTGGTGCCGCCATTGGAGGTATGTACGATTCTGCCGGAAGATCCAACAGCCCAGCCGTTGTTGTTATCAACAAAATGGACGCTGTAGAGGGTACTGGAGGTGGCCGAGGCGAGGGAATCCCAGCTGGTTCCGCCGTTGGTGGTTTTTATGATATAACCGCCCGCTCCCACAGCCCAACCGGTCCAAGAATTGGTGCAAGAAGTTCCATAAAGATACTTCGTGGTACCGGTGACCACAGAATCCCAATTGCTGCCCCCATTGGTAGTCCGGATGATTCTTCCCAGACTTCCCACTGCCCAGCCGCTATCAGCATTTGCGAAACAAACGTCATAAAGGTGGTTCGTAATTCCACTGGTTTGAGGGACCCAGCTGGTTCCGCCGTTGGTGGTGTGGATGATTTTTCCGCTCGATCCTACAACCCAGCCAGTACTGTCATTTGTAAAGAATATCCTATAAAGATAGTATGAAGTTCCGGACGTCTGGGGCGTCCAACTGGCCCCCCCATTTGTGGTATGTAATATTCTACCGGAACTTCCTGCTATCCAGCCGGTGTTAGCATCGGTAAAATATACAGACAATAAATGATAGGTGGTTCCGGACACTTGGGGATTCCAACTGTTTCCCCCATTGGTAGTGTGCATGATCGTGCCCTTATCCCCCGCCGCCCAGCCGTTATTAGCGTCGGTGAAATAGACCCCCTCCAGAATATTTCCCTGGGGCAGGGGATTTTGCCAAAACCAGCCGGATTGACCGTAAGCTGTCGTTGAAATGATCATCAGGATAAAAACAATAGCGATTTTCTTCACTCCAACCTCCTCTAAGGGTTTTAGGATTTCTTTTCCGTAGGAGCGAATCTTTAGTTTCGCCCGTTTGAAGGATGGAACTAAAACTCCACCCTACGTTTTAAATCCTCACTAATTGAACCTTTGAACTTTTGAACCCTTGAACCCTTGAACTTTTATTTGAGCAGCACCATCTTCTTTGTTTCGCTTGCTTCTCCCGTTTTCAGTTGATAAAAATATATCCCGCTTCCCACATCTTGACCGCTATCACTTTTCCCATCCCAGACCACTTCATAATCTCCGCTACTCTTTAGCTCATCCACCAGCGTCCTCACCTTTTGCCCCAGCACATTATAGACTTTTAGGGTAGTGGGGAGGGGAACTTTGAACTTTGAACATTGAACTTTGAACTTAATTATGGTGGAAGGGTTAAATGGATTGGGATAATTCTGCGCTAAACTGAAATCCTTGGGCCTGTCGGCCGATTCGTTGTCTTCTTCCACCCAGCTAAAACCTCCGTTGGTGGTATGCAGAATCGTACCATAGTTTCCTGTTATCCAGCCGGTATTGTTATCTTCAAAATAAACGCTACGGATGTCGTTTGTAGTTACAGAGTTTTGGGCATTCCAGTTTATCCCGCCGTTGGTGGTATACAGGATTAATCCCCCCGCCCCTACTGCCCACCCACTGTTTGCATCCTTAAAATAGACGTTGTAAAGAGAATTGGTAATTCCCTGTGTTTGAGGATTCCAACTGCTCCCTCCATCGGTAGAGTGTAAAATCGTTCCGTTTTTGCCTGTAATCCAGCCTGTCTGGGTGTTTATAAAATATATACTATAGAGGTTGTTCGTAGTCCCGGATGATGTGGAGTCCCAACTGACGCCTCCATTTCCGGTGTGCAAGATCTTGCCCGTATCTCCCACTGCCATGCCGTTTCTGGCATCCCAAAAGAAAACGCCTTCCAGATGCCGGGGGGTGCCCGAAGTTTGAGGATTCCAGTTGGTTCCTCCGTTGGAGGTGTGGAATATCTTTCCGGAATCTCCCACTACCCAGCAATTACTGTCGCTGGTGGCATATACCCCCTCCAGATACTTGTTAGTTCCGGTAGTTTGCGAATTCCAGTTACTTCCTCCATTCGTGGTATGTTTGATTATCCCCCCAGTACCCACCGCCCATCCATTACTGGCATCCTTAAAATAAGCGCCATGGAAGTGGCTTGTAGTTCCGGAGGTCTGGGGAAGCCAGTTGCTCCCCGCATCCGTAGTATGCAGGATTGTCCCCTGTTCTCCTACGGCCCAACCGGTGTTGGCATCTACAAAACAAGCTTTATAAAACTGGACCGTCGGTCCGGAACCTTGTCGTTTCCAGTTGGTTCCCCCGTTGGTAGTATATATGGTCGTACCACCGTCCCCCACTGCCCAACCGGTATTAACATTTAGGAAATGCACACTTTCAAGTCCACCGGTGACTCCGGAACTGAGGGTGTCCCAGTTGGTGCCGCCATTAGTGGTGTGGATGACCTTACCGGAACTACCGACTACCCAACCGGTATTGCTATCTGTAAAATAAACGCCCTGAAGGTTACTGTAAGTCCCAGAAGCCAAAGAATCCCAACTGTCTCCGCCGTTGGTGGTGCGCCGGATCGTTCCGGATTCTCCCACGGCCCAACCTGTCCGGGAGTTTATGAAATAGACCCCATAAAAGTACCTGGCGGTTCCGCTGTTTACAGTATCCCAGCTGGCTCCCCCGGTAGTGGTTCGGATGATTCTTCCATAACTACCCACTGCCCAGCCGCTATCAGCGTTGGCGAAATGAATCGCAAAGAGGTTATTTGTGACTCCGCTGGTTTGGAGATGCCAGTTTGTTCCTCCGTTGGTGGTATTTAGTATATCACCGGATGCTCCTGACGCCCACCCGGTACTATCTTTGGTAAAAAAAACGCTGTACAGGTAGCTGGAAGTTACTGACGTCTGTGAACTCCAGTTGGTTCCCCCATTTGTGGTATGTAAGATTTTACTGGAACCTCCCGCTATCCAGCCGGTGGTACCATTTATGAATTTGACACTGTTGAGGTGGTAGGTATTTCCGGATGTTTGGGGATTCCAGCTGTTACCCCCATCGGTAGTGTAAAGGATGGTGCCGTTGGTTCCTACTGCCCATCCGGTATTGGCATCGGTGAAATAGACCCCTTCCAAGGTGTTTCCCTGGGGCAGGGGATTCTGCCAAAACCAACCGGATTGACCGTAAGCTGTCGCCGAAATTATCATCAGGATAAAAACAATAGTAATTTTCTTCACTCCAACCTCCTCTTAGGATTTCTTTTCCGTAGGGGCGAATCTTCAGATTCGCCCGTTTGAAGGATGGAACTAAAACTCCACCCTACGTTTTAAATCCTCACTAATTGAACCTTTGAACTTTTGAACCCTTGAACCTTGAACATTAAACGCTTTTCTTGTTCTTTAACCTTTGAACAATCTATCAAAACAATTTATTTATAACGATAGATCAAGATTCTTATCCATGCCTGAAATGCCTTATCCCGGTGAAAACCATGGCTATTTTATTTTCGTTGGCTGCCTTGATCACCTCCGGATCGCCTTTCGATCCCCCCGGCTGGATGATCGCCACCACTCCCGCTTTGGCCGCCGCTTCCACCCCGTCCGGCATGGGGAAGAAAGCATCCGAAGCTAAAACCGCTCCCTTGGCTCTATCCCCCGCTTTCATGGCTGCGATGACGGACGAATCCACCCGGCTCATCTGTCCGGCTCCGATTCCCACAGTCCTCTCCCCCTGGGCTAAGAGTATGGCGTTGGATTTCACATGCTTCACCATCCTCCAGGCAAAAAGCAGTGACTTCAACTGTTCCGGGGTGGGAGTAACTTGGGTTACCACTTTCAGATCACTTTCCTTTATCTGGTAATCATCCGGCGTCTGCACCAAAGCTCCGCCTTTGATCACTTTGATTTGGTTCACTCTGAATTTCTTTTGCTCCAAAAGATCCGGACAAGCCAAAAATCTCCGGTTCTTTTTGGTCACCAGAAGTTCCAGCGCCTCTTTTTCATATCCGGGAGCCAAAACACACTCTACAAAAAATGTCTCGTGAATCTTTTTGGCTGTTTCCATATCCACTACCTGATTCAGCCCGATGATACAGCCGAAAGCGGAGACCGGATCACAGGACAGGGCGTCCTCATAAGCTTTATCCATCGTATCCGCGCAGGCGGCACCGCAGGGATTGGTATGCTTCAATATTACTGCAAATGGTCTTCCGGAAAAATCCTCGCACATAGCTAAAACAGCTTCCAGGTCATTGATGTTGTTGTAGGAAAGCTCCTTTCCGGAGAGTATCTGGCACCGGGGGATGCTTGCTCCCTTGAATGATACGTCTTTGTAGAATGCAGCTTTCTGGTGAGGGTTCTCCCCGTACCTTAAGGTTTCGATCTTCTCCCAGCCTAAGGTCATGGTTTGGGGAAATTCATCCCCTTCTTTCCTCACTATTCCGAGAAAATAGTTGGCGATCATGCTGTCGTAATAAGCGGTATGTTCGAAAACCTCTTTAGCCAAACTGAAACGGGTAGCCAAGGAGAGGGTGCCCCCGTTGGTTTCCAATTCGTTGATGATGTCACCGTATCTCTGCGGATTGACCACCACCGCCACCGAGTTATAGTTTTTCGCCGCCGCCCGGATCATGGAGGGACCGCCGATGTCGATATTCTCGATCGCCTCTTCCAGCTGAATCTCCTTTTGGGTGATCACCTTGCCGAATGGATACAGATTCACCACCACCAGATCGATATATTTTAAATCCTGCTCGGTTACTTCTTTTTCCTGTTCCGCATCATCTCTCTTGGCCAAAATACCTCCGAAGACCTTGGGATGAAGGGTCTTTAACCGCCCTCCCAGGATTTCCGGGAAACCGGTAAAGGAGGAGATGGACACCGATTTTATCTTGGCTTTTTTCAATTCTGCCTGAGTGCCCCCGGTGGATATGATCTCCACCCTTAATTTGGATAAAACCTTGGCAAACTCAACCAGGTTGGTCTTATCCGACACGCTCATAATCGCCCGGCGAATCTTCACCCGATCCGTCGGACTTGAATTCGGTTTCAAATCTTTTTTCATTATTATTAGTCTCCTTACCTCTTTTATTTGTCTGCAGTCAGCAGTCCGCCGACCGCAGCTAAAACAACCAATTTGTAGTTAGCGGCGGACGGCGGACAATATTCATTTCACCAATTTATCGTATGCCTGCCGATACTTTTCCAATGTCTTCAAAACCACCTCATCCGGAAGAGAAGGAGCCGGCGGTTGTTTATTCCAGCGAATCGATTCCAAATAATCCCGCACATACTGCTTGTCAAAGCTCTCCTGCGGGCGCCCCTTTTGGTACACCTGCATATCCCAGAAACGGGAAGAGTCGGAGGAGAATATCTCATCGATCAAGATCATCCGGTCCTCCAGCATCCCGAATTCGAATTTGGTGTCGGCGATGATCATCCCGCGCTTTTCTGCATAATCCGCGGCTTTCCGGTAAACCTGAATACTCTTGTTCTTTAGATCTAAAGCCGTCTTTTCCCCCACCAAATTCTTAACTTCCTCGAATGTCATACTCTGGTCATGCCCCTCCTCCGCCTTGGTAGTGGGGGTGAAGATGGGAACCGGCAATTTTTCTGATTCGACCAGATAAGGGGGGAAATGTATACCGTATAGTTTAACAGCATCTAATTTTCCGGGGGAGGTTTTGTTCTTATACTCTTTCCATAAAGAACCGGCGATGTACCCCCGCACCACGCATTCGACATCGATGCGCTTGGCTTTTTTCACCAGCATCGATCTC
Organism: uncultured candidate division Zixibacteria bacterium; assembly: GCA_903908285.1. Classification (GTDB taxonomy): domain Bacteria; phylum Zixibacteria; class MSB-5A5; order MSB-5A5; family SM1-73; genus CAIVRH01. Next base: position 15,294 of record CAIVRH010000016.1, read on the forward strand.
TTCTCAAGAATATCGCGATATTTTCTCAGTTCTTCCGGGTATTCATCCACATTGGCGGTGACCAGATGATTCTCCGCCACGTCCTTCACCAGATCGAACCAGAACAAAGACATCTGGGTCAGTATCTTCCCCTTGCCGGGAATGCCGGTGGGAAGCACCACGTCAAAGGCGGAGAGCCGGTCGGTGGCAACAATCAATAGCCGGTCGCCCAGATCATACACATCCCGCACCTTCCCCTTAGCAAAGAGAGGATATTCTTTGATTCTGGTTTCGAATAACGCTTTTTCCATACTTCCTCATGTACAAGATTATAAAGTGGGTGTAGAAAATATCTTTTTGATATTACAAATTCAGAGTAATTTCCTGAATTCATCCACCTCCAAACCCATCTCTTTGATAATTCCCAATAATGTTTTCGGCTTCAAGTCCTTACCGGCATGCACGGGTACAACTAATCGCCGTTTATCGGACTTCCGATAGTAAATGACATGACTTCCCGATTGCCGATCAAACTCGAATCCCAAGCCGGATGCGATTCGAATTAACTCTTTGGCCTTGACCATTGGAAGTTTCGGACTCACACCACCACCCTCAACGGTTTAATGGTGATATCTTCGTCCGGTATGGGATCATGGTGCGCTTTTAGACTTTCGATATAGAGTTTGATGGCGTCTTTGATGTTTTCCATTGCCTCGTCGAAAGTATCACCCTGGGTATGGCATCCGGGAAGCGCGGGGCAAAAGGCATGATAACCACCGTCATCTTCTCTTTCTAAAATAATAATATAGTTGTATTCTTTCATTTCTACTCCTCTCAGTCTCAAGAGAATATTCGCGTATTATAGCTACGTCTCCGGTTTCATGAGAATAGGTCAGGAGAAACAACTGGCCAAAACGGAAACATCTTTTTAACCTAAATGTTTGGTCCTTTGTAATTATAGCATTTAAAAATATGAAAAGTGGTCAGGATCCTTCCCCCGCGATATACTTTCAACGGTTCCAATTCCTCTACCGAGGTAAAGAAGTTTTTCAGTCTTTCCGGGTCCTTATACCTTTCCCTCTGGTCATAAACAAAAATGGCGTCTTTCCCCACAAAATCACCCGGTTTCGACCAGAAATCAAACTGCAACCCATTTTCACCCACGATATTGTTGGAGTAGGTTTCGAGTGAAGTGTAAAATGCGATCTCGCTGGGGACTTTGTAGCCGTAACCGGCCACTATGGTTCCCTCCGGCATCGTTTGTCTTTCTGTCTCCACTCTCTGCGCTAGTTCCTTCCATCCGGTTATAGTGTCCATAGAAGAGGAAACCGGAATGGATTTCCAAACAGGTAAGATATGAGCAATTAGAACAAAAATCAAGCTAACAATTATTGCCAACTTTCCCCACACCTTAACCCGTTTTCTCCCTTTTTCTTGGAATTGAAAATATAATGCTACGGAAGCGATGGCAGCGGAGAAATAGCCGGCGCTTACCCAATTCATCTTCACCCAGTAAATAGCCGCAACTAATGTAAAAAGGAAGATGATTGGAAACGACCAGCAAAAACAGAGGAGAAATCTATCCCTGTCAACCCACAAATCCCTCTCCCCTCCGGGGAGAGGGTCAGGGTGAGGGGTATATTCTAGCACCCTTTTTTTTCTTAACCCTAAAATCCCGCTTTTAACCATACCATAAATTAAACCAATATAAATTAACGGAGAAACCACCCCGATTTGTGCTCCGAAATAACCGAAGAAATGCTTGGCGGAAAACGAACTCATCTCGCCAGCCCTGCGGGAGGACTGGAAAAGAAAAGAAGCCCAATTATTCTGTGAATTCCAGATTATCACCGGGGAGAAAACAATAAGAGCAAGAATCGAGGCTAAATATGGCTCCTTGGTGAAAAACCATCTTCTGTTCGGCTTTGAAAGAATCAGGTAACAGAAAACTGAGACTATAATGAAAACCGCAGTATATTTCGAGAGCAGAGCCAAACCGGTGCTAATTCCCAAAAGATACCACCACTTGCTTTTTTGGGTCAAAATCAGTCGAACAAAAAAATACAAAGAGAGCACCCAGAAAAAGATCATGGGTGTATCCGGCGTGGCGATGACAGCGCCCAACGAAAAAATCAAGATAGAATTCAGGAGCACTGCGGAGTAGAACCCGACTTTGGCATCAAAAAGCAATCTGCCGATCAGATAGGTTAAGTATGTTAATCCAGCTGAAACTAAAACGCACACGATTCGGACGAAAAATGCGCTTTGTGTTCCGATATGGGTAAAAAGATAAATCGACCAGGCCAACATGGGGGGATGGTCGAAATAGCTCAAAGCCAAGTGTCGGGAATAATTCCAATAATATGCTTCCTGCGGCGCCAAATTGGGGATATTGATATAGATCAAGCGGAATATGGTTGTGCCGAGGATAAGAAAAAAAAGATACTTGAGGTAACCTGCGTGTTCGTTTTCTTTAAACATTGTAGATAATATTCCCTCTCCCCATCGGGGAGAGGGTTAGGTTGAAAATCCCGCCATAGGCGGGAGTGAGGGGGTATCAAACATTAAAAATGTGCGAATAATATCCCTAGTTACTTTTTAATGAAAGCCCGGTTGTCTATTATCTCCACTCTTCCTTCCGCAAAAAGCTGTAGCGCTTCGGAATAGGCCTGGTGCTCCACTTTCAAAACTCTTTCAGCCAAACTCTCAGGTGTATCATCATCCATGACCGGCACCGTCTTCTGCATCACGATGGCGCCGTGATCGTAGACTTCGTCCACCATATGCACGGTTACCCCGGTCACCTTCACTCCCGACTTGATCACCGCCTCGTGCACGTGGATACCGTACATCCCGGGACCACCGAAAGAGGGAAGAAGCGCGGGATGAATGTTGATTATCCTATTTTTATATTCCCGGATGATAACAGGTGAAAGCATCTTCATGTATCCGGCTAAAACCAACATATCGATCTGGTTCTCTTTTAAGATAGAAAGAAGCTTCAGGTCGAACTCCTCCAGAGTGGCAAATTGCTTATGGCTTAGGTGTATGGCAGGAATATCATGGTTTCTCGCCCGCTCCAGCACCCCGGCTTTGCTATTGTTGCTGATCACCGCCTTGATCTGGGCGTTCAACTTGCCCGCTTCGATATGATCGATGATGGCTTGCAGATTGGTACCCCCACCGGAGGCCAAAACTACCAGATTCAGTTTTTTCATCTCAATTCATCCTAATGCTGAATATTTTGGACGTAGAGGAAGGCTTCAGCATTCCATAAATGGAGGTCTTAAGACCTCCGCTACATTTCCCTATCCTTATATTAGATATCCTTATATTAGATATCCTTCATTCGTCATTCGTTATTAATCATTTTATTCCTTCTTCCTTTTTCTTTGCATTAAATCCGCTTGGTCTTTGGCTTTTAGCTTTTGCGGTGGACGGCGGACGATTTTATCCGTCATTCGTCATCTGTTATTAGTCATTGCTATTATATTCCATTTTCCTTTTGGTCTTACAGCCACGGCAGATATTTATCCAACTCGTACTTACTGACATGAACCCGGTACTGATCCCACTCCACTTTCTTATTGGCCACCAGGGAATTAAAAATATGCTCACCCAAAACCTCTCTTGCCAGAGTACTTTTCTCAAACTCCCGTATGGCTTCTTCCAAAGTTCCGGGGAGACAATCGATGGACAGCCTTTTTCTCTCCGCATCGGAAAGGCCGTAAATATCCATTTCCACCGGCGAGGGCGGCTCGATCTTTTCCTCGATTCCTTTCAAGCCCGCGCCGAGCATCAGGGCAAACGCCAGATAGGGATTGCAGGCCGGATCGGGTGAGCGCAATTCGATGCGGGTGGCTTTCTCCTTGCCGGGCTTATATTCCGGGATGCGCACCAAAGCCGAGCGGTTGCGGGTTCCCCAGCAGATGTATACCGGCGCCTCGTAACCGGGAACCAGCCTTTTGTAAGAGTTGACCCACTGGCTCAAAACTAAGCAGATCTCTTTGATGTGGCGGAAGAGTCCGCCGATATAGTATCTGGCTTCGTTGGAGAGGTGATATTTTTTCTCCCCCGGATCGAAGAACATATTCTTGTCGTTTTCAAAGATGGATTGGTGCGTATGCATTCCCGATCCGTTTTCGCCAAAAAGCGGTTTGGGCATGAAAGTGGCATAGTATCCCTCTCTTAAAGCTATTTCTTTGACGGTGAGGCGATAGAACATAACGAAGTCCGCCATGATCAAAGCTTCTTGATAGCGCAGGTCGATCTCGTGCTGGGAGGGCGCCACTTCATGATGGGTGCATTCTACCGGGATGCCCATGGTCTCTAAAGCTGTTGCCACCATCTTCCGCATCCGGGTAGCCGGGCTGATGGTGCTGTAATCGAAATAACCCACCTGGTCTATGGGAGTAGGGTCATTTTTATTGGGAAAATAGAAGAACTCTAATTCCGGTCCGCAAAAGAAGCCCCACTTCTTTTGCGCCGCTTTTGCCAGAACCCTGCGCAGCACATAGCGCGGGTCGCCGGCAAAAGGGGTGCGGTCGGGATTGAGTACGTCGCAGATCAAAAGAGCCACTTTCTCGTCGTTCACCGACCAGGGTAGGATACGGAAGGTATGTAGATCCGGCATAGCCACTAAGTCGCTCTCCTGAATGCGGACGAATCCCTCTATTGAAGAGCCGTCGAATCCCTGCCCCTCATCCAGCACGTGTTCGATTTCCCCCCGGGTGATGGACATCCCCTTCAGCTGCCCCAAAATGTCGGTGAACCACAAGCGGATATATTTCACATGGTTTTCATCAATTAACGACAGGACCTCTTCTTTGGTCTTAGGCATGGTTTTCTCCTTGCTGATTTGGAGATTTATAGTATTTCGTGATTGTGGCTCCGGACGAAACTATTGATGCTGTTCAAATTAAAAATTCAAAGATATCCGATTGGGGATCCTGTGGACAATTCAAAATTTAAAATTACTTCCTGTAATAAGACCAGCATTCCAATTTTTAATTTTGATTTGTAATTTTGCTCAGACGAGCAAGCGTCCGCTTGAACTTTTCATTTTGATTTTTGAATTCTCACTATTCAAAACTCTCACAAAGGAAAGAATAAACAATCTCTCTGGATAAGTAAAAAGATTACACGTCGTAATAGAGCGACATCTCATAGGGGTGGGGCCGGTTTCTCACCTCGTTATGTTCCCGGTTCAGCTTGTAATCGATCCAGACCTCAAGGATATCCGGGGTGAACACTCCTCCCTCGAGCAGAAACTTGTGATCTTTCTCCAATGCTTCCAACGCCTCTTTCAGCGAAGCGGGGACTGACTTGATCTTATCCCTCTCCTTTTGCGGCAGGATGAATACGTTTTTGTCGATGGGACCAAATCCCGCCTTAGTGGGATCGATTTTCTTTTTGATCCCATCTATTCCCGCCATGAGTTGGGCAGCTAAAGCTAAGTAAACGTTGCAGGTGGCATCCGGAGGACGGAACTCCATCCTTTTTTCCATCGGCCTTACCGCATATTTGGGGATACGGATGGCAGCGCTGCGGTTGGCCAGTGAAAAGAATAATTTAACCGGCGCTTCGAATCCCGGAACCAGTCTTTTGTATGAATTGGTGCTGGGATTGGTCAGAGCCAGAAGAGCGCTCCCGTGGGTCAAAAGCCCTCCGATGTAATACAAAGCCAATTGGCTTAAGCCACCATAACCTTTTTTGTCATAGAAAAGAGGTTTCCCTTTCTTGAAAAGATGCTGGTGGAAGTGCATTCCGTTTCCGGCTTCATTATACAGGGGTTTGGGCATGAAGGTGACGGTATGGTCGTTTTTCCTCGCCATCATCTTGATCACGTATTTCATCCACATGGTGATGTCACCCATATTGGTCAGGGTATCGTCTAAAATCTCGATCTCCGACTGACCCGGACCTCCCACCTCGTGATGATGATATCTCACCGGTATCCCACCTCCCTCGATGGTCCTAACCATCTCCGCCCGCAGGTTGAACAAATCGTCCAAGGGAGGGATGGCATGATACCCGCTGTGCGGGGGGATCTTATGACCGAGATTTTTGCTTTCCCTTAATCCCGAATTCCAGTCGGCTTCGTTGGAATCTATGATATAGGAAGCCATGTTGATATCATTCTTATAGTTGATGCTGTCGAAGATGTAGAATTCGAATTCGGTCGCCCAAAGGCTCTGGTCGGCAATGCCGGTTTCCAACAGATACTTCTCCGCTCTCCGGGCTACCGATCGTGGCTCTCTTTTGTAGGGTTCCAAGGTGGCGGCTTCAGCCGAGCTGCAGATGAAGCTCAAAGTAGGCATATCCCAGAACGGGTCTAACCGGGCGGTTTGGATGTCGGGGATTAGTACCATGTCGCCCGACTCCACCGATTTAAATCCCGGAGTGGCGGAGCCGTCGAAGGGAGTCCCCCGTTTGAACATATCCAAGTTGAGCTGGCTTTTGGGTAAAGAAAGATGATGCCATCTTCCGAAAAGATCGATGAACTTTAAATCGATCATCCCGATTTTTTTCACATTAGCGAATTTAATGACCTCTTTTGGATTTCTAAACAATTCTTCCTCCGTTTTCAGAATTGACAGGAATGATAAATTCTAAAGACCAAAATTAACAAAAGCAAAATCGAATGTCAATCAAAATGGGGGATTAAATTTCAGGAAGGGAAAATGATGGTTTCGCAGTTGTAGGGGCAATTCAAGAATTGCCCCTACAAATTCACCATAACAATGAAATGCCTGCGAAGACATTGACCCATTGGCTGTCATCATATATAGTGTGTTCTTGCCCTATCCAATGAGATACATCCATCCAGTGAAACTGTGAATCTTTGGTATGAATGGAGGTGATAGGAAACTCCAAAAAGACGAGCAGTTTTTGGGTGATCAGATACTGAATTCCACAACCAAAATGGAAGCCCCACTGTCCTTTGCCATAGGATGTATGAGTGTATACTGTATCCGGGGCACGAAAAAATTTGTCGGTTACTCTGGGGAAATAGAGTCCCATTCCTGCCACAAAATAGGGGGATGCCTCGCTGCGTGGTCCCATCACGAATCTGGTGAAAATGCTAACATCGGTCCAGTTCCAGCCGGTATATCCCAATTGCTTATCCCACGAGTCATAGTATGACTCCTGCCACTTTCCTTCAAAAGAGTTGTGACTCACAACCAAACCTCCGGATAGTGCTTCTAAGAAAAAATACTCCGCACTCATCCCTAATGCATATCTCCCCTCCTGATTATTCTCAGAATCAAAGCCGCTTCCCAGAGAAGAACATATTCCTCCCTTTGCGCTAATGGCAAACTTGCCCTTCAACTCTGCAGCTGAAATGTCTTGCCACGTCAAGATTATCAGGAGACCTAGCCAAACCCAAATGAGTCTCTTCTTTTTCATGGCAACCTCCCATGAAAGCTGTGGAAATTTATCACTACAAGCTCATCTAATCCCCTCTTAACCTTAAGTCAAGTTGTCAAACCAATTAACCTGCAAGAGGTATGCCAACTTTCGCCGGTCCGGTTATTTCCCCATAATTGTGTAACTTCTTTCAATATAATGGATTTAAAATCGCAAGCTACAACAAAAGGAGGGGATAAAAGATCAAGAATAAAAAAATCGTTGAAAACTGCGAACTAACTTTTCAGACTGGGTTGATTCTTTTAGCTAATAGCTTATTGAACAACAAATAGCAATTATGCGTTAATTATGGCGAATGAGGTAGGGGCGTATTGCAATACGCCCCTACGAATTCATTGTTTTCAACAGGTCTGATACTACAATCTCAACCCCGTTTATCCTGTGAATGCCAAACCCGTTTCTTGCCATATCTAGCAATTGTCCGCTCTGCCGCAGCTCGGATAGAATCTTTCCGAGATCTTTCGCTTTCTCCGTTGAGTCTAAAGGATAAACCACTTTCTGACTTTGGGCAAATTCAAAATTCTGTGAAGCGAAGGTGCCGATCAGAGGGAAAAGAACAAACATGGGCAAACCCAAACCTACTGCCCAGTTGGTTCTCTCGTGCGAAGCGACTGCAAAGACGTCTAAATGGGGAATAAGTTCAACCGCCCTTTGGGTATCTTCCTGTCTGGTCTTTCCAGTAACCAGTAAGACATCGAAATCTGGAATCTCATGGTAAGTCTCTTCATCGTCCTCAACTATTTTTGCTCCTGAATTTTTGAATTCATTTCTCACCCATCTAAATTTATGAGGATTTGTCCCGCAGAAGATGATCGCTTTCATTTTTGCTTCGATGACCGATCTTGCACCCAGGATGATCTTCTCCATGTGCTCTTTGGGATAAGCGCCGGAGGTGAAAAATCCGATGGTTAAGGGTTGGTTAGATTTGATTCTTTCTAATCTTCTATTAAATGATATTTCTGCAGTATCCACCAATCCCGGTTCGATCATCAATCCGCAGACTTGGATGGCTTCTCTTGTTGTGCCACAAGTGAGCAGTTTTTCTTTGGTCTCCTCCAAAGGAACCAGTATCTTTTCCACACCCGGTATGGCGCATTCCTTCGGAGCGGCGATCTCCCCGTGCAAATACCACACCCGGCAGACACCAGCCAGGGATTTCGCAATCAGGGGATGATCCACCAGGCATATTCCGGTGAAGTTTTTGTATTTTCGTTTTATGTCCCGTCCCAGGATCTTCATCGCGAACGAATTGGAGGAATTATCCGGCGATCTTCTGCGGATTAAGTTGTAGAATTTTGTGGCAAGTCCGCCTTTTCCGCTGATGCTGTAAAGCCCGGACAGGAATTTCCACGACAAAAGAGATACCCCTTTACTCGCCTTAAAAACCGTTCGAGAAACTATCGTGGGATATTTTTTCTCCAGCAGGGAAAGCAAGCCGTCCATATAGCTGGGATGTCCCCGGCCAATGTCGGAGCAAAGGGCTGTTACTAGTGGTTTTTGGAGATAATCGTCTGGGGATTTATGGAATATTCTATCTCGCATCTGCATGAATCAAATATAAATGCAGAAAGGAATTTATGAAAGGAAATGTTTGATCTAGGAAGTGGGGTGGGGTGGAACAGTCCGATTCTTTATCAAGAGACAGGCTTTAGAGTAGCATTCCTGTTGTGTCAGGACCTCGTCCTGACACCTATTATGCGTCAGGAGTAACCCCTATCGCAACATAAAATCACAAACACAAGGTAACTTGATTAACCGCAGAAAGATTCGTCAGAAAACAGGTTTTAGAGTGGCATTAATTGTTATCGTCTCCTGAGGAGGAAGATTCAAACGTACGATAACAAAATCTTTATATCCGGTTTTGGTCAATGTAACGTTATACGCTCCCGGATACAATCCGCCGATGAACACGTTGGTGGTGTCGCCGGTATCCACCCCGTTGAGAAATACCTCTGCTCCGGTGGGAGTACTTTTGATATCAAACGCTCCGGCAAAACCCACCGAATACGATTGAATAAAAACCGATAGAAAGCTTTCCCATTCGGTTTCCGAAAAGTAAAGCTGAGCGTAATTAACCGAGTCGTAAACGTCATGGTTCCAGGGTAAATAAATGGAAATCCCGCCAAAAAAATTAACCGGAAACATATATTGCGAAATAACCGCAGCATTAACCGTGTTTACTACCTGCAGGGCACACTTTTTTATGGTGGTGTCGAGATCATCTGAGCTTTGAATCTGCTGGGCAAATCCGAGCAGATCAACCGAAAAAGAATCCATGTCCTCATAGTGGTGTTGCATATCCCAGGCATCCCACACCTCCCCCCAGTTGGATCCGGCATAATCCACCAGGCTCGCACCCAGATTCGAAATATCTGTGGCCAGCGCTGAAAGCTTGGAAAGATTGATGGCATCTATGTGAAAATAAATTGTGCTCGATATGAGAGAGGCCGCGCTGTCGACTGCCTCGGGGATCTTGCGGGCTAAATCCACCGCTTCGATATTGGGATTTAAAGTATCTGTAAGATACGGAAGCCATATAGCCGCACCCATGATATTGTCCGGATACTTCAAGTACTGCGAAGCGATCATATACTTTGCCCGGTCCTTGATCTGATAAGCCACCTCCGCCGTGGCCAGGGATGGGGTATAGAACCAGATGATATCGAAATAAAAGCCCGAGAGAGCGAAGGAAAGCTCGGGCAGGCTCATCCAGTTCCCGCTTCCGTTGATCTGATCAGAACAAAGCCCTTTCCAGCCCAAGGTATGATCGTTGACGATCAACATGTAATGCTCAGCGGGATATTTCTCTACTCCATAGCTTATAAAATCCCGCAAAGTTGCCGGGTCAGACATGTCTTTATTCCCCAGGTCCTTCAGCACCTCTGAGCTGACCGAGTCCGGAAGTTTGTCCAAACCACTTTGAATATGATAGTACTTGCAGATCCCCCCGGTCTTGAAGGAACCCAGCATCACTACCACCTGAATATCCTGGGTGGAGTCGATATGTTCCAGTTCCTGTTCGTCATGGATCACATAGGAATGACCAGCCGGAGTCTGATCCTGCGGATTGTTGCCGTCAAAATAACCTAAGATGGTCCATTTGTACTTGGGGGGTTCCGGCTTGGTCCCGTTCTTCTTACCGCAGGCGAAAACGAGAAGAAAAAGAGCCAGCCAGCAAAAAACTGTAACTTTATATGTTTTAGTCATGATTCAACTACTCCCTAGCAATTTAAGTCTTTATCTGGTTTACAATTAAAGAACATCCAATAAAATTGGGGTTGGCAATAAGGTTACAAAGTTTTACTAAAAACTTGACTTTCGTCGTAATAAACTTAATATTTATACTTCCTTGTGTCAAGCTCTATTTGAAACGGAGGAAAAATCGAATTGGCAGATCAAATCAATAAAATAGAACCGGACGGAAATCCGGAAATCGGAGAGGAAAAAGTTCACGTTTTCGAAGCCTGGTGCAAAAAATGCGGGATATGCGTGGCTTTCTGTCCGACCGGGGCTTTAACCTCCGATGCCAATGGGCTCCCTTTGTTGACCTATCCGGAGAAATGCACCCAGTGCGGCATGTGCGAGCTGAGATGCCCCGATTTTGCCATTGCGGTAAGACCCCGGGAGAAAAAGGAACCCAAAATCGTCACCACCGGAGAATCCCAATGAAACCACCGGTGAAAAATCAGAGATTAATGCAGGGAAACCGGGCTTGCGTGGAGGGAGCTATGGCAGCCGGATGCCGTTTCTTCGCGGGTTACCCTATTACCCCCTCCACCGAGATGGCGGAAATTCTGGCAGCGGAATTGCCCAAGCTGAGCGGGAAATTCATCCAGATGGAGGATGAGATCGCCAGTTTAGCAGCGGTGATCGGGTCGTCCGTAGCCGGGGTAAAATCGATGACCGCCACCTCCGGACCGGGCTTCTCCCTGATGCAGGAACATATCGGATATGCCTACATGGCGGAAGTCCCCTGTGTGATAGTGGACGTTCAGAGAGGAGGACCTTCCACCGGTCTTCCCACCAAGGTGGCGCAAGCCGACACCATGCAGGTTCGCTGGGGAACCCACGGTGATTATTACGCCATTGCTGTGGCCCCCTCTTCCGTGCTGGAATGCTATGAGTTCACCCTCCGCGCCTTCAACCTTTCGGAAAAATACCGCACCCCGGTGATCGTTTTGATGGACGAGGTGGTGGGGCACATGCGGGAAAGGGTAATACTCCCCGATCCGGATCAGATGACGATAATAGACCGGATGAAACCCACGGTTCCGCCGGAATGGTATCAGCATTTCGAGATCAATCCTCATTTTGTTTCCCCTATGGCCTCTTTTGGTGAGGGATATAGATATAACATTACCGGACTAACCCATGATCCCTTTGGATTTCCCACGGAAAAACCGGAAGAGATCAAACAAAAAATGGATAAACTGAAAAACAAGATCACCCATAACTTGGATGATATAATTCAGGTGAGGGCCGAATTTATGGAAGATGCCAACATTGCTATCTTTGCCTATGGGATCGTGGCCCGGGCAGCCCGCGAGGCAGTCCGGATGGCTCGAGAGAGGCGAATCAAAGTGGGTTTGATCCAGCCCTTGACCATCTGGCCCTTCCCGGATCAATATATGGAACACATTCAGGAACAGCTGGACTTGATCATCGTAGCCGAGCTTAACCAGGGACAGTTGATCGGAGAGGTGATGCGGGTCAACCGGGGGAAGACCCGGGTGAGTAGCCTGACCCGTTACGATTCCGAATTGATCACCCCGGATCAGGTCTTCGAAAAGATCAGGGAGGAGAAATAGCATGCCCATCTTCTCCGAAATGACCCATAAATATCTTCGGGCCAAAAAGAAATTCCCCAATGTCTGGTGCTCCGGATGCGGCATCGGGACTGTGATGGGGGCGATCATCCGGGCCATCGATCACTTACATCTTTCCCGGGATGAGGTGGTGATGATCTCCGGTATCGGCTGTTCCAGCCGCATGCCGGTATACGTGGATTTCAACACCCTGCATACCACCCACGGAAGACCTTTGGCTTTTGCCACCGGAGTGAAATTAGCCAAACCTAATCTGAAGGTCATCATCGTCACCGGGGATGGTGACGCTTTAGCCATCGGGGGAAATCACTTTATCCACGCCTGCCGCCGGAACATCGACTTGACCACGATATTGATCAACAACTCCACTTACGGCATGACCGGAGGGCAGGTGGCACCCACCACCCCCTTCATGAAGATCGGAACCACCGCTCCATACGGCAACCGGGAAAGAGGTTTTGATATCTCCAAGCTGGCTATGGCGGCGGGAGCGCCTTTCGTAGCCCGGGGAACCGTGTATCACGTGGTTCAACTGCAGAAGCTGGTGGAACAAGCTATATTGAAAAAGGGATTCTCCCTGGTGGAGGTGATCAGCCAGTGTCATACCCTGTACGGAAGGCTGAATAAGGAGGGGGGTCCGGTAGAGATGATGAAATGGCAGAGGGACCATGCCATTCCGATTTCTGCTGCGGGTAAGGTACCCGCGGAGAAACTCAAGGATAAATTTTTCACAGGTGTTCTGTGGGATATAGATTTCCCGGAATATTGCGAGGAATACGATAAGGTGATCGCTTTAGCACAAAGTCTGGCGGAAGGAGAAGGGGTAAGAGTCAAGGGTAAAGAGAGAGAGTAAAGAGTCTAGAGTTAAGAGTATAGAGTTTCAAGCGAAAAGCTAAAAGGGAATACCAGCGGTTGATTTAATTGCCCGGATAACCAGGATATTATCAAGCATGGAAAGAATCAAAAAAACTCGCGCGGGACAAGAGCGTTATGAGGTCAGGCTTTCCGGCTCCGGAGGGCAGGGAATGGTCTTTGCCGGCATGATCCTGGCAGAAGCGGTGGGGGTGGAAGACGGGAAGTACGTCTGTCAAACCCAGAGCTATGGTCCCGAGGCCCGGGGCGGCACCTCCAGATCCGACTTAGTGATCAGTTCCCAAGAGATATTTTATCCCAAACCGCAAGAGTTGGACTTGCTTTTGGCAATGACCCAGGAATCATGCGATATCTACTTCCCGGCATTAAGGGAGAACGGGACTCTAATCGTCGACTCCGGATTGGTCACCCAGCTTCCCGATAGAAAGGTGTATGGTTTTACTTTTACCCGGATCGCCCGGGAACAACTGGGGACACCAATGGTGGCTAACATCGTGGCTTTGGGAACGATCTCGGCTTTGACCAAAATAGTCTCCAGGCAGGGTCTTTTGGAGGTGCTTAAAAGAAGAGCCCCCAGAGGAACCGAGGAGAGGAATTTGCAGGCAATCGAAATCGGATATGAGCTGGTTCGAAAGAAAAAAGCTAAGGTAGTAAAATCGGATACCGGGGTCGGATAAACATTGACAGTAAACGATAAACCAACAAAGGGAAAAACAGGTGGAAAAGACATTCTTGATGATCAAGCCGGATGCGGTGGAAAGAAATTTGATCGGGGAGATTTTAAAAAGAGTGGAGGAGGATGGATTCAAAATCATCGACTTGAAAATGGATGAATTGACCCGATACCGGGCGGAGGTATTCTATGAGGTTCACCGGGGCAAACCCTTTTTCAAGAAATTAGTAGAGTATATGTCATCGGGGAGGGTGGTGGCGGTCATGCTCAAAAGAGCGAATGCGGTGAAAAGACTTAGGGTACTGGCGGGTGCTACCGACCCGAAAGAGGCAAAGAAAGGGACGATCCGGTACGATCTGGCTTTGGACGGCAGAAGAAATTCGGTGCACGCATCGGATTCAGCTCGAAATGCTAAATTCGAATCGAAGTTCTTTTTTGGATAAAGATTAACAGTAGTACAAACCCAAATTAAATAGGAGGTTGGTTATGCCTTTGAAGGAAAAACTGGCCAAGAAAATTCCCATCCTTAGGGAAGAAGTGAAATCACTGGTAAAGGAACACGGCCAGAAGGTAATCTCTCAAGCCACCGTAGAGCAGGCTTACGGCGGAATGAGAGGGATTAAATCCATGGTCTGGGAGACCTCGCTTTTGGATCCAAATGAGGGAATCCGGTTCCGCGGATACAACATCCCGGAAGTGCGGGAGAAACTGCCCAAGGCTCCGGGCGGAGAAGAGCCGCTTCCCGAAGGATTATTCTGGTTGCTTTTGACCGGAGAGTTACCCACAGAGAATGACGTAAAAGAGGTCACTAAGGAGTGGCAGACCCGCGGAAAGGTGCCCGCCAGCACCTGGAAGATTTTGGATTCGCTTCCCAAGAAGATGCATCCCATGACCCAGTTCTCCATCGGGATCATGTCGCTTCAACCCACGTCTTTGTATCAGCAGAAATACAATGAAGGCATTCCCAAAAAAGACTATTGGGATCCGATGTATGAAGACGTGATGAATCTTTTGGCTCAGCTGCCGGCCATCGCCGCCTACATCTACCGCCGGTCTTACAAAAACGGAAAGAGGATCACCCCCAGCAAGAAGCTGGACTGGGGAGCCAATTTCTCCCACATGATGGGGATCGACGATCCGGAATATTACGAGCTGATGAGATTATATCTGGTTCTGCACAGCGACCACGAAGGCGGTAATGTCAGCGCCCACACCACCCATTTGGTCGGCTCCGCCTTATCGGATGCTTTCTACTCTTTGTCCGCGGGGATGAACGGTTTAGCTGGTCCTTTGCACGGACTGGCAAACCAGGAGGTCCTGCGCTGGATTCAGAACCTGATGAAAAAGCTGGGCGGAAGGGTTCCCACCAAAGAGGAGCTTTCCAAGGCTTTGTGGGATACTCTAAACAGCGGGCAGGTCATTCCCGGTTACGGGCATGCGGTTTTAAGAAAAACCGATCCGCGATATGTGGCTCAGCGGGAATTTGCCCTGAAGCACATGCCGAAAGACGAGCTTTTCCAGTTGGTCGCTATGGTGTATGAAGTGGCTCCGGATATTCTGATGAAGCACGGCAAGGCCAAGAATCCCTGGCCCAACGTGGATGCGCACTCCGGAGTACTGCAGTGGTATTATGGGGTCAGAGAGTATGACTTTTATACGGTACTCTTCGGAGTCTCCCGTGCCATGGGTGTTTTGGCTCAGCTGATTTGGGACCGGGCACTGGGTCTTTCCATCGAGCGACCCAAGAGCGTAACCACCGAGTGGCTCAAACAGGAAGTGACGAAGATGTAGTGACCAGGATGTGGCGGAAGACTTCAGCCTTCCATTGCAGAAACCTGAATGTTTCTTCTAAAATGGTTCATGGTTCGAGGTTTAAGATTTTACTACGAACCACGAACCAAAAAACGGCGGGTTTTTTCACCCGCCGTTTTTCTTTTTGTTCTTTTTTATTCCACTTCTTGCGGAATTTGGGTTTTGCTTTTCAGCTTTGTTTGCTTGCGTTTATGGAGTGTTTTAATGTAGACCTCACCTATCAGTATTAAAATAAATCCGAGGATTGCGCCGATTGCCCCGATTTGAACATTAAACCTCACCACTTTGGTTCCGGCTTTGACCAAAAGACTGTTTTGTCCGTAAGCTACGCTGATATATTTGATGTATATGGCTGCAAGCGCAATAACCGAGCCAACGATGGCGACATACCTTGATTTTTCAGGCTGATTCTTTTTGCGGAAAAAGAAAAAGGCAGCCATCATCACCAGTGTCGCAATCAAAACCAGCCAAAAAATCCCACCGATATCCGGCCCGGATAAAGATCTGGTGGTCCTGCCGCAAGAGACTTTGACCCAGGGGAGGAAAAAGCAGATTAGGGCGATCATTGCCCCGGCTGGGGTGAGGAATATTCTTTTGTCTTCTTTATCAACAGACACAATTAATTTTTGGGTTAATGGTAAAAACGTGTTGGTTTTTTGTGGTTGATAATAATTGAGACATACCATACGAGATAAGCTTCTCTTCTCAATTTAGATAAACCACGATGTTGCCGGTAGTGTTGTTTGAGCATGCCAAATCTCCCTTC
>CAIVRH010000017.1 GCA_903908285.1 uncultured candidate division Zixibacteria bacterium
GACGAAGGATTAGATCAAAAAGGGCTAGATTGCGGAGCGAGTTAGAATTTCTTATCCAGAGGAGCGGAGCGACGAAGGATTAGATCAAAAAGGGCTAGATTGCGGAGCGAGTTAGAATTTCTAATCCTGAGGAGCAAAGCGACGAAGGATTAGATCAAAGAGGGCTGGGTTGCGCAGCGAGTTAGAATTTCTTATCCTGAGGAGCAAAGCGACGAAGGATCATATCGGAAGAAGTTCACGTAAACAGATAATCTACGATTCGGTTTTCTCAAGAAAAATGAAATGGTATTTCTATATACTGAAATGTGTCGATAGTTCCTATTATTGCGGAATAACGAATGACCTTAAAGACAGACTAAGAGAGCACAATAGCGGAGAGGGTGCAAAGTACACAAAGACAAGGTTACCTGTAGAAATGATCTACTTCGAGGAGTTTCCTGACAAGTCCTCTGCCTGTAAGCGCGAAATAGAAGTTAAGGGATGGAGTAGAAAGAGGAAAGAGAGATTGGCTGAGAGTTTTCCTTTAAAAAACAGGTTTAGGACAAGCCTTAGCCCTTCGGACTCAGGATAAACTTCTCTCCCCGCCTCCAGTAAAACTGGTTCACAGTTCACGGTTCGTGGTTCCACTCCCCACAAGAGAATTATATACATATTTCGGTTCGTAGTCTCATTCTTTCTGCTAAGAAAACGGTATACGGTTCACGGATGAACCTAAAACCTAACACCTTTCACCTTAAAACTGCCTTCAAGTATTTCCAACAGATAATTCCTTCCTCTCGTTTTCCTTTCAGATTCGGCAAAATCAAGATTCAGCGGGGTTTAGCACTTGGTTGGCTTTGCCGATATAGAGAATGTACCTTTTTTGAACAGAAGGGCTTTTGGCTTAACGTCAATGATGATAAAACGAGTCAAAAGCTAAACGAATTCTTCTAAAGGGGGACGGATGTAGGAAAGCTGAGATGGAAATATCCCGTTATTTAAAGCCCGAGCTGATCAAATTGGAGATGGACACTTATATTGAGTGCGATCCCGACTGCCAGCTTCATCCGGATAAAGTGCTGTGGCAAAGAAAAGAAGCGATTTTAGGTGAATTGGTCGATCTTCTCGACAAATCCGGACGGGTGGGCAACAAGAAGAAACTGCTGATAGATTTTGTCAATCGGGAGAGGAAAGCCACCACCGGAATCGGGCATGGCATTGCCATACCCCATATCCGGACCATGCAGGCAAAAGAATTCCTGATGGGCTTTGCCCGATCGAAGGAGGGATATGATTTCGATGCTCTGGACGATCAGCCGGTTCACTTTTTTTTCGTGATGGCAGCACCGCCCTATGATGACACCCTGTATCTGAAAATCTTTAAAGCATTAGCCGAAATCCTGCGCTTCGATTACTTCCGGGAAGAACTTCTAAATATCACCTCTGAGTATGAGATAATCCGGGCGATCAAGAGAATGGAATAGATCCACAGGTGAGAAGGGAAATCATACAAGAATAATCCTTGCTTTTTTCAAAAATAGGCGTATACTGCTTTAGCTTGTTGAAAGACATTTATGGATTTGGTGAAAGGAGGATCTAATGTCGAAAGTATGCGAGATTTGCGGCAAGAAACCACTGTATGGGCATACCATCAGTCATGCCCATAACTTAAGTAATCGAAGATGGATTCCCAATCTGCAACATGTGCATGTAACCAAAAAGGGAAAACGAACCACCATCTCCGTTTGTTCCAGCTGCATGAAAGCGGGGAAGTTGGAGAATTTAAACTAAGTAATCTCCGTACAATCCGAGTGATTCCTATTTCTTAAACCAGCACCTGACCTAAGCCGGGTGCTGGTTTTTCGTTTAGTTTATTTCTCCTAAATCAAACTCAATAATCATTCTTCCAAAAGGAGAGCTGGATCGAGGATAAATCTATTGTTAGTCCGGTAATTCCACCGATACCCTACGGGCTTCCTCAAACTCAGCTCTTAAGATATTTTTGCTCGCCGGGGAGTCGATCAGATTCCAGGGGAGAACAGAATCCAAGTTCTTTGGCTTAAAAATAATCGGATCGGGATTTACACCCGCTTTTTTCCAGGCTTGAGCATAATTTAAATTTTCCTCAATCTTACAGAATAATCCCATCCCCACATTCCGGTTGCCCAAAGAGAATATACCCTGAAGAATCGCTCCCTTTAGACTCTTTCTTTCCAGACAGACTCCCTTTAGATTCCTGATTCCCTCTCCAATCCTATTCAGCTTCTTCTTCAGTTCTGTTTCCGAATTCATGGTGCACCATTGAAAAGGGGTATGCGGTTTGGGGATGAAGGGATTGATGGAAAGGGTTATTCTCCTTATTCCAAGCCTATTTTTCTCACTGGTTTTTATCCGCTTGCTACCTGGCATGAAAATCTCATACACCTCGTGAATTAGATCTACAATTCCGTCTATGTCCTCTTCTTCCTCATAGGGGAGACCGATAATAAAATATAATTTTAAATGCTGGATAAGGGCATCTTTTGCAATTTCTGCCGATTTCAAAACGGCGTCCTTATTAATGTTCTTCTTAATAATCTTCCACATCCTATCTGTTCCCACTTCCGGTGCCAGGGTGAGGGTCTTAAGCCCGGAATCGACCAGAATCTTGAGAAGTTTTGGGCTGAGCATATCTAACCGTAGAGAGGACGTTCCGATTTCAAAACCATCGCGATGAAGAATTTGGCAGATATCTTCTAAATCCGGATGGTCCGATATAACCGCCCCAACCAATCCTATATGGGTACTGCCCTGCGCATATTTTTCCACTTGCGAGAGGATGGATTCCTTCTTATAAAGCCTGCAAGGTTGATTGATGTGTCCGGCAGCGCAAAAACGGCATCCCCAAACGCATCCTCTGCCAGTCTCTACCAGAAGCGAATTCCTGAAATGGGCATAAGGTGAAATAACCGGAGAAAACGTCTCGATTTCCTCCAGCTTCATCTTTCTTCTTTCTACCATCTGGGGAACACCGCTTCTGATATTTATCTTTTGGATGCAGCCATTATCATGATAACTGACATTATAGAATTGAGGTACATATAATCCTTTTATTCCGGAGAGTTGCAGCAGGATCTCCTCCTTTGATTTTCTCTCTGCCATAAGATTCTGGCACTGCTCCACAAATTCCAGTATGGCTTCTTCGGCTTCGCCCATGAACAGACAGTCGAAAAAAGGGGCTAGGATTTCGGGGTTCAAAGTCGGTGCTACCCCGCCGGCAACGAGTAAGGGGGATTTTGCTTTTCTTGCGGAAGATAGAAGGGAAATACGGGAAGATTTTAACAGTTCCAAAACATTTGGATAGTCCAGCTCGAACGGAATGGAGAAGGCGACCAGATCGAAATCTTTGATGTTGCGATTTGATTCCAAAGTTCTAGTCCCTCCGTAAGGAGGAAAGTCGAATAAGAAGAAACGCTCACAAACCACCTGATCCATCTGATTGAGCAAGCGATAGATCGTCTGAAAGCCGAGGTTGGACATGCCCACTTCGTATGAGTTGGGAAAGCCCAAAGCAACTCGGAAGGCATTCGACTTTCTGGAATACTTTCCAGTTTTAATCGGGACTAAGCTTTTTTCCGAAAAAAGAAGTTTCTCCCTAAGGATTGCGAAATTTTTCGACTTCATTTTAATCCAATAAGATACAGATTTTGTGTCGATACCCAGAAAAGAATCATTCGTAAATTAACCCTCTACTTAATCATTGTCAAATCATTTAAGACCACACTCTTTAAATGCTAGAACTCTCGCAATTAATAACGCATTTGTGCAATTCCTTAATAATCCTTAGTTGTACTTAATAAGATAAATTAAAACTTAAACGGGGTGCAATGAATTACGAGTTTTAATATCAGTTTAGATACTTGACAAAAATGGTTTCGCCATTATCTTATATAATGGAATCACTTGCAACTTGTTAATGGCTGAAACAAAAATTGGCATATTGTTTGTTTACATATTAGGGACGAATCTTAAAGAGACTGTTTAGCGGATGTGGTTGACATAATATATATGTATTAGCAGTAATAGATCAAAGCCCTGAAAGGATGTGACTAAAACAAAATCAATTCTATTAAGAATAGAAATTAGGATAACTTAGACGAGGAGGGGAGTGTCATGTTTAAAAAGTCAAATCTAATTATAGTTTTTTTGATCTGCATTATATTGATGCAATGCTCAAAGAAAAATCCCACCAAAACTTTAACTCCCGAGAATAAACCTTCAATTGATTTGGCCTCCGCCGAAAAAAGTCTATTGCAATCGGACAACAAATTCGGGCTGAAACTGTTCCAAGAGGTAGTAAGGCAAGAGAAAGATAAGAATGTTTTCATCTCTCCCTTGAGTGTTTCCATGGCATTAGGTATGACCTATAACGGAGCCAACGGAAGCACGCAAGAGGCGATGCAGAAGACCCTGGAGCTGAATGGATTAACCTTGCAGGAGGTGAATGAATCATATCAGCATCTTATAGGGTTTTTATCGGGGCTCGATCCCAAGGTGCAATTTCAAATAGCCAATTCCATCTGGTACCGCCAGGGTTGGACGTTTGAAGAGGAATTCATCGATCTGAATAGAACCTATTTCAATGCCGCAGTGAAGGGAATGGACTTTGACGATCCGGGTGCGGCAGATACGATCAATGCGTGGGTAAGTGAGAATACCAACGGGAGAATACAAACAATTGTGGATCCTCCGATTGATCCTTCGCTGGTCATGTTTCTGATCAACGCCATCTATTTCAAGGGTGCCTGGACTTACCAATTCGATAAGAACGCAACGACAGATTGGTTGTTTTATCTGCCCAACGGGTCTACCGTACCTTGCCGGCTGATGGGGCAGAAAAGTGAATACCCATACTATGAGAATAGTGATTTTCAGCTGGTTAATCTACCCTATGGCGAGGGGGATTTCAGTATGCTGATTTTTCTTCCGAGGGAAGGTAAGAAAGTGGATGATTTAATAGGGCAATTCAACCAGGAAAATTTAAGTTACTGGTTGAGTTGTTTGCATAGTGATTCCGGTAAAGTTTTCCTTCCAAAATTCACACTGGAATATGATCTACTGTTGAATGATGCTCTTAAAGCATTGGGGATGACCGTCGCCTTTGATCCGGATCAGGCTGATTTTACCAAGATACACAAAGAAGGTGGTCTATACATCAGCAGAGTGAAACATAAAACCTTTGTGGAGGTAAACGAGGAAGGTACAGTGGCAGCCGGAGTGACTTCCGTCGGGATGGAATTGTCTGCGGATCTACCATCGAATTATTTTGAGTTTCTAGCAGATCGACCCTTTATATTCCTGATTAGAGAAAACCTATCCGCAACGATACTCTTCATCGGGAAAATCGTGGAACCTACCTTATAAATACAGGGTCCAGGGTCAGGATATTAGGAGCAAGGGAACAGGGACGAAGGACGAGGACCAGAATTAACCTATAGGAGCTGGAATTTATCCCGCTCCTGAACTCTCCTGAAAAAAGTCCCCCCACGTATCGTGAGGGGACTTTTTATTGGTGAGTAAATCGAACTGAAGGATGGTTAGTGGTTATTTTTTCAATTTAATAAGCTCCGGATCAAGTTGAAGTTTGATACTCTACAGATTTTCCTACCCTCCGTTTTGTTTTCTCAAGAAGGTGGGAACCTCCCAATCATCCGCAGGATAGGACGACACCTTGCTTTTTTCGAAGACCCGGGAAGAATCGCTGTAGACCTCTTTTACTTTTCCGCTCTTCTCGAAACCGAGCTTGCGGGAAAACAGGTCGGAGCCAAACTCACTGTCCAGATCATGATTGCCGTTGCCGAATCCGGTGGCGATCACCGTCACTCGGATCTGATCCTGTAAAGACTCATCTATTACCGCACCGAAGATGATGTTGGCATCCGATCCGGCGGCTTCGGTGATTAAGCTGGCAGCCTCATTCACTTCCAAAAGGCTCATATTGCTGTTTCCGGTGATATTGATCAAAACCGCCTTGGCTCCGTTGATGGAGACGTTATCCAAAAGCGGACTGGAGATGGCCTGGGTGGCGGCTTCCCTGGCCCGATTTTCTCCGCTTCCGCAGCCGATACCCATCAGCGCATCACCCATCTCCGCCATCACCGTTTTGACGTCTGCAAAATCGAGATTGATCAATCCGGGAACGGTAATCAGCTCGGAGATACCCTTGGTGGCTTGGAGTAGGATCCCATCCGCCATGCGAAAAGCATCCACAAATTTGGTATCGGGGGTGGCCAGTCCCAAAAGTCTCTGGTTGGGGATGACGATCAGCGTGTCCACCTTCCCTTTCAGCTCCTCGATTCCCAGATGAGCCCGAATCAGTCTCTTTTTCCCTTCGAATTCGAAGGGTTTGGTTACGATCCCGATGGTCAAAGCTCCTTGTTCTTTGGCGATCTCAGCCGCCACCGGACAGGCGCCCGTGCCGGTGCCCCCGCCCATGCCGGCAGTGACAAAAACCATGTCCGACCCCTGAAGCGATTCTGCCACCAGGTCCCGATCCTCCTCGATTGCCTTTCTGCCGATGTCCGGGTTGGCTCCCGCCCCCAATCCTTTGGTCAGACGGGATCCGATTTGCACTCGGCGGGTGGCTTTGCAGTTCTCCAGATCCTGCATGTCGGTGTTTATGGAAATAAATTCCACTCCGGAAAGTCCGGCATCGATCATCCGGTTTATGGCATTTCCACCAGCGCCACCAACGCCTATCACCTTCATCTTGGCGCAGTTTTCATAGTTGGAATCCAACTCAAAGACCATGACTCCTCCCTCTTCTTTTAGGATTATAGATATTGACCAAATATATTTTTCATTTTATGAAACCAGCCTTTTCCCTTCATATGACTACTTACTTTTCCTTCTCTTATCTGTTCTGCCCCATATAGTATCAAACCTATCCCGGTAGCATAAATGGGACTGGAGGCATTTTCTTCCAGACCATCTACCCCTTGCGGTTTTCCTGCACGTACCGGCATATCGAATATCTTTTCCGCCAGCTGCACCACCCCTTCCATCAGCGATCCTCCGCCGGTCAGAACGATCCCGGTGGCAAGCAGATCATAGTAGTTGCTCTTCTTCATCTCCTGCCGGGTGAGGCTGAATATCTCCTCCATCCTCGGCTCGATTATTGCTGCCAGGACATTTCGGGAAATCCGCTTGGGTTCTCCTCCCCCTACGGCAGGCACTTCAATCATCTCGTCCGAGTCTACCAGACTGGTCATGGCCGAGCCATAGACTTTTTTGATCTCCTCCGCCTGATCCACCGGGGTTCTTAACCCGATAGCCAAATCGTTAGTGACGTTTTTTCCTCCCATGCCCACCACCCCGGTATGCCGGATGGAGCCGTCAAAAAAGATAGCAAAATCGGTGGTGCCACCACCCAAATCCAGTACCGCTACTCCCAATTCCTTTTCGTCCGGAGAAAGGAGGGCATAACTGGAAGCCAATGGTTGAAGCACCAGATCTTCTATCTCCAATCCCGCTTTCTTGACGCCGCGGTAGATGTTCTGGGCGGCAGTAACCGCGCCGGTGACTATATGAACTTCCGTCTCCAATCTAACTCCAACCATGCCCACCGGATCTTTGATGCCGGATTGATCGTCCACCGTGAACTCCTGGGGTAGAACGTGTATTATCTCCCGATCCATGGGCAGAGCCACGGTTTTGGCAGCTTCGATCACCTTATCCACATCCATTGATGTTATCTCCCGGTCGGAACGGGAGACCGCGATCACCCCCCGGCTGTTGATGCTGCGGATATGGTCTCCGGCTATCCCGGCAAAGACCGAATCCACTTTTACCCCCGCCACCATCTCCGCATCCTCCACCGCAGATGCGATGGACTCCACGGTTTTCTCCAGGTTGATGACCACGCCCCTTTTAAGACCTTCCGACGGGCTGGTGCCGATGCCGATCAATTTGGGCTTTTCCGAACCATCCCATTCCGCAATGATGGCGGCGACTTTGGTGGTGCCTATGTCTAAACCGACTATTCTGATTTCACCTGCCATTTTTAGCCTCTCTTATTCTTTAGATGTTTGCCCATTTTATCGGAGGAATGTCGGGCGCTGTCTGATTCCGCGGAAGCATTCTTCGAGGATCGGGTGAGCACTACCTGATCGTCGAATCTTAGATCCAAACACAAAAGCTCCTCGATTTTTTCCTCGGCACCGAGTATGGTTTTAACCCGGTTCCATTTTTTTTCAAAATCACCCGGACCCAACAACACCTTATTCCCGAAGGGGAGCAGATACAAATTCACGTTGGGTGCATCCGCCAGGTTAATTTCCGCCAAAAGCTTGATCGCATCCGGGTCTTTTTTCATCAGCATCCGGTAAAATTCCAATCCCTTTTTAGCTTTGTAATTATCATACCGTTGATAGGGTTCAAGCGGACAGTGTAAAGCGGCATCGGTTTCCTTGGGATCTATACCGCTTACTATGGGCAGGTCATGGGAAAGATCGTCTTGGTCCAAAGGCAGGATCTCCTGATCTATGGACAAGCCATAGAATCCATAATCCCGGGCGCCGGGAAGGATGGCAGATAGACTGATCCACAGGACCGGGGTCTTCTCTTCCACTTCTATGGAGATCAAGCCGGGAAGAATCCTTCCTACCTTCGCGCTTTTCAGCCGGATATCCTCCAGCAATTTTTCCCGGATACTTTCTGGTTTTACGCTGAAGATGTTCTTACCCATGCACCAGGATACCTTTTTTTTAAGCTCATCCGGAGGGATTTTTCCGGTACCTTTTATCCGGATTTCCGCCACTTTGTAACCCGGGGAATAATAGGCATAAAGGTAGGTTCCTCCGAAAATCAGGATGAGCAGCGTCAAAATCAGAAAAGGTATTTTCTTCTTCACCGGACTACCTTTCCAGCAACTTTAAGAGTTCATTTCCCACCCGGTACACATCTCCGGCTCCCATGGTGATGACCATGTCGTTTTCGTTTACTTCGTTCTTAAGATATGAAGGCACATCTTCAATCTTAGGTACATAGAACACATTCCTATGTCCGAGTTTCTTGGCAGATTCGGATACCAGTTCGCCGGTGATGCCCAGGAGAGGTTCCTCCCGAGCCGGGAATACATCGGTGACCACCAACAGATCCGATTCTAAAAGTGCTTTGCCAAATTGCCGGTAAAAATCCCGGGTACGGGTATAGAGGTGCGGCTGGAAGACTGCAATGATTCGTTTTTTCCACCCGGTTCTGGCGCTTTTTAAGGTCGCCTCTATCTCGGTAGGATGGTGGGCATAGTCATCCACCACCATCACCCCTTTGACGGTTCCTTTGATCTCAAACCGGCGGTGAACCCCCGAGAATTTGTTCAGCGCGACTCGGATAGTGTCCCAGTTGAGATCCAACTCCATTGCCACTCCGATGGCAGCCAGAGAGTTTTTGACATTGTGAATCCCCGGAACGGATAAGGTGATCTGGCCCAAGCTTTTTCCTTTGAACTGGGCCTCAAATTCGCTGCGGTTTTCCTCGAACCGGATGGAATGTGCCCAAAGATCGGCTGAAGAGGTGAGTCCATAGGTGGTAACCGGTCTTTCTACCAGGGGGAATAGATTCCTGACATTCTCCTCATCCCAGCATAAAATCACCCTTCCGTAGAACGGAACTTTATTCACAAACTCCAAAAAAGCGGATTTAATCTCATCATAGTTCTTATAATAATCCAAATGTTCCGGCTCCAAATTGGTTACCACTGCAATGGTGGGGGTGAGCTGCAGGAAGGAGCGGTCGTATTCATCCGCCTCTGCCACCATGAATCGACCGTTTCCCAAACGGGCATGCGCTCCCAGATTAACCACTTTTCCTCCTACCACGATGGTGGGGTCCAATCCCCCCTCGGACAGGATCTCGCCCACCATCGAGGTAGTGGTGGTTTTACCGTGGGTTCCCGCAATGCCGATACCATACTTCATCCTCATCAGCTCACCCAGCATCTCCGCCCTTCTGATCACCGGAATTCTCTTATCCTTGGCGCTGATCACTTCCGGATTGGTTTCTTTTACCGCCGAAGAGATGACCACTACATCCGCACCCTCCACATTTTCTCCGGCATGTTGAATTCGGATTCCTATTCCTAAATCTTTTAGCCTTTCTATGGTCTCGGATGATCGTATATCCGAGCCGGTGATATGATAACCTAAATTGAAGAGGATCTCGGCAATGCCGGACATCCCCGCTCCACCGATGCCAACGAAATGAATATTTCTGATTTTGCTAAACTTCATGGTTTGTTAAAGTCCTCAGGTCTTAGATGGTTTAGTACACGTAGAAGAACAGATCGAGGAGTGTGGAAGTGAAGTTTCCGCTGCGCAAGCAAGCTTGCGCACTCCTTTTAAAAGGTTTTCCATTTCATCCACCAGTAATGAAGTTGCCTCCGGTCTGCCCATTTTTTTACTTTTCTCTGCCATATTTTTCAATCTATTTTCATCAGAAAGAAGATTGTCGATTTCTTGTGCCAGCAACTCTCTAGTCAAATCCTTTTCCAGGATCATCTTTGCCGCTCCCTGTTTTTGCAGAGCTTCGGCATTGTATCTTTGATGGTCTGCCGTGGCAAAAGGGAAAGGGATAAGTATGGACGGTTTCCCGCAGGCGGTGATCTCCGCCAAAGTCAAGGCACCCGAGCGGGAAACCACAATGTCCGATACAGCATAAGCCGAGCCCATATCTTCGATAAAGGGCAACACCACACCCTTAATTTTCTTCTCTTTCACCTTCCGGGTAACTTCCGGATAGTCACTTTCCCCGGTCTGCCACAGTATCTGCCGGTCCGATTGGAGCAGATCCAAACATTCAAGCATGGTTAGGTTAATAGCATGAGCCCCCTGGCTTCCTCCGAAGATGAATATGGTTTTTTTGCTTTCATCCAATCCATATAGTTTTATTGCCTGATCCCGCTCTCCTGAAGTGATATTTTCTCTTATCGGATTCCCGATCACTTTGATTTTTTCAGGAGCGTGGAAATACTGGGTTGAATCTGCATAAGACAGGCAAACCTTATCCGCGAAATGTGCCAAAAACCGAGTGGAGATACCAGGGTAGCTATTCTGTTCTTGAAGTATTACGGGTACTCTTTTGAGACCAGCTACAAAGACTATCGGAAAACTTACGTATCCACCTGTCCCCACCACCAGATCCGGCCTCTTTTGTTTCAACAATTCATAGGCCTGATATATACCCTTAAGCAGGTAAAATCCCAAAAGGAGGTTGGAAAGGTAGGATCTCCGGGAGAGTCCCTTAGTCCGAATGAACAGCAATTCAAAATCGTGCCGGGGGACGATTTTTGCTTCCATCCCATCTTTGGTTCCCACAAAAGTGATCCGACTTTGCGGATATCTCTTACTGAACTCTTTTGCCATAGCTATTGCCGGAAAGACGTGTCCTCCGGTTTTTCCTCCTGCAAACATGACCTTAATCATATTCCTATCTTGCTGATGATGCGTCCGGAAGGGACGTACTTGGTCTGTCTGGAGACGTTCAGCAGTATCCCGATGCCCAATGCCGAAAAAAACATGGATGAACCTCCGTAACTTAGAAAGGGCATTGGCAGTCCGGTGGTGGGTAAAAGCCCCACCACCACACCGGCATTGATCAAAGCGCCCATAAATATGCTGAAGGTTATCCCAAAAGCCAAAAGACAGCCGAAATCATCCGAAGCTTTTCGGGCAATGGAAAACCCCCGCAGGGCCAAGATGAAAAACAAAATCAAAATACCCGCGCTTCCCAAAAATCCCAACTCCTCGCCGGTGGTGGCGTAAATGAAATCGGTATGAGGTTCCGGCAAGAAGAAGAGCTTGGCCTTCCCCTCACCCAGACCCGCACCCAGCAGTTCACCTGAACTTAAAGCCAGAACCGACTGGGTCATCTGATAGCTTCCTTTAATCGGATTCTCCATGGATTTCAAATAATCCTCCACCCGCGGTTTTTTATAGCCAAAGACAAAAACCAAGACGAAAACCCCTACCACTACCGGAGCGATTATCACCAGAAAGTGTTTGATCTTCGTTCCCGCCACAAATAGCATCCCAAAGACGATGGCACCCAGAAGGAGGACCGCACCCAAATGAGGTTCCTTCATCAGTAAAACAGCAGCCATACCAAAAATCACGAGATACGGTATCAGAACATACTTAAACTCACGCATTCTTTCTTTCCTGTGGGTGAGGGAATGCGCCATGAACAAAATCAAGGATAGCTTAAAAAACTCGGACGGCTGGAAGGAGATGGGGCCCAATTTAATCCAGCGGTTTACCCCTTTTACCGAGGGGAAGAACAGCACCGCCACCAAGAAGCCAAAGGATATCATCAATAGTAAGAGGGAAAACTTTTCCAGTTTATGATAATCCACTTTGGTCAGAACCAATATGGAAACCAAAGAGATGATCGCCCAGATCGCCTGCATTTTGGCAAAGGCGATGGAATTCCCCATCCTATCCCAAGCCAGAATGGCGGAGGCGGAATAGACCATGACCAGTCCCACGGCTATTAAAATCAACACCATCAGGAGTAAAAGATAATCCGGTTTGGATCTATCGATCATATCGCATGAGCCTAAATGAAAATGGTTGCATTCCGCTTCTGTCCTAAATTTCTGACGCTGGATTTAAATACCTGACCGCGATGTTGATAATCCCTGAACATATCAAAACTGGCACAGCCGGGGGAGAGGAGAACCGTATCCTGAGGGGAAGCTTTTTTATAAGATAGTTCCACCGCCTCCTCCAGGGTATCCGAATGGTAGACGGCAGTTGTATCCCCCAGCGCGGTTTTTATTATTTCCTCCGCCTCTCCCAATAGAATCAAAGCTTTTACATTTTTGTGCACCAATTCCCTCAAGCGGGTAAAATCCCCGCCTTTATCCTTTCCTCCGGCGATTAAGATGATCGGGGGAGTGACGCTTTGCAGGGCATACCAGACCGAATCCACATTGGTGGCTTTGGAGTCGTTGATAAAACTCACCCCGGATACGGTAGCCACCGGTTCCAGTCTATGCTCCACCCCGGTGAAGCTGGTCAGGGTTTTCCTTAAGGATTCAGCCGATACCCCCAATATACCGCAAATGGCACAGGCCGCACAGGCATTGGACAGATTGTGAGGTCCCTTGATCCCGATTTCCTTCACCTCCACGATTTCAGTCTCCTTGCCGCTCAGCCGGGTGAACAGCTTTCCTTCGCGGATAAAAGCCCCCGGCTCCGTTTCGGTTTTTGTGCTGAAAAAGACTTTTTTGCTTTTTCCGGAGGTCGCGAATTTCAGACTTCCTTCATCGTCCGCATTCAGCACCGCAAAATCATCCTCGGTCTGGTTTTCCTGGATGCGCAGTTTTGCTTCCACATAGGATTTCATGTCGGGATGGCGGTCCAGGTGGTCCGGGGTGATGTTCAATACCGATGCGATATAAGGGCGGAACTCTTCGATCCATTCCAGCTGAAAACTGGAAAGCTCCAATAGGATGATCCCCTCCGGCGAGACTTTTTCCACTATACCGGAAAACGGGATGCCAATGTTGCCGCCTACCTGGAATTCCCTTTTGTCTTCTTTTAAAATCTCACCCAAAAGCGTCACGGTGGTGGTTTTGCCGTTGGAACCGGTGATTCCCACAATCTTTGAGTCCGTCAGCCAATAAGCCACCTCGATCTCGGAGAATCTGGGTATGCCTAAGTTTTCCGCCTGGATCAATATGGGAATGTCCGAAGGAATGCCGGGACTCACCACCAAAAAATCCTTATTCTGTATGACTTGGGAGGTATGGCCTCCGGTTTCAAACTCTATGTCAGAATTCTCCAGCTGGTTTATCTGAGGTGAGAGAAGCTCTCTTTTCTTCACATCCGAAACAAAGACCTCCGCTCCCATCCTTTGCAAAAGGATGGCACAGGAAACCCCGGAGCGAGCCATTCCCAAGATCGAGATTTTTTTTCCGGTGATTCTATCTTTTCGCATTATGCCCTTTAGTTTTACTGCCCGAGCCATCCTTCGACTTCGCTCAGGACAAGTGAAGGCTCGGCTACGCGGTTTCTTTCGATCCGGCTACCGGATCTTCAGCGTGCTTAAGGTTAATAAAGCCAGAATCGCTCCGATGATCCAGAAACGCACCACCACCTGGGGCTCCTTCCATCCGGAAAGCTCAAAATGGTGATGCAGGGGAGCCATTTTGAAGATCCTTTTCCCCCAGGTTTGAAAGGTGAACACCTGGATGAGCACGGAAAGTGCTTCAGCCACAAAAACCCCACCTACGATCAAAAGCAACATCTCCTTTTTTATCAAGATACCTAAGGTACCGAATGCTCCACCCAGAGCCAAAGCTCCGGTATCTCCCATGAAAACCTGGGCGGGATAGGCATTGAACCACAAAAAGCCCAAAGCTGCACCCACCACTGCTCCGCAGTAAACGGTTAGCTCTCCGGCACCTTCCAGATAAATTATGGAGAGATAACGGGAGAAATCGACCCGCCCGGTCATATAGCATAAACCGGCAAAAGCGAAGGCGCACAGACCGATGAGTCCGATGGCCAATCCGTCCAGACCATCGGTGAGGTTGACCGCATTGGAGGATCCGGTGATTACCAGGATCACCAGAGGTATGTAAAATATTCCGAAATCGACGAAATAATTTTTAAAGAATAGGATATCCGAAGCGGTGCCGAAATCCTTGGAGGGGGGGAATAAGCGTAAAAGCAACCCTAAAACCAGACCCAAAGCCACCTGGCCCGCCATCTTCTTTTTTCCCACCAGTCCCTTTGGCTGGTGTTTGATCGCTTTGAGATAGTCGTCCATGAAACCGATTAGTCCCATCCAGATGGTGACTAAAAGGATCAACTGGGTGTAGCTATTGGCCAAGTCCGCCCATAACAGCGTCGGGATTACGATGGCGATCAAAATTATAATCCCTCCCATGGTGGGAGTTCCCTCTTTGATTTTGTGAGAGGCGGGTCCTTCTTCTCTTATTTTTTCCGACACCTGTTTTCTCTTCAGTAACCGGATGATGGGCGAGCCAAAAATCAGGCTGATCAAAAGCGCAGTCAAAGCGGCAGCCGCCGCCCGAAAGGTGATATACCTGAAAAGGTTGAAGAGTATGAAACTCTTCCCCAAGGGAAAAAGCAGATGATAAAGCATCCTATTCCTTTTTAGTAATGAGAAATGAGATTTGAGAATGGAGTTTTAACTCAGTTCCTCAATCTCGTTTCTCAATTTCATCTTCTCAATTCTGCCGGCCATACTGGCTTTTTAAACTTAATACTATATCTTCTGTTTTCATCCTTCTGGAACCTTTGACCAAAACCAGGTCGCCGTCTTTTAAATTCTCCAAAAGATAAAAACCAACTTGCCGATTGTTTTCGAAGGTCGAAACATCGCTGGCATGCATGCCCGCCTCCTTTGCCCCTTCGCCGATAAACCGGGAGAGCTCACCTACGGTGATGAGTAAATTCACACCCGATTGAGCCGCCTTTCTTCCCAGCTGCAGATGAAAATCCATCGCCTCTTCTCCCAGCTCCAGCATATCCCCCAATACGGCTATTTTCCGTCCGGGGGTTTTTATGTTTTTCAAAGTATCCAAAGCCTTTTCCACCGAGACCGGATTGGCATTGTAGCTGTCGTTGATAATTCGGATATTCCCTATCCGGACCAATTCCATCCTCAGCTTAGAAGGGGTAAAGTTTTCCAGAGTATCCTTTATTTTTCCTTCTTCCACTCCTAAAAATATAGCCGCAGCAAATGCCGCCAAAGCATTATAGACATTATGAAATCCTATAACCGGCAAGCTCACGGTAATATTCCTATTAACCCTAAAGCAAAGATAGCCGTTCCCGTTGGTTTCTATCCGATCTGCCACGAAATCCGCCTTCTTTTTTATACCGAAGCTGATCACCCTTTCGCCCGGTCCGGTTTGAGTTAACCTTTTTGCCAGAAGCTGATCGTCGGCGTTAAGAATCAAGGTTTTGGGAGAGGGCATGTGGTCCGCGAGTTCGAACTTGGCTCGGGCTATTTTTTCCATGCTTCCCATGGATTCTAAATGAGCCGGTCCGATGTTGGTGATCACCCCCAGGTTGGGACAGGATATGCGGGTTAAGATTTTTATTTCTCCCGGCTGGCTCATTCCCAATTCCAAAACCAGAACTTCGAATGAAGGATCAAGCTGGAACAGGGTGAGCGGAACCCCGATGAGGTTATTGTAGCTTTCTGGCGACTTCAAAACCTTGAATTTCGAAGAGAGCACCTGGGCAATCATATCTTTGGTGGTGGTTTTACCATTGGTTCCGGTCACAGCCACCGCGGGTATATCAAACTTTCCCCGATACCAGGAAGCAATATCCCGCAAAGCTTTCTTGGTGTCGCGTACCGCTACCACCGAGATTTTGTTTAAAGTTTCCTCCGGCAGAAAGCGTTCCTTCTCCTGGTTAACCACTATCGCTTTTACCCCTTTTGTCACAGCTTCCATCACGAATTGATGTCCATCAAACTGTTCCCCGGGGATGGCGATGAAGAGATTCCCCTCCTCTGCTTTCCGGGAGTCGATGGTTATCCCTCGAAGGAGCAGATCCCCGGAATTAATCCTGGCTTTAACTTCTCCGTCAACTGCATTGATTAATTCATCCAGCCTGATCTCAAACATGGTGAGTTCTCTTCCTTCTTTTTGATTCGTGGGCTAATCAGCGTCCATTGGGCGGGGCTGAATGCCCTTTCCTTCGACCCTGAGGTCTCACTTCGTGCTGAGCGCACTCAGTGCGAAGCAGGACCGAAGGGCAGGGTGAATCTCTTCAGGATGAACCTCAGCCTATGGTTTTAAAGTAATTCAGTGCCGTCCATAGAAGCGGGAATTTATCCCGCTTCGCCTATTGCTCTTCGAATGCAAACTCAGGAACATAGCCACCATCATTCCTTTCCCAGGGCATTCAATTTGGCAGACAAAAGTTCCAACACCGTTTCCTTATCCGAGAAGTGAATCTTCCGGTTCCCGATTATTTGATATTCCTCGTGCCCTTTACCCGCCAGTATCAGAGTATCTCCGGGCTGGGCGGTTTCTATGGCTTTCCTGATTCCTTCTTTCCTATCGATGATGACATCGACTTTGCCGACATCCTCTATCCCCTGGATTATCTGCTCGATTATTTTACGGGGATCCTCATTCCGCGGGTTGTCTTCGGTAAGAAAGATACGATCGGCATACCGTGAAGCCACCTTTCCCATCAAAGGTCTTTTTCCCTGATCCCGGTCCCCTCCGCAACCAAACAGAAAAAGCAGTTTCCCTTGGGTCATCTTCCGGGCGGTTTTCAGTAAAAATTCGAAGGCATGGGGAGTATGACCGTAATCTATCCACAAGTTGAAAGTTTGTCCGGCTTGAATGCTTTCCATGCGTCCGGGTACCACATTTGCCGATTCCAGTCCCAGTTTTATGATCTGCGGATCGATTTTCAGGGCGAATCCTACCGCCACACTGGCTAAGGTGTTGTAAACGTTGGTCTCGCCTATGAGTTTTGTATTCAGGGTCATCTCTCCGTGGGGGGTGCCCATATCGATCACAGACCCCTGTGGGGTACACCGGTAGTTTTTGGCGTAAAAATCCGCCTGGGAATCGTTTAAAGAGTATGTCCAGCTTTGATTTTCAGTCAAATCGTAAAAATATTTCCACTGGGGATCATCTCTATTTATTACCGAAATCCCGCCATCTTCTTTTATTTTCTTGAATAAAAGCCCCTTTGCCTTCCTATAGGCATCCATGGTTTTATGAAAATCGAGGTGTTCATGGTTCAAATTGGTGAAGACCGCCACATCGAACTCCGTACCATCAACCCGATGCATGACCAATGCATGAGAGGAGACTTCCATCACGGCTGCAGAGATTCCTTGTTCCGACATCCGGGAAAACATTCTCTGCAGGTCCAGAGATTCGGGGGTGGTGTTGGGGGCGTCCAGCTTCTGTTCGTCGATCCAGTAAGCGATGGTCCCAATCAACCCCACCTTTTTTTTATCCTGCTTGAGAATGGAACGCACCAGATAGGTGATGCTGGTTTTTCCGTTGGTCCCCGTGATCCCAACTAGTCTAAGCCTCCTGGAGGGGAAATCATAAAACCGGCTGGACAAAAAAGCCAAAGCTTCCCGGGTATCAGGAACCAGAATCTTGGCTCTCACCCGATAATCTCCGTCTTTTTGCACCACCACCGCTGCTGCTCCGTTGTCGATGGCAGATGGTATGTATTTGTGCCCGTCATCAGAAAGTCCTTCCAAAGCCACAAAAAGATCACCCCGGTCCACCCGGCGGGAATCATACTCCATCTTGGGTATGATAAAATCCGTATCTCCGGAGACTTTACCAGAGGGGAGCTTATCCAAAAGCACTTTGAGTTTCTGCATATTTTTTTGTTTATGAAACTAAAGGTAAAGTATCGGCTTTACCCCAATCCATATTCAGATACCAATTTCCAGCAAGTCTAAATACCTGCACGCCTAATGCCCTAAAACATCGTTTGAAAAGAACAAGTTTATCGAAAGCCCAATCTATAATGGCTGGCATTCAATTATTATGCATGCCGAATCCTGACTGACGCTGGAGTCGGGTTGAAAAATCTGGTTAACTACTATTCCACTCCCTTTTACCACGAACTTCAAATCCCTTTGATTCAAAATCTTGACCGCTTCCCGGGTGGTTTTCCCCCGCACATCCGGTATCAAAGAATCTCCTTTTTGGATGGAATCTGAATCCATAAATGGTAAACTTGGTTCTTTTTTTGACTGAGCCAACAGATTCTGTTCCGCTTTCTGTATCTTTTGTTCCAAAAAAGCCAGGGGTATTTCAGGAGAGCTGGTGGTCAGCATGTTTTTCGCCAAGCTGGTTAAAATAGATTCTCCGGTCAGCGAGACGATGCGCTCGGTGGCATTCTTGAATACCGGCGCGGCAGTGGAACCGCCCAAATGTACCTTTTTGGGACTATCCAGAGTGATCAAACCCACCATCTGGGGATCATCTGCGGGAAAGAATCCGATGAACGAAGCCAAGTAACTGTTCTCCTCATATCCTCCCCCCCCGGGTTTGGCCTTTTGGGCCGTGCCGGTCTTTCCCCCGATCTCCAGCCCTTCCACCTTTGCTTTCTTTCCGCTGCCGGAAGTAACCACCCCTTTTAAGAAATCTACCAAAATGCGGGCAGTGTTTTCGCTTACCACCCGTCTTTGCACCATCGGACCGAATTCTTTCAAAGTGTCGCCGTTCTCGTCCAAGATGGCTTTTACTACGTAAGGTTTCATCATGATCCCGCCATTGGCTACGGCAGCATAAGCGCAGGCAATTTGCAGGGCGGTGAGAGAAACCCCTTGACCGAAACCGATGTTGGCCAGGGCGACATCGGGCCACCGGTTTTTAACGGATGGAATAAAACCGCCGGCTTCGCCAGGAAGATCGATGCCGGTTTTCATGCCCACGCCAAAATTCCGGGCGTAATGATAAATATTTTCCTTACCCACCCTCAGGGCTATTTTACCCAAGGCAATATTGGAGGAGTACATCACGCACTCTTTAAAAGTCAACCAGCCGTTGGGGTGGACGTCGTGGATGATCTTGCTGCCCACCCTGAATTTTCCGTTTTCTGCAAATATCTTATCTTCCGGATCAAACAACTTTTCTTCCAGAGCAGCTGCAGCTGTGATGAGCTTGAAGGTAGAGCCCGGCTCAAAACAGTCGCTGATGGTACGATTCTTGATGGGCAATCCTTCATGGTTTTCGCAGTAGGCCATGGCCAAAATCTCGCCGGTGCGGGGATGCAAGAAGACAGCATAACCACCGTCCGCCCCGGTCTGTTCGATTCCCTGTTTCAGCTCCTGTTCCACAATGTTTTGCAGTTCGATATCGATGGTCAATACCAGGCTTTTTCCGTTTACCGGTCTTTGGATGGGGAATTCCGCAGTCTGGTAATAGTTTTGGTGTCCATCCCGCTGAAAGATTCCCTCTCCTTCCTGCCCCCGCAAGATCTGGTCGTATTGATACTCCATCCCGGCCAATCCTTTGTTGTCGATATCCACAAATCCCAATATCTCTTCTGCCAAATTCCCATACAGGTAATACCTTTTGGTCTCGTATTTTGCCCAGACCCCTTCCAAGTTCTTCTCTTTTAACTTTTGGCTTTCCTCTTTTTCCACCTTTCTTTTCAACCAGACAAAATTCTTTCGGGAGGCGAGGTCTTGTTTTATTTGGAGGGCTTTGGGGTCGGAAGGGTCCACGAAAGTTTTCGTTACCAAATTCACGTTGCTTACGCTTTCCGGAATGGCAAAGAAGGATTCCACCGGGAGGTTGATGGCCAGCTCTTTCCCTTTTCGGTCAAAGAGGTAGCCTCTTTTTGCCTCCAATTTGATATGTAACTGAACCTGTCTGGTGGCGATCTTTTTATATTCCGACGCTTTGAGAACCTGGAAGAAGAAAAGGCGGGATAAGATCAGAAGCCAGATCAAAGCACCGAAGCCAAATGCAATGGTGGATCTCTTTCTGGAAAGTTCAGTCCAGCGGACCTGCGCTTGCCTCTGCAAGAAGATGCGGCGGCGCAGTTTGGCGTGTCGGGAATTAGTGCTCATGTTTGATTTCTTTGGCTTCGACCTTGTCCCCGGAGAATAGACTCTTCTGCAGGGATTTCAACTTGACCCAGATATTTTCTTTTTCACCCCGCGGGTCCGCACAGGTGGATTCGACCGATTCTGAGATTATCCCGATAGAATCGAAAAGCGGCCGAACAAATCCTAAGTCCGCGATGTTTTTTTCTATCCGGTCGATGGAACTAAGCTTGGCCACTTCTATTTGCATGTAATCTAAAGTCTTCTGCCTTTGTTTGATTTCCACCCTCAGCTGCTTGGTTTGAGAGGAGAGGGTGATGACGGTTACCCTCTGCCAGATATAAAGAGAGGCAAGCAGAACCGGTGTTAAGAAGATTAAAAAGAGTTTAAGCTTAAGGCTTTTCGATCCTCTGTGGGTTAATCGATTCAGCGATGTTTTATTCCGGTTCAATTTCATAATCCGCAATTTTTCAATCGTTTGAAGGTTTGAGTTTTTCTGCCACCCAAAGCTTGGCGCTGCGGGATCTGGGATTGGCTTCTTTCTCTTGGGTGGTTGGAACTATAGGTTTGGCGGTGATCATTCTCAAACTGGCTTTAGCGCCGCAGGCGCAAACCGGAAAACGGGGAGGGCAGATGCACCCTTTGCTTTCTTTTCTCAGGGTGTTCCTGATCAGGCCATGCTCCAAAGAGTGATAACTGATTAAGCACAGTCTTCCCCCGGCTTCAAGCAGGCGGATCGCCTCCATCAATCCCCGGTTCAATTCATTTAACTCATCGTTGACTTCCATGCGAATGGCCTGGAATACCCGGGCCAATGACTTGATCCTAAAAGGGGGATGGATCACCGATGCCACCAGATCCCTGAGCTGATAGGTGGTGGAAATCGGTTTTTGGTTTCTCTCCTTGACGATAACTTTAGCGATCTTTTTGGAAAATCTTTCCTGGCCATACTGGAACAGGATTTTATTCAGCTCCGAAAACGAGTATTGGTTAATTACCTCAAAAGCACTTTTGGATTGAGATGGATCCATGCGCATGTCGATCGGTCCGTTCGATTGAAAGCCAAAACCTCTCTGGGGATGGTCCAGTTGCAGGGAGCACATTCCCAGATCAAACAGAAATCCGGAAACTTCTTTTATGTTCTGGCTGGAAAGAAAATCCTTTATTTGACTAAAACGAAGATGACCCAGTAAGATTCTGTTACCGTAACCCGCTAAATTCCTTTTGGCGATTTCGAGGGCGTTTTGGTCCCGGTCTATGCCGATTAACTTGCCTTCCTCTTTCAACTTTTGCAGTATCGCCCGGGCATGTCCGCCGGTTCCCACGGTTGCATCAACAATGATCCGCGAGCCGTCGGTTACGAGATTCTCCACTGCTTCCTTTACCAGAACCGGTTGATGCATGTTAAGATTTCGAACTTAGGAACTTTTAGCGCACCTGCAATTTGAAATTCTCTCAAGACATCTTTACCTCATCCCCTCCCCCCTCTAGGGCGAGGGGGGAATAGGGGAGAGGTTCTCTGAAAAGTAGAAGCCAAAATTTTTGATCCACAGGTTCCTGTGGAGTCCGTTAGACCTTTATTTCTTTTCGTAGCAAGGGAAAATTTCAGCTCCTACATTTTTGTGGAACTATGACTTGAAAATTCTTTCTGCCACCTCTTCATAACTTAACTGGTATTGAGCCAGATACTTTTCATATGCTTCCGGCGCCCATAGTTCTATGCGGGTTAAAATCCCCAAAATCAAAACATCCTTTTTGATCTGCGCAGAATCCAAGAGCCGCGGAGAGATGGTGAGTCGGCCCAACCGGTCGATTTTTACATCCTCCGACTGCGGAATAAAGACGCGTTCCAAAAACCTGTGTTCTCCCAACTCCACTTTGAGATTTTTGAGTTTTTCCTCTTGTTTTCCCCATTCATCCGGAGGGAAAAGGAATATACAGCCGTCATAACCCGGACCTATAACAATCTGCTCATCGGGTGAAAGAGCCATCGCCTCCCTCAGCTTCTTGGGTAACTTAAGGCGCCTTTTATCATCTAGATTAGTGGAGTATATGCCCTTTAAAGAGGTCATGGTTTATTTTAAAGCTACAAAGTTATAAAGAAAATTTGGTATTCAAATTTGCTGTTTGATTCTTCTTTTTGGGATGGTTTTGTTTAACTTCTCCTCTCAAGGTGCTTATGGGATCCCTTATGCCATTTGAACTAAACCTTATTCCAGTTATATCAACAGCTTATCAAAATCTACAGGTCTTTAATTAATTTTGTCCACTTTTGCCCTAAAAGGTCCACTTGATAATAAAATATGAATGGGTTCATAACTTGTCAAGCAAAAAAATGGTTTTTTCTAAGTTTTTTTGTGATTGTGGTAGTATCGTCAGGATACCACAAGTTATTGGGTGTTTCCCATACTCATATCATCCAAAGAGCAAACCCAAAAAATACAGTCGATCATTTTGCTTTAAAACGTTCGGATAAGTCGTTGAGAATTGTATGATTCAGACTTAGTTTTTTCCCCCCTCAAAAAACTTTCCCGCTGGCATGCCTGTTGCAAAATTAAAAGCATAAATGACGTCCTCTCGAAAACTGATTAGCAGGGGGGGAAGAATGAGTAGAAGATCAATCGCTTTACTATCCATTTTTTGTGCATGGTTTTTAATCCGGGCTGGAGCTGTTTCTTCGAGCGCAGCGGAACATCAGGTCACTTATCAAGTAATAACTTCTACAAATGATCTGGTATTCGAGAGAGAAAATGGATTCGATAGAATAAGTCTAAAGGGAGCAATTGATTCCCAAACCAGCGGCTTTCCGCTTCTTCCGGTCAAGATGATTCACCTTTTACTACCGGAAGGAACCGAAGTGGCTGAGGTTACTGCAGTAAGCGGACAACAGATGTTTTTAGGAGAATTTAACATCCTGCCAGGTCAGCTGGATGAAAAAACGGATGGCGCCGGTACCGGGAAATGGACTGATCCGGATCCTTCCGTCTACGGTTTGAACTCACCTTACCCGGGAAAGCGGGTGGAGATATGGGATGAAGGTTACTTAGCAGGAAACCACCTGGTAACTCTGGCGGTATATCCCTTGGAGTATTATCCCCAGTCAAAACAACTTTTTTTCTACTCCCATCTGGATATAACCGTTGAGCTTAAAAGTTCAATTCGGCTGGCTAAGTCTTCACAGGTTGAAAGAAGATCCGAAAGTTCGCAGAAGATGTATGAAGAGGTGGTCTGCCGGATAGCAGACAACAAGCAGGATCTTCCCCGCCTGATGCTGAAGACAACAAGTCGGGCTGGATTAATAAGCGAGGAGACCGATAGCGCGCAGTATCCATCATACCTGGTGGTTACGACTTCGGATTTTAAATCAGCATTCTCATCCTTGGTGGAGTGGAAAACCAAAAGAGGAATTAAAGCGGCGATCGTCTGTATGGATTCCATTCTTACCAATTACCCGGGAAGAGACGATGCGGAAAAGCTGAGGAATTTCCTGATCGAAGCGTATCATAAGGGCGCCAGCTGGGTACTTTTGGGAGGAAATCAGCATGTGGTTCCCATAAGATATGCTTACCCGACCAATACCTCCGTCATTCCATCCAATGCGGATCAACAGATCTGCGACCTTTACTTCTCGGATGTGGATGGGGATTGGGACAAAGACAATGACGGGGTATGGGGAGAACCGCAGCAGGATGCCCCCGATCTATATCCGGATTTGTTTGTGGGAAGAGTCCCCTGTGCGGAGCCATCCGAAGCCGAAGCCTTTGTGGAGAAGTTACTCTCCTATGAGAAGAATCCGGGAAACGGCTCCACCGGTTATTTGACTTCAGCTTTATGGTTATGTTCCGACCAGATGAGGGATTGGAGCTCGGGAGCCGGGCAGCACACTTTGGTTTCTCCTTTTGTGCCATCCAACTTTTCCCAAGATATTACCAACCTGATTGAGTCGCCAACCGGGGACGCCGAAAGCCCGCTGGGACCAGAGGGAGGTGCATGTATCGAGTCGATGAATCAGGGTTGGGGTATAATAGGAGTTTTAGCTCACGGGAAAGCCAATGCTTTTGTGGCCAAATCCAGTTTTACCAACGGCAGTCCAAAATCCTGGGTTTCTACTTCAACGGGAGCAGGTGACGGAAACGGGCATCTGCCAAACTTGGGCAATGAACAGAAGTATGGAATCATGTACTCCATCGCCTGCAGTCAGAGCGCCATAGACGTAGATGAATATCCCTACATGGGAGGGGAGCCGTGCGTGGGTGCGTACTATCCGTTGGTTTCTCAAAAGGGAGGGGTGGCATTCCTGGGATATTCCAGATGGGGCTGGGTGAGCGTTTCCTATTTGCTATTTGAGAAATTCTTGGAATATTTGACCAGCGGCAATCCGGAACACCATATCGGGGTGGCGGAGGCTCTCTCCCGATGCGAATATCCCAGCTATCGGGATTTAAACTACGGACACAATCTGTTCGGGGATCCGGAAATGCAAGTATGGGCCGATCTACCCTTGCCTTTGGAGGTGGTGCATACCAAAGAGGTGACCATGGGTTGGCAGACCATCGGTTTCAATGTCACCTCGGAAGGCATGAGGTTGGAGGATGCAACGATCCGTTTGATTCTTCACGACCGGATTATGTTCGAAGGGAAAACGGATATGGAGGGATATGTTTCCGCCGAAGTTAATTTAGATGATGTGGGAGAGATGAGCGTTATCGTGACCAAGACGGGTTATCTCCCCTATGAAGGCGTTATTTCGGTGGTTTTGGCAGAGGGGGTGGATGACGGTGAGAATTCATCGGGAATTACGACCTTTGATCTTGCTCAAAACTATCCCAACCCGTTTAATCCGGTTACCAGCATTCAATATACGGTTTGCAGTCCGCATAATGCTATCCATACTTCCCTGAAAATTTTCAACATTCTGGGAAGGAAAGTGAGAACCTTAGTGGATGAGCTCCAAAAAGCCGGCAACTACCAGGTGGTTTGGGATGGTAAAGACGACAAGGGAAAAGATGTCTCCAGCGGAATATATTTCTGCACCTTTATCGCCGGAGATTATAGTGCCAGCCGAAAGATGACTTTCTTAAAATAGAATCGTCACCGCATTTCTTCATCCGTGGTTTAATTCCCCCCCTCCCGGTGTTTAGCGGGAGGGGGAGAATTTTTTTGGTATGACTTTTCTCAAATTATTCTTGACATCTTAGTTTTTCCTCGTATCTTTCATCGATTTAATTCCCGTTTAATATTCATATGTTGGTTTTCGTATGAATCGGGATCGAAGCGAATGCATTGCATTCGACCAGTACCGCCGCAAAATGCGGGGGAATATTGTATGGGGGTGTAGCTCAGGCGGTAGAGCATCTGCCTTTTAAGCAGGTGGTCGGCAGTTCGAATCTGCCCACCCTCAGTAAATTTAACAGGGGTGCTTGCCCGAATGGACAAGCTG
This sequence comes from uncultured candidate division Zixibacteria bacterium, assembly GCA_903908285.1. GTDB lineage: Bacteria > Zixibacteria > MSB-5A5 > MSB-5A5 > SM1-73 > CAIVRH01. The sequence goes on from CAIVRH010000017.1 coordinate 25,988, forward strand.
AGAAAAAACCCTTTGAACCTGATCTGGGTAATGCCAGCGTAGGGAAAACGGACTTAAGTTTATTCTATGCCGTTACCGGACCGGGTAACGGTTATTTTTTTCAAGGAAAATGGAATAAAAAAGGCAATGACAGATAACGGATGAAGAATGACGGATTAAAATGTCCGCCGACCACCGTCCGTCGTCCGCCGCAAAAACAAAGGAAAAATGAGAGAAGTAAAAAGGAAAATATAAATAATGACGGATGACGAATGAAGAATGACGGATAAATAGGAAGAAAAACAAAAGGAAAAAAGACAGGAGATGAATAATGGATAGCGAATAAAAATCCTATACTCCTGTAGTCTCCCGATCAAGAGGATGAAATAGTTTCTCCCCTGATAAGGAGGTAAATCAAAAAGGTGGTTATCAAAAATGAAGATAATAGAAAGTGAGGGTGCTTGCCTAATAATTAATATCAGATTATATTGATGTTAAGTCTCAAACTTCTTATTGGAGGCTAATATGGCTGAACTTCCGGAAATCGGCAAAATCTCCGCACAGATTTTCGAAGAGTTGATCTATCCGCGACTCGGGGCAAAAAACAAATCCGTTCTCGTCGGTCCCAAGCAGGGGACCGATTGCGGGATCATCGAAATCGGTGATAAAGCAGTATCCATAACCACCGATCCGGTCTTCATCGTACCCGAATACGGCTGGGAGGAGGCGGCCTGGTTTGCCATCCACATACTTCTTTCCGATTCTGCCACCAGTGGGCTGAAACCCGCTTACTTGTCCATTGATTTAAATCTTCCCATGGAGATGAACAAAGGGCAGCTGGAAATTACCTGGGATGTCATACACCGGGAATGCGAAAAATACGGCGTATCCGTAGTTTGTGGTCATACCGCCCGGTACGAGAATTGCCACTATCCCATGGTGGGGGGAGCTACAGTCATAGGAGTGGGGGAGAAAAATGAGTATGTAACCCCGCAGTTTATAAAACCCGGTGATAAGATTATTATAACCAAAGGTCCAGCAATAGAAGCCACCGGCATATTGGCAACTATGTTTCCCAAACTTATAGAAAAAGAGTTCGGAGCTGAGTTTGCTAAGATGACAAAAAAAGTATTCTGGAGAATGTCCGTGGTGGAGGATGCATTGGCGGCGGTAAGCGTCGGAGTCAGAGAAGATGGCGTTACTGCCATGCATGATGCCACTGAGTGTGGAATATGGGGTGCCTTGCATGAACTGGCACAAGCGTCAGGCGTTGGCGTCAGAGTGGAAAAAGAAAAAATCGTAGTAGGGGCTTGTGTCGAAGAGGTTTGTAAATATTTTAAAATAGATCCTTATGCTTCCATCAGCGAAGGGACTTTGATCATCGCCTGCAAGGGAAATAAAACTGATCAAATCATCAAAGCGCTTTCTAACAAAAATATTTCATCATCTGTGGTGGGCGAGTTTACTCGCCCAGAACTGGGGATGATACTTATCGAAGGAGGAAAAGAGCGGGAGTTAAAACATCCGATCGTGGATCCTTTCTGGAGAGCGTTTTATGATGCACTGAAGAAATATTCAGCTCCATGACGAAAAGCGGAAAAAGATTGTCCGCCGTCCGCCACAAAAGAAAAGGAAGATGGAAGAAGGAAAAAGGAAATAAAACAAATGACGGATGACTGATAACGAATGACGGATAATAGTTAAGGATAAAGTCTCTTCCAACTCGTTACAGACTAAATGAATATGCATTTCAGGGGTGAAGCCCTTCTGTTTAATCAATCAGGCGGGGTTTCATTGAGAGACACAGGAGTTGTTAAAAAAGAGTACCCGTTTATTTGTGAAAAATCAAACAAACAGGATGAATGTTGTCGTATTTAGAGGTGAGCTTGATTCAATAAGACATCTTTTATACCGAAGAACATTGTATGGGAAATTTTTTGAGAACATCAACTAAAATAATATCTATTCTTTTAATCAGCGTTTTGCTGATTATCCCCTTATCTGCACAGGCATGTTCGATGGATCCGAGACTGGGTCAGGGGATGGAAAAATCACCTGACGAATGTTGCGGATGCTGTAACCAATCATCAACAGTCTCGTCATCCGGTTCCGCAGATCGGAATGAATGCCCTTGCGGAATCAAGGAAAAACAAGCAGAGGAAAATTCACCGGCTGTCATTGTCTCTTATGATGATAATAAGACCGAAGCATATTTGGTAGCAGGAGAGCATGAACTTTTGAACGCCGATACTTTCATTCGGCAAACCTGTTTGCGTTCCCACACTTTTTACCTCCCCAGCCGGGATCATCCCCTTTATATTCTTAACTCAACTTTTCTCATTTAGGCTCTAAAGTAAAATCAGAAGAAATTAATTAGTTGCTCCTTACAGAGTAGAACTATATCTTTGCTTTGTCAAAAGTGACTACCCTCGGCAATTAATTGACTGCCTCTTTTGGTGCGGATTTTACTTCTTTTACTTTAGGAGGTCAAATTGAGAACAATTCTACTTGGATGTGGGCTGGTAATCTGCCTGATTTTGGTTACTCTATTAGCAAATGAGAGTTCTGCTCAGGAATTAGTCTTGGATTCTCTGATGGCAGAAGCAATAAGAGCCAACCCAGACCTGAAAGCAGCGGAACTTCGCTACAAAACTTTCGAAACTCAAGTTCCGCAAGCCGGCTCTCTGCCCAACCCGATGTTCCAAGCCACCCTGGTGAATGTTTCCACCAAATCCTGGAAATTGGGGAAAATGCCGATGAGCGGAACCGAATATATGCTTTCCCAGACCTTTCCTTTTCCCGGAAAGCTGGGATTGGCAAAAAAGTCATCAAGAAATATGGCACAGCAATCCAGGGAAGACTATCAAGCTGCCAAGAACTTCATTTTAAGTGAACTGAAACAGAATTACTATCAGCTCTACCAACTTCAGAAATCCATCGAGATTGCCAGGAAGAACAAGCAACTGCTGGAGGATTTTGCCAACATAGCTTCCACCCGTTATTCGGTTGGCGAGGGTCTGCAGCAGGACGTTCTCAAAGCCCAGGTGGAGGTCTCGAAGATGATGGATGAGCTTATCTCCATGGAGGAGATGAGAAAAGGCACCCAGGCCAAAATAAACGTACTGCTTGCCCGAAATCCTCAAGATTCGCTGGGTGAAACAGCAGAGCTGGTTTTTCAAAAAGTGAATTACTCCGAGGATGAATTGCAGGGTCTGGCCGCGCAAAATAATCCGGGTTTGAAAGGGATGGAATTTGAGATAAATGCGTCTGAAGCTGAATATAAAATGGCCCGGAGGGACTATTGGCCCGATTTGACCTTATCCTTGAGTTACCTGCGCATGAAGATCGATCCGACCATGGACCCCGCAGCGGAACGGAATTTCGTTTCCGCCTCTGCCGGGTTGGAGCTTCCTCTTTATTTCTGGTCCAAGCAGAAGAAAAAAGTTACGGAGAAAAACTATGACCTGAAATCCTCCCGGCAGAAATATGAAGGAATGAAGAACGATCTAAAATTCATGGTGTCGGAACAATTTTACTCCTTGAATAAATACCAGGAACAAATCGAGCTTTACCGGACCTCGATTCTACCTTTGGCCCGATCCTCATTGGAGTCGGCTCAAACCGGTTACCAGGTGGGCAAGATAGATTTCATGGCGCTATTGGATAATCAGATGACCCTGTATAATTACGAGATCGGATACTACCTGGCTTTAAGTTCCTATTTCCAAACGGTGACGAAATTGGAAGAGGTGGTGGGTAAACCACTGTTCTAAATATAGGAGAGTAAGATATGTCAGAGAAAAAATCAAATTGGACAATAATAATTGTGTTGATAATTGCCGCCTTAGGGATTGGTCTTATAGGAGGTCTCTGGATAGGAAAGAAGTCTCCGGGAGAAGAGAATGAAGCAGCCAACCAACAGGCTTCTGCCAAGCAGCTCTATTCCTGCGGGATGCACCCACAGATCATTCAGGAGGGGCCGGGGAACTGCCCCATCTGCGGAATGAAACTTACACCGGTCAAAGGGACTTCTGTGAGTGCCGAGGCTAAGCCGACCGGCGAAAGGAAGATCAAATACTGGAAATCGTCCATGGACCCGACCTATGTTTCCGACAAACCGGGAAAGGATCAAATGGGGATGGACTTGGTTCCGGTCTACGAAGATCAAGTTCAGCAAGGGGCGATCAGCATCGATCCGAGTACGGTGCAGAACATGGGAGTACGAACCGCCATGGTGGAGGAGAAGGAGTTATCCCGCACTATTCGCACAGTAGGGACCATCGACTACAATGAGGAGCTTTTGTATTCGGTTAACACTAAAATCTCCGGCTGGATCGAAAAACTGTACGTGGAAAATACCGGAGATCCGGTGATAAAAGGACAGCCGCTTCTGGAAATCTATGCACCGGAGTTGGTCAGCACCCAGCAGGAGTATCTTACCGCACTTAAGAATTTTCAGCAGCTGAAGGATTCCCCGTATCCGGAAACCAGAAATGGAGCGGAGGAGTTGCTTTTATCCACCAAGCAAAGGCTATTGTACTGGGACATCAGTGAAGAGCAAATCGACAATCTGGAAAAGAGCGGAGAAGTTAAGAAAACAATGACTCTCTATTCACCGGCTACAGGAATTGTAACCGAAAAGAACGTGACTGCAGGAGCTTCAGTTGATATGGGAAGTGAATTATACAAGATCGCGGATTTGTCCACAGTCTGGATACAAGCACAAATATATGAATATGAGTTACCCTATATAAAAATGGGTCAGACTGCACGCATTGAATTGTCTTACTTCCCCGGTGAAATGTTCGAGGGTAAAATCTCATACATTTATCCTTATATAAATGAAATGACCAGAGACATAAAGGTGAGAATCGAGCTTCCCAATCCCGATTTAGCATTCAAGCCCCAGATGTACGCCAATGTAACCATCGCTTCGGATTTACCGGGGAAAAGGCTGGTAATTCCGGAGGAGGCGGTGATACACACGGGGAAGAGGGATATCGTGTTCGTGGATGCCGGCGGGGGTAAGTATTCTCCCCGCGAAGTGATCACCGGAGTTTCGGGTGAAGGGAATGTGGTGGAGATCAAACAGGGGCTGATGCCCGATGAGATGGTGGTGGTTTCAGCCCAGTTTATGCTGGACTCGGAAAGCAAAACTCAAGAAGCGATCCAGAAAATGCTCAAAAACAGAGACCGGGAGCTAGGGTCCAGGGTCCAGGAATCAGGGGCAAGGGTCAAGGATCAAGGATCGAATACCACAACCCCATCGCCAACATCCGAAATGCAGAAACAGGAGGAACATAAACTCAGCAATATGAACATGACACCGGATAAAAAGGTAAATTCAGCCAAAGAAGTGTACACCTGTCCGATGGATGAACATGGTCATGTACTTCAGATCGGCCCCGGAAATTGTCCCGAATGCGGGATGAAGCTGGTTCAAATCACCAAGACCGGAAGAAAGGTTTATACCTGTCCCATGGAAGAACATCATAACGTCCTATCAGATAAACCGGGGAAGTGTCCGGAGTGCGGGATGGAATTGGTACCGCTTAAATAAACCTTACTTCCTGTTATCCCCTTCAGGGCGAACCCCTCTCTACTCTGTGGAGAGGGGGACTAAGGGGGAGAGGTTATTGGAGAAAATGTTATGATAGAACAAGTAATCGAATACTCGGTTAAGAATAAATTCCTTGTGATCCTATTTACCGCAGTGGTGGTAGTGGTTGGCATCTATTGTTTGCTGAACATAAAATTGGATGCCATTCCGGATTTATCCGATGTTCAGGTCATCATCAAAACCGATTACCCCGGACAGGCACCTCAGATAGTAGAGGATCAGGTAACTTATCCTTTGACCACCGCCATGTTGGGGGTCCCTCGGGCAAAGGTGGTACGGGGATATTCCTTTTTCGACTATTCACTGGTATTCGTGATCTTTGAAGAAGGAACGGATCTATACTGGGCGCGTTCAAGGGTTTTAGAATACCTCAATTCTGCCCAAGGGAGGTTACCTCTGGGCGTGAATCCCCAACTGGGACCGGATGCCACCAGCGTGGGTTGGGTCTATGAATACACGGTTGAGGATACCACGGGGAAATACGATTTGTCCGATCTGCGTACGGTCCAGGACTGGTATCTGAAATATCAGCTCACCACTGTGCCGGGGGTGGCAGAAGTGGCTTCGGTGGGTGGATTTGTCAAACAGTATCAGGTCGAAGTCGACCCGGCCAAGCTTTTGGCATATCACATCCCCATCACCCAGGTCAAAGAGGCGATAGCTAAATCCAACAGCGATGTGGGTGGAGGGGTGATCGAGATGGGGGAGACGGAGTTCATGGTGCGGGGATTGGGATATATCAAAGGCCGGGAGGATATCAGGAATGTTGTATTGGGGGCGAGTGATGCCGGCACTCCGATCCTGGTTAAGGACGTGGCCAACGTGGAGATCGGTCCCGAGATGAGGAGAGGTTTGACCGAAAAGAACGGCCAGGGGGAGGTGGTGGGAGGGATCGTGGTGATGCGATTCGGGGAAAACGCATTGAAGACCATCAAAGATGTGAAAGCGAAAATGGAAGAGTTGAAACCGGGACTCCCATCCGGGGTGGTGATCAGGCCGGCTTACGATCGCTCGGAATTGATCCACGCATCCATCAAGACCCTTTCGGATGCTTTGATTCAGGAACTGATCATCGTTGCCATTTTCATCATGATCTTTTTAGTGCATATCCGCAGTTCCATGGTATCCATTTTCGTCCTGCCGACTGCAGTCTTAGTCAGTTTCATCATCATGTACGTCCAGGGTATCAACGCCAATATCATGTCTTTAGCCGGCATCATCCTGGCCATCGGGGCTTTGGTGGATTCCTCCATGGTGATGGTGGAGAACACCCATAAACATATAGAGAAATACCAAGGCCAAAACATCCAACTGAGCTTGATGTCGTCAAAAGAACGATGGGCGATTACCACGGAAGCTGCCAAGGAAGTAGGACCATCCCTTTTCTACTCCATGATTATAACCACGGTAGCTTTTGTCCCCATCTTTTTGTTGGAGGAGCAGGAAGGTCGACTTTTTAAACCGTTGGCTTTCACCAAAAGCTATGCCATGTTGGCCGGGGCGCTGCTTTCCATAACCATAGTCCCGGTGTTGATGGGGTATTGGATTCGGGGCAAGATAAGGTCCGAAGAACAAAATCCGATAAGCAGATTTCTCCACAAAATTTACCACCCGGTCATCACCTTTGTTCTGAACCATCGTTTCGGGGTTATCGCTACGGCTTTGGTTTTGATGGGATTGACTTTGATACCGGTATTGAAGATCGGCAGCGAATTTATGCCCCCGTTATATGAAGGGGACCTGCTTTATATGCCTACCACTTTTCCGGGTATATCCATTGCCAAAGCCAAGGAGATCTTGCAGCAAACCGACAAGATCATCAGTGCTTTCCCGGAGGTGGAGACGGTCTTCGGAAAAATCGGCAGAGCCGAGACGGCCACGGATCCGGCTCCCTTGATGATGATCGAGACCACCATAAAGCTCAAACCGGAAAAACAGTGGCGATCTGGGATGACTCCGGATAAACTGGTGGACGAGATGAACCGGGCCATCCAGTTCCCCGGTTTGACAAATGCCTGGACCATGCCGATCAAGACCCGAATCGACATGCTGTCCACCGGAATCAAGACTCCGGTGGGGATAAAGATCATGGGCGATAATTTAGACAGCCTGACCGCTATTGGCGAGCGAATCGAGGGTTCGATCAGAAAAGTAAAGGGGACTCTTTCGGTCTATGCCGAGCGGGTGGTGGGCGGTAATTACATAGATTATAAAATCAAAAGGGAAGAGGCTTCCCGCTATGGTCTTACGGTTGGTGATATACAGGAGGTGATCATGTCTGCCCTGGGGGGGATGAACGTCACCCAAACGGTCGAAGGACTGAAGAGATATCCGGTCAACGTCCGTTATCCCCGGGAACTAAGAGATAACTTAGAAGACATAAAGAGACTTTTGATTCCCACTCCCACCGGCGCTCAGATACCGATAGTTCAGGTGGCTGATATACAGGTAGTGAAGGGGCCGGACAACATCAAAAGCGAAAATTCCCGCAGATCCGCCTGGGTGTATGTGGACATAAAAGGTATAGACGTTGGTACCTATGTGAAGCAGGCGAAGAAAGTGGTGGAAAGCGAAGTTAAGATGCCTGCCGGATACAACTTAGTCTGGAGCGGACAATACGAGTACATGCTGCGAGTCCAGAAAAGGTTGATGATGATTGTTCCGTTGGTGGTCCTGGTAATTTTCTTCATCATGTATCACAATACCAAATCGCTAACCAAAACTTTCATAGTCTTTTTAGCGGTTCCGTTTTCTCTAATAGGAGCCTTCTGGTTCTTATATTTGTTGGGATACAACACCAGTATAGCGATCTGGGTAGGGATGATCGCCTTGGCCGGGGTGGATGCGGAAACCGGGGTAGTAATGCTCTTGTTTTTGGATTTAGCTTACCATGATAGAGTAAAAGCCAACGCCATGCGCACCAAGGAGGATTTAAGACAGGCAATCCACTATGGAGCAGTGAAGAGAATCCGGCCCAAGCTGATGACCGTAGGAACCGATATGGTCGGACTCTTGCCGGTGATGTGGGCAACCGGCATCGGCTCGGATGTAGCTAAAAGAATTGCCGCCCCCTATTTTGGTGGATTATTTACTTCGTTTCTTTTGGAGCTTTTGGTCTACCCGGTGATCTTTTATATCTGGCATGGCCGGAAATTACCGGAGGGAGAGGCAACCAGTTTTTCCGCAGAGGTAAAAATTCAAACATAGATTCCATGAGAAAAGCAAATTATAACATATCTGACTTCCGTAGAAGCTTTGTTTGGGAATTCTTAGGGGCAAGTAGTTAGTCTGTTTAAAATATGCAACAAAACAAAGGAGGAAAGATGCTTTACCCATTAAACCAAAGACGTCAGGTCTTTTTCGCGGGGCTGTTGGGGACGTTGGTTTTGATCCTTTTGTTCGGATTTATTAATACTTCAATCTCGGTGGCCGGGTGCAAGAAAACTTGTGCAATGGCAGCGAGTGAGAAGGGCTGCCCGATGGCGGCGAAAGCGACAGCTGAAACGGGAACACAAACGGCAGTTCCGGGTTTGGATACTTTTAAGAAGCAAGCAATGTATACTTGTCCTATGCATCCTGAGGTTAGGGAGAAGAAAGCGGGCAAGTGCCCCCAATGTGGAATGGCTTTGGTTAAAGAGGATTTTTACCAGGTCTATACCTGTCCCAAAAAGGAATGCCCTAAGATTTCGGCAAAACCGGATAAATGCTGTGGCAAGGATTTAAAGATGACCATGATGAGTGAAAAAGAGTACTATGACTATGCCCAGGTCAAAGCGGAATACTTTTGCCCTATGGATTCGGGTGTGGTGTCGGACCAACCCGGTAAATGCCCCAAGTGCGGGATGAATTTGGAAAAGAGGACCGTATCTATGGTCAAAGATCAACCTGCAGATACACAGGTTTACGTTTGTCCCATGCACCCGGATGTAACCTCTGATAAACCGGGGACCTGTTCAAAATGCGGAATGAAATTAACCGAGAAGAAGACAACTAAATAGAGTACATACTGTGGTTGGTGACGGATGCTGTCAACCATCCCCAGCAAATACTAATATAATCCCCTCACCCTGTATCCCTCTCCCCAAAGGGGAGAGGGATATTTTATATAACTATTTTTCTTCTTATCTGATTCTTTTGTTTACTTTGCTCCAAGAATCGGTGGTCAGGAAGCTTTCTTCCATGTTTCCGACCATGCGGATGAATTTTTTAATCGGGGCGGAAAAGGTAAGAACATTCTCCGGAACACAAGGTCTGGCGGACACATCAAACATCCCTAAAACACATCGGGGATGTTCGGATTTATTTTCTTGATAAGGATATTGAACAATAGAACCACACCCAGCGGAGAAGGGTGCAAATACTCCGTTGGGATTAACTTCATCAAAGCTGGATAGGGTGAAAAGTCCGGATAAAACATCGGGTTTGGCAAAGAAGATAACCACTTCCGGATTATCTTTCTCCTCCAGCATATCCCATCTTTTGAAAACGATGAATTTTCCCGGGGCTTCGAACTTGGGCAGATTCTTCATTATTTCCTTTACCATCTCCGGCGATTTCTTGTAGCGCTCCCCTTCCATCTTTCCGGGGATGCCGCAGGAGAGGAAATATTCAAAGCCGGGCCGGAGCTCCTGCACAAATCCCAGGTACCTTTTCCCTCCGCTACAGCCGACAGAATCTGTATCAAAACATAGGGATTTTCCATTTCGCACCGATCCCAAATCGCAGATTAGGCATCTCCATTCTGAAGTGGTTTTTGCCATTTCTACAGGTCTATCATCGTTTGTGTAATAGAAGGTGATGGGAAGTTCTGCCCCATCGAAGTACTTTTTCCAAAGCACCAGAAAGTCCTCTTTGATTTTCATATCCATATATGTTCCTCCTTAAGGTTTATTTTCGCTTTGGTTGTTATACAGGTGTGCCCGTTTGGCTGTTTGACCAGACGGGCACAGGATTAATTGACAAGTATTTGTTCTTCGAAGGGCGGGCACCCATGCCCGCCCTATATTGGCTGGCTGAGGAACCCCGCTACGAATTATTGTTAACAACCAGGTGCAGAGCCGCTTTTGAAGAGGTAATTTATCAAATACACCACATCACCCACATCCACCACTCCATCACAATTTGTATCTCCAGCAACTAAGGGAATAGGGGCAGGATCATTCTTATAAAGATAGTTTATTATATAGACTACATCACCGATAGTGATTATTCCATCCCCATTAGCGTCGCCTCGGCGATATAATAACACCTTAATAGTAGGAGGAATGGAATCTGCATAACCAGCGGAATCTCTAGCCACTGCCCTTAGGGAGTATATTCCTGGTGGTATATCAGAGATTTGCCATGTGATAGGGAAACTATCAGGTTCCATGCTGGTGCCATTCAAGATATCTTTCCATTCGATTGAATCCTGTTGTTTATATTGATAGATGACCTGGCTGATTTCATAAGGATTCAATATAGCAACACTCATAGGAACATCACTTGAGACATAGGAGTCATTCAAAGGATCTACTATGATCGCTTGAAACGGAAGTATGTCGAGGATGAACAGATTTATCGTATCCGCTTTCGAATTATCTAAACTATCATAAAGCAAAGCCCATATTTGTCCTCTCCACCAGCCATCCTCTAATTGCCAGGGCGGAATTAACCCATCTGAAATCGGCTCAAAGTTTATGGGAAAATGATAAGGATAGGTTGAAGTGCCAATATAGAATTGTGTGGTATCGCCATATCCTTTGCCATAATACTCCGCTTTGGAGACATCACAGGTATCCCCAGATGGAAGAACTGAAATCCCCGTTATAATTTCATCCATTGCTTTAACGTAAGCTTTCCCATTTCCACCCAGTAAAATGCTTGGATTGACATTGAATATAGAGGATACAGAATCTGCTGCTATGGAGAAGGCGGGTTGCGGTGCTTGGTTGTCTACAAAGATTCTTTTGGCAGAGCCTTGTACTAGGGCTAATATGAAAGTACTGTCATCAAAAAGGCCGTCCTCATCAAAATCGAACATAACATTTCCAGCAGTGTCTTCAGCTATCGCTCTGAATTCATAGTAAACATTCTGAGTTAAAGAGATGGTACTAAAGTCTCTGTAAATATAAACATTTTCGGAAAGTTGCTCTCCTTCGCCAATATAGTGCCAGTATCGGAAGATATCCGGATCGGAACCAAGCTTATGATAAAATTTCATGGAATATATCTCGACTGTGGTATCGTCGAAAGCTCTCAAATCTATGAGTCCGGCCACCTTAGGTATACCAAAACAGGTGGTGATTATATCCTCAACTGAAAGCTGGACGTTTAAAGCTTGACAATAGACAACAACCTTTACCATAGAGGATGTGTCTGGTCGATTATATTGATTGTAGCCTATGGCGGTTAGATAAACTATATCACCGCCCTCCACCAATCCTGAGTTGTTCCAGCGTATCTTCCAGTAACCATCATCAGGATCCAAAACCTCACCAATATAATACCAAGGCGGACCAGGGGTATTGAGACTATATCGGAACTCAACCTGGGTTATTATTGTATCTTGACATTCAGGAACAAGGTGAGCCCAGATTGGGACATAATTTGTAGTATCCCCCTCAGTGCAAGGAATCCACTGCCATTGACGCGGAACAACGATCTCTATGCAAGGACGAATCTGAGGCAACACGCATAGATCTACATTCAAGGGGGCAGGTATCGCTGTATCTCCTGTGGTTTCATCAAATGCCCATATAAATAGTGAGTCAGTTCCCAATGGCCAATTACTCACATTCACATCTATAGTGCAGGGCATGGTTACGTGGTTTCTGTAATCGATTCGGTGGTTATTATCATCAATGAAGGCTCTTGTATCTACAGTAAACGAATCATTCTCAGCATTATGTACATTGATAATCACCTTGTTGATCCTATTTTGCCTGACATTGAACCCACAGGAACTCTGGGGCGAGACAGTGTCATTCACACTTACCAGATAAACGGTGGGTACCAACGTATCCGAATAGCTCATATAACTTTCATGTCCAGAGAAACTGCCCCACGCATTAGAACTCCAACTCCGATCTGTCCCCAGAGGGAGATCAAAGGGGAAAATGAAAACAGTGAAAAATATCAGATAGATTAACTTGAACCGTTTCATCTTGATGCTTCTAATTTTCTTGAGTTTGGGACGAGAAAGTTATATATCCCTAAAAGATTTGCAATTCTTATTTCTCATAATGATCAAATTTAATATAACGATATTTTAATATTTGTCAAATGTTATTTCAATTTATTCAGCTGAGTTCTAACATACTATTAGGAATCTAGAACCCAGCTATAAGTATATATGTTTAGCTTATAGGAAGGTAGGTTTATTGATTGAATGTTCTAATCCATTGCCAGGTAAGATGATAACAGAAGTCGAATATAGTAAAGGAATTTGACGCTTTGCCTGTGTTTGGACAAATATTTGCTAGGCTGGTTATGCAATGAGTAGATCCAGTTTTCGGCGGGAGAGCCCCGTCTACTAAATATCTGATTCTTTTAAAGTCCCCCTCACCCTGTTTCCCTCTCCCCAGTGGGGAGAGGGTTAAGGTGAGGGGGTTATTTTTCTATCTATCTTCCTCCGCCTAACAGCACGGTGCAGGTCCGCCTTTGAAGAGATAATTGATCAGAAAAACTACATCCCCAACATCATCTACCCCGTCACAATTAGCATCACCGATCTGTAGGGGATTGGGAGCGGCTCCAGCTTTGAAGAGGTAGTTTATTAAGAAAACTACATCCCCCACGTCGGTAACCCCTTCGCCGGTGCAGTCACCAACCATAGTGCAGTTGAAAAGAATGGAGACATTGTTGCTCGACTTGTTGGTGATGGCTAAGTCCAAATCCCCATCCCCGTCAAAGTCTGCGCTTACCACGGAAGTAGGATAAGTTCCCACCGGATAGGTGGCCGAGGAGGGGAAGCTACCGCTGCCGTTATTCTTTAAAACTGAAACCGAATTGTCCATATAATTGGCCACGATTAAGTCCAAACCCGATTCACCATCGATATCTGCACAAATAACAGAACTCGGGCCTCTCCCGACACTATAGTCAACTTTGGGCTGGAAGGATCCATCCCCATTGTTCTTTAAAATGGAAATATTGTTGCTCGAATTGTTTGCCACCACCAGATCCAAGTCCAAATCTCCGTCCAAGTCTGCACAGAAAACTGAAGCGGGGGAATCTCCGGTCTGATAGTCTACTTTAGTCAGAAAAGTCGCATCGCCTTTGTTCTTCAAGATGGAAACACTATCACTTTGCGAGTTTACCACCGCCAGGTCCAGATCGAAGTCCCCATCCAAATCTGCGCAGAACACCGAACGGGGATCATTCCCTACACCATAGGAAACCGAACTTGCAAATGTCCCATCTCCATTGTTTTTGAGAACGGAGATGTTGTCGGAGCCGGAATTTACGACCACCAGGTCCAAATCTTTGTCTTTGTCCAAATTCGCACAGAAAACAGAATAGGGACCATCTCCTGCAGGGTAATTAACTGCATTCTGAAAGGTTCCATCCCCGTTGTTCTTCAGTATGGAGACGTTGTCCGTATTGTTGTTGGTAACAGCCAAATCGAGATCACCATCCCCATCCAAATCTGCGCAAAAAACCCCGTGGGGAAGGTTACCTACTGTATAGTTAACCGCACCGGCAAAGGATCCATCCCCGTTGTTTTTAAAAACAGAAACATTGTTGCTGACAAAATTCGACACAACCAGATCCAGATCCGAATCCCCGTCCAAATCTGCAGAGAAGACAGACCAGGGAGCGCTTCCTGCTGTATAGTTTACAGCCTGAGAGAATTTGCCAGCACTGCCTTCGGTTTTCACAGTGAAATACCAGAGATAACAGGAGTTGAGGGAGGCTCCCTGAGCGGATTTGATATCCCGGGTAAGCATTACGTTAACCAATTCGCCTGCTTCGAAATCGACATCGGGATCGAAGGTGGCGGTCGTGGTCAGGCTGTCATAGCTGAACGTCCCCGAATGCAAACCGGTGGACCAGGCGTTTACCACAAAAGTGGATTCGTTGATAGTGCTGGGATTCATGTTCAAATCAAATCTCACCCTTATGTTGGTATTAGTCTGGGCATTCGCCTCGTTCTGTCCCGGAAAAGACGAAAGAATGCTGGGGGCGGCGAACAACGAATCTCCTCCCGAGATGCAATAAGCCCTGCCGCCATCTGTAAGCATCTGGGTTCCGGCCAAGGCGTCCGGTACGTTATCTCCGTTCACATCCGGAAGACCTCTTACCGTGTATAAGCGGTTACCGGTGTCGTATGACCAAAGAAGGGTGCAGGCTTTGACGTCAACACAGTACACATTGTAGTCAAATGAACCGCCCAATGCTTCAGGATAACCATCACCGTTAACATCGTCAATCGGATCCACGGACCAGACGTCTCCCCCGTTTAATGAACCCACGGTGTAGTTGCAGATCACCGAACCGTCAGCACCGGAAAGACAAATAATGGCATTTTTCCACGAGCCCACCAGAACATCCTGAATCCCGTCGTCATCAATGTCGGCCATGGGCTCCACGCGCATAACCCAATCTCCCGAGCCCACGTAATAGCTCCAGATAGGACCGCCGGTCTTTCCGCTTCGGCAGAAGACGGTGTTGGCTGTTCCGCCTGCCAGTACATCCTGATATCCATCCCCGTTGGCATCCTCGATAACAGAGACATCCCATAGCCCGCCTCCGGTATCGAATTGCCAAATGATCGAGGGAGAACCGGTGCTGTGACCAGACAAACACATTACTCGGTATTCGTTATCCATTCCTCCCACCACTGCATCCGCGTAACCATCGTTATTCATGTCCTCGATTGCTGCCACGGTTCCAATAGCGTCATTGGCGTGGTACTTCCAGATCAGATTTCCATTGGTGCCGTTCACACAAATAGCACAGTCTCCGGGCGAGCCGACGCCGAACAGGACTTCATCCTTACCATCCCCGGTCAAGTCGGGGATGGAACAGATGCTATAAACCCAGCCGGTATCGGCATGCGCGTAGGTGTCATAAATCCAGATCACGCTTCCGGTCACACCGTCGATAGCATAGGCGGATCTCCCACCCCAGGCGGTTCCCAACAAGGCATCCGCATGTCCGTCGCCGTTTATGTCCTCTATGTATGAGACGCATTGGTCACCGTATCCGCCGCCACTGCTGGCACCTCCAACCGGACGGCAGGACCAGAGGGTATCTCCGTATCCCGGGCTATTTCCTTTGATACAGAAGAAATGATCCTGTACCGGTGCTCCGGCATCGTAGCTTTCGATAAGAACGTCCGGGAGGTTGTCGTTATCCGCATCGGTGAATTCGGAGACACACACTACATTTTCAATCCCCTGAAACCACCAGATTAAGTCGCCACCGCCTTTTGTCCCCGCTTTTATCTGAGGAATCGGCACCGGCTTGAAGGAAACCGGCTCATTCAACCGATTCTGAAGTATTTGCCAGTCATGTTCTCGGTTTATCATCTCTCCCCACAGCCCTTGTCCTCCTAAAACAAAGATCAATAATACAACCCAACCAGAAATCCTTAACAATCTGGGAAGCATAGATTTAACCTCCTGTTAAGATGTGGTTATATTTTATACTTCGGGATTCATCAACCTCGTATTAAATAATATACCAAAAATTCCAAAATTGTCAATAGATTTTCTGGGGGATTAGATCGTGGTGGGGATAAGAGGACAGTATACTCCTGGGAGGGAAACTTGCCAACGGAAGAAAGATAATATCTATTCTAAGATCATCTGGTACCAGCAATCATGGACACAAAGGTGAATATCCGTTCTTGAAAAGATAATTTATCAAGAACACCACATCACCAATATCTACGTTTTCATCGCAATTGACATCACCCAACTCCAAAGGATCGGGGCTTGAGCCTGATCGGAAAAGATAGTTAATCGAAAAAACCACATCCCCGATATCGATTACTCCATCTTGATTGAGATCCCCCAAGTTGGAGTAAGGGAGTCCGGTGTTCGTAAATCGGCGGGTTTCGCTTGACCACCTTTCTCCTCCGTGATTATCCTTCGCTTTTACCTTCCAATAGTAAATTCCATAATCTAACTTCTTTGTATGTTCGGTTTCCACAAAATTACTGTCGATGATGGTAGAATCGGGAGAAAAGTAGCGAGAAGTACTGACATAAAGATCATAAATAACCTGCTCGGATGGATTGGGACCGTTTGTTTTTTCCCAGTCAAAATGGACTATTCGAGGAGTAACAGCTTTATTCCATGGAATAAGCAAGGAGAAAGCATCAGGTGGATCATGGAAAAGGATATCATGATATACTTTCTCTGCGAGCAAAGCATTGTGAACCAAATCTTCAAAATGCAAATTGGAGTAAAATGCGTCCGGATTATTGGGTATATTCTGACCGTTATCCGGATCTACATGTAAAGTCTTGCCTATAACATAGGCAGCTGCGAAAATCAAGCTATCTCCCGGAGCGATCTGATTAAATGGTCCAAAGGATAGAAGAAATCTGGTGTCATAACCATCGGCTAAATCAGCACATAACGGGCTGGGAGGTAACCATCCTTCAGGAGGATGCTCACTAGGCCAGACACAGGAATAAATCTGATCATAGTCTATCTCCCCGTTAGACATAAGAAAATATTTGGAACAATCTCCCCCCGGAGTTCCCAGCACCCCATCCGGGAAAGTGCTGTCACCTGGGGAATAGCAGTTTTCATGCGCCCACCTGACCCGGTTTTCGTGTTTCCAAGGTCCCCAATCTTTGGGATATCCAGCCTGATTAGAAATCCACCAATTGTAAGAAATCCGCAGATCCGGATTCGGTGTCCGTAATACATTCATCCCGATCACACTGCGGGGGCTAAATTGAGTCCATGCCTGCTCACCGGATATTCCATGGCCATCGTTGTCTGCTGCCCACGCAATATTCACCGTATCGCCTTGGTATGTCCTTAAAAATCCGGTTATATCATCCTGGGCACCGAATTGACCATATGGATTCTCATTAATATGCATAATATCGGTGTCCATATAGAAACCGATGTAAGTGCCTCTAAGAAGATGAACTCCCATGTTCTTGATGGTATATTCGGCGATGATGAACTCATCATAACCTTCCTCTTCCCAAGAATAACACCTTTGAGTTACCCTCAAACCAAGAGGGAAATGTTTTCGATTATCCCAGGGGTCTTGCTCTTGGGGTGACAATGGTATATCCGCTGAGGTATCGGTGTAAACGGCTATTATATCCTGATCAGAGACGGCATCTGATGAATAACATGGTACATTATATCGTGTACTTCTTTCGTTTATAGCACCCCAATCACCAGCGTCCGGCCACATTTCATAAATCCAGTACCAACCGTCACAACCAACGGTGGTATAAGGATGATTATCCACTATCGCCCCTATCCATAATGCTCCTTGAAAAAGATATTCAAGTCCTGATTCGATGGGATACTCGAACGAAGGAGCAGGCATCTCCTGATTTGGGTTAGGATTGAAACACCCATGCCGAGACTCCTTTAACTCTCTTGTTTGACTTCCTATAAATCCCCAATTAGTCATACATGCCCGAATACCTGATGCCCGATTAACCCTCTG
This sequence comes from uncultured candidate division Zixibacteria bacterium, assembly GCA_903908285.1. GTDB lineage: Bacteria > Zixibacteria > MSB-5A5 > MSB-5A5 > SM1-73 > CAIVRH01. Next base: position 44,220 of record CAIVRH010000017.1, read on the forward strand.
CTGGGCATTTGGCAAACCGATCTTGTCACCTTGAACCAAGATCGACGCACTATCATCTGCTCCTGGTTCTATCATTCTGGCATAAGTGTTGGCAACGGTAAAAATCGTTAATGCCAGAATGACCAGGGAGAAAATAGTTCTTGAGAACCAAATCATATTTCTTTCTGTCATTTCAGTTACCTCCGGTTTTGCTTCTTCTATTCTGGAAGATATTGATGTCTTGTCCGGGAAATCAGAAAATTCTCTATTTCAGGAAAAAGTGCACAGCATCCCTAAAAGAATCATCAAACCTAATATAACGATATTTGCATATTTGTCAAATAAAATTCACTTCATATCACTCGTCCAATAGCTTATACATAGGAATTCATAAGCTAGTTATTAGGGTTTACGCTTAGCTTGAAGGAAGGTTATTTACCTAGCGGAATGCTCTAATACATTGCAAGACATATTGATAACCAGAGCAGATCACAATGAGGGATATGCAAGCCTTTTCTTAGCTCAAACGTGTCATTCTGGGCGTATTCGTTCCTCATAGTGTGAGCCCGACGGTTCACAACTTATGGATAATCTAGGTAAGTGAGTGAATTACCCCGAAGATATGTTGAATCGGATGCTATAACTTGGATTTGTTACGGTTCCAGGGCTTTGAGTCCCGGTGCACCTAATCTTTCATTGACTCCAGGAATTTGCCGTTGTTCTTGGTTTTGCGGATGCGGTCCAACAGGAATTCCATGGCCTCTACCGAATTCATATCGTTTAAGAATTTCCTCAAAATCCATACTTTGTTGAGATCTTCCGGGACGAGCAGAAGCTCTTCTTTTCTGGTTCCGGATCGGTTGATGTCCATGGCGGGGAAGATCCTCCGGTCGGAAAGCCGCCGGTCCAAAACCATTTCCATGTTGCCGGTTCCCTTGAATTCCTCAAAGATGACCTCGTCCATTCTGCTTCCGCTCTCGATAATGGCGGTAGCGATGATGGTGAGGCTTCCTCCCTCCTCGATGTTCCGGGCAGCTCCAAAGAATCTTTTGGGTCTTTGCAGTGCGCTGGAATCGACTCCTCCGGAGAGGATCTTACCGCTGTGAGGCACCACCGCGTTATTGGCCCGGGCTAAACGGGTGATGGAATCCAGAAGGATCACCACATGCAGACCGTGTTCCACCAATCTTTTGGCTTTTTCCAGCACCATGTCCGCCACCTGCACGTGCCGGTCGGGCGGCTCGTCAAAGGTGGAGCTGACCACTTCCCCTTTAACCGATCTCTTCATGTCGGTAACCTCTTCCGGTCTCTCGTCGATCAAAAGAACGATCAGTTTCATGTCGGGATGGTTGGTGGTGATGCTGTTAGCGATCATTTGCAGAAGCATGGTTTTGCCGGCTTTAGGGGGGGAAACAATCAGACCGCGTTGTCCTCTGCCGATGGGGGTCATTAAATCCATGATCCGGGTGGAGACCTCCTCGGAGCTGGTTTCCAATTTTATCCGCTTCTGGGGATAAAGGGGAGTGAGGTTGTCGAAGAACACTTTGTGTTTCGCCACCTCGGGATTCTCGAAGTTCACCGCTTCGATTTTAAGCAAAGCGAAATATTTTTCGCTCTCCTTGGGGGGTCTCACCTGTCCGGAGATGGTGTCACCGGTTCTCAAATCGAAACGTTTTATCTGGGAGGGAGAAACGTAGATATCATCCGGTCCGGGAAGATAGTTGTAGTCCGGAGAACGAAGGAAACCGTAACCTTCGGCTAAAATCTCCAGTACTCCCTCGGCAAAGATAAAACCATCCTTTTCGGTCTTTGCCTCCAGCAGTTTAAAAATCAACTCCTGTTTCCTTAAGCCACCTAGACCGGGGATTCCCAACTCCTCCGCCAAATCCAATAGCTCGGTAACGGTTTTGCTTTTGAGTTCAACAATGTCCATACCCTATCACCTTTCCTTTTATGTTTAAAATGATTTTTCGCATACAAACATCTATGGATTACTTTCCGCAGAATCTATAAGAACCGGAAGGCACTTAAGATCCATCGGTACGGCTCAAACGAAGAAAATGCCTGGGCTTATTTAAGCCTTTACCCCAAATCCGTGGTAATTGGAATTATCGGAAGGTTTCCTCACCGTCTTTGGTGGTGGTGCGGAACCATAAGCCAATGTAAACTGGTTGGATTGAGTTTATGTTCTGTGCAAGACCTCGGCGGCAAAAATCTCTCTTGTGAGTGAAGTTACCCCTAGAACTTGTTTTAATCCCCTCTCTTTAGGTTTCTTATTGATTATATCGACAACTCCTTAAAAGGCTTAACCCGATTCCGGTGCAAGGATGATGTTTCCCCTTGTTTTCATGTCCATGAAGGAAGGCGGGCAAAAACAACCTAACCGGTGGTTTTTTGGTTGGTTAGTTACTCACCGGTGGAGGTGGTGGTCCCGGAAGACATTTGCATAAATCCGGTCAATTTCCCATCGATGCTTCTTCATTCGCTGGTAACAAAGAACCGTTGGCCACAGCCTGAGCCTTTTGGATTAAACCTGGCAGAAAAGTGGCTGGATAAATCTTATCAATATGGCAACGGGTTATGATTTCTTGGTTTTGGGCTTAACGGTTTTCTTGACCGGTTTTGCTTCGGAAATCTCTTCGATTTTTGCATCCCCCCATAATTTTTCCAAAGCATAGAATTCCCTTACCCCGGGCAGGAATATATGTATCACCACATCCACATAGTCCAAAAGAATCCAGCGACTGGCTTGATATCCCTCGTAGTGCCAAAATCGAATTCCCCCACTCTTTAGGTTTTCGATGATCCAATCGGCGATGGCTTTGGCATGAATTTCCACGCTGGCGGAGCATATTACGAAAAAATCACACACCGGAGAGAGCTTGCGTAAATCGAGGACTTTCACGTCGAATGCTTTCTTCTCCAAAGCCAGCTCACCCGCCAGAAGGGCTAACCTTTTAGGCGTTATCTTCAAAGAGTTTTATTCCTCCTTTTTTAAAAGATTTAACAGCGGTTAATACCGGATGCTTTAGTAATGGCGCATTTATTCTGACGCATCCGGGAGAAGAGTTTTATAATCGTTACCTATCAATATGGATAGGGTAATATCCCGGTAGTTGTGTTTAAGCTTTTTGCAGATTACGTTTTGAGGTTTGATACCCAATGCCCGGGCCGTTATAAGCGCTATTTCGGACGGGAGGTTGTCCTTTTCACCATCGGTCCGATCCAAGATCATGCTTTCGTTAGCCAGAGAATCTTCCAAACCGAAGGTTCCGAAATCGTATTTCACCACTTCCACGATCTCGTACTCGAAGCGGTCGGATTTGAGCTGCTTTAGTCTTTTAGCCATTTTCTGTGCAATTTCCCCGCCCTTTGATTCGGAGGAGCATCCATTCAGAATCTGAACCCGGGCGGAGATCTGTTTCTCCAGTTCTTTACCCGGCCTATAAAATTCCGAAGCTTCCGGCTGGCTTAACTTACGGTAAAAGGAGAAAACATAAACCAAAAGTAGAACAGTCAGGAAAGCTATGGTAAACCAAAGAAACTTAGAGCTTAGTTTAGTCCAAAAGTTTACTTTTATTCTTTTAGTTCTACGGTAGTATCGATGAGTTCTTTTTTTGCGCTTCCAGAACATTAGGGTACAAGGTGGATATATTTAAGATGTTGAAAGTGAAAGGGTTTTCTATACTTCACGTGAGATTTATAAGGAGTTGCAAAGGAAAAGATACCATCGAGCCATCGGAACCTCATCTGGTGTGTCCCCACCAGGGATTTTCATAACCCCAGCCATAGGACGAAGGACAGGTAATGACATTTATCATAAAGGAGAAATTGCTGTTAGGTCTGTAGTTTAACTGGAAATTGGGCAATACGGAATTTTTTATTCCCCAGTCGCTTTTGCCAAAAACCGAGAGGGGCTGATGCAGATAGTTTAAACTTAAAGAAAGGCTTAAGGGGCTGGATATTTGGTAATTTAAGGTGGTGGTGTATATTCCCAAACTTCCGTTGGTATTGCCATTGGAAAAATAAGAGAAAGAATAACTTTGGTATATTTTGAGCCGGGAGGGAACAAGCAGACTGAAATTGTTGGAATTGGATTTAGCTCCCAGAATATTCGGGTTGTCGGAGTTGTTTGCAGCTGTTTGCACTTGAGCTGAAGAAAATGGAGAGCATAGAAATACTACCAACATGGCCCATAAAACGCTTTTTATTTTCCGATTCATTTTATCCCCGCTTCTTTCAAAACATTGAGATGAATATAAAGAATGGTTTTATACTTGTCAACATATTTTAACTTCAGGTTTGAAAACCTTCATATCATTATACGATATTATGGAGTTATAGTTCCAAACCGAAAATAAATGACTTTTGGTGAGTCGATGATTTAACACCCCGGATAACGACAGAGATCGAATTATCAAAGATACCGGTGGAATCAAGAAAACTGAATTTCCGGCTGATTTGAGAATTCTCCACCCGATTCTCGACCAGCCAATGAAACAAAAAATAATACGGTTATGGCAAAACCTTCGTTTGGTGAGAGTGCCGTTTCGAATAGATCTTCTCTGCCTTTTTTAATTCCTCGGTTGAATTAATTCCCAAAGCTTCCATCGGATCGGTGGTCTTCTTTCCCCAGACAGACCGCTTCCGTTCTCTCAAGAGTTTTATGGCATCGGTTAAGTAATATTCTCCCTGACTATTGTCGTTGGTGATCTTTTCCAACACCGGAAAAAGCGCTTTCCGATCAAAACAGATGATGCCGGTATTGATCTCCCTTACTTTCTTTTGATCGGCAGATGCATCCTTTGCCTCCACTATTTTCTGTACCATTCCCTGTTCATCCCGGATTATCCGTCCGTAATGAGACGGATCCTCCAAGTCGACAGTTAAAACTGTAGCCGCAACTTTCTTGGCTCGGTGCTCGCGCAGGAGCTTCTTCAACGTGCTCACCGTTAGCAGCGGAACATCGCCATATAAAATCAAAACATCACCGTCGAAACCGGACAAAAGTTTTTGGGTTTGCAGCACTGCGTGTCCGGTACCCAATTGCTCTTTTTGAATGACGAACTCCACCCGATAACGATCTATCAAATCCTGGGTCTGCTCCCACTGATGACCCACTACCAGGATGATCCTTTCAGCTTTTAATCGCTTGGCGGTGTTTATGACGTATTCCACCATCGGTTTTCCGCCGATCCGGTGGAGCACCTTGGGAAGATCGGATTTCATCCGTTTTCCCTTACCCGCCGCCAATATTACTACAGCTAAATGTTTCGAGTCCATGATTTTATGTTTACCCTGCTGTTTTGGGGGGTCGGGGTTAGGGCACCCCGAACCAACCGGTCACGAGTTCACCTGAAGGTGGACACTTCGAGTTCTACCCTCTTAGATCAGCAATATGATTGGTGAGGTTACTTTTTCTTGATGGCTTTATTTTTATGGTCAACGTAGACTATTTTAGGCTTATGTTTTCTGGCTTCCTCGGTTTCCAAATGGCAATAAGAGATGACGATCAACAAATCGCCTACCTGCCCCAGCCGTGCCGCGGGTCCGTTCAAACATATAATTCCGGAATCGGCTTTACCCACCAGCACATAGGTTTCGAATCTTTCACCGTTATTCAAGTTGACTACCTGCACTTTCTCGTACGGAAGCAGGTTAGCTTCCTTGATCAACCTTTCATCTATGGTGAGGCTCCCCTCGTAATTTAAATTGGCATCGGTTACGGTGACCCGATGGATTTTAGACTTGCAGATGGTAACCAACATTATATTTTTCCCTTGAATTAAACCTATTTCGTATGAACAATCCAGGATGTGATTTATTGATCTGCTATATCCGTTGGTATGAACCATATGGCTCATACCGTTAATCACCTTAATTACGTGGTGTTCTCCTGCTTCTTTGAGCCCAATTACTGAAACAAAAAGCTAAATTAATGGTATGGTTCTTCTCCTATGATTCATTTTATCTTTGGTAAAGCCAAAAACGATAGAAAATGACACAATCTTTTGTATCCATCTAAACGGTTGATTGTCATTTCCATTTTTTAATCTAACTTTTCCTCCACTATATAAACATCATAACCTTTCCAAATAAGATAATGGAAATTATTTGGGGAGTCAAAAACGATTTTTCCCCCTTTAACAAAGGCATCATATTGTTTTCCTGCTTCTCCATCGACTACTACAACCCACCTATCACCCACCAAGGCATAATAAGATAGATGTTTGTCGTCTGAGTTGATGCTAATGCCTCCTGGGATGGCATCATATAGTCCCCCCTCTACTCGATCAATAATCGCTAACCACTTATTACCCATTTGAGCCACATAATTTACTTTTCTACTATCCAGACTGAAGATAAGACAACCACCACAGATACGATCATAGTGTTTTTCCTCTTTTCCATCGATAACTACAAAACTCTTATCTCGCATTCCAGCAATATAGACTACTTGCTTACTGTCAGGACTGAAGATGGGAGCACTTACACCATCATATTGTTTTCCCTCAATCCCATCCACTACTGCTAACCATTTATTACCTATAGAAGCTGCAAAAGCCATCCTTTTACTATCTGGGCTAAAAATAGGGGTGCTTTCTCCAATACCATCATATTGATTCCCCTCTTCTCCATCCACCACTACAAACCACTTATTATCCTCTTGAGCTGTGTATGCGACTTTTTTGCTGTCCGAACTAAATGTTAGAGTACCTATGGTATCGTATTTCTTTTTTTCTTTTCCATCTAGTACCACGAACTGTTTATCACCTGTCCTAGCAGTATAAACAAACCGTCTGCTGTCTGGACTAAAAAGAGGTTGGACATTCACTATACCATCGTATTGTTTCTCCTCTTTTCCATCTAATACCACAACCCATTTATCATCCAATCGAGCCACATAAGCTAACTGCTTGCTATCTGGGCTGAAGACTATACTACCTTTTGCAGTACCATCATATTGCTTGTCTTCTTTTCCATCCGTGACCACAAATTGCTTATTACCCTGTGTAACAACATAAACCAACCTTTTGCTATCTGGGCTAAGAAGGATGCTGCCACTTGCTATAGCATCATATCGTTTATCCTCTTTTCCAGCTATAACTACAAATATCTTGAAACTTACTAGCGCAATATAAGCAATCTGCCTGCTGTCTGGACTGAAAACAAGACTACTGGCATCGATATTATCATATTGCTTCTCTTCTTTATTATCTATCACAACAGACTTCTTGTCGCCTGCTTGAACTACAAAAGCCACTCGCCTGCTATCCGGGCTTACTGTGAAACTACTTGGTATCCATGAAGAATCAATTTCAGCAATCAGTCTTTCTGATACCACCCGATTCAAAGACTTTCCGTGTGTCCAAGCTGTCATGACGATGCAGATCATAAAAGCAAACAATATCAGTAAGTTTTTATTCAACATTTTGGTATACCTCTTTTTGGAAGTCTGTCTACCAATGTATGAAGTTTTATTTACGCAACTTGGTTTTTATATTATCAATTAAGCGAGTTTTGCCGAATCGGACGGCTAGAGAGATTAAAACTTCACCTTTCAGTTTATTCAAAAGTTCCAGGGTATGAGCATTGGTTACAGCAATGTAATCTATCTCGGCCAAGGGTTGTTTATCGATGAATTTGTTCATTTTGGAGACGAGCCGGTTGACGCTCCTTTCACCATTCTTAATCATCTCCTTGGCCAGCTGCAGAGATTGGTATAAAACCTTTGCCTGCTTTCTTTCTTCCGAAGAGAGATACTGGTTCCGCGAACTGCAAGCCAGTCCACTCCTTTCCCGCACCGTGGGAGCGATTATCATCTTTATGCCATAATTTAGATCATCCACCATCTTTTTCAATACTACCGCTTGTTGGGCATCCTTCTGTCCAAATACCGCTATATCCGGCTGCACCAGGTTGAAAAGCTTTGCCACTATGGTAGTAACCCCCTTGAAGTGACCTGGACGCACCGCTCCTTCCAAATGACCGGTAAGCTTTTCCACGTTCACATAGGTATGATAACCTTCCGGATACATCGCCCGGACACCGGGAGCAAATAAATAATCACATCCGGATTTTTCAAGCAGAAGCCAATCTCTTTTAAAATTCCTAGGGTATCTATGGAAATCCTCCCTGGGTCCAAACTGGGCGGGATTGACAAAAAGACTGACCACCACCACATCCGATTTACTCCCGGCAATCTTGACCAAATTTAAGTGACCCCGGTGTAAATAACCCATAGTAGGAACAAAACCGATTGATTTCCCTCGTCTTTTAAAGTCCCGGCATATCTTCTGCATTTCCTTGGGAGATCGGATTATCTTCATAAATTAAAAATTAAAAGTGAAAAAATAAAAATTGCAGTTCAAAATGTAAAATTAGAGTGAATATGGTTAGTAGAACCTTAGATGATAATATCCTGTTCGTTTAATTCCAGTAATATTAGAACTAGCATTCCAATGGTATTCCTATCATTGCAGAACTATGAATTTTGTATTTTCAATTTTGAATTTCTTCTAGTAACTTTCTTCGTTCGAAGGGTACTTGCCCGATTTCACGTCATCCAAGAAGTTCTTACAGGCTTTCCTAGTCTCCTCTCCCAGATGAGCGTATCGTCGGACGAACTTGGGCTGGAAATCCTCGAACAATCCCAATATGTCGTTTATCACCAGCACCTGTCCGTCACAAGCCGCTCCGGCTCCTATTCCGATGGTAGGCACCTTAAGGGATTCCGTGATCTCCTGCGCCAGGGTTTTGGGCATAGACTCCAGCAATACGGAGAAACAACCGACTTCCTCCAAGACTTTGGCACTTTCCATTAAATATTTTTTTTCCTCTTCGGATTTGCCCCGAACCCTGTATCCCCCGAACCGGTGGATCGACTGGGGAGTCAAACCGATATGCCCCATCACCGGTATGCCCATTTCGATTATTCTTTTAATGGTATCAGCCAGCTCCAGTCCCCCCTCGATCTTGACCGCACCCGCGCCACCTTCCTTTAAAAATCGTCCGGAGTTGGTCACCGCTTCCGGGATGCCGGTTTGGTAGGAGAGAAAGGGCATATCCGCGATCACCAAAGCCCTTTTAGCCGCCGAAGAAACCGCTTTAGTATGGTACATCATCTGGTCCATGGTAACCGAGAGGGTGGTTGGAGAACCGTACAGCACCATATTCACCGAGTCTCCAATCAAGATGACATCCATTCCGATCTGATCTAGTATCCGGGCAGTAAAGAAATCATAAGCGGTCAGGACCGCGATCTTCTCGCCCCTTTGCTTGTATTTAATGAAATTCCTCACGGTGACTTTTTCCACCGCAGTTTTTTTATCCTCCGGATAACCGGAACGGTCAGGCGACATCACTCTCCTCCGATGGGGACGTAATATTTGGTCCCGGAAAAGGGGGTCTGGATTAAAGTCAAAAGATCCGACTGATTCTTTTTATCGTGAAGTAAGTCAATCTGATCCGTATTCACCACCAAAAGGGGGGTTTTGGCATAGTGAAAGAAGTAATGATTAAAAGCTTCGTTTAAGGCTTTGACGTAATCGGAATCCATATTTTTCTCGTAAGGACGCCCGCACTTTTTTATCCTTTTCAACAAAATCTCGGAAGAAGCCTGAAGATAGATCACCAGATCGGGTTGGGGAAGTTCTTTCCCCAAGATAGAAAGTAGTTTTTCATATAGATAGAATTCCCGTTCATCCAAATTAACGGAAGCGAATATTCGGTCCTTATCGAAGAGATAATCGGAGATGGTTTTGGGATGAAAGAGATCGGCGGCAAAAAGCCCCTGCTGCTGCCGGTGCCTTGAAAGCAGGAAAAAAAGCTGGGTCTGGAAGGCATATCTTTTTCGGTCCTTATAAAAATCGGGAAGAAAGGGATTGGCTTCGGTTTCCTCCAGAATCAACCGGGCATTCAGCCTCTCGGCCAAAATCTTAGCCAGGCTGGTCTTTCCCGCCCCGATGGCTCCCTCAATATTGATATAGTCGCTGTGTCCCTTCATAAATTTCCGGATAAGAAAAATAATCCTTCTCAAAACAGTCCCAATATAAGTACGGAAGGATAGAACTGTAAAGAGAATTTAAGGCGTCTTTTCAAATAGCCTAACTTCCGATCGGTCCGAGCACTCATTCAAAAGTTCTGTTACGTTCTTTTTCAGCAAAGGATGCAGAAGATTGGGGTTAATCCGGGTTAAAGGCAACAGAACGAATTTTCTTTTGTGCATTTGAGGATGAGGCAAGGTGAGCCGATCCGAATTCATAATCAAATCAGCATAAAGCAGAATGTCCAAATCTATATTCCGCGGTCCCCATTTATTTTCCCTTTTCCGGCCCATCTTCCTTTCGATCCCCAAAATATCATCCAGCAACCGGAGAGGTTCAAGCGTGGTTTCGATCAGTCCGACTGCGTTTAAGAACCAGGGTTGATCTTTCTTCCCCACCGGCTCGGTCTCATATACCGGGGAGAGGTCCAGCATGCTAATGGAATCGGATTTTTCCATTTCCCGGATCGCCATTTTCAGATTTAACAGACGATCTCCCAGATTCGAGCCTAAGCCCAGATATGCATGTGACAAGTGGATCCCGTAAATTTGATAAGGCAGCTTTGGTAAAACATCCGGTGAACCGAATACAGAAAACAGTGGACAGAAAACCCCTAATTATCAGGCATTATATCAAATTTAAGATTTTGCCTGTTTTAATCTATTTCGTTTTAGCGTCCTTGTGCCTTCTCTTTACCTCCACCTCGATATGATCCAGATTTCCGGGAACCGGCGGGATCTTCTTTCGCACCCGGACGGTTACCTCCTGCGGTTTGAATTTCTTGAGTATCTGATTAGTCAATCTCACCGCGATGGTTTCTAAAAGAGCAAAGCTGTTTTGCATGACGATCTGTTCCACCATGCGGTAGACCTCGGTATAATTAACCGTATCTTTCAGCTTATCGCTTCTGGCGGATTTCTCCATATCCACCACCAGTTCCACATCTACTTCAAATCTTCTTCCGGTTTGCCTTTCCGCTGCGGATATTCCATGATATCCGTAGAAAGTCATGTTGTGTAATCTGATTATCCCCATGATAAGCTAACCTCATGACAAATGACGAATGAAGAATTGCGGATTTTAGGATTTCGATTGACAAAAAACATTTCTCATCCTTCATCCGTCATTCTTCATTGATTTCCGGTTTATATTTTCTCTGCCAGATATGCGAATGTTTTTTTATTCGCTCCAAAGCAGTCTGGAGCTGATCGGCAGGTGAGTTCAAGGCGATCCGGATAAATCCCTCTCCATATTCTCCGTACCCGAAACCGGGAGATACCAAAACCCCGGTTTTCCGCAAAAGCATGCGGGAGAATCCGACCGACGTGTATTTCGGGGGAATTTTTACCCAAATAAACGGTCCGGACTTGAGTTTTTTTGCTTTCCAGCCCAGCTGATTCAAACCTCTCATCAAAGTTTCTTTACGGAAGGCAAATTCTCGATTATTCTTTTGGGCGAGGGGATGGTAGTTATTTAAAATCGCTTGAGCTGAAAGAACCGAGGTTTTGAGAACCCTCTTACCCAAGGCACCATAAACCGCTTCCATACATGAAATGATCCCCCGGTCCCCCACCAGAAACCCAAAATCGATCCCGGTCAACGCGAAAAACGAAAATTTCTCCACCACCAGCTTCCGGGCACCTTTGGTCTGGAGCAAAGAAATAGGTGTGTAGTCATCATAACATATCTCATTGCCCGAGGCATCGTTGAACACCAAAATGTTGTTTCTACCGGCCCATTTCACCATTTCCCGGAAGAAGGCAGAGTCGGCGACGGAGGCGGTGGGATCGTGCGGATAATTGAGGAAGATTATCTTGGGGAATTCCTCCACGGGTTGTTTCTTCGACCTAGCTTTGTGCAGGATTCGAAACTTGGTTTTCTGCTCTTCCGAATCTGTGTTCAGATGAAATAAAGAATTTAAATTGGGCAGATAATCATTGCGTTCAAGCAAAGGAAAGGATTCCACCTCGGCGCCGGCTAGAACGGAAGCCCGCTTATATATGGGATCGCCTGGATCGGGTATGGCAACCCTATCGCCCGGATTGATAAATCCTAAAAGGAGATGATAAATCACCTGTTTTTCATCGAAGAAGGGAAAAATCTCTTTCCGGGCATTTACTTTTATCCCGTATCTTTGTTCCATCCACTGGGCTATTTGGATTTTCAACTCCGATGTGATATCCAAATCCGCATAATCGAAAATTGCGCTTCGCTCGAGAGAGGGGAGGAGGAAGTCTCTTAAAGTGGAGTCAGGATTAAGCTCACCTAAGTCTATTACTTCTACCCCCCTGCGGATTAAACGGTGCTTGGCTCTCAGCGATTCCAAGAAAGGAGATGGGGGTAGCTTTTGAAGCTTCTCTGATTTTTCAATTATGAGTTTTTTGATCATTCTATGAAACCGATCTGGAGATTGATATCATTTTGTCCATGCAATTCTCAAATATATAGCGACTATTTTTTATAGCAAGAGATTTATAGTGTAGTTTTTCCCGTTCCTGCCAAGTGCTCAGATTTAGCAGGAAAAAGCGTTGGAAGTCACTCCTGACAGAAATTTAATGCGGTGGAGTAAGGTAATCCGAAATAACAGTGGTTTGGAACAAAAGACAAAACCTCTTCCGGAGGGGGATAGCGGAAGAGGTTTTGTTATCTGCTTTGAATCAGAAGATGGTTCAAAGCATTTTGCGCTGTTTTTCCCAGGATTAGCTATTGAGAAACAATTAAACTATCCTGAAGGGAAAAGTAGATAAATTTGGTTTTTCTGAATTGCACTCACTTCGTTTTTATTCCTCCAGGTTGGAGCAGGGATTCTACCCTGCCCCAACATAGAGTAATATCTGTTCAATCCGCTCCATCTGTTGATATGGACTATATTGTTCATACCGTGGGCAGATTATCCATTATGCTGATACCGTTGCTTTTCTCCTTCTTAACAAGATGAAAACAGCACTGCTGATTATAAGACCGATCAAGATAATGATTCCCCAATCGGTTAATGTAGGGGTACAATATGATGCCAATACATTCACTACTCCATAAGCTGTGTCCACTGCTGCTAAATCTGTTACCCAATAGTGATAAATACCAAGATTTGTAAACGTGACAACCTTTTGAGGATTAGCTGGGGACAACCAGCAGCTGTCTATGGGGGAATCCCCTTTCAGTTTCACACTGTCGCAACTTGGGATAAATTTGAAAGTAACCGTTTTAGTTAAACAGATTCTCGCTTCAGGATTGTCAATTATGGGTATAGTATCACCTTTGCAGTTTATCGTGACAAAAGTTGATGCTCCCGCTTTGTCCTCTTCAGCTTTTGCAGAAACAAATATAACGAAAAGGGACAGAATAAACAATACCGATACAAATGCTTTTTTCATTTTTTACTCCTTTATCTTTAATTACTCAGTTATTTAATCAGTGCATTTCTACAAACAGCATAGGCGGGGCGCGTCCATCCGGCACGAGGTAAACCTTTTCGGAAAAAAGACTGAGGGTAAGGATAATATCCCATTTTCTGCTTGCTTCCTGAGTTGTTTTACTCCTGGGTCTGGTAAGTTCTAGGGTTTTAACAATTGCAAGAATTAGCAAAGAATTAAGCAGAACGATAATAGCCGAGACTATTATAAAACCGAAAAGTCCAGCCAAACCGTGAAGGAATGGGTTAGAGAGTTCAGCTTTTCCTAAAACTCCACCAATAAAACCAAGTTTTGTCAGCCCAATTTCCAATCCTACCCAGAGCACTGCCACAATGGAGGGATAAAATCCCCAACGTTTTCGCGCCCATCCGACAGTCCAGCCAAAGAGGGCAAAAAGCCCTGTGCCCAAGAGCAGTTTGAGGAGGGTAGGAATTGGAGAAATCGGAAGTGAATCCGTCACCGAAACAGCAAAGAAGGATATGCCCAAAAGAAATCCTAACCTCAAGGACTCATTCGGTGTGGCTTTGATAATTCGAAATAGAAATGGGACTAAAGCAAAGAAGGACAAATACCAGTAATGAGGAAAGAAATTGGCGAGTAACAACAGAAGTGCGGAACTGCCCGCGAAGATGAAGCTTTTAGCCCAAGTGGTTAGAATAGAGTAAGAATGAGATTTCCCGGATTTACTTTCTTCTATGTTGCCTGAAAAGGGATGGGGTGGTTTGTCTAATACAGTAGTGCTTCTTCCTCGATCCGATATTTTACACCCTCTCAGACTTTTTTCGCTGGAACATGCTCGATGATCAATAAGCACCATAGCTCTTGTTTCCTGCGGAGTTTAACAGACAGCAAATCATGCTCGAAGAAAAGTTTATCCTCCATCGGATGAAAGAACATGAATAAAACTGTCTAATTCAGTGAGGGCAGGTTTAAAACGTTTTTTAACCTGTAAAAATGTGAGCAAGTATGGTAATCCGGTTTTGGAAAAGGAAGGAAAATCCAGCATTCATCCCCGACTGCTGCTTTTAATCCCCGTGGCTTATCAGTAGAATCCTTTCCCGCCACAGCCCCTTTATTCGAATTTTCTAAACTCCCGATAAGGTTTTATCATTGACAATATAGAAACATCTTATAATATGTCAAGTGATTTTTCTATATTTATTTATACTTTTAGTGAAATTCTCATCCAAGTGGGATAACTATATAGCTATTTTATGTATCATCTGATAGATTAAAACATTGGTATATTTTAGCTTACAGAAATATCTATGATCGTCTGTAACTGGGATCATATAGCCTTATGATTTTGATAATAGGCGCTTACATGAAAGGATTTCATAAATTTATAAGGGTTAATGGTAAAAACGTGTTGGTTTTTTGTGGTTGATAATAATTGAGACATACCATACGAGATAAGCTTCTCTTCTCAATTTAGATAAACCACGATGTTGCCGGTAGTGTTGTTTGAGCATGCCAAATCTCCCTTCTA